>JAJCYW010000021.1 GCA_029262675.1 Chloroflexota bacterium | reverse complement strand
CGTACGGCGGGGCGCCACCAGGAGTCGGCTGGTAGTGCTGGATCACGCCCAGGATGTCGTTCAGCAGGTCGATGACGCCGTCCTGGTTTACGTCGTACCAGTCATACTGGTCCAGGTAGTCGCGGCCCCCGCCTTGGGTTGACTGACCCTTGGGTAGGTTCTCGTTCACGTCGGGGCAGCCGTCGCCGTCTGTGTCGCCTGGCCAGGGGAGCTTGCCCCCCACCGTCGGCGTGATCGTCGGCGTTGGCGAGGCCGTCGGCGTTGCAGTTGCCGTGGGCGTCGCGGTTGGCGTCGCCGTTGGTGTTGCCGTCGGCGTCGGCGTGGCGCCGGCGACTCCGCACAAGAAGCCGGTACAGAGGCCGTAGTTCGTGCTGCCGGAGTCCCCGATAGGCACTGCCTGACCGGATCTCGATCTCAGGTCGTAGTTCGTCGAGGACGAGGAGTTGCCGCTGGAGCCGAACACGGACCACGGCAGGGCGGTGGCGCTGAGCACCACACTAGCGCTCAGGGCCAGCGCCAGGGCCACCACCCCGGCTGTGACCGCGAATTTGAATCGTCTATTCATGGTCTTCTCCTACGACCTCGCCTGAAGAAGCGCCTTCCGGCCAAGGACGATCGCTACAGCGGAGGCAGGCAGCGCCAGCACTAGTGCCAGCAGCAACCCGTAGAACAGGCCGTCAGGTCCGTCAGAGCCGGTCGCGGCCGGATCAGCGCCGGCGGCTTCCGCTGGCGCCACGCCTTCGCCCTTCAGCGCCGCGATCTGCGCCTCCTGCTCCTGGACCAAGTCATAGAGAGCCTGGATAGAAGCCAGCGCCACGCCATCGGCGTCCGACGTCGTGATGTGCGTGTTGTCCTCGCCCACTTCGAAGGCGGCGTAGAAGTCCTGCGCCACGGGGCCGATGTGGCGGATGGACTCATCCTGGCTTGTCAGGTTCCACGTATCGATGGGGATAGACGCGAGTTGGTCCAACACGTCCCGTCCGTCCACCTCGGCGAAGTTGGCCTTGACGTTCCGGTCGCTGATGACCGCCCAGGCGTTGCCGCCCGCGGGCAGGTTCACGCCCACGGTCGACGTCGAGTTAGAGAAGATGCGAGTGCCGCCCGAGGCGCGCACCGTAAACTGGTCAACTGCCGTCGAGGCGATGGTAGCGGCGGTGTCGTCGGCCCAGACGAAGGACCCGGCATGGGTCGCTGAGGCGCTACGCCCAGCCGCGAAGCTAAAGGCGCCCGAGGCGGTGTTGTCGAAGCCGCCGGGGACCGTCGATTGCTGGCCGCTGGCGGTGTTGCTCTGGCCGCCGCCGACCGTGGCGTAGCGCCGGTCGGTGGCTACGCCGCCGTCGCCGGCCTGGTTGTTGCCGCCGCCGCCCACGGTGCCGTAGTTATCGGTGACGCGGTTGGCCGTGGCGGCGGAGCCGGGAACAGACTCGCCGCCGCCGCCGATCGTGCCGTATTCGCCGTCGACGTCGTTGCTGCGTCCGCCGCCGATAGTGGCGTACGACAATGTGGCGTCGTTGTTGCGGCCGCCGCCGACCGTGGCGTAGGGCGCGTTGATGGTGCTGGCGGTGCCATCGCCGGCCTGGTTGTCTCCGCCGCCGCCCACCGTGCCGTAGTTGTCGGTGACGCGGTTCGCGGACG
This sequence comes from Chloroflexota bacterium, assembly GCA_029262675.1. Taxonomy (GTDB): domain Bacteria; phylum Chloroflexota; class Dehalococcoidia; order DSTF01; family RBG-16-68-14; genus JADFKB01. The sequence goes on along the minus strand of JAJCYW010000021.1, from coordinate 264,369 downwards.
ACGGAATGCCGCCATCGGATCTGCCGCCCCCAGCGATGGTGGCGTAATCTCCAGTAGCCTGGTTAGTGTAGCCGCCGCCGACGGTCGAGAAATCGCCGATGGAGTCGTTGGCGCTGCCGCCGCCGACGAAGGAATACAGACCGCTGGTGCCGTTGACTTCGCCGCCGCTGATGGTCGAGTAATTGCCATCGGCGGTGTTGTTGGCGCCGCCGCCTACGGTGCTCTGGGAACCGCTGGCCCAGTTGATCAAGCCGCCGCCTACGGTGCTCTGGGAACCGCTGGCCCTGTTGGCCTCGCCGCCGCCGACGGTGGCGTAGGTGGCGGTGGTGGTGGCCCCCGTAGCGTCACCGGCCTGGTTGTTGCCGCCGCCGCCAACCGTGCCGTAGTCGTCGGTGACGGTGTTGGCCGTAGCTGCGTTGCCGGGGTCGGACCTTCCGCCCCCGCCGATCGTGGCCAGAGTGGCGCTGGCCGCGTTCGAATAGCCGCCGCCGATGGCGGATAGGTCCCCGCTGGCGGTGTTGTCGTCGCCGCCGCCGACCGTGGCCTCGATACCGCTGGCGGTGTTGCCGTAGCCGCCCCCGACGGTGGTGTCTACTTTGTTGGCGGTGTTGTTCCGGCCGCCGCCGATGGTGGCGCCGAGGCCGCTAGCGGTGTTTTCAGCGCCACCGCCGACGGTGGCGACGCCCAAGCCGCTGGCGGTGTTTTCGAAACCGCCGCCCACGGTGGACCAGCTGGCGCTGGCGGTGTTGAGGTCGCCGCCGCCGACGGTGGAGTCCGCGCCGCTGGCCGTGTTGCTGATGCCCCCGCCCACAGTGGCTCTGTCAGCGGTGGCGTTGTTGGAGTTACCGCCGCCCACCGTGGACCCCGAGGCGCTGGCGATGTTGATGCCGCCGCCGCCGACGCTGGAGCTATGGCCGCTGGCGGCGTTGTGGTTGCCGCCCGCGACGGTGGCGTACAACTCTTCGGTGATGCCGGCATTGTCGCCCGCCTGATTACCTACCCCGCCACCTACCGTGCTGTAGTCGTCGGTGACGCTGTTCGCGTTGCCAACCCCGACCGAGCCCCCTCCACCGATGGCGGCGCCGAACGCGCCGCTCGTGACGCTGTTGCCGCTATAGCCGCCGAGGACGTTGGGGCTGGTGGCGTTCGGCTCCAGCCGCAGGGCGCGGTTGCTGTTCACCTGCAGCTCCAGCGCCTGGTTGTCCGTCGTGCCGACGATGTCGGTGCCTGCGGTCGTGCCGCTGTTGCCGCCCAGCGACCAGGCGTTGACCGCGTGGAACGCATACGCCACGGTGGCGAACTGCTGGCGAGGCGTCATCGCGGGATCAGCGCCAACCTTTACTTCCAGGTAGCGGGGCGACCCCTCGAAGACGGTCGCGGTGATCGGAGTGACGGAGCCCAGCAGCACGCTGAACAGGCCGTCGCTCGTAGTCACGTTCTGGGTCTCATTCCACTTCTCGGTGCCGGCCGCGGCGGCGTCCCAGACGCTGAAGCGGACCGAATAGATGTTGTCGGCTATTGGCTCGCCCGTGCCGGGGTCGGTGATCAGTCCCTGGAAGTTGACGAGCTCGACAGGCGCGGGTGACCCCGCGCTCGAGATTCGCAACACTCCCTTCACCGGGTCCACCACGGCCCCTCCGACCGGCGTGGCCGTAAACATCACGCCGATAATGAATGCCACCAGGATCGCGATGATGGTGCGTTCGGTTGTCATGGTCTTCCTCCCTCAGGTTGCGGGCGTGGATCGATGGCTTCTTGATCTGTCAAGCTTGTTCTTCAGGCCTTTCTGCTTTAGGAGCGCCCGGCGAAGCCGGGCGCTCCCGTAGCTGCACTTCTCTATCCTATTCCTATGGGCCTGGGTCTGTGCAGCCTGTCGGGCTGTACTGCTGGATCACGCCCAGGATGTCGTTCAACAGGTCGATGACGCCGTCTGGCGGTGCCCTGTTCCACCCATTAGGCCCTGTTGTCGGCCCGCGGTCGTAAACGACGTCGTACGGCGGGGCGCCACCAGGAGTCGGCTGGTAGTGCTGGATCACGCCCAGGATGTCGTTCAGCAGGTCGATGACGCCGTCCTGGTTTATGTCGTACCAGTCATACGGGTCCAGGTAGTCGCGGCCCCCGCCTTGGGTTGACTGACCCTTGGGTAGGTTCTCGTTCGCGTCGGCGCAGCCGTCGCCGTCGCTGTCGCCCGGCCAGGGGAGCTTGCCGCCAGGCGTCGGCGGGGGAACTGACCCCGATATGAAGCCAGGCTCCACCTGGTAGAGGTCGCTCTCGGACTGGCCGCCGCCCATGGGGGAGATCGCTACGTCCATACCGTAGATGTCCGAAGTCGACGATCCCCCTACTACTGAAAAGCTTGACCAGGGAAGCGTGGTCGCAGGCGCTCCGGTGAGCGCGGGAATGACGGTCAACGCCACCAGTGCCGTCGTGGCGGCCGCGACCGCGAGAACCGTGAGAATGATGCGCCTATGGCTACTTCTGTGGCTTCCTGCGCGCTTTTCTCTATTCATCATCGCACTGGGCTCCATTGCCGGCCTCGCCAGCACCGGGCGCGCTCCGTTCTGGCCACCGCGGACTGCGCCACGGCAAGGGTGCGCCGAGCGGAAGCGTGAAGAGGGTGGAGATGCTCTGTCTACTCATGCTCCCCTCCTACGACCCCGCCCGGGCGAGGGCCTTCCGTCCAAGGACGATCGCTACGGCGGTGGCGGGCAGCGCCAGCACCAGTGCCAGTGCCAACAGCAGCCCGTAGAACAAGCCGCTCGGTCCGTCAGAGCCGGTCGCGGCCAGGTCTGCGCTAGTGGCTTCCGCAGGCGCCACGCCTTCACCCTTCAGCGCCGCGATCTGAGCTTCCTGCTCCTGGACGCGGTCGTAGAGCGCCTGGATGGCGGCCAAAGCCACGCCGCCGGTGTCTAGCGATGCAATTGACGTATCGTTTTGACCGAGACTGAACGCCTCGTAGAAGTCCTGGGCGGTTGGGCCCAGGTGGCGCACTTCATCCCCTTCCGTCATAAAGTTCCACGAAGTGACGGGAAGGTCCGCGACAAGTGAGAGGATCTCGTCAGTGTTCACTGCTTCAAAGTTTGTCTTGAGGTTCGCGTCAGAGCTGTCTGTCCAGATGCCGCCGACGGTCAAGAACCCGCCGGACGAGGTGTTGATTAAGCGTCCGGCGCCGATGGTGGGCGAGTTATTGTTGCCCATCCAGATGCCGCCCCCAGCTTGCACGGTGAATGAATTAACCGCTGGGGACACCGTCGCGCTTGCGCCGCCGTCCGCCCAGACGAAGGAGCCATCCCACGTCGCCTGGGCGCTGCGCCCGGCGGCGAAGCTAAAGTCGCCAGAGGCCTCGTTGTCAAAGCCGCCGGGGATCATCGAGCCCTGGCCGCTGGCGGTGTTGCTCTGGCCGCCGCCGACGGTAGCGTAGCGCTCATTGGTCGTGCTCGCGGTGCCGTCTCCTGCCTGGTTGTTGCCGCCGCCGCCCACCGTGCCGTAGTCGTCGGTGACGCGGTTGGCCGTGGCGGCGGTGCCAGGGGCGGCCTCGCCGCCGCCGGCGATGGTGCCGTAGGCGCCGTCGCCGGCGTTGCTGCGGCCGCCGCCGACGGTGGCGCGGTCGCCGCTAGCGGTGTTGTTCTCGCCGCCGCCCACGGTGGACCAACCACCGTCGGCGGTGTTGCTCTGGCCGCCGCTGACCGTGGATCTCGTGCCGGTCGCAGAGTTGCCCTGTCCGCCGCCAACCGTCGAGAATGTGTCAGTGGCGTTGTTGAAGAAGCCGCCGCCGACGGTTGTGTGCGCGGCGCCGCCCGCGGTGTTACCGAAGCCGCCGCCGACGGTGGATTCGACACCAGTTGTGGTGTTGCCGGTGCCGCCGCCAATCGTGGATTGCGAGCCGTTGGCGGTATTGCCAGTGCCACCGCCAACGACGGATTCGACGCCGCTGGCGGTGTTGCCGGTGCCGCCGCCGACGGTGGCATACAACCTGTCGATACTGGTGCCGAGGTTGTCTCCCGCCTGGTTGTTGATGCCACCGCTTACCGTGCCGCCGGCGTCGGTGACGCGGTTGTTGGCGCCGCCACCGACCGTGGACGAATGGGCGCTGGCGGTGTTGCCTTGGCCGCCGCCGATCGTGGCGTAGGTGTTGGTCGCCGTGATCGTGTTGGCCGAGCCGCCGCCTATGGTGGACCACGGCGAGCCAGCGGTATTGGCGAGGCCACCACCGACAGTGGAGTACTGTTGGCTGACGGTATTGTTACTGCCGCCGCCGACGGTGCCGTAGATGCCGGAAACACTGTTGATGTTGAAACTCGTTCCCCCGCCGCCAATCGTCGCGCCGTACGCACTCGTCACGCTGTTGCCGCTGTAGCCGCCGATGACGTTGGGGCTGTTGACGTTTGGCTCCAGGCGCAGGGCACGCGTGCCGAACACGTGCAGCTCCAGAGGCTCGTCGTCTGTCGTGCCGACGAAATTAGTCCCGGCTGTTGTGCCGCTGTTGCCGGCTAGCTTCCAGAAAGCGAGCGAGTCCAGGCCGTCTAATAGGTTGGAATCGTTGGCGATCCCCCCCTCGCCGACGCTGCCCGCGTAGTTGAATTCGACGTTCGCAGCCGTGACTGAGTTAGCCGCCAGATCCGCAGTAGTCACCGAACCGTCCGCGATCGTGGAGTTATCAACCGAGTTAGCCGCCAGATCCGCCGCCGCCACCGTGCCATTGACGATCTTGGAGCTATCCACCGAGTTAGCCGCCAGGTCCGCCGCCGCCACCGTGCCATTGACGATCTTGGAGCTATCCACCGCGTTAGCCGCCAGATCCGCAGTCGTCACCGAACCGTCGACCACGTCCTGCGCAATGGCGGCAAGCATGGCGAATGGGACGGTTCCAATGCGGGTGCGGGGCGATTGTGCCGAGGCCCCCTCGACCTGTACTTCAATAAAGCGGGTGTTCCCCCCGAATAGAGCAGTCGGCAGGTTCACATTGATGCTGCCTAAGAGGACATTGAACAGGCCGTTGGTCACCTCAACGGACTGAGTCTCTTCCCAGAGCTTTGTTCCCAGCGTGGCCGCATCATATATGCGGAACGCGATGACCTTCGTGCCAGTGACGGGAGCGCCGGAAATGAGGCCGAGCCTGCCCTGGAAGTTGAGCACAGTCGGGAGGCCCGTCTTTACGCCAGTGGTGGTGAGGTTGAATTCAAGCTGTCCGGTACCTCCGCCGCTGCCGCCTGCCTGGATATAGTAGGTGACGCCAGCACGGCCCAGGAAGGAGATCTTGGAGTCGATGCCGTCAGTGCCACCGTTGTCGTCGCATCCCACTTCGACGAGCGAGTCTACCGCGTTACCGTTTTGGGCGGTTAGGACGGTGTTGAAGTCGCTACCGTTCGTGTCGGCGATCAGGAACTGATCCACAGATGGGGTGTACTCGTACCAGACCGTGCTCCCTATCGAAAAGCACGTAACCGGCTCCCCAGTCTCGGTAGTGGACCCGACCGTACTGAGCGCTGCCGGGTCGTGCGGAACACTGCTGATCACGGTCGCGCTGGAGAAATCATTGTTTGATGGCTTCCCCGCGAAAGCTTGCCCAGACAGCAGGCTGATCAAGCCAACTGCTACGGCTATGGTTAGGAGCAGCGTCATCTGCAAGCGTCCTATCTTGATCATGTCATACCTCCTCGTGTGCCAACTCTGCGTTTAGTTCGCGGGCGTAGAATATACAGACGCCGGACAATGCCGCGCCGCGTGCGTGCAGACACCAGCGTCTAAAGAACAATTATGTCGCCGGATGACGCATCCCCCTCAAAAGCGCGACCGCTATCCCGCCGCGCGAGCGGGGTTGGGTGGCTAAACGCCGGCGACAGCTCGGGACCGCCAGTGCGTCGCCCTTAGCCCAGGGCCGAAGGCCACTGAACTCATTGTGCTGGTGGTCAGACGACGGAAACCGCTGTATCAAGGTTCCCCCAAGTGCCGCTGGCGTTCGTGCCGCTTGATTGACCGGCGCTCGCCGCCGGTTGTTGCAACCATACGGCGGCAAGCGTTCCTCAAACGTTCCTCAGGGCGTTCCTCGCTTGACAGATGTGTTATGATCCGTCAGCTAGCTGCTGGTGGTGGACGTTGGACTGCGCGGCCTCGAGTAACCGCGAAGTGCGTGCATGCGGCCGGGGGAGCGGTGTAGTCATGGGGCGGCGCGAAGCTGTCGGCGTGCGCCTCCACATGTTGGGGCGCTTCGAGGTGCGCTCCGGCGAACTGACGCTGATTGACGCCTCGTGGCGGCACAGCAAGGCGAAAGCGCTGATCAAGCTGCTGGCGCTGCAGCCCAACCGGAGTCTCCACCGGGAACAGGTCCTCGATACGCTCTGGGGCCACCTCAAGCCGAAGGCGGCGGCCGCGAACCTACGCAAGAACCGCCACTACCTGCGCTCTGATCTGCGAAATGGCAGCCGCCCGGCCGAACTCGTCGAATCGAACGGAGAACTCCTGGTCCTGCTGCCGGACGTCCGACTCGACATCGATGAGTTTCGGGAGCTGGGTCGGCAGGCCCACGCGATGCGCACGGACACTTCGCTGTACGAGCAGGCGCTGAAGCTGTACGAGGGTGAGCTTCTACCGGAGGACCTGTATGAGGAGTGGACGGCCGGGCCGCGCGACGAGTTGGCAGCGCTACACGCAGAACTGCTGGCTGAGCTCACGCAGTTGTATGAAACGACGGGCCGCCTTGAGCTCGCGAAGGAACGCGCCGATCAGCTCGTCCGCGCAGACCCCCTCAATGAAGAATCGCAACGCAGTTTAGTCCGGTTGCTTGCCCGGACCGGCGACCGGGAGGGAGCCCTGCGTCAGCTTGAAGCATGCCGGAAGGCCCTCCGGGAGGAGCTGGGCGTCGAGCCGGCCGAGGAGACGGAGGCGCTCCTGCAACGGATCACGGAGGGACGCCTCGATGATGGCCCCGTAGTCAGCGTGCCCGCGCTCGGCCCGTTCGTCGGGCGCGAGCGGGAGCTGCGGGAGCTGCGCGGAGCCCTGGACGGGGCGCTGGAGGGGCGGGGCAGGACCGTGTTGCTTGCTGGCGAAGCGGGCATCGGAAAGACGAGGTTGGCCCACGAGGTCGCGGCATACGCAGCCCTCCGCGGGGCGCGGGTGCTCTCCGGTTCGGCCAGAGAGGACGAAGGGACGCCGCCGTATTGGCCGTGGATCCAAATCCTCCGCTCCTACGTCGATCAGGTCGACTCGCACGAACTCGCAAAGCAGATGGGGGCTGGCGCCCCGTTCCTCACACAGCTCGTCCCCGAAATCCGCGATCGCGATCCCGAACTGCCAACGCCAACCGGAGACTTGGCTCCTGCCCAGGCGCGCTTCCGCCTCTTCGACAGCGTGGCGACGTTGTTCAAGAATGCCGCGAGGCGCAGGGCGATCGTCGTGGTCATTGACGACCTACGCTTCATCGACCCTTCGTCGCTCGGCCTCTTAGAGTTCCTGATGCGGGCGACTTCAGACGCTCATATGTTGATCATAGCGGCTTGCCGGGACAACGAAGCTAGCCGCCGGAATGGTCTCGCCCAATTCTTAAGTGAGATCGCGCGGCTTACGAATCATGAGAGGCTGACGCTCGACGGCTTGGGCAACGAAGACGTAGCGAGTCTTCTTCAGTTAATCGCCGGGGAGAAGGCCAACGCGAAGCTAGTGGCTGCCCTCCAACGCCTGACCCGCGGCAACCCGCTGTTCGTGAGCGAAGTCGGGAAGCTGATCGCGGCGGGCAGTGAAGCCGGCCACCTGGACGACGTGAACCTCACCGATTTGGGTATCCCAACCCAGGTCGTAGATGTGATCGGCCAGCGGCTCAGCAGCTTGTCCCAGACGTCCCAGCGGGCGCTGGCCGCCGCTTCCGTCGTCGGAAACGATTTCGCCTCGTCCACGCTCGCTACTGTCGTCGAAATTCAGGGTGACGAATTGCTTCACGCAATCGACGAGGGCGTACGTGCGGCAGTGGTCACGGAAATGGGACGTGGTCGCTATGCCTTCCGGCATGGCTTGATCCAGCGTGCGCTATATGACGCGCTGCCGCTTTCGCGGCGCATGGAGCTGCACCGGCGCACTGGCGAAGCGCTGGAGGCCCGGAGCGCCGCCGGTGGCAAGGTCCCGCTGTCGCAACTCGCGCACCACTTTAGGGAAGCGTCGCTGTTCGGCGACGCCGAGAAGGCTATCGACTATGGTGAGCGGGCCGCAAGGCAGGCCTCCTTGGCTCTCGCCTATGAAGACGCCATTGAGGAGTACGAACGGACGCTGGAGGTGTTGGACGCGAGAAGCTTGGACCCCACATGTCGCTGCGAACTTCTCTTGGGCCTGGGAGACGCCCAGTGGAGGGCCGGGGGGCACGATCGCGCAGCAACGACACTGAAGGAGGCGGCGAGCGTGGCACGGCAGCTAGGCGACGCCGACAGGTTCGCCCGCGCGGCACTCAGCTTCCGCGGCCTGGCGGTCGTCGACGAAGACCGGCGGGCGCTGTCTGAAGAAGCCCTTGAACTGTTGGGGGAGTGTGACAGCACACTGAGGGCCAGAGTGCTGGCCGGGCTTGCGCGGAATCTCCTAGCGTTCCCAGATTCCGCTGAACGCCGGGCGCGGTTGAGTCAGGAGGCCGTCGAGATGGCTCGGAGACTCGGTGACGACGCCACGCTCGCGGACGTGATCGAAGCGCGGCATTTCGCGGTCGCCGAGCCCGGCAACGTCGTCGTACGGCTGGACGGTCTCGGTGAGATGATCGACGCGGCCCAGCGTGCGGGTGAGACGGATCTCCTTATCACCGGCCACTACTGGCGCGTCATTGACTACCTCGAGCTCGGCGACATGGAGCACGCGGAAGAGGATCTGGGCATATGTCGTGTGCTAACAGAGGACTTCCCACAGCCGTACCAGCAATGGCGGCTCCGGCGACTCTCGGCCACCCTGGCTCTGCTGCGAGGTGAGTTCGACGAGGGCGAACGACTTGCGGCGGACGCGCTGCAATTCGGCGAGGAGATACAAGAATCGTACACGGCAATCAACTTTGCGACCCAGATGGGGATTTTGCGCCGGGAGCAAGGGCGCATGGCGGAACTGGAGCAGACGGCCATCGCACTAGCAGAGAACTATCCCACCATACCTGCCATCCGTAGCTGCGTGGCGTGGGTGTACACGGAAATTGGGCGACGGAATGAGGCGTCCGAGATACTCACAGATCTCTTACCAGATGACGCGGAGATGATACCCAAGGATATCTTGTGGATGTTCGCCATGGCGTTGCTTGCCGAGGTGTGTGCGTTCCTCCATGATGAACCCCGGGCAGCCGTGCTGTACGAGCGCCTCCAACCGTTCGCCCTGCGTTGCGCTGTGCTTGGCGATGGGATCGCCTGTCTTGGCAGCGTCAGCCGCTATCTGGGGCTACTAGCAGCAACGATGTCGTCCTGGACGAGCGCGGGAGAGCACTTTGAACTCGCTCTGAAGGTGAACCGGCGACTGGGAGCCCATCCATTGGTGGCCCGGACCCGGCACGACTACGCCGGCATACTTCTTGCGCGCGGCAGACCTGCGGATCGCGCCAAGGCGGCTGAACTGCTTGTGGAAGCCACGGCCGCAGCGCGTCGAATGGGGATGCGCGGTCTCGAAGAGAGCGCTCAGATGTTGGCTGCTCGTGCGGCGGGGAACAAATCTCCAGGTTAGGCGCCAGAGCCATCTCAGAAGCTCCGTCCTGGCCCCGAAGGCCCGGAGGACCGCCAGCCTGGGGATTTCCACGTCGAGGAGACGTCGATCACGTCCGCGTGGCCTGAGTGACGCGGCCTCTAAGGAATCGAACCGGATCCAGGGCCGTTCGGGAGCCAGTCCGCCTTAGAACGGTGCGCAGTCCTTGAAGGGCTGCATGATTTCGTGGTAGGGTGGTGCTCCCTTGCTCGTTCAGGAGGCGCTGTCATGAAAGACAAGGCGGCAATTGGCTCGGCGTTAGCGGCAGTCATCGTGGCGCTGGCTGTCGTAGGCGGTTTCATGGCGCTGGACAAGACAGTGCTGCACGTCTACGCCCCGGAAGACGCTGATAGTGATCAGGTGGCTGTACTGCCGACGCCCGTGCCTACGCAGGCGGGCCCGTCAAGAACCGCAGCAGAGATTGACCTAGCCGTCCAAGAACAAGAGGTTCTCTTCTGTGAAGAGGCTGGATTCGAACTGGACTTTGTGGCTCGCGGTCAGACTAGATGGGACAACGCTCGCTCGGTCTGGATACTCCCGTGCCTGTTTCGCGTGACTCCGGAAGATGACTACGTGACCGGCTGCATCCTCGTCAACAATGGCACGCTGGAGGTCATAGACGCCCCGGATGATTTCATCTGTGGCCCCGCTTTTCCCTAATGACACCAGCTGGTGGCGGCCGATCATAAAGGCTCGTACGCCTCAAGTTGCAGCCGTTGCGCTGACTCCCGCCATGCGGCTGGCCGCCTACGCGACGCCGGAGTCTTCGCGTTCGATCAGCTTGTAATCCGCGACGTCGAGCGGGATCAGTTCGCCCTTCCGGTGCGATGCGAATGTCTGGAACATGTCGCGCTTGTGCGGCCGCTTCTTGCCGATCGGACACTTGCTCCCAGAAACCGTTGTCCTCGTCGCAGTAGCCCCAAGCGCTTCTCGCGCACTTGGGCGGCAGCCACCCGCCCAGCTCCGGCACGTTGCGGCGCACGTCGGTCCGCATCATCGCCGCCACCTCGCAGAGCTCCCACTGGGCGCGAGTGCGGCCCCTTGCGCCCGCCCGCGCACCGGCGCAAGGCTAGTTGACATAGTAGAACCGCTCAGCTAACCTGCATAAGCGCTTTTGCAGCATCGAAGGGCAGGTGCGACGCCTGGCGAACGAGGTAACTACTCATGAGTATAGACAATACAAACACCTTTTTGCCAAATCAAACTTCCCGTTCTCGCCAATCCCGCTTGCGCCCAAGCCGCGACGGGTCATCAGCGAGGAGGCTCGCAGATTCCGGAAGCGCTCCAAGCACCACCTGGGCGGCGTCACTCCCCCCGCTAGGCCCTCTAGACGCTCGGCTCGCGGACTCCACCGTAGTACTTCCGAGTACTTTCCGGCGCGGGCAGGACGTTGCGATGCGTTACTTGCGTAGGGAACACGTACGCATCCTTGACCCGTCCGGCCGACAACTACGATAATGGAGACAGGCGACTTAGCGTACTTGGTACACTAACTATGCAAACACTGCGAATCGGGCTGGCGCAGATCAACACGGCAGTTGGCGACATCGACGGCAACGTCGCGAAGATCTTGGCGTTCGCGGCTGACGCAGCGGCAACGAAGTGCGATGTCGTCGCGTTTCCGGAGCTCGCCATCACCGGCTATCCGCCGGAAGACCTGCTGCTACGGGGCAGCTTCATCACTGCCAACCGCGCGGCGCTGGAGCGGGTCGTTGCATCGGCACCCGCCGGGATCACGCTCGTCGTCGGCTTCGTCGATGGCGACGGCGAGCTCTACAACGCGGCCGCCGTCGTTCGCGATGGAACGTTGGCCGGGGTCTATCGCAAGCAGCTCCTGCCCAACTACGGTGTCTTCGACGAGCGGCGCTATTTTGCGCCGGGGACCGCGGCTCCGGTGTTCGAGGTCGCGGGCGCGGCAGTCGGCGTCAACGTTTGCGAGGATATCTGGGAGCGGGGCGGCCCAACGGAGGAGCAGGCCGCGACCGGCGCGAGCGTTGTCCTCAACATCAACGGCTCGCCGTACCGCATGGGCAAGCGGCTCGACCGCGAGCGCATGCTGGCCGCCCGCGCGACCGAGAACGGCGTCGCCGTCTGCTACGTCAACATGGTCGGCGGCCAGGACGAGCTTGTCTTCGACGGCGGCAGCACGGTGATCGACACGAACGGCGCCGTCATCGCCCGCGCCGCGCAGTTCGAAGAGGAGCTGCTCGTCTGCGAGATCGCCGTAGGCGACGCGGCCGCCACCGGCGGGTCGGCCGCGGACGAGCAGCCGGCTTCTGCACCGCGCATCGCGGAGCCATTGAGCGAAGAAGCCGAAGTCTACGCGGCGCTCGTCACCGGCACGCGCGACTACGTTCGCAAGGTCGGCTTCCGATCTGTCCTCGTCGGCCTCTCCGGCGGCATCGACTCCAGTCTCGTGGCGGCGATAGCAGTCGACGCACTCGGTGCGGAGAACGTACGCGGCGTCTCGATGCCCTCGCGCTTCTCCTCCGAGGGTTCGATGAACGACGCCGCCCGGCTCGCGGAGAACCTGGGAATTGAGCTGCTGCTGACGCCGATCGAACCCGCCCACGCGGCGTTTCTGGAGATGCTGGAGCCCGCGTTCGCTGGCACAGCGCCGGGCACCGCGGAGGAGAACGTGCAGGCCCGCATCCGCGGCAACATCCTGATGTCGCTATCCAACAAGTTCGGCTGGATAGTCCTCACGACGGGCAACAAGAGCGAGTACGCCACTGGCTACTGCACGCTTTATGGCGATATGGTCGGGGGCTTCGCCGTGATCAAGGATGTGCCCAAGACGCTCGCTTACCGCCTGGCCGAACACCGCAACGCTGTGGCCGGGCGTGAGTTGATACCGCGCGATGTGATCGAGAAGCCGCCGTCCGCCGAGCTGCGCGATGACCAGCTCGACAGCGATTCGCTGCCACCTTACGAGGAGTTGGACCCTGTCTTGGAGTCCTACGTCGAACAGGAGCGGAGCCTGGAGGAGATCGTGGCGCTTGGCTACGACGAGGCGATGGTGCGTCGGGTCATGCAGCTCGTCGACGCGAGCGAGTATAAGCGGCGTCAGTCGCCGCCGGGCGTTAAGATCACGCCGCGTGCCTTCGGCCGCGATCGCCGGCTGCCGATCGCGAACGGCTTTCGCGGCTAGCTGGCCCCGGGACGGGCGCGATCAGTCGCGTTCTTCCAACTGTTCGATTAGTTGCGGCAGGTCGCCCAGCCGCCGCAGAACGCCGTCCGGCGCGACCCGCGCGCCCACCAGCGGCTCCTGCCTGTATTGGTGCGTCAACACCGCCCGCATGCCGATCGCCTTCGCGCCGCTGATGTCGTCGACGAGCCGGTCGCCGACGAAGAGCGCTTCGTTTGGCGCCACGCCGAGTTCTTCCAGAGCGAGGCGGAATAGCGACGCGTGCGGCTTGCGGAAGTCCGTGTTGCTGGAGACGACCATCGACTGCAGGTAGCGGCGCAGTCCCAAACGCTCCAGTAGCTCGACGATGGCCTCCTCCAGCAGAATCGTGTTCGTGACGCAGCCCATTACGGCGCCGCGCTGCTCGAGCCAGCCAAACGCGGCGAGCGTGTCGGGCTCCACGGTGGGTACGTCCCGTTCGCTGCCGAAGCCAAGCCGGGTGAGGGTTGCCAGTTCCTCGGACACGGGCGTTACGCCGACGAGCTCGAGCGCCTCACGCACGAGCTTCTCCGTCGGCGGTTGTACGAGGTCATCGCTTTCCCAGACGGACATCCAGCGCTGGATCGCGCTGATGAAGGCCGCGTCGATCGCTTCGGGCGCCGGCGCGCCAGCGCCCAGGCTGTCCCGTAGCCGAAGATGCATCTGGAGCGCGACGAGCCGCCGTACGTGCGTGCGGGGGGAGAAATTCCAGACAGTGTGGCCGAGGTCGAACACCACGGCTCGAATGCGCGGCACCGTTCAGTCGACCCAGACGCCGCTGGCCGTGAACTCGGCCTGCGCGCCCGGCACCGTCTCGATGAAAATCTGGAAGCGCGTGTCGTCGACGGCGATCTCGATTGCGACATCCTGTACTGCGAAGAGGAGCAGAGTCTCCGGGTCCCAGAACCCCGTGCATGCCGCTGCCGCGTAGATCGACTCGTGGTCCGTGCGGAACCAGATCACGTCGTCATCGCAGACGGCTGAGAGCAACCTGCGGATGTCGCTGGTAGCCGGTTCTCCGCCGGCCTGCCGGACGATGCTGCCCAGTTCCAGTCCGGAGCGAACCTCCGTCGCGGTGACCGGGATACCTGCTGGCCGCGCAATGGGTGTTACGGGCGGCAGCGTAGGTTCGTTCTCGAGAGTAGGGGAGCGATTGAAGGAGTCGCCGCCGCACGCCAGCAGCGCCGTTATGGAGAACACAGCGGTGAGAAACACGATGGCGAGCGGGAGCCGGTGCAACACGTCGATTCGAGTGTAGTCGCCTGCGTGCCCACGTTGCAAGCGCGCAATCTAGCAGCTACGAAAAAAGCCGTGTTACACTAAGCCGAAGCGCACCCTGTGGGGAGAGTTATGGTCGACGTCTACCTGATCACGCTGGCACTGGCGCTCACGTTTGGGCTGGCGGCGACTGTGGCCTTGTTGGCCGCGTCGCGAATGCCCAGCCTCAGCGCCCTGTTCCAGCAGGCGCGCGGCGCCAGCGAGCGGCCGCGCTGGGGCGGTCTGGCGATCCTGCTGGCCTTCGCGGTAACGCCGTTCGTCGCGTCCGCCCTATCGGATCAGGCCGACGAGTTCTTCTCTCCCAAGTCCGGTGATTTCCTCGCCTTCCTCGCCGCCTGCGCGCTGGTGTTCGCCATCGGCTTCCTCGACGACGTCAAGCTGCTGGCCTGGCAGCCGAAGCTCGCGGTCCAGATCGCGGCCGCGTCGGCCGTCTACTCGGCCGGCTACCAGCTCGATCAGGTCGGGCTGCCCTGGGGTCCGGAACTCGAGCTTGGCATCGCGGCACCCGTTCTGACGGTGCTCTGGATCGTCTTCTTCACGAACGCGATCAACCTGATCGACGGCAGGGACGGCGTTGCCGTCGGCGTTACGATCCTCGCTGCCGCGACACTTGCGCAGATCGCTGCCAACGCCGGGCACCCCACCGTCGCGCTGCTGCTCGTCGTAGTCGCGGGCGCGGGCCTCGGTCTGCTGGCTTTCAACCTGCCGCCGGCCTCGGTCTACCTCGGCGACTCCGGCGCCTACCTGGTCGGCTTCATCCTCGGCGCGCTCTCCATTCGGGCCGCTACGGGTGTCACAGACACGGTCTTCGTGGCGGTGCCCATCGTCGCCCTCGGCTTCCCGATTCTCGATACGGCCCTCCAGTTCGTCCGCCGCGCTCTCGACCATCGCCATCCGTTGATCGGCGATGAACAGCACATCCACCACCGGCTGGAGGAGACGGGCTTCGGTCCGCGCGGCCTGCTCATCGTGGTGTACGGCATTGCCGTGCTCTTCTCCACCGCGGCGATGCTGCTCCACTACGTCCACTACTTCCCGCTCGAGGTCGCCGTCGTCGGCAGCGCGTTTCTGCTTGTGCTGGTACTGATGACGCGGCTCGGCTATGTGCTCTCGATCTGGAACAGCGCCAGTATCGTCTGGCTGCGCCGCCACCTGCGCTGGGCTGAGAAAGACGGGCCGGACGGGCCCGCGCCGGACAAGACCGCCTCAGAGCAGGCGCGTCCCGCCGCCTCTCGCGATTCCTAGTCGTTTCCTCGAATCAGCCGCTTCACTCCCGTCATCGCCAAGTGGAGCGCGCAGCGCGCCTGGATTCCGGCCCAGACGGACGCATCGACGAAGGGCCGTGTCAAAACGGACTTCGGCCGCAAGTAGCTGCGATAGTAGCGCCACATGCCGCGGTGGCGCGCGATCACCGTGCGGTAGGGGAGCGTTCGCGAGCTGCCGCCGATGAGGTGCCGCACCGCGACATCCGGGAAGTAGACGACGCGCAGGCCGGCGCAGTGAACGCGCTGGCAGTAGTCAACGTCTTCGATCGTCCAGAAGTAGCTGTCGTCCAAGGGGCCGACTTTCTCGAACGCGCGGCGCGGCACCGCCCAGCAGGCGGCGGATGCCCAGTCGACGTCCGCCGTCTCAGTGTGATCGAAGTCGGTCATGAGGTAACGGCTGGAGAATCGATTGCGTCCGAAGATCCGCGTCAGCAGCGAGTAGCGATTGAAGAGCGCTGTGCTAAACGCGGGGAACGCGCGGCAGGAGAGCTGCAGCGCGCCGTCCGCGTCAACGATCTTCGGCGCCAACACGCCGACGTCCGGCCGCGTCGCTAACTCCTCTGCTAGCGCCAGCGCGGCGTTGGAGAGCAACTCGGCGTCTGGATTCAGGATCAGGAAGTTGTCCCCGCTCGCCACCGTGATGCCCTGGTTGACGGCGTAGGCGAAGCCGGCGTTCTCCGAGCGGCGCACGAGCGTCGTTTGCGGGTACTCAGCAACGACCATCTCCGGCGTGCCGTCCGCCGACGCGTTGTCGACGATGATGACCTCGAAATCGATGTCCTTCGTGTGTTCGTAGATCGACGTGAGGCAGCGGCGCAGGTGATCGCGGCCGTTGAAACTGACGATGACGAACGATAAGTCCACGACAGGAAACGTACCAGAATTAGGTCGGGCGGTCGTTGGTTTGGGTGTGTTCGCTACGTGAGCTTACGCACTCGCTGACGGCGACGCTGCTAGTTCGCCGCCAACTCCTCGTACGCGGCTAGCGTTTCTTGCGCCGTGCGTCGCCACGAGAACTCCGCCGCGCGCCGCAGGCCGCGCTCGCGCAGGTCTGCCCGCAGCGGGTCGTCTGTCAGCAGCCGTCGCAGCGCCACCGCGATCGCATCCACGTCGAGCGGGTCGACGAGTAGCGCGGCGTCGCCGGCGGCTTCCGGCATGGAAGACACGTCGCTCGTCACCACCGGTGTGCCGCAGCCCATCGCTTCGAGGATCGGTAGGCCGAAGCCTTCGTAGAGCGACGGAAAGGCGAACAGCGCAGCGCCCGTGTAGAGCGGTGGCAGATCGGCGGACGGCACGTAGCCGAGGAAGCGCACGCGCTCGCCGAGGCCGAGCTGTTGCGTCAGCACTTCGTCGCCCTCGTAGCGCCAGCCGCGCTGGCCGGCGATCGCGAGCGTGCAATCGACGCCTTCGTCACGCAGCTTCGCGACGGCGCGGAGCAGGCTGCCGCGATTCTTGCCCGGCTCCAGGCTGCCGACGCTGAGCACGTAATCGCCCTGAAGGCCATATGCGGAACGTACCCGGTCGACCTCGTCGGCGGAGGACGGCGTGAACTGCTCGCCAGCGGCGTCCGGGATCACACGCACGTGGTCCCCTTCGACGCCCAGGCGAGCCAGCACCCCTTCGCGCGTCGCCTGCGACGGGACGATAATGCGGTCGGCGACGCGCGCGGCTAGGCGCGTCAGCGTCGACATGTAGAGCCGCCGTACGAGCGGATAGCGCTCCGGCAGGACGAGGAACGTCACGTCGTGCATGGTCACGACGCGCTTGGCGGCGACGCGGCGCACGACGGGCGTGTGGTGGTGAGTGGAGTGGAGCACGTCGATGCGATGCTGCCGCAGCAGCGGCGGCATCGAGAGCTGTTCCCACGCCAGCCGCCGCGCTCGCGACGAGGCGGCGATCGGGACGACCGTTGTCTTTCCGTTCGCGGCGGCGGCGTCCTCGAACAGCCCCGGGCGGGCGAAGACGACGAAGTCGTGCGGCGTATCGAGCGCGAGGAGAGCGTTGGTCAGTGCGTAGCTGTAGACGCCCGCGCCCGCCATCTGCTGCGGGATCGCGGAGCAATCGAGCGCGATTCGCATTCCGCTACGCCGCGCCGCTGGGGACCGCCCGGCCCATGTCGCTAAAAGTCCTCGACCTCTAGCGTGCGGCCCATGTGTCCCTGGTAGTAGTCGGCCATGCCGCGAAGTTGCGCCCGGATCAGGGCCCGCTGTCGCGGGACAATATAGCACGGCAGTTTGGCGAGCCGGCCAGCCCAGAAGTAGAGCGTGAACAGCGCGTAGCGGATGCGGGAACTGGCGTGCTTGCGCACCAAGTAGAGGCGGTTGCGGCTGGCGTAGTATTGCTTGAACGGGTTCATCCAGCCGCCGCCGCTGGAGCCGCTCTCTTCGTGGTAGATCACGGCTTCCGGTACGTAGAGCAGCACGTATCCGAGGTCCAGCGCCTTTCGGATGAAATCGGTCTCTTCGTAGTACATGAAGAAGCGCTCGTCCAGCGGGCCTACTTCGTTAAAGACAGACATCGGCGCAAGGAAGCAGCAGAAGCTGGCCGTCTGGAGCTGGCGACGCTGACGTGTGGCCTCGCTGTCCGGCTTGGCGTGGTAGGTATTGCGGAACAGGCCCAGCGTCCAGTCGAAGTCGCCGGCGTGGGTGCTGATCAGGGCGTGGTCGTCGGCGTAGAGGATGCGCGGGACCAGCATTGTACGGCCCGCGCGGCCCGGGGCGCCGTCCGCAGCCTCCATCAGGCGGCGGAGGAAGTCCGGTTCGTGGGTGGTGTCGTTGTTGAGCACCAGCGCGTAGTCCACACCCAGCTCGCGGCAGCGCTGAAAACCGATGTTGTTGCCGCGCGCCGTTCCGACGTTCTCGTCGCAGCGGATGATTTCGGCGTCCGGGCGGCGGCGGATAATCTCATCTAGCGAGCCGTCGGTCGACGCCGAGTCGACCACGATCAGCTTGGTGTCGGCGTAGTCGAGGCTGTCCAGCGAGTCGAGAAAATCGCCGACGAAGCCTTTACTGTTGTAGTTGACGGCGACGATGCCAATTGACGGGGATGTTGGTCGAGATTCCTTCACGGAGCCATTCTACCACCAATACGCAGTTGACACTCCTGCACGGGGGTATTGAACACACGCTTGAACGGATGTACAATTGTGACGATCCACTGACGGCGAAGGGCGGTGCGCCGGGTGACTGCGGGGCGGGGGCTCCGCAACTGATGGCAAGGAGGCATGAGATGCGAGGAAGCCGAATACCACTTGCGCTGGGAGCGATCGCGGCGATCGCCGTCACCGCGTTGGTGATGAACGTAGCCCAGATCGTGCGCGCGGGAGGCGGTGCCGCCGGCGTCGCGCCGAGCGTGCCCAGCGTGATGAGCTACCAGGGTGTGCTGAGCGATCCCGGTACCGGCGCAGCGGTGGCGGACGGCAACTACAACATGTCCTTCATAATCTACGACGCCGCGGCCGCCGGGACGGCGTTGTGGGAGGAGCCAACCGTCGGCAGCGTGCCTGTTGCGGTCTCCGGCGGCCTGTTCACGCACCTGCTGGGCAGCACGGAGCCGCTCACGTCGACGGTCTTCGCGTCCGGCGACACGTACCTTCAGGTGTTCGTCAACGGCGAGACGCTCTCGCCGCGCCAGCCGATCACGACCGTCGCTTACGCGCTGATCGCCGAGCAGGCGGCGACGGCGTCTTCGATCGACGGGGTTTCACTGGACGGTCTTGACAGCCGTTTCGTCAACAGCCGCGGCGGCGACTTTCCGCGACCGAACTACGATAGCGATTTCCAGCCAATTGCAGCGGACGAGACCTTGGAATTCACACACGACTTGGGCGGCAACACCGACGATTACGTCGTAGATCTGACGTGTGACAGGCCAATCGACGGGATTTTCTACTGGGGAATGGATCACGGCGCTGACGAATTCCCCGAGAAGGGCGTCGGCTGGTTCGGGCTCAACGACTCTACGATCAAGGTAAGACGTGGGGACGCCGACGCTTGGTGCGATACGACTCGAGTGCGGATCTGGAAGATGCCGACGGAGTTCTTCATCCCGTTCCCTCCGATCATCATCTTGCCATGATGTCGCTCAATCACCTGAAGCATCACAGACTACGCGCCGGGAGGAGTGAGCGATGTCTAGACTGAGACGAACCGTCTTCGCCGCCGCGCTGCTGGCCGGCCTGGCGACGGCTGGTGTGGCGTTCGCGCAGTCGTCGGCCAACTTCGACCTCGGCTGGAACGTGCTCGGCGGCGGTGGCGGGACGGAGAGCGAGTCCGCCAGCTTCGCCGTCGGCAGTACCATTGGCCAGCCGGTCGCCGGCACGTCGGCGAGCGCGGTGTACCAGCTCGACGCCGGCTTTTGGGCCGGCGCAGCGGGCGGCGTCGCGGCGACGCCGACGCCTGGACCGACCCATACGCCAGTACCGGCGACCGACACCCCGACGCCGACCACAGGGCCGCCGACAGTGACGCCGACGCCGGGCGGCCTCTCTGGCGACGCCGACTGTAACGGCACCGTGAACGCTATCGATGCGGCCTTTGTCCTACAGTTCGGCGCGGGCCTGCTCGGTGACATCCCTTGCGCCAACCTGGCTGACGCAAACGACGACGGAACCGTGACGGCCATCGATGCCGCGCTGATACTGCAGTTCGTCGCCGGCTTCGTGGGCACGCTGCCGCCGTAGGGACAGGCAAAGGAAACTTGCACCAAGGCCCCGGGTCGCATCGACCCGGGGCCTCCGCTTTAGAACGGAGTGAACTCTGGCTGTTGCCGCAACACTTTTGATTATCCGCTGCCGATACTGCCTGCGGAGCTACTTCACCCGCCGCACGGTGCGCCTAGCCTCGTGGGCATGACGGAAGCGAGCAGAGTACTATGATTGGGATGAGCATTCGCCGCGCCGGTTTCGTTGCACTGTTTGCCAGCGCCATCGCCCTGATAATTGGCTTCGCGGCTAGTCCGCAGGCCTCCGCTGTGGACGCGGAAGTGGGCGTCAGTTCCGCCGAGACGCAGATAGGCTACGAAGTAGCCGTGCAGGTCGGCGCCGAACACATCGTCGCTCCGGGGCTTGGCGCCTGGACGTTCGACGTGGAGTACAACCCAGAGTTCGTGACGGTATTCGATTGCACGGCACACCAGAACAGCCTCTGCAACGCCGGCTTCAGCGCCAACGCCGTGCGTTTCGTCGGCACACGGGTCGAGGGCCTCACGGGTGCCTTTGATCTCGGTGACGTCGTTTTCGAGTGCAAGAAGGTCGGCAAGAGCGCGCTGGAGCTATCCGTGACGGTCTTCGCTGATGCGACGCTTGGCGCGCCGCAGCCCATGAACCCGGTCGTAACGCACGGCAGTCTGACGTGCTCCGACGAGCCGCCGCCGACGGAGACACCGAAGCCGGAACCGACCGCGGAGCCGCCGGCCTCCGAGCCGGACAAGCTGCCGGGCGACGCCGACTGCAACGGCCACGTTGATAGCGTCGACGCAATCTTCGTCCTGCAGTACGTGGTGCTGCTGATAGACGAAGTGCCGTGCCCGCATAACGCCGACGTGAACGCGGATGGCGAGATCAATGCACTTGACGCCGCGCTGATTCTGCAGGAGGTCGCAGGGTTCTAGACTAGAGCCAGCAGAGGATTCAAGAGCCACCGCCAACTCGGCGGTGGCTCTTCATTGGACGCCACATCTTACGAGATGTGGCGTAAGAGGATTCTGCACTTGGGCCACACCAATGAGGCCACATCTTTGGAACGTGGCCCCGATAGTGCAGCGCTAACTCTCAAAGGGCTTGGACTCGGCGAGGCGCTGGCCGTACATCCGCTCGTAGTACTCGCGGTACTCGCCTGACTTGATCTTCTCCCACCACTCACGGTGGTCGCGGTACCACGCGACCGTCTTCTCCATCGCCGCCTCGTAGTCGTGGCGCGGTGACCAGCCCAGCGCCTCCAGCTTCCGCGAGCTCATCGCGTAGCGCTGGTCGTGGCCCGGCCGGTCTTCGACGAAGCGGATCAGGCTCTTCGGCTTCTCCAGCATCTCCAGGATCGTCTCGGCGACCTCAGTGTTCGCCCGTTCGTTGCCGGCGCTGATGTTGTAGGCCTCGCCGATCTCGCCGCTGTGCAGCAGGAGGTCGAGCGCCTCGCAGTGGTCGTCGACGAAGAGGCGGTCGCGGACCTGTAGCCCTTCGCCGTAGAGCGGCAGCGGTTCGTCATCCAGCGCGTTCGTGACGAAGAGCGGAATCGCCTTCTCAGGGTACTGATACGGGCCGATGTTGTTCGCCGGACGTGCGACTACGATAGGCAGGCCGTACGTCTCGCCGAAGGCGTGACACTGCAGCTCGCCGCCCGCCTTGGCCGCCGCGTAGGGGCTGCGCGGCCGAAACGGGTCCTCCTCTGTGAAGCGCTGGTCGCCGATCGAATGGCCGTAGACCTCGTCCGTCGAGATGTGGAGGAAGCGATCGAGTGACGGCGCCTGGCGCGCGGCCTCTAAGAGCACAAACGCGCCGTAAACCTGCGTCTGGATGAAGACACCGGCGTCTTCGATCGAGCGGTCGACGTGGCTCTCCGCCGCGAAGTTAACGACGGCGCTCGCCTCGTTCATCAGCTCCGTCACCACCGCCGCGTCGCAGACATCACCCTGGACGAAGCGGTAGCGCGGGTCGTCCTCCACGTCGCGCAGGTTGTCCAGGTTGCCCGCGTACGTCAGCTTGTCCAGGTTGATGATGTGGTAGTCGTACCTGGCTAGCAGGTGGCGGATGAAGTTGCTGCCGATGAAGCCGGCGCCGCCGGTGACGAGGACCGTTCGTGACGCGGTCATCAGGGCAGGTGCAGCTTGCTGAAATCGCCCAGGATCAGTGCGTAGCCGTGCGGCCGTCTCTCGTGGCCCTTCAGCTCGACGTTCTTGCCGATCAGGCTGTGCTCGATTCGGTGGCCGACCTGCTCGATGCGCGTGTTCTCCAGCACGACGCTGCCGCTGATCTCCGTATCGGCGACTAGGCAGTCGTGGTAGATCGATGTGAACGGCCCGACGTAAGAGTTGACGATGCGCGTGCGCTCGCCGATGATGGCCGGGCCCTGGATGCGGCTGTTGACGACTTCGGCGCCTTCTTCCAGAACGACGCGGCCCTGGATCTGGCTGGCCTCGTCGTGGCGGCCCATCAGGGCCGGCGTAAGGTCCTCCAGGAACAGATGGTTGGCTTCCAGCAGGTCGTCGTGCTTGCCGGTGTCGATCCAGCGGTCCTTGATAACATCCGCGCGCACGCTGCAACCGCTGTCGATCAGCTTCTGGATCGTGTCCGTGATCTCCAGCTCGCCCCGCGGTGAGGGCTCTATCTGGCGGATCGCGTCAAATACGTTTGCATCGAAAAAGTAGATACCGATCACGGCCATGTTGGACGGAGGTTGTGCCGGCTTTTCGATCACGCGGACGAGTCTTTCGCCGTCCAGCTCCGCGATGCCGAAGCTGCGCGGGTCGTCGACGGGACTGAGCAGTACGAGGCTGTTGTACTCGCCGCTGCGGAACTGTTCCACGTAGCTCGCGATGCCCTCCTTGAGGAAGTTATCGCCTAGGAAGAGAATAAACGGGGAATCGCCCAGGAACGGCTCCGCGATCCTTACGGCGTGGGCGATACCGAGCGGCGCCGACTGGTCGATGTAGGTGACGGAGACGCCGAACCGGGAGCCATCGCCGACCGCCTCGACGATCTGCTTTTTCGTGTCGCCAACAACGATGCCGAGGTCGGTGATGCCACTCGCGGCTAGCTGCTCGATGGCGTGGAATAGGATCGGTTTGTTCGCAATAGGAACGAGTTGTTTGGCCCCGGTATACGTAAACGGGCGGAGGCGTGTGCCCTTGCCGCCCGCCAGCACCAGGCCCTTCAGTTCGCCGGGACTCGATTGTTCAGCCATGCATGTTCCATCGTACGCCCGGCATCCTTCTGATGCCGGGCGTCTTCCACGCCTTGAACGCGATTCTACCGCTCGGTCGTACGTGCGGGCAAACGGCTACCTCTGCGTCCGCAGGACGCAGAGGTAGCTTGCGGCCGCCGAAAGCGGCAGCGGGCGGTTGGCTGTATGGTCGTCCGGTGGACGCAGAGGTAGCTTGCAGCCGCCTTCGGTGACTTGCGGCCGCCGGACCTCAGAGCGCCTACCAAGCGGGTCGCCGGAGGCGGCCGCGGGCCGCTCGGCTTCGACAGCGAGCGGCTGTTGGCCGGTTGCCTGCGGAGGCCGGCGAGTGCGGGCGACGGCGGGCAAAAAGAAGCCCCGAGCAGTGGCGGCTACTCGAGGCCTGCGCGGGGGTGTCCCCGCGCATAATTAATTTATCACAAGCTCGCCAATAAACGCAACCGCTTCGCGAAGAATTTGTGAACGTGTCTCGCACAAAGCCCGAGGCGTGGATGACGTGCGAAACGTACGCCTTGACGCTAGTCGCATGCTCGTTGATAGTGTCACGGCTGAACGGTTGTTAGTGGAGTGTGGGATATGGAGCTTGCGGGAACAACCGCTGTCGTCACTGGGTCCGCCGTGGGTGTCGGTCGTGCGACCACGATCGAGCTCGCCAAACGCGGCTCGAACGTTGTCGTTAATTACTCGCGCTCAGAGGACGACGCGAAGGAGACGGTCGCGCTAGTGGAAGCGCAGGGCGCGCGGGCTCTGCTCGTCCGAGCGGACGTGTCCAACGATGCGGAAGTGCGTGAGATGATGGCGGCCGCCGTGAAGGAGTTTGGCGGCATCGATGTCCTCGTAAACAACGCGGCCACGACGGCGTTCGTTGGCTTCGCCGATCTGGAGGGCATGACGGAGGAGAAATGGGACCATATCCTCGCCGTCAACCTCAAAGGCCCGTTCTTCTGCACCCGCGCTGCGGCTGAGGCGCTGAAGGCGAGCGGAAACGGCGCAATCGTCAACATCGCCTCGATTGCGGGCGTGAAATCGATTGGCAGTTCTATCGCCTACGCCGCGTCGAAGGCTGGCCTGATCAACATGACGGTTGGTCTTGCGCGCACGCTGGCGCCGGAGGTGCGCGTGAATTGCGTCGCGCCGGGATTCATCGATTCGCGCTGGCTTCGCCGGGGGCTCGGCGATTTCTACGAACCCGTCAGGCAGCGCACGGCGGAGCAGACGCCGCTGGGCCGTGTCTCGACGCCGGAGGACGTGGCGCAGATCGCCCTCAGCCTGATCGAGGGCGCGGACTTCGTCACCGGCCAGTGCGTCGTCGTCGACGGCGGAGCGGCGATCGCGAACTAGGTCGCCTCTTCCCTGGGCGAGGCGCAGGACACCCTTACCGGCCTGACCAGCGTTGTAGACGGCGGAGCGGCGATTGCGAACGAGGTGCCTTCGCCGGTAACGTGTCTTCCCCGGCCCAACCGGCCTCTTCCAAGAACCGAGCGACGCGTTTGTTCCAGACATCGGCCTTTTCGAAGTAGGCGGAATGACCGGCGCCGGATATCGTATCGAACTCGGAGCTGGGCACCGTCTTGTGAGCCACTTTGATGATCGGGGCCGGGGTTATCGCGTCCTCCTCGCCGACGAGGAACAGGATGGGTACGCCCAGCGCCTCAAGCCGCTCCGACGAACTGCCCGTGTAGCCGGGGATCGGCGCGAGAAAGTCCTTCGGGCGCGGTGGATTGTTGGCGTTGATCAGCCGGTAGAGGTAGGCGAGATCAGGCCGCTCATCCCGCAGGCGGGGCGCATAGGCTCGCCGCGCGAGCGAACGGCGGCCCAGTGGCGTGTCGCGGTGGGCGGCCTGCGCCTCGCGCACGCCGTCGTTCACGGCGCCGCCGGTTGTTCCGGCGAAGATGAGGGCGCTGACGCGCTTGGGGTTACGCAGCGCGAAGCCGACGGCCGTCCTGCCACCCATCGACTGCGCGACGATGGCCGTGCGCTCGATACCGAGCAGGTCCAGCAACTCTCGCAGATCGTCGGCGAAGGCGCGGCGGCCGGTGCCCTCTTTGTCGTCCTTTGTACGGCCGAACGCTCGGTGGTCGAAGACGAGTGTGCGGTAGCGCCTGGCGAAGTAGGGCACCTGCTGCCACCAGCTCTGGTGATTGCCACCTGCGCCGTGCGCGAACACCAGCGCCTGCCCCGCGCCGTGCGCTTGGTAGTAGAGACTAATGCCGTTGACTGATGCCCATGCCATGACGGGTGCTGCCCAGTATATACATGCTGTGTGCGGGTTCGACGGGTGGCAGACTAACATCCGCGCCGCCGTGTCGGCAACCGGCGCGCGGACGCATCGGTAACCGGCGGCCTGACGGTCGGGTTCGTCTATCTTGACACGATGACTCGTTTGGGGTAAGGATACGTTGCAAGAGGGGGCTGCTGCGGCCGCCTCCGGTGGGGTATGTCTCTATCAGCGGCGCACCGTCGCTGGCCACAGTCGTTCGAGCGAGCGACGGTGAGCAACGTTGGACATATCGTGTACCAAAAGGGGAGATTGGCCGGTGCGGCATTTGTCCGCCGGTCACACGTACGCAGGGAGCGAAGGAGGAAGGAACCGGCATGTCGACAAAGAGCTACTGGCAACGATTTGAGCGACAACGGATCTCCCGTCGCAGGGTGCTGGCTGCAGGTGGCGTCGGGGCTGCTGGACTGGCAATCGCGGCGGCCTGCGGCGGCGGCGATGGCGGCGGCGACAATGGCCCGGACGCGACCGCGGTGCCTACCGGAACGAACGGCGGGCCCAAGTACGGCGGCCGTTACGTCTACCACATCGAGGGTGATTGGGGCACGATCGACCCGCTTACAAGCGTCGGGTTTGCCCCCGGCATCTTCCCGCGCATCTATAGCGCGTTGCTGGACCGCTCGCGCATCCAGTCTGACGTCTTCTACTTTGACTTGGCAGAAGAACTTGAACAGCCGGATGCGGAGACGTACCTGTTCAAGCTCCGCCAGGGCGTGAAGATTGCCCCGAACACGCTCGGCATCGAAGAGCGCGACATGGACGCCGCGGACGTGAAGAGCTGGTTCGACCGCATTGACGGGGACGAGCGGGCCGTCCTGTCCCCCTTCGCCAAGCAGAATCTGGAATCCGTCACAGTGACAGACCCGCAGACGGTAACGCTCATGACCAACAAGCCATACGCCTATACGCTGTTCCGCATCGGCGCTCCGCTGGGAAGCACTATTCCCCCGCGTGAGTTCTTTGAACAAGGGCTCGATATCGAAGCTCAGGGCGTGGGCGCCGGCCCATTCGGAACGATTAAGGCCGGGTCCTTCTCCGAATCGGGCGGCATCGTCGCTCAGCGAAACCCCAACTACTACCGCACCGCCGACAACGGCGACCAGCTCCCCTACCTCGACGAGATCGAGGCGGTGCGCATCTCGGACCGCCAGCCGCGCCGCGTCTCTTTCCTCGACGGACAGATCGATTCATACACTGCCGAGGATCGCGCGGAGGTCGACGGCCTGCTGGACGACGTGTCGGACGCGCTCGTCACCGAGACCGCCAACAACACGTACATCGCCTTCAACATGCACCCAGAGAAGGCGCCGTGGAATGACGAGAAGATTCGCAAGGCCGCAGGGCATGCGCTGAACCGGCAGGAGTTCGTCGACCTCATCGTTGGTCCGGAGGGTGGACGGCCGAACGGTTTGGTCCACTGGCCGCTGGGTGATTTCGCTCTGTCGCCGGAGGAGCTAGAGGAGCTGCAGCCGTACGACCCGGCGCGCTCAAGAGAGTTGATCAAGGAGGCGACGGGCGAGGACTCGATCGACATCAAGGTCATGTATCCTGTCAGCGATATTCAGTTCCACGACAAGCACCTGCCGATCTTCTTAAGCCAAATGGCAGAAGCAGGCTTCAACATCGAGGAGGATGTGAGAGACTTCGGAAACTGGCTGGTGAACTACCAGAACCTGGAGTACGACGCTTCCCTCTCGCTCAACCAGGTCTACGAGACGGCGGAGATACCGCTGGACTGGCACTCAGTCAATGGCCCGCAGGGCGACCGTAACTTCGGGACCGGCATCGGCGGTCTCTACCCCGAAATTGAAGCGGCGATTGCCGATACCAAGACGAAGACCGACCCCGACGAGCACATAGCCGCGGTGCTGGAAACGCAGCGAATGATCTACGAAAAGGGTCCGTCGTTCCTGCCGATCATGAGTTGGACGGCGTTCACGCTCTACCACAGCTACGTGAAGAACGTGCCGACAGGCTTGGGCGCTACGGGCCTCTACCTCTGGAACGAGGCCTACATCGACAAAGGGGAGTAGCGGACAACGTACCGGTAGGCGTAAGGCAGGGGTCGCGTGCAGCGCTACATCATCCGCCGGCTGATCCAGGGCGGCATCATCCTGTTCGTGCTCTCCGTTGTAGTATTCTTGCTGCTACGGATTGCGC
Source organism: Chloroflexota bacterium (assembly GCA_029262675.1). Taxonomy (GTDB): domain Bacteria; phylum Chloroflexota; class Dehalococcoidia; order DSTF01; family RBG-16-68-14; genus JADFKB01. Next base: position 236,643 of record JAJCYW010000021.1, on the reverse strand, counting down.
CTGGAGGAGACCCCGCAGCCTTTCGGTGCGGCTTCACCTGCACGGATGACAAGATTGCGGCGATTCGGAAGGAGATGGGCTTAGACAACCCATACTTCCCGGTCAGTGTCGATTTGACTGATCCCCCGTTCGTCAGCTTCAACGGCGAGAGCCAGTACTGGCGTTGGGTGCGCGAGCTGTTCAACGGCAGCCTGGGCCGTGATTGGAACGGCGCGCCGGTTGCTGACGAGCTTCAAAACAGGTTGCCCGTCACAGTGGAGTTGCTGATCATTACTCTGCTGGTTACGATCGCGGTCGGCGTGCCGTTTGGTATCGTCTCGGCGGTCTATCGCAACTCACCGGCCGACTATGGGGCGCGGTTCGGCGCGATCTTGGGCCTCGCTGTGCCTAATTTCTGGGTGGCGACGTTAGTGATCCTCATTCCGATTCAGTACTGGGACTACGCGCCTCCGTTAACGAAGACGATTGCGTTCTTCGATAGTCCGTGGGACAATCTCCGGCAGTTTGTGCCGCCGGCGATCGTGCTGGCGGCGGTCTCGGCAGCCGGCGTCATGCGTTTGACACGCTCGTCCATGCTGGAAGTGATGCGGCAGGACTATATTCGCACCGCTCGCTCCAAAGGATTGCGCGAACGCATCGTCGTCATTAGGCACGCCCTGAAAAACTCGATGATCCCGGTGGTAACGATCATCGGGCTGCAGGTGGCGGCACTCCTCGGCGGGGCAGTGATTGTGGAAAGCGTATTTAATCTGCAGGGCGTGGGAATCTACTTCCTCGGCGCGCTGGTGAGAAAGGACTACCAGGTTGTACAGACGTTGACCGTGTACATTGGAGCGGTGGTCGTCCTGCTCAACCTCGGCGTCGATATCCTATATGCCTGGCTTGATCCGCGGATCAGGTACTCGTGATGAGTGAACCATGTCTGCGATAGACGCCGGCGACGTAGCGGTTGCTGGTCTCGCCCCGCGAACCAGCCGCTGGATAATGGCAGGCCGTCTTGCGCGGGATAATCCGCTGGCCCTGTTCGGCCTGTTGGTCGTAATCGTTCTCGCGGTCTGCGCAGTTTTTGCTCCACTGATCGCCCCGTACGGACCCCTCGATTTCGGGGCAGGAACGAAGAACCTAGACCCGACGTGGAAGCATCCGTTTGGCACAGAAGACCTCGGTCGGGATATGTTCAGCCGCGTCGTCTTCGGCGCGCGCATATCGCTAATCGTCGGTTTCTCCTCCGTCATCTTCGGTACCGTTGTAGGCACCGGGTTAGGGATCTTCTCCGGTTACAGCGGAGGCACCATCGACAGCATCATCCAACGCACCGTCGATACTGCTATCGCCTTTCCCGCGTTGCTGATCTTGCTGATCCTGCGGCAGGTGATGGGGCCGTCCGTCGAGACGCTGATCGTCGCGGTGGGTATCGCCATCATTTTCCCGGTGACGCGGATCATCCGCGGCGCGGTGCTTTCGGAGAAGAACAACCAGTATGTGGAAGCGGCGCGCGCGCTGGGCGCGTCCACGCCCAGAATACTGTTCTTCCACATCGCCCCGAACGTCGCCGCTTTGGCGATCATCATCGCTACTACGTTGCTTGGTACAGCGATTCTGGCCGAGGCGGCGTTGGCGTTCCTAGGCCTCGGCATCCCAGAGGGGACGGACTTCTCGATGCTCTTCTTCCTCTCCTTCGTGGGCCTCGATACTCCGTCCTGGCTCGGGTTCTTGGAAGGGCCTGCGGTTACCTGGGGCAAGGACGTGAGCGCGGCGAGAAACAGCTTCCCGGTTCATATCTGGTGGGCGTTCTTCCCCGGCCTGGCGATTACGCTGACGGTGCTGGGATTTAACCTGCTGGGCGACGGCCTGCGCGACATCCTCGACCCGCGGCTGCGCGGCCGCCTCTAACCCGCAGCCGAACGGTCGTCCCGCAGCGTTGTAGCTGAGGCCGTTGTTGGCTCTGCGTTAGCTGCCGTCAGCCAGGAAGTCCGGCACCAGGCTCACGAACTCGTCTCGCCTCTCGATTGTCGGCAGGTGGCCGCACTCGAGCGTGATGACGACCCGTGAGTCGCGGATGTGCGTCCGGAAGTCCCCGGCGTAGCTCGGCGCGAAGAGCCTGCCGCCGTCCTCCTAGACGCTGCGGTTATTCTCGACGAAGTCGGCGGGCAGGAATCGATACGGCATCAGATGGAAGAAGTGGAGCTTCACGAACGTACCTCAAGCGGCGGGCTGCAGATGGCGAAACGCGGGTGGGCGAAACGCGTTGATAGTATCACATGGGAATCGCAGATCATACCCGACGGATCGTAAGAGTCTCAGACTCGGCCGTATGCTACACTTCCGCTGATTTCTGATGCACATGACTACACACAGGCGCCCCGCATGAAGATCTGCTTCATCATGTACCAGGGGAACATGTACTCTGGCGGGCAGGGCATCTACCTCCACTACCTGACGCGCGAGCTTGCCCGTATGGGTCACGAGGTGCATGTGCTGGCGGGGCCGCCGTACCCTGAGCTGGACGACAAGGTCATCGCGCACAACCTGGAGACGTACAGCTACTGGAGCTACCACCACGAAAAAGAGGACTTTCTCTTTAATCGAAATCCACTCAGCTACTTCCACCCCGTCAACTTCTACGAGTTCGTCTCGACGCGCATCGCTCTCTCGTCACTGCTGCTGACGTTCAGCGTGCGGGCCTGGGTGAAGCTGCGTGAGCTTTCGCGTGAGCACCGCTTCGATATCGTCCACGACAACCAGACGCTGAGCTACGGCAACTGGCTGATGCAGGCCTCCGGCTTTCCTTTGGTCGCCACGATTCACCACCCGCTCACTATCGATTTGGAGAACGCGCTTCAGCAGGCGGGCAGCCTCTACGAGAAGGCGCGTCGCATTCTCTGGTCGCCGTGGGTGATGCAGAAGGTCACCGCGCGGACGATGCCACAAGTCATCGTCGTCTCGGAGACATCGAGAAAAGCAGTGCAATCCGCTTTCGACCTCGATCCGGCGCGGATGCACGTCGTCCACAACGGCATCGATACGGAGCGCTTCCGGCCGCTGCCAGACGTCGAGCGGCAGCCGGGCCTGATTCTTTACGTCGGCAACTCAGAGGACCGCAACAAGGGCGCCCGCTACCTGCTGGAGGCGATGCGCATCCTCCAGGACGACCGCCGCGATTACGAGCTCGCCTTCGTCGACCACAAGAAGGAACGGCTGAAGCTGGCGCCGCGGCTTGTTCAGGAGTACGGCCTCTCCTCGCGCGTCCACTTCACCGGTCGCCTCACGAACGAGCAGCTTGTGAAAATCTACAATCAGGCGACGCTCGTCGTCTCGCCTTCGCTCTACGAAGGCTTCGGCCTGCCGGCCGCCGAGGCGATGTCCTGCGGCTCGCCCGTCATCGCCACAACCGGCGGCGCGTTCCCCGAGGTGATCGACCACGGTGAGACCGGCTGGCTGGTGCCGCCCGGCGACGCCCAGGCGCTGGCGGATGGCATCCGCATGCTGATGGACGACGAGCCGCTGCGCGAGCGGCTCGCGCAGGCGGGCAGGGCATCGATACTCCAGCGCTTCAACTGGCGCAAGGCTGCGGAAGAGACGCTGGCGGTCTACGAACAGATGCTGGGAGAGCGGAAGGATGCCAAGGCGTCCGCGTATGTCAGCGGAAGCTAAACGTTCTTGTGCCGCAGATTCGGCGGCGCTATGCTGAACCGGCCCTGAAGAGACATAGGTTACAGGCGTGAGCAAGGGATAGATGCCCGACAACATCGTTACTATTGATTTCCGCCGCCATCTTCCGCTGGAGGAGGGCGACGTGCTGCTCGACCTCGGCTCCGGCAATGGTCGCCACACCATCGAAGCCTGTCGCTGGCCGTGCCGCGTCGTCTCCGTCGACGTCGACGTCCAGGAGCTGCGGCAGGCGCGCTACTTCCTACGGGCGCCCGAGGGCGCTTCGCCGTGGAAGCGTTACGGGCCCGAAGTGAAAGAGGGCATCCTCGGCTGGGCCGACTTCATCGTTGCCGATGCGCAGCACCTGCCGTTTAAGGACGGCGCGTTCGACAAGGTGATGTGTACGGAGGTGATGGAGCACGTCCCGGACGACAAGCTCAGCATCAGCGAGCTCTACCGAGTTGCGAAGGCCGGGGCGGCGATGGCGGTGAGCGTGCCGCGCCACGGCCCGGAGCGCGTCTTCTGGACGCTCTCGTGGGAGTACTGGCACACGCCGGGAGGCCACATCCGCGTCTACAAGCCCGGCGAAATGGCCGGCTACCTGCGCGACCAGGGCTTCGAGGTGCATAAGATGCGCCATCGCCATGCTTTCCAGGCCATCTACTGGGGGCTGCGCTGCACCTTCGGCAAGGACCAGGAGAACCGCCTGCTGCCGCGGTTGATGTTTCGCTTCCTCAGCTGGTACCACAGCAAGCGTCCGCGCGTAATCGAGCGCGCGGAGGCGGCTGCCAACCTGATCATCGGCAAGGATCTGATCCACTACGGCCGCAAGCCAGACTACGCAACGCCCTCCACGACGGATTCCGAACAGTCGGAAGCCGCACGGTAGCCGACGCAGCCGGGACGCCGCCGTGCTCGACCGCTACCAGGCCATCGATCCCGACAAGCTCGCGCTTGCTGACGACAGTACCGTGCTGGACGTCGGCTGCGGGACGGGCCGCCACCTGCTGGAGCTCAGTCAGTACCCCGGCCGCTTCGTCGGGCTGGATATGGATCGCGAAGAGTTGCGATCGATGCGCTACCTTCTCAACGTCACGTCAAAGCAGCGCGGCAAGCGCGCCAACGTCCACATCGTTGAAGGCGACGGCGCGCGTCTACCGTACGCCGGTGGCTTCTTCACGCATGTGATCTGCACCGAGACGCTGGAACACGTACCGGACGACGGGGCACTGCTTCGCGAGTTGGTGCGCGTGCTCCGGCCGGGCGGGCAGCTCGTCGTGAGCGTGCCGGATGAGTACTCGGAGCGCCTGCTGTGGCGATTCTCGGAGCGCTACCGGACGGCCCCCGGCGGCCACGTACGCATCTACGCACGAAAGCAGATCAGGGGGCTGCTTAAGAAGCACGGAGCCGCGGCCTACGCCGTCGACTATCGCCACTCGCTGGAGTCGGTGCGGTGGTTGGTTCACTCGACGGTCGACCGCGAGTGGGGGAAGCCGGGACGTATCACGCGCGCCATACGCTGGCTGCTCGATACGCCTTCGCATCGCAATTGGCGCGGCCTCGCCTGGGGCGACGCAATCTTCAACTATGCGCTGCCGAAGAGCATCGTGCTGTACGGTCGCAAGCCCGAGCAGGCTGCGACGTGAGAATCTGCTTCATACAGTCGCAGGGGCACATGTACTCCGGCGGACAGGGCGTCTACTTGCACTACGTGTCGCGTGAGCTGGCGGCACTCGGCCATGACGTACACGTCATCGCGGGCGTGCCGTACCCGGAAGTCGCGCCGGACGTCAATCTGCACAAGCTGAAGACCTTCAGCTTCTGGAGCTACCTGGACGGTTTCGACGAGTACGCCTACCGCACGCATCCGCTGCTCTTCTTCCACCCCGTGAACCTCTTCGAGTTCGCGACCACGCGCTACACGCTGACGTCGCTGCTGAACATCTTCACGCTACGCGCGTACGCGAAGCTGAATGAGCTGGAGCGCGACCTACCGTTTGACATCATCCACGACAACCAAACGCTGGGATACGGCACCTGGCTGATGAAGCAGCGCGGCCGGGCTGTCGTCGCCAACATCCACCACCCGCTCGCCATCGACCGCCAGAACGCGCTCGCGCAGGCCAAGAACATTGCGGCGCGCGTGTCGCGGATGCTTTGGTATCCGTGGGTGATGCAGCACTGGGTAGCGGCGCGGCTCGACCACATCATCACCGGCTCCGACGCGTCCGCCGCGTCGATCGTCGAGGCCGTAGGCATACCGCGCGAGGGCATCACCGCGATCCATGACGGCGTGGAAACCGACGTGTTTCGTCCCCTCCCGGACGTCCAGCCGGAGCGCAACAGCGTCCTCTTCGTCGGCAACAGCGAGGACCGCAACAAGGGCATCCGTTACTTGCTGGAAGCGCTTAGCCAGCTCCGCGCTGAGGTGCCGTTCCACCTGACCGTGGTACAGCATCCCGGGTCGAAGGGCGCTCCGCGTCTTGTTCAGCAGCTCGGCCTGCACGGCCGCGTGACGTTCCTCGAACAACTCTCGACGGACGAACTGGTGCGCGTGTACAATCGCGCGCAGCTGCTCGTCTCGCCTTCGCTCTACGAAGGCTTCGGCCTGCCGGCGGCTGAGGCGCTCGCCTGCGGTACGCCCGTCATCGCGACGACGGCCGGCGCGCTGCCGGAGATCGTGGAAGAGGGCGTCAGCGGCGTGCTCGTGCCACCGGGTGCGGTCCAACCGCTTGCCGCCGCCGTTGCGGAACTCCTGCAGCAGCCGGAGCGCTGTGCGGAGATGGGGGCTTCTGGCGCGCGGCGCGTCCGCGAACGCTTTAGCTGGCGCCGGACCGCGGAGGAGACGCTGGCGTTGTATGAAGAGGTCCTCGGCCGCGCGCCGGGCCATGAGGGCCCCTTGCGGCGTCACGTCCAAGCGGATGCGGCGCTGTGAGGGTCTGCCTGCTCGGCCACGAAGGAAGCATGTTCTCCGGCGGCCAGGGCGTGTACGTCAGCAACCTGAGCCGTGAGCTCGCCGAGCTAGGCCACGAGATCGACGTCGTCGCCGGGCCGCCGTACCCGGAGCTGGCGGACGGCGTGCGTCTGCACAAACTGCCGAGCTACAACTACAACCGCCTGCTGGCGACCGGCCGCCGGTTCTTCTACGGCCGCCCGCCTCTGGACGCCTTCCGGCCGCTCAACTTGGCCGAGCTGGTCACCACCCGCCTCGGCATGTACTCGGTGATGGGGGCGTTCAGCATTCGCGCCTATGACCTGGTGCGCGAACTGCACAACGCGCGCCCGTTCGACGTCGTCCACGATAACCAGGTGCTGGGCTACGGCACGCTGCTGATCAAAGCGCTGGGCTTGCCCGTCGTCGCGACCGTACACCACCCGCTCGACGTCGATCGCGCGAACCGCATACGGGAGGCGCGCTCTATCGTCGAACAGGTCCGCGCCGTGCTCTTCTATCCGTTCTTCATGCAGCGACTCGTGCTCCAACGCCTGGACCGCGTGGTGGCTGTCTCACCTGTTGCGGGGAGAGAAGTCGCGGCCGCGTTCGGTCTGGCCGATGATGGTGTCGAAGTGGTCTGGAACGGCGTCGATACACGGACGTTCTATCGCTTGCCGGGAGCGCAGGCGGAACCGGGTCGCATCCTCTTCGTGGGCGACTCTGAAGATCGCAACAAGGGCTTCGTCCACCTGCTGCGGGCGCTCAGCACGCTGCTGCCGGCGGTGTTCCGGCTCGTGGTCGTCCAGCGCTCCTGGTCGAAGCGCGCGCCCGGCCTTGCGCGCGAGCACGGTCTGGAGGGGCGCGTGATGTTCCTCGACAGCCTGACGAACGAGCAGCTTCTGCAGGAATATAACCGTGCGCAGATCTTCGTTACGCCTTCGCTGTACGAAGGCTTCGGCCTGCCCGCCGCCGAGGCTGCTGCCTGCGGCGCGCCCGTCGTCGCCACGACGGCCGGTGCCTTCCCGGAGATCGTCGAGGACGGCGCGAGCGGCCTGCTGGTGCCTCCCGGCGAGGCGGAACCGCTGGCGGCCGCGATAGCCGGGCTGCTCGCCGACCCGCAGCGCTGCAGCGAGATGGGTGCTGCCGGCGCACGGCGCGTGCGTCAGCGTTTTAGTTGGCGGCGGACGGCGGAACGAATGTCGGAACTCTACCGAGACGCGGCACAGACGGCGCAGATCGTTCCCGCTGCAGCCACGGCGGCTCTCGCGGCGATGACGCCATGGATAATGGCGCAGTCTACAATGACGCCATGGGTAATGGCGCCATCTGTATTGACGATATGAAAGTCTGCTTCCTGCTCCACCAGGGCAACATGTACTCCGGCGGGCAGGGCATCTACCTGCACCACATCACACGTGAACTGGTGGAGCTGGGGAACGACGTTCACGTTATCGCCGGACCGCCGTACCCGGATGTCGTCGAGGGTGTGACGGTCCATAGGCTCCGCAACTACAGCGTCTACCGGCTGCTGGAGACCGGCCGCTTCTTCTTTTTCGGCCGCGACCCGCTCAGCTTCTTCCACCCGATTAACTTCTTCGAGCTGGCCACCAGCCGGTCTGGCATGTTCTCCGTGATGGCCGCCTTCAGCTTTCGAGCGTACAGAAAGCTTCGAGAGCTCGCGATAGAGCATCGATTCGACATCGTCCACGACGTCCAGGGTCTTGGCTACGGCACGCTGCTGACGAAGGCCAATGGGTTGCCTGTCGTCGCCAATATCCACCACCCCCTGCAGGTCGACCGGAACAACATGGTGCGCCAGGCGGAGAAATTCTCCGACATGGTGAAGTGGGTGCGGTTCTATCCGTTCTTCATGCAGGAGATCGTCGCGCGCCGCATCGACCGCGTGATCACAGGCTCCCGAGACTCCGCGCGCTCCGTCGCGGAGGCGTTTCGCTTGCCCGAAGACCACGTGAAGATCATCTACGATGGCGTCGATACAGAGATGTTCCGCCCGAGCGGCGCAGCGCGTGAGCCGGGCTCGATTCTCTACGTCGGCAACTCCGACGACCGCAACAAGGGCGCCCGCTACCTCGTCGAAGCGCTGGCGCTGCTGCGACACCGGCCGGAGTTGCGTCTGACGGTGGTGGACCGCCCGATCGCAAGCGTCGTGCCGGAGCTGAGCGAAGAGCTGGGCATCGCCGACCGGGTGACGATCACGGGCCGGGTCACGAAGGAAGAGCTGGTGGCCAGGTACAACAGCGCCCAGATCTTCGTCTCGCCGTCGCTCTACGAGGGCTTCGGCCTGCCGGCGGCCGAGGCGATGGCCTGCGGCGCGCCGGTGCTGGCCACGACGGCGGGCGCCTTCCCGGAGGTGATTGAAGACGGCGTCAGCGGCGTCCTAGTGCCGCCAGGCGACGCTGGTGCGCTGGCAAAGGGCATCGAGCGGATCCTTGCCGACGACGGCCTCCAGCAGCGCCTGGGTGAAGAAGGTCGCAGGCGTATCGTCGATCACTTCTCCTGGCGCGAGACAGCGTTGCGGACGATGGAGCTGTACGAAGAGGTGCTCCGGCAGCGCTAGGCGCTACGTGCGCGGCGCCGCGGCGTCATTCAGGCGTAGCGAACCTCGGATCGCGCCACACTCGCGGGCGCGGGAAACTCAGGTCACCTGGTTATGGACAGCGCGCAGATTGGCGGATTTTGCCTGGGGCAATGACGCGCAAAATGCGAGAGGCCGCCAGGACTCGAGGATTCTGCAGGTCTTTGCGGGGCCGTTAGGCCACGCGAAGACACCTAGGCGTGGCCGGGGAAACGGCGCGCAGAAAGTGAGAGGTTAGTCGGTGTGCGTTACGAGACGAAGCTAGAAAGAGGCGACGAACCGGCAGCGGCCAAGCCGGCCAATTGAGGCCGTCAGGCCTCGATTGGCGACACAGCTGTCCAAGGCCGAAGGCTTTGGACAGCAGACCTAGTCATCTGCCGGCGGCTCGATTGGCGTTGCGATCAGCGCCCGTCCGATCCAGAACGCGACGTAGAGCGCGCCCAGAAAGCCGCCCGTGACGGGGAGCGCGAGCGCCCAGTAGCTGCGGCGCATGACAGCGCCGAGAAACGTGATGGCCGTGAGGATTGTGACGGCGCAGATGATCAGGCCGTAGAAGTGCGAGCGTTCTGCCATGAGAGCGAACTCCGTGTCGATGAATCCGCCGCCTTATGTCCTGGCGGGCGGGCGTGTCAGCACATTCGCCAGTGTAGGCAGCCCTGCCGTCGGTGTCAAACCGGATCCACCGCGACCCGCCGGTGGCGCACCGGCTTCTCCACCACGATCAAGTAGCGGCTCTCCGTCAGTACCAGTCCTTCGTCCGTCCGGCAGTCTCGTTCGACCGCCAGCAGCGCGTCGAGGTCACGATCGATGTCGAAGTCGGGTATCGTCCATGGCGCGACGGTCAGCATGAAGACGAGTTCGCTCAGCGACGGGAACGCTACCCTGTAAGTCATACGATAGGTCGCTCACCAGGCCGAGAGCGGCCTCCGTCAGTCCGCGCACGTACGCTCCGTGGATGTCGCCCCAGTCGGTCATGCGAGGGAAGCGGCGGCGCAGCTCCCGCCAGTTATCGTTGCCCACCTGCTGTGTGATCAAGAGGCCGCCGGGCTGCAACACGCGCGCTATCTCGACCGGCTCAAGCTCTTCGTGGCGATTGAGTATTAGATCGAATGCATCGTCCGCGAACGGCATCTGTACGCTCCGGCAGTGGAGGACGTCGACTCCCAGAGGCGCCAGTCGTGCGTGGGCACGCGGCGCGTTTTGTGGCCACTCCTCCCTGGCGACAAGCCGATCCGGCAGGTGCTCGCGAAGATCCGCCAGCCGTTCGCCGGGCCCGGTGCCCATATCGATTGCACAGCTGCGGCCACTGGCTCGTTCGCGCACCTCTTCTTCGTAGACCCAAGGCGGTGGGGGATCCAGATGGCGGATGCTGAGGTCGCCGAAGACCCAGCCCTTGAAACTGCGAGCGCGTTCGACGACGCGTCGCAGCATGGCCAGGGTGGCCGCCCGGTCTCTCGACATCGCATCCTCCAAGGCTATGCGAAGCGCCTAATGGAAGCACCCACGCGCGAGTTGTCCTGCAATTCGCCGCCGTCTCGGAGCGTAACGAAGAGACGGTCAGTTGCGCAGCAACCCGAAAGCGTTGCAGAGTGACGCCCCGTAGCCGATGAACCGTGCGGGCACGAGTTACGAAGTAACTCGAAGGTGTCGCGTAGCGCAGCGGAGCGACACCCCTAGGCGGTTAGCTCCTCGCCGCCGTCGATGCCGAGGACGTTGCCCGTCATCCAGTAGAGGCGTTCGTCGGCGAGCGCCGCGATCGCCTTGGCGATGTCTTCCGTCGCGGTCGAGCGGCCGGACGGGTTCGCGTCCTTGGCCCGCGCCAGGAGCTCGGGCCCGCCTGGGATGCGCTGGAGGGCGGGCGTGTCCGTGACGCCGGCGCGGATTGCGTTCGCCGTGACGCCGAGCGGCGCCAGCTCGAAGGCGAGTTGGCGGATGTGCGACTCCAAAGCTGCTTTGGCAGCCGAGACGGCACCGTAGGACTGGATCACGCGCGTGGAGCCGGAGCTGGTCATTGCGAAGATGCGGCCGCCCTGGCCCAGCAGCCCGCGCGCGGCCAGGGCCTGCGTCCAGTAGACCAGGCTGTGCGCCATGACGTCGACGGTCATATCGATCTGCTTCTGGCTGATCGCCTTCTTGGGGTCGTCTGCGATGAACGGCAGCAGCGTACCGAACGCCAGCGAATGGAGCAGCACGCGCACGGTTTCGCCGCCCGGAGCGAGGCGCTCGGCGATGGTGTCGATTACGGTCGCGCGTTTCCCTGCGTCGGCGGCGTTGACGTTGAAGAAGACGGCCTTTTGCCCCTGCGCACGGATCTCTTCCTGGATGCGTTCCGCGTTTGGCAGCGTCTTACGCAAGTCCAGATGCACGCCGAAGATGTTGTAACCAGAGCGCGCCAGCTCCAGCGACGTCGCTTCACCAAAGCCGCTGGACGCGCCGAGGATCAGTGCCCAGGGAGCGGTTGTCATACGTGTGCCTCCTTGCCGCGACGCGCGCCCGGCACGTGCCGCCGCGCTCGCCGATTCAGTCCTCTTGCAGAACGCCTTCCGTCGTCAGTAGACGCTCACGGAAGGCAGCCACCGTCACCTCGTCGCTGCTCATCTCCGCGCGTACGGCGTGGAAGAGCTGCTCCGTCGTAGCGACGCAATAGCGCAGACTCTCAGCGGCGATGCGTAGCGCGTCGTCGTACTGCGGCGGCCGATCGGCCGGCGCGACCGTCCGGTGGCCGTTGATGATTAGCAGGCCGCGCTTCGGATGGCCCGCCGCGATTGCCTCTTCAAGCCGCCGCCGTAGTCGATAATGGGCCGCCATCCCCGCCGCGCCGATGCCGGCCTCCACTTCCAGCAGGGCGACCCGCCGGCCGGACCCCGATTTCTCCAGATGGAGCTGCGCCGGCGCGTCGGCGTCAGGTGGCGCCACGCGGAAACCTATCAACGCGAGCGCGTCGCGTACGGGCCGTCCCAGTCCGTACGCTCCTTCTTGCCAGAGCAGCGCGCGGTACGCGTCCAACTCCTGAACGCGCTCCTCCTGCTCGAGAAGTTCGGCGTTGGCCTGTTCCGCCGTCGCCTTCGCGGCGTCGCGGCCGGCGATCCGTTCGCTCAGGCCCGGCAGGTCGTACTCCGCGACCCAGGCCGGCGCGGCCGACCGTGAGGCAACGTTGAGGGCGTGACGGATTGCGTCCTGCAGTGCATTGGAAAACGCGTAGCGCGCCTCGCTGGTGGGCGGACGGGCGGGCGGCGGCAGGAAGACCACGCTTCCCTGGGCAACTTTCAATTGAACGGCCACGGCAGCGCCGCCCGCGCTACGGGCGATGACGTTCGCCGCACCGGCGAACCCCGGAGCTGTCTCGTCGTAGTAGGCGTGGTAGGTGAGCTTCGTGCGCATCGCTTCCATGAACGGTCCAAACGGATGGTCGTGCTCTAACACGATGATCTCGCTCCCGCTGCCCCGCCTCAGCAGTGGCTCGCCGTAGTGGAGGCTTTCGGGCGCGGGAAGCCAGCAGTAGCGGTCGCAGCCGGAGAAGCCGGCCACACCCTGGTGGACGGCGTTTGGTTGCGCAAAGCACACGACAAGTCCGCCGCGGTCTAGCAGCCGCTGCGCTTCGTCGCGGCGGCTGCGCAGCAGGTCGGCCAAGCCGACGGCGTCGTTGCCCGATGAGCCGTTCACGACACGCTCACCGGCTCGCGTCTGGTGCTCCGCGTCGCCGCTCACGGTCTCCTCGATCAGCCCCGACAGCGCGCGCGGGTCGGCGACGACGGCGTCGTAGTCGAACAGCGTCGGTGCGTTGGCGAAGGTGTGGTTGTCGACAGGCGCTCCTGGCAACGGTACGCCCAGCGAGAGAATGCGCATCGCTAGGTCTCCGCTCTCAGCCCTGCAAGGTAGGCGCGTAGCTCTGGTCCGAGGTCCGGCCGCTGCAGCGCCAGGTCAATCGACGCGGTGAGCAGGCCCAGCGGCCGGCCCGTATCGTAGCGCGTGCCCTCAAATTGGAGCGCGAACATCGGCTGCTCCTGCAGCAGGAGCGCCAAGGCGTCCGTAATCTGAATCTCACCGCCCTTGCCCGGCGGCGTCCGTTCGATGACGGCGAAGATCTCCGGCGTCAGCACATAGCGCCCGACGATGGCGAGGTTGCTCGGCGCTTCCGCAAGCTTTGGCTTCTCCACCAGCCCGCGTACTTGTACGACGCGGTCGGCCACGGCATCGCCGTCCACGATGCCGTAGCTCTCGATCTCGGAATCCGGTACCTCTTGCACCGCGATCACGGAGCCGCCGTGCGCCTCGAAGGTGTCGATGAGCTGCCGCGCGGCCGGCTGTTCGCCGACGATCACGTCGTCAGGGAAGAAGAGGACGAACGGCTCGTCGCCGACCAGCCTGCGTACGGTCAGGACCGCGTCGCCGATGCCCTTCTGCTCCTGCTGTCGTACGTAGACGATGTTGGCCAGTTCGCTGATGCGCCGCAGGGCGGTCGCGCCCTCCACGTTGCCCTTGGACTCCAGCGCCTGCTCGATCTCGATACTACGGTCGAAGTGGTCTTCCACGGCGCGCTTACCGCGCGACGTGACGATGATCACTTCATCGAGCCCGGACGCCGCCGCTTCCTCCACCGTGTACTGGATGATGGGCGTATCGACGAGGGGCAGCGTCTCCTTAGGTTGGGCCTTCGTCGCCGGAAGCAGCCGCGTGCCGTAGCCAGCGGCGAGGATCACAGCCTTGTGTACACTCATCGGGACGGGGCTCCACTAGGCGCAGTCATGCGATTAGACCATTCTAGGCCGAGCAGGGGAGTGACGGCAATTTGGGGTGTTCCGCAGCCATGAGCTGTGGCACCTATTGAAGCTCTGGCTGGGGCAGTAGTGCGGCGAGCGGTATCCGCACCACGCGTGAGTTGAGGCCGTCCGAAACGTAGACGTTATCTCCGCCGTCCCAGACGATACCGACGGGACGCGACAGACCTGCTCCCGAGGGTAGGCTCCAGGCGGCCTCCTCTTCGCCCTCAGCATCGAAGACGACGATGCGGCCATGCGCCGGGTCGGTGGCCAGGACCCGGCCGTCAGCCAGGGGCGCAACGTAAGCGCGATCCGTCACGCCCTGGCTTCCCCAAGACGGCACCTCGATGTCGCCGATGTAGAGCATCTCGCTGTTGAAGTGCTGGATGCGCTGGTTCCAGAAGTCGGCGATGTAGACGTCGCCGTTCGGCGCGATGCCGATGCCGACCGGCTCGCTGAACTGGCTCGGGCCGTTGCCCGGGCCGCCGAAGACGCGGTCGAGCTCGCCGCCCGTCGTGTAGATCGAGACGCGTTTGTTTCCCGTGTCGGCGATCAGCAGGTCGCCGTTGGCGTCGATCGCCACGTCGCGGGGACCGAAGAACCCTGTGACCTCCCACTGCTCGATCAGGCTAAGGTCGGCGGCGAACTTCTGGATGCGGTGGTTCCACGTATCCGCCACATAGATGCTGCCGTCGTCGCCGACAGCGACGCCCCACGGGCCGTCCGGCGAGAACTCGTCGCTGCCGGGGTCGTAGAACTGGCCCGGGTCCGTACCCGACTCGCCCACCGTCTCGGCCGTGCCGTCCGGCGCGATGCGTTGAATGCGCTGGTTGAGCGTGTCCGCGACGTAGAGGTTCCCGGCCGCGTCCAGCGCCAGGTCGGCGGGCTGAGAGAACCGTCCGGGTTCTGTGCCGGGCCCTCCGATCAGCGTAAGATCGGTCACGAGCAGCGCCGTGGCCGCGTTAGGGTTCTGCGGAACGGGCGGTACGTCGACGCTGAACTCCTTTGGGAAGAAGGCAATCATGTTGGGTGTAGACGATGTGTCGTTAACCTCACGGTCGATCAGGTAGGTGCGCCAGGTGTCCAGGTACCCGCCGGAGAGCGCATCTCCCAGGAAGTCGTTTGTGTCCAGCTCCTTGTAGCGCTCCGGGGCCCACCACATGTGTACGTAAGGAATGCCTTCGTGGAACTGGTCCAGATAGGGCTGGATCTTGGCCTGGTTGCCGGTGCCGACCAGGACGACGCTGCCGGACGGCACTTGGTAGTCGTTCTCGAAGTTGTTGTACTCCACGTTCTTGTAGTCGCGTAGGTACCACGGCCAGGGCCAGATGTTACCGCTGTTATCGATCACGATCTTGATGTTCTCACCAAGCCCGCTCTGCTGCGCGACGTCGTCGATGTTGTCGGCCAGCAGTCCGAGGGCCGGCGACCCTTGGGCGTAGATGAGGAGCTCCGGCGGCACCTCGTTGGGGTCGCCCTGGTCGAACGCTGCGATGCCTCCGGTGCGGATGGTGAAGACCAGCAGCGCCGCGAACAGCGCGGTGGCGGCCGTTTGGCCTGCCGCCTGCCAGGAGACCCGGTTGCGTGTCCACAGAAGAAGGCCGGCGGCGGCCAGCGAGAGCAGCCAGGCGATGACAGAGAGCGCGGAGGCCGGCCCCGCGAATTGGAAGATCAGCGCGGCGCCGCCGCCGAGCACGCCCGCCCCAGCGAACAATGCCAACGGGTGTTCCGTGATGGCGACGCCACCGAGGATGCCGCCGCCTTCGCCGTCTGCCTTGGGCAGGCTAACGGATGAGAAGATGTCGTCCAGGATCTTGGCGGCTAGCAGCGCCATCGGCAAGGCAATATGCACCGTTAGCCACGGCATCTTCTCGCCGGCTAGTGTTAGCCCGAAGAGGACGGACAGCACCCAGAACAGGAGGAACTTCGTGAATCCGTCCATCGAAAGCATCAGTACAGTGCCGATTGCGACGACGAAGGCGACTTGAATCCGGTAGTCGCCGATGAGCGCCACGCTGTCGGGCATCACACTCAGGACCGTGATCAGCAGCAAGGCGGCGCCTGCGAGAAGGCGCTCCTCCATCTTGCCCTTGAATGCGTAGTAGAGAGCGCCGCCCAGTCCGAACACCAGCGGCAGGAACTCGTAGACGGGCAACAGCATGAAATAGTAGTAGTCGGGCTGGCTGCCGCGCTGCACATCCTGCTGGTCCAGCCAGTAGTCCATCGAACCCCAGATGCCGGTCCAGAAGCCCTCCATATTGGTGAAGAAGCTCGTAAAGAGCACGACGAAGACAGCGTAGAAGAGCAGACCCGCCGCCAGCCACGTGCGCCACTTCCAGAGCAGCCCGACGTAGGCGCCGCCCAGTATGAGGATCAGCACCGTCCAGCGCATCACGTTGCCCTCGCCCATGTAGCCGTTGTTATCGATGAAGGGCAGCGCCTGGATGCCAGCCGCGAATTGTGCCGCGGTCAGCGTACCAAAGATGATAAGCGGCGGCCCAGCGGCCGGCATCTCTTCGTCTTCGAACCACTTGCGGACGGCGGGGAGGATGGACCAGAGCGCCATCACCAGCCAGGCCGTCGGCAGCAGCACGGCGTAGGCCAGCGCCGACTGCACGCCGTCCAGCTTCCGGGAGGCGCGCAGCCGCGCTACCAGCTCCATCGCGACGAGAATGTTCAGGAAGAGCAGGAGGATCGCGAAGATGATCGACGAGACCTCCTTGGCCGCGAAGCTGAGCGCCAGCATCGGCGCGATCGCGATTAGCCAGCCGTCCTTGCGGTCAGTCAGGTATCGCCAGATGCAAATGACGATTGCCAGCGTGAAGAACGCCACGTACACATCGTTCCGCGCGAAACGGCTGAAGTAGATTAGGGCGGGGGAGACCGCTAGCAGGCCAGACGCCAGGATCGCGCCTAATGTCCCGATCTGCCGCCGCAGCATGAACGGCAGCGCGACCAGCGCGACGCCGAGCAGGGCAGGCAGCAGCCGCGACGTGTAGTCGTTGTCGCCGAAGACGACGAATGTCGCGGCCGTGCCGTAGTACTGCAGCGGGCCGTGGTAGACGGGGTCGTGAACGTACTCCGTGCCTTGTGTGATGTCCCAGGAGAACTTGATGTGGATGCTCTCGTCGTGGTGGATGGCGCGCTCGCCCAAGTCCCAGAGTCTGAGGCTTGCCGCCAGGATCACGATCGCGACCACGAGCAGGACGGCCCAGTTGTTGACAATGAATGAACGCAGGTCGCCAGTATTGAACTGGCGGTTATCCATGTAGTTGCGCAGGCGGTCGCCGGTCGTCATGCGTTACTCTCCGGGCTACTCTCGGGAGACTTCGCTGCGTACGCCGGGCCGTACTTGGTAGATGGCCACTTCGCCCGGTAATGCCAGTTCAAACAGCTCGTTCTCTTCCACGGTCACCAGGCCATAACGTGTTCGTTCACGCGGGCCGACGATGACGTATCGAATATCGTACCGTTCCAACACCGATCGTACCGCATTCGTATCGTTGCTGGTGTAGAGCAACTCCAGCGCCTCTGGACGCCCCGTCTGCGGATCGCTTGTTCCTCGCCACTGCAGTTCGTGCCCCGGCCACTGTAGGAGTGTCGGTAGCCCCGTGGCCGCGGAGATCCGTCCGCCGTCGGAGTAATCGTTGCCGAGCCCCTCGGCGATCACGGGCTGGCCGCCGTTGTGGTCGTTCAGCCAGTCGATGGCGGCCAGCTCATCGGCTGGAATCCGCTCCAGTCCATCCAGCGTGCGCGGCAGGCTGAAGTCGCTTGTGCGGTTGTACGTGGCCAGCAGCGGATAGAAGAACGCTGCGAAGAGGATCACGGCCGCGCCGCAGGCCCAGACGCCGCGCCAACCCAGGAGGGTGGACGGTATCGATCTCGCCGCGAACGCGTTCCAGAGCAGCACGGCGCTCGCGGAAAGGACGAAGAAGATACCGGCGCCGATCACGACGCCCACCACGCCGCTCAGCAGGTCCGACGTCAGCGCGATGCCGGCGCCGGCGCCGATGCTGGTCGCGATAAGCACGACGAACTCGCCCGCGGACACGCGGTCGACGTTGAACGACAGCTTCGGCAGGCTGACGGTCCGCGCCAGTTCGTAGAGCGCGAACGCGCCGGCGATGCTGAGCAGCAGCCAGGCCTGGTAGTAGAGCTTGAAGATCGTGTTGAGACGGCTGCTGAAGCCGTCCTGGATGTAGACGAACTCTGTGCCTAATATCAGCAGCGCGGCGGTAGCTGCCAGCGCCAGCGCCAGGATTCGGCTCAGGCGGCCAGCCTCGTCGAGCTTGCTTTCGACCTCGCGCGCCAGTGCCAGCAGCATCAGGCCAAGCGTTGCGCCGATCACGATCACGGTCAGCCAGTTCCAGCCGCGCTCCCCGATGCGGTCGGAGAAGCCGAGCGACGCGTCGTTCGGTGTCACGGAGGCTGGCAGCCAGCCGAAGATCGCGGCCAGCCCGCCCCAGAAGATCCAGATCGCGACGACGGCGACGGACGGCGTCAGCGCCCAGAGCAGGGCGTTTCGAGATACATCGGCGCGGTGCTGGCAAAGCCGCCAAGCGGCGTACGGCAACACCAGCATGGCGAACGGGCCCCACAGCAGGAAGGTGTGGAAGAGTCCGCTGCCCGAACCCGCGTAGCCGGTGAATCCGGCGGCCTGACTATCGAAGCCGCGGAAGAAGAACGGAATGTAGGCCGCGAACGCCACGACGAAGAGCGGCACGAGGAATCCCGCGCTGTCTAATGGGATACCCCACGACCAGCGCTCCGCAGAGATCCGGTTGCGCAGGACGACGACGAGCGCGACGACGAAGGCCATCGTCGGCATGTCCCAGGTGTTGAGGAACGCCAGGCCGCCGATGATCAGGCCGAACGCGACGAGCGACAGCGGCCGTTCCAGCCAGACGACGATGTCCAGCGGTTCGTCGGAGCGCAGGAACGTTAGCGCCACGCCTATGGCAAGCAGCACAAACGGTATCGACATCACGTGTGGGTGGAGGTCGCCCAGCAGGAAGCTGAAGAACGGCATCTCGTGGATGCCTGCGCCGCCGTCCAGGATGCGTGTCGACCGCCACCAGAACCAGAACTGGTCCGGGAACCACCGGCTGCTGTCGTAGGCGCCAAGCTCCGGCACGTTGATCCAGCTCCAGAAGCCCGCCGAACCTACGTTGTGGGCGGCGAACAACTCCAGCAGGCCGGTCAGATTGCCCATCGTCGTCAACAGCAGCGCCGCGATGAGGCCAAACAGCATCGGCAGCCATGGCGTCGGGTTGGCGTAGCCGGCCGCGGGCGTACCGGGCCCAGCCTCCGCCGCCCGCCCGCGCTCCTCGCGGCCGGCGGCCAGGTTGTAGACCAGTCCGAACGCGGCCGTCGCGGCGAGCGAGACGGTCATCGCCAGGCCCAGGTTGTAGCCCACGCTGGTTGTGAGGCCGCTCAGCCGCGTCATCATCGAAACGAGCAGGTAACCGAAGTAGTAGTAGCTGACGCTGAATCCCGACAGCCAGGGGTCGGCGGGCGGGTAGCTATCGGCTACGGTGAGCGCGTTCAGGTACATCAGGTCCATCGGCTTCTCCGTGCCTCCGAAGTCGGGCACGAACGACCGCAGGTATGCGGCCGTGATGAACGTGAGGAAGAAGAGCGCTTCCGTAACGAGGATCAGCCGCCAGTGGCCACGAACGAACGACAGCAGGTCGTCGAGGCGCTGCCAGGCCATGTAGCCGGAGCCAGCCGCGAGCGCGGCGATGACGAACCAGATGATGCGGGTGCTGTTGGGGAAGCCGAGGTTGACGAGGATCCAGAAGACGTAACCCGTGATCAGAAGCGCGAACGGCTTGGAGAGGGCGTAGCCGCGGTCGGGAAGGCGCTGGAACAGCGCGAGGCAGAGTGGCAGGGCCGCCAACCCGACAACTTGTACAACTACCCACCAGACGAGCGTTTCTGACATTGGCCGTTCCCCAAGGATAACGCCTCTACCCCGGCGAACCTAACACATTGCGATGATAGCGGCATGGAACGCGTTAGCGCCAAGGGCACAACGCCTCGACGCGGCGAAGGCGGCGAAGCTAACACTTCTCGTGGCTCCTCGGCTCTTGGCCTCATCGCTCCGCGAGGATTGCGTGGCAGAGCGACATAACGCTAATGCATCGGGTTACGATTCGCCGAATGCATTGGAGCGCCGCCGAACGGCCGCAGGCTAACGGAAGAGCGCTTCGACGAACGTTTCTGCGTCGAAGGGCGCCAGATCTTCCGGCTGCTCTCCAGTGCCGACCAGCCGCACCGGGATATTGAGCTGATCGGCGATTGCGAAGACGATGCCGCCCTTCGACGTGCCGTCGAGCTTCGTCAGGCAGGCCGACGTCACCTCGGCAGCCTTCGTGAACGCTTCGGCCTGTATCAGCGCGTTCTGGCCGATCGTCGCGTCCAGCACCAGCAGCACCTCGTGGGGCGCTGACGGCTCTTTGCGCTGGATCACGCGGTAGAGCTTGCTGAGCTCCTCCATCAGGTTGAACTTCGTGTGCAGTCGCCCCGCCGTGTCGATGATGACGATGTCGGCGTCGCGGCTCTCGGCCGCGGTCAGCGCGTCGAACACAACCGCCGCCGGGTCGGCGCCCTGCTTGTGCGCCACGACCTCTGCGCCCACGCGTTCGCCCCAGGCCTTAACCTGCTCGATTGCGGCGGCGCGGAACGTGTCTGCGGCGGCGATGATGGCCTTCGAGCCCTCGGCGCGGAAGGCGTACGCCAGCTTCGCGATCGTCGTTGTCTTGCCGGTACCGTTCACACCGAGCACCAAGATCACGGCGGGCTTCGGCGGCGCGGATGTATCGCGGCCCCAGAGCTTGCCGCGGCCCTCCGGCTTGTTCAGCACCGCGACCAGCGTCTCCTTCAGCGCCTCCTCGACCTCGGCGGCGTCCCTAATACCGTCCGATTCGACACGTTCCCGCACCTGGTCGAGGATCTTCTGCGTCGTCGCGACGCCGGTGTCTGCGCCGATCAGCAACTCTTCCAGCTCCTCCCACAGCTCTTCGTCGATGTCGCCGCGACTGAAGAGGCCGGAGATATGGCCGAACCAGCTCTTCTTCGTGCGCTGGAGCGCCCGGTCTGTCTGCTCGACATCTTCTCGCAGCAGGCCTTCCTCATCCGCGCCAGCGCCGGCATCGACGAT
The DNA here is from genome assembly GCA_029262675.1 of Chloroflexota bacterium. Lineage (GTDB taxonomy): Bacteria > Chloroflexota > Dehalococcoidia > DSTF01 > RBG-16-68-14 > JADFKB01. Next base: position 215,539 of record JAJCYW010000021.1, on the reverse strand, counting down.
GGGCTCCGCGCTCTCGACCGCTACGGCGGCGGCTGCGTCTGCGTGGGCGACAGCCTCGTCCGCCGCTTCCGCGGCTGTTTTGTCCTGCGGCGGCTGTTCGTCATCGTCAGTCTTGCGTGATCGGCGGAAGAATCGCACGGCGTCCCTTTCGTGTGTTGCGGCGGCCGCACGGGGCGGCGCGCGTCGGCTGCGATCATATCGCGGCGGCAGGGGAGGGGGAAGGGGGAGGCTGCGTTCACGCAGCGGCTGGCAGCCAACCGCGGGCTGTTGACAACGTCACGACATAGGAGCAGGCTTAGGAGGCAGGTATCTTAGCGATGCCAAGGAGGCGGCACTTTGAATAGACGCAAGTGGCTAGTCTTCGCAGGTCTTTTCGTTGCTGGCTTGGCGCTGGCTGCTGCCTGCGGCGGCGGCGACAGCTCGCCAACGCCGACCGAAACGCCCGGGCCGCCGACTTCGCCACCTACGCTGACGCCACGCCCGACGCCAGAGCGACCGACGCCAGCGGTGAGCATCACCGAACAGTGGGCGGCGGCTTACAACGAAGACGTACAGAAGCGGCGGTTCGACCAGGAGATAGCCGGTATCCTCGTCGGCCCGGGCGTTGTGGAGGGAGAGTCGGGCATCTGTGAGCCCGGCGAGGCACGCTGGGTCGGCGTCGAAACTGTCGCAGGCAGCGCGGTAGACGTGCAGCCGGGCTACCTGCCGGAAGGCGCGACGCTTCTCGGTGGCGAAGCGACCGCCTGCGGAGATACGATCGTCTACAGCGCGCACGAGTACCGCGTACCATACGTGGCTGGGACGGATACAGTTTGGGGCGACGGCTATCGTACGGGCGGAACGATCGCGATCCGGCGCACATTGCGGCCAAACAACACGCTGCGGCTGTTCGCTGCATCCGAGCGAATCAGCGGCGGCACGATTGACGGGTCGACTGCGATCTTCGCCCGGCCCGTGATGCCGGATGGCCTGGACGTCGGCCTATATGACGGCGTAATCGCGATTCAGGAGGCCAACGGCTTCACCGTGCTGCAGGGACGTGGCGTCCCTTGGAGCGAGTTCATTCACATCGCGGAGGGGCTGGAGCGCTGATGCTGGTCGCGCGCTTACTTCGCGGCGATGTCCGCCATTCGCAGTGAGAGCACGGTCGACGTGCTGTCCTCGCCCATCGAGACGCCGTAGATCGTATCGGCCATCTCCAGCGTGCGCCGGTTGTGCGTGATGATGACGAACTGCGTGCGCTCGGATAGCTTCTCCAGCGCCGTCGTGAAACGGTCGACATTGGCTTCGTCCAGCGCCGCGTCCACCTCGTCCAGCACGCAGATGGGCGAGGGGTTCGTATCCAGCAGTGCGAAGAGCAACGCCATCGCCGTCAGCGAACGCTCGCCGCCGGAGAGCATGTTGATCGTCCGCACCTTCTTGCGCGGCGGCTGCGCGATGATGTCGACGCCCGGCAGCGTCTCTTCATCCGTCCGCGTTAGCAGCAGCTCGGCCTCGCCGCCGCCGAAGAACGTCTGGAAGTAGGTCTTGAACGAGGCGTTCACCTTGCGGAACGTCGTCGAGAAGCGCTCCTTGACGATCGCCTCCAGTTCGTCGATCGCCTCCTGCAGCGCGGCTTCGGCCTCCCGCAGGTCGTCGAGCTGCGTGGTGAGGAACTCGTGCCGCTCGCGGCTCTCATCGAAGTCCTCGCCGGCCTGCTCGTTGACCGGCCCCAGCTTGCGGATGCTGTTGCGAAGCTCGCCGATGCGGTCCTTCAGCGCGACGGTATCGATGGCCGCGCCGCCCCGCATTGGCGGCGGGCCGTCGACTTCCGGGTCGGACTGCAGCCACTGCGGCGGCTGACCCTCTGCCCCGGCATGTTCAGACACTGTAGCGTCGGCGGTTGATTGTTTCGGTTGCTGTGTGGGACGCACGTCGCCGTCGGCTGAGGGGCGGAAGCCCTCCTCGTCCAGGCGCTCGCGCAGCACTTCGAGCTCGTCGCCGCGCAATCGCACTGTCGATTCGGCGTCGAGGTACTTGCGTTCGGCGGCCAGTGTTCGCGAGCGCGCGGCCGCCAGGTCCGCGTCGATCGTCCGCTGGCGCGACTCGATCTGCTCCAGGGCGTGTCGGGCGGGCGCCAACTCCTCGCGGGCGTTGGCTGCTTCCGTGCGCTTCGTTTCCAGCTCGCGGCGTGTCGCCGCCAGTCGCTCCAGCACGCTCTTGGCGTCGCTTTCTAGCTGCGAAGCCAGGCCGCGCCGCCGTTCCAGTTCGGCCGTCACGCGCTCCAGGCTGGCTCGCTGCAGCTCTGTCTGCTGGCGGAACGCCTGCTGCTCCGATTCCAGCGCCGCGATGCGGCTGGAGCGCTCCGAGCGGGCGCGCGCCAGCGTCTCACGACTGGCAGCCACCCGTTCGATCTCCGGGCGGATGCGGTCGCGGTCCGCATTGTGGCCGTCGCGCTCTGCGGCGGCCTGCTCGCCGGCCGCGCGCGCTGCGGCGAGCCTGTCCGCGGCCTGGTCGAGCGTCTGCTGCGCGTCGCGGCGGCGGGCGTGGATGGTGGACAGTCTCGCGGACGTGACGGGAAGGCGCGCGCGTTGTTGGCGCAGCGCTTCGTCTGCCGCGGCCAGGTTGGCGCGCATGCGTTCCAGCTCCGGCGCCAGGCGGTCGCGATCCTGCTGGGCCTGCTGCTGCTGTTCCTGCTCCATCTCCAGCGCCGGCGTGGCCTCTTCTAGCGCCGCGCGCATCTGCTCCAGCTCGTCCGGCAACTCGCCGACCTCGCGCTGGTGAACGAAGGCGCGGCGGACGGCCTTCGCGCTGCCCGCAGTGATCGAGCCGGCTGTGTGGAGCAACGCGCCGTCCAGCGTGACCACGCTGCCCAGGCCCCGGCGCAGCAGCAGTTTGGCCGTGCCGATGTTCTGCGCGACGATCGTCCGGCCCAGCAGTGTATTGATCAGCGGCCGGTAGCGCGCGTCGCAGCGAACGAGCTCGGAGGCGACGCCGACCACACCTCGTTCATTCAGCAGGTTGATCGGATGGACGGGCCGGATGTCGCTCAGCGGATAGATGGTGACGCGGCCTTGGTCCTCGCTGACCAGCAATTCGATGCCGGCCAACGCGTCGTCCTGCGTTTCGACGACGATGGCGTGGAGGCTGTCGGCGAGCGCGGCTTCAATCGCGCGCTCCAGGCCAGATGGCACGCGGATCAACTGGCCGACCATACCTACTAGGCCTCGGATGCGGTTGTCCGGGTCGGGCTCTTCACCGGACACCTTACCGCCGGCCACCATCAGCGCGCGGACGCCGGCGTCATTGTCCGGCAGGTCGATGTCGGTGGACAGCGCGGCGTCGAGCCTGGCGGCCGCCGAATCGATCGATGCCGTCAGCGTCCGGATCTCCTCCTGGCGGCGCACGACGGCTATCGACGCGCGCTCCAGGCGCGCCTTGATCTCGTCCAACTCCAGTGTCGCGCGGCCGACAGTAGGGGAGAGCGTCAGCCAGCGCTCGCGCCGCGAGGCAAACTCGCGCGCCCACGTCTTGAGCTCGGCTATCTGTGCGGCGCGCGTCTCCTGCAGCGACGCCAGCTCCGCCTGGAGCCGTTGCTCTTGTTCCCCGACCGCGGACGCCTTCGCTTGCGCCTCCGCCACGTGTGCGGCGGCCTGAGCGGCGCCCTCTTCGGCTTTCGTCAGCTCCGCGCGCAACTGGGCGAGGCGCGCGTCGGAGCGGGCCAACTCTTCAACGTCCGATTCCGGAGCCCGTGCAGAGGCCAGCGACTCCTGGACCTTGCGCGCGCGCTCTTCCTGCTCCGCGACGACCTCGGCGACGCCGCTGCGCTCCTGCTCCAGCGCCTCGATCTCGGTTGCCAGCTCGTCGCGGCGCGCTTCGAGCATCGACTGTCGCTCCGTCTCCACCGTGATGCGGCGTTCCAGGTCGCGCAGGTACTCATCAAGCGAGCGGGAGGCGTCGATGCGCTCGCCTATGTCGCGGCGGCGTTCGTCGATCGCCGTTCCCAGCGACGCGAGGCCCTCTTCCATGGATTTCAGCTCTTGTTCGGCGCGGTCGAACTCCTCCTTGCGCTGGTCGTACTCGGCGCGAGAGGCCGTCAGCCCTTCCTGCGCGTCCTGCCACTGTTGGCCGTAAAGCGCCTGCAGGGCGTCGGCCAGCTCCGCGCTGAGGCGGCCGAAGTCGGCCGCTCGCGTAGCTTGGCGCTCGAGCTGTCGCAGGCGCGGCTCGATCTCGCCGACGAGCATCTCAACACGTTCCAAATTGTCGCGTGTCGCCGAAAGCCTATTCCGCGATTCGTTCAGCTTTTCGCGGTGCAGGCGGACGTCGGCCGCCTCCTCGATCATGCCGCGGCGGTCTTCGGGCCGCAGCGTCAGCACCTGCTCGACGAGGCCCTGGCCCATGAAGGCGTAGCTGTTCTGGCCTACCTGGGCCTTCATGAAGAGCTCGTTGAGGTCCTTCAGCCGGACGCGGCTCTGATTGAGGTAGTACTCGTTGTCGCCGCTTCGATAGGCGCGCCGTCCGACGACGACCTCCACGAAGTCGAGCGGGAGCCAGCCGTCGCTATTGTCCAGCGTGATGCGTACCTCGGCCATGCCCATGGCGGGCCGCTTCGCGCTGCCGGTGAAGATGATGTCCTCCGTCTTACGCGCGCGAAGCACGCGGCTGGCTTGCTCGCCCAGCACCCAGCGGATCGCCTCGGCGACGTTCGTCTTTCCGGAGCCGTTAGGGCCTGCGATACAGGTGACGCCGCCGCCGAACTCCAGCGATGTCGCGCCCGCGAAGCTCTTGAAGCCGTTAACGTCCAGCCGCTTCAGGTACATACGCTAGTCCGTCTCCGGGTCGTTGTCGCTCGATTCGAGTTGTTCCAGAGCTTTCTGAGCCGCCTGCTTTTCGGCTGCCTGCTTGCTGCGTCCGCTGCCGCTGCCGACGGTCTCGCCTTGGATCACGGCCTCGACGGTGAATCGGCGCGCGTGGTCGGGCCCCTCCGTCTCGACGACCGTGTAGCGCGGCGTCGTCTGGAAACGCGACTGGCTGATCTCCTGCAGGCGCGACTTCGGATCAAGAGTGAAGCTCTCATCGGCGACGTACACCAACTCTTCTCTGAGCGAAGCGAGCACGAAGCTGCGGGCCGTTTCCAGGCCGCTGTCTAGGAAGACCGCGCCAACGATCGCTTCGTAAACGTGCGCAAGGTTGGTCGGACGGTGGCGGCCACCGCCGTCGTCCTCACCCTTGCCCAGCAGCAGCGCCGCGCCCAGGTCCAGCTTGCGGGCTGCCTTGGCCAGCGTGTCCCGCCTGACGAGGTGCGCGCGCAACTCCGTCAGCATTCCTTCATCCTCGCCGGGAAACGCCGCATAGAGCTCGTCGGCGATGACAAGGCCGAGCACGGCGTCGCCGAGGAACTCCAGGCGCTCGTTCGATTCCGGGAAACTGCCTGCATTTTCGTTGACGTAGGAGCTGTGCACCAGTGCCTGTTGCAGGAGCACAGGGTCGTCGAACCTTACGCCCAGGCGCTGCTCCAGGTCGCTGTGTGTGGCCAAGCGGGGCCGCCTTTCCATTCCCCCTCGCATCGCCGCGTACCCGTGCGGCGCTCCGCCGCGTCGCGAAGGCGCACGCCGCGACGCCGAGCGCGGCGGGACGCAGAGCACGCGTCGGGCGGACCCCGGCGCGCGGTTCGGTCGTTTGAGTTGGAGCCGGAGAAGCGAGACGCGCTCGTCGCGTCGCCAGCTACGGTTTGGGCTGAGGAGACTGCCGTGCCAGTTACCCGCTTGCAGCGAATCCACCCTTCCCCGATGGCGCCCCACCCAATCGGGAGCACGAATTGCTAAGTTAACGCAATCTTATGGAGGCAGCGTGGCCTTTGTCAAGCAGACGCCGTTATGGGCGGCGTTAGCCGCCTGCCGCCGCTCCCTCCTGCTACACTGCGTTCGCCATGAAGCTCCTGGACCGGCTCGATATGCGCCTCACGGACGAAATGCGCAGGGCGCTGGACGCGACCGTGTCCGCGGCCGAGCGGCGCGGTGAGGGGCTTTCTCTCGTCGGCGGCGCGGTACGAGACCTCCTGCTCGACACGAGCCACGTGGACATCGACCTCGTTGTCGAAGGCGATGCGATCAAGCTGGCGTCGGCCGTCGGCCGGAAGCTGCGGGCGCGCGTCGTTACCTACCCTCGTTTCGGCACGGCTTCCGTTCGCAACGACGGCGTCAGCCTGGATTTCGCGACAGCGCGTACGGAAAGCTATCTGCGGCCGGGCGCGCTGCCCACCGTGCGGCCGGCTGGGCTGGACGCCGACCTGGCCCGCCGCGACTTTACGATCAACGCCATGGCGCTGCGGCTGGCTGGTTCGCAGCGCGGCCGGCTGATCGATCCGCACGGCGGCCGGCGCGATGCCGCTTCGAAAACGCTGCGTGTGCTCCACGATGAGAGCTTTCAAGACGACGCCACTCGCATCTACCGCGCCGTTCGCTACGCCGGTCGGCTGAAGTTTCGGGTTCATCGGCGCACGGATGCGCTCCTGCGCCGCGATCTGTTGTTTCTCGATACGATCTCCGGCACGCGTCTGCGCCGTGAGCTTGAGCGCATCGCCGTGGAGCCGAACACGGCGGAGATCCTGCGCCGGGCGGACGGCAGGGGAGTGCTGGAGGCGACACACCCGGCGCTGCAGGCCGGCCCGCAGCAGCGCAGCGCGGCGGGCGGCCTCACGCGGCTTCCCGAGTCGCACCGCGACGCCGCTCTGCTCTGCATCCTGATCTCTGCCGCATCTCCAGCGGGGGTCGAGCAGGCGATGGGGCGGCTGTCGTTCACCGGCCGCCAGGCCAGCGCCGTCGGCGGCTTTGTCGCCCTGCGCGCGCACGAGCGGCAACTGGCCGATGCGGCAGACCGTCCGAGCGACGCGGTACGGCTGCTGTCGCCGCGACCGCCTGAGTCGATAGAATCGTTTGCGTTGGTAGCGGAAGGCCGCGCTGCTGCGGCAGCGCGGCTGTACACGGCGTCCTGGCGGCACGTGCGCCCGCGCCTCACGGGAAACGACGTCGTTGCCTGCGGCGTCCCGCGTGGGCCGCAGGTCGGTGCCGCTATGGACGCGCTGCGCTCGGCGAGGTTGGATGGAGAGACGAAGAGCAGGGACGACGAGATCGCGATGCTGAACGGCTTGCGCGAAGAACTGGCGACCGCGGAGCAGCGTGGTGGCTGAGCCGTACGTTTGCGCGGTCTGCGGCGATGCGGTCGACGAAAAGCTGTCGGTCGACTGCCACAGCTGTGGCAGTCGCTACCATCTCAATCCGCGCAACGACGACGAGGGCAAGGACTGCGGCGCCGTCTGGATCAACGAGCATCACCTGGCGCTGGAGTTCGCCTGCCAGCGTTGTCTCGACGAGAGCGGCGAATCGCCCCAACAAGCCGCTACTCCACAGCCGGACGCTCCAGCGCAGGTGATCACGCCTTCGCTACCGCCCCGCAAGCGTTACCGGAGGCGGGATTAACAGATGCCAGGAGGCTATCGGAGCAAACGTCGCGGCCGTCCCAAACGTCGTGACGAAGCGGCAGCGAAATCGCGGGCCTCAGGGCAGGGGGGCCAGCAGCGGCCTGCGTACTCGCGCCGGTCCCAGCCCGCACTGGCGCTCTGGAACTGGCGGACGTTTCCCGTCGCGTTCGCGTTCGTCCTCGGGCTGATCGTGATGGGCGTCGCGACGACGGCGCCGTATGTGTTTCTCTTCCTCTTCTTCGCTGCGCTATTCGGTCTTGCGTTCGGCCTCGCCCATATACTGACGCGTACGATCGCTGCCCGCCGTCGCCAGTAGCAAGTAGGGCTGCGGTTCTTCGCCGGCGAGCAACTCGTTGCTCTTTTTGCGTTCAAGTTAGGTCAATTGCCGGGTCATCCAGGTGGCGTCATCGATGCTATTAGACGGTGAGGCAACTTCAGTTAGCGGTCCATAGCCTAACCTAAGCCAGAAATAGAGCGCGATGCCGATACGTGACGGTACCGCTACGTAGACTTGGCGACACGTTGGTCGTAGACGCTGCTCGAGCTCGAGCGCAGTCCTGCCGCCAAGTCCGACGCGCCGTGCGGCGGGTTCGACCGCGAGGAAGCGCACGGTCGCGGCGCTGCGCTGCGGCGCGTTGGGCGTGTATTCGACGAACACCGTGCGGTCGCTGTTGGTAAGGGCGTGGGCGCTCGGTATCGCCTTGCGAAGGCTGGTTGGGTTCGACCAGCGTTCGCAGCCAGCGTCACGGGCGACATCCGGCAGCCAGGCCACCAGCGCCTCTGCGTCGCCTCGCCGCAGCGGGTGCAGGCCTAGGGGCTGCTCTTGTCCAGCCAATGAGCCACCAGCCCCGGCATTGTCGCCACCGGCACCTGTTCGACCCTGCAGGGCGGCAGCGAGCGCAGGAACGCCTTGCCGTACGACTTGCTCGTGATGCGGCCGTCCAGGACGGCGAGCACACCGCGGTCCGATTTGCGCCGGATCAGCCTGCCGAAGCCCTGTTTGAACCGTAGCGCTGCGTTGGGCACCGCGTAGTCGGTGAACGGGTTGTCGTGCAGCTCGGAGCGGGCCTTGAAGACGGGGTCGTCCGGCACGGCGAACGGCAGCCGGGCGACGATTAGCAGCGAGAGCGCCTCGCCGACGATGTCGACGCCCTCCCAGAAGCTGGCCGTTCCGAGCACGACGGTGTTCGGGTTCTCGCGGAGCGCGCGCGTGAGCTGGCGCGGCGAGCCATCGATGTTGTGGCCCAGCACCAGGATCTCCTCCTCCTGGAGGGCTTGCCGGATGCCGGCGTGGGCCGCCCGCAGGCTGGCGTGCGATGTGAAGAGCGCCAGCGCCCGCCCCCGGCTAGCGCGGATCAGCTCGATCATCGACTCCTGCAACGCTGCCATGTAGTCGCTATCGTTGGGGTCCGGCATATCCGTTGGCGCGAGCACGAGCGTCGACGCGGCGTAGTCGAACGGCGAGCCGAGCTGCAGCTCCTGCACTTCGTCCAGCCCTAGCGTCTCGCGCATGTAGTCGAAGCTGCCGTTGGTCGTCAGCGTGGCGCTGGTGAGGACCGTCGTCTCCTTCTGCGAGAAGAGACGCTCCTGCAGCAGCTCGGACACCAGCAGGGGCGCACTGGCCAGCGCCACGCCTGGCGCCGAGCGTTGCTGCGTCAGCCAGCAGACGGTGTTGGCGTCGTCGCGCAAGACGATGTTGTCGATGCCCTCACGCAGGGCCGCGCCGGTTTTCGCTAGGTCGGCGGCTTCCGTCAGCATCGTTTCGTAGTCCAGCAGGTTGGCCGCTTCCCCGGCTTGCAGGCCCGTGTGCAGCCGCTCCACGGCAACGACGACCTGGCCCAGCGCCGCGCTCAGGTTCTCCCAGGCCAGCTCGATCTCGCCCCAGTCCGGCTGCACGCGCATCGCGCGTGTCAGCGACAGGCGGCTCTCGTAGCCGCCGGTGCCGCGAAACTGCTGGCGCAGGAAGCCGGCGAGCGCGGTGAAGAACTCCGGAATCCGTTCGCGGGCGCGGTCTGCGTCGTCCTGCGCGCCGGACGCGGCCTCCAGCAGCTCCTGGTTCGAGGCCACTTGGCCGCCCAGTCCGCGAGAGGCGTTGCGTAGCGCGTTCACCAGGCCGCCGCCCCGCGACGCGACGCTGTCTAGGAATCCGCCGATGTCTTCCTCCCCCGCCTGGAAGCCAAACTGGCGCGTCGCCTCGGCTTCCAAGTGCTGCGCCTCATCGACGATCAGGTGAGCGTAGTCCGGGATCACGCCGCCGCCGACCGCCACGTCCGAGAGCACAAGCGCGTGGTTGACGACAAGGACGTGGGCTGCCTCGGCGCGCTTGCGGGCGCGCAGCAGGAAGCAGGAGCCGTCCTTTACGAAAGCGCTGGGTGTGGCGAGACAGGCCTCCTGCTGGGCGCTGAGCCTGTTCCAGACGGTCGTCTCGCCGGGGGATAGCCGCAGTTCCGCTAGGTCGCCGGTATCGGTGTGCGGCAGCCACAGCAGCAGCCGCACCAGCAGCTTCGCCTCGTCCTCGCTGCGGGTCGCCGCGTGTCGCAGCGCTGACCAGCGGAGCAGGCAGAGGTAGTTGCGGCGGCCTTTGAGCTGCGCAGCGCGCAGCTCTCCGTCAGTAGTCTGCGCAGCACGCAGTTCGCCGTCAGTAGCCTTTGCAGCGCGCATCTCGCCGCCGCCCAGCAGGCTGCGGACATCCGGGATGTCCTTGCCGACGAGCTGGCCCTGGAGGTTGATCGTGTTCGTCGATATCACCACCCGCGTCTCGTTCTGGAGGGCGTAGCGCGCCGCCGGGAGCAGGTAAGCCAGCGACTTGCCGACGCCGGTGCCCGCCTCGACGAGCAACTGCCTTCCCTCATTCAGCGCGGCGGTCACGGCCCGCGCCATCTCCACCTGCTGCGGCCGGTCCTCGAACTCGTCGATCACGTCGCGCGCGCCCGTCGTCAGTGCCCGCTCGACAAGCTCCGCGTCCACGGGCGAGGACTCCGCGGCCACCGCGGAGAGCGCCTGGCCGGGCTTGTCTATCCGCCGCAACGCGCCGTGCGGTAGGTCGTCCTTGGCGTCGTCCGAGCTCGGCGGCCGCTCCTCCAGCAGCTCGCGCAGCAGGTGGGCGAGTGACCACTCCAGCGGCGCGGCGACGCGTTCCGCCTCCGCCAGCAACGTCCGCGGCAGCGCGGCGAGCCGCTTCCGCAGCGCGAGAAAGACGAGGCGTGCCGCCTCCGCGTCGGCGAGAGCACGGTGTTGCACCGGAAAATCGATGTCGAGATACCGTGCGATCGAGCTTAGGTTCTGCTCCGCTAGGCCGGGCAGGAGGACGCCTGCCAACTCCTGTGTGTCGTAGGCCGGGCCGGGCGGCTCCACGAGGCTGCGAGCCAGGAAGTTGAGGTCGAACTGAACGTTCTGGCCAACGACGGGGTCGTCGCCGATGAAGGCCTCGAGGTCGGCGGCGACGTTGGCGAACTGAGGCGCTCCGGCGACATCAGCGTCGCTGATGTGCGTCAGGCGTTGGATGCGGTACGGGATCGGCCGCTGTGGGTCGACGAACGTGGAGAACGTCTCGCTGTTGCCGTCCAGGTCGAAGCGGACCGCGCCGATCTCCATGATCGCCTCGCGGTCGGGGTCGAGGCCCGTCGTTTCCAGGTCGATCGCGACGTAGCTGCGGCGCATGGGCCCTCCACAAGGCGAAGATTGAGGCTAAGACGCGCAGTTTAGCATGCGTGTCGCTGCTAGAACAAATGGGCTTATCACTACTTGATGAAGATGCGATCGAGCTGGATGCGGTAGAGCATGCCCTCCCAGCCTTCCGGTGTCCAGCGGCCATCCAGCGTCAGCGCCTCCAGCTTGCGGATGAGGCTATCGCGTAGCTCTCTCGCCTCTCCCACCAGCTCGGCGCGCCCCTGCGCCATGATCCCATGCACGGCGTTGTCGACCGTCAGCGCGATGGATTGCGAGCGCTGGAGATTGCGAAATAGAACGGACTCTCGGTTCACCGCGAAATAGAGCCCGCCGTCGTTCGAACAGGCGATGAGTGTCAGCGACGCGTGGGGCTCTCCCGACGCCCGCACCGTGGCAATTGTTACCGACTTCGTCTCGTTGACGAAGTCGCGCGCCGCTGCCGCATCCATCTCGCTCTCGGCGAAGAGCCTCCTAGTGAGCGGAGAGGCGCGCTGGAGCGAAGCGTCGATCACGGCCTGGAGTTCTTCTAAGGACATGTTATCTTCCTGGCCATCCCAGGCCTTCGGGCTACTACTCGTTCGGGTCGGCCAGGCTCGTCTCTGTGAACTCTGTGAGCTTGCCGTCCAATAGCCCGTGAGCCGCGTGGAAGCGTCGGGCGTGCAACTCCGCCAGCAGCTCCTCCTGCGACTCGCAGTCCTTGTCGAGTTCGATGCAGTAGGTGCCGATGCCCTGCGTCGAGTGGGCGTCACTGCCGCCGGTTCCGGGCTTGCCCAGCGCCTGGGCTACGCGCAGCGCGAAGAGGTTCTCCTTCACGGTGTTGGCGCCGTTCAGCACCTCGATGGCGTCGACGAATTGAAACACCGGCAGTCTAGTGGCCTGCCCGGGAGTCAGTTTGAATGGCTCTTTACCCTGGCGCGTGAAGTAGACGGGATCGAAGAAATGCCGGAACGGGTGGGCAACGATCAAGAACGCGCCGTGCTCATCGGCGACCTCACGCAACTTCTCCATGCGTCGGATGCCGCCAACGTACTCGCGCAGGCCGAGCGCGAGGATGTGGCCCATGTCCGTCGACACCTCCATGCCGTTCGCGACGAGCAGATCACTGTTCTTTTCGCGGAACTCCTTGAGCACAAACGTATCCCACAGCCGGTCGTGCTCGCTCATGTTGACGCCCGTCAGGCCGCGCGCACGGGCTTCCGTGGCCAGATCGTCGGGGTCCAGGCCGCTGTCCGAAGCGCCCCGTGTCGTGTGGATGTGCATGTCGATGATCGTGCTCATCGCGGCAGTATAACGGGCGGCATACGTAAGGCCTATTGGGGTCCGAGAAGAGAGAGGTAAGGCATCGCCCAGCCGAAGCACACCGCAAACAGCAGCGCGCTGACGAGAAGCGGCGTGCGCCAGCGTTGCACCAGTGCCGCCGGCGGGATGAAGGCGATGGCCGTCATCGCCAGAATGATGGCGGTGAAGAGCCAGTTGGGGCTGCCTAAGCCGTTTGCAGAACGGCCGTCCTCCAGTCCGAATAGCAGGAGACCGAGAAGCAGCCCAACGGCCGTCAGCACGATGAACGCGAACGTGTGTATGAGGACGGCGACGGCGACAATCGGCGTGCCGCTAGGCACAACTTGCTCCACGGTCGCGCTGCGGACGCGCGCCCGCACCATCGCGATTGCCGCCACGGGCGTCGCGATCAGCGCAAGAGCGTAGCCGCAGACGAACCCGGCCATCACCTCGGCCATTTCTGCTAGCCTCTCGCCTCGGCGGCGGCGGTTGTACGCGTGACGACCGCTCGCAGGCCGAGCAGTGTCAGGTTCTCGATCAGCCGTGTGCCGTCGTCGTCTGGCTCTAGCATCGAGAAGATCGCCGGGCCGCTGCCGGCCAAGTGGAAAGACGCCAGCTCTCGCGTGGCGGCGAGAAGCCGTACACCGGCGGCGTCGAGCACGTGTTCAAAGACGTTGACGATGTCGCCGTCGCGCACGGGCTGGCCGCCTTCCAGTCGCGATGCCAGCACGTCTGTCGCAGAGCCGTCGTCGAGGTGTTCGGGCCCCAGCGCGGCGTACATCCGCGCCGTCTTGTCGTCACTAATCGATCTCTCCGGCCAGGCGACTACGAGGCGCTGCGGAGGGCCGTTCGGCAACGGCGTTAGCTCGGTGCCGCGGCCGCTTGCGAGCGCGCAGCCGCCGCGGAGGAAGAACGGCACGTCCGAGCCGAGCTCCGCGGCGATCTCGGCCAGCGTGCGGTCGCTGACGGGTAGCTGAAGGAGGCGGCGTGTGCCGCGCAGGACGGCGGCCGCGTCGCTGCTGCCGCCTCCGAGGCCTGCCGCAACCGGGATGCCCTTCTCCAGTTGGATGCGCACGCCGCCTGTCGCGCCGGGCCCCTTGAGCAGGCGCTCGGCGGCGCGGTAGGCGAGGTTCGCTTCGTCCGGCAACGACGAAAGCGCGCCGGCGTCGCCGGAGATCTCCAGCGAAAGGTCGTTCGCGGACGACAGCGTCACGCCGTCGCTGAGCGCGATGGTCTGCAACACAGTTCGCACTACGTGGTAGCCGTCGTCGCGGCGGCCCAAGACCTCCAGCGTCCAGTTGATCTTCGCCGGCGCCTGGAGCGAGAGTCCGTTCGTCATCGCGTGCGTTCCGGGCGTCCCGCTGCGACCCAAGCGTCGGTGATCGCCGCCCACGATTCGATTGCCAGCGCCTGCGGCCGCAGCGTCGCGTCGATGCCGGCTTCTGCCAGCAACGCGCCGGCGGCTGCTGGATCGAGCTGGAGGCCGTTCGCCAGCGCGTTGCGCAACTGCTTCCGGCGCGAACTGAAGCCGGCCCGCACGACGCGAAAGAACGCCTCCGTATCCGTGACGGGCGCGCGTAGCCCGCCGGGCAGATCGATGCGCACGACGGACGAATCGACGTTCGGTGGTGGGTGGAACGCGCTCGACGGCACGTCGAATAGGATCGTTGGCTCTCCGTACAGCTGTACGGAGACGCTGAGCAGGCTCATCTCACCCGGCTTCGCGGCGATGCTGCGGGCCACTTCCCGCTGCACCATCACCGTCATCCGCCGCGGCGCGGGCGTCGCTTCCAGGTAGTGGCGAATCAGCGGCTGTGTGATGTAATAGGGCAGGTTGCCGGTGAGAGTGTACGCGTCATCGGACCGGTCAGGCGGCAGCAGGTCTGCCGGGTCAAGATCGAGTGCGTTGCCCTGCACCACGGTGACGTTTGTGCCGTGAAATCGATCCGCCAGGTGCGCGCAGAGGCGTTCGTCGAGCTCGACTGCGACGACGCGGCGTGCGCGGGCGGCGAGCTCCACCGTCAGCCCGCCGGGCCCGGCGCCGATCTCGATCACGGTGTCGGCGCGCGTCAGCTCCGCCGCGTCGGCGATCCGGCGCAGGACGTGTTCGTCCGTGAGGAAGTGCTGCCCAAGGGATTTGCGCGGGGTGAATCCAAACGGGAGCCGCGCCGGATCAGCGGCCGGCGCGGATGGCCCGTCCGCTGCGGACGGGCTGTCGTTATCCGAGGATGTAGATGTCAATCCACCGCGAACGCCAGTCAACCTGAACTCCGTCTGGATAGCCCAAGTCTATCACGTTGCCCCGGATGCCGCCGCCCGTATCGCCGGCGACGGCGTAACCGTATCCCGGAACGTAGAGCCGCGTGCCCAGGGGAATCACGCTCGGGTCGGTCGCAACGACGCCGCGGACGACGGGCACGCCCGTGGCCGTTATGCCGTAGGACGGATCGGACGGCGGCCGTCCGGCGCTCGCAGGGTTGTACCAGGTGGCCCAGACGTTGATCGTCCGCAGGATCTCCGACTCGTCCGGACCCTCGGCCGGAATGACAACCGCTGCGCGCGGTACGGCAGTGGAGTAGTAGATGATGGTGTCTACCGGCTCCGGGTCGAACCACTCCGCCTCCAGCTCGCGGGAAACGGCTTCGCTGTTCTCGTAGACAATGCGATACCGCCGATACTGGATGCCGTCTTGGCCCTGCTCCACGCGGCGGTCTCCGTAGGCCAAGCTGGCGTCAGGGCGGTAGAGCGTCTGGCGCGCGATCCGCTCCGTATCCTGTACTTGCTCTTCGGAGATGCCGATGACGTGGATCTCCATGCCGCGTTCGATGCGCGTGTCACTTGTCGGGCTGATCCGGAAATCGGTTGGCAGGACGATGCCGCTCTCTTCCAGAGCGCCTCCGACATTGTCGGACAGTGTGTAGAGCGAAATCTTCGCTTCGGGTAGGGTCACGGTGACCTGGGCCGCGTGTTCGACGTGAATCTGCAGGCCGGTGCTCAACTCTGTGTCGAGCGGCGGCTGGACGCGGTCTCCTGGCCCTAGCCTGACACCGACATCCCGCAGCGCGGTCGCCACGGTCTCGCGACTCGAGCGGAGCTGTAGTTCCTGGCCGTTTTCAACCACCGCAAACGGCATGGCCCTCCGTATGTTCAGCAGCACAAGCGCGGGCATCTCAGACCGGTCGTCGCCGCCCGATTGCAGGGAGCCGTCTCTGGTAACGAGCGCGGGCGGCGGCGTGATAGGCGCGTCCGGGGATACGAAGACGCGATTGCGGTGAACGCTGTCGTCCTGCGCGAGCGAGACGCCGACATCGACCAGCAGCTCCGCGATGGAAACGGCCTGTGTGCGTACGTCGAACGTGCGGCCATCGACCGTGAGCAACACGTCTGTCGCGCGCCGGACGACGATTGCGTCGTTTCCCGCGGCTTCGATCTTGTCGCCGGGCGCGACTTCGATGCCTGCGTGGGCGACGATGACGCCCTCGCTGGCGCTGCGGCTGGCGATCGTCGTCGTGCTGCCGTCCGCGAAGATGGTCACGTCGCGCACGCGAAAGATGCCGGCCAGCGCGATGACGGCCAGCAGCGCTGCCAGCCCGGCTACCTGAAGGCGGAAGCGGCGCGTTGCGTAGTGGCGGCGAATGTCCGGTGCGAAAAAGGAGGGAGCGGAGCCCTGCGGAGACCGTACCGGCTCCTTCCGGGCGCCGCGGGGCGCGTCGTCCCTGGTGAGTCGTCGGTGGGTCTCCTCAGACCCCGATCCTTCGGGGTACCCACCGACGGGGTTGGGGGAATCCAAACAGGGTTCCTCTAGTTCGCCCTGCTCTCTTGTCGGCAGAAGAGGGGGGCGGCTGAACGTTTGATGCGGCCGTGCACCCGCTTTCGAACTGGGCCACGAGCTTATCAAACGGATGGCCACTCAGGCCCGGTGACCCTACGGCACCCGAGAGCAACTGCTTACCGCTGCTTCCTTCCGGATCTGACGGGGTTCACAGCGCCTCGCCGCGTAGGACCAGGCCCTCAACGCAACCAAACGCAGACAGTCCTCATAGCGCTCAGCCCTAGAGCGGGATTTCGGCCCCGCTGGAGCGGATTGCGGGTACAGGGCACCGCTAACTCCCCGCCTAGCACGACCGCGAACCAATGCTAGCCGGATCGCCGTGGCCAGTCAAGCGAGAGCGCCGCGGCGGCGATACTAGTGCATTGGAGGCTCGTTGACCGCCGTTCGGGCGCGTGCCTATTATCTATGTAGAGTCCCTGTGCGGCCGTTCCGGCCAGCGGGGGAAGCAGGAGTCGCTGTTGCTGCGTAGCCGTCGCGTCTGGTTCGGGTTCGCCATCAGCCTGATCTTCCTCGTCCTCTTTCTCGCCCGCACCGACTTCGCAGAGATCTGGGACGCCTTCGCGGAGGCGAACTACGTCATTGCCTTCGCGTCGCTGCCCGTCTACTTCGCCGGCGTCTGGTTTCGCGCCTGGCGCTGGCAATACCTGCTGCGGCCAATTACGAAGGTCACGGTCTGGCGGCTCTACCCGGTCGTCATTATTGGCCTGATGGCAAACAACCTGATCCCGGCCCGCGTGGGCGAGCTCGTACGCGCCTTCATCCTGGGCGAGCGGGAGCGGGTCAGCAAAGCGGCGGCGCTGGGGACCATTGCAGTCGACAGGCTGTTCGACGGCCTGGCGCTGATCCCGATGCTCGTGATCGTCGCACTGCTCGTCGGCGGGGGGAACGAAGAGCTCGAGGCCGACCTCTACGTCACGTCGTTCAACGTCGACTTCGTCGGTCTGGCCGTCCTGATGGCGGTGCTCTTCGGCATCGCGATGGTGATTCTCACCGTCCTTGCTGTCTCGGAGCCGTGGCAGCGCCGCTTCGACGTGCTGGTAATGCGTTTCACGCCCGCCCGTCTTCGTCCCACCATGGAGGGCCTCACCACGTCGTTCTTTTCCGGCCTTCACTCGCTGCGCAGCCCGTTCGATATGGGGATGGCGTTGCTGCTGTCCGTGATTTCGTGGCTGCTGGAGGCGACGATGTACTACATTATCGGGCTGGCCTTCGACATCGACGTCGGTTTCCAGCACTTCCTGCTGGCGACGGCCGCGGCCAACCTCGCGATCGCGGTGCTGGCCTCGCAGGGCGGCGTCGGCCCGTTCGAGTTCGTCACCAAGCAGACGTTCATCGCGGCCGGCGTCGGCAGTTCCGTCGCCGCGGCGTACGCTATCGGGCTGCACGCGCTGGTCTTGCTGCCGGTAATAGTATTAGGATTGTATTTCCTGGGCACCATGCAGTTATCGTTGGGCGAGATGTTCCGCCGTTCGACGGCCGACACCGCGACGGAACCTGGAGGAGACGGATGAAGGTAGGCGTGATCGGCGGTGGCGTGGCGGGAATGGTGGCGGCATTCCGGCTCAGGCAGCAGGGCCACGTCGTCTCGCTGTACGAGGCGAGCCCGTTCCTCGGCGGGCTGGTGCGCACGTTCGACACGGGCGGCGACAAGCTGGAGGCGTTCTACCACCACATCTTCTCGACCGATACGACGGTCGTCGACCTGATCGAAGAGCTGGGCATGAGCGACAGGCTCATCTGGCGAACGTCGAAGGTTGGCTTCTACCGCGACGAGAAGATCTACGACTTTGTGACGCCAATGGACCTGATGCGCTACAGCCCCGCGCCGCTGCTCGACCGCGTCCGCATGGGGCTGGCCGCGCTCTACCTGCGCCGGCAATCCGACGGCACACGCTACGAGTCGATTACGGCCGCCGACTGGATTAAGAAGTACATGGGTGAGGGCGCCTACGATACGGTCTGGGGCCCGCTGCTGCGCGGCAAGTTCGGCGACGCCTACGACGAGCTCGCCATGGTCTGGTTCTGGAACAAGATCCATTTGAGGTTCTCCTCGCGCAAGGGCGCCGGGCAGACGGAGCAGCTCGGCTACCTGCTCGGCAGCTTCGGCGGCTACATCGTCGCGCTGGAGCGCCGCCTGCGGACGGACGACGGCGTCGAGATCCACACCGGCACGGCGGTCGAGCGCGTGATCGTCGAGGACGGCCGCGCGCGCGGCCTGCAGCTCGCGGGCGGTGAGAGACAGGATTTCAACGCTGTGATCGCCTGTATGCCGGCCCATGTCTTCCAGAAGCTGACGCCCGACCTGCCGACCGACTACGCGGAGAAGCTCACGGGCGTGCGCTGGCAATCGGCGATGTGCTACGTAATGGCGCTCGACCGGCCGCTCTCGCCGATCTACTGGCTGAACATCAGCGACGACGTGATCCCCTTCATCGCCGTCATCGAGCACACCAACTTCATCGAGCCGGAGCGCTACGCGGGCAAGCACATCGTCTACCTCTCGAACTACCTGGCGCCCGACCATCCGCTGATGGGCATGGAGCTGGACGAGGTGGAGCGCGAGTACCTGCCGCACCTGACGAAGATCAACCCGCAGTTCTCGCCCGACTGGATCACCGACCGCTGGTTGTTCAAGGGCCCCTACGCCCAGCCGGTCGTGACGATTGGCTACCGCGAGCGCATCCCGGAGCACCGAACGCCGATCCCCGGCCTCTATCTGGCGACGATGAGCCAGATCTACCCGGAGGACCGCGGCCAGAACTACAGCATCAAGATGGGCGAAACCGTCGCCAAGCTGGCGATGGCCGATGCTGCCGGGTAGCGTACGATCGCTTTGATTGTTTGTCGAAAATCGCGAGAGGTCGCGAAATCCGAAGCTGAAATAGCGCGGTGAACGCACAGACGTTTGATTGACCGCGCTTGGGTCGACGGTTGTGGACGCGGGCCGGCGCTGCATAACCTGTCTATGATATTCCGGGCAGCAAGTAGCAGCGAGACCTTTGTGGCGCGCTAGCTGCGGGGCCCTCTCCCCCTTCCCCTCTCCCGCGAGCGGGAGAGGGGCGATCAGCCTCCATGCCGTCGATTCACAGCGGCCTGGCGTGAGGGCGGTTGGCTCCGCCGATAATGGAAGATCCCGTGTCGGACAGAGTTATTGACAATCTCTCTGGCTACTCCCATACTCTAAGCCGGAGGCGGCGATGTTACGCGTGTCAATCGTCTTAGCTAGCACCCTTGCGGTTGTCGCTATCGTTTCACTTGCTCATGCCGGCGTTCCTGAGCCAGGCGAGGCGGCTCTTACGGTCCGCGTCATTCACGACCTCAACGAGAATGAAGTTTGGGATGAAGGGGAGCCCGGCCTCGAAGGCTGGAGCGCTGATGATCTTTGTGGCGACGTAGTGAGTTGGGGCGGTACGACCGATAGTGCTGGCGAGTTCACCGTCATTCTGGGGGGTTATTACGCTTGCGTGCGCTTCTCAGTCGAGTTTGGATGGTTCGCACTAACTCCTACCAGGGTAATTGCCAGCTACGATCCTTCCGAGAAGTTCGAGGCCGTTCTGCTGGTTCGACAGGTTGGCCAGGATGTTGCGCGCTTCTGGGGCAGACTGATCGCTGATGGGCTGCCGGCCCCACTGGACGCTGAGCTGGAAGCCTGGGTGGGTGGACAGCGATGCGGGGACATGCAGGTCAGACGGACGCTACGAGCCACGCGCTACACACTGTATGTGCTCCCGGCCAGTGAGCTGCCCGGCTGTGCGGTCGAAGGAGGCGAGGTGACATTCACCGTAGATGGCATGGAGGCCGCCCATTCAACCTTTAGGCCCCTTGAGACCACTAGCCTGGACATCGTCAAGGGCCCGAGCCCGATGTACTTCAGCTATGTGTACTACTCGCCGATTGTTGGCGGGCCGGTGACCCCCCGCATCGGGTCCCGCGACTGCGGCAGCGGCTTCCTCATAACCGACTTTGGTCCGTTCCCGCCCAACTGGCAGGAGGTCTATGTGCCTGCAGCGGAGACCTTAGACGGCTGTGGTTCTAGTGACGCGGTCGTCTCGCTCCGGGCTGGGGAGCAGGTCGTCGATCAGGTGTTGTGGGAGCCGGGCCTTGTCGGACAGTCTTCGCTGCGGCACTTGGGAGATGTCGATTGTGATGGAGAAATCGCTAGCGTCGATGCCGCCGTCGTTCTTCAGCATGCCGCCGGCCTGCTGGCGGACATCGACTGTGGTGGCGCTGCGGATGTGGATCAGAGTGGCGTGGTTGATTCCATAGACGCTGCGCTTCTGCTGCAGCATGCGGCCGAGCTCATACTCTGGTTCCCGACAGAGTAGGGGACGGTTCGCCCTCTCCCCCTTCCCCTCTCCCTCAAGAGGGAGAGGGGCGATTCACGCTCAGCTTGTCGAATTACGGGCGGCCTGGGGTGAGGGTGGTAGGCGTCGCTGGCGATGGAAGACGCGCGGTAGGGGAGAGCGTTAGGGAGCGCTAGTCGCATCTACAACAGGAGGCGTTGGCCGTGACGGCGTTGGTTCCGATTCGAGCTATACAAACAGCCCTGGCGGCCGAGGTGAGCTACGTCTGCTCAGGTGAGTGTCGCATTGTTTCCACGATGCTGTCACAGTCTGCGACCGCGCGCTCAAACCTAAAAGCCTCGAACTGGCAGACGACCCGATATATTCTGTCGGGCACTATGAGAAAGTAGATACGACCCCGGACGTCCCAGATGAGCGACCATTTGCCTGCGTAGTCATAGCTGTAGACAACAAACTGCTCATGTTCGACCGATACTGCCTCGCCACGCCGTTGTCCACTGCTCTGAAGCGAAGGAATGTCCCCGACTATCGGATCTTCTAGAGAAAACGTGCCCAAGTCGTCTATCAGCTGGTCAACGCTGAATGCCAGAGCAGGTAGGTTGCTCTCAACGTCTTGCGTCGCATCTGCTTCAACGTCGAGGAAGTCGACCAAGATGGCATTGCTCTTGTAGCCCGGTAATCGCGGTACGTCTTCGAACTGAGGAAACGACACCGAGAATTGCCGAACACTGGGTGCGAAGCCCCCGGTCAAGAAGAGGCTTTCTGTATCGGCTGGAACTTCTTCGATATTCTCAGCGTGGTCGAAGCTATAGCCCGCGTCGGAGTCCATGAAGCGGTCGGACGAGCTAGCCTCGTCTTCACAGGTGGCACTGTCGACGATGATGCCGTGCGCCTCTCCGACTGCAAGGAGGTCGAGGCAGGCTTCCTCAAAACGGTCCGCGGATAGTCCGAAGATGGTATTCAGTTGGTCGGTGAGGGCATCAAATTCAGCCATCGTTTCGGCTTCATTTACAAACTCGTTATCGTTCTCCAGTGCAACCACGAAGTTCTCGCCAGCATCGACGAGAGCGTCATGTTCCTTCTCGACCTCGGAAGGCGCGTCGAGTGCCTTCAGGCGGTCGACGGTATCACCGATGATGGGTGGTAACGTGGCAAAGTAATCCTTAACTAGCAGGAGGTTGGCTTCGTCTGCCAGGAACTCCTCTACGGGCATGTCCTCTGGCAACCTTGCGAATACTTCCTCGAACTGCGCAGACAGGTCATTATCGATTGCTTCGAGCTCCGCAAAGTACTCTTCGAGTGTGAGCGTGTCCGCGCTATCCCTGCAGCCGAGTGCCAACGCAGCGCCACCCATTACGATGGCTATTAGTGCGAGCCTCATGTGTCTGCCTCCCTCAAGATTGGCCCGGCTAGATTTGGCAAGTGTACGCCTGCCAAACCAAGATAACAAGGACGCTAGGCCTCCCTCCAAGAGCGCGGCCCCTTAGGGAGGTACAGGGCCGTACCGGAGTAAGTTAATGATTCTATGTAGACCTCGGCTACCATCGTAGAACTCGGCGTTTGGGCGTCGCCTACCACAGCCGCAGCCTATCGCTAGGACTCACCCGTCTGCGGGCCAGGGTGGCTCGCTCTGACCCCGTGGCCTTCGTGTAGTGATGGAGCATCTGCCCTGACTCCTGTCGCTTGTCCCGCTGCCCACCCCACCTGCTATAGTGACGCAGCGCACAAATAGAAGGGAACGCCGTGCTCGAAACTGAAGCCACGCTAGAAATCCAGCAGCTCGTCGCCGAGTTTAGGCCAGGCAACGCCGACCTGCTGCGCGCGCTCCACAAGGTCCAGCATCGCTACGGCTACGTGCCCAAAGAAGCCATGGGCGTTATCGCGCGGCAGCTCCGCCTGGGCGAGGCGCACGTCTACGGCACCGCCACGTTCTACTCGGAGCTGCGGCTGACGCCGCCGCCGGAGAAGCGCGTCGACTGGTGTAGCGGCCCGGCCTGCCGGCTGAAAGGCAGCACCCACGTCCGCAAGGTGCTGGAATCGGTGCTTGGCATCGGCATGGAGGAGAACACCGAGAACGACAAGCTCGGCCTCCACCTTGCCCAGTGCAACGGAACCTGCGACTTCGCGCCCCAGATTTGGGTCGATGGTAAGGTCGTCGGGCCGCTGACGGCCGCCGACACCGTGAAGCTCGCCCGCGAGCTAAAGGACGAGGCGAAGTAGTGGCGAACGAGGCCTACGAAGCGCTGCGCAACCAGGCCGCAGAGGCCTGGCAGCAGGTCGAGAAGCCGCCGCGGACGCTGATCCGCGTGCCGATGGCGACCTGCACACTGGCCGCCGGCGCGGACGAGACGCTGGCTGCCCTTCGGGCTGCCGTAGACGAGCGCGGCCTCGACGCCGATGTCGGCATCACGGGCGAGACCGGCCTCTGCTGGCTGGAGCCGGTTGTCGAAGTGCGGCAGCCAGACGGGTCGGTCATCCTCTACGAGAACGTTACTGCGGACAAGGTCGACAAACTGCTCGGCGACGTCATCGGCGGAGGCGTCTGCAACGACCTGGCGTTTGCGGTCGCCGCCGGCCCGGACGTGGACGCCGTGCAGCGCCTCGAGGACTTCGACTTCTGGGCGATGCAGGAGCGCAGGCTGATCGCGCGCTGCGGCGTCATCGACCCGGAAAACATCGACCACTACATCGCCAGCGGCGGCTACGGCGGCTTCGTCAACGCGGCTGAGATGGACCCCGAAGCGCTGATTAAGATGGTCGAGGAGTCGACGCTGCGCGGCCGCAGCGGCTCGAACTTCCCGACAGGCACGAAGTGGAACTTCCTGCGCGGCAAGGAGCGCGAACCGAAGTACCTGATCTGCAACGCGGACGAAGGCGACCCCGGCGCGTTCGTCAACCGCATCATGATGGAGTGCGACCCCCACGCCATCCTCGAAGGGATGTTGATCGCGGCCCACGCGACCGGCGCGACTTTTGGGTTCATCTACCTGCGCGAAGAGTATCCGCTCGCCATCGAACGCATGGAGCGCGCGGTGGAGCAGGCGCGCGAACGCGGCCTACTGGGCGAGAACGTGCTCGGCAGCGGCGTAACGCTGGAACTGACCGTCTGGAAAGGGGCCGGGTCGTACGTCTGCGGCGAGGAGTCGGGCCTGCTCGCCTCGCTCGACGATGCGCGCGGGATGCCGCGCATCCGGCCGCCCTTCCCGGCCGACTCGGGAGTCTTCGGCCAGCCGACCAACGTCAACAACGTGGAGAGCTACGCCGACGTGACGCTGATGCTCCAGAAGGGCATCGAGTTCTACCAGTCGGTCGGCACGGCGGCTAACAGCGGCACCAAGATCTTCAGCTTCTCCGGTCATATCCAGCGCGTCGGCGTGGTGGAGTTGCCGTTCGGTTTCGCCCTGCGCGATCTCTACCATGCAATCGATCCCGCGCCGTGGGGGGAGCGGCGGACGCTGAAGGCCGTGCAGTCCGGCGCGGCGCTAGCTGGTATCCTGCCCGCGCACATCGCGCTGAAGCTGCCGCTGGAACCCGAAGCATTCCGGGAGCACGGCGTGATTCTCGGCGGAGGCGGCATCGTTTTCATCGATGACACGGCCTGCATCGTCGACCTCAACGTCATGTTCTCGTGGTTTCTCGAAGACGAATCGTGCGGGCGCTGCACGAGTTGCCACGGCGGCACGCAGCGCATGTCGGAGATCTTCCGGCGTATCGCCCGCGGCGAGGGCCGCCAAGACGACTACGGGAAGATGGACATTCTCGCGCAGACGTTGCAGTACTCCAACTGCGTCCACGGCTCGGCCTCTCCGACGATCATGTCGCGCAGCGCCGAGTTCTTTCGCGAGGAGCTCGACGAGCACATCAACAACCGCCGCTGTCCGGCGCAGGTCTGCCGGGACCTGATCCGCTACGAGATCACCGGCGCGAGCGACGCGCTCGCGGAGGCCGCAGCCATCTGCCCGGTGGAAGCGTTTGTCCAGGAGGAAGAGGCTTGGTCGATCGATCAGGCGCGCTGCATCAAGTGCAACGCCTGTAAGGACGTCGCGCCGGACGACGTGCAGATCGTGGACATCGCTGCCGGCGTCGTCGTTCCCGCAGCCGCAACTCCCTAAGGGACTTTCCCCAGCCTAATCGGCGTTTTCGGACTGCGCTGCCGCCACGCTACGAGCGTTCATGCTAGTAGTAGCTTCCGACGCTGGCCGCGTCGGGGCAAGGAGGCCGCGCCATCGACAAGTCCATCACTACTGTACTGCTGGTCGTCGCCATTGTCATCGGCATCGGCCTGACGGCGAACCTCATCACGCCCGCGTTCGGCCGCTCGGGCAGCGTCATGGTCGCCGGCTTCGACCGCGCTAGCTACCGCCAGAGCACGCTGCTGGATGTCGTCGAGGTCTGGGGCGAACCGGGCGGCACGCAGGTGGAGGCTTGGGTCAAGAACGTTGGTGGCAGCCGCATCATTTCGGTGGAACGCAGCGATGTCTTTTTCGGCCCCAGCGGCGCGCTCCAAGGGTTGCCTTACGGCGGCTCCGGCTGCACGGCGCCGTGCTGGAGCTACGAGTTCGAGAACGATGTCGAGTGGAACCCACGGGCCACGCTCCACGTCACGTTGCAGCTCGCCTCGCCGCTGGCGATGGGCACGCACTACACGCTTACGTTCGTCGCCTCGAATGGCGCGGTGGCGTCCGGCCTGCTGCCGATGCCGGGCGTCGAGCGCTACTATCTGCACAACAACCCCTCGCCGCCCGTGGGCGACACGGCGTCGCAAACGCTGCTGCCGTTCGACAAGACGCTCTCCACCGCAACGACGCTTTACAACTACGACAGCGATCGAGACGCGGACGCCGGTCTGCTGATCGCCGCTGGCGGCTCAGGCCCAGCGGAGACCGGCACGACGCTGCACCAGTCATGGCGGACGTCGGCCTTCGCCGCTGACCAGGTGATCGACGGCAACGTGACTGTTGTGCTCGCCAGCGCCATCCAGAACTTCAGCCTGAGCGTCGCCGGCAGCATCACTGTCTACCTTCGGCATTACGACGGCGCTTCGTACACAGAGATCGCCAGCGGGTCGCTGACGGAGAGCGATTGGCAGGCCGGCTCCGGGACCTGGGTGGTGAAGACGCTGAGCATACCGGCAGTTGATTACACCGTGCCGGCGACGGACATGCTCGAGCTCAAGCTGATCGTCGACAGCAGTTCGGGCGCCGACATGTGGTTCGCCTACGACACTTCCACGTACACGTCGCGAATCGAGCTGCCATAGCAGCTCGGCCTAGTGGCCTGCCATAGCAGCTCGGCATGGTGGCCTGCCGTAGCAGCTCGGTTCTCTAATCCGCAACAGCATCCTGGTTCTGGAGGCCGCCGGCCTGCTGCGCTCCTTGTTGTGGCGATAGCGTTTCTGTACACTCGGGCAAACATTCTGGAGCAGGACGCCCGCACGTGACCCCCATTCGCCGCCAGTACCTCGATATCAAGCGCCGCTACCCCCACGCTATCGTTTTCTTCCGGCTCGGCGACTTCTACGAGACGTTCGACGACGACGCGAAGCTCGTCGCCGCAGAGCTCGACATCACGTTGACCAGCAAGCCGATGGGCAAGGGGCTGCGCGTGCCGCTGGCGGGCGTGCCGTACCACTCGATCGACGGCCACATCGCGCGGCTGATCGGCAAGGGCTACAAGGTGGCGATCTGCGAGCAGATGAGCGACGCCGCCAGCGCGAAGGGCCTCGTCGAGCGCGAAGTAGTGCGCGTTGTCACGCCCGGAACGGTCGTCGAAGGTGAGCTGCTCGACGAGCGCGCCAACAACTACCTCGTCGCGCTGGCGCCGCCGCGTACTGGGCGCAAAGACGCCGATCCCTGGGCCGCGCCAGGCGCGGCGGCCGGTATCGCGTACGCCGACGTATCGACCGGCGAGTTCGTGGCGGGTGAGGTGGACGTCGCGGCGCTGCCCGGGGAGCTGCAGCGTCTCCAGCCAGCCGAGTTGCTGTTACCGGAAGATGTGCCGCCGCTCGACCAGATGAAGGACCAGACGCAGACCGTGGTCACGGCCGTTACCCCGGACGCTTACGTTGTCGAAGTGGCGGAGGCCGCGCTGCGCGACCACTTCGCCGTCGCCTCGACGGATGCGTTTGGGCTGGCCGGACAGCCTGCGGCCGTCGCCGCGGCCGGGGCGTTGCTCCACTACCTGCGAGAGAACCAGGCGGCGGGAGGGCCGCTGCCGCAGATTACGCGGCTGACGGCCCTTCGCGCGGAGGGCTTCCTGACGCTTGACGCCACCACCCGGCGAAATCTGGAGTTGTTCTCGTCTAGCCGAGATGACGGCCGAAGCCGGGACAGCGGACGCAGCCGCCACGTAGGCGGCGGTCATTCGCTGCTGGGCGTGCTCGATCTGACGAAGACCGCGATGGGCGCGCGGCTGCTAGCGCGACGGCTCGGCCAGCCGCTGGCCGAACGCGCCGCGCTCGAGGCCAGGCTCGACCAGGTCGCCTACTTCCACGAGAGCGCGATCCGCCGGACGCAGGCGCGCGACCTGCTGGCGGACTGCCCGGACATCGAGCGGCTCTGCGGTCGCATTGTCGCCGGGCTGGCAGCCCCGCGCGACCTCGCCGGCCTGCTGCGGGGCCTGGAGACGGCACCCGGCCTGCGCGCGTTCCTGCCGCAACCGGGGTCGCCGCCGGCGGAGCTCGCCAACGATGGCGCGGCGGCTGCCGTCATCGAACTGGCAGGCAGGCTGGAGCCGTGCGACGATGTCGTCGCGGCGATTGCAGCCGCGATCGACGACGACCCGGCGGCAGGTCTCGGCCAGGGCGGCGTCGTGCGGCCGGGCTTCTCCGAGGAGCTGGACGGCCTGCGCGTCATCGCGACCGATACGAAGCGTTTTCTTGCCGACCTCGAAGCGGCGGAGCGGGAACGGACGGGCATCCGTTCGCTCCGCATTGGCTACAACAGAGTGTTCGGCTACTACATCGAAGTCAGCAAGCCGAACCTGGAGCTGGTGCCGGAAGACTACGTCCGCCGGCAGACGCTCGTCGGCGGCGAACGGTACGTCACGGAGCAACTCAAGGAGTACGAGTCGCGCATTCTTTCCGCCGGCGAGCGTATCGCGGAGCTGGAGAAGGAGATCTTCCGCGGCGTCTGCGACCAGGTGGCGGCCGCCGCCGGGCCGGTGCTCGCGCTCGCCGCCGCGATAGCGGAACTCGACGTCGCCGCCGCGCTGGCGGAGGCCGCCGGCCGGCACGGCTACGTGCGGCCGGAGCTGGACGGCGGCGACCGCATCGAGATTCGCGAAGGCCGCCACCCGGTCGTCGAACGGACGCTGGCGGAGGCGACGCCGGCCGCCGGATCGCCGTCCGCGTTCGTGCCCAACGACACGTCGTTGTCGAACGACGGCGCGCAGATCGTGATCCTCACCGGCCCCAACATGGCGGGCAAGTCGACCTACCTGCGGCAGGTGGCCCTGATCGTGCTGATGGCACAGGCCGGCAGCTACGTGCCAGCGGCTTCGGCGAAAATCGGACTCGTCGACCGCATCTTCACCCGCGTCGGAGCGCAGGACGACCTCGCTTCCGGCCAGTCGACGTTCATGGTCGAGATGCTGGAGACCGCCAACATCCTTCACAACGCCACGCCGCGTTCGCTGGTCATCCTCGACGAAATCGGCCGCGGCACCAGCACCTACGACGGCATGGCGATCGCCCGCGCCGTCGTCGAATACCTGCACGAGCACTCGGAGTCGGCGGCAATGACGCTCTTCGCTACCCACTACCACGAGCTGGTGGCGCTGGAGGAGGCGCTGCCGCGCGTCCGCAACGAGAACGTGGCCGTGGCCGAGGAGCAGGGCAGGGTGGTCTTCCTGCACAAGATCGTCCCCGGCGGCGCCGACCGCAGCTACGGCATCCACGTCGCGGAGCTGGCCGGCCTGCCGCCGTCCGTCGTTGAGCGCGCCAGGCAGGTGCTGGCCGCGTTGGAAGCCGACGTTGGAGCACCTGTCGCTGCGCCCGTGGCATCGCCGGCGGCCGGGGTTGGCGGAACGGCAACCCAGATGCCGCTCCCTTCGGCAGGCTCAGCGCAGGGCTTGTCGCCGCGTCCGCAGCTATTGGAAGAACTGGCGGCGCTAGACCTGGACGGCCTCACGCCCCTGGAGGCGCTGGAGAAGCTCTACGAGCTGCGGGAGCAGGCGCGGGAGGAGTAGGAGACCCTCAAGCAGGTTCGCTTGTCTGCTCGTTTCCATCCGCAGGTTCCTGAGCTGGCGGATGGTGGTAGATGTACGCGAACTGCAACGCTATGCGGTGGTTAGGATCGAGTGCTTCGTCCTCAACGTACGTCCCGGGATTCAATTGCTCCCCTATGACTAGACATAGAGCATCATAGACAGTTTTCGGGTCCACGACTTCCGCGATCGAATCGAATGCTCTGCGTTCCAAGTCTGACTTTCTTCCGGTGGCTGAGTCGCCAGCCCAGGCCGTAGGGACATACGTCATTACAAATTCAATCGCGGTCGCCGGTTCATCGTCAAACAGCGCTGCAAGGTATTGAGATGTTTCCTCGCGAGAGCGCCAATGCATCCAAATGAAGAGAATCCAGGGGACGTGTTGAGGAAAGACTGTATGTAACGCCGCCCCAGATTCACACCATGATCTTATTCTTTCCGCAAGCAGGGCACCCAATTCGTCCTCTTTGTCTTCTGGTATGGTCCGGTCGTCGTCTTCTTTATCGGTTCCCGATCGAATCCATCTGAAGCATTCGACAGCAAATGAGAGTGGCTGTGCGTCGAGTACGACCTGCTTCGCGAGTTCAAAGCGGGCAGTTCCGCGTGGCAGATTCTCTACGAGATAACTCACAAGTATCCCTGCTTGCGAAAAGGGCGTGAGGAATGAGAAGAGCTCATCGGGGTGAGGCAACGTATCGCCAATTTCGGCGATTGCCAATGCCAACGCACGGGAAGAAGCAGAGGTTAACTGGCTGCCTTCGCTTCTCAATTTGGTAATCAATGCAGAAGCTCCTTTGTCTCCTGCCAGCGTTCGTAACTGCGAAGCCAGGTCATCGACAGATTCGTGCTCTAACTTCCCCAAGACGGATGCAAGTTTCTGGTCCGAAACGTCATCCTCTAGGACTGCGCAAGAGAAATAGCGGTGGAAGTACTCTCTTGATGCTACTCGCCGTTCCTTTGCCCATGACTGATCCCAATGCGGCCCGTATTCGACATCACCAATTCGCGGAAACAGGACCCGGAGTAGACCGCGCGCACAGTTGGCGTGCTCCTCCGAGACGTCGGCCAGGGCCTGATTTACGAGTTCGGCGCGTCTTTGTTTCTCTTGTGGTCCAGTCGCGCCTGTGAGTGACTCCAAGAACAAATGTCCGCTGCGCCTGAGTTCCGCGTAAAGGCGCGGATAGAAGACGCGGATCCCCTCGATGAGCATCAGGTCGACGACGTCAACCTCGTCTTTTAGTAGGGGGAGGGCAAAGTTCAAAGCATTCGTGAACCTCTTGGCCATTCGAGGTGTCTCCATTCGCGGTTCGAGCCCATCCACGAAGTGTCTGCCGAACCGTTGGGTCTGATCCGCGGAGAGGTCAATCTTCATGTCGTTAAGCGCCTCGCTAACGCTGTCAAAACTGAGTCGGCGTAACGCGGCCTTGGGCGTTGCTGGCAACTGCAGCGGAACCTGAACAATCTTCTCCAGGAAATCGGCGCCTGCTTTGGCGCTGCCCGTCCCATACATCTCTGATAGAGCTCCCGCCACGACATTTGGATCGAATGCTAGGACATATGTCATGTGCTGAAAATCGGCGGACAGCTTCACGAGCCTGAATATCGTTTGGATCTCGGACCGATCGAGGCGGTCAATGTCGTCCATTATTACGACGATGCGATTCCCTTCTTTCGCGAGAATGGTCTCAATTCGCTCGCGCAACTCGTTCAGATCAACGGCTGCGAGTGCCTTACCGGCCTCCTCAACGCCCTTTCCAGGAGATATTTGAACTACACCACCGAGCGTGAAGGAGAGAGGTGCAAGGAGAGCCCCGTACTGCCTTAACAGGTCGCCTACCTTTTCGGCCTTAGTGGCAAGCGTCTTGTCTAGTCCCACGGCTATCGCGTTGAAAAAAGAAATGACTAGCTGCTCTTGACTGCCGAAAAGCCATGGGTTGAACCAGACACATTCGGGGCCGTCTGTTTCGCGAAGCGCCCGCTCCATGAATCGGAGGACGGTCGTCTTTCCTTCACCCCAAGCGCCGAAGACGCTTATGACCAGGCTGGATGAGTCGCTTCTAGCCGCAATCGTCTGTGCAATTCGTTCAGCGAATGGCCGGCGGCCAAACTTGTCGAGGTCTGGGTCGTCGAGAGGAACGTCGGGATTGTAGATGTCGCTCACGTTTCTAGATCCCCGCCCCCACGCCTATCGCGGAGCCGATGCCGAACGTGATCGCCGCGGCCGCCGCGCCGATAGCGAGCTGTCGCGCGCCGCTGTAAAGCCCGCTGCGGCCCGTGAAGAGCGAGACGCCCGCGCCGACGGCGAAGAGCGCCAGGCCGCTCAGCGTCGCGCTGATGGCGAACTGCAGCCAGCCCGCGCCGCTGAAATAGGCCAGCACGGGAACTATCGCGCCAGCGGTGAACGCCAGGAAGGAGCTGATGGCGGCGCCCCACGGCGAGCCGAGCTCTGCGGGATCGAGGCCGAGTTCTTCGCGGACTAGCGTGTCGAGCGCGATGTCCTTGTTCGCCATGATCGTGCTCGCCAGCCGCCTCGCCTCTTCCGCAGGGATGCCCTTCGCGCGATAGATCAGCCGCAGTTCAGCCTCTTCTTCTTCCGGCATCAGATGCAGCTCAGTCTCCTCAAGTTGGATCTGTCGTTCGTAGAGTTCGCGCTGGGCCCGCATCGACGTGTACTCACCGGCGGCCATCGAGCAGGCGCCCGCCAGCAGCCCGGCGACGCCGGCCAGCATCACGAACTCGGCATCGGCCTGGGCGCCGGCGAAGCCCATCACCAGGGCCAGGTTGGATACCAGTCCGTCGCTTACGCCGAAGATCGCCGCCCGCAGCGTGCCGCCGCCACCTTTTGGATGCCAGCGCTCGTGGCGGGCGATGCTACCGGGGTCGGCGGTGCCGGAGAGGCTGCCCAGCGCCTTGTAGTGGCGCTGCTCGTCGCCGGCCAGGCCCTGCACTGCGACATCCTGCTCCGGCTCAAGGTAGGCCGTCACGTCGTCGGCCTCGATGCTGGCGACGATGGGGAGGACGGCGCTCGTACCAAAGAGCCGCGCCAGCAGCCCCATCACGCGAACGCGCAGCGTGGTTTTGTATTCGGGAAGGGCCACGCCCATCTCAGCCAGACGCTGCGCCATAATGTCCGCGTGGCGCTCCTCGTCCTTGACCATCTCCAGCAGGATCTGGGTGCGCTGCTCGGACCGTTCGTGCTTGGCCAGCACTTGGTAGAGTTCGACCGCTTCCAGCTCGCCACGCCAGTTTTGGACGAGCAGGTCGGCCCCGATATCGACAGTCGGGCGCGGTGGTTGTTTTTCGCTTGCCATCGTTTCGCAGTATACCCGCGCGTCGCTTGCCAGATCAGGCCGCGCAGCTTGACAGTCGCGCGGACTCAATAGTACCGTGCGTTCGCGAGATACGAAGCTGAGAGATACGAATCAGAATTGAGGAGGACACGATGGAACTGAAGAACGTAGTGATCGTTGACGCCGCCCGCTCGGCGTTCGCGCGCGGCGGCCGCGGCATGATGGTCGCGACTCGGCTGGACGAGGCCGGAGCGCACGTGTTGCGCGCTGTCATGGAACGTAACCCCAAGGTCAAGCCGTCGATGGTGGAAGACGTTGGCATGGGCAACGTATTGGGTGTCGGCGAGTTCGCCGGCGGCATCGGCGCGAACGTTATCGCCCGAATGGCTGGCATGCCGTCGGAGGTCTGCTCGTTCGACTCGGACCGCCAGTGCGGCTCCAGCATGGAGACGCTCCACCGCATCGCCCAGTCGATCATGGTCGGCGCGACCGAGGTCGGCATCGCCCTCGGCGTCGAGCGGATGGGCCGAACGCTGGCCGGCGGCCCCGGCTTCGAGAAGACCCGCGTGACGGAATTCAATAGCAAGCGGCAGGACCAAACGCCCGAGCAGCGTGACATGGCGCCCAACCACGACGACGATTTCTCCGTGAAGTTCCCGGACTACATTCTGGACGCGCCGCCGCTGATGTCGATGACGCAGACGGCGCAGAACGTTGCTGAGGTCTACGACCTTAGCCGCGAGGCGATCGATGAATTTGCTGTCGAGAGCCAGCGCCGAACCGCTGTCGCGTACGACAACGGCATCTACAACGACGAGATCATTCCGCTAGAGGTCGAGACGCCCGTAATGGATGACGAAGGCAAGTGGGTGCCGGACGAGCGCGGCGAGATGGTCACGTTCGCGCAGGACGAGGGTCTCCGCCGCGGAACGAACATGGAGGGTCTGGGCGGACTGAAGGCGATCGGCGGCATCCAGAGCTACGGCGGTCAGGAGATCCGCGTCACGGCGGGTAACTCCTGCCCGACCAACGATGGCATCTCCGTGGCGCTGCTGATGAGTGAAGAGAAGGCGCGAGAGCTGGGCATTGAGCCGATGGCCCGCATCGTCGGCTTCGGCGTCGGCGGCGTCAAGCCGCAGCTAATGGGCCTGGGCCCGGTGCCCTCCACAAACAGGGCGCTCCGCCACGCCGGCATCACGTCCGACCAGATCGACCGCGTTGAGTTCAACGAGGCGTTTGCGGCGCAGGTGATACCGTCGTGCCAGGAGCTCGGCATTTCGCTTGACAAGGTGAATGTCAACGGCGGATCGCTCGCGATCGGACACCCGCTTGGCGCCACGGGTGCGCGCCTCGTCGGCACCGTCTCGCGTGAGCTGCAGCGCTCCGGCAAGCGCTACGGCCTGGCCACACAGTGCATCGGCGCGGGGATGGGCATCTCGACCATCGTCGAAGCGGTCTAGACGCTCTCAAGGGAAGAGACAACGCGGGGCGCGGCGACAGCCGCGCTCCGTTGTTATGTGTCGTGGTTCGCTGCTTCCCTCGGTGGTACCATGGCCGCGGAGGTCGCCTTACGTGCCTATCCGCGTGCTCACCCCGCACGAAGCTGCCCGCATCGCCGCCGGCGAAGTCATCGAGCGTCCCGCGTCCATCGTCAAAGAGCTGATCGAGAACTCGCTCGACGCAGGCGCGCGCCAGATCACGGTCGAGACGAGGCAGGGCGGCATCGCCTTCCTCCGCGTCACGGACGATGGCTGCGGCATCGAACCTGAAGAGCTGCTCGTCGCGTTCGAGCGCCATGCGACCAGCAAACTGTCGACGGAGGACGAGCTGTGGCGCATCGAGACGCTCGGCTTCCGCGGCGAGGCGCTGCCAAGTATCGCCGCCGCCGCCGATGTCGAGCTGCAGTCCCGTACGCCGGGCGCGCTCGTCGCGGGCCGCATCGTTCTCAAGGACGGCGCTGTTGAGCATCAGGGCAGCGCGGGCGCGCCGCCGGGAACGTCCGTAACCGTTCAGGGGCTCTTTCACCGCCAACCTGCGCGGCTCAAGTTCATGCGGTCGGCGGCCTCGGAGGGCGGGCAGATCGCGACGGTGCTCACGCACTATGCGTTGGCCTACGCGGAAGTGCGGTTCACGCTGCGCACCGACAAGCGGACGGCGCTGTCCACGCCGG
Source organism: Chloroflexota bacterium (assembly GCA_029262675.1). Classification (GTDB taxonomy): domain Bacteria; phylum Chloroflexota; class Dehalococcoidia; order DSTF01; family RBG-16-68-14; genus JADFKB01. Next base: position 181,332 of record JAJCYW010000021.1, on the reverse strand, counting down.
GCAACGGTGACGTGCGAGATGCCGCCGCCGCGGTCTACGGCGTCGAGGTCGCGTCGGAGCTGCTTCCTCTGGAGACAGAAGCGCGCGCGCAGGGGTCGCTGAAGATCGCGGGGCTGGCGGGCTCGCCGGCCGTTTCCCGCGCCAACCGAACCTACATCTCGCTCTTCGCAAACCGGCGCTGGATCCGCCACCGGGCGCTGACGTTCGCGGTTGCGGAGGCGTACCAAGGCATGCTGCCCGCGGGCCGCCATCCCATCGCCATTATCGAGATCACGCTGCCGCCGGACGAGGTCGACGTCAACGTCCACCCGGCGAAGGCCGAGGTGCGTTTCCGCAACGAGCGCGCCGTCTTCGCCGCGGTCCAGCGCGCCGTGCGGACCACGCTCTCAGCCCGGACGCCCGTGCCCGCGATCGATACCTCGGCGAATCCGGCGTTTGCGGCCAGGTTCGCCAACGCGTCGCCGCCTACCGGCGGTTTCGCCGCCGGCCCAGGCTTCGGCACTGCGCAGGCGGCCCCGCGGTCGGACGTGCCAGATTTCCTCAGCAACACGCCGCAGGCCGGCGCGGAGGCGGTCGCCCGTCCGCAGCTTCCGGCGTCCGGGGACTTGCCCGTGCTTCGGCCTGTCGGCCAAGTGAGCAACACGTATGTAATCGCCGAGGGCCCTGAAGGTATGTACCTCGTCGACCAACACGCCGCGCACGAGCGCGTGCTCTACGAGCGCCACCTCCGCCGGCTCGCGGAGGGTGTCCGCGAGCTGCAGCCGCTGCTCCAGCCAGCGACAGTGGAGCTGACGGCGCGCCAGCAGGCGCTGCTGGGCACGTTCTCAGAACAACTCACGGCCAGCGGGTTCGAGATCGAACCGTTCGGCGACGGCGCCTTCCTGATCCGCGCGGTGCCCCCGGCGATCGCGGAGGGCGGCGATGTGACGCGGTCGGTCGGCGAGCTGCTCGATCTGTTGGCGCGGGAGGACGGCCCTCAAGACGACCCCGTTCACCGGCTCGCGGCGTCGCTGGCATGCCACGGCTCCGTGCGCGCGGGGCAGACGATGACGGAGGACGAACAGCGCGAGTTGCTGAGCCTGCTTGAGGCCGCCGAGCACCCGCGCACCTGTCCCCACGGCCGCCCGACGACCGTCCACATGAGCGCTAGCGTGCTCGCGCGCCAGTTCCGTCGGCGTTAGCGGTAAGTCGCAGAGTTTGCAGCTTCTGTCACACGTCCTCGATCCAAAGCTGCGGCGTGACCTGCCGAGCTACGTATTCCAAATGCTCGCTGGCGACGCTGGTGCTGCTCGGCGTGCTCTTCTTCGAGCGCGGCGCGCTATCGAACGCGGTCGTCGTCTCGGCCATCGGCTCTACGGCGTTCGTCCTCTTCATCATGCCGTACAGCGAAATGGCCGAGCCCCGTCACACGCTGGGTGGGTATGGCATCGCCCTGGCTACAGGCACGCTCGGTTCGATATTCGACCCAACCGTTGCGCTGCAGGTCGCGCTCGGAGGGTCGCTTGCCGTAGGCCTGGCTATCTTCCTGATGGCGGCGATGAATACAGAACACGCGCCGGCCGCGGGCGCCGCGCTTGGCATTGTCGCGGCGGGTAACAGTTGGGGTCTGGTGCTGCTGATCGTCGCAAGTATCGTCAGCCTCGCGGCCATCCGGCAGTTGCTGCTGCCGTGGCTCAAGGACCTCTACCACCCACGTACGATATTCGAGCCGCTAGAGGACGACTTCCTGGAAGACGACGTTTAGTCGAAGCGCGCTCGCCGGTCCAACACGCGGCGCAGCGCGCGGGCGGCGCTGGAGACGGCGGCGAAGATCGCCAGGTTCTGGGCGGCCGCTTCCTCTTTGAATGCGATGCTGGCCTCCATCACCTCCGCGGTGAGCGGCGGCCGGACGAGCGTGACGATCGGCTTTCCGAAGTCGCGGACGGCCTCTCCCGTCGCCACCGCCATCAGCTTGGCCTGTTCGACCACACTCGGGCCGTCTTCGTCACTAGTGCGTCGCGACGGCCCCCAGCCAATAGGCGCTTGGTAGATGATCACGTCGATGTTCGGCGCCTCGGCCACCAGGCGCAGCGTCTCGCGCATCAGCCGCGGGCCGTCTGGCCCGAATCCGACGTTGGTGTCGACCGGATTGCGCACGCTCGTCCCGGCCACGGGCGTGAACTCGGCCAGCTGTCGTTGCGTGTCATCAGGCAGCACCGGCACCTCGAGGCCGGCCGCCGCGATGTCGTCCGCCGCCAGCACGCTGTTGCCGCCGCCGACGCCGACGATGCCGATGCCGGGACCGGCCACGACCGGGACGTAGCGGAAGGCCGTTGCCAGGTCGACGAGCTCGTCGATGCTCTCGACGCGCATCGCGCCCGTCTGGCGGCAGACGGCATCGAAGACCTGTAGCTCGCCGGCCAGGCTGCCCGTGTGCGACACGGTCGCGCGGCCGCCGGCCTCCGTACGCCCGCCCTTGAGGACGATCACGGGCTTGGCGGCGGCGGCCTTCTTCAGTGTCGCGAAGAAGCGCGGGCCGTCTTTGATCCCCTCGATGTAGGAGGTGATGATTTCGGTCGCCGGATCGTCCGCCAGGTAGTCGAGGAAATCGCTCTCGGTGAGGTCCGTGGCGTTGCCGTAGCTGATCACCTTGCTGTAGCGAAGTCCGCGCGCGCCGCCCGTGCGGCAGATGTCGCCGGCGTTGGCGCCGCTCTGTGAGACCATGCCGACGGGCCCCGGCTCGGGCGGCAGCCCCGGCATGAACGAGAGGCCCGTTTCCGGGCAGCAGAGGCCGAGGCAGTTCGGCCCGACGATGCGGATGCCCAGCTCCCGCGTTCGCGCCAAGACCTGCGACTCCTGCTCGGCTCGTTCGGCGTCGCCGGTCTCGCCGAAGCCCGCGGTGAAGAACTGGATCGCCCGCACGCCCTTGCCGGCCGCCTCCTCGACCATCTGTGGCACTAGGGCGACCGGAATGCACGAGATCACGTAGTCAACGGTGCCTGGGACGTCGGCCAGGCTGGGGTAGCACGTCAGGCCCTGGAGCTCGAAAGCCTTGGGATTGACGGGGTAGAGGGTGCCCGAAAAGCCCATCTCCTTGATTGCCATCAGGAAACCGCTGCCGGGACCTTGGCCGGTGCTAGCGCCGACGACGGCGATGCTCCGCGGGCGGAAGAGGAAGTCGAGCGGGTGGTCGTTCGCTGTCATCTGCGCTAGTAACAACTCCTATGGCTCGCCGGAACGCGCGCCGAGGCGCAGGTCGCTCGCAGGCCGGAGCGTCCGATGCCGTGTCGGTCGTCCGTGTCCAGGGTACGGAAGAAGGCTATCGCAAACTGCCGCTTAGTACACGATCTCCATGCGCAGTCCGCGTTCGTCCAGCGGCGGGCCTGCCGGCAGCGTCTGCTCGGCGCCGTACGCGACGCGACCTGCGGTCCAGGCCGCTACGCAGGCGTCGTAGAGGTCGTCGCGCTTTGCGCCGCGCGGCGGATTCACGGACGAAATAGCATCGGCGTACGCTGGCTTTAGGATGTCCGCGCGTTCCGCAGCTCCATCGGCCTTCAGTTTCGCGTAGTCCAACGCTCGATAGTCGTTTAGCGCCCAGAAGCAGACTTCAGGGTGTACTTCGCGGATGCGCTCCTGCAGCGCGGGTGTCATCGCCTCGTCGGCCTCCCGAATCTTGGGCAGGATGGCAAACGCCTGTTGCGACAGCTTCTTGCCGTACGCTTCCAGCGAGAACGCGCAGGCGTCCTCGTACGTGCGGGCGGCAAGAACGGCCCGCATTGGCGCGGGAAAGACGCTGTTTCTTCGCGGGCCGATAGCCTTACGCGCCTCGCCGTCGGCTGCGCGCGGCTCGTGCGCGGCCAGGCCGATAGGGATGTCGATGGCGACCGCGGCGCAGTCGGCCGTGGCGTCGACTAGCTCTCGAAAGGTGGGGATGATCGAGATGTCCGTGACGCGCAGCCGGTCAGTCGCGTCGGCGCGCACCAACAGCCAACTGCCCTTGCAACCATCTACGCCGGCCACGTCCATGCAGAGGTCTCCCTACTCGATGCCGAGCTCGCTCTTGACCTGCGCGACACCCCGGACGATGACGCGCAGCTTGTCCGCCGATTCGTCCCACGTGCGCGTCTTGAGTCCGCAGTCAGGGTCGATGTAAAGTCGCTCCGGTGGCAGCACTTCCAGGCCGCGCTTGATCTCCGCAACGACGTCGTCGACGGACTCGATCTTGTGGCTGTGGACGTCGACGACGCCCCAGGCGATCTCTTTGTCCTCAGGGAAACCCTTTGTCTTCAACAGGTCGACGAGCTCGTGGCTGCTGTTGGCCATCTCCATGTCGAACTGCTTCACAGGCATGTCGAAGAAGCGTGGGTAGGCGGAGACGAAGTCGCCGTAGCAGACGTGGGTCGCCGTCGTGGCCGTCAGCCCCTCCGTCGCGATGGCCATCGCTTCGATCGCGAGCTCGATGTCCTCCATGCGCGTCGAGAGCGCCGGCTCGTCGATCTGGATGAAGGTCGCGCCCGCGCGGTTGAGCTCCAGCGCCTCGTAGTTGACGGCGCGCGCCATCTCCAGCACGGCGGTGCGGAAGTCGTCGTAGCCTTCCAGGAACGACCACTCGACCATGGTGTAGGGGCCGGTCAGCATGCCCTTCACGGGCTTGTCGGTCAGGCTCTGAGCGTACTTCCACATCTCGACCGTCATCGGCTCCGTCCAGCGGACGGGGCCCTTTACGACCGGCTTGTGGTAGTAGCGGTTGCCGTAGGAACGCACCAGCCCGCCGACCTCCATGCCTTCCAGGTGCTCGGCGAAGAAAACGACCATGTCGCCGCGCGCCATCTCACCGTCGACGAGGATGTCGATGCCGATCTCTTCCTGCAACGCGATTACTTCACGCGTCGCTTGCAGCTCTAGCTCGTCTAGCTCCTCGCGTGGCAGCTTGCCCGCGGCGAAACGATTGCGCGCCTGCTGTAGGTACGGCGGCTTTGGGAAGCTGCCGACGGTGGTGGTGATCAGGCCCTTGGTCATACCAGTACTCCCTCTGCCTTGCGGACGCCCTCTGCCAGCAGCCGCAGCTTCTCCTGCGCCACCTCGCGCGGGAGGAACTCCAGGCCGGCGCTGGGGCTGACGTGGACGCTGTCGGGGTCGATGCCGTCGCTTAGTCTGCGAATCTGCTTCGCGATCTGATCGGGCGTTTCCAGCCGTGTATTACGCGCGTCGATGATACCGAGGCCGAGCTTCTTCTTGAACGTGGCGCCAGCGAGCAACTCCGCGTTGGCAGCGCCCATCACGAGATCGAGACCGATCAAGTCGAACGGCAACTGCTGGATCTCGGCGTAGATGCCCTCGACATCGCCGAAGTAGAGGTAGAGCGACGTCTCGGCCGTCAGCCCGTCGACCAGCCGCTCGCAGATCTTGGCGAAGCTGGCGATGTCGTCTTTCTGCTTGAGGATCGCCGGCTCGTTGAACTGGATCAGCGTCGCGCCGGCCTCTTGCAGGGCTTTCGCCTCGCGGTTCAGCGCCTCGGCGAACGCCAGCGCGAGCGCCTCGTTGTTGTTGTAGTGGTTGTCGATCGACAGGCGGGCGAGCGTGTAGGGGCCTGTCAGCACCGGCTTCACGGGCTTCGCGCTGTGCTCCACAGCGAATGCATAGTCGCGCACTGTAATCGGGCGCTGCCAGGTCACGTCGCCCTCAATGACGGGCTGGCGAAAGTACATGTTGGTGTCGAACCAGCGGATCAGGCCGTTGATGCTGATGCCCGTCAGCTGGCGGGCAAGATACGTCTGCTCGTCCTCCCATCGGATATGACCGTCCGTAACCAGGTCTAGTCCGGCCTGCGCCTGTTCCTCCAGGACTTCGATTGTGACTTCGTCGGCTACCTGCGCCAGCTCGGCTTTTGCGATCTCGCCGCGGTCCAGTTTGCTGATCGCGTTGCGTAGCCGCGCCGGCCGCGGCCGATTGGGAATCTTCGGATAGCTGCCTACTACTGTGGCTTTCATATGATGCCTTTCTTGTTCGTCGCCGTCCGGCCGTTAGCAGTCCGGTACTGCAGCCGCCGCACCCACGAGGTCGGGCGGAAACCCGAATTGCGGAGTCTCGATCTTTGTATCTATCGGCAGTCTAGCACCGGCCTCACGGCGCGATCAACGCGGCGTCAGCGTGGGCCGTTGTTTCGGTACGCCGATTCTTACCGGTGTATTCCACTACACCGCGCAGCTAGTCACGTGCGTCACGCTCGACGAGAGTGTGGCGCGATCTAGAAAACAGTGTGGCGGCGCATCCAGATTTGACAGATGCGGGCTTCAGGCGGCACGATACGCAGGGTGTTCGGCCGGAGACCAGTGGGCGTTAAACGCTGAACATACGCCGCAGGGGCAGAGCCAAAAGGGGGACGAGATGGAGCTCAGGGACAAGGTCGCGTTCATCACCGGCGCCAGTCGCGGTCTGGGCAAGAACATGGCGCTCGCGCTGGCGGCTGAGGGCTGTCACATCGTCGTCGCGGCGCGGACAGAGGCCGATGCCGATCCCAAACTGCCAGGCACGATTCACGCCACCGTCGGAGAGATCGAGGCGCTGGGTGTGCGGGCGTTGGCCATTCGCACGGACGTGACGGACGAAGCGAGTATCGACGCCGCGGTGCAGACGACCATCGGCGAGTTCGGCCGGATCGACATCCTGATCAACAACGCCGGGGTCATGGGCCCGGGCAAGCTCTGGGAGACGCCGCTCAAGCGTTGGGACTTGGTGAACCGCGTTAACGTGCGCGGCGCCGTTGCCTGCTGCCGGGCCGTGCTGCCGCACATGATCGAACGCGGCGAGGGCGGTGTGGTCATCAACATCTCATCGATAGCGGCGGACCAGGGCGGCGGCGGAAACATCTCCTACAAGGTCACCAAGCACGCGCTCCGGCAACTCAGCGAAGGCCTGGCCGAGGAGGTGAAGGAGCACGATATCCGCGTCTTCGCGCTGTCACCCGAAGGACTCGTGGTCACGCCGGGAACGATGTACCACCGGCTGCCGGAGCAGGTGCCGGCCGGGCCCTACGTCGAGCACCCGGATGCGATGGGCAAGGCAGTCATCTACCTCTGCAGCGACGAGGCGAAACCGCTCGCCGGCCAGCACTTCTACAGCCGGCCGCTGCTACGCGAGCGTGGGTTATGGGAGGATCCGCCCGCTTCGCAGTAAGGACGCCGTCGGCGCCCTTCAACTTGACGAAACGTTGTACGCAGCTTCGCGGCGGTGCTAACCGAAGCTGCTACGAGCCACCCGCTGAACGTAACGGCTGAATCGCTTGGTTATTGGCGGGCCGGTGTGGTATATTCATGTACACATGTTATCAACTATAAGGCAGGGGGAAGGTATGTCCGCGACTCCGTTCGATAACTATTTGGATCTCGTGGAGGCGGCCCGTATCTTGCGAATCCACCCACAGAGTCTTCGCCGGCTGATCAAGCAGAAGAAGGTGCCGGCCATCCTCTTCGCCGGTAAGTACCTGATCGAACGCGACAAGCTGGAGATGTTCCAGGCCAACTACGACCCTCGTCCTGGCCGCAAGCCGATCCGCAGGCTGCTCTAGTCGAAACCTGACATAGGAGATACAGAGAGGCCGGGTGATATCACCCGGCCTCTCTTCGTAGATCCGCGTTTGTAGCCGACTTACGGAATCAGGTCGCCCAGGTCGCCTAGATCCAGAATCGGGTAGGGGGGTTCCAGGTCGCTCGACGAAACTGACGTCGAGACGTTTGTTGCCTCCAGAGAGAATGCGCTGGTGGAACCAGCGTCCGACTCCGCGCCGACTAAGGCCAGCAGCATGCCGTTGTCTCCGAAGCAGTACTCGGCCTCACCGGCCTCACCGTCGATGGTGCCGGAATATTCGTAGCACGTCGCGTCCACTCCGGCGATGTTGCGGCTGGACCGGTTAACGTCGACGTCGCCGCCGGAGATCGTGCTGTCGATCTGCGCGGTGAGCGCGTTGGGGTCCGTGAATAGGCTCAGGAACGGGACCCCGGAATCGGACGCGACAGGCGACTCGAAGCATTGGGCCTCGCCGCCATCAGCGCTGCAGATATACGATGTCCCGCCCTGCGTAATCATAGTGGCATCGCCACTGTCGCTACCGATGTCCATTCGCCATCCGTCCGGAGGCTTCCAGTACAGCGTCATCGTGCCTTCGTCGTCGACGACGCCACCCGTCGAGCTCGAGTAGTTGAATTCGATCTTGAATTCCTGGTCGCCGAACCGGTCGGCAAGGTCGCGAAGCTCGCCGGTGATGTCGCCCCCATCGCCGTCCGAGCTGCCATTGCCGTCGTCACCACCGTCACCGTTGTCGCCGTTGTCGCCGTCCGCCGGCTCGGTAGCATCGGGCTGGCCGTCAGAGCCGCCGTTATCGCCATTGTCGTCACTGTCGCTGCTGCAGGCGACCACGAGCGACGCTGCCAGGAGCGCTGCGGTTACCAATAGCAGTCGCATGAATCGGGTCATTTGGTTACCTCCCTTAACACTAAGCCTTATTGGTCGCAACGTACCAGCAGCATCTGGCTCGGTCAAGCGGTCATTAGATGCGATGGGAGTAGGGGGGTTAGGTGTCGCTGTCCAGGTGGCCGTGTGTGCGCAGGAACTCCATCGTCTTTTGGTAGTCCTCGTCCCGGATCTTCTTGGTGAAGCGGAGGCGGTTCATGAGCACCTCAAGCGTCAGCAGCGATACAAGATGCACGCCCTGGCGCTCCAGCCGCTCGCGGCCGCCTTGCTGGCGGTCCAGCAGCACCACCGCGTCGCGCACCATCAGCCCGGATTCGCCCAGTTGGAGCGCGGTCTCCAGGATGCTGCCGCCGCCGGCCAATAGGTCGTCCATAATCAGCGCCCGCTGATTGGGGTGATAGAGTCCTTCGATGTCGCTGCCCAAATCGTCCGGCCGCGGGTGCAGGTAGATCATGGGAAGTTGCGCACAGAGCGAGAAGGCGGTCGCGATGTGGAGACCGCCGAACGGGACTCCGGCGACGAGCGAAAACGGTTCGACCTGGGGGTGGAGCATCCGCAGGAGCGCGCGGATCTCGGCGTGGATCACATCGGCGACGCGCGTCAGCGCCAGCGGGTGGCCGATCAGCAGCCGAAGGTTGACGTAGACGGGGGAGTCGACGGTCGTGCGGCCCAGCGTAAAGCTGCCGAACTGGACGGCGCCCAACTCCCAAAGGGTATCCGCCAGCCAGAGGTTGCTGCTGTCCTGGATCTCGTCGCCTTCGACCATGGGCGGCGTCCTGCCTCGCATGAGTGAAGGGCTTTCCCATCCATGGGAAAGCCCTAGAGTTTCTGGACTATTCGATCGCCGGCCCCACTGGTGGGAAAGTCCCACAGGCCTGGAAGCGCATCACGTGCACGTTCCGTTTACAGCACAAGTGTGGTGCCCGGCGGGTCCGCGAGCCCTGCCGTCATCCGGCAGGGCGTTACCCATCGACTTGCCACACTCCCCAGAGAACCCGAGTGCAAACCTTCAATGTGAGCCTCCTTTCGGACTGCCCCACGTACTGACGGGTGTCTCTACGGAGACAATACTCCTGTGACGAGGAATTGTCAATACGTGTTTCGCTCCGCGTCTGCTGTTAGCTTCGGTCAGGCGTCGAAAACCTGTGTATTTACGCAGTGAGAAGGACGTTCACCGGCCATCGCCTGCAGCGCGTGCTCCACTGCCATCTCCGCCATCCGCGACCGCGTCGCCACGCTGGCGGAGGCGATGTGGGGCGTCACCAGCAGGTTCGGCAAGCGGAGCAGGGGGTCGAACTTGGCCATCGGCTCCACTTCCGCGACGTCGATCGCGGCCCCGGCGATGCGCTTCGTCGCGAGCGCGCGCAGCAGCGCCGCCTCGTCGACGACGGGGCCCCGGGCGGTGTTGACGAAGATGGCCGTCGGTTTCATCCGAGCGAACGCGTCGTCGTCGAACATGTGGCGCGTCTCCGGCGTCAGCGGCAGGTGGACGCTGACGAAGTCCGACGAGGAAAGCAGCGCGTCGAAGTCGGCCGGGCGGCACCCTAACTCCTCTTCGGCCTCTGCGTTCCGGCCGCGGCTATGGTAGAGCACGTCCATGCCGAATCCGCGCGCGCGGCGGGCCACCGCCCGGCCGATAGCGCCGAGGCCGACGATGCCGAGCGTCGCGCCGTGGATATCGCGGCCCAGCAGGAACGCCGGGCTCCACGTCGTCCAGAGCCCCTCCCGTACGGTGCGTTCGCCCTCCGGCAGGCGCCGCGCCGCCGATAACAGCAGCGCGAACGCGAAGTCGGCCGTGGTCTCTGTCAGGACGCCGGGCGTGTTCGCGACGGCGACGCCCAGCCGCGTCGCCGCGTCGACGTCGATGTTGTCGTAGCCGACGGCCATCGTGCTGACGACGCGCAGCCGCGGCGCGTCCGCCAGCAGTTCGGCGTCTATCACGTCCGTCAGCAGGCAGACGAGGCCGTCTGCGGTTTGCAGTGCCGAGGCGAGTTCGGCGCGCGGCGGCGGCTCTTCGCCTTGCCACACGTCGGCATCGGCGCGCGCTCGCAGCGTTTCGAGCGCAGCGCCGGGAAGCGTGCGCGTGACGTACACGCGCGGACGCGATTTGCCCATGATGCGGGCCAGCATCAGGCCGCGCGGGATGGATGCGGGTTCATTGCAGTCGCGTGCGACGCTGGTCCGGCTCGCTGCCGCCGCTGAACCGCGGCACGTAGTTGGCCTCGCGGCCCGCGATCTGGGCCTGGTGCATCCTGTCGTGGCGGTAGTACGAGCGCAGCCACTGCATCACGGTTAGCGTGCCGAAGATGGGCTGCGTCGCTGTGCGGTCGTACTGCTCCGGCGTCAGGCCGTCGATCAGCGACTGCGTCAGCTCGCGCTGGCGACGCATCTCCGCCACCAGGTCCGAGACGGGATGCTGATGGGCCTCTTCGAGAGGAATCGCGACCTGTTCGCCGCGGACGCCGGTGACGTCCGGGCTGTCCTCTGCCAGCGCGCGCTCGACCCAGGCGCGGTAGGCCGACTCCATCTCCGTCAGGTGCGCGCATTGCTGCTTGGCCGACCACTGGGCCTCGCCCTCGGCGTCCGCGGGTGCTTGCTCGGCCTCCGACTCGTTCAGCGCTTCGACGAGCGCCAGCAGCTTGCCGCGCTCCTCGGCCATCTTCTCGATGAGTGCTCGGATGTCCTGCTTGTCAGCCATATTGTCTTGTTTGCCAGGGCGCGGGCGCGTCGCGATGCGCCCCTACAACGTCCTCGGAGCCAGACCCTTCGACAAGCCCGCCTGTGGCGGGCAGCTCAGGGTAACACCGGCCGCAAGTGCGGCCGATGTTACTTCCAGAACTGCCACCAAGGCTTCGCCGGCTCGCCGCCTTCTGCCTCCGGCATCGGGTCGCGGTGGCCGCCGATGTACTTCTCCGGGTCGCCGTCGAAGTCGACCTTACAGCCCCCGGAGCAGAAGTGGTACGTCTCGCCCTTGTACTCGGACTTCCCGGCCGCCGTCTCCGGGTCGATGTCCATATCGCAGACCAGGTCCTTCACTGTTTCAGCCATGATCACACCTCCTTGTGTGTCTCCTCAGGATTAAGCCAACGCCACTAGTATACGACAGGCTGTCTATGCGCCGTCGCCGTCGCCCTCCGGCGGTAATTGGGCCCCGACTTCGAGCCACCGGCGAATCAGAGAAACGCATGAATCCGCTTCAGGTTCTGAATTCAATCTTATCGCGGCCTGATACACTGAGTTGAATTCCGGCACGAAATCGAACTGTGACCCGAGCTGCTCAACCAGCGACTCTTGCGTCATACCGGCGGCTTGGCCCATGTTTGCTCGTACGAACCAGACATCGAGACTTCCGTGCGGGGCATTCCAGCGTCCCGCGACGTTAACGCCGCATACCATGCGTCCATTCTGAAAATACCGGAATGAACCACCGTACGTCTTACGCGGCTGCTCTTGCAGTACGTTAGCGAGTTCGCGCAGCCTAGCTACCAGCGGAAGGACGTTTCTCTCTTGGGCCATTGTGATTAGCTGATCGGGATTCATCCTCTTGTCTGTCCGACGTGGTGTGTCTCGGTCTTCAGACAGGACCGATGCTCTAACAAGAAGCTCCTTATCACTACTTGTACTTGGAAGCTTGATGAATCTGAACGTCAACCCGTTGATGTCCACACCATACTGATCTGAGAGAAACTCAATCATGCGTTCCGTTGCGGAATCAAGGCGCGCGGCCACGACTAGGATCGTAGGTTGAGTAATTTGGAGCTCTGAAAGTTCGGTACCGAATCTCTCTCGGAATGTCGCATCCAGCGGGCGTTTCAAATATTCGTTGGCTAGAACTTCGATGCTCTCCGGAGACTGCATAGCGATCCAAGAAGCATAGTCGATTGCCTGAGCAACCGTCTGCCGAGGCGTCAAGTCGCGCTTCAGCTCTACGACAACCGCCTTCCCGTCGGCGTCAACACACAGAATGTCCAACGGGCCAGATGGTGTCCGAACTTGGCGGCCAATCACCAACAAATCGTCCTGAATGACGTCAGGATTGGAGACAAGCCAGTCCTCCAGTTGTTGCTCTAGCAGTCCTGATTCCTGAGGGGGTGCCTCGGGGATCTCCTCTAGGCCGGCCTCATCATTGATTCGCCAGGCTCTTAGTGCAGTCGCTATAGTTCCTACCCTTTCGATTATCCGATGGTCGACTCCAGCGGACTCGCGCAGTATACAAGAGGCGCAGCAGACCGCTGCGCTTCTCACCCGGGCCGCGCCAGCGGCCCGCCTACTCTATTGCCCCGAAGCCCTCCGCCATGGCGACGACCTCGTCCGAGGTGTAGAAGTCGCGGCGGTAGTCTGAGTAGGTGTTGGCCGATTCGTCCAGCGCGCCGTCGTACTCTTCCTGGATGCGGTCGTAGATCTTCTTGACCACGCGGCTGGTGGCGGAGAAACGCTGCTCGCTGCCGCGGTCCTGCATCGACCTGTTAAGGAGCGAGACGATGCCTTCCGCACCGGAGAGCGAACCGAGGCGGCTCAGCTCGACCGTGTCGCGGCCGAAGAGCGAGGCCTCGAACGGCAGGTAGATCAGTCCGCCGGGCGCGTCGGCCTGCGCCGCGACGCCGGCCTGGTGGATGCCGGCCGACGTTGTAAAGACTTCGCCGATAATTGGCGCGCGGTCGGGCAGGGGAGTGACCTCGCCGTGGATCAGCGTCTTCATCTCCTCCAGCGCCGTCAGGTCGAAGCCGGGGTCGCCGTCGAGGCGAATCTTGGCGGCGACCATTTGCTCCAGCGCGCAGTTGCCCGTGCGCTCGCCGAGGCCGCCAAACGCGACGTTGACCTTGGTACCGCCGTAGCGCCACGCTGCGATCGAGTTGGCGGTCGCCAGGCCGAAGTCGTTGTGCCCGTGGAACTCCAGCTCCGCGCCCGTCTCCGCCTTGATCGTCGAGAAGAGCCGCGGGATGCCCCACGGCAGCGCGGCGAATGGGTCGGGTACGCCCCAGCCAATGGTGTCGCAGATGCGGAACTTGGCGATGCCTTCGCTTAGCTCCAGCGCCCGCTGCATGAAGGGAATCACCCAGCCGAAGATGTCGGCGCGGGTGCAGTCCTCCAGGTGGATGCGGGGAACGATGTCGTTCTCCAGCGCCGTCTCGACAGGCTGCAGGTACTTCTCGATCGCCTCTTCCTTGCTGCGGAAGCCGAGCTTATCGAAGATGTGGTGGTCGGACGCGGAGGCCAGCATGCCGGTCTCCTTGATCCGCCCCTGCGACAGGTCCACCAGCAGCTTGATATCTTTAGGCGTCGCCCGCGTCCACGTCGTGACCTTCGGCCACTCGTATCCGCGATCCAGGAGCTGTTCAATCGTCCAGGCGTCGCGCTTCTGGTAGATGAAGGCCTCGACGGCGTAGATCGTGCCGGTGCCGTTGTCCAGCCGGTGCAGCAGGTCGTAGTAGCGTATGCGCGTTTCGTGCGGGAACAGCGCGACGCGGCTGTCCTGCGCGCCGTCGCGGAGGGTAGTGTCGGTGATCAGCCTCGGCCCGTCGTCCGTCGCGGGTGGCAGCACCGGCTCGTCTTCCATCGGAATCGGGGGCAGCTTGCCGTCGAAGTTGTAGTAGACACGCTCGGCGTTGATCGACGTGGCGGTTATCATGCGGGCGTCTCCTTCTCTTCCTCTCGCAGGCCTTGTCGTGGCTGGCGTTGCTGGTGTCGAGGGTGGTTGGTGTGGGCGTTACTGGCCCCACATAGAATACCACACTGCTGTGGTCGCAGAGCGCCGCGACACGGGTCGAATCGGGTCTAGGAGGTCGCCGCCAGCGTCCAGAGGTCGTTTAGGTCGGCGGCGCCATCGAAGCCGCCGAAGAACAGGAACATTTCCGATTCTTCGATCCAGACGCCGTCGTGCGAGAAGCGCGGCGACGGCGGTTCGTTGACGATCTGATCTTGCCGCCAAAACTCGTCGACGGCATCGAACTGCCAGACATCGTTCGCCGGGCCCGCCGGCGTATTGCCGCCGAAAATGAGGAGTTGCAGCCGCTGATGGGCGAAGGCCATGGCATAGAGGTTGCGCGGGCCGCCGTTTGGCACGCGCGTCAGCGGAGTCCAACCTTTGTCCGACAGCGTCCAGAGGTCGTCGAGGAACGGGGAGCTCACGGCCTGGCCGCCGTAGATCACCATCCGCCTGCGCACGGTGTCCCAGACGCCGCGCAGCAGGCAGCGGGCCTCAGGCGGCTCGTCTTCCGGCGTCACCTCGCTCCAGACGCCACTCTCGATGTCGAACTGCCACGTGTCGGCGAAGCGGCCGCTGTGCGTGAAGCCGTGCGAGACCAGGATCTGGCCGGGGAGCGGGTCGGCCACGGCAGACTCCGGCCCCGGCGTTTCGGACGTGGACAGATTCGCGGGGCTGGGTCGCCGCGCGCCAGCCGCGCCGTAGCGGGCTTCCGGCAGCGGGCCTTCCGGCGAGAGTTCGGTCCAGCTTTCGGCGGCCGGGTCGTAGCTCCAAAGGTCGTTGAAGAAGTCGCTGCCGGCTTGGCCGCCGAAGACGTACATGCGACCTGTCGGCTCGTCGAAGAAGGCGTTGTGGCCGAAACGCGCCGCCGGGCCCTCTGGCGATAGCTCCGTCCACTCCTCTGCGCCGACATCGAACTGCCAGAGGTCGCCCAGCTCGCCGTCACTGTCATGACCGCCGTAGACGTAGAGCAGCCCGTCCGCCGGCGACAGCACGAGCGAATGGTCGCGGCGCGGCGGCGGCAGCGCGCCCGGCGGCGACAGCTCCTGCCAGCGCAGCGAAGGCGCTTCAGGTATGGGCGTGACAGTAGGTAGCGGGCCGTCGGCGGGAGTGCCGCCGTCGCCGGGGCCCGCATCATTGTCGCCGCTGCTGCAGCCGAGCGCATATGCGCCGGCGAGGCCAGCGCTGGTGAGGGCCGCTCCGCGCAGGAACGAGCGGCGAGAGGTCTTGCGTGGCGAGGTCGTCAACTCTCTGACCCTTCTATCGATCAGTCGAAGATTCGTTATTCAAGTGTCTATCGAGCAAATCCGCACAAACAGGCAGCGCAGTCCAGGCACTGGAAGAATCGGCATTTGGGGCAGCGTGGGGACAGGAGAGATGTGATGGTCTGCTGGCACTTCCAGCATCGGTTCTCGTAGACTTTCTCCTTATGCGTTTTCCTTCTGATTTCTCGCAAGTGGTCCTGGGCCCAGGGGTCGCCGGGCAAAGCATCTAGCATTTGAACGCAGCACTCCTCGGCCGCCGCCAATGCTTGGACTGATCGATCGGGTAGGTGCTCGGCCATGGACACAAGCGTCATGACTAAGGGGCGATAGGCTCTCACGAAATTGGTCGTATCTGTTGCACTCGCGATGTGAGTAATCTCGATTGCAGTATCAATTGCGTCCGCGTACTTTCCATTCTGTAGTAGCGCTTTCCACGTGTTTTGTAGCACGAGGATGTCGGCTCGTGATTTGTTAGTGTCCGCCACCTTGCGCCTCCTAGTCATCTTCCAGCGTGCTGGTATCGCCCTCTTCCAGGCCCAGCTCGCGGGCCTTCAGCAGGCGGCGCATGATCTTGCCGGAGCGCGTCTTCGGCAGCGAATCGATGAAGTCGATCTCACGCGGCGCGACACCCGGGCCGAGCTTTCCGCGGGCAAAGCGAGTCAACTCCTGGCGTAGCTCTGGAGTCGGCTCGTAGCCTTCCTTGAGCGAGACGAAGGCCTTGACGACCTCCATCGCAACCTCGTCCGGCTTACCGATCACGCCGGCCTCTGCTACCGCCGGGTGCTCCATCAGCGCCGACTCGACTTCAAACGGACCGACGAGGTGGCCGGCGGTGTTGATCACATCGTCCGAGCGGCCGACGAACCAGTAGTAGCCGTCCTCGTCCATGCGGGCTCGGTCGCCGGTGATGTACCAGCCGTTGCGGAACTTGGAGTCGTAAAGCTCTTCGTTCTTCCAGTAGGTGCGGAACATCGAGGGCCAGCCCGGCCGCACGGCCAAGTCGCCCTCTTCGCCGGGCGCGACGACGTTGCCCTCTTCATCGATGATGCCGGGCTCGATGCCGGGCAGCGGCCGGCCCATGGACCCCGGCTTAATGTCCTGCGCCGCGTAGTTGGCGATCATGATCGAGCCGGTCTCGGTCTGCCACCAGTTGTCGTGGAAGGGCAGGCCCAGCGTCTCCTCGCTCCAGACGACGGCCTCCGGGTTGAGAGGCTCGCCGACGGACATGATGAACCGTAACGTGGACAGGTCGTGGCGCTTGACGACGTCGTCGCCGGCCTTCATCAACATCCGGATCGCCGTCGGCGCGGTGTACCAGACCGTCACCTTGTACTTCTCGATCACCTCGTACCAGGCGCGGGCGGAGAACCCGCCTTCGTAGATCACGGAGGTGACGCCGTTCGTGAACGGCGCGAACATGCCGTACGACGTGCCCGTCACCCAGCCCGGGTCCGCGGTGCACCAGTAGATGTCTTCGGGGTGCAGGTCCAGAGCGAACCTGCCGGTCGCGTAGTGGCCGAGCACCGCCTTGTGGACGTGTACGGCGCCTTTGGGTTTGCCCGTAGTGCCGGACGTGTAGTGCATGACGGCCGGGTCCTCGGGATCGGTCGCGACGATCTCGAACTCGTCGGAGGCGTCCGCCATCAGGGCGTTCCACGACAGCTCGCCGTCGGCGACTTCTGGTGACGCATCGTGGTCGGCGATTATCAGATGCTTGAGCGCGGGCAGGTCGTCGCGCACCTCGTAGACCTTCTCCTTCAACTGCGGCGTGGTCACCAAGACGGCGGCCTCGCTGTTTTCGAGCCGATCACGGATGGCGTCGGGTCCAAAAGCAGAGAAGAGCGGCCCGATGATGCAGCCCGCCTTGAGCGTGCCGAACGCGGCCGCGTAGAGCTCCGGAGTGCGATCCATAAACACGAAGACGCGCGAGCCCTTCTCGACGCCCAGGTTCCGTAGCACGTTTGCGAACTGGTTGGAGAGCTTCGCCATGTCGGCGTAGGTGTAGGTCTCGCTGCGGCCGTCCTTGCCCTCCCACAGGACGCAGGTCTTGTCGCCGCTCCCAGCCGCGACGTGTCGGTCAAGCGACTCGTGCGCGATGTTGAGGCCGCCGCCGGGAAGACCGTCGAGCCCATCGATCACGCGCTCGTAGTCGAACGCGGAGCGCGTTCCGGCGTAGTCGTCCAGGTTCGGCCGGACAGCGTGGGCGTTGACGGGCGGTTTGCGAATCGTCTCGTAGTCCATGGCAGGCTCCTCGGCCGGGTCCTTCGCGTAGGGAGGTTCGCGTTAGGGAGCTTAGCCTAGCTGAAGGGAAGCCGTCAATCGCGCGGGAACGGGCGCGTAGCGGGTCATTTACGTCATCTGGTAGGCTTGTTATATACACACTCAATTGAGGCGAAAGGTAACTCGATGCCGACCAAGAACCCACAGGAACCGTTCCATCGCATCACCGTCGAAGAGGCGAAGCAGATGCTGAGCAATGGCGCGCGCGTGATCGACGTCCGCGAACCGCACGAGTACGCCACCGGTCACGTGCCGGGCGCTGCGATTATCCCCGTAGGCAACGTCTTCGACCGCCGCGAGGAATTGCCCAAGGACGGCAAGATCATCTTCGTCTGCGCTTTCGGCCAGCGCAGCGCGCTCGGTTGCGAGATGGCGGCCGCGGCCGGACTCCAACCGGATGTGCTGTACAACCTGGAAGGCGGCACCGAGGCCTGGATCAAAGCCGGAGAGCCTGTCGATACCCCGCAGTAGACGTCCGGCCCTGCCGGTGTGGCTGTGATCGGCAAGCAGCCCATAATCCGCCGTCGCCGCACCGCGCGCGTTCATGGTGCTCACGCGACGATCGTAGCCGCATCGCGCCGGCGCAGCGGTCGTGCGTTACACTAGGCCGCAATGACAGACCAGCTCCCGCTCGGCGCGTCGGTAATCGCCGGCGGCCGCGTCCAGTTCCGCGTCTGGGCGCCCGCGGCCACCAGCGTGGAAGTCGAAGTCTACCCGCGAGAAGAAAACGTCGAACGTCTCGCGATGGAGCGAATGGACGGCGATGTCTGGAGCGCGGAGATGGCTGGCGTGGCCGGCATGTTCTACCGCTACCGGTTGAACAACGACTGGGGCTATCCCGATCCGTACTCGCGCAGCCAGCCGGAGGGCGTACACGGCCCTTCGCAAGTGATCGATCCCGCCGCCTTCGCCTGGACGGACGATGCCTGGAGCGGCCTGGACCCGAACACGCTTGTGATCTACGAGTGCCACGTTGGTACGTACACGGAGACGGGGACGTTCGACGCCCTAGTCGATCGCCTAGGCGACCTACGGGAGTTGGGCATCACCGCGCTCGAGCTGATGCCCGTCGCTGAGTTTCCCGGCCAACGCAACTGGGGCTACGACGGCGCGTCGCTCTTCGCGCCCAGCGGCGCCTACGGCGGTTCAGAAGGCTTACGGCGCCTCGTCGATGCCGCACACACCCACGGCCTCGGCGTGATCCTGGACGTCGTCTACAACCACGTGGGCTCGGACGGCAACTACCTGCCTCGGTACTCCCCCGACTACTTCACCGACCGCCACCAGACGCCGTGGGGTGACGCCGTCAACTTCGACGGCGCGAACAGCCGCGGCGTCCGCGACTTCGTGCTGGACAACGCCGTGATGTGGCTGCGGGAGTACCACATCGATGGCTTTCGCCTGGACGCCACCCAGGAGCTCCATGACGACGGCAATCCGCACATCCTCGCCGAGCTGGCCGAAACCGTGCGCGAGCGTGCGCTTCCCGGGCGCCGCCCACTCCTAATCGCCGAACACGATCTCAGCGACCTGCGGACGGTGAGGGCGGCTGGTGAGGCGGGCGGCTACGGGCTGGACGCGCTCTGGCTCGACGATTTTCATCATGCCGTCCACGTCCTGCTTACGGGCGAACGCGAGGGGTATTTCGAGGTGTATAGAGGCACTGCCGAGGAGGTTGCGGCCGTGCTGCGCAGCGGCACGCTCTTTCAGTATGATGACGCGCTGACGATCCCGCCTTCCGCTTTCGTCCACTGTCTTCAGAATCACGACCAAGTCGGCAATCGCCTCCATGGCGAGCGCCTGCATCAGCTCGCCGGCCTAGAACGGTACAAGGCAGCGGTCGCGCTGCTGTTGCTGTCGCCCTACACACCGCTGATCTTCATGGGCGACGAGTTCGCGGCGTCGTCGCCGTTTCTCTTCTTCACGGACCACAAGCCGGAGCTGGCCGACCAGGTCGTGGAGGGCCGGCGCAGAGAGTTCGACTGGCTCTGGCCAGACGCCGTCGAGATGCCCGACCCGCAGTCAGAGACGACGTTCGAGCGTTCGAAGCTCGTCGTCGGAGAAGAACGGGAAGCGCCTGGAAGCGGCGTGCGGCTGCTGTATCAGGAGTTGCTGCGCATCCGCCGCGAGGAGCCCGCGTTCGCCAGCAGGACGCGCGAGCGGCTGCAAGCCATCGCGCTCGGGCGGGATGTGGTTGCGATGGTGCGAGGCGAGGGCGACGGGCAGAGGCTCCTCGCCGCGAACTTCGGCGCGGCCGCTGAGGTTGACCTCGCGGCGGGCGACTGGCCGGCCGAGATCGCGCAGCGCGCCTGGACACCGTTGCTCGCTACGGCCGAGGAACGCTTCGCCGGGCCTGGTTCCGATTTGGCCGCTCTCGCGATACAGCCACCCGGGCGTATCCAGCTGCCCGCGGAATGCGCAGTCGTCTGGCAGGCCGGCTAGCTATCTAGCGGGCCGCCTTGTCCGTCGCCGCCGCGTCTGCTACCTTTCACGCGATAGTACCTCGGTGACTAGAGCGAGGCGGAACCACCCGTTCCCATCCCGAACACGGAAGTGAAACGTCTCAGCGCTAACGATACTGGAGGGGCAACCCTCGGGGAAAATAGGCCGTCGCCGGGGTGCTTCTCTTTCTCCCTTCAGAACATCTGACTGGGCGGCTACAGCGGTTCGGCCGCCGCTTCTTCGCCGCTGGCAAACGAAACCGTCTCGCGAGCGAAGAATCCAAACGCCAGTGCCGCTGTCGCCATCAGCGCCGCGTTGAACGCGAGCGACCAGGCGAAGTCGCCGCTGGCGTCGGCAATCCAGCCGAGCAGCAGCGGCCCGACGACGAAGCCGATGTCGCTGTAGGTGCGGAAGAGCCCCATCCCCAGTCCGCGCGACTCGTCTGGTATCACGTCCGCTGCGTAGGCCGCCGGCGCGGGTCCGCTGATGCCGGTGCCGAACGCCAGGAGCACCGCCGCGACGAGAAACAGGCCGATGTTGTCCGTCACGGCGAAGAGCACGAGCGCCCCTGCCGCCAGCAGCGCGCTGGGAACGATCACGCGCTTGCGGCCAAAGCGATCGGCCCAGGCACCGGCCGGTATGATCGCCGCCAAGTTGATTAGGGCCATCATCGCGAAGATCGCGCCGAGGGCGCCCGCACCGATTCCAAACTCTTCGTTGCCTTGAAGCGGCAGCACGGTCTGGCGCGCGCCTGTTCGCGTGAAGAAGATACTGAACGTCACCATGCTGACGAGCAGCAGGGGAACGTTGCCAATCAGCGATCGCATGCACACCGGCGGCGGGAGCCCGGGCCGCACGCCGCCGCCTTCGGTGTGCGCTCGCGCCGATTCGGCTGCGGTATCACGCGCCTCGCGATGGTGCGTTTCCGGCATGACGCGCAGCGCCCACAGCCCGCAGGCCGCCGATAGCGCACCGACGAGGACGAAGGGCGCCCGCAGCCCGACGAGTTCGGCCGTCAGACCGCCGACTGCGGGCCCGATGC
This sequence comes from Chloroflexota bacterium, assembly GCA_029262675.1. GTDB lineage: Bacteria > Chloroflexota > Dehalococcoidia > DSTF01 > RBG-16-68-14 > JADFKB01. The sequence continues at coordinate 160,151 of JAJCYW010000021.1, read as the reverse complement.
TCACTCCAATTAAGAGACTGCCCAAATGCAGACTGAGCATCCGGCCACGGTTCTCCGGCGTTGAGATGTCGGTGACAAGCGTGATGCCGGCCGTCATGAAGAGCGCCGATCCGGCGCCGGCGATGAAGCGAAAGGCGAGGAGCGACCAGATATCGCCCGCTGCTGCTGAGAGGAACGAGCCGGCAGCCGTGATCAGCGGGCCGCCCACCAGCAAGAGGCGACGGCCCAGCCGGTCGGAGAGCATACCGGCGGGCAGGTTGAAGAGGATGCGGGCTAGCCCGAACACGCTGATCGATGCACCGACCATTGTCGTGCTGACGTCGAAGTCCTTGGCGTAGAGGGGCAGCACCGGGGCGATCACGCCCTGGCCGAGCATGATCACGCCTGTGGCGACGCAGACCATCAGCAGCGCCGCGTTGTCCCGCAGGGGGTCGATGATTCGGGTGCGGATCGTGGAGAAGAGCGCCATGGTACGACGAACGCACTATACCACTCGTCGTTGGCTGCTCCGCTGACCGCTCCGCCGCCGCGTGCCAGCCAGCGTGGAAGGCAAGACGAACTGCGGGGAACGTGGTCGTCAGGACTGAGACGTGCTCGGTAGTTAGTCCTGGTGTGCGGTCGGTCCGAACGGACGCAGTGGTAGCGCGTCCAGCAGCGCCGGGCTCAGCAGGAACCCGAATAGCAGCACGGTACGCGCCGTCAGCGCGTTCAGGGAAACACCGGGATCGTAGACCGCCGTGATCGTCGCCAGCGTGACCGTCGCCGCGCCGATCAGCGTGGCCAGCTTCTGGGGGCGGCTGCGCAGGCGGACGAACAGGCCCGCCGCCGCCGCCATCAGCATAAACGTCGAGGCAAGCGCCATGTCGGCTACCGCCATCTCCGCAGCGCCGTCGAAGATGCCGCCGTGTTCGTGGAGCGCGGCCAGCCAGACGATCACAGGCGCCGAAGGCGAGAGCATTACGGATGCATCCAGCCAGTCGCGGCGGCTGCCGGCGCGGACGCAGGACGCGGCGATGATGAGCGCCAGAGGCACGTAGAGCAGTGTTCCGCCGACGCCCAGCATCGCCAGCGGCTCGAATTGTCCGTCGGCAATCGGTTGCGAGGCGCGTTGCAGCAGTGCAAACGCAAAGTAGCCGCAAAATGAGAGCAGAGTGAACGCCAGCCCCGCCCAGGCGTAGAACCACGGCGGCCGCCTTCGCCACAGGCCGTAGAGCGTAGCGGCGACGACGACGACGGCGACGCCGGAGACGGCGGCGGGATGGTTCCAGAGGTGCGTCGCATAGAGCGCGGCGACGAAGAGAAACGCCGCTGCCGCTGTCAGCGCATCGTTCCACGTGGCGGAGGCGTAGGCCTGCTGGAACTCTCGTGCCAGCGCCGTCGGCCTGCCCAGGCGTTCGCTGAGCGAGCGCTGCGCATGGTCGCTGTCGATGCCGCCGCGCTGCAGTTCCGCCAGCCGGTCTTCGATGTGCGTCTCCATCTCGCGGACGATGTCGTCCGCCACGGCCGCGTCGAGGTCGAGGCGCGCGCGCAAACGTTGGATGTAGCTCTTGAGGTCAGCGGCCACGGGGCAACATCCGCCGCTATGCAGGCTTGATAATCAGGTTCACGGCTGAAGCGAAGCGCGCCCAGGCGTTCGTCTGTTCCTGCAACCGGTTCTCGCCCTCCTGCGTCAGCGAGTAGTAGCGGCGCTCCTGACCGCCGTCCAGCTTCCGCCAACGCCCCCGTACAAGCTTCGCGCGCTCCAGCCTGTGGAGGGCAGGGTAGAGCGTACCCTCGCCGAGCTGAAAGAACCCGTCGCTCCGCTGCTCCAACTCTTTGATGACTTGGTAGCCGTACATCGGCTCCGACTCGAGCAGCGAGAGGATGAGGACGTCTGTGTTTCCCTTGAGAAGCTGGGCCAGTTCGCGCATTTATCGTACCTCGTTGGCCAAGGCTATCCGCTTTCGTGTCGACTAGTCAAGCACGCGGTGCGCTCTGCGCGCTGCGGGCCGAGCGGGGCGGTCGCGCCGGCCGCGCCGCATGACGTCCGCGCGCCGCGTAACGCCCAAGTGGCGGGGGCCGTTGGGAATGGTGGAGAGTGTTGGTGAAACGAACTCGCGGTCTCAGGCTCACGGTCACGACGGCAGCGTTCCTCGCGGTCATCGCGCTGTTCGCCGTCGCTTGCTCGAGTGACGGCCAGCCGACGCTGGAGAGCGCGGCGCTCTCGTCTCGCGACGTGCCGCGCGACTGGCAGCCCGCCGATATCGAGGAGTCGCAGGGGGATGCGCTCTGGGATACACTGCCGGCCCTGCTGACAGCCAATTCTGACGCACGCCTGATACTGCGCGTCTTTGAGACGGAATCCGGCCTGCACGGCGCAGCGACAATGTTCATCGAGACAGAGGACCCCGCCGCGATTCCTCAGGCTATTCAGGACGACGCCGCGCTGACGCCCCTCAGCAGGCTGCTGGTGAGGGAGGACGCGCTGCTGATACCGGATCCGCTGGCCGGCGACTCCGGCACCTACTTCTCGTCGAGCGACGATCCCCTGCCGGGAGCGATCCGCTCACGGCTCGTGCGTTCGTTCGACGGCGAGGTGCTGCTCTACTCCGATAGCACCACATTCACAGTCGGGTCAGTGCTGGCTGTGGTAACGGTCTGGTATCCAGAGGCGGAAGGACCACAACGTGACATCGATGACCTCGTCGTCGACGTCGAACGCCGGTTGCGTTCGCTCAAACCGCAGGCCTAGGGCCATCGCCTTCGGCGATGGCTTGGCATACGCCGTAGGCGTATGCTGGGCGCATGCCTTCGGCGATGGCTTGGCATACGCCTACGGCGTATTCGCGGCCACCATCCGAGGCCTTAGACCGGCGGCGTTGTGGCGCCCGCTCGGAATAGGCCCGCGGCCTGATCCCTGCCTCTAGACGAATCCCCTCAGGCGGATGGCTTCCGCCACCTTCTCTACCGCTATCAGGTACGCCGAGCGCCGCATGGGGCAGCGCTTCTCTCTTGCCAGGGCGCTGACGGCTTCGTAGGCGCCTTCGATGATGCGGGCCAGTTCGTGAGTGACGCGCTTCTCATCCCAGCGGAACTGCTGGATGTTCTGCGTCCACTCGAAGTAGGAGACGATCACGCCTCCAGCGTTGGCAAGGATGTCTGGAACGATGATCGTGCCGCGCTCGCGCAGACTTTCGTCGGCTTGCCCCGTAATCGGGCGGTTGGCCGCTTCGAGGATGATGTCGGCGCGCACGGCGTCGCAGTTGTCGTCGGTGATCACGCCGCCTATGGCGGCGGGGATCAGGACATCGCAATCCAAGGTCAGCAGATCGGCGTTGGTCAACTCCACGCCTTCCTGGAAGTCGGAAAGCATGCCGCCCTGGTCCAGGTGGTCCCGCAGGGAGTGGATGTCCAGTCCGTTCTCCGCGTACACGCCGCACGTCACGTCCGTAATGCCGACGACCTTGAAGCCGGCCTCCGCCGCCAGCGTTGCCGTCCACGAGCCGACGTTGCCGTAGCCCTGGACCGCGATGCTGACTTCCTCCGGTTCGCGGCCAAGGTCGCGGCAGAGCGCCTGCAGGACGAAGACGACGCCGCGCCCCGTCGCCGATTCGCGGCCAACCGATCCGCCCAGCGCCACCGGCTTGCCAGTGACGATCCCAGGCGTGTGCCCCTCTATCTGGCCGTAGGCGTCCATCATCCAGGCCATGGTGTGCGCGTTGGTGCCCATGTCTGGCGCGGGAATGTCGCGGTTGATGCCGATGATGTGCGCGATGTTCTGGGTGTAGCGCCGCGTGACGTTCTTCAACTCATTCGTGCTCATCGTCGTTGGGTCGCACTGCACGCCGCCCTTGGCCCCGCCGAATGGCAAGTCCATCAGCGCGCACTTCCACGTCATCAGCGATGCCAGCGTCCGCACCTCGTCCAGGTCGGCCTCCGGGTGAAAGCGCACGCCGCCCTTGTACGGGCCGCGCGCGCCGTTGTGCTGGACGCGATATCCCGGGTAGACGTTGACGGATCCATCGTCCATGCGGATCGGGACTTCAACGTGCAGCTCGCGGTGCGGCATGCGGAGCAGCAGCCGCAGTTCCTCTTCCAGTTCGAGGTCGTCCGCGGCCAGCTCGAAGAGCTGGATTGCTTCGTCGTAGCTCATGGTTGGTTTCTGCGCCGTGCTCACCATTATAGTCCTAACCCTTCTTTGATAACTGAGACGCGGATCACCTGCTGGTCGAGTATCGGCTATTGAGCGCTGCCAGATGAGCCGGTTACGGAGCCACGGACTCAGGGACGCGTTGGATACAGATTGGGGGCGGCCCTACTGCCACGCTTGCGTGCATCCGGCAACAATGAACTAGTCGACGGCCGCGGCCGGCCCGACGCCACCGAGGAGGTTCGACCAGTGACAACGCTCGCTCTGGATACCGTCGTGCGCTGGCGACCGGGCGCGATCCGGCCCGCACGGCTGGCCGCTCTCGCATCACTGTCCCTGCTCGTCATCGTCGGAGTCGAACTTGCGGTACTGGCCGCCGTCCTTCCGGAGACGCTCGAGATGTGGTGGACGGCCGACCGAATGGGCGATTTCGCCAACTTCTATGATGATGCGGCTAACCTGAACATCAACGGACTCTACAGTCCGGGCCTCTCGCTCGTCATGCATCCACTGTCGTGGATGCATGTTCACAACGCTTATCGCGTCTACGTCGGCCTCGGGATGTTAGCTGTCTTGGCGATTGCATTCATCGCCCAGCGCAATGTGAATTCAATTGAAGGGAAGCTGGCGGTGGCGCTGGGTATCATCAGCCTGCCGCAGATGCATTGGGCGCTTCGGTTAGGTCATATGACATCAATGCTGGCATTGTCCGCGCTTGGCGGGTTCTTGCTGCTGAAGCGGCATCCGATTCTGGCCGGACTCTGCTTCGCTGTATTGGTGCTGAAGCCGCAGTATGCGGCCGTTCCGGGGCTCTACCTACTCTGGACCCGCAACGGCCGAGCGCTCGCCGCGATGGTGGCCGGAACGCTCGTGTTGGAAGTCGCCGGGTTTGCCGCCGTCGGCTTTAGCAACGTCGGCCCGTACATATCCAGCTTCTTCGACCTCAGCGCCGACGCGAGAGACAACCTCCTCCCGTACCAACAGTCGTGGCAGTACGCCTGGCAGGGCTTTCTGATTAGCAGCGGCATCGAGCCGATCCCGATGCTGGCCTTGGTTCTCTCGTTCCTCAGCCTCGGCGTCGTCGTCGTCGCCTGGGCGCAGGGCGTGCGGTCGGTCGCGATGGCGGCCGCAGCTCTCGGCATGCTGATCGTCACGCCGTACGCGAACTTCTACGACTGGGGGATACTGGCCGTCGCAGCGGTGTTGCTGCTGCGCACCGACCTAAAGTGGAGCATCCTGATCCCCGTCATCCTCATCGGTTTCTACGCTGCAATGCTTGCCAGCCAGCACGCCACGCCGTTCCCTGCGGTCGATGTCCAGGTTGGCGTCGTCGAGGCGGACGGCAGCATCTCCGTGCTGCCTGCCAGCTTCATCTCGCCCACGAACGGCATCTACTGGATAACGCCGTTGGTGCTGGCCGTCGTGGGCCTGCTGGCGCTGGCTGTCAACCGGAATGGGCGTGAAGAAGGTGCGGCCGCGCCCGAGGCGGCAGCAGCGCTTGAGGCGCCGGCAGTCGGTGGACCTACGCTGTCCGCTGACGCCAATGCAGAACGTTCGGCGACGCCCGTCCGCTTGCGACCGCTGGCCGCGTTCGCACTGGCCGCCGTAGTCATTTCAGCTTCATTCTTCACGTCGGCCTATCTCGGTCACGCGCCACCCTTCACGCAGACCTACGATCCGTTCGGGCCCTCAGAGGTGCTAAAGGTGGTTCCGGACGACTTCCCGTTGCCGCAAGGCAGCAGGCTACGAGACGCTGGCGAAGGCGATCCGCTGCCGTACCACATCGAATGGACGAGCACGGAGCCTGTCGCGGCGATTTCGCCGCTCTACGAGGAGCTCCTGACGACTGAACCCTGGGAATTGATGCTTGCCGAGTCCGAAGGCGATTCCTATGGCATACGGCTGGGCCGCTTCACATCGTTTGGGTTCATGACGCACTGGGGCATCTTGGACGTTTCTCCAGCAGACGAAGGTTCTGTCATCACGCTAGACCTTTTCGTCACACAGTTGATCTCTGTTTCCGAAGCCGCCCCGAGCAAAGACGAGTAACGGCGTAGGGAACGGCATTAGGTGACCCTGCAGCCGATGTTCTTGGGAATCCCTACTCTTCTCCTTGCAGCCCGTAGGCGATGCTGATGCAGACCCTACACCCAGGGCAGGACGCCCCAGGGGATCGGGAAGCACCGCGCGGTGGACACGCTCTAACGGCACAGATGCCGATGAGGGCAAGAAAGGTAGCAACGGCCAGAAAGGCGTTGGGCAGTGAGCAGAATGCTCCTCGCTAGCGTCTACTACGGCCAACAGAGGAGGTTTGTAGTGAAGAAGATGAAGATGCTTCTTGACCGCTCCGCTCGCAGTGAGCAGGGCATCACCGGCCTGGAAACGGCCATCATCCTCATCGCCTTCGTGGTCGTAGCGACCATCTTCGCCTTCGTCGTGCTGACGACTGGTGTCTTCAGCGCAGAGCGAGGTAAGGAGACGGTGTTCGCGGGCCTGGAGAAGGCGCGAGGCAGCATGGAGCTTCGCGGTGGCGTGGTCGTCACGGCCGTCGGCACCACGCTGGCAGTCGATGACATTCAGTTCGCCGTCGCCAACAGCGCCGGTGGTGAGCCGGTGCCGATTAACCCGTCGGGCACCAACAATCGGACGGTCATCGCCTACCGCGACGACAACATCGTGGACAACGACGTGACCTACACGGTGACAACCGTCGTCGGTGACACCGACACGCTCCTGGAGCCAGGTGAGCTCAAGGTGATCGCCATCGACGTCGCCACGGGAGTTTCGCCGGCCCCGACGCTGGACCCGAACGAGAAGTTCACGGTCGAGATCCAGACGCCAGTCGGCGCAACCATGGACATCACCCGTACGCTTCCGGCGGAGCTGCGGACTGTGATGCAGTTGCACTAGCGCAGAGCAAGTGCACAAGAATCGAAACCAGGATGGGCGGGCGCCGAAACAGGCGCCCGCCCACAACCGCAGCAAGAGAATGGGTTGGAACCAAATGAAGCGAGCGAGGGTGCCGGTTGACAAACGCGAAAATGGCTACACCCTCTTGAAGTCCCTAGTAGCTGCCGACACTTCCCCTAGGGGAATACCCGTAGACGGAAGGTCGGAATATGAACAGAGTAAGCAAGCTACTGACACGAGCGACGAACGGGGAACGAGGAATCACGGGACTGGAAACAGCGATCATCCTTATCGCGTTCGTTGTAGTCGCCACGATCTTCGCCTTCGTGGTGTTGACCACCGGAGTCTTTAGCGCGGAACGAGGGAAGGAAACCGTGTTCGCAGGCCTGGAGAAAGCACGAGGCACGATGGAGATACGCGGTGGCGTCGTCGTCACCGCTACGGGAGCCACGCTTGTGGTGGATGATATCCAGCTCACCGTGGCGACCACCGCGGGAGGTGAGTCCGTACCGCTGAACCCGGCGGGCGTCAACAACCGTACCGTAGTGGCCTATCGCGACGACAACGTCGTGGACAACGATGTCACCTATGCCGTGACGACGATCGTAGGCGATACCGACACGCTGCTGGAACCGGGCGAGCTAATGCTGATAACCGTTGATGTTGACGGCGGGGCGATTACACCGGTGCCGACGTTGGACCCGAACGAACGGTTCACGTTCGAGATTCAGACGCCTGTGGGAGCCACGTTAGATATCACGCGCCAGCTACCGACGGAGCTAAGGGCCGTCATGCAGCTTCACTAGCGCGCAACGCTGAACCGGCGCGGGATGCGCAACATGGTACAAGCGTCTCGCGGAGAAAGGCACGGATGTCATGGAACTGAACAGTCAGGTAGCGACGCTCCAGGATGAGGTTAAGCTCCTTAAGGGCGAGATTAAGGCTGTCCTGAAGGAGATCCGTACCGCCGTGTTGTCCCAGGACAACCCCTTCTCCGCCGATACCACCATTCCAACGTCTTCCCGGCCCACGCAGTTCGCAGAGCCAGACGAAGAACCGGCCAGGCCCAAGCGCGTTCTAGAAATACCGAGCGTCGAGTCTATTGCAATACCTACGTTTGGCGGGGCGCCCGCCGCACAGCCCATGGCCGCGCAGGCGGGCGGCGTCGCGCCCGCGATGCCGTCGCTCGCGCCAGCGCCGCAGGGCCCGCCGGTCCAGCAGCCAACGCTGATGCCGCCGCCGGCCGCACCGGTACAGCCGCCAGCGCCGATGCCGTCGACGGCCGCGCCCATGCAGCCACCAGCGCCGGCCGTGACCAACATCATCCGCTACCCGGGGGCTCCCGGCCAGCAGTCATCGCCGGCCGGCGCCTCACGGCCCGTCGCGTCGCAGGAGCTGGATGCAGACGAGACAGCGGAACTGGCTGCTGAAATCGGCGAAGACGCCGCAGTAGACGAGTACGAGGACGCGCCCGCTACGACGGAACGTCCGGCCGGACAACGACAGCCGGCACGCGCGCGACAGCCGGAACGTAATGATCAGCAGACGTGGACGCTTGCGTCTGTCGCTGGACTGGCCGTTTGGGCGGAGGAGGCGCTGGCGACCCTCGGCCCCCGCAGGTACCGCTTCGTTCTCAAGCTGGCAGCGTTCGCGGAGCTGCTACCCGATGAGGCCCGGGAGTTCCTGGCCGAACTGGACAACTCCGGCGACGACGATCCCGGCGACGACGTGCCGGTGAGCGTAAATGAGTGTCTTGTCGTACTGCGTCAGTTGGACGCAATCGTGCATGGAGAGCGCGTGATCAGGCTGCCACGCAGGCGGGGAGCCCGCCTGCGCCGCGTGCGGTAGCCCGGTCCCGGCCCTAAGGAGAGACTGACATCGAGAAGTCCATCGCCACCATCCTGCTCACCGTGGCAGCCATCGTTGCCATCGGTTCCGTGATTACGGCGCTGATGCCGGCCATCAGCCGAGCCGGCACGGCGCTCGTGTCGTCGGCAGAGGTCGCGGACGATCGGCTCAGCAGCCGCGTGGAGATCATTCATGCCATCGGCCAGGATACCGCGACGCAGGCCGATGCCTGGGTGAAGAACACGGGCGCCACGCGCATCAGCGCCATCACGCAGTCGGACGTCTTCTTCGGGCCGGAGACGGACTTCCAGCGTATCCCGTACGGCGGCGCGAGCTGCACGGCGCCGTGTTGGGAGTACACGCTGGAGAACGATACCGAGTGGAACCCCACCGCCACGTTGCATATCACCATTTACGTTACGACGGCGCTTGCGACGGGCAATACCTACTACCTGAAGGTCGTCGCCGCCAACGGCGTCGAGGACTCCAAGTTCTTCACGCTGTGATGGAGGGGATCTGTGGATAGCGTCCTGCCCGCGCTCCTGGCTGTAACCATCCTCGTCATCGCCTCGCTGATGCTGGGGCGCAGCGGGTTCAGCTCGTTCCGCACGCTGAGCGACTCCTGGCAGGACGCCGAGGAGCTGAGCGTCGAGCGCGTGCGCAGCGATATTTCGATCACGTCGATAAACGTCAGCGGCGCCGATATCGATGTCGTCGTTCGCAACGACGGAGCGACCGCTGTCGTCGACTTTTCGAAGGTAGACATGCTGATTCAGTACACGGCTGCCAGCACCACCTACAACACGTACCTGGACTTCACTACCGTGACATCGCCGCAGCCGGATAACAGCTGGCGCGTCCTCTCGATCGACAACGACGTGATCGATCCACGTGTGCTCAACGCCGGCGAAAGCATGACCATCCGCGCCAAGCTCGGCCCCGCGGCCGGAGCCGGCAGTCACTGGCTGCAGGTCACGACCGAGCTCGGCATCTCAGCGGCATCGTTCTTCAGCATCTAGAGAGGCAAATATGGCTGCAAGTTTCGCGCCGGACCGCAAGGCAAAGCGGCTCATCAGCACGGGTAACATCGAGCTGGACAAGAAGATGGCGGGCGGAATCCCTGAAGGGTCCCTCAGCCTGATCGAGGGCCAGTCGGATGCCGGCAAGAGCGTGCTCGTCCAGCAGTTGACGTGGGGCGGACTGCGCGACGGCCTGCGCGTGCTCTTCTATACAACGGAGAACACGACGCGCAGCCTGCTCAACCAGATGGAGGACCTCGGCCTCGGCGTCGAGGACTACTTCCTGCTGGGCAAGATGAGCATCTACCCGGTGCCGCAGGCCTTCGACGAAATACATTCGCAGCAGGTGTTCCAGACGCTGCGCGCGCACATCGCGCAGCATGCCGATCGCTTCGACATCGTCATCGTCGATTCGCTGACGACATTCGTGTCGCACGTTCAGGACCAGGACACGCTGACGTTCTTTACGCTCTGTAAGGAGTTCTGCGATCTCGGCAAGACGCTGATATTCACCATGCACTCCCACGTCTTCAGCGAGCAGATGTTCATACGCCTGCGCTCCATCTGTGACGCTCACATGCGGCTGCGGGTCGAGGAGGTGGGAGACCAGTTGGTGAAGGCGCTGGAGGTCTCTAAGATCCGCGGCGCCGTGAAGAGCACGGGTAACGTGATCAGCTTTGACGTGGAGCCCAACCTGGGTATGCGCATCGTGCCGATTACGCGGGCCAAGGCGTAGGGGAGCGTTAGGGCGTCATGGCGCTACCGTTTGCCGTCGATCCGGAATCCGGCACCGAGGACTGTGGCGGGTCCAACTGCTCGGTTAAGAGCCTGCTTCCGGACGAGCTTCAGCAACAGGCGGAGAACGCCCCGCACCTGATGCACTACCTGCACCAGGTGCCGATCAAGGACGTGGGAGTTCCCGAGTACTTTCCAGAGGCGAGCCGCAAACTGGCAGACTTAGAGAACAAGAACCTAATCTACCGCGTCAACGAAGAACTCTTCGTCCACATCTGCCCGGATCCCGAAGACTCCCGCGACTTCTACATCTCGATCGAGCCGGCGATGCTCGAGAACCTACACGCGATCCTCGAGGCGATGGATCAGCGCCTCCTCGATTACGTCGAAGAGCTCTCGGCGGCGGAGACGGACGAGCAGAAAGCGGAGGTCCTGTTGCGCGCCGTTGATGAGAACTGCGCCGTCACAGACGGTGACGGCAAGAAGCGGGACGGTGGCGGGGGCCTGCTCGGATTCATGAAGAAGGGCTCCGGGGCAGACTCGGCCGGCCCAATCAAGGTCACCAGTGCAGAGATGGCGGCCCTGAAGTACGTGTTGATCCGCGACAAGCTCCACATGGGCGCGCTGGAGCCCCTTCTGCGTGACCCCAACATTGAGGACATTAGCTGTAGCGGCCTCGGTTCGGTTTTCATCGAGCACAAGATCTTCGATGGCCTCAAGAGCAACATCACGTGGGAGACGCACGACGAGCTGGACGAATTCGTCCTCCGCCTGGCGGAACGGATCGGTAAGCCGGTGACGTACCGCAACCCGATCGTCGACGCGACGCTGCTGGACGGCTCTCGAATCAACATCGTCTTTGGGTCGGACGTCTCAAGATCCGGCAGCAACTTCACCATTCGAAAGTTTCAGGAGACGCCCATCAGCCTGATAGAGCTGATCAATTTCGGCGCTATGGACTACACGATGGCGGCCTATCTGACGATGATGATCGGCGCGGGCATGAACGCCTTTGTCTCCGGCGAAACCGCGTCCGGCAAGACGACGCTGCTGAACGCCCTGGCCGCTTTTGTGCCGCCGGACGCCAAGATCGTCAGTATCGAGGACACGCCGGAGTTCCAGGTGCCCCACCCGAACTGGATTCGGGAGGTCGTCCGCGGGTCGTTGTCGGAAGGAGACGGCGGGGTCACGATGTTCGGGTTGCTGAAGGCCGCTCTTCGTCAGCGTCCCAACCTAATCGTTATCGGTGAGATCCGTGGTGAGGAGGGGGCGATCGCGTTCCAGGCGATGCAGACGGGCCACCCTGTGATGGCGACGTTCCACGCATCGACTGTGGAGAAACTGATCCAGCGTCTCACCGGTAGCCCGATCAACGTGCCGAAAGTCTACGTCGATAACCTCAACCTGGCAATCATCTGCAGCGCCGTGCGCCTGCCCAATGGCAAGCCCGGCCGCCGCATCATCAGCGTCAACGAGCTCGTCGCGTACGACAAGGCGAGCGATTCCTTTGCGTTCGTCGAGTCGTTCCGCTGGAACTCCGCGACGGACGTCCACGAGTTCACGGGAAACATGAACAGCTACCTGCTGGAGAACCAATTGGCCCCGAAGCGTGGCCTTTCGCCCGAGAACAAGCGCATGATCTACCAGGAACTGGAGCGCAGAGCGGCGTTGTTTGAACGCCTGAAGGAACAGGACGTCACGAACTTCTATGACCTCTACCAAGTCTTCAGTAAAGCCCAACGACAAGGACTCGTCTGACGTAGTAGAGCAGGTGGTCGCCAGCGAGTCGGGGCTCTCTCGCAGGATCGACCTCGACCGGCTGCTCAGCCGCGAACCGCTCGACTACGACCTGCTGACGCAGCTCACGCACATGTCGGCGGTGTCGACGTCGGGCATGAGCCGGACGTCGCTCTTCGAAGGCACGTCCAGCCTTTCGTACAGCACTTCGAAGTTCTTCCGCCAAGTGCATCTCGTCGCGCAGCGGCTGAACTACGACTACTCGCGCGCCTGCGAAGTAGTCGCAGACCGGATCAAGGTCGATAGCGTGCGCAACCTGCTCCTCCACTTCGCCACGTCCCTCTCCTCCGGGGAGAAGGAAGAGGCCTTTCTGATGCGAGAGTCGGCTCTCCAACGCGAGATGTTTGGCAAGGAGTACGGCCGCAAAATCGAATCGCTCCAGAAGTGGTCGGATGCCTACGTCGCGCTGATGGTCTCCGCAACGCTCGTCGTCGTCATCTCGCTGGTGTCGATGATGATCTACCCGTTTAGCCCGATTACGATCGTCGGCCTTACGGGGCTGATGATCTGCGTCACCTTTGTCGGCGGCTGGCTGATCTACACGGTAGCGCCTGTCGAAGTGAAAACTCACAGCCTCAAGCAGAAATCGAAAGAACAGCGCCGCATTGATCGGACCGCGAAGTTCTTGATCCCGGCCGCCGTCATCGCGGGCTGTGGCGCGGGCCGGATGTTGGGCATGCCGTATGCGCTGCTAGCCGGAGCCGTCTTCATCGCCCCGGTCGGCGTACTGGCGATAATGGACGATTGGAGAATCGATGGCTACGACCGTGACATCTCCGCGTTCATACGCGGACTGGGTGGCGTGATGTCATCGGCGGGTATTACGGCAACCGACGGTCTAAGCCGCCTCAATCGCCGTTCGCTCGGGTCACTGGAACCGGACGTGCACAGGCTCTACGTGCGGCTGAAGAACGGCATCTCGCCAGACTTGTGTTGGTTGCGCCTTGCGTCTGAGACCGGCAGTGACCTCGTCGTTCGTTGCGTGCGTGTGTTTTGGGACGGAGTCCGCGTCGGCGGCGATACCGAAAAAGTCTCGACGCTCGCCTCGGAGTTTGCGATGAAGATTTGGCTTCTGCGCGCGGACAGGAAGATGGTCGCGACGACGTTCAGTTTCGTGGCAGTGCCGATGCACGCCGTTCTGATGGGCATCCTGTTGTTCATCACGGAGGTCGTGCAGGTCTTTGGCGGAGAGATCGGCAAGGCCCAGCAGGAGAGCCTGGAAGGCGGCATCACTACCGAAGCCGGCGTGGGCGATGTGCTGCTATTTCAGTTCTCATCGCTGGAGTTCATTCCTGTGTTCGTTGCGACGGTCGCGCTGATGCTGACGGCCGCCAACAGCTTCGCGCCGTACGCAGCCGTCGGCGGTCATCGGATGAAGCTCTGCCTTTATGCGGCAGTGATGATGATGATCTCCGGCGTGGCGTTCCTCATCATTCCATCACTCGTCGGCTCTATCTTCGACAGCATCGCCACTAATCCGGTCGCGCCCGGCGCGTCCACGATCCCGTCAGGAGGCCCGTAGCATGCGACTGTTATCACGGTTCAAGAAAGGCAACGATGAGGGTTCGGAGGATGGCGCAGACGCGTCGCTGGCCGACGTTAGCGAAGATGAGGGGTTGCTGATGCCCACGGGCGCTGCGGCCGAGCCAGGCACGGCCAGCGCCAAGCCGGACCTGCGGACCCAGCAGAGCGCGCTGCCCCGGGCAATCGATGCGGAATCGGCATCTAGCGAAGTTGAGCCGAGTCTGGCACCGGAAGCTGACGCTCTTGACGCGGAACTGGCGGACGAGGCTGCGGAGCCCGAGAGTCCTCTAGCTGAGGCCGACGAGTTGGCCAACGAGCCGCCGGTCGAAGAAGCCGCTGACGACGACCCGCTCTCCGCGTTCGAGGTAGGCGTTGTGTCTACAGAACTGACCAGCCTGACGGAAGGCATCGAAGACGTGCCGATAAACGAACTCGCCGAACAGCTGCGTGAGATCCGCGCCATGCTGCCCGCCACGTCCGCGGAAGACGAGGACGTCGCGGCCTAGGTCGGCAACGGCTCAGGCGATAATCGATCTCATGTCTCTTTTCACGCGCGCCATCATCGCAGCGACCCTCTTGATAGGACTCGCCGCCGTAGCCGTCTCGGCCTACGCCGCGAGGTCGGACTTCGTGGGCTATATCGGTGCGCCGGCGTCGGAGGTTGCGCCAGTGGAGGGCGATGACGCCGCGTCCGGCGATGTGCGCACGGACGCCGGTGGCGCGGACGACGACGGCGACGCGGCAGACGCTGTCCTCGGCGGCGACGGCGACGGTGGTCCGCCCACACCGACGGTGGTCCTGCACTATGCGGTGCCGGAAGGTGCGTTGGCCGTGGGGCCTGGCTCTTCTGTTGGAGGTAGCGGTCGCGGCGACCTCTCGACGAACGCGCGCGTCTGGCCCGTCCTCAGCCTGCGGCCGGGCAGCATCACCGTATCGGCGCTTGGTTCGGGCGGACTCGATATTCCTGTCGATCAGCTCGCTGTCATGCTCCAGGTCAGTCAGGAGACTGGTCTGCCGTGGCAGCTTTTCGCGGCGATAGCCAAGGTTGAGAGCGACCTCGGCCGCAACATGTCGACGAGCTGGGCGGGCGCCATCGGCTACGGCCAGTTCCTGCCGTCTAGCTGGGAGACCTTCGGCGAGGGTGGCGACCCCTACGACTTCCGCGACGCGATCCCGGCCATGGGCCGCTTTCTGCTGGACGCCGGAGCGGACGTCGACGTGCGGCAAGGAATCTACACGTATAATCACTCCTGGCCGTACGTAGCCCAGGTGCTCTCGTTTGCTGCCACCTATGGTTACCCCAACTCGGTCCTCGACCTCGAAGCGGGCGCCACCAACGACCTGGTCTGGCCCGTGGTCGGGCCGATCTCGTCGTACTTCTCTGCCGCACACCCGCTCGGCATCGATGTCGACCAAACGATGGCTCCCGGTACGCCCGTGTTGGCCGCGCACGATGGTGTGGTCCTGTTTGCCGGGGGCGACCCGTGTTGCTCGTACGGGCGCTACGTAATCCTCGTCGCGCCGTCTGGCATGACGACGCTCTACGGGCACTTAAGCCAGCTCGCCGTCTCCAGCGGCCAGAGCGTCCACCAGGGTGAGCCGCTGGGTGTCGTCGGCTCCACGGGATACAGCACCGGAACGCACCTCCACTTCGAGTTGATCGCGGGAGGGGTGCGGCGCAACCCGCTCGACTACTTGCCATAACATGACGTAACCTCAAGCATGCCCGCTGCCTTGCCGAACATACGTAGGGGATACACCTACGGAGCTTGCGTACTCGTAGGGAGTACGCGTAAGGGAGCGCGCTGTGCAGAAGCTGATCGTGATTACGCTGTTCGCCATCCTGGCGGCGGGCGCGTCCGTGGGCTACTTGATGTATCGTCAGTTGGGAACGGCGACGGTCACCTTGGGCGGAGCGCCAGAGCTGGCGGCGACGGCTGGCGGCCAACAGTGCGGAGACATCGGCTTCTCTGTTAAGGCACGGTCGCTGGGCCAGTGGCTCTACAACGTGCCGAAGGGCAAGACGATCTCGGGTACGTTCAGCGTCTCCGGTAACGATAGCCAGGACATCGGCTTCAGCATCTGGTCGCCGACCAACCGCGTCGTCCAGTTCGAGACCGATCGTGCCCACGAGCTTGAGTTTGAGGTTGTCGGGACGGTTCGCGGCAATTATAGATTCGACTTCGACAACCGCCACTCCTCATTCACGGAGAAGGACGTCACCGTGTCGCTCTGCGTTGCCTAGGGCAGGTGCGTGGCACTTGCGGCTACTTCTTGCCTGACGTGACGAAGTTGACCATCCTGTCAGGCACGTAGATCGTCTTCACAATCGCGCCATCTTCCAGGTGGCGCTGCACCTTCTTCGAAGCCTTCGCCGCCGCGACTGCAGCGTCTTCACCGCTACCGGCCTCGATCTCGATGACATCTCGCGTGCGGCCGTCGATCTGGACGGCGATCGAGACCTCCTGCAGCTTGGCGAGCGTTTCATCCGCTATGGGCCAGGCGCTGTTGTGGATGGAGTACGGCTGTCCGATCTGCTCCCAGAGCTCCTCCGTCACGAACGGCGCGAATGGCGCCAACAGTTTGAGGAAGATCGACACCTCGTCCTTGTTCAACGACGGCCGCTTCTGGAGCTCGTGACTGTACTCCATCAGCGCTGCGATGGCGGTGTTGAACTTCAACTCCTCGATGTCGGCACCGACCTTCTTGATCGCGCGGTGCATCGTCTGCTGCGCCTCCTGCGACATCGGCTCGCCGTCGCCGGCTTGCGCAACGAACCGTTCGCAGACATCCCGCACGCGCTGGAGGAACCGCGCGACGCCCTCGATGCCGGAGTCCGAAAAGTCCCCGCCTTCCTCGTAGCGGCCGGAGAACATGAGGTAGGTCCGCAGCGTGTCCGCGCCGTGGGAAGCGATGTACGTATCCGGGTTGACGACGTTGCCCCGCGACTTACTCATCTTGGCGCCTTCTAGGATCAGCAGCCCGTGGGCGCGGAACTTGCGGAACGGCTCTTCGAAGTCGATGAAGCCCATCTCGTGCAGGGCCATCGTGATGAATCGCGTGTAGAGCAGATGGAGCACCGCATGCTCCTTGCCGCCGATGTAGTTATGCACCGGCAGCCAGCGCTTCGTCAGCTCCGGTTCAAAAGGCGCCTCATCGTTGCCCGTCGAAGGGTAGCGGAAGAAGTACCAGGCGGAGTCCAGGAAGTTGTCGCAGACATCTGTCTCGCGGCGGGCCGGCTTTCCGCATTCGGGGCAGTCGACGTTGACGAACTCCGGCAGGGACGCGAGCGGCGACTGATCCGTCCCTGTCGGGCGGAAATCCTCGACGTACGGCAGTTCAACCGGCAGGTCGCTCTCTGGCACGGCAATTGGGCCACAGGTTTTGCAGTGGATGATGGGAATCGGTGTGCCCCAGTAGCGTTGTCGTGAGATCAGCCAGTCGCGTAGGCGGAAACGCACCTGGCGGCTGCCGGCGCCATCCTTCTCCAGCTTCTCGATCACGGCCGCTGCGGCGGCTTCGTTCTCCATGCCGTCGAACTCACCGGAGTTGACGACTGTGCCGCTCTCGGTATAGGCGTCTTCCAGAGCTGCGCCGTGCCAGTCCGGCGGAGCGACGACGACGCGAATCGGTAGGTCGAAGCGCTTTGCGAAATCGAAGTCGCGCGTATCGTGGGCGGGGACAGCCATGATCGCGCCGGTGCCGACAGTGCTCAGCACGTAGTCGCCGACCCAGATCGGCACGCGGTCGCCGTTGAGCGGGTTTGTCGCAAACGCCCCCGTGAAGACGCCACTCCGCTCCATCGACTGGCGGTCAATGGCGGTCTTCTTCATTGCCTCGGCTACGTACTGGACGACGACCTCTCGCTGCTCGCTGGTCGCGATCTGGTCCACCAGCGGGTGTTCCGGGGCCAGCACCATGAACGTGACGCCGTAGATCGTGTCCGGCCGCGTCGTGAAGAACGTGATCGACTCGCTGGAGTTCTCGACAGGGAACGCCGTCTCCAGGCCTTCGCTGCGGCCGATCCAGTTGCGCTGGGCGGTCTTGATCAGCGGCGTCCAGTCGATCTCGTCCAAGTTGGAGAGCAGCCGGTCGGCGAAATCTGTGATCTTGAAGAACCACTGCTCCAGATCGCGGTGGGTCACCTCCGTGCTGCAACGCTCGCACTCCCCGTTGATCACCTGCTCATCTGCCAGCACGGTCATGCAGGAGGGGCACCAGGTGACGGGCGCCAGGCGCTTCTCCGCCAGGCCGTGCTTGAAGAGCTGCACGAAGATCCACTGCGTCCAGCGATAGTAGGTGGGGTGGGTTGTATCGACCTCGTGGCTCCAGGCGAAGCGCCCGCCCATCGACTTGAGCTGCTGGCGGAAATTGCGGATGTTGTTCGGTACCAGCTCACTAGGGTGGACGTTCTGCTTCAGCGCGAAGTTCTCGCTGTGCATGCCGAACGCATCGAAGCCGATCGGTTCGAAGACGTCTTCGCCCTGCATCGCCTTCAGCCGGCCGAAGATGTCGACGCCCGTAAACGCGAACATGTTGCCAATGTGAAGTCCCTCCGCAGACGGGTAGGGGAACATCAGCAGGTTATAGAAGGGGCGCGTCGCGGTGCGGACATCGGTTTCGTAGATGCCCGTCTCCGCCCAGCGCGCGCTCCACTTCGCCTCGATCTCAGCGTGATTGTACGTTGCCATGCCGCTCCTGCCGCTGCTCTTATGTTGCCAATCTGCGCGCTTGGAAGTTCGTCCCAGTATGAAGATCGCTTCGAGTCCATGTCAACCGAGTACGTTCAGCCGACGCTAGCCGGCGGCAGCGTCTGTTCCAACACGAGCTGTTCTGTGAGCGCAATACGCCACTGCGCGGCCGCTGAAATACCCGCCGAGTAGCCGCAGGCTACCGCAAGCTGCCCGGTCGGCGAAGCCGGACGGGCAGCCGCTTGCCGCCGCACTACAGCGGCCGATACCATGCCAGCGGCTGCCCCCGTAGCTCAGTTGGATAGAGTGCCGGCCTCCGAAGCCGGAAGCGTGGGTTCGAGTCCCGCCGGGGGTACCACGCCAGCTTTCGCAAGCGTCCGCCGGTAACGGCCGCGTCTCCGCGACGTTTGTACGATAGAACCAGCTCTCTGTGCGGCCTGCAGAGAGCTCTCTGTAATCGGCGTTCCTTTCAGGGGAACCCGCCGTTTGTTATAGTCGAGTAGAGCCATGCCAAACCAACAATCCAAACGCAGACGAAAGAAGTACCAGGCCGGTAGCGCCTACGCCGGTGACGTGAAGCCGACGGGAGTGCTCGGATTCCTGAGCGGCGCGAACATGGTGAAGTTCATCTTCATCGGCATGGCACTGGCGCTCGCGGTCGGCGGCGCGGCTACAATATTCGGTGGTAACGTGTTCCGCTCGTCGAGCCACAATGGAGACAACTTCGTGCTGCCCGACGACAACGCCAATGCCACGGAGGAACCCGATAGTGAGTTCGACGTGATCTCGCTGCCGCAGCCCGTGTTCTCGATCGATCCCGATGCGACGTACGTCGCAACGATCCGCACTGCGCTGGGCGACATCGAAGTCGAACTCCTCGCAGGACAAGCGCCCAACACTGTCAACAACTTCGTCTACCTGGCGAACGAGGACTTCTACGACGGCTTAGTGTTCCACCACGTCGCGTCGGGCTTCTCAGCAACGGCGGGCGATCCGGCCTGCAGCGCTGAGACGGCCACGACGCACTGCGTCGGCGATGGCGGGCCCGGCTACGATCTTGAGGACGACGCCACCGGCGAGATCCAGACCGGCAGCCTGGGCATGGCCAACGGCAGCCAGTTCTTTATCGCGCTGGACGATTCCTCCCAGTTCGAAGAGTTCGCGTCCTTCGGCAGGGTGGTTTCCGGCCTCGATGTGGCGGCGCAGCTCGTCGCCAACACAGAGATCCAGAGCATCGATATCGCGGTCCAGTAGCCGCCAATCGCACGGAGAACGACGCGGCCTCATTGGGGCCGCGTTATTGTTTACGAATGCGCAAGATCTAGCACTGGAGGCGCAGCATCCGGCTGTTCTGTAAGCGTAGCGCGCAGGACAGCTTTCGGTAGCCAGGGCTACCGGGGCTGGCTGTCAGGTGGACTGTCGTCAGGAGTGGCGAGGTTTTCCGCCAGCCGCATCACGGCGAAGAACGGCGTGGAGAGCAGCGTGCTGATTATGCCGGCCATCCACAGCCCGCCGATGAAGAAGAACAGCCCAAACGCCAGGAATACGGACATGCCGATCACCGCGCCGATGCGGATCAGCGCGACGTACGGCGGGACTCGCTCGCCGGGCGGTGGCGCGTCATCGCCGGGCGGAGGCGTTGCGGTTGGCTGTTCGTTCGTCACGTTGGCATGCTAACGAAGCTACCATGGCACCGCCAGTTGGCGGTGGCAGATCGGCGGCCAGGCTCCGCACGCAACGGATAAGGTACGATGCCAGCCATGAGTGATGAACGACCCCACGTCTACATCGGCCTGCGCGGCCCTGAAGAAGCGCTGGCGCGCATTAGTGAGGTCTGTGAGGTGACGAGTTTCGAGGGTGTGGGTATCCCGGACCGGGATGAACTGCTGGCCGGAGTCGCGGCCGCGGACGGCATCATCGGCAGCGCGCAGCTCCCAATCGACGCCGCCGTCTTGGCCGCCGCACCCAGGATGCGCGTGATCTCGAACTTCGGCGTCGGCTTCGATAACGTCGACGTTGCCGCAGCGACCGCGCGCGGCGTCGTCGTCTGCAACACGCCGGGCGTGCTCTCGGACGCCGTGGCGGACCTGACGATGGGTTTGCTCCTCTCGCTCGCCAGGCGGCTGCCGGAGGCGGAGCGCTTCCTGCGCGAGCAGCGCTGGAAGCCGGGCGCATCGATGGCGCTTGGCACGGACGTCGCGGGCAAGACGCTTGGCATTATCGGCCTCGGCCGCATTGGCCGCGCCGTTTCGCGGAGGGCCGTCGCGTTCGGTATGGACGTGGTCTATCACGATGCGGTGCGCGACCCGCCGGGCGATGCGGCGTTCTGCACGTACAGGGACCTGGACGAACTGCTGGCGGCGGCCGACTTCGTCAGCCTGCACGTCAACCTCACGGAAGCGACCACGGCCCTCATCGGGGAGCGGGCGCTGGCGCTGATGAAGCCGACGGCCTACCTGATCAACACGGCTCGCGGCGGCGTGATCGATCAGGCGGCTCTCGTTGCCGCGCTGCAGCGCGGGGAGTTAGCGGGTGCCGCGCTCGACGTTTTCGAGCGCGAGCCGCCGGCGCCGGACGAGCCGATCCTGCAACTCCCCAACGTGATCGCACTGCCGCACATCGGCTCCGGCACCGTCGAAACCCGCCGCGCGATGCTCGAGCTAGCTATCGACAACCTGCTCGCCGCGCTACGGGGCGAACGGCCACCCTGCGTCGTCAATCCGGAAGCGCTGGGGTAGGGGAGCGCGCGAGCGTTAGCCGTAGGCCGGCTTCCCGGACGCCTCGCCGCCGCGCACCTGCTGTAGGTCGCGCGCGGCCGCTCCGGCCATCGCCGAGAGGTCCGAGGAGATGGTAATCATCTGGAACCCAGCCTCGATGTGCTTTGGCGCCAGCGCCGCGCTGGCGTGGATGCCGGGAGCGATGCCGCGACTGCGGCAGCCGTCCGCGATCGCGAGGCGGGCCTCCTGGAACGCGGCGTTGTCCTGGTCCATCGCCGGGGCCAGGCCCAATGTCAGGCTGAGGTCAGCGGGACCGACGTAAACGGCGTCGATGCCCGGCACGTTCAGGATCTCGTCCAGGTTCTCCACGGCCGTCTTCGTTTCCAGCATTGGGATGCATGCGATCTCGCCGTTCGCTTCCGCCGCGTAGTTGTCGCCCGCGTAAAAGGACGCCCGCGTCGGCCCGTAGCTCCTTCTTCCGTCCGGCGCGTAGCGGCAGGCCGCGAGGGCCGCTTCCGCCTCCGCCCGCGTGTTGACGAGCGGCACGATGATGCCGTATGCGCCAGCGTCCAGCATCTTGCCGATGATGCCTGGTTCGTTCCACGGTACGCGGACGATGGCTGTGGTGGAAGTCGTGCCGATCACCTGCAGCATCGTCACAGCCACCTGATAATCGATGACGCCGTGCTGCATGTCGATGCAGAGCCAGTCGAAGCCCTGGTGGGCCATCGCCTCCGCGGAGACGCTGCTCGGGATCGAGAGCCAGCCGCCCAGCGTCACGACGCCGTCGCGCCAGGCCTGCTTCGCCGCGTTCTTACGCATGGTGGCCGTCCATGAGACTATCCTAGGCCATGGCGCGGGCGGCCGTCCAGCGTCGCCGGCGGGTGCCTACGGCGTGGACGTTCCAGAGGGCGCCGCGGTTTCATGAGACTGCTCCGACATCGTCGTGAAAGCGGTGACGGCCGCAGTGTGGAGAGTGGCGATGAAGCGTTCGTCGGCCTCCTCGACACTGATGCCCAGCAGCCGTGCAAACTCGTGTCGTGCGAACGCCCACGTAAGCTGCGGCATAGCGAGGATGATCGTGCTGAACTCCGGATCGACCGACGCGCCGCGCTCGTCGCGCAGTGCCTTGAGCGAATCGATGCCACTCTGCAGCCGCTTCCAGAGCACTGGCAGGCGGTCTCCCTCCAGCAGCATGTGGTAGATTACGCGCGCCAACTCCGGATGCTCGATGTACATGCGGACGTTGCCTTCTATCCACTTGCCGTCGCCGGATAGCTCTACGCGCTCGTACTGATCCAGGACGTGGCCGATCGTCTCGACGATCAGGTTCTCGCGGTCGTGGAAGTAGTGGTAGATTAGGGCGCGGTTCACCCTGCCGTGTCTGGCGATCTCGCTGATGGTAAAGCCGTCCAGTCCCTTCTCAGCGATCAGCTCGCTCGTGGCGTTGAGGATCGCGGCGCGCGTCGCTACGCGTTTGCCGGTCGCTGCGGAATCTGAAGTTGCCAACGTTAGCCCCCCCTCCTGAAACTGGCGTGCCCGCATATTGACAGGGCGTGCGTGGTATGTCAATCGGCGTGCGCCAAGGGGAGTTACTCGCCCGCGATGGCGCGAAGCGGGTCGGGCTGCAAGATCGTGACGTTGAGGCGGCCGAGTTCGATGTAGCCCTCGGAGCGGAACTCGTTGAGGATGCGGGTCACGGTCTCGCGGTAGGTGCCGACCATGTCGGCCAGATCCTGGTGCGACACGCCGACGATCTGCTGTGTCTCGTCGTCGGCGAGTTGGAGCAGGAACGTGGCGATACGCGTCGGCACGCTCTTGAACGCGACGGTCTCCATCCTCGTCTCCACTTCGTGGAGACGGACGGCCATTAACTCCATGAAGCGCAGCGCAACCCGCGGCTTGTTCAGCAGCAGGTGTTCCACGTCGGATCGGCTCATCACGCAGAGCGTGCATTCCTCCGACGCCTCCGCGAACGTATCGTGCATCCCCTGTCCAACAAGCGTCATCTCGCCGAACACGGTCCCGGCGCCAATCGTCGCGGTAACCAGCTTCTTGCCCTCTGCATTGATCCGGTAGAGGTTTACCCGGCCGCGCTTCAGGATGAACAGCACTTCGCCCGTTTCACCCGGCGTGTAGAACACCTTGCCCTTACGACAGGTGCTCATGGCCGTCATTCGGTCCAGTTCCTCCAACTCTTTGGCGCCGAGGTCGCGGAAGATGTCCGTGTCGGACAGGTAGGCGGCCTTGCCGCTGAGCTTGGTATGGCTCGGAGCCTGACCCCCTGGCGTGCGGAACAATCGCTGGCGGATGCTCATGACTGCAGTGTACCGAACCCGCGCGACGTCAGCAGCACCTCGATCTCCTCGCGCAGCATGCTCTCTTGCGGATTGCCCAGTGAGAGAACACGGTCGTTCAGGACAAACGTGGGCACGGCGAAGACATCGTCCCGCTTGACCGCCGGTTCGCGGATGTCGACGATGCGGACGGCGAGTTGGGGGTAGGCTTCGTCCACGCCCTCCGCCAGCTCGATAGCGCGGCGGCACGTCTCGCACGTCGGTTCGACGAATACCTGGAGTTCGGCCCGTGTCGCGTGTGTCATCGCCACCAGCATGTCAGCATTGTTCACGTCTGTGCGTGACGCCGATCACCCCCGGCCGTGACTCGGGCCCATGATACGATGGCAGCGGAGGAAAAGATACGTGGAGCAGCAGGCCGAACCCACACCCCGAAGCGCCCAGCTCAGAGGCTGGCTCGCCGCCGGGCCAGTACGCACCGTGCTAGGACTGGCGGTACTCGCCGCTATCGTCGGTGCGCTGTTGTTACTCGACCGCGCGAGCGGTGGAGACGCCGCGCTGGGCCCGCTGGACGGCCGCTCCCCGCGCGTTGGGGAGTTGGCGCCCGACTTCGAGCTTGCGGACGCTGACGGCAACGTGGTGCGGCTGAGCGACTACCGCGGCCAGGCCGTCTGGCTCAACTTCTGGGCCACGTGGTGCGGCCCTTGCCGGCGGGAACTCCCCGACATCGAACTGTTAGCTAACGAATTCGGGGAAGAGGGCCTGGTCGTGCTTGCGATCAACCAGGAGGAGTCGGCGTCGAAGGCGGAAGACTTCTGGGAAGAGCTGAACCTCACGCTCCCGATTCTCTTGGACTCGGCTGGGGAAGTATCGGCCCAGTACCGCCTGGTGGGGCTGCCCAATAACTTCTTCATCGATAGCGACGGCGTGATGCAGAGCTTCCAACTCGGCTTCCTCGTCGAGGAGCAGATGCGCGAGAGCCTGGCGGCGGCCGGCGTCTCCTAGTTCGCCGCACGGTTTGTAGCCTAGGGCGTCGTTTGCGGCGTGGCGGCGTCGGGCGTCGTCTGGCGTCCGAGGGCGATCAGTTCGATGTCGAACGTTAGGGTGGCGCCCGGCGGGATGCTATCGCCGAAACCCTCATCGCCGTATGCCAACTCCGGCGGGATGATCAGCCTGCGCAGGCTACCCGGCCGCATCCCGATTATGCCCTCCTCCCAGCCATCGATCACCTGTCCTCTGCCGAGCGCGAACGTGAACGGCGTCCCGTCGCCGTCGAGCGATGTATCAAACTGGGTGCCGTCCTCCAGCCAGCCGGCGTAATGCACGGCGGCGGCGTTGCCCGGACGGATCTCCTCGCCCTCACCGGGGTCGATCTCGAAGATCTGGAGACCTGACGCAGTCGTCACACTGTCAACATCAATTGGTGGCGGTCCGGAGGTGTCAGGCGTGGCGGTTGGTATGGCGTCGTCGCCGTTGTCGCTGCAGGCAACGAGACCGAAGGCCAGCGCGGCCGTGATGATGAGCATAAGGCGGATCATGGGCTGGCCTCCTCGTCTGCGTGCAAGCGCGTACGGGCCTCTACTGGAATATCTCGAGCAACTCGACATCGAAGATCAGCGTGGCGTTTGGCGGGATTGCAGGTGGATACCCGTTCTCGCCGTACGCCAAACCCGATGGGATTATCAGGCGCCGCTGGCCGCCGATGCGCATGCCGGGGATTCCTTCCCCCCAGCCTTGGATCACGCGGTCGAGCGACGTGGCGAACGGCTGCTGTCGCGCGACGGAGCTGTCAAACACGGTGCCGTCTTCGAGGTAGCCGGTGTAGTGGACGGTGACCGTCCCGCCTTCCGGCGCCTCGTCGCCGTCGCCGACAACGACGTCGATGATCTTGAGGCACGACTCTGTCGTTCGTTCTTCGCCCTCCACTGGTGGCACGGCGTTCTCTCCGGTCACGATATTCGCTCCAATCTCTTTGCAGTTGCCGCCGTTGGCGGCGTCGTTGCTATTGCCGTCATCGTCATCGCCGCCGCAGGCGGCCAGCGCGATGGCGCACACGAACGTCAGGGTACCCAGTAGTCGGATCACGTGTCTCGGCTCCTCGCAGTCTCGGTCTCGGTATCGCCTGCCAGCGTGCCGTTGTCGTGTAGCGCCGCCGCGTGGCCGGGGAGTTCGGCGTCCACTAACGGGTGATGGGGTGAGCGGTCGAACAGCAGCCGCACCACGTCTGGACGGGCGTAATGGCCGGCCACGTCGAGTTCGCGTTTTGCCAGGGCGACGCGCCGCAGGTCCAGTTCTCCGTAGATGATGATTTCGTCTCCGTAGACGGGCCCGGCGACGTAGTTGCCGTCCGGTCCGATGATGGCGCTGCCGCCGTCGGCCACCTGGCCCTCGCCGGAGTTGCCGCCGCGCCAGGACTCCGGCACCATGCCGCCTGTCAGCAGGCCGCAGGACACCACGGCGAAGCACTTGCCCTCGTAAGCGTACTGGCGCATGCCAAACTGAATATGGTCGCGCTGGAACGTCCAGGCAGGCCAGACGCTGGCGTGGACCTGCTCTCCGCGCGAGTACATGGCGTACTTGACCAGTGTCATCTCGTGCTCCCAGCAGATCAGGCCGCCCAGGCGTCCCAGCGGCGTATCGAAGATGTGGAGGCCGGAGCCGTCGCCCATGCCCCAGATCATTTTTTCGCTCACGGACGGCATCAGCTTGCGGTGAACGCCCATCAGCGCCCCGTCTGGAGAGAAGTAGAGCAGCGAGTTGTAGAGGCTGCCCTGCGTCGCCGCGTCCCGCTCGTTGACGCCGATGACGACGTAGGCGCCGGCGCGGCGCGCGGCCTCTCCGAGCTTGTCGATCGCGGGGGACGGTATCTCTATCGCATTCTGGTAGATCTGGAGCCAGCCGTCGGGATTGCCCATGTCCCAGAACGGGTAGGCAGGGACCCACGTCTCCGGAAAGACGATCAGCTTGGCGCCGTTCTTGGCGGCCTCCGCGGTGAGGTGGCAGGCCTTGTCGACCGTTGCCTCGCGGTCGAGGAACTCGGGCGCGGCTTGGACTGCGGCGGCGGTGAACGTCGGGAACTCGTCCGGCATGCGCTGCTATTCGACCTCGTACTGCTTGCAGCGCTCTTCGTCGAGCTCGACGCCGAGCCCGGGTTTGTCTGTCAGGACGACGTCGCCGTTGGCATCGATGCGGATCGGCTCGGTCAGCATGAAGTCGCGCACCTCGGGCGTCCAGTTCGGCGGGTCGTGGGGGAACTCGATGAAGGGCGCGTTTGGCACGGCGGCCGCGAGGTGCAGGTTGGCCATCAACCCGATGCCGTTCGACCAGGTGTGCGGCGCGAACATGTGCCCGGCCGCTTGCGCCATTCCAGCGACCTTGCGCGCCGTCGTGATGCCGCCGGCGAACGTTGCGTCTGGCTGGTAGACGTCCAGGCAATTGTGGCGGTCGTACTCGCGAAACTCGTGGAGCCCCATGTTCAGCTCGCCGCCGGCGATGCGCGTCGTCGTGCGGCGGCGCAGTTCGGCGAGGCCGTCATAGTCGTACGACCAGAGCGGCTCCTCCAGCCAGTAAACGTCGTAGTCTTCCATAGCCGTCGCCATCTCGATAGCCGTGCTCAGGTCCCAGCGCGGCGTCAGGTCGCCCGGGTAGCGCCAGCCCTGGTTGGCGTCGACCATGATCGTCATCGTGTCGTCCACCGCTCTGCGCACCGCCGCAAGCGTTGCCAGGTCGTCGCGCGGGTTTGGGCTGTGGAAGCGCAGCTTCGTAGCCAGGAAGCCCTCGTCGCGCAGCTTCAGTACGTCCTCTGCGCGATCCTTCGCAGGCCGCAGCTCACCTGTTGATGCATAGGCCCGCAGGCGGTCGCGATGGCCGCCCAGCAGCTTGTAGAGCGGCAGCCCCGCCGCCTTGCCCGCGATGTCCCACAGCGCGACCTCGAGCGCCCAGGGCCGGCCCATGAAGTAGGCGATCGTGCTCAGCGTCTCGACGTGGCGCTCGATGTTGAGGGGGTCTTGGCCGACGAACAGCCCGGCGGCCGTGTTCAGCCGCGTCAGCACGCCTCCTGACCCGATGCCGGTGATGCCTTCGTCCGTGTGGACTTCTACGACCGTCAGCCGGTGGCTGGTGCTGGCCGCAGGCTGCCACGTCGGATCGAAGGCGTGGTCCTCGTGCGGCAGTTCAAACGTGCGGGTGCGCACTTCCGTGATTTTCATAGCCGCATGATAGCGGGACAGACGCAAACGGGCGAGCCCGTGTCCGCCAATGGCGGACACGAAGCCGCTGTCAGGAGGCCGAAGGCCTCCTGCGGACGGCGGCCGTTCGCTACCATAGAGACGAAAGGAGCCCCCATGCCAAACAGCCTCGATTCGTTTAACAGCCACGGCACGCTTCGCGTCGGCGACAATGCGTACGGCATCCACCGCCTGGATGCCCTGGCGAGTGTCGGCCACGTGGAGAAGCTGCCGTATTCCCACCGCGTACTGCTGGAGAACCTGCTACGGCGCGAGGATGGCAGTGCCGTGTCCGCGGACGACATCGAAGCGCTCGCGTCATGGACGCCGGGCGAGAGCCGGGAGCAAGAGATCTCGTTCATGCCCGCCCGCGTCCTGCTCCAGGACCTGACGGGCGTGCCCGCGGTCGTCGACCTCGCCGCGATGCGCGACGCGATGCGCGATCTTGGCGGCGACCCGGGGCGCATCAACCCGCTCGTCCCCGCCGACCTCGTGATCGATCATTCCGTCCAGGTCGACGCCTACGGATCTGCTGAAGCCTTTGAAATCAACGCCCGCATGGAGATGGCTCGCAGCAAAGAGCGTTACGGCCTGCTGCGCTGGGCCCAGGGCGCCTTCAGCGACGTCACCGTGATGCCGCCGGACGCCGGCATCGTCCACCAGGTCAACCTGGAGTACCTGGCCAGCGTGATCGTTGCGAGCGGTGAGGACGGCGCGCGCGAGGCCTACCCGGACACGCTCGTCGGCCTCGACTCGCACACGACGATGATCAACGGCCTCGGCGTGCTCGGATGGGGCGTGGGCGGTATCGAGGCCGAAGCGGCGATGCTCGGCCAGCCGGTCTCGATGCTCATTCCTGACGTCGTCGGCTTCAGGCTGACGGGTCGCCTGCCGGAAGGCACGACGGCGACCGACCTGGTGCTGATGGCGACGCAGATGTTGCGTGAGAAGGGCGTAGTGGCAAAGTTCGTCGAGTTCTACGGCGAAGGCCTGAGCGGCCTGCCGCTGGCCACGCGCGCCACTATCGCGAATATGGCGCCGGAGTACGGCGCGACCTGCGGCTACTTCCCCGTGGACGAAGAGACACTGGCGTACTTGCGGCTCACCGGCCGTGATGACGCGCAGGTACAGCTCGTCGAGGCCTACTGCAAGGAGCAGGGCCTCTTCCGCACTGACGACTCGCCGGAGCCGCTTTTCGCGGATACGCTGTCGCTTGACCTTAGCACTGTGGAGCCGAGCCTCGCCGGCCCGAAGCGGCCGCAGGACCGGATCGGGCTGTCGCACGTAAAGCAGTCGTTTGAAGGCGCGCTCGAGGAGTCGGTCGAGCCTAACCAACGCGACAAGCGCGTCGCCGTAACCCAGGACGGCAGCGACTTCGAGCTCGGCCACGGGTCAATAGTTATCGCCGCGATCACGAGCTGCACGAACACGTCAAACCCCGATGTCATGGTCGCTGCGGGCCTGCTAGCGAAGAAGGCGTTGGACCGTGGCCTCAGACCTCGGCCGTGGGTGAAGAGCAGCCTGGCACCCGGTTCCAAGGTCGTCATCGACTACCTGGAGGAGACGGGCCTGCTGGAGCCGCTACAGCAGGCGGGGTTCTTCCTCGTCGGCTACGGCTGTACCACCTGCATTGGCAACTCCGGCCCGCTGCCAGACGCCGTCGCGGCGGCCGTCTCCGAGGAGAACCTGGTCGCGGCGGCCGTGCTTTCGGGCAACCGCAACTTCGAGGGCCGAGTGCATGCACATGTGCGCGCCAACTACCTGGCGTCGCCGCCGCTCGTCGTGGCGTTCGCGCTCGCCGGCCGCATCGACATCGATCTCGCTTCGGAGCCGATCGGCGAGGGCAGCGATGGCCCGGTCTACCTGCGCGACATTTGGCCGTCCCAGAGCGACATACAGGCCGCTGTGCAGTCGATCCGGGCGGAGATGTTCCGTGAGGGCTACGCGCACGTATTCGATGGCACAGAGGAATGGCGCAACCTGCCGGTCGCTGAGGGCCGGCACTTCGATTGGCAGGCCGACTCCACGTACGTCCGCCTGCCGCCGTACTTCGCCGGTTTGACGCCAGACGAGCCGCCCCTCGCCGACATCGCGGGCGCCCGTGTGCTCGTCGCAGCGGGCGATTCCGTGACGACCGATCACATTTCTCCGGCCGGGTCGATTGCGAAAGACAGCCCGGCGGCCGATTACCTGCGCGCCCGCGGCGTAGAGCCGGCCGATTTCAATACCTATGGCGCGCGCCGCGGCAACCATGAGGTGATGATGCGCGGCACCTTCGCCAACGTGCGCTTCCGCAACCTGCTGGCCCCCGGCACGGAGGGCCCGTGGACGCAGATGGTACCGGGTGGCGAGCAGGTCACGCTGTTCGACGCGGCGCAGCGCTATCGAGAGGAGGGCACGCCGCTGATCGTGATCGCCGGGAAGGAGTACGGCACCGGCTCATCGCGCGACTGGGCGGCCAAGGGGCCGGCGTTGCTCGGCGTGAGGGCCGTGATCACCCGCAGCTTCGAGCGCATCCACCGCAGCAACCTGATCGGGATGGGACTGCTGCCGCTCCAGTTCGTCGAAGGCGAGTCCATGGAATCGTTGGGCCTCACGGGCCGCGAGCGTTACGACCTGCTCGGCATCGCCGCTGGCATCTCGCCGCGGCAGCAACTCACCGTGCGGGCAACGGCCGACGACCCCGCGTCGGGCGACGACTCTGCGTCGGGCGACGACGGCGGCGTTACCGAGTTCAGCGTTGTCGTGCGAATCGAGACGCCCGTCGAGGTTGAGTACTACCGCCACGGCGGGATCCTGCCGTACGTCCTGCGTCAGCTCGCGGCCGGCGCGTAGCCGTCGCCGGCCGGCGGCGCCTCGGCCGTGTCAGTCCTGCCGAGCAGTTCCACGTCCGCCTCGTTGCTCAGCAGCATCAGCCTGTCACCCGCCCGCAGTACGTACGAATCCGGGGGGGGGGGCCGACGAGGACTTCGCCGTTCTCGTGTTGAATCGCCAACAAAGTCGTAGAGGGCGCACGATGCTGAGCGTCGTGTGTTTCCTGATTCGCGATCAGGGACTCGGTGGCGTGGAGACTGACCTACGTGGGCGGCGCATCGCTCCGACCGAGGCCGTCCAGATGGCAGGTGTCGTTCAGCGCCATTAGGCGGACGCGGCGCCGAGACATGGCGTTGAACTCGCCGTCATGGACGTCGAAGACTGTGATCGATGCGTTGCCAATGTCGAACGGGGTGGGCCGGACGGCGTCCAGTTGTAGTGTCCGGCGGCAGAACGAGTAGATCACCCCGCCGTGTGTGACGGCAGCCACCGTCTCCCCCGGGTGCCGCTCGATGATCGAGTCGAGAACAGTGGCCACGCGGTTGTCGAACGCATCGTCCGGTTCGTAGCCGTCGACTTCGAACACTGGGTTGGGTTCGCTGCGGGCGCGCATGTACTCAGGGTAGCGCTCCGCCACTTCGTTCCACGTCAGGCCCGACAGCGCGCCGACGTCACGCTCCATCAGCTCCGGCCGCTCGTCCGCCGGCAGGCTGAGCTTGCGGGCGATCGCCTCGGCGGTCCGTCGCGCGCGGGAGAGCGGGCTGGAGTAGAGCACGGACACGGGCAGCGCGGCGATCCGGTCCGCGAGTAGCTCGCTCTCGCGGAGGCCGTGGTCGCTGAGAGGCACGTCCAGGTGACCCTGCACCCTGCGCTCGGCGTTTGCGGCGGTTTCGCCGTGGCGTATCAGTAGTAGCTGCATGCTTCGATTGTATCTGGCCGCCGTATGGCACGGAAGCTGGCGGGCCGCTGATGCCAGCTGCGCGAGGCTAGCCGCCGAAGATACGGGTGTCCGGCTTGAAGGCCGCCCACGCGAACCAGAAGTGCGAGCCGTGGATCACGGGTGTCAACTGCTCGCCGGCGAGCGGCCCGCTAATCGCTCTGCCCAAGATGGTCCATTTGCTGCCGGTCTCTGTATCGACGATCTCGTCGCCGTCGCGCGCAAACGTGAGCGCGTTGCCACCGGCTTGCGGCACGAAGACGCCGGCCGCGCCAACGTCGCGACCGCGGTGAATCTCCGAATCGTCGAGAGCGGATGCGGTGCCGAACTGGAAGAAGACGACGATCTCATCGCCGCCAACGGTGTCGTGAATAACCCGGTTCTCGCCCAGCAGTTCGAACGGGTAGGCGACGGCATCGCCGTTGAGCTCCACGCCGGCGACGCGTTCGATCAGCGAGAGGCGATCGTCGGGCTCCCCGCGAAACAGGAACGG
This sequence comes from Chloroflexota bacterium, assembly GCA_029262675.1. Taxonomy (GTDB): domain Bacteria; phylum Chloroflexota; class Dehalococcoidia; order DSTF01; family RBG-16-68-14; genus JADFKB01. The sequence continues at coordinate 128,014 of JAJCYW010000021.1, read as the reverse complement.
CGTTTCGTCCGAGTCATAGTTGATGTAGGGGTTGAAGCCGTAGTTGTAACCGAAACCCGTGTCCGTAGAGAGCACTGTACCGTCGGGGTAACCTGCCTTGAAATCAGCCCACGATACGATCGACGAGGGGGCGACATCGAGCAGTGCGCCCGTCAGTTCGCCGACGATCGCCTCGCCGATGAACTGCTGCCACCAGGACTCCGTCTGGCGGTCGTACATCACGAGGTCGCTGTTGCGCAGCACGCCCGAAACGCCGAAGTCATACACCACGCCGTCCAACGTCCGCTCGAACACAATTGCTGAGTTGCAGAGCGGGCAGAACGTCACCGCGACGGGGACGCCGCCGACCGTGTCGTTCGCGATCTCGTGGCGTGTGAGAATGCCGAGCGGGTAGGCGCGAGCGTCGCCGTTCAACTCCAGGGCGATCACGGGCTCGCGGTCCTCGAAGCTCTCGTCCCCCTCCTGGATGCTGACGAACCCGGGGGCCTCCAGTGCGCGGATTCCGTCCTTGGCCGGGCCGCCGGAAAGGAATTCGCTTAGGTCAACGGAGTGTGTGCCGAAGTCAGTGCTCCAGCTTGAGGTGGCCAGTATGCGGGAATCGAGATTGTCGGCTCCGGATGGATCGCTTAATGTGGGGCCGTCTCCCGGCAGCGTGGCGCTGGGATCGCCGTCCGCGCTGTTGCAGGCCGCGGCGACGAAGGCCAGCGTCGCCAATGCTACGACGAGATGCGCGCGCCGGATTCGCATTGGCCTTAGCCCGCGGCCTCGGCGGCCGCCGCCGGCCGGGATCCAAGCTGGCGGCCCGTAGTAGCTAGGACGGTGATATTCGTGCTCATATTGCCGTTTCTCCTCACATTTCTATCCTCATGGTATCGGTGGAGGCCGCTCAGGTACGTAACTGCGATCACCCGCTCTTGTTCGAGACTCGCGCTGAGTCTAAGCTGAAGGTAGATATCGCCGATAACAGATTCAGAAGACGTGGGACGGCACGATAGGCGCGAAAGGGCGTCGCAAGGTGATAGACCGTTCGCAACTAGACATCGACCGCAAAGTACGGCTGAAGCTCCCGCATCAGACGATCGGGAAGCAGAGTCCCGATACGCGTACGGGCAACTGGGATGAAGTCTACCTGCCGATAACGCTTGAGGTCGCCAAGGCAGAGGCGCAGCGTTGCATCCAGTGCCCCTCTGCTCCGTGTATTACCGCCTGCCCCATCAGCAACGACATCCCGGGCGCACTCTGGAAGCTGGAGCACGGCGACGCCTACGCTGCGGCAGAGGTGTTCTACCAGACGAGCAACCTGCCAGAGATGTGCGGCCGCCTCTGCCCGCAAGAGCGCCTCTGTGAGGGCGCCTGCGTCGTGGGCAAGAAGGCCAAGCCGGTGGCGATCGGTCGCCTGGAGGCGTTTGTCGCGGACGTCTATCGAAACCACGGCGGGTACGACGTCGGGCCGCTGCCGGCACCAACTAACCAGCGTGTCGCCGTTGTCGGCGCGGGGCCGGCCGGCATGGCCGTCGCCGAAGAGCTCGTCAAGAAGGGCCACAGCGTCACGGTGTTCGACTCCTGGTCGGAGCCCGGGGGCGTCCTGCTCTACGGCATCCCCAACTTCAAGATGCAAAAGGAGATCCTGGACCAGAAGCTGGACTACCTCCGGCGGCTCGGCATCACGTTCATCGGCGACACTTACATCGGCCGCGATCTGACTATCGAGCAGCTTTTCGAGCAGGGCTTCCACGCCGTCTTCCTCGGTTTCGGCGCGAGCCAGGGCAACCAGCTCGAGATCGATGGCGGCGACCTGCCCGGCGTGGCCGTGGCGACCGAGTACCTGGTGCGCGGCAACCTCAAGCCGGAGCAGTTGCCGGAAGAGATGCGCGCGCCGCTGCCGGACGCCGAGCGTGTCCTCGTCATCGGCGGCGGCGACACTGCGATGGACTGTGCGCGCACCGCCGTTCGCCTGGGCGCAAAAGAAGTTACCTGCGCCTACCGGCGAACTGAGGCCGAGCAGCCGGGCCGCCAGGAGGAGCGCACGCACGCCGCGGAGGAGGGCGTCAGCTTCGAGTACCTGGCCGCGCCTCTCTGCTTCGAGGCTGGCCCAGACGGACACGTCGCCCGGGTGCAGTTTGCCCGCATGAAGCTGGGCGAGCCAGATGACTCCGGCCGACGCCGTCCCGTGCCAACCGGCGAGGAGTTCACCGTCGCCGCCGATACCGTCGTGATCGCCATTGGCTACACTATCGATGCCAGCGTACCGTCAGACGCGGGCGTGGCGGTGTGCGATGGCCTCGTCGTCATCGATAAGGGGACCGGTCGCACGGACCGCGCGGGCGTGTTCGCCGGCGGCGACTGCGTCAACGGCGCGGACTTGGTCGTCACGGCTCTCGCCGACGCCCGTCGCGCCGCGAATGCAATCGACCAGTATCTGGCCGGCGAACGTGAGGCGGCCGCGTAGGAGCGTCCGGGCTGCTAGACAGGAGGTCTGGTGACATGGCATCTGTAGAAGAAGGGCAGGAAGCGCCTAACTTTACGCTCCGCAATGAGAACAACGAAGTAGTTGAGTTGGCGTCGCTGCGTGGTGGCAGCGTGGTCCTCGTCTTCTACCCCGCCGACTTCTCTCCGATGTGCACGAGCGAGCACTGCGGCATCCGCGACGACTACAGCTCGTTCCACTCCGCCGGAGCGACCGTGCTCGGCATCAGCCGCGACTCGACCTGGGCGCATAAGGCGTTCAAGAAGCAGGAGGGGCTCAGTTACTCGCTGCTGTCCGACATGAAGGGCGAGGTCGCGACGTTGTATGGTTGCTGGAACGCCGATTTCGGCATCGCCGAGCGCCTGACGGTGGTGATCGACCCCGAAGGCCTCATCACGTACGCGCGGCATAACTCCCCGGTGGAAGCGCGCGATCATACCGAAGCGATTGCCGCACTCGGCTAAATACAGCCCTAACGAACGCGAATACAGGCCATTCGGCAGCTTGTAGGCGTGGTGTTTTGTACAGTATGCTGCGTTTGCTATGGCACTTGATCGGAAGCTAGTCTTCACCGCCGATGACGTCTACTGCCCCGTGCGGGCGACGCTCGCGCTGCTCGGGCAGAAGTGGGTGCCGCATATCGTCTACGAATTGACCGCCGGCAAGCTGAGGTTCAACGAACTGGCTGCTGCAATCGGCGGCTGTAACTCGCGTACGCTGCGTGACAGGCTGAAGACGTTGGAGCAGCTCAAGATCGTCGACCGCAACATCATCGAGACGATGCCGCCGTGGGTCGAGTACGAGCTGACGGAGAAGGGTCGCGACTTGGCCACGGCGATGTCCGGTCTCTGCGACTGGGGCCAGCGTTACATGGAGCCGGCCGGCGAGGCCGTCGTCTCGTAACGGAATTCGCCGCGTAGCTGATGGCCGCCCCCGCCCGTGTACTCCTGACTGAGCTTCCCAAGGGCCACGAGTTCCCGGCGATCGACCTGCAGGTGACGCAGGACGAGATCGCTGCGTACGCGGACGCCGTCGGCGACGATAATGAAATCTACGCCTCGGTCGGTCTCGCGCCGCCACTGGCCATCGCGGCACGAGCGCTGGGCGCGCTGCTGGAGTTGATGGAGCTCCCGGCAGGCACGCTGCACACCGGCCAGGAGCTGACGTGCAGGGCCGCCGTGCCCATCGGCGCGCGCTTGCGCCTGACGGGCCGCATCGCGCAGCGCTCGGAGCGTGCTGGACTCATCGTCTCCGGCATCGAACTTGCCATCACTATCGAGGGCGACGACGCGCCCGCGATCTTCGCGAAGTCGACCATCATGTCGCCGACTAAGGGGAGCGCGCTGCCGTCATGACGGCTCCCAGCGTCGAGTCGGTCGTCAGAACGATCACGCAGGAGCGGATCGGCCGCTACGCGGAGGCGTCTGGCGATCACAACCCGATCCACGTCGACGAGGCATTCGCGCAAGCGACGCCGTTCGGAGGGACCATCGCCCACGGCATGCTCGTGCTCGCCGCAATCTCGGAGATGATGACGGCGGCCTTTGGCGCGGCTTGGCTCTCTGGCGGCAGGCTGCGGATTCGATTCCGCGCGCCGGCCAGGCCCGGAGACACGGTCACGGCGTCGGCGCAGGCCCAGAGCGCCCGCGAAGACGGCGCGTTCCGCTACGCGGTGGAATGCCAGAACCAGGCTGGCGAGGTGCTGATCAGCGGTACGGCCGAGGTCGTGGCCGGTGACTAAGGACCGCGTCTGGCGCCTGAGGACCGCGGCCGGTGCCTGAAAAGCGCAGCCTGGCCAAACTCTGCTTCGCCTGCGGGGAGGAGAATCCGCGCGGCCTCGGCATGCGATTCGAGATGCAGGACGAACGCGCCGTCGCGGAGTTTTCCGCGCCCGAGTTTCTCCAGGGCTACCCCGGCCAAGCGCACGGCGGCGGCGTTGCGACGATGCTCGATGAAGCAATGGGCTGGGCCGTCAACGGCCGCGGCATCTGGGCGATGACGGCCAAGTTCTCCATGCGCTTCCGCTCTAGCGTCCCCCTCAGCGTGCCGCTGACGGTGAGCGGCTGGGTGACGCGCGACCGTGGCCGCTTCCTGGAGCTGCGTGCCGAGTTGCGACAGCAGGATGGGCGGCTGCTGGCCGAAGCCGAAGGACTCTTCGCCCGCGTCCAGGGCGAGCAGGCGGAGACGCTGCGCAGGAACTACGAGGCGTCGGTCGCCGGCCGCCAGACGGAGACGATGACGTCGCTCAGCGAGGGGCGCCCATAAGCCAGGCGGTCGACGGCGCGCAGCAACCGGTCGGAGATTCCGCCAGGCAGCCGGTTCAGGAAGTGGCCCCAGCCGTAGAGCATGCAGAGCAGCGACACGCCGTACGCGCGCTCCAGCACCAGCTCCGAACCCCCCAGCGCGCGCACCACGTCCCAATCGCCCTTGAACGTGTGGTCCGGTGGTATGTTCCAGCAGGGCCAGTCGGCGCAGTGGTGAAGCCTCGACGCTTTGGCCATCGGGTGGAGCGCGCGGCCTAGCTTGCAGGCCAGCCCCTCGAAGTTGTTGAGGGAGATCACGACGTGGCCCGACGGCTTGACGATACGCGCCGCCTCGCGCATGAACGCGAAGCGGTCGGAGAAATGGTCGAGCGCAGCCTGGCAGGCGACGACATCGACCGAGTTGTCGGCAAACGGTAATTGCTCGCCGATGCCGCGAACCAGCTTCACGGATGCCTGCGCCTCTTCGCCCGTCATCTGCGACATGCCCAGCATGTGGCCGGACGGGTCCAGCGCGATCGCCTCCCAACCCAGCTTCGCCAGCCGCACGAGCTCCTTCGACGCGCCCGATCCGACGTCGACCACGCGGCCGGTAGGCAGCTGCGCTATCGTCTCGACGATGGCGTCCGTCATCCGGTTCCAGAGGAAGTCCAGATCGGGAAGGATCACGCCCTCCATCACGTGGTCGAACTGGTAGTCGACGTCGATCTCGGGGCGCGGAGGTGATTGCGTCATCGAGTGTTCCGTGGCTAGGCGGGCAGCAGCTCGCCGGCGTTCAGGTCCGTCACCGCGGCGGCGCTGCGCTGCACGTTGCGCGTGAAGAGCTGCAGGCCGCGTTCGTTGCCGATGTCCATCGTGCCGAGCGCGATCACGGCGTAGAGCCAGCAGAACAGCGTGGATACGCGGTAGTCGTGCCAGCACTCGTCGAAGTCGTAGCCGTTCACGCCGTTCTCGACGAGGATGTCGTGGTACATCCGCAGAAAGGGCTCGTCCTTCTCCCTGCGCACATCGGGGTCCAGGGTCCCGGTCATGAATAGGGCGACGTCGAAGAGGCCGCGGCCCTTGCTCATGATTTGCCAATCGATGACGGCCAGCGGTTCCCCGCCTTCCGCTGTGCTGAAGAAGAGGTTGTCCAGGCGGTAGTCGCCATGGCTGATGGTGACCGGCCGCCGCGCGAGCTGGTTGGTGAGAGCGACGACCTGATCACCGAAACGCTTGCCGAGCTCGAACACCTCCGGGGTCACGAGTTTGCCGAAACTCTCCGCGAACGGCCCCCAGGCCATCTTGTAGGACTGCTGCGACGCGCCGGAGCGCACCGGGTTGTCGAACGACCAGAGCCAGTCGAATTCGTCCAGCCGTGGGTTCTCCCACCACGTCGCGTGGAACTTTGCCAGTTCGCGCAGCGCCAGCTCGGCCTGCTCCAGCGTACAGCCGGCGACCTGGTCTGCTACGCGCGCCGGAGCAAGGTCCTCCAGCAGCAGCACAAAGTCGCTGCTATCCGTCGCCCGTGCGTTGTAGAAGCAGTGGGGAGTGCGCAACTCGACGCTGCCCGCCACGTCTTCGTAGAACCGGGACTCCAGCTCGTAGAACCGGAACACGTCGGCAATATTGCGGTTGCTTTCCACAGGCGTCGGCAGCTTGGCGATGATCGATGACGGCGCTCCTTGCTCCGGCCTGTCGTACGTCATCCCCAGTTTCGTGAGCTGGCACATGAACCCGAAGCCGGCGCCGATGTCGACCGTGTGCTCAACATCCGTCACGCGCGAGTACTTGATCGTTCCGGTTTCGCGTAACGCGTCTGTCAGCCAGTCGGCCGTCAGGCCGGCGACTGTCGCTGGTATTCTAGGTTCGGGCATTTGCTCTCCACTCGTCTATCAATCGCCGGGGTTGGGGCGACCTACATGTACATACCGCCGTTGGGGTTCAACTGCTGGCCCGTGATCCAGGCGCCCTCCGTTACCAGGTAGCGCACGAACGTCGCCACCTCCTCCGGCCGGCCGAAACGGCCGAGCGGGATTCGCGCCAGCAGCGTCTCTTTCACGTCATCGCTGAGGGCGTTCACCATGTCCGTCGCCACGAAGCCGGGGCACATCGCGTTGACCGTGATGTTGAACCGCGCCAGCTCCTGCGCGGCCGACTTCGTAAACGCGATCAGCCCGGCCTTGGCGGCGGCGTAGTTGGACTGGCCCATGTTGCCCATCTGGCCGATGATGCTGGACATGTTGATGATGCGCCCGTACGTGCGCTCCACCATGTGGGGGATCACCGCCGACGTACAGTAGAACGCGCTGTTAAGGTCGGTGTTGATCACCTCGTTCCACTCCTCCGCCGACATCTTGCGCAGGCTGCGATCACGGTTAACGCCCGCGTTGTTGACGAGGATATCGATGCGGCCGTACTCGTCGATCGTCTTCTCCACCATTAACTGGACGTCGTCCGGGTGGCCGACGCCCGCGCGCACGGCGATGGCTGTGCCGCCGTCGCTCGTAATCTCCTGCACCAGGCTTTCCGCCTCCGCTTGGCTCTGAAAGTAGTTGACGACGATTGTCGCGCCACTTGCGGCAAGCTCGGTGGCTACCGCGCGACCGATGCCGCGCGATGCGCCGGTGACAATCGCCACCTGTTCGTCCAATCGCTCCATGACGTTTCCTCCATCTGCTCTCTGCAAGTATGAAAAACAACGTCCGCCCCCGGGGGCGAACGTGCGTCTGCCTTGCTGGCGGACGTACGTCCGCCTTGCGGACCGACCCGAGAAGTCTAACATGTGGTGCGGAATGTTCCTAGCTCGCGCCGCGACCTGTTGTTATCGCGGCGGGCTAGTAGGCCAGCGCCGCGCCGTCCGCGCGCGGGTCCGATGCCGCCACCAGGCTGCCGTCCGCGCGCCGTCCGGCTATCTGACAGCGGCAGAGGACGGAGTCCCAGGCCTGCGCGTGCATCACGTCGTGGCCGCGCCGTGAGAGCTCGTCGAACGTCGCGTCCGGGTAGCGTGATTCGAGCGCGAGGTTACCTGGTCCCGTTAGCACCCACTTCGGCGCGTCGATGGCGACCTGCGGGTTCATACCGAAGTCGACGATGGCGCTGACGAGCTGTGTGTTGACCTGCACCTGGTAGTCGGCGCCCGGCGTGCCGCCGGCGTACACCAGTCCGTCCGGGCGCTCCAGCAGCCAGGTGTTCAGTGTGTGCAGCGTGCGTCCGCCTCCGCGTAGCACGTTCGGCGAACGGGTGTCGAGGTCAAAGCCTCGCATGCGGTCGTTCAGCAGCACGCCGGTGCCGGGGACGAGCACGGCCGAACCCCACGGCTGAAACAGACTCTGGATGAAGGAGACGAGGTTCCCTTCGCCGTCCGCAGTCACGAACGACGTCGTATCGCCGCCGTGCGGCGCGACGGGCGCGGCCGCCGTCTCGCCGATGCGGCCTCGCTGCTCCGCGGCGTGCGCCTTCGACAGCAGCCGCTCTACGTCGACGTTGACCGCGTCGGGGTCGCCGCAGTACGCCTGGCGGTCCAGCAAGGCTAGGCGCATCGCCTCAGCCGACTCGTGGACGACCTGCGCAGAGAGAGGAGGGAATGCGCCGAGATGGAAGCCTTCGATGGTATTCAGCGCCAGCAACGCCGTGATTCCCTGCGAGGGGAGGGGCTGCTCGTAGACCGTCCACTGGTTGTACGGGATCGAGAGCGGCTTGCCCCAGACGGCCTGGTCGCGAGCCATGTCGGCCTCATCGATCCGGCTGCCGCCCTCCCGCAGGCAGGCGACGATGCGGGCTCCCGTCGCGCCGCCGTAGAAGCCTTCGCGGCCGTCGGCGGCTATCGCCTCCAGCGTGGTTGCCAGGTCCGGCTGGACAAGCACCCGGCCGGGAGCGGGCGGGCCGTATTCGAGAAACAGGTCCGCGCAGCCCGCGTCGGCCTCCAGCACTTCTCTTGTGGCGCGGATCACCTGAGCGAGCCCGCGCGATACCGCGAAGCCGTCGCGCGCCAGCGCGATCGCGGGCGCGAGCAGGTCAGTCAGCGGCTTCGTCGCCAGCCGCTTCGTTAGAGCGCACCAGGCGTCGACCAGGCCCGGCACGGCGACGGAGGTCGCGCCCCGCAGCGGAATGCCGTCCGGATAGCCGTCTATCGACGCTGCCCGCGGCGCGCGGCCACCGGCGTTGAGCGCCAGTGTAACGCCTCCGGCCGTGCGGATCAGCGCGAATGCGTCGCCGCCGAGGTGGCTGCTGTATGGCTGCACGACGGCCATGACGGCCGACATCGCGATCGCCGCGTCGATGGCGTTGCCGCCGCTGCGGAGCGTATCGATGCCAGCCAGCGAGGCGGAATGGTGGGCGCTCGCGACGACACCGTTCCTGCCGCCGACCGGGCCGCGATTCGGCGCTTGCAGCTCCGGTCGCGCGGCCTGCGACGGCAGTGGCAACGCGTCGATGCGAAGGGAGTCAGGGTAGGGGAGGGAGTTTTCCGTTTCGCGGGGCGGGTCGGGAGGCGTCGCCACGAGGGGCTATCGGCTCTTAGACGGCCGTCGGCGCGCGGTACTCGCCGAAGACGGTGCGCAACTCGCCGCAGATCTCGCCGAGCGTGGCGTAGGACTTGACGGCCTCGAGGATCGCCGGCATCAGGTTCTCGTCGCTCTGCGCCGTCTCGCTTAGCCGGGTGAGTGATGCGCGCACGGCGGCATCGTCACGACCGGCGCGCAGCTTCTTCAGCCGTTCGATCTGGGCTTTGCCGGCCTTCGTATCGACGCGGAAGATGGTCTTCGGCGGCTCTTCGTCGCTCTGGAACTTGTTCACGCCGACGACGATGCGCTTGCCTTCCTCGATCTCCCGCTGCTGGCGGACGGCGGCCTCCTGGATCTCTTGCTGCATGTAACCGGACTCGATGGCGCTCACGGCGCCGCCCATGTCCTCGACCTTGTCCAAGATCTCGTTCGCGGCTTTCTCAATGTCGTCTGTCAACTGCTCTACGAAGTAGGATCCGGCAAAGGGATCAATTGTATCCGTCACGCCGGTCTCGTGGCCGATGATCTGCTGCGTCCGCAGCGCGATCCGCTGCGCGTCTTCGGTCGGGATCGCCAGCGCTTCGTCGTAGCAGGAGAGCGCCAGCGACTGCACGCCGCCGAGGATTGACGCTAGCCCCTGCAGCGCTGCGCGGACGATGTTGTTCTCCGGCTGCTGGGCCGTCAGCGTCGCGCCGCCGGTCTGGACGTGCGTGCGCAGCATGCAGGCCTTGGGGTCCGTCGCGCCGAACCGATCGCGCATCAGTCGCGCCCACATGCGGCGTAGCGCGCGGTACTTGGCGACCTCCTCGAAGAAGTTGTTGTGCGAGTTGAAGATCCAGGAGATGCGCGGCGCCACCTCGTCGACGGCGTAGCCGCGCGCCGTGCAGGCCTCGATGTAGGCGATGGCGTTGGCGAACGCAAACGCTATCTCCTGGGCTGACGTCGAACCGGCGTCGCGGATGTGGTAGCCGCTGACGCTAATCGGGTTGAACTTCGGCGTGTTGCGGACGCAGAAGCTGAGCAGGTCGGCCGCCAGTCGCAGCGACGGGCGCGGTGGGTAGATGTACGTGCCGCGAGCAACGTACTCTTTGAGCACGTCGTTCTGGGCCGTGCCCATCACGTCGCCGGCCGGGACGCCCTGCTTCTCCGCGACGGCGATGTACATCGCGACGAGCACCGGCGCGGGCGCGTTGATCGTCATCGAGGTGCTGACTTTGTCCAGCGGGATGCCATCGAACATCACCTCCATGTCCTGGAGCGAGTCGATGGCGACGCCGACTTGGCCGACCTCGGCGGCGGCGGCCGGGTCGTCGGAGTCGTAGCCGATCTGCGTTGGCAGGTCGAACGCTACTGAGAGGCCCGTCTGGCCCTGGTTGAGCAGGAACTTGAAGCGCTGGTTAGACTCGTGGGCTGAACCGAATCCAGCGTACTGCCTGGTACTCCAGAGGCGGCCGCGGTACATCGTTGGCTGCACGCCGCGTGTAAACGGGTACTCGCCGGGATAGCCGATGTCGCGATTATAGTCTCTGTCGCGGTCGCCGTTCTCGACCGGCGTGTAGAGGCGCTCGACCTCGCCGATGCTCGTCTCGAACTCGATGTCGCGTTCGCCGTGGCCCTCCAGCGCGGGGCGCAGCGTCTGCTCTTCCCACTCCGCTTTCGCGGCCTGGATGTCGCCCTGGCTGCCGTTGGTGCCGTTGTCGGTGTTCTTCTCGGCCATAGGTGGCAGTATAGCCGATTCGTTCGGCGGGCCGCCTTACCCGAGCGCCTCCAGCATCACGGTCGCTTCGCCTGTGATAGACTATCGACCACCAAATAGGAGGCGAAAGATGGCGTCATACATGCCTTTCCCAGACGTAGAAATCATCATTAGAGACAGAGCGTTGCCGCTGACCGAAATCGAGGAATTTGCAGGTGAATACTCAGTCACGACGGCAGCCAGTGTCATCATCAAAGCTCAGTGGGGAGGACCGGCAGCTGGCGGCATCGGCTGGGGAGGGCCAGAGATTGCTGTCATCATTGTCATTGGGGAGCTGCTGCGCCGCACCACCTCCGATGCATACAACATGGCGAAATCGTTTGTCTTGGATGCCTATTCTCGAATCAAGACTCGAAACGCTGCGCGGTGGTATTTGAAAGGCGCCATGGCGCTTGCAGTCGACGACGAAGCCGGCTCAATTCGCCTACTCTTCTGTTTCCCCGAGGGCTTGGATAGAGACGCGTTGGAAGAGCGGGTGCGCTTGGTGGAAGAACACCAAGCCGCCCTCTTGAAGGAGTGGAGTGAAAAAGGTTGCTCGGAAGTCAGGTTGTGCTGGAGGGAAGAAACACAAGCGTGGCAAGAATGTGAGCCCGCTCCTGAGGGCGAGCAGAACCTGCTCTAGATCCTCTACCCCAACGGATCCAGCATCACGGTCGCTTCGCCGGTGAGCACGGCTGTGCCGTCCTGGTTGACGCAGTCCGTGCTGCACGTGACGAAGCTGCGTTCGGTATCGACTGACGTCACCTCAAGGTTGGCGGTGATCGTGTCGCCTGGATAGACCGGTGCGAGGAAGCGCACGGTCTGCTTGAGATAGATTACTGTTGCGTGCGGGGCCAGCTGCGTGCCCAGCGCTGCGGAGATGAAACCCGCACTGAGGATGCCGTGCGCGATAGGCCTCTTGAAGCGCGTCCTGGCGGCGTGCGCGGCATCGAGGTGCAGCGGCTGGTTGTCGCCGGTGGCCTGCGCGATCGCGGCGATGTCGTCGCCGGACACGGCCTTCTCGAACGAGACCGTGTCACCGACTTCTACTCCTAGGACTGAATCCGTCATGGCATCCTACCTACTGTGTGGGTCGGGCTTCAGCCCGACTGGCTGTAGCTACACCTGCTCGCCGACAGGCTAAAGCCTGTCCCACCTGGTCTATTCCAGATCCGTTAGCCCTTCCTTGGGCGCGCTCACCAGGACGGACATGTTGCCGTCCGGCTGCTTGCCCTCAAACATCATCTGGTGGCAGAGGCCGACCTCGTCGAACTGGAACACGCGGGAAAGGGCGGGGTCGACCTTCTTCGCGATCACGAGGTCGTTGATGCCCTTGGCCTGGTCATCGTTGGCGAAGTGGGAGCCCTGCAGCCGCTTCTGGCGCATCCACAGGTAGCGCAGGTCGACGACGGCGTTGAAGCCGGTCGTCCCGGCGCAGATCACTACCATGCCTCCGTTGTCGCAGACGAAGACCGACGTCGGGATCGTATGCTCGCCAGGGTGCTCGAAGACGATAGCCGGGTTCTTGCGCTCGCCCAGCGCCTCCCAGAGCGCCTTGCCGAACGCCCGCGCGCCCTTTGTCCAGGCGCCGTAGGCCTCGTCGTCGGTCCAGTGCGGCGGCATGCCCCAGTGGTCGAAGTTCTTGCGGTTGATGTAGCCCTGAGCGCCCAACTGCTTGCAGTGCTCGCCCTTCTCGTCGCTGGAGGTGACCGCGATAGGGATGCCGCCCAGCGCGCGCGTGACCTGGATAGCGATCGAGCCGAGGCCTCCGCTGCCGCCCCATACGAGCACGACGTCGCCGGGCTTCACCGTGTTCGGCGTCCAGTTGGTCAGCATCCGATAGACGGTCGCGCCGACGAGCATGTAGGCGGCGGCCGCTTCCCACGTCAGGTGCTCGGGCTTCGGCAGGCACTGGTGGGCCTGCACCTTAGTGAACTGCGCGAAGCTGCCCCAGTTCGTCTCGTAGCCCCAGATCAAGGCGCTCGGCGCGACGATCGGGTCGCCGCCGGCCTTGATGAACGCGTCGTCTTCGTCCCAGACCCCGCAGTGGACGACGACGCGATCGCCGACCGCCACGTTGGTCACGTCCGCGCCGGCGGCGTAGACGATGCCGGAGGCGTCGCTACCGCCGATATGGTAGCCGGAGTCGTCGCCGTGGCGGGCGTGGACGCCGATTACGTCCACCGGCAGGCCGCGTGCCGCCCAAACGTTATTGTAGTTGATGCCCGCCGCCATCACGTGTACCAGCACTTCTTTGGGACCGATCTCAGGAACAGGCACTTTCTCCTTGGCGAACGCCGTCGCCGGCTCTCCGAACCGCTCCTTGCGGATAAGCTGGGCGTACATGTACGGCGGCACTTCGCCGATGGGTGGGCTCTCACCGACCTCGTAGATTTCTTTGGCTTCTGATGGCATGCGTAGCCTCCTCCTGCTTCGTTCAGCTTCGGGATGATACCCAACCCGCAATGCTGCCGTCCAATTTCCCTCACTAGGACTCGTTCCGGCTGTGCGCGGAACCGCTCGTGTTGCCGACTATTACGTAGGACAGTTCTTGCCCGCCAGAGAGAGGATCTCAATATGACATCGCAGCCCTTGCCGGAACGCGACAGCGCTGCTTCAGAGGATCCGAAGTGGATGCTTCCGCTGGAGGCGCTGCAGCAGGCGCTCCTGGAGGCGGCGAACGCCGTCGCGGAGTTCCGCGTCAGCCTGGAGGCAACGCAACCGGCGCCGGCGGATCGGAACGACGACGCGACGCGCCTTGTCGCGGACCCGGCGCGCTACACAGTCGAAGACGGGGAGCCGGGCAGCGTCCCGCGCGAGCTCCGGCCGTCGGACCCGAAGCCGTCGGCGCAAGACGCGACAGCGCTCGCGCCGCCGGTAGCACTGGATACCGCGGACGAACCTGTGCCCGCCGCTCCGTACGTACCGCTTGCATGGCCGCCGCCTAGCTCCACCGTCTCTGAGCCGGCATCGGAGGGCGTGCCGCAGGAGCAGCTAACGATGCCGGACCAGCTCTCGGGGGAACAAGAGGAGGAGCTGCTGCCGGAAAAGACCGAGCGCCTGACGGACTTTCAGCGCGTCTGGGCGCGCATCGAAGGGCAGCGTATCGAACAGGATAAGCAGGCGGCCGCGGACCCCGCGCCGGAGGCCGGGGAGGCCGGCGATGGCGCTCGCGGCCTGAACCTGTTGCCCAAGGAATACGTGATCACGGTCGAAGATGGTGACGCAAGTGTGGACTTGATCACGATTGAACGGGCGCTCCTTACGCTGGCCAAAATGGAAGACGTTACGCTAATCAGCTACGCCAAAGGCGTTCCAGTCATCGCGGTCCGCGTGGAAGGTGAGCTGGACCTGACGGCGCTCGGCAACGCCGTCGGCAGCGCGATGGCCAAGCGCTGCGAGGTAATCCCGCAGGAGAAAGGCAAAGTCTTCCTGCGCCTCACGGCGCCCGCTAACGAGGAGCCGGAGGCGTGACAAGGTGGTCAGCGACGCAAGAGCGTGAACCCGGGGGAGCGGAGGCGCAACAAATGAACGCCACTGCGCCCGATGGAAGCCGCGAGGAGCAGCTTCACGGCCTCTCTCTCCTGTCCCTCTTTCTGCACAGTACGGCGACGGTCCAGGAGATGATGTCGATGCTCCTGAGTAAGTCTCCGCCGATTACGGGCGCGGCGCTTGTCTACCCGCTGGTCCTCGAGCGCAAGCGACAGGTGCTGCGCGCGTCCATGCTTGAGGGATGCACGGACCCGCTCTTGGAAACCGCCATGGATTCGTTCCAGGAAGATCTGACCGCGCTCGAGTATTCGCTGGTGCAGAACCCAGAGCTCGACAGGCTGTTTGCCGAAGGCGAAGTTGTCCTCTCTGACGACTGTGCGATTCTGATGCGGGACGTCATGGCGGACGAACAGCGCAAGGCAGGGGAGAAGGCGTTAGGCGTCCGTAAGGTGGCGCTCGTGCCGATGGTCGTCGACGGCGAGCCGCTGGGGGCGATCGCCTTCCTCTTCGACCACGCGGACGTCGACGTGGAGATCTTGGAGCTGCTCGTCGGCCACCTGACCCTGGCGCTGCGCGCGCTGCTGGTGGAGGACGAGGCCGTTCGCTTTAGCGACATCGACCCGGTGACGTGGTTGCCGAACGCACGTTTCCTTAAGAATTCGCTGGAGAGCGAAGTCGTCCGTTCCGGGAGGTACGGTCGCCGCCTCTCGCTTGTTGCCCTGGACATCGACGGATTCGGTCAATTCAACGAGACCTACGGGCAATCGACTGGCGACAGGCTGCTGCGCGCCGTCGCGACGACACTCGGAGAGACGGTCTCTTCGCCGGAGCTGGTCGCCCGCTATCAGGACGATGACTTCGTCGTGCTCTTGCCCGAGACGAGCCGGGCCACTGCCGTCACGATCACGACGCGCATGTTGGCCGCGCTCTCGCAGATCTCTGTGTTCAATGAAGATGAGGACGCGCCGCCTGTGACGATGAGCGTGGCCATCGCGTCGTTCCCCGACGACGCGGACAACTCCCGCGCGCTGCTTCGGCGCGTGCTCGCCGACTTGGAGGAAGCCAAGAAGGACCGCGCCGACTCGGAGATCGACTCGACCGAGGCGGCCTAACAGCCCAAGCGGCCTAACCGCCTGCCGCAACTCGTTTAGTAGCCGCCGCCGTGCTCAAAAATGCGACGCGGGTTCTCTTCCATCATCAGCTTGACCTGCTCGTCGCTCACGCCTGCGGCGCGCAGGGCCGGCAGCACGTCCTCGCTGATATGGCGGTAGTGCCAGTTGGGCATGATGTTCCGTTTCACTTCCACCGGAAACCAATCGATATAAGTCGACGTGTCGTGGCCGAGCACCATGCGCTCGGCGTAGCCCAGCTCGCAGAGCTTGGCGATCGTCGCTACGCGCTTGTCGGTCGCCAGGAACGGGTCGATCCCGAAGCGGTCCATGCCGATGTACGATCCGGCGTCGATCAGCTCTCGCAGGTAGTCGATATCCTCGGAGTCGCCGGAGTGCCCGATCACGACGCGGCCCAGGTCGACGCCCTCTTCCTTGAAGATGCGCTGTTGCTCCAGCCCGCGCTTGGTCGCCACGTGGGTGTGGGTCGAGATCGGGACGCCGGTGCGCCGGTGGGCGCGGGCCGTTGCGCGCAGCACCTTCTCGACATTGGGTGTGACGCCCTCTTCATCTGTCGCACACTTGAGGACGGCGGCCTTGACATCAGTGCGCTGAATACCGTGTTCGATGTCCCTGACGAACAGCTCCGTCATCGTACTCTCGTCGCGATTCCGGAAGTAGTGCGGTAAGTAGTCGTACGTGTAGATTCCCGTTGCGACGATGATGTTGACCGGCAGCGCACCGGCGATCTCCAGCAGTCGCGGAATGTTTCGCCCGAGGCCCATAACGGTCAGATCGACGATCGTGCTGACGTCGATGCCGTCTAGCTCGGCCAGCTTCTCTCTTGCATGGGCCATCTCCGCCTCTTCGTCCCAGACGTCGGGGAAGCTTTGTTGCACGCTCTCGTGCAGGATCAGCACGTGTTCGTGCATCAGCGTGGCGCCGATCTGCGCCGTGTCGACCGGGCCGCGCAGCGTTTCTACTGTGGGCATCGTTACGTTCTCCTCCTACGTGATGGGCGGCGGCGCGGTCCAGTCGAATCCAATGCCGGCGTCGTCATGCGGAATACGGCCCTCTTCGTCAGGGTCGTACGTCTTCGACGTTAGATAGATTAGGTGTGCGGGCCCGCCGATCGCACGGCAGCCGTGTGCCACGCCGGGCGGGATCTTGAGGAGCTGTGCGTCGTAATGCTCGCCTAGGAACAACTCGTCCGTCTGGCCCTGCGTGGTGGAGCCTTCGCGCGTGTCGTGCAGCGCCACTTTGAGATCGCCGACCGGCACGTACCACCAATCGATCTGCGTGGGGTGGACGTGCCAGCCTTTCGCGACGCCCTGGTGCATCAGCGAGTGGCTCACCTGCGCCCAGCCCTCGGCAGCGATCTCGTCGCTGTTCCTTGCGATCTCGCGAAAGAAGCCGCGCTCGTCCGAATGCGTGGCCAGTTGTTTGAGTTCTACTCCCTCGATCATGCGTCTCTCCTGTGCGTGTCTCAGTGACGCGCCCCGCGCGCCTAGGCTCGCAGTACGATACCAGGTTGTGGCTGCGCGATCACTTGCTGCGTCGCCGTGGCGTCAACCTCCACGCCGCCGTTGTGTCACTCGCCGCGCCACTGGGCACCCGTCGGCGGCGGGGTGGTGTATACCACCCGTGCCGGCGTACCGACGACGGTGGAGCCGGCTGGGACATCGTCGATCACGACCGTGTTGGCGCCGATGCGGACATCGTCGCCGACTGTAATCGGGCCGAGAACCTTCGCGCCCGTGCCGATGAAGACACGGTCGCCGATTCGCGGCCCGCGCGCGTCGAAGACGTTGCGCCGCCGGCCGCTGAGGCCGATCGTCACCCACGGGCTGAGCACGCAGGCGTCGCCGAGGCTCACGACGCCGTCGATGACGACCTCGCCGTGCGCGATGAACAGCCCCTTCCCGATATTGACGAAGCGCCCAAATGAGACGTGCCAGATCGCTGTGCTCAGCCGGTCGCAGATGTAGGGCAGCGCGGGTACGTTCCAGCGCAGCAGGTGGTTGCGGAGCCGGAACAGGATGATTGGCAGCAGGGGCATGCCCAGCCAGATCAGCGCCGAGCGCTCTCCCTTTGCCTTCCAGTGGTCCCAGAACGGATCGTCCGGCGGGTCCTCGGTGAAGCTGTAAAACTCGTACGTATCGTAGGCCGCCTCCAGGTCTTCCCACAGTCCGGACTGCGACTGAGATTCGTTCGCCATCAACTCCTCCGGTTCGGTCGCCAGACCGAGACAACGAGGTCGGCGAGGCTCGGCAAGCGGTAGGCGATCTGGTCGAGCATCGTCAGCGCCGACCAGGCGAGCGGCGCTGGCAGCGCCTCGGCGAGGCGCGTCCAGCGATTGAACAGCCACAGCAGCGAGATGCCGCGGCAGGCGACGAGCTGGAGGCCCGGAGCGCCCAGTCCAATTAGCCCGCGGTAGGTACCGCGAAACGTATGGTTGGACGGGATGTCCCAGTAGCTGCGGCCGTGGTAGACGGGCCGGCCCCAGCGCTCGCTGAGCGCGAAGAGCGCGCCGCCCAGCCGGCAGGAGAGACTGTCGAAGTTCGAGATGCCGATCACGGCACGGCCGTCGGGCCGAAGCACGCGGGCGATTTCCTGCATGAAGGCGTGCGGCCGCGGAAAGTGATCGAGCGATCCCTGGCAGACGATCCGGTCGAAGCTGCTGTCGCGAAACGGTAGCGACTCGGCCGTTGCGCACACGAGGGGCGCTTCGCCTTCGAAGCGCTGCTGACAGTGATGCGCCAGCGGCCACGAGGCGTCCAGCCCCCAGCTCTCCCAGCCGCGCTCGCGCAGCAGCGCCATCTGCCCGCCCAGGCCGCACGCCACGTCCAGGACGCGGCCGGGGCGACCGCGCGTCGCCTCGTCCGTCACTAGCTCAGGCACGCGCCGGAAGACGAACCGGCTGTCGCGTGGGTAGGGGCCAGGCGGCATGTCCTCGTCGACCGCCCAGTCGAGGTCGACGCCTATCTTCGCGCCGCTCACGGCTCCGCCCGCCACACGGACACGATCACGTCCGCCTGCGCGGGTAAGCGGTTGGCCACGCGGTCCAGCACGTCTAGAAGCGTCCGCCGCAGCCGTTCCGGCAGCCGGTCGAGCAGCGGCCCCCAGCCCGGCAGCAACCAGAGAAGCGAGAGGCCGTAGCAGCGCTCCAACCGCAGCCCCTCGACGCCGAGACCACGCACGAATGGCAGGCTTCCCGTGTGGTGGTGGTCGCGTGGCGGCTGCCAGTAGGGCCGGTCGCCGTTCGTGGGACCTCGCTGCCGCCAGCGTCCGATCCGGCATGAGAGGCTGCCGTAGTTAGCGAGCGCGATGACGGCTCGGCCACCGGGCCGCAGGACGCGAGCGGCCTCGCGCATGAAGGCCGGCGGGTCGACGAAGTGGTCGAGCGCGCCCTGGCACACAATAGAATCGAAGCTTGCATCCGCGAACGGCAGCCGCTCACCGACGCCGCGGAGCAACAACGCCTCGCTGTCTGGCAGTACGAACGCCCTCAGCCCCAGCATCTCCGCGGATGGATCGATGCCCCAGGCCTCGCCCCCGCGTTCGGCGAGCAGCGAGGCGAGCTTCCCGGCGCCGCAGGCGACGTCCAGCGCCCGTCCGCCAATGGCCGCGGCTTCGCCCACCAGCGCATCCTCTATCCGCCGGAAGAGGAAGCGCCCGTCCGGGTGGTGAAAGTCGACGTACTCCTCGAATGAGTGCTCAAGGTCGAAGTCGGGCGTCTGCGACGTGTCCGCGGACGTATCCGCCCGGTCAAAGCTATCCACCGGCTTGTCCATTGGCCTATTCGCCGGCCTGTCCGCCGGCCTATCCGAACGAGGTCTCTTTGACGGCGCTAAGGACAACGTAGAACTCCTCGAATCCACCAACCAGCGGCGCGAACCAGCGCTCGGAGCGATACTGCATGCCGCGGTCCTGGTTCACCAGCCCTTCGATGATGCTGCCGAACACGCTGCGTGCCAGCGCCAACCCGCGCGCCGTACCGCGCGCGCCGGTGAGATAGAGCCGGGCGTGCTCCAGACGGAAGCGCGCGGGACTGGTGCAGCCCGTGTCGTTGAAGCGCGGGTCGAAGTAGTTGAACGTTTCCAGCGTGTAGGCGCGGCCGTGGCGCGGGTCGCGGCTCACCGACCACGACGACGAGCCGTGCGGCAGCCGGGCGTGGATGATGGTGCTCGGCTTGCTGATCCGCCAGAGCTCCTCCATGATGCCCAAGAAGTCATCGGTGTGAGCGAGCGCGTGATCGAGGAAGATCTCGTCGGCCGTATTGTCCTTGAACGGCAGGCGGGGGCCGAGTCGCGCGACGATGTGTACCGCCTCGCCTGCTCCGCCGAGGCGTATTGATCGTGCGCGCGCCGCCTCGCCGCCGAAGTCCAGCCGGACGATCATTCCTTCACCTTCGCATCTTCACCATCGCCGAAGATCCGCGTCAGGTACTCGTGCAGCACGTTTGCCGGGGTCCCTTCCAGCGCGATACGTCCGTGCTCCATCAATATCGCGCGATCAGTGTAGCGCTGGATCGACGGCAAGTCATGCGAGGCGATGATGACGGTCGCGCCGTCCCGGCGCAACTGCTCCAGGTGACTGAAGCACTTGCTCTGGAACTCGGCGTCTCCAACAGCCAACACTTCATCAACCAGCAATATCTCCGGTTGCACATGCACGGCGACGGCGAAACCGAGGCGGACGAACATGCCGGAGGAGTACGTCCGCATCGGCTGTTCGATGAAGTCACCCAACTCCGAGAACTCGATAATGCTCGACAGCGCGTCTCGTGCCTCGTCGAGTGAGAGGCCGAGGAGCACGGCGTTGAGCAACGCGTTCTCGCGGCCGGTCATCTGCGGGTGGAAACCCGCGCCTAGCTCTAGCAGGGCAGAGATACGGCCGTTCGTCGTTAACTTACCCGTCGTTGGCTTGCTGATACCTGCGATCACGCGCAGCAGCGTGCTCTTGCCAGAGCCGTTCTTGCCGCAGAGACCCAGGCACTCGCCGCGTTGCATCTCGAACGAAACGTCTTCCAGCGCCCAGAACTCCTGGCGGCCGTGGCGGTTCAGCAGCATCGCAGGGAGCGACAGCACGGCTGTCTTTAGCTCCTGCCCATGGCCACGCAGGTAGTAGTGCTTCGAGATGCCCTCGACCGTGATAGCGGGATCAGAGTGCATCGGCGAAGTCCGGCTCCAGCCTTCGGAAGACCGTGACGCCCACGACGACCGTTGCCGCCGTGAACACCAACGCCGGCCAGAGATCGAGGCCCGGCAACTCGTTGAGCACGAAGAGGTTGCGCCAGGCCTCGATCAGCGATGTCATCGGATTGATCAGCAGCACCGGTTTCCAACTCTTAGGTACCTGGTCTAGTGGGTAGAGGATGGGCGTGATGTAGAACATCAGCGTCAGCAGCACCTCCATCAGGTGCTCCAGATCGCGAAAAAAGACATCGATAGACGCAATCAACAGGATAACGCCCATCAGCAGCGCGAGCTGCACCGCCACGAGGACCGGGATGCCGATCAGCCACTCAAGCCCCGGCCGCTCGCCGGAGACGAGCAGCAGTATGACAAGGATCGGGATCGCCAGTATGAAATGCATGCCGTAGTTGAGAATCGTCGCGAATGGCAGCACGTAGCGCGGGAACGAGACCTTCTTCAGCAGCGGCCCGTTGGACGCGAACGACGGCGTGGCCAGCAGCACGGAGGTCTGGAACCAGATCCAAGGGAAGAGGGCCGTCAGCAGCACGAGGTGGTAATCGTCGACCTGAATGCGGACGAAGTAGCGCAGCGCGACGAAGAGCACGGCCCCCAGCGCCAACGGCTTCATCAGCGACCAGAGCAGGCCAAGTGCAGTGTCCTGATATCGGAGTTTGAAGTCCCGCAGCGTCAGCAGGTACAGGAGCTCCCACGCTCGTCCTGAGGGGAGGATGGATACGATGAACTACCTCGCTTCTGTTCCTGGCGTTACAGCCTTCTACGCTAGCAAGAGCCGTGTGCATGGGCAACCAGGCTCAGTATGATGAACGTCACGGGATGCGCTAACACTACGGCGAATCTACTACGAACGCCACGCGACGCAGTAGCCGGGCGTCGGATGGCGCGTGCAAGGCCATTCTTCAAGGCGCGCCCCTGCCTCTACAGACGCCACATCGCGTGGTAACGCAGCGGGCCAATAAGCGCGTGAAGATTACACTGCGGCATATCTGGTACAAACGCCACATCCCGCGGTAGCCGATGTGGCTCTAATTGACACGAATGTGTGCTTCGGCTAGCCTAGTTTCCAGATAGGCGGGTGGTCTGTGCATCGGAGGTGTGATCTGGTAGCGACGCCGGGGGATTCAGTCCGGGACAAGAGTCCGCGTAAGCCCCGCCGGGGACCGCTGACGCGAAAGCAGATCCTGGATGTTTCGCTGCGGCTCTTCTCCGAGAAGGGCTTCGCGCGCACAAGCGTCCGCGACATCGCGCGCGGCGCGGGTATCACGGACGCCGCAATCTACTACCATTTCGCGTCGAAGCGGGATCTGTTCGAAGCGCTCCTCGAAGAACGCGGCATCACCTCCGCCCTCAGCGACCTTGAGAACGTCAGCATCGACGAGAACAGCGGGCCGCTTGGCGAGACGCTCGTCGCGATTGCGCTGGCCGCCCAGCGCATCATGCACCGCGCCAAGGACTTCATGAAAGTGCTGCTGAGCGAGGCGATGAACGAAGACCCGGTCGCGACAGAAGACTATCGTATGATCACGGAGCGCTGGCGCAAAGCCGAAGCGCGCGTGCTGCGTGCCTACGTGGACCGGGGCGAACTGCCGCCGATTGACGTCGACGCCGTTGCCCGCCAATTGGTCGTACTCTCGGTCGGTCCGTTCAGCGACAACCTGATGTCGGGCCAGGACCACGATGAGGCCGAACCCTCCGCCGACCTCCTGGAGCGTGTCCGCAGCGGCGTCGAACGCTACGTGCAAGGACTCTATAACAACACCTAACGGCGCTTGGCGCCGCACAGCTAGAGATACACGAATCGCTACCAGAGAAAGCAACAGCCCCGGCGAAACTGCCGGGGCTGTTGTTCTTCCAGCGTCGTCTGATCGGCTACGATTCGTCGCTGTTCGTGTCAGGCTGCTCGGCGGCCGGCGTAGCGGACGCCAACCACGTTTCGACATCGAACGAGTAGCTATTGGCCACCTTGCCGCGCGCCAGGTCCTGCAGGGCCGTCTTGGGGAGTGGCGTATCGCTCAACACAAGGTCGCTCACGCGCTTGTACGGAGCGAGGTCTTTGGCGATCGTGTCGAGTTCTTCCTTGACGAGCTGCCGGACGCGCTCTTCCGTCACGTCGCCGGGGAGGCGGGAACGGATCTCGTCCACGTTCGGATAGACGATGATGCCAACCTGCGTCTTGTTGCGGTTCTGCCGTTCCACGACACACACATCTTGCAGCAGAGGACTCTCGCCATAGCGCCCCTCCAACTCGTCAGGCACAACCTTCTCACCGGAGTCGAGGACGATGACGAACTTGCTGCGACCCGTGATCCAGATGTTGCCCTCATCGTCGATGCGACCCAGATCGCCTGTACGCAGCCACTCGCCCGCCATCACTGCGCTCGTTTCCTCTGGAGCCTGCCAGTACCCTGCGAACACGTTCGGGCCGCGTACTACTAACTCACCCTCGCCATGCAAATGGACGTAGATCTCCTTCTGCGGCACATCGATTAGCTTTACCTCGACGCCTTCGACTGCCGGGCCCACGCTACCGATGAGTTCATCGTAGTAGTTGCTGAAGAAGAACTTGCGCGGGCTCATCCGCAGCGCGGCGACAGCCGGCGAGGCCTCGGTCATGCCCCAGCCCTGAACCAGCGGAATGCCAAGCTTGAAGAACGCGCGCGCCGTCTCCGGGTTCAGCGCCGCGCCGCCGCTCAGCACATAGCGGAGCTGGCCGCCCATCAACTGGCGGATCTCTCGGAAGACGAAGCGGCCCAGATTGACGCCTGTGCGCCGCTTTGCGACATCGACGACGCGCAGGCCGAGGTTGAACTGGTCTATCCGTCCCTCCATCTCCGCGCGATGCACGATCGTTCGATACATCTGATCGAACAGCGCCGGGACGCCGACGAAGATCGTTGGTCTCGCTTCCTGCATCCGGTCGCGAATGCGGAGCAGGTCGTTCTCAAACGTCAGTTCGGCACCGACAGCCGTGGAAGTGAGCATCAGGATCAAGGGGAACGCGTGATGCATCGGCAGAACAAGGAGCAGCCTGTCCTTCTCGTCTGCCTGCACGAATCGCCGCACCGACTCTACGTTCGACATTAGGTTTCGGTGTGTCAGCATGACGCCCTTCATGCCGCCCGTGGTGCCAGACGTGAACATGATGGCTGCCAGGTCCTCAGGCACCACGCGCCGGTCGTCCAGTGCGGCCCGGGTTGCATCCGTTGCATGGTCGCTACATTCTTCGAACGGGATCAGGCTCGGCCGGCCCTTGCGGAGGAAGCGCGATGGAGAGCCCTCACGCGCCTCGACGTTCCCGACGACGATGATGTGATCGACGTTGCCGACGGCATCGCCCAGCCGGTCGAGCGCCTTCGCCGACACGATGAGAATCCGCGCGCCGGAGCGGTCGATCAGCTCCTCGGCCTCCGCGATCCCCAAATCTGAGTAGAGCGGCACGGAGACAGCGCCTGCGAGAAAGACGCCGTAGACACTGACGATCCATGGCAGACCGTTCTCACACATTACGGCCACGCGATCGCCCTTATTGAGGCCGAGCGCGACCAGACCCGCGGCAAAATCTTGCGCCTGTCGCCACTTCTCGTCGAAGGTGAGCGTTTGCCACTCGCCGCGGATCTTGATCTGGACTGCCACTTTTGTTCCGAAGCGAGCGCGAGTCGCCGCCAGCATCTCGGGGATCGTCGGGGGCGTCTGGCTCGTGCGGAGCAGCGCCTCGCCGATGTCCTGAGCAGGCTTTGGGCCACGTAGGTTGATTACCATGGTGCGGACACTCCTCTCATCCTACGTACGCTCTCAATGCGCAGTCATGGCTCCGGCGTCGAGCGCCGCACTGGCGTCCGGCGGCGTGGATCTGTAGTCGATGCCCGTTCGAGGGCCGCCGCCACGCGCGAACCGCGCCTCCGTCCCGATCCTGCGCTCATTTTTTGCCAGTTGGCCTTCAGTATACCGCGGACGGGGGCCTGCTTCTCGCTGGCCGCACCAGTCGCCTATCAGTCGTTTCCGCGGGCCGCGAGAAGCCTTCGCTTCTCGAAGCTGGTAGGCAGCGCTAGCTGCCTACCAGCCCTATTCGTCTTCAAAAAGGCGGCGCTGGTGCCGCTGGCGCAGCTTGGTAAGGGCCTGCGCTTCTATCTGGCGAGCGCGCTCTCGCGTTACGCCAAGCGCGTTGCCGACGACGTCCAGCGTCCGCGCGCGACCGTCCATAATGCCAAATCGAAGTTCGATGACGTGTCGTTCGCGCGGCGTCAATACGCCTAGGGCCTGCCGCACCCGCTCGCGCAGCAGCTCTCGAGTCGCTTCCTCTTCGGGCGAGGGGGAGAGCAGGTCCTCCAGAAGGCTTCCCAGCGTGCTCTCGTCCTCCTCACCGACGGGCGTCTCCAGGGAGATAACCGACTGTCGCAGAGCCCGCGCGGCTTCGCGCACCTTGTCCTGGGTCATGCCCATGAAGCGCGCCAACTCAGCGACTTTCGGCTCTCGTCCGAAGTACTGGAACAGCCGTTCCCGGGCCTGCGTGTACTTCGAGATCAGCTCGTTGATGTGGATCGGCAGCCGGATCGTACGCGCCTTGTCCGCGATCGCCCGGCCGACGGCCTGGCGGATCCACCACGTCGCGTACGTGCTGAAACGATATCCCTTGCGGTACTCAAACTTCTCCACAGCACGCATCAGGCCGCCGTTGCCTTCCTGTACCAAGTCCATTAGCGGCAATCCGCGCGCCGCGTGCTTCTTCGCGACGCTTACAACGAGGCGCAGGTTGGCGTTAACCATGTGCTCCTCGGAACGAGCCGAATCCTCACGAGCTCGGCGTATGTAGGGAATCAGCGGCTTGAGAAGCGCCGCCAGCCTCTGATTGTTCAGCGTCGATCCGCGCTGAACCATCCGCAGCGCCCGCTCCATCTCGTCTGGCGGGTCCTCAATGTTAAAGACCCGTAGCCCCACAGCCAGGTTGACGACGACATCGTGCGCGCGCTCCGGGCTGAGGCGAGAGCGGAGCTCCAGCCTGCGTTCCAGCTTTGGATCGATCCCATGGTGGATGGCAGCATCCAGCTTCGGGCTGCGGAGCTGCTCTCCCAGGTCGTCGGAAGGCGGAAAGCCACGCAGTGCCTTGGCCTCCTTCATGTACTCCAATGTGCGTGCCATTTCGCGCAGCAGCAGGTACGTAGACTCTTCCGGGGTAGGGGGCGTACCAGTTTCGGCCGTGTGTGCCTCACTCAGCTTCGTGAGGGCGCGGCCATGCTCGATCATCTTGAATAGATCGATCTCTTCCTGCGGCGTCAGCAGCTTGAATCGAGCAATCTCGTTCAGGTAGAGCTCGACGGAATCCGGCAGTTCGACTTCAGCCCGGGCCGGGGTCGTTGCGCGCTTCTTGGCGCGTTCGGCCATGTATCTGTACCTCTTTTCCTCTGCGTTCTTGTCAGACGACGTCGGGCCGTGGCCACTTCAGGTCACAACTCATGCAACGTGCCTGGACCAATGTTGTTCCATTCCAGTAGCTCATAGTGAAGAACTTTCTGCAGCGCGGGCACTGTTGGTCGCCAAGCGTCACCTTGCCGGCCTCTCCTGCCTCGCCGCGGTCGGATTCCTCACGCTGTTCTCGTGTCAAGCTACTCCTCCAGAGAACATTCTACACTGGTTCGGGTTTGAGACGAAGGGGGTAGACGAAACTAGTTGGCGGAGCGCGGCTTTCTTCTGCCTCCGACTACTTACGTCAGTGTGATCAGCGCCACAGTTTCCACCGCATCGCCGATAGACGATACTGGTTAGCGATGGGAATCGATCACACGTCAGCCAAGCGCAACCCCAAGCAGGCCCTCGCGCGGCTGTCGGCTCATGTCAGCCCCTGGCGGGCCATCGCCGCGGTCGTGCTGTTGACCGGTCTCTTCGTCTTCCTGGCCGTGCTCCTGCTCTCGCGTGGCGAATCCGCCCGCCTTGTCGAGACGCCTGCGAACGGCGATGATCCCGCCGTCGGCGTTCACGCCGGCGACCTCGCCCGCGACTTCGACGCGCTGGACCTGAATGACGAACGCCTGCGCCTCAGCGAACTGCGCGGCTCACCCGTCATCGTCAACTTTTGGGCTACTTGGTGCACAAGTTGCCTATCTGAGATGCCGGCGCTGGAGGAGCAGCGACTGGCGCACCAGCAGGACGGCCTGCAGATCCTGGCCGTTAACGTCGGCGAGAGCAGTGGCGATGCGCGGTCGTTCATCGACGAACTTTTGCTCGACGAGTTCTTCGTCGCGCTCGACCCCGACCTCACCGTCGCCGATGCCTACGGCGTGCGAGGCCTGCCGCATAGCGTCTTTATCGACGGCGCCGGGGTTATTCAGGCCGAATACCGCGGCACGCTGGATGACGAGACGATGCAGGCCTACGTCACCGCCACGATTGAGGGCGTGCGTGGCGAAGAACCAGAAGAACGTCTGCGCCTCGTTACGACAGTTCCTCGAGCTCATATTGTGGAGGTGAGCGTCAACGACACCGACCCCGGGCTGGCCGTCTTCGCGTCGCGCCGCTTCCGCTGCGGCGATGACTACTGCGGCGAGGTGCTGCGCGACCAGGCGCTCGGTATCGAGGGCGTCCTGAGCGACGAACTCGACAGCGAAGCCCTGATACCGTCGCTTGCGCTGACGTTCGATAGCGGCGTCATTGACGCCGGCGCCCTCGTCGACTCCATCGCCGCGCTGCTGCGCGCGCATCCCGATCCGCTCTACACGCGCGAGCTCGAGGTCAGCTTCCCGCAGAGCTAACGCCCGCTCAAGCCCCCTCTCGTTGACTGCGGACAGGGGCGGTGCTACCGTCCAGATACAGATGGATCGCTGGTTTGCAGCGCTGAAGAGTCGAACGTCCCTTCGCCTGGCGGGTTGGGTCCTGCGCGCAACCGGCCCGGTTATCCTGGCCGTCCTCCTGATCCGCGTCGTCGACTACGGCGAGCTGCGGGACATTCTCGAAGACATCCGCGTGTCCTGGCTGGTTGCGGCGCTGGGCGCGATGCAAATGATCGTCCTGCTGCGAACGTTGCGCTGGATCGACATCCACAACGCGTTGGGCCTGCACCCGGCCGGGTTCGTATATCAGCTCCGCCTCTCGTATGCGACGAGCATGGCGACCGTTGTACTGCCGCAGATCGTCAACCCGCTCTCGCGGTTGGCGCTGCTGGTGCAGGACGGCTACCAGGCGCGGCGCTCGCTGGCCGGTTCGGCGCTGGAGAAGGGGCTGGAGCTGGCAGCCTACGTCGCGTTCGGCGTCTACGGGTCGCTCGTGCTCGCCTCGGCGTTCGGCGGGTTGGTCTGGTGGGCGATCGCTGTCGGCGCGGCGGCCGCTGTCGCCTGCGGACTGGCCTATGGGCAGCGCGCGCGGCTCGCCGGACTGGCGGCCGCCGTAATCGAGCGGATGCCGGGGCTCGGAGAAACAGGGCAGGGGAGGGAAGAGGTGGCCCACGAGCTCGTCGCGCTGAACCGCCGCGTCTGGGCGCGGCTTGGCGTTTGGTCGCTCTCCATCGCGCTGACGCAGGCGACGATGCTCTTCTTCCTGACGCGGTCTCTGGGTATCGACCTGTCGTACCCGTACATCGTCGCCGTCTGGGGCGTGATCGCCTTCTCGCTGCTGCTGCCGCTGACGGTCAACGGCCTCGGCACGCGCGAGGCGATCCTCGTCGCGGCGTTCAGCGCCGCCGACCGTTCGACCGACGCGGCGGTCGCTATCGGGCTGCTGACGCTGGCGGTCGTCGCCATCGGGTCGTCTCCCGGCATCATCGAGTGGCTGCGCCGCTTCCTGGTCGGCGGCGAAGCGCGCCAGCCGGACATCGCATCTGGGGAGCAGAGCCATGACTGAGTGGGCGTTCTGGGCGGGACCGGATGTCGGCGTCGTCGTCGTTGCAGAGCGGCGGCCGGCGTTGCTGTCGCACGTGCTGGCCACCGGCGGAGCCGGAGGCCAGCACACGATTAGGCTTACGTTTGACGAACACGCCGGAGCGTCGGCGAACGCGCAGGAGATTACGGGCAACTACAAGGGGATCGGCTGGCGCTGTCGCGTCGGCCTTGGTGACGAAGGCGGGCTCGAAATCTCGTTTCGCAGCCGGCTGTTCCGGGAGTACCTTGCGCTCCACATCGCGCTGCTGCCCGCGCTCCTCCGTGTGTTGCTGGAGCGCGACACCGCGCTCGTTCACGGCGCGGCGTTCGCCGGCGGCGCGGGTGGTGATAGCGCGACGCTGCTGGCCAGCATGACGGGCACCGGTAAGACGAGTCTGCTGCTCGGCGCCATCGCGCGCGGCGGCGCATATGTAGGGGACGAGTACCTTGCCGTGTCCGCGCAAGGCCGTGTGGCTCCCGTCGTCCGCACGGTTGCCCTGCGGCGGTCGTCCCTACGCCTTGCCCAACAACTGACTGCCTCGTTAGGGCTTGTTCGCCGGCTCGGCCTCGGCGCCGCCGCGCTTGCGACGGCGTTGACGGGCGGCCGGCTGGAGCCGCTCAACCATGTCCGGCCTGAGGAGCTGGGCCTGCGCGTGCTGGACGGCGGTGCGGACCTGCGGCGAGCCTGCTGGTTGCAGAGCACCGAGCCCGGAACACCCGTAACCCGCGAGCGCCTCGCTGTCGAAGACTTGATCGGTGAGCTATCGATGATGCAGCAGGTGCACCAAGTCGCATACGCAGACATCGGTCCAGCGCTCGACGAGGCGCATGGCGACACGTCGGCGCGCTGGCGCGAGACGCTCGCGGGCGGCCTGGCGGGTGCCAAAATCATGAGATTGCACTACCCGCCGCAGTCGCTCGGCGGCGCGCTGGACGAGGTGCTATCGTTGGAGCATTCATGACGGACAGCTACACAGCCAAGCAGCACTACCAGCAGCACGATGTTGCCGGAGACTACGATCGCGAGCGCTTCAGCGGGCTGCGCGGCTGGTTCGTCAACCGGCTGGAGCAGGGTCTGCTGATGAAGACGATGGAGGGGGTTTCGCAGGGCGGTCGCGTACTCGACCTGCCGGTCGGCACGGGCCGCATGTCGCGCAGGCTGGACGCTGAGGGCTATCGCGCCGTGGGCACGGACGTCTCCGAGCCGATGCTGCGCATCTCCGCGAACCTGGCCGGCGGCCGGGCCAACCTCGCCCGCGGTGACGGCGAGCGGTTGCCGTACCGCGACGGCGCGTTTGCAGCCGCCATCTGCTTTCGGCTCCTCGTCCACCTGCCTGCGCCGGCGCGGAAGAACGTCCTGCGCGAGATGGCCCGCGTCGCGACCGAGCGCGTCGTCGCGGTCTACCAGCCGCACCGCATCGCGCTCTGGTGGCTTCTTTATGGCCTCCTGTTGCGTCGCAAGCTGCCGCTCCATTTCGTCTCGGACGACGACATCAGGGAAGAGCTCGCGGACTGTGGTCTCCGCCTCGTTCGGAGCCATACGTTGCTGCGGGGCGTCTTCATGGAGCGAGCCTACGTCCTGGAACCCTCTTCAGGGACGTAGCCACCCCTTAGTCGATCTCCTACTCAACTGCCGGCACAGCCCGCCGATAATCAGCGGTATGTCGCGCGCTCGCGACAGGCTGTCGATTCGAGTGCGCGTGAGCAGGAGGCTGCCCGTGACGACCGCTACGACGACTTCACGACGCCGGCGCACCGAGCCCGCAGCGACGGAGAGGCTCGATGTCTCCGTCGTCCTGCCCTGCCTTGACGAGGAAGAGGCCGTCGCTGGCTGCGTCGCCGACGCGCTGGCCTGGTTCGAGCAATCAGGCGTCAAGGGCGAGGTAATCGTCGTCGATAACGGGTCGACCGATCGCTCCGCGGAAGAAGCGCAGCGGGCGGGCGCGCGCGTGATCGCGGAGCGGCGGCGCGGGTACGGCGCGGCCCACCTGCGTGGCTTCGCTGAGGCGCGCGGCGAGATCATCGTCATGGCGGACGCCGACGCGACGTACGACCTCCGCAACCTCGACCCGCTCGTCGAACCGGTCCGCAACGGTTACGACATGACTGTCGGCAACCGGATGGGCAACATCGCACCGGGCGCCATGACTTGGAGCCACCGCGTGATCGGCACACCGGCCATCTCGTTCC
Organism: Chloroflexota bacterium; assembly: GCA_029262675.1. Classification (GTDB taxonomy): domain Bacteria; phylum Chloroflexota; class Dehalococcoidia; order DSTF01; family RBG-16-68-14; genus JADFKB01. The sequence continues at coordinate 97,216 of JAJCYW010000021.1, read as the reverse complement.
TGCTCAAGCTCTTCACCGGCTCAAAGATCGGTGATAGCCAGTGCGGCCTGCGTGCCTTCAGCCGCGACGCCTACGAACGGATGCAGCTCCGGTCGTCCGGCATGGAGCTTGCGTCCGAGATGATCATGAAGGCCTTCCGCCGCGACATGAAGGTGGCGGAGACGCCGATCACGTACGCGGCGCGCCAGGGTGAGACGAAGCTCAACACCTTCCGCGACGGCTGGCGCCACCTCCGATTTCTGCTGCTGAACACGCCACTCTACCTGTTCCTGATGCCGGGCATCGTGCTCGTGATCGCCGGCCTGCTGTCGCTCACGGCCGTTGGTGGCGTGACGATAGGGTCGCTGACGTGGCAGCCGGTGTTCGCGGGCGGCATGCTCCTGATCGTCGGTACCAACGCGCTCATGATTGGAACCGCGTCGCACATGTACATGGCGTCCCGGGGCATCATCGCCGAGGACGGCATCACCAGGTTCTATCGCCGCTACTTCAACCTGGAGGGGCTGCTCGGCCTGGCCGGCATCCTTCTACTCGCCGGCATAGGGCTGGACGGGCTGATCTTCTATCGCTGGGTAACCGGCAACAGCCTCGGCATCTCCACTCTGGAGACCGCCGCGCTGGCGCAGAGCGCAATTATCATCGGCGCGAATCTGGCACTTGGCGCGTTCCTCGCGGCTCTTATTGACGTCGAGTAAGCGTCACGGAGGCCAATGCGGCCGAGACCTTGAAGTACGCAGGCCGGCTTAGGCTGCCCGGATACTCCGGGTCAGGCATCTAGCCGCACGGCTACTACGCTTTCGCCACATCGCTGCATCCTCGCCAGACGCTCTTTGCCGCGAGACTCCCGCTCGCTACAATTGGGCGAATCCAGATGGGCCTGACCAAAGCCGAAACGCCCGCCTGGCTAACCGAAGCGGGCCTATGACTCCACCCTCTGTCACCACGGACGACGGCGCAGCGGCTGAGGCTGACGCTGGCTACAGCGATGCGTTTGGCGGCGACGCCGGCGCCAAACTCCGCTACGTCCGCGGCATGTTCGGCCGCATCGCCCCTGGCTACGACAGGATGAACAATCTGATGACGGCCGGCCGTCACCATGCTTGGAAGCGCCTGGCCGCGCGGCTCGCGGATCCGGCGGCAGGCCTGCCTGCACTGGACGTCTGCTGCGGCACTGGCGACCAGGCCTTCGAACTGGCCAAACTGGGCCGGGGGCCGGTGTACGCCGTCGACTTCGCCGCACCGATGCTGCGAATCGCCCGGGATCGCGCAGCCGCCAACCCGGCGCGAACCGGGTTGGCTTTCAACGAGGCGGATGCGCTGGAGCTACCGTTCGCTGACGCGCGGTTCTCGGCCGCCACAACATCGTTTGCACTGCGCAACGTCACGGATATCCGCAGATTCTTGTCGGAGATGCGGCGGGTCGTCGTCCCCGGGGGCCGCGTCGTCACGCTCGACATGATCGGTGCGCCCCGCGGTCCGCTGGCACCAATCGGGCGGTTCTACATGAACCGCGTAGTGCCGCTCGTCGGCCGGATTCTCTCCGGCGACGCAGACGCCTACGCGTATCTGCCCCAGTCGACCGATTTCGTGCCCTCGGCAGAAGGGATCGCGCAGCTGATGCGGAAGGCCGGACTGGAGGATGTTTCGCACAGGTCGTTGGCGCTGGGCAGCGTCGCCATTCACGTGGGACGCCGGCCGCTGTGATACGGCCGTTGGCGTCGATCCTCGTCGTGGCCGTCTTCGTTGCCGCCTGCGGCGGCGGCGAGACCACGCCGACTGGAATCAGCAGCCCGAGCGAGCTGCGCGGCCGCGACGTCGGCGTTGTGTCCCTGGTCGACGCTGCTACGCTCGAGTACCGCTACCTCATGCAGGCTGGATACGAGCTGGAGGCGAGTCCGGCCGAAGGCGATGTCACCCTACACGAAGCGCCTTCGGAATCGCTACGGACGCTGCTTGCTGGGGGCGAGATCGACGCGGCGCTCGTTCGCGGCCTCGATGCCTTTGCGATGCTCGAGGACGGCGACTATCGCGTTCTCTCCCACGTTTCGGAAGAGGTGCGCGCGCTGGCGAAATCGCCGATCCTCACGTCCGTGCTGACGACGTACGCCGATGTCGCGGCCAGCAAGCGCGAGGCGTTTCTGGAGACCAACCGTCTCTTCACCGAAGCTCGTGTCTACTTCGACGCGAATCGAAGTGGCGTGTTCCAGGCCGTTTCCGGCGATGCGGACTCGGACGCGGAGTTCGTCGCCTGGTGGTGGGAGCGCCACGATCTGCTCTTCGGCGATTTCTCCGAAGACGTGGTGGCGCAGCTTCTCAGCCTCTGGACTGTCGCCGTCGATGTCGGTGACATCGAAGCGGCGCCCGAACTAGAGAGCGTCCTGTTCAACACCGCGGAAGACGAGGATGACCCGCCGCTAACCATCGCGGCGGAAGGGGACAGGGTCACCGTTAGTCTCGCGGTCCTCGACCACCCGGGCCGTCGCGCCGCGCTCTTCGCGATCGAGCAGGGCATCGTCACGTCGGACAGCGTCGACCTCGATGTCTCGTACCTCTCTCAGTCGGCGCTGACGGAAGCCGCCTCCGCCGGGCAGTTCGACGTAGTCGAGACGTCGCCGATCGCCGTCGCGCTGGGCGTGGAGCGGGGACTCGATATTGTCGTCCTCTCAGGTGCGCTGCAGGACCGTGATGGAACGCTCCTTTTCGTCCGCGAATGAAGTGAATCATGATCGAGCGCGCTTCTCGAGGAGCGCAGCGGCCTAACGTAAGCGACAAACGTGCGCCGCTCACAGCGGCACTTGCTATAATCGCTCCGTAAGCAGGGCTACCAAGCCAACAATAAGTCATTGGAGGCAACAACCATGAACGACCGGGACGTAGTAATCGTCGAAGCCGTGCGCACAGCCGTCGGCCGCCGCGGGGGCAGCCTCAGCGGCGTCCATCCGGTGGTGCTGCTGTCGCACGCGCTCAAGGAGCTGATGGGCCGCGCCGGCTTGGAGCCGGGCATCGTTGAGGACGTTATTTCCGGCTGCGTCGACCAGGTGGGCGAGCAGGCGCTCAACGTCGCCCGCAACGCGATGCTAACGGCCGGGTTCCCGTTCGAAGTGCCGGCGACGACCGTCGACCGCCAGTGCGGCTCAGGTCAACAGGCCATCCACTTCGCCGCGAACCTGATCCAGGCCGACGTCTGCGACGTGACGATCGGCTGCGGCGTGGAGAATATGAGCCGCATACCGATGGGGTCTACCATGGCGAACGAGGACACGGGTTTCCCGTTTCCGCCGGAGCTGATGGAGCTGTACGGTCTGACATCGCAGGGCATATCCGCGGAAGAGATCGCCAAGAAGTGGGGGATCACGCGGGAGCAGACCGATCAGTTCGGTTGCGAGAGTCAGATGAAGGCCGCACGCGCCCGCGAAGAAGGCCGCTTCAAGCGCGAGATCACGCCGGTCAAGGTCAACCTCGACGGCGTCGAGACGATGTTCGAAGAGGATGAAGGTATCCGCCCGGGGACGACGGTTGAGAAGCTGGCGACGCTCCAGCCGCCGTTCCGTGAGGATGGCGTCCACACGGCCGGCAACTCCAGCCAGATCTCGGACGGCGCAGCCGCCGTGCTGCTGATGTCGGCGGCGAAGGCAAAGGAACTGAACGTTAAGCCGCGGGCCCGTATCGTCGCGCAGGCCGTCGTCGGCTCCGACCCGGTGCTGATGCTGACGGGGCCGATCACGGCCACGCCCAAGGTCCTCAAGAAGGCCGGTCTCACGCTCGACGATATCGACCTCGTCGAGATCAACGAGGCGTTCGCGTCCGTCGTCCTGGCCTGGGAGAAGGAGACCGGTGCGGACATGCGCAAGGTCAACGTCAACGGCGGCGCGATTGCGCTGGGCCATCCGCTGGGCTGCACAGGCGCCAAGCTGATGACGACGCTGCTGCACGAGCTGGAGCGCACGGGCGGCCGCTACGGCCTGCAGACGATGTGCTGCGGCGGTGGCCTCGGCACGGCGACGATCATCGAGCGGTTGGGGTAACCGGCATAGCCGGTTACCTTGCGCATCGCGTTGCGATGCGCGACATGCTAGCGCAACAACAGTGGAACCACTACAACAGCCCTCCTAACGGGGGGCTGCTGTTATACTCGGGACGGAGCGCGTGCGGGCCCGTAGCTCAGTGGTTAGAGCGGCCGGCTCATAACCGGTTGGTCCCAGGTTCGAATCCTGGCGGGCCCACCAATATCGCTGCCTCTGGCTGGTGCAGTGGGGCCTCTCATTTCGTCTGCTGCTCCCGCTCTCGGATCGCCTCGTCGATCAGGCCGCCTATGTGCTGAGCGATCGCTTCCTCGTTCGCCCTGGCGTCCCCGCGGAAGAACCGCTCCAGGGCCATGGCAATCGGCTTCCGCGGCCTGTAACGGCGGTACGGCCCGAATAGCGCGCGCACGGATTCCAGGAACGATTTCCTGGCGTGCCGAATGAGGAGCGACCCTCCAACGCCGCCTCCCACATCCTGCGATAGTGTGAACTGCAACGAATCGATCTCCGGCCGGAGAGCGGCAGACGGTCGCAGTACGACGCGCGTCATTCCCCTGGAGCCGCCCCACGTCCTGCTCTTCACGGAGCACTTCAGGCGGGATACGCAGGCCTCGACTAACGCCAGGATCTCCTTCGAAGGTTGCACTTCCAGAACCAACGTTGCCCTCGCGTCGTGCTCCGGCCGGCCAGCGGCGACTGCGACGATCTGCCAGCCGCATCCGCCGTCCGAGACCCGGCAGTTCTGCGGCAGTTGGAAGGCGAATCGATAGGCGCGCTCAGAGCCCGGAGCCACCGCTATCGGGTCGTCCTGCAGCACCGAGGTCTGCCGCACTCTCGCGCTAGTTCCGCCCCCTCGATTTGGCACGAGCTCTTGAAGTTCAAGCCGCAGCGCTTCAATGCTTTCGTCCCGGTCGCCGCCGCTGACGTAGACGGTTCCCGCGATCTCGCCGGCCTGATGGTGAACGGCCTGGTCAGTAACGATGCGAATCTTCATCCCGCGTGATGTTATCGAGCGGCCCTCGACTCCGCCAACTTCTCCGTCCCCGGCCCTTGCTTTCGCGAGGCGCTCACCGTCTCCAACCCGCGTGCGTCAGGGGACAGTCTACCGCCGGGCTGGCAGGCCGCGCCTCTTGGCTCGGGAGCCGCGTGCTAGACTGGCGGCATGAAAGAGCAGGTTACAATACGCTCGGGCATGCTGAGTGGTCTGGGAGGGTTCCACCGGATTGTAAGGGAAGAGCGCCTGTTTTGTGCGGTCCTTGCCCACTTACTCATGCAACGAGGACACAATCTTGAGGCGTTCATTGCGCTGATCAACAACAAGTTGCCTGCCGAACACAGGCTTCAAGCGGAGAGTCTGTCCGAAAGTCAGGTGTACGTGGAGTTCACTTTTCTGAGGGACTACTGGGACAGCCTTGGAACTGACAGCCACCGGAAGCGGCTACTGATATCCGAACTCCTGGGGCGCGTGGACGGGCTAAGCCACTACAATACGGGGAGCTTTCCTGACGATGCATCAGACTTCAATGAATACTTCGCAGGCCGGTGGGGGAAACGCATCAGAGGCGACATCGTATACCCAGGGCGATGGAGCGTCGCCGTACTAGCCGATAGGTTTCGCGAGCAACCAGCAGAGTTCAGAGACTTCTGTCGCTTCAAGTGGTCCTTCAATATCAAGCCGGATGTAGTGGTTCTGATTCCTGGCATGAAGCCGTTGTGTGTTGAGGCGAAACTGTCGAGCGCCGAAGGTCAATATCCTACGAGCAGCCGCGACAAGAAAGTGTTTGACGAGATCTTTGGCCCAGAACAAGGCCGAGTCAATCAAGTGGAACTGCAAGGCTTCATGTTCGAGCGTCTCCTCGGAACTCCATGCCAGCTCATAACTCTCGGTCTCGAATCCAAGCATGAGGTAGAATCTGTCGCGGTTAGTTGGGGCGAGGCCTTCGAGGCTCTGGAGCTTGATCATTCTCTATCCTACGTCAGGAATCTCATCGAGCAGAACATTCATCTGACGTAGCACGGTTCAAGGCGCTAGCATCCGCCCGCGGCTTGAAGCACACTCGGGGAGCTCTTCCCCTACCCCCGCCAGGCCTTCAATCGTTTGATACCCTCCGCCAGGCGGTCGTCAGGCACGGTGAGCGAGAGGCGCACGTAGCCCTCGCCGTGCTGGCCGTAGCCGACGCCGGGCGTCACGACGACGCCCGTCTCGTCCAGCAGCCGGGCCGCGAAGTCTATCGAGCCGACGCCGGAGGGCAGTCCGCACCAGAGGTAGAGGCTGGCCTTGGGCGGCGTCACCCGCAGCCCGGCGCTCCGCACCGCCTCGACGAGCATATCGCGGCGGCGCTGGTAGATGGCGTTGTTGGTCGCGATGAAACTTTGGTCACCCTCTAATGCAGTTATCGCCATCCGCTGGATCGGGTTGGGGATGCCCGAGTCGAGGTTCGATTTCACGCGGCCCAGCACGCCGATCAGGTCGGCGTTGCCGACGGCCATCCCGATCCGCCAACCCGTCATGTTGTAGCTCTTCGATAGCGAATGTACCTCGATGCCCACCTCTCGTGCGCCCGGCGCTTCAAGGAAGCTGGGCGGCACGTACTCGTCGTAGGCGATCTCGCTGTAGGCCATGTCGTGGACGACGACGATGTCGTGCTGTTTCGCGAACGCGGCCGCTTTTTCGAAGAAGTCGAGGCTGGCGACGGCCGAGGTCGGGTTGCTCGGATAGTTCAGCCAAAGCATCTTGGCCTTGGCGGCGACGTCGTCCGGGACGGCGTCCAGGTCGGGAAGGAAGCCTTTCTCCTCCAGCAGCGGCAGCGAGTGGCAGACGCCGCCGGCGAGTTGCACGGAGACCGGGTAGACCGGGTAGCCCGGGTCGGGCACCAGCGCGACGTCGCCTGGATCGATGAAGCAGAGCGGCAGGTGCGCGATGCCTTCCTTGGAGCCGATCAGCGGCACCACCTCGGCGTCCGGGTCGAACGTCAGGCCGAACCTGCGCTCGTACCAGCCGGCGACGGCGCGGCGATACTCCGGCAGGCCGTCGGTCTCCGGATAGCCCTGGTTCGCCGGGTCGCGCGCCGCGTCGACGAGCGACTCGACTATGTGCGGCGGCGTTGGCAGGTCCGGGTCGCCGATCGCGAACGAGATCACGTCGACGCCCTCCGCGCGCTTCTCGGCGATCTTGCGGCTGATGGCGGCGAAGAGGTAGGGCGGCAGCTCCTGTACGCGTTGCGCTTGGTTCAAAATCGTCTCCTCGTCGTAATGTAGGTGGTGCGGCGCTTCTCCAGTGTCTGCCGCACCTCATCTTCGTCCAGCGGCCGGCGATAGTCCAGCCCAGTCGCGCCGGCCTCGAACCCTAATTTGCGATAGAGCGCAATCGCGGCGCCATTGTCGGAGTTCACCGTCAGCGCCGCCGACTTCAGTCCTTCGCTACGGAAGTAGGCCAGCGCCCAGCGCATCATCGCCTCGCCCAGGCCGTGCCGGTGATGCCTGGGGTGCAGCACGATGTCCGAAACGTAGCCTTCTCCCGACTCACGAGCGGCGAGCCGCAGGAAGCCAATCGCGCCAGCAGCCGCGACCTCCTCCAGCACGCGAAATGTTGGGGCATCGGCCATGCGATGGCGCACGACCGCCGCCGTCAGCCACGACGTAGCGAACACCGCCGAGTCGAGCGCGGCGATCGCTTCCGCGTCGTCACCGCGAGCCGGTCGCAGAACGTAGCCCGGCGCGATCTCGTCCTTGTTCGCGGCGCGGAACAAGCTGACGCTGCTGCGCCGGGGCAGCGCCGGCAGCGTCATCCGCAGCCAGTCGCGCGTGACGTCAAACGCCAGGTTGAGCAGCGTCGGTTCGATGAACGGGCGGCTGGACGTATCCGTCAACCGCAGCCTAAGCCCCATCGCCGCGTCACGCTGGTCGATGGCCGGAAACAGCGCCTCTAGCATGCGCGGGAAGTGTGCGGCGAAGGCATCCGTGTTGCGAAAGCCGTACTGCAGGTTGGCGATGCCGGGGCCGACGTCCGCGAAGAGCAGGCCGTCGTTCTCGACGACGACTAGCTCCGGTCGCTCGCGCTGGAGTGTCTGGAACGCCTCGTGATCGCACGATATGGACCGCAGCGCGTAGGTCTGGGCGCGAAGGAACGGGTTGTCCGCGCCGGCGTCCAGGCGGCGTAGCTGCTTCATGTCAGCGTCTCCTCGGCAGGGGAGACGCCCTCGCCAGCATGCGCGCCGCCCTCCGGCCACTCGCCGCTGTAGATCTCCACAGCGTCGCCGGTGAGGAACACCTCGCTGTCGCCGCCGGCCCACTCGACGATCAGCGTGCCGCCGCGTTCGCGCACCTCCGCCCGGTCGCCGACGAGTCCGCGCAGGTGGGCGGCGACCATCACGGCCGACGCGCCTGTTCCGCAGGCCAGCGTCTCGCCGACGCCGCGCTCCCACGTGCGCACCTCGATGCTGTCGTTGGCGAGGACGCGCGCCACCTCGAAGTTCACGCGCTCTGGAAAGAGCCGGTGGCGCTCGACCTGAGGGCCGACGGCCGCCAGCGGGAAGTCGGCGACGGGCGTGTCGACGAAGTGAACGGCGTGTGGGTTGCCCATCGATATGCATGTCGACGCGTAGATCTTGCCTTCCACGTCGATTGGCACGTCCTGCAGCGGCGGCTCGGCCTCCACGGCAACCGGTATCTCCCGCGGCTCGAAGCGCGGGCGTCCCATCGTCACGCGCACCGAATCGACTTTCCCGTCCGCTAGCGTCACGCCTGCCTCAATGACGCCGGCCAGCGTGTCCACCTGGATCGTTCCGCCGTCCGGCTTCACGAGGCTGTGGTCGACCGCGTACTTCACGAAGCACCGCATGCCGTTGCCCGACATCTCTGCCTCCGAGCCGTCCGCGTTGTAGAGCCCCATCCGCAGCGCGGCCACGTCCGACTCGCCGGCGACGAGCAGGCCGTCCGCGCCGGCGCCGAAGTGCCGGTCGCAGATCGCCCGCGCGAGCTTAGTCCAGTCGGCCTCGTTCGCGCGCCCATCGACGACGATGAAGTCGTTGCCAGCGCCGTGAAGCTTCGTGAATTGCATCTCGTATTGTTCTGGCTGGGGCTACGTGGCCGCGGCCATGTCCTCCGTCAGCTCTATCTGGCCGATGTGCATCGCGGCGTGTTCTATCGTCACCATCAGCGCCTCGCGCACGCTGCGCGGCCGGGGCTCTCCCTCGCCCCAGAGCACTTTCGGGGGGTCGCGTTGCTCGTCGAGCGACTCCGGAGCTAACGCCGCGAGCGCAACGTCGAACTGTCGCCCCAGCGTTCGCGCGCGCTCGACCAGCCACGCCCCGTCTGGGCCGCGCGCGGCGAACTCGCCGGGCCGGTCGCGGTCGATGGCCTGGCCGGCGACAATGCCGAGCACCCAGGCTTCCAGGTTTCCCAGGATGTGCGCCGCCAGCGCGTAGCGGCTATTGGCGTTACGCAACGGCGGCTGCCAGTTGATCTGCGTATCGTCGAGCGGCTCGATCAATGCGACGAGCTTGTCCAGCAGTCGCTGCAGCTCGCCTGCGAACAGGGCGGTCTCCGCGTTCATCAACTCCCCTTTGCGGCTAAGGCGTGTCTATGAGCTAACGATCCGATTCTACCGCACGCAACGACTGCGGAAACGGATCGCCGTCTGTGGCGTCGATCCAGCGGATGCGGTCGTCATCTCTGCGAAACCAGGCGCCCTGCCTGCGCACCAGTCGATGGGTCGCCGTCTTGATCCGCTCGATGGCTTCGTCGAGTGTGAGCGCTCCCGCAAGGTGCTGGCAGACCTGGCGGTAGCCGATGCCCGACATTGCGGGCAGCTCGCAGCCGTAGCCGCGCGCGTTGAGCGCCCGTACCTCGTCGAGAAGCCCGGCCTCCATCATCGCGTCGACGCGGCGGTCGATGCGGCCGTACAACGCTTGACGGTCGCACGTCAGGCCGATCACGGTCGTCTTCCAGTCCGGCGGTTGGCGTGTCCGGCACTCGGATAGCGGCCGGCCGGTGCGTTGGTAGACCTCCAGCGCGCGGATCACGCGCCGCAGGTTGGATGCGTCGACCGTCGCGGCGTAGGCGGGGTCGACGTCACGCAGCTCGTCGAGCAGGGCCTGCGGGCCCTCGCGCTCCGCCCGCGCCTCCAGCTCGGCTCGGAGCTCGGCGTCCGGTGGCACGCGCGGCACCTGCCAGCCTTCCAGCAGCGCCCAGATGTACTGCCCCGTGCCGCCGACGAGCACCGGCACCGCGCCTCGCGACCAGCAACTCTCCAGCGCGTCACGAGCCAGTTGCAGGTAGTCGCTGAGGTTGAACGGCTCGTTCGGGTCCGCGATGTCGATCAGGTGGTGGGGGACGCGGGCCTGTTCGGCCGCCGTCGGTTTCGCGGTACCGATGTCCATGCCGCGGTAGACCTGGCGAGAGTCGGCGTTGACGGCCTCGCCGCCCAGTTCTCCGGCGACGCGGATCGCAAGCTCCGTCTTGCCAGTCGCGGTCGGGCCGATAACGGCGATCAGCCGGCGCGTCGGCTCCTGCTGTGCGGCGGTCACGATGGGCTCAGTCGAAGAACGCGGCTTCAGGCGTGCCCGCGAACGCGGCCTTCAACTCGTCGTAGTTCTCGATCAGCTCGCGCAGCGGCTCCGGGTCTTGCTGGCGTGTCGTCGACGCCAGAGAACGCGGCTCGAGGTCGAGGAACGACTGGACGCGGCCTAGCGTGCGGCCAGCGTTCTCGCTGAGCGCTCCGTACGCCAGGTGCCGCAGCGGGCGCTCGCTGCCACGCGTGGGGCTTTCGTTCACCATGGACGTCACTCTCAGATTCGGCCTCCTACTTACCAATAACGGCCGTGCTCCGTCAACGATACAACGGCCAGAGGCGTGCAAATCGCCGTTCGGACGCCGGGTCCGGCGCGACCGGGTCGAAGGTAGGGGAGCGGGTCTAGGCGCTGCCGGCCGCCGCCCGGACGATAGCGGCGAAAGCGTCCGCGTCGAGGCTCGCTCCGCCGACGAGCGCGCCGTCGATCTGGGGCTGGCCGAGGTAGTCGGCCGCGTTCTCCGGCTTCACTGAGCCGCCGTACTGGATACGGGTCGCCGCGGCCGCACTATCGCCGAAGAGCTCCGCTAGGAGCGAACGGATATAGCCTGTCGCCTCGTTCGCGTCCTCAGCGCTTGCGGCCAGCCCGGTGCCGATTGCCCACACCGGCTCGTAGGCGACGACGCAGTCGCCGTTCCAGTCCACGCCGCCGATGCCGTCGCGCACCTGCCGGGCGAGGACGTCGTTCGTCTCGCCAGCTTCGCGCTGCTGCTGCGTTTCTCCAACGCAGACGATGGGCCGCAGGTCGTGCGCCAGCGCTGCGCGGAGCCGCTGGTTGACCGTCTCGTCCGTCTCACCGAAGTACTGCCGGCGCTCGGAGTGGCCGATGATCACGTCGTCCACCAGACCGCGCAGCATCGTCGGACTGACCTCGCCCGTGAACGCCCCCTTCTCCTCCCAGTGAACGTTCTGCGCGCCGAGGCGCACGGGCGAGCCGGCGAGCGACTGCTTGGCGTGGTAGAGGTAGGGGAACGGCGGGCAGACGCCGACCTCGACGCCGGCCACCATTGCGACCCGTTCGGTGACGGCACGGCAAAGCGCCTCGCACTCCTCCGCGGTGGTATTCATCTTCCAGTTGCCGGCGATGAACGGGGTGCGCGTGGCTGTCGTGTTCATCTCATGCTCCAAACTTGGCGAACCGCCCGGCGTGCGCCATCGCCAGCGGTAGCGCTTCCTTGGCCGGGAAGATGCCAAATGACCCACCCTGACACTGCCGCTCGTCGAACCCACGCGCATCGTCCTGCCTGATCCACTTGGAGTGCATCAGAAACGGAACAGGGTGCCAGCTGTGGGCGGCCTGTACCGCGGGCGTCGAGTGGTCGCCCGCGATCATCAGCACGTCCGCGCCCAGAGCGCGAATGGCGGGGACCGCCTTGTCGAACGCCTCTAGTGTGGCGACTTTCGCCTTGAAGTCGCCGTCTTCCCCGGCGGCGTCCGCGGGCTTATAGTGCAGGAACAAGAAGTCGAACTTGTCCCAGTGCTTGCGGGCCGTTACCAGCTCGTCGCCGAACGTCTCACCCGTCGGGAGCACCGTCATGCCGGCCAGCTTCGCTAGGCCGCGATACATCGGGTACGCCGCCACGGCGCCGGCCCGCAGGTTGAACGTCTCCGGCATGTTCGGCAGCTCCGGGCGCGTCGCGAAGCCGCGTAGAGTGAGACCGTTGGCCGGTTTGCGCCCTGCCAGCGTCTTCATCGCCGCGCTGGCGAAATCCGCTACGAGCGCGGCCGTCGATTTCGCGCCCGGGGCACGTGGCTTCGGCGGCAGGGGAGCGACGCCTTCTTTCTGCGGGTCCGTATCGAAGACCTCTCCGGAGAGCTTCTTGCGCCCCGTGGGCCGGAGCACAAGGACGAATCGATGATCGCGCACCGGTTCGACGAATAGTTCGACGCCCGGCAGCACGATCTCTCGCAACTCCTTGCAGAGGGGTACCGTCAGCTCCGTCGAGATCCGGCCCGCGCGCCGATCGCTGATCAGCCCGTCTGCGTCCAGCGTGCAGAAGTTGCCGCGTGCCGCGACGTCCTTCGGCTTCAGGTCGAAGTCGATCCCGAGCGATTCCAACACGCCGCGTCCCACGCTGTACTCGAATGGATCGTAGCCGAACAGCGCCAGGTGCCCCGGACCGCTGCCAGGCGTGATGCCGTACCCGACGGGGATAGTCAGGCCGCAGCCGCTTTCCTCGGCGAGGCGATCCAGGTGGGGCGTATCGGCGGTTTCCATCTCAGTGCGCCCGCTATCCGGGTTGAGCAGTCCGCCGAGGCCATCGATGACGACGAGGAGGATCTTAGTGTCGTTGGGAATCGCGAGTTGCTTGATCATTTCGAGTTTCATGCTGTCATTCTACCAGCCGCTGTGCTTAGCGGCGGCATCCAGCAGCGCGGCGACGCCCGGCAACTCGCGGCCTTCCAGGTACTCTAGGAACGCGCCACCGCCGGTCGAGACGTGGTCGAACTCGCCGGCGAGGCCTGCCGCGCGGACGAGGGCGGCCGTCTCGCCGCCGCCGACGATGGTTACCGCGTCGAGACCGGCTACCAGCCTGGTGAGCGCCGCCGATCCGTGTGCGAACTTCGGAAACTCGGCGACGCCGAGCGGCCCGTTCCAGACTACCGTCTGGCAGTCGCTCAACGCCGCGCCATAGGCCGCAATCGACTCCGGCCCTGCGTCCATGATGCGCCAGCCGTCTGCCGTCTCGCCCGCGGTCTCAGTCTTTGCCTCTGCGTCAGCGTCGAAGCGGTTGCCGGAGACGACGTCGATCGGCAGCAGCAGAGCGGAGCCACGCTCCTCCGCCTCTCCCATCACCGCCCGCGCCGTATCGAGTTGGTCGTCTTCAACAAGCGAATCGCCGACAGCGCGCCCTTGTGCCTTGAGAAACGTGTTGGCCATGCCGCCGCCGATTACGATCACATCGGCCTTGCCGAGCAGGTTGCGCAGACACGACATCTTGTCGCTGATCTTGGCGCCGCCGATGATGGCGCCTAGCGGCTTCTGCGGCGCCGTCACGATCCGGTCGAGGAAGTCGATCTCCTTCTCCAGCAGCAGCCCCGCGACAGCCGGCAGGTGGGCAGCGATGCCGACCGTAGACGCATGCGCCCGGTGCGCCGCGCCAAACGCGTCGTTGACGTAGATGTCTGCCAGCGCTCCCAGCTTGGCGGCGAAGGCCGCGTCGTTCGCTTCCTCCTCCGGAAAGAAGCGCAAGTTCTCCAGCAGTAGCACGTCGCCTGGGGCTAGCTCCGCCGCTATCCGTTCGGCTTCGGGGCCGATCGTCTCCTGGGTGAACGTTACGTTCGCATCGATCACTTCGGCCACGCGCGATGTGAGGGAGATCAGGCTGAGCGAAGCGACGACCTTCCCCTTAGGACGGCCGAGGTGTGAGCAGAGAACGACGCGGGCGTCGCGCTCGCGCAGGTAGCGGATGGTGGGTGCGGCGGCACGGATCCGGAGGTCGTCGAGGATTTTGCGGTCTTCGTCAAGCGGAACGTTGAAATCGACGCGCACCAGCACGCGCTTGTGGGCTACGTCGATGTCGCGGACGGTCCTTTTGAGCATGGGGCTAGGCTAGGCGTCCCGGGCGCCGGCGAAGCGCGCGATTTGCGCTAGCTCCGCCCTGCGTTTCTCCAGCAGCGGCAGATCGCCGAGCAGCGTAACGGCCCGCTCAACGTGCTCTGCGGCGGCCCGGTCGCACTCCTCGCGCGCGCCGAGCTGTTCCACCAGCCGCGCGCCGGCCGCGACGTCGCCATCTGCCGGATTCTTTTCGGCCAGCAACGCTTCCAATTGGGCGCGTTGTGCTCTGTCCGCCCTATCTAAAGCCACGACGATAGGGTAGGAGTTCTTGCCGGCCCGCAAGTCGTCACCGGAGGGCTTGCCTGTGACGGCCGTATTACCCCAGATGCCCAGTGCGTCGTCGCGAATCTGGAAGCCCAGCCCCAACCGCCGGCCGAACTCGTAGAGGCCGTCGACTTCCTTGTCGTCCGCGCCCGCCAGCAACGCACCCAGGCCGCAAGCCGCGGCCAGTAGGACCGCGGACTTGCCCTCGATCATCTCCACGTATTGCTCGATAGAGACCCCGCGCTCCCGTTCAAACTCGAGGTCGAGGTGTTGGCCTTCACACAGGCGAAGGGTGGCATCGGTCAGCATCCGGACGGCGCGTACGACGCGTTCGGGCGGCTGGCCGGCCTCGGCCAGTCTCATTAGCGTCGCGTTTGCGAGCGCGAACATGCCGTCGCCGGCGTTGATCGCCAGGTCGATACCGGCCACACGCCACAGCGCCGGGCGGCCATGGCGGAACTTGCTCTTGTCTTCGATGTCGTCGTGGATGAGCGAGAAGTTGTGGACTAACTCCAGCGCGGCTGCCGCGGGCAGAGCCGAACGCGCGTCGCCGCCCAGCGCTTCGCAGCAGAGCAGACAAAGGGCGGGCCGCAGCAGCTTGCCGCCGCCGTAGTCCATCAGGGTACCTTTTGCGTCCTCCCAGCCCATCTGGTACCGCATCAGTCCGTACGGCGGCCCGCCGCGGCTATCCAGGGCCTGGTGCAACTCGGCCAGGACGCCGGGCCGATATCGGTCGGCAATGCGCGAGAAGGTCTCGCCGTGCATGACTGTCGTCGGAGCTGGAGTCGAATCCTGTCGTAACGGCATCGTCTGGTCCCTTGGGGCTATCATGCGTCCGGAGGCGCGGCGAATCTACTATACACGGCGCTCGTATCTGAGCACAGCGGTCGCACGGATTAAGCGTTGACGCAGTGACACCTGAACGTAAGTGCCCAGCCCCTTCAGGATTCCGGCTGGCGGTCGATATTTCATACGTGTCAACTATATGTAAGCACATGGTTGTCTACATCGGACGCTCTTCGGTGTTTACCGACCAGCGGTTTACCGAAAAGCTTCGCAACGCGCTCCAGACGCACGAGGAGCACGGTTGGGAGTTGATCAGCACGACCGCGCGCGGCGGCCCCCTCGGTGACGTAAGCGGTCTGTGGATGTTCTTCAAACGGGACGAAGAAGCGGCTGCAGAAGCTCCGCCGGAAATCCAGACATACGCTGCCTAAGTCTACGCAGAGTCTTTGGCGAGACTCCGTGTAGAGAGCAGTCTGCCCTGGGGCTAGCCTGCTTCGCTGTCTCCGGTCTCTAACACTCGTAGCACATCGGCCTCCTCAATCGCGCCGTGGCGTAGTATCCGCGGCGGCGAGACCGTGCAATCGACGACCGTCGACGGCCGGTCGCCAGGCCTGCGCCCCTCATTGCGCTCTTCGGCGATCACGAGGTCGACCGCATCGCCCAGCTGCTCGCAGACGTCGTCCGCCGACAGCGGTTCCGGCCCGTCCGCAACGTTCGCGCTGGTGCCCGTGATCGGCGAATCGAGCAGGCGGCACAGTTCGCGGGGCAGGGGGTGGTCTGGCACGCGCAGGCCCACGGTTTTGCCCACCGCGTTGCTGTGGAACGACGACGAGGTCGTCAAAACAATGGTTAGCGCACCCGGCCAGAACGCCGCCATCAGTAGGCGCGCCGACTGCGGGACGTCCGCAACCAGCGTCTCGACGCGCCCGGCGTCGTCGATTAGGAGCGGCGTCGGCTGGTTTGGGTCGCGCCTTTTCGCTTCGAATAGCCTGGCGACAGCTTCGTCATTGGCGGGTAACGCGGCGAGGCCGTACACGGTATCGGTCGGGTAGGCGACGAGACCGCCGCCGCGCAGGATCTCGACCGCGCGCTGGACGACGTCCCGGTCAATTTGTCGCACGCTACTTCGCCTCCGCGCTCGCGATCACCGGATTCTTGACCGCAGTATAGCGCTGCTGGTAGCTTGCAGTACGAACCCCCATACAGGAGCGAGATGGCAGCATCCTCCGATAAGCAGGACTCCACAACCGTAGGCGAGTCCGTGCCGGAGGAGAGCCACCGCGTCGCCGCCAGCGGCGACCTGGAGGTCTCTACCTACCTGGAAATCGCCCGAGAGCGGGAGGGCGACCGCGTCGAGGAGAGCGAACCGACGCTGGAGCGGCCGGAGTGCGTCGTCGTGCTCGATTTCGGATCGCAGTACAGCATGCTGATCGCCCGCCGCGTGCGCGAGTGCAACGTGTACTGCGAAGTGCTGCCGCACGACGCTCCGGAGGAGCAGGTGGAGAAGCTGCGGCCGCGAGCCTACATCCTCTCCGGTGGCCCCGCCAGCGTCTACGAGGAAGGCGCGCCCCAGGCTCCCGCCTACATTTTCGAAAGCGGCTTGCCGGTGCTTGGCATTTGCTACGGCATGCAACTCCTCACTCACCAGCTCGGTGGGAAGGTCTCGCCGGGGACGACACGAGAGTACGGCCACGCCGTGATCCACCGTAGCGACCGGACCGATGCCGCGGCCGCCATCTTCGACGGCCTGCCCGCCAGTATGCCGGTCTGGATGAGCCACGGCGACCGCATCACGCAGCCCCCGCCCGGCTTCCACGCGCTGGCCTTCTCCGACAACTCACCGATCGCCGTGATGGCCAACGCCGACAACGTGATCGGCCTCCAGTTTCATCCGGAGGTCGTCCACACCTCACACGGCAAGAAGCTGATCGAGAACTTCCTCTACAAGGTCTGCGGCTGTCGCGGAGACTGGACGGCCGGCAACGTGATCGCGGAGAGCGTCGCGCGCATCAGGGAAGAAGTCGGAGACGAAAGCGTGCTCTGCGCGCTCTCCGGCGGCGTCGACTCCGCGGTCGCGGCGGCGCTCGTGCATCGCGCCGTCGGCGATCAGCTCACGTGCGTGTTCGTCGATAACGGCCTGTTGCGGCGCGAAGAGCCGGAGCGCGTCGTCGCCACGTTCCAGAAGCACATGGCAATCAAGCTCGTCCACGTCGACGCCATCGACCGCTTTCTCGCGACGTTGGCCGGCATTACAGAGCCCGAGGAGAAGCGCAAGCGCATCGGCGAGACGTTTATCCGCGTCTTCGAGGAAGAGGCCGGCAAGCTCGGCCGCTTCGACGTGATCTGCCAGGGCACGACCTATCCCGACGTGATCGAGAGCGCGCCGGTGTCTGGTGAGGCGAAAGCCTCCGTCAAGATCAAGACCCACCACAACGTCGGTGGGCTGCCTTCCGATATGACCTTTCGTCTTGTCGAGCCGCTGCGGTACCTCTTCAAGGACGAGGTGCGCCAGGTCGGCGTGGCGCTCGGCTTGCCGGAGGAGATGGTCTACCGCCAGCCGTTCCCCGGCCCAGGCCTCGCCATCCGCATCCTGGGTGAGGTGACGCGCGAGAAGCTGGAGATCCTGCGGGACGCCGACTGGATCGTGATGGACGAGATTAAGCGCGAGCACCTCTACCAGGACCTCTGGCAGTCGTTCGCGGTGCTGACGAGTAGCCAGTCGGTTGGCGTGCAGGGCGACTTCCGCACCTACGGCCACGTCGTCGCCGTCCGCGCCGTCACGGCGGAAGACGCGATGACGGCGGACTGGGCCCGCCTGCCTTACGATGTGCTGGCCCGCATCTCCAACCGCATCGGCAACGAAGTGGAGGGCGTCAACCGCGTCGTCTACGACATCACCTCAAAGCCCCCCGGCACAATTGAGTGGGAATGAGGGCGGGAGATTAGAAGGGGGCGGTGTTCATGCTGGCGAGCATAGTGGTCGTTATAGATTCAGTAACTTGGGTCGAAATAGTGATGATGGTCATTGCTGGGTTGACCCTTCTTGCCTTAGTTGTTGGTGGACTAGTCGCCTGGAGAGCTTACCAGACTGGTGTTGGCCAGCTGGAAGCGGCGCACCGCCAGCTCTCAATTCACGAGGCATCTACGGCGCTTGAAACCTTGAATACTCTCGCGAGCAGATGGGATTCGCACATCCTCATAAGGGCCCGTCGACTCATCAACGGAGCGAGTGAACGCGTTATCCGGAAGGGAATGAGTGAAAGCGTAAACCAGAAGAGAGCGAGTGAGAGCGTCATTCAGCTAATAGACGAGTACGAGGGCGAAAACCGTTACGACTACTTCGTCTTGATGGCGCTATTTGGCTACTTTGAGGAATTAGGGTTTTTGTGCGAAATCCAACCGGGCTCCGACGACCCTGTCACACAATATGTCATGGAACTCTTCAAGGGCCCAGTTAAGTATTATTATGGTCTGTTCGAGAACTTCATCAAGAGGGAACAGGCAAGCCAGAGTTTGCCTGATGAGGAGTTTGGTACGTACTTTCAGAAGCTAGCACAGCTTGTAGGTAATGGCGAAAACGAACCGGCCACTGCCGCGACACCGGTGGAATGAAGCAATTCCAAATTGTGGCTATAACTGGGCGAGCAGGCGGGCCTTGAGAACAAGTTACCCCTGTGTCAAGTAATTAGACAGCAGGGGTAACTTCGTGTTCGCGCTACTTACTCTTCTTCGACATAGCTGCCTCCTACTTACCTACTATCATAGTAGTAGTAGTAGTAGTATCTTGTCAATTCAATGGCTTCCTGCGGCCCTCTCTAGTAAGATATTCGGTCGTATGCAACTAGTCGTGAACGGAATCTGACAGACTTCTCATTATTTACTGTCAGGTGCTTAAGCGATTAGTCTGTTTCAGGGAAACTATGCGACCGAACAGGATATGGGCATCTGCGCCGCCTGACCTATCTAATCTGAACTCATAATACGCGCCTGTCATCGCCTCCCCGCTCTCCCACCCTGCGCTACACTCCTAGCGACATGCTGGAGCAGATACGCAACGCGCTCGCGGCCTACGAGCCCAAGCGCATCGACCGCGACGACCTCGAGCGCGCCGCCGTGCTGATCGCCCTCTACGAGAAGGACGCGACGCAGCACATCCTCTTCCAGGTGCGGTCGGAGCTCGTGCTCCACCACAAAGGCCAGGTCTCGTTCCCCGGCGGCGCGGAAGACGAGGGCGACGTCGACCTGCGCATGACGGCCCTGCGCGAGAGCGAGGAGGAGATTGGCCTCGCGGAAGAGGACGTGGAGCTCCTCGGCCAGCTCGACGACATGATCACCATAAGCGACTTCCTCGTCACGCCGTTCGTCGGCCGCGTCACGCGGGCCGCGCCGTACCCGTTCGCGCTCAGCGGCTTCGAGGTGGCCGAGCTGCTGGAGGTGCCGCTGCCGCACCTGCTAGAGCCGGCGACGATGAACATGCAGGAGCTGGAGTGGCGCGGCAACCGCGTCCGTACGCCCTCCTTCACCTACGGCGAGCACCTGATCTGGGGCGCAACGGGTCGCATGTTACACCAGTTCCTGGAGCTGATCCGGGCGGAGCTGTAGCCCGCGCGGCCCGCCCGGCGGGCGCGTTCGCTATACTGCGCGTTAGGGAGGCATGGCGATGCAGAAGCGCTACGTGCCGGCACTGATTGTTCTGATCCTGCTCGTCGCTGCGGCATGCGGCGGGGGCAGCGGCGGCGGCATAGTGTCGATCCAACGTCTCGATTTCGACCCCGAGGACCACATCGTGAACGTTTTCGGACATTCCGTTCCGCCCGTTCCGCACGAATACCCTGCTGTCGTCGCCACGGTCAACGGAGAAGCCTTGACGGGAGACGCCCTGATGGCTCGCCAAGTACAGCTTGTCTGGACCCGCGATTCGCTGCTGGGTAGCGTGTCCCGTTCCGACGAAGAGTTCGCACCGCTCATCGAGCAGTTCGACACCGCCGATCCGTTGAAATTGGTTATCGACGAGGCGCTTCTGCGACAGGCGGTACTGCGCGAAGGCACGCTTGCCAGTCGCACTGATGTAGAGCAGTCGCTGCGTGAGAATGAGGCTGATCTATACAGCGAGGATCGTGGCTGGAAACCTGGTGAGCTTGCAGAATTCCAAGAAACAGTAATTGCTTACGGCTATCCGCTTCACGATTGGGCTGCCGACGATGGGATAGTTGAGGATCTCCGCATGCGGCGCGGTATCGGCAATCTCGGCAAACTAGCCTGCGACGGCATTCCAGAATCGCCGTTTGACCACGATCTTACTAGCATTACTGGCTACGATTGCGATGCGTTCCTCGCCGCCGAACGCGCCGCCGCTGACATCGAAATCTACGTCCGCTGGGTGGACTAGGGGCCAGGAGGCATGGCGATGCTCACACGATACGCACCGGCGCTGGTAGTTTTGCTCCTGCTCCTCTCGACCGCGGTGATTCTCACTGTCACTAGAGGCGCGGACGCCAGGATATTAGTCACTCGACTCGACGTCACCGGCGAGGACCGCTTCCTGAACGTCTACGGCGAGGTGACTCCGCCTTTGCATCACAACTATCCTGCCTTCGTCGCGCGCGTGAACGGTGAGCTACTGACAGGCGATGACTTGCTGGCACAACAGTTCCGGCTTTTGGAGAACCGTCGCACGCTTGAATTCGGGGTGTCCCCATCCGACACGGAGTACGGGTCGCTTTTCACGCAATTTGCGCAAGCCGACCCGCTAGTTCTGCTTATCGAGGAGGCGCTATTGTGACAGGCTGCGCTGCGGGAAGACACCATTGCAGACCGCGAAGAGGTACAGGAGTGGCTGCGCGAAAATGAAGCCCATATTTTCTCGGACGAACTTGAACGAACACCGGAAGAACTCGCTGAATTGCGG
Source organism: Chloroflexota bacterium (assembly GCA_029262675.1). Taxonomy (GTDB): domain Bacteria; phylum Chloroflexota; class Dehalococcoidia; order DSTF01; family RBG-16-68-14; genus JADFKB01. Next base: position 76,109 of record JAJCYW010000021.1, on the reverse strand, counting down.
GAGGATCTGGTGAAGTACGGTTATCCGCTTCGCGATTGGGCGAACGACGAAAGTATCGTTGAAAATATGCGCATGCGGCGTGGTGTTGGCGCTCTAGCGAAGCTCTTCTGTAGTGAGGAGCCAGCTTCTGTGTTCGACCGTGACTTGACCGACGCACTCCCGTACGACTGCTCCGCGTTCCTCGCCGCGGAACGCGCCGCCGCCGACATCGAAATCTACGTCCGCTGGGTGGACTAGGTCGCCCGCCCCGGCGTCCGCTGGGTGGACTCGCAGGGCCAGCTCGGCCCTGGCCTGCGGTGCGCCCATTCCCTACACTCACCACCATGGCGAACGAACCAGTCACCGCTGTGCTGCTGCTGTCGTGCCCCGACCAGAAGGGGCTGGTGGCGTTCGTCTCCGACTTTCTCTACCAGAACCAGGGCAACATCATCCACGCCGACCAGCACACCGACCAGGAGGAAGGCGTCTTCCTTCAGCGCGTCGAGTGGGAGCTGGACGGCTTCGCGATAGCTCGCGACGAGATCGAGGACGCCTTCCGTCCCATCGCCGAACGCTTCGGTATGACGTGGAGCCTCAGCTTCTCCGATAGCACACCACGCATCGCCGTCTTCGTCTCGAAGCTGCCGCACTGCCTCTACGACCTGCTGGCGCGCTGGAAGATGGGCGAGTTCCGTGCCGAGGTCCCGCTCGTCGTCAGCAACCACGACGACCTGGGGAGCATCGCCGGCGATTTCGGCGTCGACTTCCGGCGCTACGAGGTCACCCCGGGGAGCAAGGCCGAGTCCGAACAGGAGATCGTCACGCTGCTGGAGGAGCGGCAGGTCGATATCGTCGTCCTAGCCCGCTACATGCAGGTTGTGGGGGAGGGCTTCGTGAGCCGCTTCCTAGGTCGCATGATCAACATCCACCACTCGTTCCTGCCGGCGTTTGCGGGCGCCCGGCCCTATCACCAGGCTCACGAACGCGGCGTCAAAGTGATCGGCGCGACGGCCCACTACGTCACGCCGGAGCTCGACCAGGGGCCCATCATCGCGCAAGACGTTGCTCAGACCAGCCATCGCGACTCGGTTCCAGACTTGGTCCGCAAGGGCCGCGACCTGGAGAAAGTCGTCCTCGCCCGCGCGCTCGACCTGCACCTGCGGCAGCGCATCGTCGTCTACGGCAACAAGACCGTGGTGTTTGACTGAACTCATGAGAGCCAGGCGCCTTTGCGGCCAGGCTGGCCACGTGCCCGGCCTAGCGACGGGCGCTCGCTGACTTTCCGAATCAGCCCAACAATGCGGCCGCACCCGGCCGCATTGTTGAATCTATCGCGCGGGTGTTCCACCCGCACGATAGACTTATTCCCCAAGTATCCGGTGACGCTTCGCCTTCGGGCCGTCGACGAGGCCGAAGCGGTTCATCGCAATCTCCCGGATGTCTGCGACGGCTTCTTCTGGCGAGTCGGCCAGCTCCAGTAGTTTCAGGTCGCCCTCGTCTATGGTGCCTTCTGCGACGAGCTTCGACTGTAGCAACTCGACGACCGGGTCCCAGAAGTCGCGGCCCAGCAGGACTATCGGGAAGTCGGCGATCTTCGCCGTCTGCACCAACGTCGCCGTCTCGAACACTTCGTCGAACGTACCGTATCCGCCGGGCAGGACGACGAAGGCATAGGAATACTTGAGCAGCATCACCTTCCGCACGTAGAAGCGCTGGAAGTTGACGACGACGTCCAGGTATGGGTTCGCCTCTTGCTCGTGCGGCAGGACGATGTTGCAGCCGACCGTCCGCCCTCCGGCTTCCTGTGCGCCGCGGGCCGCCGCCTCCATAATGCCGGGCCCGCCGCCGGTCATCACCGTGAACCCCGCCTCGGCCAGCAGCCGCCCGGTGTCACGCGCGAGCTGGTAGTAGCGGTGGTCCTCATCGAAGCGGGCGGAGCCGAAGACTGTCACGCACGGCCCGACGAAGTGCAGCTTGCGGAAACCGTGGATGAATTCGAAGAAGATTTGCAGCGCGCGCCACAATTCGAACCCGCGTGGTTGGGGCCCCTGGAGGAACCTGCGCTCCTCCGGTGACGGCGGCTTTTCGATGGGTGGTTCCCCGGGGGGCGGCTGCTTTCCTGTCATGTGCTCCGTCTCCTTCACTGCGTCATCACACTAGCGCCCCCAGCCGCCGCGTGACAGACCGCGACGCACCCGATACAGTAGACTGCACCGATATGAAAGCGGCAGTCTACTACGAGACCGGACCCCCGAGCGTTTTCAAGTACGAGGACGTGCCCGATCCCGCCTGCCCGCCTGGCGGTGTGCTGATCGACGTCGAAGCGATCAGCATCGAGGGCGGCGATACTCTCAACCGCGCCGGCGGCGCGATGGTCGCGGAGCCGCACATCGTCGGCTACCAGTGCGCGGGCACAATCCGCGAGATCGCGCCCGACGTGACCGACCGCGCGGCCGGCGACCGGGTCGTCGCCGTGATGCCGTTTGGCTCGCACGCGGCGATGGTCGCCGTGCCCGCGAACGCGACCTGGCTCCTGCCAGATGGCATGGACATCCAGCAAGCGGCCACCATTCCCGTTCCGTTCGGCACGGCCGACGACTGCCTCTTCGAGTTCGGCAAGCTCCAGGCCGGCGAGACGGTGCTGATCCAGGCGGGCGCGGGCGGCGTCGGACTAGCGGCTATCCAACTCGCAAAACGCGCCGGCGCGACGGTGCTCGCCACCGCCTCCAGCGACGAGCGACTGGAGCGGCTCAAGGAGTTCGGTCTGGACCACGGCATCAACTACAAGACAGGTGATTTCGTCGCCGAAGCGCGTGCGCTCACCAACGGCCAAGGCGTCGACCTCGTCGTCGATTCCGTCGGCGGACGGACGCTGCAGGGCAGCCTCGAGTCGCTGCGCTACCGCGGTCGCGCGATTTCGGTCGGCAGCGCCGGTCGCGATGGCACAAAGCCCGACCTCGGCGCGCTTTCCGCGGGCAACCGTAGCCTGACGGGCGTCTTCCTCGGCGCGGAGCTTGCGCTGCAGCCCGACCGCGCCCGCGCCATCATCGCCAACCACATCGCCGATGTCGCCGCCGGCAAGCTGCGGGCCGTCGTCGACCGCTCGTTCCCACTCTCCGAGGCCGCGGGCGCCCACGCCTACATCGAGAGCCGCCAGGCCTTCGGTCGCGTCGTTCTCGTCCCGTAGTCGCCCCCAACAGCCGGACCCGGCGGTTCTTACGTCCATATTCAGCCTACCCCTGTAGTAGAATAGAGCCGCTATGGAGCCGCGCATACAGTACGCGAAGACAAGCGATGGGGTGAGCATCGCCTTCTCGACGTTGGGCGAGGGGTCGCCTCTTGTGCTCGCGCCAACCCCAGAATTCAGTCACGTTCAGGCCGAGTGGCAGCTTCCTGGCGCTAGCTCCTACTTTCAGCGACTGGCGGAGGAGCGAATGGTCGTCCGCTATGACGGAAGAGGAACAGGGCTCAGCGACCGCGACATAACCGACTTCACTCTGGATACCTTTGTGCTGGACCTGGACGCGGTGGTCACGCATCTGGGCCTTGAGAGGTTCGACCTCCTTGGTAGCCTTGGCGGCGGGCTAGTGGCCATCGCCTACGCGGCCAGACATCCGGAGCGCGTGGCACACCTGCTATTTTGGTGCTCCTACGCCCCGACCTCAGAAGGAATGCAGGACACGCCCGTATACGAGGCCGTGCGCGCTCTGATTGACCAGGACTGGGAAATTTACACGGAGACAGCGACTCGCATTTATCTCGGCTGGTCGTCAGGTGAGGAGGCACGCCAGGGCGCTGCGTACTATCGAGAGTGCGTTACACAGGAGACAGCCAGGACGTTCTTTCGTGTGGTTACGGAACTTGACGCCACGGAGTTCGTGCCGCGGCTGAGAGCGCCGACGCTGGTGTTGTGCCGTGGCGAGGGTGCGAATGCCTTGAAGTCCTCCAGAGTCCTCGCCTCTGACATACCGGACGCTCGGCTAGTTGTGTTAGAGGGGCAGTCGATGATCACGTACATTGGCGATTCGGAGGCAGTGCTCAAGGCCATCGATGAGTTCCTGAGCGAAGGAGAGCAGGCCGGTGAGAGTGCCCCATCTGCCTCGTCCGGCCTCGTCACCATCCTGTTCACTGATATGCAGTCCTCGACCGCCAACAGGCAACAGCTCGGCGACGTGAAGGCGCAAGAAGTGCTGCGGACGCACAATCGCATCGTCCGCGAGGCGCTGGCAGCCAACGGCGGCAGCGAAATCAAGCACACGGGCGATGGCATCATGGCGTCGTTTGGCTCGGCCATCGGCGCGCTCAACTGCGCTATCGCGATTCAACGGGGCGTCGAGCAACATCATGCTGAGGCCGTCAAACGTCATGCTGAGCCTGTCGAAGCACCGCTCCAGGTCTACATCGGTCTCAACGCCGGCGAGCCGATCTCAGAGGACGACGATCTATTCGGGACGTCGGTAGACCTCGCGGCCCGCATCTGCGGCCAGGCGGAGCCAAGCGAAATCCTTGTCTCGGACGTGGTGCGTCAACTCGCTGCCGGCAAGGAGTTCCTCTTCTCTGACCGTGGCGATTCCGCGCTGCGTGGCTTCGAGGACCCGGTGCGGCTCTGGTCGGTGCGTTGGCGCGAGGACGGTTAGTCGAACTCCGGCCACCCGGCCGAGGCGCGCGCCGTACAGGGAGGCAACTGATGGTGGACCAGGAGATTCCACAGAGTCCGGCCCAATTGACGCCGAGCTGGCTCACGGAGGCGCTGCAGGCTGACGGCGCCATAAGCGGCGACGCCGCCGTCAGCTCGTTCGACGCGGAGACAGTCGGCGAGGGCGCCGGCTTTATCGGACTTCTCGCGCGGCTGCATCTGCAGTACAACGGCGACGCCGAGGGCGCGCCCCGCACCGTCATCGCTAAGTTCCCTTCACATGACGAGGCCGCCCGGGCTATCGGAAAGCTCTACGGCGCGTACGAACGCGAGGTCCGCTTCTACGCCGAAATTGGCGACCAAGTCGGCCTCTTCACGCCGCGCTGCTACTACAGCGCGATGGACATCGATAGCGACCGGTACTTCCTGCTCCTGGAGGACCTTACCGCAACGGGTCGCGTAGGCGACCAGGTCGCCGGCTGCTCCGAGGATGAAGCGTTGTTGGCCGTGAGAGAGCTGGCGAAGTTCCACGCCATCTGGTGGGACAACCCGAAGCTACAACAGATTACGTGGCTGCCGCTCGGAAGCGATCTCGTCCGCTTGTCGATGCAGGCCCTGTATCCGCAGGCGAGCAAGGAGTTCATGGAACAATCCGGTGAGCGGCTGCCGGCAGAGATCGCCGGCGCGATGGCCACGCTTGACCAGCACATCCTGGCTGCCCTCCCCCAGCTTGAAGCCCAACCCGAGACGATCGTTCACGCGGACTACAGGCTGGACAACATGTTCTTCGGAGCTGACGGGGCGGCATACGAGCTGGCGGTCTTTGACTGGCAAACGCCCAACCGCAGCAGCGGGCCATACGATCTCGCCTACTTCGTGAGTGGCTGCATGGCCCCCGAGCGCCGGCGGGAGTGCGAGGCGCGCCTGATCCAGGCCTATCACGAAGTCTTGCTCGAACGCGGCGTGCGCGACTATCCGTTCGCTGAGCTTCTCGACGACTACCGCCGATCGCTCGTCGTAGCGCTCGCAATCATGATCGTCAGCGGAGCCACGCTGGAGCAGACAGGCGAGCGAGCAGTGAAGCTCTGGGAAGGGATGCTCGACGGACTCGTCACCTCGATCGCCGACAACAACGCGCTCGAGCTACTGCCCGCCGCACGTTAGGCGTTAGGTTAGAATACTCCCGCTATGGAACCGCGAATCCAGCGCGCGAAGACCGAGGACGGCGTTAGCATCGCCTTCTCGCCGATGGGTGGCGCTCGCGCGTGATCGGCCGGCGCATCGCAGTCTACGGGCCGTCGGGTTCCGGCAAATCAACGTTCGGCCGCCGTCTCGCCGCGTCTCTCGATCTGCCCGTGATCGAGCTCGACGCGATCTTCCACCAACCGAACTGGACGCCAACGCCGGATGACGAGTTCATCGATAAGGTGACGGCGCGCCTGCAGGAGAACAGCGAAGGCTGGGTCGTGGATGGGAACTACCGGCTGATCCGCGACATCGTGATGCCGCAGGCGGAGAGCATCATCTGGCTGCGGCTGCCGTTCCTGACCGTCTACCCAAGGCTGGTCTGCCGCACCGTGACGCGGGCCTGGAGCGGCAAGCCGCTCTGGGGCACCAACTACGAGTCTTGGCGGCAATCGTTTCTCAGCCGCGACTCTATCCTGCTCTGGGGAATCAGCCACTGGCGTGCGCATCATCGCGGCTTCGAGAACGACATTCGCCGGTTGCGGCCCGCCGCAAAGGTCCACGTTTTGCGCTCCACGGACGCCGCCGCGCGATTTCTTGCGCACGTGGAGGCCGGCACTAGTTTGCAGTCGAACGGACGGTCGTCGTGACGGACGAGGTCGATGTCGCCGTCGTCGGCGCGGGTGTCGTCGGCCTCGCCGTCGCCGCGGAACTCTCACAGCGCCGGACGGTGGTGGTTCTGGAGCGCCACGAAAGCTATGGCCGCGAGACCAGCTCCCACAACAGCGGCGTGATTCACGCCGGTATCTACTATCCGCCGGACTGGCTCAAGACGCAGCTCTGCATCGAGGGCAACCGCCTCGTCTACGCCCACGCGGAGGCGGCCGGCGTGCGCTATCGGCGCATCGGCAAGCTCATCATCGCCACAGACGAGGCGCAGATCCCCGCGCTGGAGTTGCTGCTGGCCGCCGCGCGCAACAACGGCGTGCCGGAACTGGAGCTGTTGGGCAGGCGCCAGGTCGCTGCGCTGGAGCCGGACGTGCACGCCGTCGCCGCGGTCTACTCCGGCACCTCCGGCATTGTCGACCAGATGGAGCTAATGCGGTCGCTGGAATCGACGGCCCAGGGCAGGGGAGCGATCATCGCATACAAGCACGCGATCACGTCTATCGAGCGGCGCGGCGACCGTTTTCTCATCGCATTCACCGGCCCCGAAGGCGCGCCAGAGGAGTTGCTCGCCGCCGCCGTCGTCAACAGCGCCGGCCTTGGTGCGGACGCCGTGGCCGCGACGCTGGGCTACGACCTTGACGGAGAGGACCAGGTGCCCCTCCTGCGCCAGCACGTCAACAAGGGCCGCTATTACGATATTGTCACGCCGGAGCAGGCCGCGCGCCTGCGCCACTTCATCTATCCGCTTCCGCAGCCCGACCGCAGCGGCCTCGGCGTCCACGTCACGCTCGACATCGACGGCGGCGTTCACATCGGACCCGACACCGAATGGCTCGACGCGGAGGCCAACCTCGACTACCGCGCGGACGACTCACGGCGGCGGCAGTTCCTGGAGTCGGCCCAGGGCTACCTGCCGTGGTTGGAAGACGACGACATCATGCCCGGCCAGGTCGGCTACCGGCCCAAGCTCTCCGCGCCCGGCGAAAGCCCTGCCGACTTCCTGGTCTGGCACGACCGCGGCTACGTCCACCTGGGCGGCATCGAGTCTCCGGGGATGACGGCGTCGCTGGCGATTGCGCGGCTGGTGGGCGAAGAGCTGGGGTCGGCGTAAGCCAAGGCCCGCCGGTGCGGGCCGCCGGGTGCGGCCCATGGTCAGCTACTGTCTCCCCGGTCGCGGAACATCGCGCCGGCGATCTTGCGCGTGAGGAATCGCGGCGTCAGCTTGCTGCTGGCGGCCGTCGCCATGTTCACCGCGCCGGGCACGGTGATGGCGCGCCCGCTCCGCATCGCGGCGATGGCCGCGCGGACTACGTGATCAACGCTCGTCCAGGCGATGCTCGGAACGCCGCCGGCGTCCAATCCAGCGACCTCTTGAAACTCAGTCTTCACCGGGCCGGGGCAGAGACAGGTCACCGTGACGCCGTGCGGCTTCAATTCCTCGTGCAGCGCCTCCGAAAAATGGAGGACGAAGGCTTTCGTCGCGGCGTAGGTGGCATTATGCGGGACCGCCTGGAAGGCGGCTGTCGAGGCGACGTTGATGATTGCACCGCGCTTTCGCTCCAACATCACCGTCGCTGCGGCGTGACTGAGCCGCATCAACGCACGCACGTTGAGGTCCAGCTCCGCCAGCTCTCGGTCGAGCGGCAGCTTGGCAAACTCCCCGAACGTGCCGTAGCCGGCGTTGTTGACCAGCAGGTCGATGTCGCCCGCTTCCAGCCGCCCGGCGACTGCGGCCACGCCGGCGTCGCTGACGAGATCGGCAGGGACGACTTCAACATCCACGTTTGGGATTTGTGCCGCCAGCGCGTCCATCGCGTCCTTACGGCGCGCGACAAGCACCAGATCGTAGCCCTGCCGCCCGAGTTGCCTCGCAAACTCCGCTCCGATGCCCGAAGACGCGCCCGTTATCAGCGCGCGGGGCCGTTTCGAATCGGTCGTCATGTCATACCTCCTGCATCGCCGTTAGGCACGCAGTGTAGCCTGCGAGAGCAGCGCGCTGCCAGGAGGGAGGGGCGTGAGGCCGTGAGAGGCGTTAGGGGAGGTAGGCTGCGGCCCAGGCGTAGCGTTGCGGGCTCACCTGAAGCAGGTAGGCGGCGTCTGAGTACCAGTAGCCGCACGTCCAGGCGAAGTCCTCCAGGCCGCTCTCCGCGCTGTGCGTCCACGGCCACGGCAGGCCCGCGACGGCAGCCGTGAAGCTACCGCTCTCTTCGGTCGCGTACCAGGACTCGAGGTCGTAGTCGGAAGGCGGCAGCGGCTCGCCGCCGTTGATAGACCAGTGCTGGTGGGCGTGGCAGAGTTCGTGCTGCACCTTGTGCTCGCCCTCGCCGTTCTGCATCACGACTTCGTTCGTCGGGGCCCAGTAGAAGTTGAAGGGGTAGCAGGTGCCATCTGAAGCACAGCCTCCCCAGACGACGCCCGTCCCGGCCGGCACCATTCGCTGCGTGCCGCCCAAGATCTCTACCGGCTCGGCGACCGCCTGCGGCGGCTGGACCTCGCGAAGCACTTCGGAAATGAGCGGTTCCGGCTGCGGCAGTACGGACTCCTGTTCCGGCGCGAGCGATGGCTGGGGCGTTGTCACCGGCGGCGCGGGTGACGGCTCGGACGTCGCTACCGGTTGCGTAGTGGCGGGCGCTTCGATCGCGCTGCTGGCCTCAGTCTCTGGGCTGGCGACGGTCGCCTGCGCGGCCGGCCGTGGCTGAGGCGCGATGTCGGATTCCGAACGGAACGCGCGCCAGGATGTACAGGCCATCATCAGCACGCTGAGCGTGAGAAGGAAGACTACGAGTTTGATTGCGGTGGCTCCTGGGCCTAGGCGGGGTACCCACTTGCATGCGCCTCGGTTGCGGAGAGCCTCCCGGCGCACGGGCATAGCCGCCTGTCCTCTATACAAACGCAAGCTCGTAGGCGGCATTACCATTGGCCATGACGGTCTGTGTGAGGAAAGCCACACAACGGGCAGTCGATTTGTCCGCGCAGATCGGCTGCCTTACAATGTGAGCGGCCCGGAAACTGCACGCCCAAGCCGCGTCCAACACAGGAGTCACTCGTGAGCGAACGAATCCTCCGCCTGGCGATACCGGCGGGCAGCCTCCAGGAAGCGACGCTCGAGTTGCTGCGTAGCGCCGGCTATCGCGTCACGCTCGGCCGCCGCTCCTACAACCCGGACCTTGGCGATCCGGAGATCGCCAGCATGCTGATCCGCGCCCAGGAGATCCCGCGCTACGTCCAGCACGGCCAGATGGACGCCGGGCTCACGGGCCACGACTGGATCCGCGAGAATGAGGCCTCTGTGGTCGAAGTCGCTGAGCTACTCTTCTCGAAAGTCAGCCGCCGCCCGGCGAAGTGGGTGATCGCGGTACCGGAACGCTCACCGATCCAGTCCGTCGCCGACCTGGAAGGTAAGCGCATCGCGACCGAAGTCGTCGTCATCACAAGGCGCTTCCTGGAAGAGCACGGCGTGAACGCGGAGATCGAGTTTTCGTGGGGCGCGACCGAAGCAAAGCCGCCGGATCTGGCGGACGCCGTCGTCGAGGTGACGGAGACGGGCACGTCCCTGCGGGCCAACGGCCTGCGCATCATCGATACGGTGCTGGAGAGCACGCCGCGCTTCATCGCCAACGAGGCCGCCTGGGCCGACCCCTGGAAGCGGCGGAAAGTGGAAGACCTGGTGTTGATGCTCACGGGAGCGATGGCCGCCGAAGGCATGGTGGGCTTGATGCTTAACGTCCGCAAGTCGCAGCTGGACGACGTGATAGCGGTGCTGCCCGCCCTTCAGCAGCCGACGGTCTCGAGCCTGGCCGACTCCGAGTGGGTGGCTCTCAACACCGTCATCCAGGAGTCCGTGGTGCGCGAAATCCTGCCGAAACTGAAGGACGCGGGCGCGCAGGGCATCGTCGAATACCCGCTCAACAAGATCATCGAGTAGTCTCGTGCCACCCCTCGGCATGCACGTCACGCTTGCGCGCGAGTTGGCGGCCCAGCTCCGCAGCGACACCGCCACTGGCGAGCCCGGCGCCTACTATCTCGGCGCCACGACCCCGGACATCCGAGTCCTCACGCGCTGGGACAGGGACAAGACGCACTTCTTCGACCTGGACGATTACGGCGAGCAGCAGAGTACCGAACGCTTCTTCGCCGCCAACCCCGACCTCGCGGATGCAGACAAGCTCGGCGCCAAATCGCGAGCGTTCCTGTGCGGCTATCTATCGCACCTGGAGATGGACGAGGTCTGGATCAACGATATCTACCGGCCTTGTTTCGGCGAACGGTCGCCGCTCAAGGGCGACGTGCTCGCCAACCTGCTCGACCGCGTCCTTCAGTTCGAACTCGATAAGCGCGAACGCGAGGAGCCGGGAGTGATGCCGGAGATCTGTGACGCGCTCCACGCGTCGACGGTGGACGAGGCCGTCGGCTTCCTCGACCTCGAGACGTTGCTGCGCTGGCGCGAGACGACGGCGATCGTCCTAGAGAAGCCGCAGGCGTGGGACCGCTTTGGCGTGATTGCCGGCCGCCACCTGCGCGCTTACGGCGTAGAATCGGAGGACGACCTGGCGCACTTCCTCAAGAACATCCCGGACCTGCTGCAGCGGTCGATCCGGGAAGTGACGCCCGGCCGAATTGAAGCATTCCAAAGCCGCTCGCGGCAGCGCGCACTGGAAGCGATGCGGGCCTTCCTCTCGTGAAGATCGTTTCCGGCGCCGACGAAGGCCGCCGTACGCTGCTACGCCGCCGGCCGCTGGGGGACACCGAGCTGCCCGACGCCGTCTGGCAGGCGACACGCCAAGCCGTTGGCGACGTCGCCAACGTCGAGGAGGCCGTCCGCAAGATCCTCGCTGACGTGCGCGACGAGGGCGATTCTGCTGTCTTACGCTATTGCAGCGCGTTCGACGGAGCAGACTACGACTCGCTTGTCGTGGAATCCGATGAAGTCCGCGCTGCCTACGACGAGGTAGACGGAGAGATCGTGGACGCTCTCCGATTCGCTGCGGACCGCATCCGCTCCTTCCACGAAGAGCAGCGCAATAACGTCCTCCGCAGCTTCTCGAGCGACGGCATCGGTGTGCAGGCAACAGCGATTGCACGCGTCGGCATCAACGCCCCGGGTACAGCCGTAGTCTACCCGTCATCTGTGCTGATGACGGCAATACCGGCCAAGACCGCCGGCGTGGGGGAGGTGCTGATCGCCTCGCCGGTCGGTAGTGACGGCCGCGTGCCCGCCATCAAGCTCGTCGCGGCTGACATTGCCGGCGTCGATGGCATCTTTCGCATGAGCGGCGCGCAGGCGATGGCAGCGTTTGCCTACGGGACCCAGACCGTACCCCGCGTCGATAAGGTCTGCGGGCCCGGCAACATCTTCGTCACGCTGGCCAAGCGCCAAGTCTTCGGCGAGGTCGGCATCGACGCGCTCTACGGTCCCAGCGAGACGATCGTCATCGCTGATGAGACGGCCGACGCCGCGCTCTGCGCAGCCGACCTCTTGGCCCAGGCGGAGCACGACGAACTCGCCACGCCGATCCTGATCACGACCTCCCGCGACATCGCCGAGCGCACCGGCGAGGAGGTGGAGCGGCAGCTCAAGCTGCTAGAACGCGAGCAGATCGCGCGCGCCGCGTTCGAGGCCCGCGGCGGAGCCGTCGTCGTTGACTCGCTCGACGAAGCGTTTGAGCTCGGTGACGAGTTCGCACCGGAGCACCTGTGCCTAGCTGTGGCTGACGCGCCGCAGTGGGCCAAGCGTGTGCGCAACGCGGGCGGCGTCTTCGTCGGCGAGATGTCGCCGGAGTCGCTGGGCGACTACACGGCCGGCCCCAGCCACGCCATGCCCACGATGGGCACCGCCCGCTTCGCCTCGCCGCTGGGCGTGTCAGACTTCCTCAAAGGAACCAGCGTCGTCGCCGTCGGCGAAGAGGAGCTGCGCCGGATCGGTCCGGCCGCCGCCCGCATCGCCCGGGCGGAAGGCTTCACTGCCCACGCCCGCAGCATCGAGCTACGGCTCGAAGGCGACGGCGACGACTCGAGCGTCTAGCGCGTCCGCGCCGCCGCCCGTTAGCTATACTGGCCGCATCATGGCATCCGACACGACAGCTGGCACCGCTACGGGCGTCCTCAGCCTCGTTCAGCCGCACCTGCTGGAGTTGCTGGGCTACGCGCCTATCGAGCCAACGGACGTGCTGGCGGAGCGGCTCGGCATCGCACCGGACGATATCGTCAAGCTGGACGGAAACGAGAACCCGTATGGCCCGTCGCCGGGCACTGTGCAGGCGCTGGCCGCGTTCCGCGATTACCACCGCTACCCCGACCCGCAGCAGCGCGCGCTGCGAACGGCTCTCAGCGAATACACTGGCGTCGGCGCGGCGCACGTCGTCGCCGGCGCTGGCAGCGATGAGCTGATCGACCTGCTGTTGCGGGCGGTGGTCGGCCCCGGCGATGGCGTCATCGAGTGCCCGCCAACGTTCGGCATGTACGGATTCTCCACACGCGTGGCCGGCGGACGCATAGTCAGCGTGCCGCGGACCGACGGCTACGCGCTCGACGTCGACGGAATCGCGGCTGCCGCAAGCGACGCGAAGGCGATCTTCGTTGCCTCGCCGAACAACCCAACCGGCAACCCGCTTGCCGCAGGCGACCTGGAAGCTCTGCTCGCCACCGGCCTACTGGTCGTCATTGACGAAGCGTACGTGGAGTTCTCCGGAGGCAGTGTCGCGCACCTCGTCCCGCAGCGCGAGAACCTCGTCGTCCTGCGCACGTTTAGCAAATGGGCCGCCCTGGCCGGCCTGCGGGCGGGCTATGGTATTATGCCGCAAGCGCTCGCCGAGCTATTGATGCAGATGAAGCCGCCCTACACGCCGAACATCGCCGCGGAAGTGGCGATGCTGGCCTCTCTGGACGACCGCGAGTTGCTGATGGAGCGCGTCGAGGCAATCGTGACAGAGCGGAAGCGGCTGTCGGACGCACTCGCGGTGCTGGAGACGATGACGCTCTATCCGTCCGCCGCTAACTTCGTCTTCGCCCGCCTACACAATGGCGATGGCGCCGCCACACACGCGCGCCTGGCGCGGCAGGGCGTTTTCGTCCGCTACTTCGACAGCGACGGACTCCGCGACTGCCTGCGCTTCAGCGCCGGCACGCCAGAGCAAACGGACCGCCTGCTGGACGCACTGCGACTGCCGGCCTCGGCGGCCGGGTAAGGAGACGAGCGTGCCTACATCTCGGAAGGCAAAGGTCGAGCGCAAGACCAAGGAAACGCAAATCGAGCTCACTCTTGATCTAGACGGGCAGGGGAGTGCCAGCGTCTCCACAGGCATCGGCATGCTCGATCACCTGGTCGAGCAGGTGGCCAAGCATGGCATCATCGACATAACGTTGCAGGCCAAAGGCGACCTTGAGACGGACGAACACCACACCGTCGAGGACGTGGGCCTGGCGATTGGCAAGGCGCTGGACGAAGCGCTCGGAGACCGCGCGGGCATCGTACGGATGGCCGATGCGCTGGTGCCGCTGGACGAGGCGCTGGCTTCTGTCGCCGTCGATCTCAGCGGCCGCGGCTACTCCGTTCTCGACGTCGAGTGGACGGGCGAGCGCATCGGCGAGCTGCCGGCCGACCTCATCAACCACCTGCTGTGGTCCTTCGCCAACGAAGCGAAGATCACGCTCAACGCCCGCGTTCTCGCTGGCGTTAACGACCACCACAAGGCGGAGGCGGTCTTCAAGGCGCTAGGCCGCGCGCTCAACGCCGCCAGCCGCCCGGAACCGCGACGCAAGGGCCGTACGCCTAGTACCAAAGGTACGCTGAAGACGTAGGACCCGGTGACACACTGGTAAACGCCAAGAGGGCTCGCATACACGAGCCCTCTTCGTTCTTCATTGTCATCGAGTCAGGCCTCTTGCGTCAGCACCTTCTCAGGCGCGAATGCCTCGCGCAGCGCCGCCGCCGCTTGCTGGTGCGCCTGTCGCGCCTGCGGCAGTAGCGCCGCCATCTGCCAGAAGCCGTGGACCATTCCGTCGTAGCGCGTCGCCGTTACCGGTACGCCATCGTCGCGCATCCGCGCGGCGTAGGCTTCGCCTTCGTCGCGCAGCGGGTCGAACTCCGCCGTGATCACGAGCGCGGGCGGCAAACCGACCAGGTCGTCCGCCCGTAACGGCGACCCGCGCGGGTCGAGCGCATCGGCCTCAGAGCGAATGTAGTGGTCCCAGAACCACTTCATCGAGTCGCGTGTCAGGAAGTAGCCATCCGCGTTGTCGCGGTACGAAGCCGTCTCGAAATCGTAGTCGGTGATCGGGTAGACCAGGAGCTGGAACGCCAGGCGCGGGAAGCCGATGCCGCGTGACTGTAGCGCTACGACGGCGGCCAGGTTGCCGCCGGCGCTGTCGCCGCCGACGGCGACGCGGCGCTTGTCGACGCTGATCTCCTCCGCATGCTCCGCGACCCAGGCTACGGAATCGTAGGCGTCCTCCACCGCGGCCGGGAACTTGTGCTCGGGCGCCAGCCGGTAGTCGACGGACACGACCACGCAGCGCGCCGTATTAGCCAGCGTGCGGCAGACCGCGTCGTGCGTGTCGAGGTCGCCGATCACCCAGCCGCCGCCGTGGTAGTAGACTAACGCCGGAAGAGGATCAGGCGAATCCGGCGCGTAGATACGGACGGGAATTTCGATACCGCCACGGCTGGGGATCGTCCGGTCCTCTACGCTATCGACCGGCGCAGGCGCGCCCGCGGCCACGCTCGCTGCCTTGTGCATCGCGCGGGCGATTTCGGGCGCTACGTCGGCCATCTTCGGCGCGTCCTGCGCCGCAAGCTGGTCGAGCATGCTCCTCACGAGGGGGTCCAGGGACATGTCGTGTTCCTACGCTACGTGGCGGCAGCCGCTTCTTCCAGTTCGATGCGGAAGTCCTCGATGACGGGGTTCGCCAGCAGCTTCTCACACATCTCCGTTGCCCGGCTTTCGGCCGTCGCTGCATCGGCCGCATCGAGACGAATCTCCAGGTACTTGCCCGCGCGTACCGACGATACCGAATCGAAGCCCAAGGAGTGAAGGCCGCCGCGAATGGTCAGGCCCTGCGGGTCGTTCACGGTCGGCTTCAGCGTTACATAGACGCGGGCCAGGTACTCCACTACGCGCGCACCTCGTCGCCCGTGAGGCGGTTATAGATCTCGGCGTAGCGGCGCGCCGTCTCGGCGACGACGTCTGGCGGCAGCTCCGGGCCCGGCGGCTCGCGGTTCCAGTCGCTCGCCAGCAGCCAGTCGCGGACGTACTGCTTGTCGATCGCTTCCTGGTGTTGGCCGGCCGCGTGCCCGTTCGCGTCCCAGAACCTGCTAGAGTCCGGCGTCAGGATTTCGTCGATGACGATAGGTTCGCCGCCAAGTATGCCGAACTCGAACTTCGTATCGGCGATGATGATGCCGCGTTCGCGCGCGAAGTCCGCGCCGTACTTATAGAGCGCCAGGCTGCGCAGCCGAATGGCGTTTGCGGTATCCATGCCAACCAGATCGACATACTCGTCGCCGGTCAGGTTCTCATCGTGACCCACGTCGGCCTTCGTCGTCGGCGTGAAGAGCGGCTCCGGAAACTGCTCGCTCTCCTGCATCCCCGGCGGCAGCCGGACGCCGCAGACGGTGCCGCTCTCCTGGTACTCCACCCAGGCCGAGCCAGCCATATAGCCGCGCACGATGCACTCCACGGGCAACCGCTCCGCTTTCTTGACTATCGTGCTGCGGCCGATCAGCTCCGCCGGCAGTTCGAACGGTAGGCCGTCGTCCGCCGTGCCGTCCGCGAGCCGGATGTAGTGATTCGGCACGACCGACGACGTTCGTTCAAACCAGAACGCCGAGAGCTGCGACAGCACGGCGCCCTTTCCCGGCACGCCATTTGGCAACACGACATCGAACGCCGAGATGCGGTCCGTCGCAACGATCAGCAACCGGTCGCCCAGGTCGTAGAGGTCGCGCACCTTGCCGTGGTGCGATGCGTTGGGTAGGGGAGTGTCTAGTAGTACCGTGTTCGTCATGGCAGGGTCATCAACCTCAATTCGTTTCGTCTCCTACGTGGGGCCGGTCATTCGACCACAGATTGCCACAAATCGGATGCCGCTGTCGAATCGCATGCCGGTCCGTGCGCGTTCCTCGAACGAGACGCTCGTCCTAGGCCGCTTCAGCCTCCGACTTCTCCACCTGTAGGTCCAGGTAGAGCAGCGTCATCGCTGTTACGGTGAACGGCAACAGCAGCGCCGATACCAGCGACGCCATCACGCCCGACGCCAGTTCGGAGCCGAGACCGAACACGGCCGCCGCCAGTCCCGCCGGCGCTGCGCCGATCAGGCCGATCACGAGCGCAACGCCGAACGTCCGCCACCACCGTCCTTCGACAGCAGCAGCGCTGGTGCTCAGCGCATCCCTTGCGTTCGTGCCGTTTAGGATCACGGCCTGGCCGACGAATGCCCAGCGCACCATGCGCTGAATCGACCACGGAATGCCGATAATCGTCACGAAGAGCACGATCACGATCACGAACACGCGCACCATCGCCCCGAGCAGCGACGTTAGCCGCTCGAATGCGACGTCGTAGGCGCGCGAGAAGTCCGCGGCGCCGGTGGTATCGATGTCCGTGAGCGCGACGATGATGGCTGCCGCGACGATGACGTCGACGGTGTACTGGAGGAAGAGCAACACGTACGCGGCGACGGTTGTCGTCCCCGAGCCGTCCACGGACGCCCGCAGCGCGGCGCCCGCTACGCCGAGCGGCACCGTCACGGCGGCAATCCTGATAAGGGCGGCAAAGTGGAGGCGGTAGAGCGCCAAAGCGGTCTCTAGAATTGCGCTGAGATCCCGGCGCTCGCGGAGACGAGTCGGCTCGTCGTTCACGGCAGCCCGCCGTTCACAGCAGGTTCAGGCGGCGAAAGCTTTCGTCGACGTAGCGCGTGTAGTACGCGTAATCGAAGAGGCCGTCCAGTTCGGCGGCAGGGAGGCGGCTGGTTACGTCGCCGTCGGCGTCGAGCACCTCGCGAAACGCGCGGCGCTCCTTCCAAGAGACCATGGCGTTGCGTTGCACGATCTTGTAGGCGTCTTGTCGCTTCATGCCAGTGTCGATCAGCGCCAGCAGCACCCGCTGCGAGAAGGGCAGGCCGTAGCTGTCTTCCATGTTCTCCCGCATGCGGTCCGGGTAGACCAGCAGCCCGCGCATGATCATCGCGAACATGTCCAGCATGTAGTCCAGCGCCAGGCAGGCGTCCGGCAGGATCACGCGCTCGACCGATGAGTGTGAGATGTCCCGTTCGTGCCAGAGCGCCACATTTTCAAATGCGCTCTGCGCGTAGCCTCGCAACAGACGCGCCATGCCGCAGATGCGCTCAAGCTTCTCCGGGTTGCGCTTGTGCGGCATCGAGCTCGAGCCGGCCTGGCCCTCGCCGAACGGTTCTTCCGTTTCCAGAACTTCGGTCCGCTGCAGGTGACGCAGCTCCGTCGCGAACCGGTCGAGCGACGACGCTAGCGTCGCCAGCGTGGCAACGAAGTGGGCGTGGCGGTCGCGGCTGATGACTTGCGTACTGATCGCGTCCACGCCGAGGCCGAGGCGCTCGCAGACGGCCTCCTCGACTTCCGGCGGCACGGATGCGTGCGTGCCGACCGGGCCGCTGACCTTGCCGACCGCGATGCCCGCCTTCGCGTCGGCCAGGCGTTGGGCGTTGCGCCGCAGCTCGTCGACCCAGCCGGCTAATTTCAGACCGAACGTCGTCGGCTCCGCGTGGATGCCGTGGCTGCGGCCCATGCAGAGCGTGTCCTTGTGCTCCACCGCCCGCTTCTCCACCGCCTCCAGCGCGTTCGCAAGGCCGCGTTCCAGTAGCTCCGCCGCCGCGACGAGGCGCAGGCTGAGCGCCGTGTCCTCGGCGTCGTACGAGGTGAGGCCGAGGTGGACGAATCGCGACTCGTCACCCAGGCTGTCCGCAACCGACGCGAGGAACGAATTGAAGTCGTGGTGCTGCACGACCTCGTACTCCGCGATGCGTTCGACGTCAAAGCTGGCCTTGCGGATCTTTTCGACGGCGTCTGCCGGGATCGCGCCGTGGTCGCCCCACGCCTCGCAGACGGCGATCTCCACTTCCAGCCAGGACGCGTACTTGCGCTCGTCGGACCAGATCGCTGCCATCTCGGGACGGGAGTAACGCGGGATCATGAAGAAGGCTCCCGAACTCGATCGGACAGCGTGGCCAGCCTAGGAACTGGCAAAGCTCGCCCGGTAGTCATCGTATGCCTTGCGTACGTTCTCGTCCGTCAGCGCCAGGATCTCGGCGGCGAGATAGGCGGCGTTGCGCGCGCCCCACGAACCCACCGCGACCGCGGCGACGGGTACGCCGGGCGGCATTTGGACGATGGCGTACAGCGCGTCGATGCCCTTCAGATCGCTCGAAGGCACCGGCACGCCGATGACGGGGAGCGGCGTGTAGGCCTTTATCGCCCCCGGCAGGGCCGCCGCGCCACCTGCCGCTGCGATGATGACGCGTGTGCCGTTGTCGCGCGCGGACGTGGCAAACTCGCGCACGGCGTCCGGCGTCCGGTGCGCGGACATCACGTGCGCTTCGTGGTCGATTCCGAGCTTCGTGAGGGCGTCCAGACACTCTTGCATCAGCGGAGCGTCCGATTTGGAGCCCATGAGAACGGCGACGGCGGGTGCGGTCATGGTGTCTACTCCCTAGTCTACCAGGTTGTCCGTTAGGCGTCGCTTGTGGCGGCGGCAGTGCCGATGTCACGGCGATAGTACGCGCCCTCAAACGCGACGCGCTCCACGTTCGCGTAGGCCTTCTCCCGCGCCTGGCCTATCGTCGCACCGGAAGCCGAGACGGTGAGCACCCGGCCGCCCGCTGTGACCAGCCCGCCGCCGTCGTCGCGGCGCGTGCCGGCCTGGAACACGCGCACGTCGGGATCGACATCGCCCAGGCCGGAGATTTGCAGCCCGGTCTCGTACTCGCCGGGGTAGCCGCCGGACGCGAGCACAACCGCGACGCAGGCGTCGTCCGACCAACGGACGTCGACATGATCCAGACGCTTCTCGGTGACCGCGACCATGATCTCCAGCAGGTCCGACTGCAAACGTGGCAGCAGAACTTGAGCCTCGGGGTCGCCGAAGCGGCAGTTGAACTCAATGACGTTCGGGCCGCTCTCGGTCTGCATGATGCCGGGGTAGAGCACGCCCTGGTACGACCGGCCCTCCTCGCGCATCGCCCGTACGGCGGCCTCCGTCATGCCGGTGCGGACGGCCTCCTGCACCTCGTCCGGCAGCCAGCCGGGCGAGCTGTAGGCGCCCATGCCGCCGGTGTTCGGCCCGCGATTGCCTTCGAAGACCGGCTTGTGGTCGCAGGAAAACGGCATGTGCGCCACCGTGCTGCCATCCGTGAAGGCCTGCGCGCTTGCCTCCGGACCGAAGATGCGCTGCTCGACGAGCGCGCGCACGCCCGCCGCGCCGAACTCTCGCGTCACCATCACCGACTCCAGCGCGGCCAGCGCTTCGGCCTCCGTATCCGTCACGATCACGCCCTTGCCCTTCGCCAGCCCGTCGGCCTTGACTACGAACGGCCCCGGCTGCGACTTCACGTAGTCCGCGGCGGCCGCCGCGTCGTCGAACACGGCGAACGGTGCGGTGGGGATGCCGTGGCGCGCCATCAGCTCCTTCGAGAAGACTTTTGAAGATTCGATTTCAGCGGCGGCCTGCGTCGGCCCAAAAGCTGCGATGCCCTCCACCGCCAGCCGGTCGACGATGCCCGCGGCCAACGGCTCTTCGCTGCCGACCACGACGAGGCCGATGCCGTATTCGCGACAGGCGGCCACCACTGCTTCGTTGTCGCCGGCTGGGATGTTCGTACCCAGCTCTGCCGTGCCGGGGTTGCCGGGCATCGACCACAGCTCGTCCAGCAGGGGAGACTGGCGCAGCTTCCACGCGATCGCGTGCTCGCGCGCGCCGGAGCCGATCAGGAGCACGTTCACGTCCGGCGCACCTTGGCCTGGAGGGTAGCAGTGTTGGTGTGGCGGGTCTGCATCGGCACCCACTTGGTACACAGATGCCACGTAGCTGTCAAGCCGTACGCCTTCGGCGCACCTTGCGGCGTGCTACCCTGCGAATCGGGAGGAGCATCTACGGTGCCGAGACGTAGTCATTCAACTGCACCCGAACGCGAGCGGGCCTACCTGGTAGCCGTCCGGCAGCGAGGGAGGCCCGATGCTGCGGCCTCCGGCTCGTGGAACGTTGAGCACTCGCTGGACGAGCTCGGGGAGTTGGTCCGCGCATCAGGCGGGACAGTCGCCGGCAGGGCGGTCCAAAACATGACGAAACCGCATCCGGCGCACTACATCGGACAGGGCAAGATGTCCGCGATCAAGAGTGAGCGCGAATCGACTGGTTACAACATCGTCGTGTTTGACGACGAGCTATCGCCAACGCAGCAGCGAAACCTGGAGAAGGCGCTCGACGTCAAGGTGCTGGACAGGACTGCCCTGATTCTCGACATCTTTGCGATGCGGGCCCGCACGCGCGAGGGCAGGTTGCAGGTCGACCTCGCCCAGTCCGAGTACTTGCTGCCGCGGCTGGCCGGCCAGTGGAGCCACCTCAACCGGATGGGCGGCAGCGGCGCGCAGGGGGCTATCGGCATGCGCGGCCCCGGCGAGACGCAGCTCGAGACCGACCGCCGTCACGCCCGCAGCAAGATCACCAGGCTGAAGCGGGAGATCGAGAACGTCAGGAAGCAGCGTTCACTCTACCGGCGCAGGCGAGCGCGGTCGGGCGTGCCCGTCGTCGCCCTTGTCGGCTACACCAACGCCGGCAAGAGCACGATGATGCGCGCGCTCACCGACGCCGATGTCCTCGTCGCCGACCAGCTCTTCGCAACGCTCGACCCCATCACGCGGCGCGTCCATCTGCCCGGCGGTCGCGAGGCGCTGCTGACGGACACGGTAGGGTTCATTCAGAAGCTACCGACACAACTCGTCGCGGCGTTTAAGGCAACGCTCGAAGAGCTGGCCGAGGCGGACGTGCTCCTCCACGTCCTGGATATCACGCATCCGGACGCCGCGCAGCAAGGCCAGGCCGTCGACGACACGATCGCCGAGTTGGGGCTCGCGGAGCTTCCGCGCGTGACCGCGCTTAACAAGATCGACCTGCTCGTCGCGGAGGACGGCGAGCCGGTTCACGACCTCGAAGAGCTCGAGTCATTCGACATGTCGCTTGCCGAACACTGGCCGGATGCCGTCTTGACGTCGGCGGAGCGCGGCTGGGGGCTGGAGAAGCTGCTGGAGCGGATCGCCAGCCTGCTCGCCACGCGGGCATCCGCCGCTACGCCTATCGCCACACGCGAGTAGGCGCCGATTAGAAGCCTTCGCGTCTATAGTGGTCGCTAGTCGCCGAGGAGCGACGTATAACCGAGCGAGAGGATCTCTTCTACGTACTCGCCACGCCAGCCGGGGTCGGGAACGCGCAGTCTGCGGTCGCGGAACCAGCGGTGGTAGGTCAGGTACTCCTCTTCCAGCCGCTTCCGCGACGCGTTCTCCTCGGCGCATGCCTCCGCGTCGAACTCCTTTAGCGTCTTGTCGATTTCGGCCGCCGGCACGTCTAGGTCCTCCTGCCAGTATTCCGCCACGTACTCCAGGCACTCCTCCAGGTCCTTGCGGCAATCGGTCATCAGTATGCTCATCATTTCCGCCTGGTCGACACGGCGCGCACGCAGGTTCAGCTCCGTCGCGCAGCTCCGGCAGAGCACCACCAGTTTTCGCGAGTCGCATTCCTCCTTACGCACGCAAAACTGGCAGCGCGGCGCGTAGTCGGTGCCCCACGTCTCGCTGGTGTACCCGGCGACGATCTCGTCGCTGAAGCTGGCGCAGCGAGGACAGGCAGTTTTGTCCTCCAGGATCTCGTCGATCGTCTTATCCCAGTCGATTTGCATCGGCCCGTCTCTCCTGAAATGGGGGTGTGACATTATCATACCGCGCTGGTTAGGCCTGTCAACCTGTCCCTGCTGCGGACACCCGCGCTGGGGAGGCGGATCGTTACATAACGTAGCCGTTTGCCACCATAATCGAAGCACTAAGGATTGTCTGCATCTACTTTCCACGCGTGAGTCATTGACACGCTGTGGAGGGTGGCGTAAAACCGGAGCTACCGGTATTAGGGAGGTCTGTCCTCAGTTGGGCAGGCGATAGCAAGGAGGTGGAAGAAGTGAAGTTGATGTGGACCGGTATGGCTGCGGCACTGCTTGTCGCCACAGCCCTCGCGCCCTACGCGCCCACGATCATGGGCATTCGCGTTCGATAGCGTGAGAGGGCGGGGTAGCTGGGTCACACTGACTACCCCGCCCAAACCTTCTCTCTACAAGACGTAATCGCAGTTAGAGCTAACCGCACTCAGTTCCAACCGCGCAGACGCATCGTTCCCCAATGCGCGGCTCTCGATCGCAACCGAGACCAGACCCCTAGGCCGCGCGCTGTTGGTCATGCTTCTCATCGTCACGTGAGCCGTGCTCGCGGTCGATGTTCGCCGCCGTCTCCTCAAATTCGTCGTATGCGTTCAGGAAAGCCTGCACGATCTTCGGATCGAACTGCGTGCCGCTGTGGCGGATGATCTCTTCGCGCGCCGCTTCCGGCCGCAGTGCTTTGCGGTACGTGCGGTTCGACGTCATCGCGTCGAACGCGTCCGCGGCCGAGAAGATGCGGGCGCCGATCGGGATCTCGTCGCCGGCCAGCCCGCGCGGGTAGCCCTTGCCATCGAAGCGCTCGTGGTGACAGCGCACGATGTTCGCCGGATCCGCTAGGAACGAGATATCGCGCAGCATCCCGTGGCCGATGTCGGGGTGGCGCTTCATGTTGTCCCACTCTTCCGGCGTCAGCGGCCCCGGCTTATGCAGGATCTGGTCCGGGACACCGATCTTGCCGATGTCGTGCAGCAGCGCGCCGCGGCGGATGGACGTCCACTCGTCCGTGCCTTCCTCGATGCCCAGCCCGCGCGACATCAGCATCACATACTCCGCCACCCGGAACGAGTGGCCCTTCGTCTCGCGGTCGCGGGCGTCCAACGCCATGATCAGCGCCTCCAGCGTGCCGTCGTACGTCTCTGTCAGCTCTTGCGTCATCCGGAGGATGCTCTCGTTGGCCGCCTCCAGCTCGGAGTTCTTGCGCTTCAGATCCAGCACGGACTGCTCCGTCTTGCTGACATACTGCTGCAGGGCAAATCGCAGCATCAAGGGCGGCGCGACGAAAGCCATGATCCCCGGCACCTGCAGCGCGCTGTACGCTGCTGCCAGCGCCAGCGCCAATACGCCGAAGACGATGTAGTAGGGGAAAATCCAACTGTGCTCCTCGCGCCAGGTCTCCATCCAACTCTGGCCGGAGTAGCGGCTGGCGAGCACAGCGACCAGCCAGGCGTTCACAGCGTAGTTGACGAAGATCGCCAGCAGGCTGACGGGTATCCACCAGCCGCTCAGCGACGCCTCTCCTTCGATCAGACTGTGGACGACCAGCGCCGCCGCCACGTTTGCCAGCGTGTAGCTGCTCATATCGAAGAGGCGAGTGTGCCAGCGACTAGCGGTGAACACTGTCGCTGCGAACACGACGATCGGTGCGGCGATTGCGGCGCCGGCGGCGCCGTAGATGATTGCGATTGCAAAGATGGCAACGACGCCCGACGACACGTGGGTGTCGCCGTAGATCTTGATGCCGACGCGCTCGAACGCGACGGCCAGGAGGATAAGCGTGAGGAAGCCCTGCCAGCCGTCCCACGTCATCTGCGGTGCGTACACGGCGATGCACAGCACCGCTGCCACGCCCGCCACCGCGATGTAGATCCCGCTCGTCCAGTTCAGCTCATCTACGGGGAGGGACGGATTGTCCGCGTCAGACGTGCTCGCTCCCATCCCCTCGCTATCAGCAACGATGGCGCGGACGTTCGTAAGAAGTCGGGCCAGCCAAGAAACCATCAGAAGGCCTTCCCGTTCTGCAGATACGCGGCCGCGTCTGCGCGGCGGGTCGCCTATCCATGCACCGAAGTATCGACACACTCATGCGCCATGTGCAGGGAAGCTAGGCGGCAACTTCCGCAACCCCCGTCTCCTCCTGTTCGATCTCGCGCCGCAGGTCGCGGAGGATGCGCTTGTGTAATTGACAGACGCGCGATTCCGAGAGGTTGAGGATCTCGCCGACCTTGTGGAACGGCAGAGCCTCCGCATAGCGGAGCCGGATGATCGTCTGGTCTCGCTCGTTCAGCCGCTCGGTCGCCATACGCAGCAGCGCCAGTGCCGCATCGTGCTCAGCGGCCTTCGCCGGGTCGCCCCGTTCGTCGCGGTCCACCGGATCCCAGCGTCCTGCCGCGCCATCGCCGGAGCCGTCCTGGAGCACGTGCTCCAGCGAGACGAAGCGGGACGAGTTGTGCTGGCGAATGCGGCGCACCTCGTCAGGCGCAATGCCGAGCCGCATGGCAATGTCCTTCGGCGACGGCCAGCGGCCGAGCTGGTTTGCCAGTTCCTGCGCGGCCTGCTCTATCTGCCGCGTGCTACGTCGCAACGATCGCGGCAGGGGGTCCTGGCGCCGCACCGCGTCCAGGATCGAGCCGCGGATCCGGCGGATCGCGAAGCTGGCGAAGCTAGTGCCGCGGGACGAGTCGAATTTGTCGATCGCCTGAATCAGGCCCTCAGTGCCGAATCCGAGGGCGTCATCGCGCTCCAGGCCCAGCGTATTGCTGCGGTCGATGGAGAGCCGGTTCACGACGAACGCGACTAGCGGCATGTTCTCCAGAATCTGTGCTTCTCGAGCGGACATCGTCACCCTCCTCTGTTGGTGGGCTCCGATGCGGCAAGCCGGTTCTGGGGTGGCTTGACGGCCTGCGGGCTTGGGGGTTGGGGGTTGTCGAATTGAGTCATTCGGCAGCCCGGCAACCTTAGCCCTCTTGCGAGAGCGGTAGGCCCGTGGCTTTGCGCCCCCCTCTTTCGAAGGGTTTGCCTTTATCGGTGCCCCAATCTTCAGTTGTGAGGCCGTCCCTGCCACGCGCCCTGTTGTAGGCGCTCCGCTTGCGCGGTGCCCTTTCCCGGGCTTCAACGATCCAAACGATCATGAGATCCTGGTGTTACATTTCGTATCTGTTACGTGCGTTTTCGGCGGCGAACCGCCGCCGCGCTGGGGTGGTATAGTGCCACGGTGCCGCCACGGCGACAGAGAGACAGCGATGACGGAAACGCCAACAGCAATCGACCACGTCCAGCGCTGGCGCGAGATCGTCGCCGCGCGCCGCGAGCAGCATGACGCCGCCTGCGCCGTGCAGAACCGCACGACCGGCGACTACTGGGCCCGCCGCGCGGAGAGCTTCCGCGCCTTCGTCAAGTTGGCCTCGCGCGCCGAGGATCCGCTTGTCGCCAGCGTCCGCAGACAGATCCAGCCTGGCGAGACGCTGCTCGACATCGGCGCTGGAACCGGCCGCCACGCGCTCGCGCTCGCCGCGGACGCGGTCCGCGTCACCGCCCTCGACCCGTCGCCCGCAATGCTCAACTTCCTGCGCGAGGACGCCGCCGAAGGCGGCCTCGACAACGTCGACGTGATCGAAGGCGGTTGGCCGGACGCGGCCGGGGAGACGCCGCCGGCCGACATCGTCATCAGCGCCAACGTGCTCTACCCGATCGAAGATGTGGTGCCGTTTCTCGTCGCGATGGACGGCCACGCGCGCCGGCTCTGCTTCCTGCAGATGATGGTGCGCCAGCCGTGGTTCGACCCGCCGGGACTCTGGGAGGCCGTTCACGGCGCGCCGCGCCGGCCGCAGCCCGCCTACATGGAGGCCGTCAACCTGCTCCACCAGCTCGGCTGCTACGCGAACGTCGAACTCGCGTCAGCGAGCATTCCGCGAACGTTTGGTGACTTGGACGCCGCCGTCGAGCGATTCGCCGAGTCGGTCGCCGTCGGCGACGACGCGGAGCGGCGCGGGCGGCTGCGTGCGGCGTTGGAGACCATGCTGGAGCGGCAAGAGGACGGCCAGCTCGGGCTGCGGGCGCAACGATTCAGCCAGGCGACGATCTGGTGGGAGGCCGGCGTGCTTCAGGACGCGGGCGCGGCCTAGGCTACTTCGAGAAGAAGGTCTCTACCGCCGCAATGAAATCTTGCGGCGTGTCCTCAGAGACGGTGTGGCCGGCCTCTGGCACCGTCACCAGCTCCGCGTCCGGGAACGTGTCCAACATGCGCTGCGCCGTTCGGTCTGACAGCACCTGCGACTTGCCGCCGCGCACCATCAGCACCGGCGCGGTCACTTTGGGCAACTCCTCCCAGAGGTCGGAAGGGTTCCAGAAGTAGCTGACGCGGGCGTCGTATTTGTACGTGTATTTGCCGTCGTCCAACCGCTTCAACAGGTGGCTGATGCGATGCAACAGCGCCTCGTCGGACGTCGTCTGGTTTGTTAGGCGACTCAGCGCCAGCGCCGCATCCGGCCCATCGAGGATCGGGTGGCCGTGCTCCGCGATATGCTTATCGAGCGCGAGCGACGGCCGCTTGTCGTGCGCTATCGCGGGTGGAATGTCGATCGGCACCAGATGCGTGACCCGATCCGGGTGGCGGGCCGCGTAGGCAATGCTGTTCATCCCGCCCATCGAGAGGCCGATCATGTCGAAGCGGTCGAGGCCCCAGGCGTCGACGAGCGCCTCTAGGTCCGCGACGTAGTCGTCGGTCGTGAAGTCGGGCTCGTCCGGCCAGCCGCTCTCGCCATGCCCGCGCTGGTCCAAGGCAATGACCCGGTAGCGGTCCTGAAACGCCCTGGCAGACGTATCCCAGATCCGGCACATGCTGGAGAGCCCGTGGAGCATCAAGATTACGGGTGCATCCGGGTCGCCCCACTCAACGTAGTGAAAGCGCAGCCTGCGCGCCTCGATTGCGTGTTCGCGCGGTTCAACAGCCGTCGTCATGATCACCCTCCTCGTCGCCGTCTCTGCACAGCGTACCCGATCTGGTATTCGAAAATGGCTGGTCGAAGCGGCGATATAGCATCAGGTTTGCGTCGAATCTGTCGATATCTTACCTGAACCC
The DNA here is from genome assembly GCA_029262675.1 of Chloroflexota bacterium. GTDB lineage: Bacteria > Chloroflexota > Dehalococcoidia > DSTF01 > RBG-16-68-14 > JADFKB01. The sequence continues at coordinate 48,621 of JAJCYW010000021.1, read as the reverse complement.
CGCGCGTCAGCCGACGCATAGCCCTGGGAGACGGAATGGCCATACAGACCTGGAGCTCACCACTAGACGTACTTGGACTTGCCGCCTACCTCACGATCATGACGGGCGCGCCGCCCGACCGTGAGTTGCTCGCCGCGGCGAGACGCGAACCGTCTGTCCGCGTTGGCGTCGCACCGCTGAAGGCCAAAAGAAACTTGGTCTCTTCCGGCTCCTAGTTCATCCGGTAGCCGCCGCCTACGTGTAGCAACTGGCCCGTTACCCAGCGCGCCTGTTCTGATGCGAGGAAGACGGCCGCGTCCGCGACGTCCTCCGGCGTTCCCAGGCGTCCCAGCGGCGTCTGGTCCTCGATATGCTGGACGTGCTGGTTGATGATGTAGCCGGTCTGGATCGGCCCCGGCGAGACGATGTTGACCGTGATGCCGAAGCGGCCCAACTCTCTCGCCGCCGCCCGCGAGTACGATTCCAGCGCGCTCTTGCTGGCCCAGTAGGAGACTTCGTTTGGGTAGCCGGCCGCGCCGTCCGTACTAACGTTGATGATGCGGCCCCACGTGGCGCCACGCGCCGCGTAGCGGCGCGCATACTCAGCCATCATCAGCGCAACCGCGCGGCTGTTCACCGCGAAGTGGCGGTCGTGGCTCTCCGCCGTCAGTGTCTCGATGGGCCGCGCGAAGTGATCGATCGGCTGTTCGCCTGTGGAAACAAACGTATCGGCCTGCCAGTGCGCGGCATTGTTTACCAGCACATCAACTCCACCCAGGGCTTCTTCGGCCGCGTCGAAGAGGCGCGGCGCCGCGTCCGGCTCAGCGAGGTCGAACTCGCCCGCTTCAGCGCTGCCGCCGGCGGCGCGGATCTCGCGCACCACGGTCTCAGCGTTGCGCGCGCGCTGCGCCGTGTAGAGCGCCTCGCCGGGTTCCTCCGTAGCGACGGAGGGATCGCCGGGTAGCTGCAGGTAGTGGATGAACACGCGCGCGCCCTGCGCCGCGAGCGCGATCGCCGTCGCCGCGCCGATGCCATGGTTGGCGCCCGTGACGAGCGCTACCTTCCCGTCGAGACCGCTGTCAATCATCTACACGCTCCAGTTGAGCAGCATACCTACGAGCATCTTGACCCGTCCAGTGCCGTGCCGGACGGGCAGGCTTCCTTCTCTTGAACGGCGGCGCGGGCTAGAATGCCCCGAGTATGGCAAGACACACGGCCACACGGAATCTGCCCGTGGAAGGAACGGCATGACTGACTCACACCTGCCGCCGCACATCGAGGGTCTGCTCTCGCCGGATGCCTATTCGCACGACGTCGACGCGGTCGAGTTGCGCCAGACGCACATCTCCTACCTGCTCTTCGCCGGCGACTTTGTTTACAAGGTGAAGAAGCCGCTGGACCTTGGCTTTCTCGACTTCAGCACGCTGGACAAACGACATCACTTTTGCGTTGAGGAGCTGCGGCTCAACCGGCGGCTCTGCCAGCGCACCTACCTGGATGTCGTGAACATCGTCGCGGCGGACGGCACGTACCGCGCGGACGCCGAGGGCGACGTAGTCGACTACGCCGTGAAGATGCGGCGGCTGCCGGACGGTGGAATGATGACGCCCATGCTCGAACGCGGCGGCGTCGATGCCGCGCAGATGAGAGACCTGGGTCGCCGCATCGCCGCGTTCCACGGCGAGAGTGAACGCGGGCCGGAAATCGACGCGCTGAGCGGACTCGAAACCGTCGCCACGAATTGGCGCGAGAACTTCGAACAGACCGAGTCGAACATCGGGCGCACGGTGACACGGGCCCAGTTCGACGAGACGAAGCGCTACGTCGACGCGACGCTCGAGCGCGAGGCCGCTCTGTTCGAACAGCGCGTGCGCGACGGCAAAGCCCGCGATTGCCACGGCGACCTGCGCGCGGACGCCGTCTGTTTCGAGCCGGACGGCGTCTGCATCTTCGATTGCATTGAGTTCAACGAACGCTTCCGCTTCTCCGACGTGGCGGCCGACATCGCATTCCTCGCCATGGACATGGAGGCCCGCGGACGACAGGAGCTATCCGACGAGTTGATGGCGACCTACCTCGGCGCGACGCTCGATTCCACGCTGCCGCTGCTGATGCCGTTCTACAAGTGCTACCGGGCCTACGTGCGCGGCAAGGTCGATGGCTTCCAGCTCGACCAGCCGGAGATCGGGGACGAACAGAAGGCCGCGGTGACGGAGGGCGCCAAACGCTCGTTCGAGCTCGCCCACGCCTACGCGCGGCAGATAACTCCGCCGACGCTGATCATCACGGTCGGCGTCACCGGCAGCGGCAAGAGCTACCTCGCCAACGGTCTCGCCGCCAGGGTCGGTGCGGCCGTCTTCTCGTCCGACATCGTCCGCAAGCGGCTGCTCGACATCGAACCGACCGAACGCCACGTCGAGGAGATCGACTCCGGCGTCTATAGCGCCGCCTCCACCGAGCAGACCTATGGCGCGCTGCTGGACGAAGCCCGGCCGTGGCTGGAACGAGGCCAGGCCGTCGTCCTCGACGCATCGTATCTACTGGCATCTCACCGGGAGGCCGCGCGCCGCGTCGCAAACGATGCAGACGTGCGGTTCGTCGTTCTGGACTGCCAGGCGGACGAGGCGCTGGTCAAGCAGCGACTGGAGGAGCGCGCCGCCAAGGCCGGCGTCGTGTCGGACGGGCGCTGGGAGATCTACCAGGTCCAGCAGCAGCGCCGTGAGCCGCTGGACGACGTCCCGGCGGCCGCTCGCGTGGAAATCGACGCCGCGCAGCCGCTCAGGGAGCAGATCGACCGCGCCGTCGCCGCACTGGGCGCGTAGCAGGGCAGGGGAGCGCAGGTACGCGCCTACGTGCCACGTATGACGAACCAAGCGACCGGACCGACGAATGTCACCGATATCGTTGTTCGGCCCGGCAACGACGCCGACCTGGCGGCCATCAACGAGATCTATAACCACTACGTCCTCTCCACGCCTGTCACGTTCGACGTCGAACCGGTGTCGATGCCGCAGCGCCGCGAGTGGATGCGGCGCTATGGGCCCTCCGGACGCCACCGGCTCTTCGTCGCGGAAGCCGGTGGCGCTGTGATCGGCTATGCGGACAGCCACCAGTTCCGCCAGAAAGCGGCCTACGACACAACAGTCGAAACCAGCGCCTACTGCGCCCCGGACGCCGCTGGGCGCGGCACGGGTACAGCGCTCTACCGCGCCCTCTTCGAATCGATCCGTGGCGAAGACGTACGCGTCGCGATGGCCGGCATCACGCTGCCGAACGCGGCGTCGGTAGCGCTGCACGAGAACTTCGAATTCACGCTCGCCGGCGTCATGCATGACGTCGGCCGCAAGTTCGGCAAGTACTGGGACGTCGCCTGGTTCGAGAAGCCGCTTTCGTAGGCAACCGATTCAGTTGCAATGCGTGGGCGGTAGCCGTATAGTGCCTTACATAACCTGGTGTCCATGAGGCGGCCCGCGGCGGGGTGAGGGAGTCAACCTGTGCGAAGAATCGCGGTGCTGTTCTCCGTCTGTTTCCTCGCGATCTTCGCGATCGCCTGCGACGCCGTCCGCGGCCAAGACCCGACCTCAACGCCGACACTTCAGCCGACCACGACTCTCACGCCCACAATCGCACCGACGCCAACACCGACGCCCAGCCCGGACCCCCTGGTCCTCGACACCGTCTCGCCCGGGCTGGCCGATCTTCAGCTTCGCATGGAGCAAGAGGTTGCTGCCTTCCAGCAGCGCGTCGGCGGCAACTTCGCCGTTGCCGTGACCGACCTCCAGACCAGCGAGACGGCGCACGTCAACGGCTTCGACGGCGACCGCATCCCCGGCTGCACGATCAATTTCTTCGTGCTGCTGTCCGTCGTACAGGACCTGCAGGCCGGGCTCTATCCGGAGAGCGATGTCGGCGGCTACATCGCCCAGACAGTCTGGGCCAGCGACCCCGGCACCGCCCACCGGCTGTTAATCAAGACGGGCGGCGGCGACGGCCTGCGCGGTCTTGTCAAGATCAACGACCTGCTCTCAAATCAGCTCGGCCTGAAGTCTGCTTTGTACGACCACCCACCGGCGGCCGGCGATGTGCTGACGCTGACACCGGCGCGATTCCAGGCCAACCTGATCTCGCCGCTCGACTTCAACCGCGCCCTGGCCATGCTCTACCGCGGCGAGCTTCTGGACGAGCAGTGGACGGCCTACCTGATCGACAAGATGAGCCGCGTCAAGCCCGGCCTCAGCCATCTGCTGCCGTACGGCGTTACCGACCCGGGCGCCACGGTCGCCCACAAGAACGGCTTCATCGACTACATACCGTACTACGTGGACAACGACGTCGGCCTGGTCATCTTTGAGAGGGGCGAGAAACGCCGCGCCTACGCGATGACCTTCTGGTCGCAGGACAACCCCTGGGTTCTCTCAGACGTGGCGCTCGGCCAGACGCTTTCGGCTATGGCCTGGCAACATTTCAGCGAGGCATATCCGTAGAACAGGGCTGCACGCTCCGTCCGCGTCGCCCCCAACTCGCGCGTAAGGCCAGGGACTCCTAAGAATATGTTCCGTAGCTCGCCTGGACGGCTTACGCGACACCTCGCACGGCTGCCGATTTTGCTCTACCGCCTGCGGCTCGGCTGGCTGCTGGGCGGGCGCTTCCTATTGCTCACCCACGTCGGGCGCAAGACCGGACTCCAGCGCCGGACAATGCTGGAGGTCGTCCATCACGATGCGGACAGCGCCACCTACTTCGTCGCGGCCGCCTGGGGAGAGAAAGCGCAGTGGCTTCGGAACATCCAGGCGCACTCTCAGGTCGAAGTGACTGTGGGCCGCCGTAGCTCCGGGGCGATTGCGCGCGCCGTCTCCCAAGAAGAGGCCGAACGCGTGCTGGAGACATACGCTCGGCAGCATCGCATCGCCATGCGTGTGCTGGGCCGCGTCCTCGGCTCCAGCGATCCGCACAAGTTGGCTCAAACGTTGCCCATCGTCGCCGTGCGTACGAGCGAGCGCTGATCCACGTCTCGCTTGGTCTGCCAGCCCTTCAAGGAGGCGTATCCGTAGGACGGCTCTCGACCGCTACTCGCCTTCCTCCACGCAGAGTGTGACGGAGCAAGACGTATACGAATGGCAGCGAAGTGAGGGCGACGCCGCCAACGAGAGCGAGAAAGCCCAGAGCTGCCCCACCGCCATCGAGTTTCAGCGCTGCGCCGCCTTGCGACGTCACTCGAGGTGAAGAGGCAAACGGGATACCATACGGGCCGTGCGCCGTGACCGCTGCTGTGTATTTCAACGGCCCGGCGGTTGCACCCTCGCACGAATCCACCGAGGAGCTGAGGGCCAGCAGCGACGCCACCGGATGAGTGTAATGCTGCGCGTCAAGCTTGGCACGCTCCTCGCAGGCCACAGTCAGATCCGTCTGCACCCATTCATTCTCTGTCATGATCCCCGGAGGCCAGATAGCGTACGGAACGGCGATCGGCAGCACAGCAGCCATCATCACTGCAAACGCCCACACCGCAAAGAAGTCCTTTGCCACTGAACCGCCTATTCTCGTTCTGCGTACGCCTCGTCTAGCAGTTCGACGACGTGGACGACGCGGCCGGGCAGCCCGTGCCTCCGCAGGCCGGCCTCCAACTGCATCATGCAGCCGGGGTTCGCCGTTGCGATGACGGGCGCTTGGGTTGCAGCAACATCGCGCATCTTTTCGTCCAACAGCCGCAGCGACATCTCCCGCTGCGCCACGCTGTAGATCCCAGCGCTGCCGCAGCAACGGTCCGGGGCGTCCATCTCCACAAGTTCCAGGCCGGGCACGGACCGCAGCAACTCTCGCGGCGCAGATCGCACCTGTTGGCCATGGACGAGGTGGCAGGAGTCCTGGTACGTAACGCGCTGGGGCCGGCCGTTCGGCGGAGCATCCAGCCCAGCGCCCGCCAGATACTCCGTCACATCTTGCACCAGCGCGGCAAAGCGCTCGGCCTTCTCGGCGTAGGCCGGATCGTCAGCGAGCAGCTCGCCGTACTCCTTCAACGCCGCCCCGCAGCCGGCGGAGTTCACGATCACAGCTTCCACGCCCGCCGCCAGGAATGCGTCGATATTTCGTCGCGCCAGCGCGCGAGCGGTCGGCCGGTCGCCCGCGTGCAGGCTGAGCGCTCCGCAACAGCGCTGGTCTTCCGGCGCAACGACGGCCGCTCCCGTCCGCTCCAGCAGGCGCACGGTCGCCTCGTGTGTGCGCGAGTATAGGTGCGGCATCACGCATCCGGTCAGCAGGGCGACAGCGCGTCCGCTGTCTGCGCGCGACGCCGCGTCCACATTGGGAGTTGTGTATGGATTACGCGGCAGCGACGGCAGCATCGCCTCCGACTCTGCCAACCCGCCCGGCAGCAGACGCAGTATCTTCGTCGCCCGTACCAAACTCTGCAAACCCGAACGCTGGTACAGACGCAGCAGCGAGAATAGCACTTGTATGCGCTTTGGGTAGGGGAGTACCGCGCGCAGCAGCCACGCTCGCAGTCGCCAACCGCGCGGTGCTGCGCCGGTCTCGATAACCATCGCGCGGGCCGACTCCATGATGGCGCCGAACTGAACGCCCGAAGGGCAGGCCGTCTCGCAAGCGCGGCACTGCAGACAGAGGTCCAGGTGTGCCGTCAACGCGGGAGTCGCGCCGATCTTACCGTCCGTAAGGGCTTCGATTAGGTGAATTCGCCCGCGGGGAGAGTCCGTCTCCATCCCAAGCTGCAGGTAAGTAGGGCACTGCTGCAGACAGAAGCCGCAGTGCACGCACCTGCTCAGCGCCTCTCTCGAAGGTCGCTCTACGGCTGGGTTGGCCTCCACGTCAGATGCCACCGACGAACCTGCCCGGATTTAGCGTGCTCCGTGGATCGAACTCCTGCTTCATGCGCCGCATGATGGCCAGCGCGGCGATGTCGCCCCAGACCGCTACGGCCTGCTTCACACCCGGCGGCGCGGCGTTGACGACCAGCGACCCGCCTGCCCGCAACGCGGCCTCTCGCAGCGCTCGCACGGAGGACGCGGTCTCCTCGGCATCCGCAGAGTCGAGACCAACGCGGAGCTTGCCTCCGGTCGGGTATGCAACGACGCCTGCCCGGCCCTCCGGCAGAAGATCGACCAGGCCCCTCAGCGCGGCCGGGGGCACGGTGATAGTCAGTTCGATGTCGCCCAGCGGCTCCAGCATGCTTGACCAGAATGCGGTCGCTTGCTGCGAAGCGAGTACTGCGGCGTCCTCGCCTCCTGCGAGCGTACCGAGTTCGTCCTTGGTCCTCGCCACTGCGGCCACCCCGCCGGCAACGCGATAAGCCGCCCGCCAGCCGCTCTCGTCGACGGCAGCGCCGCAGCGCGACGCAGCGCCGCCGTCCAACACGGCGACGGCCGTCAGCGCCAGCCCGCGACTGCCGGCCTCGGATGCCGCATCGATCGCGGCTGAGGCGGAGGCTTGCAGCGCCAGCAGCGTCTCCTCGACAGCCGGTAGCGGAGTGACCTTCACTGTCGCCTCTACGATCACGCCCAGCGTTCCGAGAGAGCCGACGATCAGGCGCGGTAGGTCGTAACCCGCCACGTTCTTCACCACGCGACCGCCGGCGCGCACCAGCGTCCCGTCCGCCAGCGCGATTCGACAACCCAGGAGCCAATCGCGGGGAAGACCGTAGGCATGCCTCGATGGCCCACTCACCGCCGCCGCTAGCACACCACCAAGGGATGCGTCCGACGGCGCGTCGAACGGCAGGAACTGCCCGTGCTCCGCGAGCGCGGAGGCCAGATCGCCCATCGAGATTCCGGCCTCAACTGTCGCCGTCATGTCGGCGGGCTCGTACTCCAGAACGCTGTTAAGCGCCGCCGTCCGCAACGCTACGTCATAGCGGCGGGGCACGTTGCCTAGTGCCATCTGCCGCCCGCCGCCCCGCGGCACGACTGACGCGTCGGCGTTGTTGGCCGCCGCCAGCGAGTCGGCGAATCCGCCCACGTCCGCCGGCGTCACGACGTAGCGCGCCTTGAGGCCATCGACGGCGAACGCGTCGCTTCCCGGCGCGACCGTCCCGGCCGCGCTCAGCGCCGCCTCCAGCGCTGCTGCGTTCGACGGCGCGTCAAGCGACATGAGGTTCAGATGTATGCATCGGGCCCTGCCCGTTGCATCGCCCGCTCGAGCCGCGCCTGTGATACTTCGCCACAGCCCTTGCCGGTCGGAAACATCTTACAGGGGTTGTAGAGCTCGCCCGATCCGAACGCCGCCTTCACCTTCTCCATCGCGGCGATGTCTTCTTCGGAGAAGATCCACGAGAGGTAGCCGCGCTTCTCCAGGCCAACCCCGTGTTCACCCGTGATGCTGCCGCCGGCGTCAACGCAGGCCCGTGTGATCTCCTCGCCGGCCGCCAGCACGCGCGCCGTCTCGCCCTCTTTGCGTTCATCGAACAAGATGTTGGGATGGAGGTTGCCGTCGCCGGCGTGGAACACGTTCGCGATCGGGAAGCCGTAGCGCTCGGCGACCGCGTAGACCTCGCGTAGCACGGCGGGCAGCTTCGTCCTCGGCACCACGCCGTCCAGCACGTAGTAGTTTGGCGCCAGGCGGCCCAGCGCGCCAATCGCTCCCTTGCGGCCAGCCCAAAGTCGTTCGCGCTCCTCCGCCTCTTTCGCCTCGCGCAACTCACGCGCGCCCTCGCCCTCACACACTTCGCGCACAGCGGCGGCCTGCTCCGTTACTGTCTCGTGCAGGCCTTCGACCTCGATGAGGAGCACTGCTCCGGCGTCGACCGGATAGCCGACGTGGAGCGCCGGCTCCAGGGCCGCGATCACCAGGCGGTCGAGCATCTCCAGCGCGGCCGGCACGATCCCGCGGCCGATGATGGCCGAGACAGCCGCGCTGGCCTGGTCGACCTCGTCGAAGATGGCGAGCAGCGTGCGCGTCGCCTCCGGTACCGGCAGCAGCCGAACAACGATCTTCGTCGCGATGCCGAGCGTGCCCTCGGAGCCGACGAACGCTCCGCGCAGGTCGTAGCCGGGCGTCTCAGCCGCGCGGCCACCCAGCCAGACCGCATCGCCCTCCGGCGTCACAATCTCGAGGCCAAGCACGTGGTTCGTCGTGACGCCGTAGGCGAGGCAGTGCGGGCCTCCGGCGTTCTCGGCTACGTTGCCGCCCAGTGTGCAGGCGCGCTGGCTGGACGGGTCAGGCGCATAGTAGAGCCCGTAGGGCGCGGCCGCCTTCGATAGGTCCAAATTCACAACGCCGGGTTCGACGACGGCGAACCGGTTGTTGACGTCGATTTCAAGGATGCGCTTCATCTTCGTCAGCGCGACGACGACACCACCCAGCGCGGCCACTGCGCCGCCGCTCAGGCCGGTGCCTGCACCACGCGGCACGATGGGCAGGCCTGCGTCGCGCGCGATGCGGGCGACGGCCGCGACCTCGCTGGTCTCTCTGGGAAACACTACGACCTGTGGCCGCGCGCGTTCTATCGTGCCGTCATACTCGAACGCGAGAACGTCCTCAGGCCGCCAGAGGACGCCGTCGGGGCCCACGGCGCGCTCCAGCCGCTGGATCACGCGGCTGTCCACGCTGTCAGCGGTGTTCTTACTCACTTACGCGCCTTTCACACACTACCTACGCCCCGTTCACCGGGATCAGCTGACGAGATCACTGTGGGCTCGCGCCACCATTGTAAACCATCGCTCTGAACACCTCGCGGTGCGGGTGTTAGTGCACTCCTACTAGACATAATTAAGCCGCGCAGGTGCACCTGCTCTGCGATTTCCGCCAGCAGCAGCCCGGTTGACTTTCTTGACGCCGCCGGTATAGTGATGGGGCGCACGAGCGTTCACTTTAAGTACATGAGCGTCGCGGGATCCGGCCGATCCGCGGGCTAGGGATTAGCATGGAGGTTTCGACCTATGATCAAGGCCTACATCCTCGTCGTCGCCGATCCAGGCGCCACCCAGATCGTTTACGACGCGCTCCATAAGGTTAAGGGCGTCACACAGTGCTACCAGGTGATGGGACCGTACGACATCGTCGCCGAGATCGAGGTTGAGGACCTGGCCGACGTGCCGCCTATCCTCGGCTCCCACATTCGCACGATCGATGGCGTTGAGAACACGACGTCACTCGTCACGTTTCCTGGCTAGCGGCGGTCGCACCACCACTCCCGCCCGAATCTGGTGCGTCAGGTTCGCGTATTTACATAACATATATAGTGCGATCAAATGAAATGGTGCGGGATCCCAGCGCCCGACCGGCCGGATCTAGGCCTATCTAGGCCGGGACGGCCGAAGTTTCGCCACTAGCGGCTCGGTCAGGTGACCTTCCTGGCGCGTTATCAGCCGCCGGGACGCCATCTTCGCGGCAATAGCTCTACGAGCTTCGTCAGCTCCCGCATCACCGGGCCCGCGCTCGTCGCCGCCGCGACAGCCAGCAGCACAACAACCCACATTGTGTCCACAGACGTCGCCAGGGCGTAGCCGGCCACTGCGACGAGCACCAGGACGACGAACGCGTGCTGCCAGGTTGCCGACGTAACGGCCTCGAGCCCGAAGTCGAGGCTGATTTCCACGCTTCTCTTGGCCGGGACAGCAGGCTTCGGCCGCGACTTCTCCATCACGGCCAGCGGAGGCGGCTCCGGCGCTGGTAGCGGCGCGATAGGCAGCGCCCCCTCGCCTAACTCCGCGTTACGCAACGTGAAGTACGCTGGCCGCCTCGTCGGCGCGCCGAGCACGCTGTACGCTTCGTTTAGGTCATCCAGCTTCGCCTTCGCGTTTGGGTCGTACGACGACTCGTCGTTGTAGCGACGAGCCAGGTGCCAGTAAGCGGCCTCCACCATGTCGGCGTCGGCCTCGGGATGGACCTGCAGAATGAGACAGTAGTCTTTGAACGGCGTCTCAACCGTTTGTGCAACCATATGCTCTCCATTCTCAGCAGAACGCTGAGGCTTCGGCGGGACACTAAGACCTCAGCGCAGAACTGGGTCTCGCACCATTAGTAACGGCAGATCGCAGAGATTCTGTTGCGTTGAAGTGCCGGGCAGCGTCATTGGAGCCCCCTAGGCCTGTCTGGAGCGGAGTCCTGTCGCACATCCGACAAGGCCTACCGCACGCGCGGCGACCTATCGTCGGAACTGATGCAGTCCGCTCTCGCCCGCGTGGACGCCCTGCTGCCGCTGCTACAAGGCGAAGCGGGCGCCTGGACAGTCCCGCCCCACACCCCTGAGGCAGACTAGACGTCGAACGGCGGCAGGACGAGGCCATAGAAGTTCCATGTACGGCTTTATGTCAAATAGCCCGCTGCGCTCGCAGCGCTATACTGCATTAGAGTCGCCATGCACGCCATAGCTTTCCGTAACGAGGACCGCTTCGCCCCATGTCTCTAACCGACCGTCTCATGGCCGTCGAACGCCGCTACGAGGAACTGTCCGAGGAAATGAGCCGCTCCGACGTCGCCGCCGACCACGAACGGCTCAGCGCGCTGGCCCGCGAGCGTGCGACGTTGTCGACGATCGTTTCCCTCCACCGCGATTACCAAGACGTTGAGAAGGCGCTGGAAGGTGCCAAGTCGATGGTTTCCGACGGCGGCGACGCCGACATGGTTGCCCTCGCCAACGAGGAGATCACAGAACTGACGGACCGTCAGGCGCGACTGGAGGGGGAGATCAAGCGTGAGTTGCTGCCCAAGGACCCTCACGACGACCGCGACGTGATCGTCGAGGTGCGTGCCGGCACGGGCGGCGACGAAGCGGCGCTGTTCGCCGCCGACCTCTACCGAATGTACAGCCGCTACGCCGAGGACCGCGGCTGGAAGACGGAAGTCATTTCCGGCAGCGAGACCGGCATCGGTGGCTTCAAGGAGATCGTCTTCGAAGTGCACGGCAAAGGTGCCTACTCACGTCTGAAGTACGAGAGCGGCGTCCACCGCGTCCAGCGCGTCCCACAGACCGAGACGCAGGGCCGCATTCACACCTCCGCGGCGACGGTCGCGGTGCTGCCGGAGGCCGAGGAAGTCGACGTCGAGATCGACGCCAACGACCTGCGCGTCGATATCTACCATGCAAGCAGCCACGGCGGCCAGAACGTCCAGAAGGTCGCGTCCGCCGTCCGCTTCACGCACATCCCGACCGGCATCGTTTCGAGCTGCCAGGATGAGCGATCGCAGATGAAGAACCGCGTCAAGGCGATGGCGGTCCTTCGCTCTCGCCTGTTGGCGATGAAGATCCAGGAGCAAGAGGCGCAGATCGCCGGCGCGCGCAAGGCCCAGGTCGGCTCCGGCGGCCGCTCGGAGAAGATCCGCACCTATAACTACCCCCAGGACCGCGTGACCGATCATCGTATCGGCCTCACGCTCCACAGCCTGCCTTCGCTCCTGGACGGCAAGATCGACGGCCTGATCGACGCAGTCGCCACCAGCGAAGAGGCGAAGCAACTGGAACAGGCACCCGAATCGTGACCACCGCGTCCCGCCTCGTCACAGAGCCAGGCGCGCCAAACCCTGCGACATCGGCGACAATCGCTCAGACGCTCCACGCCGGCGCGGCACGCCTTCGCGCAGCTGGCATCGAGGATGCGCAGATCGAAGCAGAGCTGCTCCTCCGCCAGGCGCTCGGCCTCAGCCGCGAACGGCTCTACACCAACCTCCGCGAACCGTTTTCCGCCGCGAGCGCAATCGTCTATGACACACTACTAACCCGCCGCGCCGTCCACGAACCCACGCCCTACATCACCGGACACCGCGAGTTCTACGGCCTCGAGTTCGCCTGTACACCTGCTGCGCTGATACCACGACAGGAGACGGAGTTGCTCGTCGAGACGGCCATCGATTGGCTGCGTAGCCGGCGGACCGGAGACTCCCCTACCCTGGCGGCCGATATCGGTACGGGCGGCGGCGCGATCGCCGTGTCGCTCGCCGTCCGCGTGCCGAGCCTGCGCTTGGTTGCCACTGATACGTCAGCCGACGCGCTCGATCTGGCGCGGCACAACGCCGATTCGCACCAGGTCGCGGACCGGATTACGTTCGTAGATTCAGACCTGCTGGCGAAGCTCAACGACGCGTTAGATCTGATTGTCGCGAACCTGCCGTACATCCCCAGTCAAACGTACGCCGAACTGGCGCCGGAGATCCGCGAGCACGAGCCGCAGGTGGCGCTGGACGCCGGCCCACGCGGCACGGAGCTCATCGAGGCGCTGTTGGCGCAGGCGAGCGAGCGGATGCCAGGCGGCGGCCTGCTGCTGGCCGAGCACGCGTGGGACCAGGGTCAGGCTCTGCGAAGCGCCGCGAATGCCGCGTTCCCGGACGCACGCATCGAGACACTCCGCGACCTCGCCGGCCACGAGCGCGTGATTTCAGTACAGACGTAAGCTGCTGCGTGGATAGTTCAGCCGCCACCCGAGCGGAACTCCTCGCCGCCACAAGCTAGCGAAATAGAATCCTAAGACGAGGATTCACGCCTGATCTCGAGGCTCACGAAGCTGACGCCTCAGAACTAGCGTTGAGCCGCCTGGATCTGCTTGCCCTCGGTCTTGATAGAAGGCGCGACGACGAGTTCGGCCTGCTGGAAATCGCGGATGGTGCGCGCGCCGCACATGCCCATCGCCGTCCGCAGCGCACCGATCAGGTTCTCCGTCCCGTTCGTTCTTGATGTCGGCCCGTGGATCACGCGCTGCAGCGTCGTATCGACACCGACCTCGACGCGGATCCCACGCGGCAGGTCGGCATTCGGCGTCGCCATGCCCCAGTGATGGCCGCCGCCCGGCGCTTCTTCGCAGGCCGCCAGGACGGAGCCGAGCATGACTGCGTCCGCGCCCGACGCGAACGCCTTGCAGAGGTCGCCGCCGCTGCGGATGCCGCCGTCCGTGATGATGGGCACGTAACGGCCGCTCTCACGGTAGTACTGATCGCGGGCGGCCGCGCAGTCCATCGTCGCAGTCACCTGCGGCACGCCGATGCCGAGCACCTCGCGGGACGTGCAGGCAGAGCCTGGACCGACGCCTACCTGAACCGCCGCGACGCCGGCCTCCATTAGCTCCTTGCAGGCGCCATAGCTAACGGTGTTGCCGACGATCACGGGCATCGGCTGCATCTGTTTAACCAGCTCCGGAAACGTCAGTCCCTTCTCGCTGTAGGAGGTGTGGCGAGCTGTCGTGACGGTCGACTGGATGACGAGCGCGTCTGCGTTGGCATCTTTCACGATGGGCGCGAAGGCCTTCGCGTTGGCCGGCGTACAGGACACCGCGCACACGCCGTCCGCAGACTTGATCTCACGGATGCGCTCGCTGATCAGCTCGGGCTTGATCGGCGGCGCGTAGGCCTTCTGCAGCAATGTTGTCGAATCCTGCCGTGAGGCGGCCGCGATCTCCTCCAGCACGCTTGCTGGATCGTCGTAGCGCGTCTGCACGCCTTCCAGATTGAGGACGGCCAGGCCGCCAAGCTTCGAGAACGCGATAGCAAAGTCAGGATCAACAACGGCGTCCATCGCGGACGCCATTATCGGGAGGGAGAATTCCATCTGGTCGATGCGGAACCCTACTTCCGTCATCGCCGGATTCACCGTCAGGTCGCCGGGAACAATTGCGACCTCATCGAATCCGTATGCCCGCCGCATCTGCTTCGCCTGTGGGATCGACATTTTCACCTCCTCCTCAACCGCCGGTCCCCGCCCGCCCTCAGATATGCGGATCGAGGCCAGCGGAAGCTATCTGCCAGCAATCGAACGTCGTTTCCAGTGATTTCACAGTTGCAAGTCTTGTGAGGCGTGTAACTTATTGAAAGCACTCTAACAGAACCCTGCCGTTCACGTCAATGGATCTGGCTATGAATCGCTGAAAATTGTATAAAGAGATAGACGCGTGGCTAATCCCCAGACATGGTTTAGGGTTATGTAAACGAGAATGTGAAGCAGATGGGTATCCTCTACGTTGTCGCCACCCCTATCGGAAACCTGGAGGATATCACGCTGCGAGCCTTGCGCGTGCTCGGCGAGGTGTCGATGATCGCCGCCGAGGATACGCGCACGGTCCGCAAGTTGCTCAGCCACCACGAAATCCGCGCGCCGAAGATCGTCAGCTACACAGAACAAGGCCGCGCGCGCCGCACGCCGCAACTCTTGGCGGCGCTGTCTGACGGCGATATCGCCCTCGTCTCGGAAGCCGGTACGCCTGCCATTAGCGACCCCGGTGTCCACCTCGTCGCTGCCGCCGCCGAGGCCGGCCACGATGTCGTGCCCATACCCGGCGCGTCCGCCCTGGCCGCGGCGCTCTCGGCGTGCGGGCTGCCGACACGTCGCTTCCACTACCTCGGCTTCCTGCCCCGCCAGCCCGCGCAGAGACGCAAGCTGCTTCGGGAAGCCTCTTCGCTTCCAGAAACGATCGTAATGTTTGAGTCACCACATCGTATCCGGGCCGCCCTTGTGGACCTAACCGAAGCGTTTGGGGACCGCCGTGTCGCCGTCTGCCGCGAGATGACAAAGCTCCATGAGGAGATCTACCGTGGCACACTCTCGGAAGCGCAAGAACGATTCAGCGAGCCCCGCGGCGAATTCACGCTCGTCGTCGAGGGCGCAGGCGTCGGCGGACCGCCGCGTGACGCTCCCGCCGTAGACGTCGATGAGGAGCTACGCGCCCTCAGGCTTCAGGGCGTCCGCGCCCGTGAGGCCGTCCGCCAAGTCACCGATCGCTCCGGCGTTCCGAGAAGCCGGGTCTACGCCCGCTGGTTGGCGCTGACGGGCGACGCCCACGAGGCCGGCGACGCGTAGTCCGTCTGTCTCCAGCCTACGCTCCGTGCTAGAATGACGGCGCCGCTAACGTAGGTGTTTTATGTCTGAGAAGATCTTCATCGGGGTGGCTTGGCCGTACGCCAACGGGCCGCTGCATCAGGGGCAGATGGTCGGCAGCTTCCTGCCCGCCGACTGCCTCGCCCGCTACCACCGCCAGCGCGGCGACCGTGTGCTGATGGTCTCCGGCAGCGACACGTTTGGCACCCCCGTCACCGTGCGAGCTGAGCAGGAGGGCCGCTCGCCGCAGGACGTGGTCGACGAGTTCCACCAGAGCTTCCTGAAGTCGCTCGATTGGCTCGGCATCACGATGGACACGTACACGACGACGGGCACGGACAACCACCGCGAGACGATCCAAGCCATCTTCGCCAAACTGCTGGAGAACGGTGACATCTTCATGAAGACGATGACGCTGCTCTACTGCCCTAACGACGAGCGCTTCCTGCCGGACCGCTACGTGGAGGGTACCTGTCCCCACTGCGGCTCCGACCGCGCCCGCGGCGACGAGTGCGAGAGCTGCAGCCGGGCATTAGATGCCTTGGAGCTGGTGGACCCTGGCTGCAAGCTCTGCGGTGCTACTCCAGAGCCGCGCGAGTCAGACCACTTCTTCCTGCGACTGAGCGCCTACGGAGACAGGCTGCGCGATTGGATCTCTCAGCAGTCCCACTGGCGCAAGCACGTGGTTAACTTCAGCCTCGGAATCATCAACGAGGGTCTCAAAGACCGCGCCATAACGCGCGACTTGACCTGGGGTGTGCCCGTGCCCAGCGACGAGCTAGGGCCGGGCAAGAGCATCTACGTCTGGTTCGAGAACGTGCTCGGCTACCTATCCGCCGCCAAGGAGTGGGCGCAGAATCGCGGCGAACCGGAGGCCTGGCGAGAGTTTTGGCAGGATCCGGCCTGCCGGAGCTACTACTTCGTCGGCAAGGACAACATCTTCTTCCACGCCCTGAGCCTGCCGGTGACGATCATGGCCTATGGCAACACGGACGGCCAGCTGCTCAACCTGCCCCACGACGTGCCCGCCAACCACTACAGTAACGTTGCCGGCGAGAAGGCCTCTGCCAGCCGCAACAGCGCTATCTGGATCAACGACCTGATCGGCCGCTACGACCCCGACGCCGTCCGCTACTACCTCTGCGCCACGATGCCGGAGACGTCCGACTCCGACTTCACGTGGCGGGACTTCGTCGCGCGCAACAACAACGAACTCGTCGCTACCTGGGGCAACCTGGTCAACCGTACGCTGACGATGACACATCGCAACTTCGATGGCGCGGTTCCCGACCCAGGGGAGCTGGACGCCCGCGCCGAAGCGCTCCTGGCGCGCGTGGAGGCCGGCCTGGAGGAGGCAGGGGCGCAGTTGGACGCCTGTCACTTCCGCGCCGCTCTGGGGACGGCGATGAGTCTTGCCCAGGAGGCGAACAAGTTCCTGGACGAAACGGCGCCCTGGAAGGCGCTCAAAGAGGACCGGGCCGCGGCGGGCCGCAGCCTCTACACGGTGTTGTGCGCGATCAACGGTCTCAAGATCGCGTTCTCGCCGTTCCTGCCCTTCACCTGCCAGCGCTTGCACGAATACCTCGGCTACAGCACGCCGCTCACCGACGCGGGCTGGGCGCTGGAGCGGCTGGACGCCGGTCACGCGCTGGTTGAGCCACAGCCGCTGTACGCCAAGCTGGAGCCAGACATCGTCGAAAACGAGGAGGAGCGACTGGCATCGTGACCCTGCGCCTCTTCGATAGCCACACCCACATCCAGATGTCGCAATTCGACGGCGACCGCGGCGCAGCGGTTCAGCGCGCCCGCGACGCCGGCCTGGAGGGGATGCTCGTTCTCGGCACGGATCTCGAAAACTCGAGGAGCGCAGTCGCGCTTGCGGAAGCGGAACCCGGCGTCTTCGCCGCCGCCGGCTGCCACCCGCACGACGCCGGGAGCATAGACGCCCCTTCGTTGGCCGCGCTGGCCGGCCTCGCCTCCCTGCCACAGGTCGCCGCCGTCGGCGAGATCGGCCTCGACTTCTACCGCAACTATTCGCCGCAGGCCGAACAGGTCGCGGTCTTCGAACGCCAGCTCCGGACGGCCGTTGAGGTCGCGAAGCCCGTCGCCGTCCACTGTCGCGACGCCGTCGATACGCTCTTCCCCCTTATCGAGACCTGGGCGAACCTCCACGGACATCGCCTGCCGGACGGACGACCGCTGGGCGTGATGCACTACTTCAGCGGCGACTTGGCGCTGGCGCAGCGCTTCGTCGAGCTCGGCTTCGTGATATCCATCCACACTTCGGTCACGCACCCGAAGGCACAGGCACTCCAAGACGTTGCGAAAGAGCTCCCGCTCGCTAGTATGGTAGTGGAGACGGATAGCCCTTACGGCGCGCCGCAGTCGAAGCGCGGCAAGCGCAACGAGCCGGCGTACGTCGGCGAAGCCGTCCAGGCGGTCGCCGCGCTTCGCAACGAGCGTCCAGAGACGGTAGCGGCGGCGACGACGGATACGGCTCTCCGGCTACTGACGCCGGTATCAGCCGTTGGGTGTAGACCGACAGGCTCGGAAGCACGAGCTGCGGTGGCCAAGGGAACCGCCGCGCCAACAAGAACTGAGAGGAGCGCGCCATGAGCGTGGCCTCAATTCACAAACCCGTTCAGCAGGAGTTGGAGCAGGTGGAACAGGCGATCTCTGAGGTAACGCGCTCGGAGATCCCGGAAGTCCAGCGGATGCTGGAGATGGTGCTCTCGGCGAGCGGCAAGCGCCTGCGGCCGACGATCGCCCTGCTTGCCGGACGGTTCGGCGAGCACCGCCCGCACCACTTGGTTCCGCTCGCGGCGTCAATTGAACTGCTCCACACCGCCACGCTCGTCCACGACGACGTAATCGACGACTCCGATACCCGCCGCGGCCAACCGACGGTGAACTCCCGCTACCACAACGCCAGCTCCGTCATGCTCGGCGACTACATGTTCGCTCACGCGGCAGACTTGATCTGCCGCACGGAGAGCATCGATGTCGTCAAGCTCTTCACTCGAACGCTGCTGGCAATGGCCGGCGGCGAGCTGACGCAGGACATGACGGCCTACGAGTACGGCCAGGACACCATGCAGTACTTCCACCGCATCGCGGGCAAGACGGCGTCGCTCTTCGCCACCTCGGCAGAAGGCGGCGCCAAGGTGGCTGGCGCTTCGGAAGAATGGACGAAGGCGCTGCACGACTACGGCGAGAACCTGGGCATGACGTTCCAGATCGTCGACGACATCCTCGATTTCGAGGGCGACGAGACCGAGTTGGGCAAACCGACCGGGAGCGACCTGATGTCTGGAACACTGACGCTGCCCTCCTTGCTGCTGATGGAGCGCCACCCGGACGACAATCCGGTCAAGAAGCTCTTCGCTGACAAGCAGAACGGCAAGGAGCTCCTGGCGCAGGCAATCCTGATGATCCAGGACACCTCTATCCTCGAGGAGTCCCACGCGGTCGCCAGGGACTTTCGCGACCGCGCCATCGCCGCGCTCGAGCAGTTGCCCGACACCGCCAACCGCGCCTCGTTGGCCGAAATCGCCGACCACGTTATCCAACGCAGGTCGTAACGCTCGCAGGCTCCGCGAGCCCAGAGCTCGCGGGACTTTGAGAGCCCGAAGCTCGCAGGAGTCTGCGAGCCGTATACTGCCAGCGGAGGTACCTGTGCCGATCTACGAATACGCGTGCATGGACTGCAAGAAAGTCGTCGGCGTCCTAGTGCGCAACATCAACTCCAAGGCGCAGCCGCGCTGCCCTACCTGCGAGGGCACCGACATCCACCGTGTGATGAGCAGCTTCGCGGTCCACCTCTCGATGAAGACCAAGTTGGAGCAGTTGGACCCGAAGTACGACAAGATGATCGACGCGTCCAACCCGGACCTCTCGTTCGACAACCTCGTGAAGCAGTACAACCTGGACGGGCCGGTCCCGAAACAGGACCCGACGCTCCCGAAGATGGGCTAGAATGCGCCATCGGCGTTAGGCCCGTACGACGAGACTGATTGCGCTGACGAGGCTGCCCGCCGAGCGGTGGGCCGACCGGTGGTCCACCCGACCAGCGGTCGCCCGACCAGCGGGTCGGGGGCTACTTCTTGTTGCGCAGCTTCCGTGGTAGGTGACGCTCCGCAGGCCGGACGCCGGAAGCCGCCATCTTTCCGGCTTCCTTACGGCGCTCCTGCCGCTTTTCATCCGCCACCTGCTTCTCGCCCTTGGACGGCCTTCGACGCGGCACGGGCTTGTCAAGTTCCGGGTGCTGGAACGGCTTGAAGCGGCCCTTATTGCGAGACTTCACCTCTTTGCCCAGGTGCCAGTAGGTGCCTCTGTCCGGCAGCTTGCGCGGGTAGCCATCCCGAAGCGTGAACGCGGCGATGCTCGTCGGCATGATGCGCTCGCCAGTCCTCTCGCAGACCACGCAGGGCGCGGATTCTGCGGCTCGTGCGATCGGGCGTAGCATCTCAAAGATGCCGTCGCAGTTCTCGCAATAGTACTCGTAGAGCGGCATGGGGGCTAAGTATAGCCCCCGCGCCTAGCGTGTGCCAGTGCGGGGCGGGCGCACTGGTCTGGCGCCGGGCCCGCGCCGGACGGCGTCGAGGAACGCGGCCGAGCGCATGTCCTGATCCAGCGCGAAGTGAATCGCCTCGCGCAGGTGGCGCTCCAGTTCGTCGCTCACATTCGCGCCGCTCACCTGCTGCGCAATTTCGGTGAAGTTATCGCCCTGCAGCGCGCGCAGGCCGACGATCGTCGGCTTCGACAGCGCAGTGACGGCCACGTTCTCTGGCCGGCACTGCGAACAGACGACACCGCCCAGCGCCGGCGCCCACACGACAGCCTCATCGTCCTCCAGCGGGCGAGGTTTGACGACGCATTGATCTAGCTGGGGCCTGTAGCCAAGCCGGCCCAGCAGCCCCATCTCGAAATAGCGCATCACGGTATCGATGTCTTCGCGTGTCGATAGCCGCCGGAGCGTATCCAGCAGCAGCTTGTACACCGCGAAGTTCTCCTCGCGCTCCTCAGTCGCGCGGTCGACGAGCTCCGCCGCGTAGAGCGCGTAGCTCAGGCGCGAAAGGTCGTCGCGGATCGGTTGAAACGTCTCGATGCTCTGCACCTGCGTGATAATGTCCAGGTTGCGGCCGCGCGCCAGCATGTAGGACCCGTGGCTGAGCGGCTCCACGTTGCCGGCTAAGCGGCTCTTGGTGCGCCGCACGCCCTTCGCGACCGCGTCGATCTTGCCGTAGTCAGCGCTGTAGAGCGTGATGATCTTGTCGGTATCGCCCAGGCTGCGCTGGCGTAGCACGATTGCCGAGGACTTGTAGACACGGTGCGGTTTGGCCATCGGCGCGGCCGCCTTCCGGAAGCTAGACGTCCTGGCGGAACTCCAGCGCCCGCGCCAGCGTCACGTCGTCGGCGTACTCCAGGTCGGACCCCGTCGGCAGGCCGCGAGCCAGTCGCGTGACACGAATCCCCAGCGGCGAGACAAGCCGGCTCACGTACATCGCCGTCGCCTCACCCTCCAGGTTGGGATTCGTGGCCATGATGACCTCCTGCACGCCGCCGCCGCGCAATCGCGCCACCAGCTCATCGAGCTTTAGGTCATCGGGACCGACGCCATCCATCGGCGAGACGACGCCATGCAACACGTGGTAGAGCCCGTGGTAGCTGCGGCTGCGCTCCAACGCTAGGATGTCCAGCGGCTCCTCGACGACGCAGATCGATGTCCGCTCCCGCGCGGAATCTGAACAGATACCGCAGGGGTCCAGTTCGGTGACATTCTGGCAGACCGAGCAGAGGACGATCTTCTCCTTGAGGTCGATCATCGCCTCCGCGAGCGCCCGCGCCTCAGCGGCCGGCGTGCGCAGCAGGTAGTACGTCAGCCGTTGCGCGCTCTTCGGACCGATGCCGGGCAACTTGTGGAAGAGCTCGATTAGGCGCGCGACGGGCGCGGCGGTACTGGTGGCCTTGCCACCGGCCGTGCCGGCGAGGCGTCCAGGAGCGGGAGGCCTAATGTCCACGTACGCGGGGCCTACTGGGGCAGGTTGATTCCGAATTGGCCGGCGAGGCCGGCGAGCTGTTGCGTCTGCAGCCCCTGGACTTTCTGTAGCGCCTCGTTGAGGGCTGCTTTGACGAGGTCTTCCAGCATATCGACATCGTCCCCGTCGACGACCTCCGGCTCGATCTTGAGCGATTCGACCGTTAGTCCGCCCGTAATGGAGATTGTGACCGCGCCGCCGCCGGAGCTGCCCTCTACCACCTGCGCCTGCAGGTCGGCCTGGGCCGCGAGCGCTTTCTCCTGCATCTGCTGCAGGCGGGCCATCATGTCGCGGTTCATACCCATGGACTAGACTCCTTCTTCAGTGACCGGCGGGGTTCAGCCCCCGTCGGAACTCCCGGCCGAGTCGTCGGCCCTGTCACCGCCCGGTTGACCTGCATCGTCGCTCGTCAGCGCTTCGCCGACCAGCTCCTCAGCGGTGTCCACCAGTCCGCGGCTTCGACGTTCGGGCCGCTGCACATCTACGTTCGGGTCAAGCACGCAACGCACAGCGCGACCAGGCCCCAGTACCTCGTCGACGGCCTGCTGGAGCGCTCGGATATTCTCGCCGCCGTCGCCTTCCATCCGATCGAGCAGCATCGCGTGCCGGAAGCCGAAAACGACCTCGTCTTCTGACGAATCGATGATACCACAGCCGCTATTGAGGAGCGCCCCGGCGCGGAACTCGAATTCGCGGGTCTTCTCGTAGATATCCTGCCAGCGGTCGCGCACGTCCTCCAGCCCTGCGGACGCAGGCAGCGGAGCTGGCGCGGCGCCGTTTCCGATTACAGGCGCAGGAGCGGCATCGTCGGCAACAGGTTCCGGCTGGCTCACTTGTGGCTCCACCTGTCTCCCAGCATTCTTGGCGGCGGCCATCGCATTCGGCCCCGCCGGCTTTCCTTTCGCCGCGGCCGGTTTCGCCTGTTCCGCGACGGGCTGCGACTTCGGCGGCGAGTCCGGCGCTGGCTTCTTTGCCGCAGGCGCACTCTTCGCAGGCGGTGGCGTCTTCGCCGGTTGCGTCTTTGGCGGTGCAGGCCGGGGCCGTGACTGAACCGGCACGGCAGCCGGCGGCTGCGCCTGCGCTTCGGCGGCCAGTATCGAACTCGCCAGCGCCAGTTCCAAAGGTAACGGCGAGAGCGGGTCGGCGCGAAGGTCGGCCTCGCCGAACGTGCGCAACGTGCGGACGATGCGGCCGGCATCGACATCCGCGACGACCTTCTCCATCGCGCCGATTTGTTCCTCACTCCAGCTCTCGGACGGCGGCGCTCCGGCTTTTGTCAGCAACAGCCCTCGCATCTGCGCCACCACCTGGCGCTGGAACTGGCGCAGGTCCATCCCGTCGTCGCGAACCGATGAGATCACCGCCAGCCCGGCGGCCAGATCACCGCGCAGGGCGTGGGCGGCCAGCTCGCCGCTGCGAGCGTCCGTGACTAGGCCTAGGCCTTCGCGCACTTGGTCGTCCGTCAGCTTCTCGCCGTACGAGTCGACGAGCTGCTCCAACAGGTTGATGGCGTCCCGCAGGCTGCCGGTGGCGGTGCGCGCGATCTGGCGCAGCCCGTCGTCCGGAACTTCGATGCCCTCCGCACCGGCAATGAACTTCAACCTGGCGACCGCGTCGTCGAGCGCGATGCGGCGGAAGTCGAAGCGCTGGCAGCGCGAGACAACAGTCGCCGGCACCTTGTGCGTCTCCGTCGTCGCCAGGACGAAGATCACGTGCGCCGGCGGCTCTTCAAGCGTCTTCAGGAGTGCGTTGAACGCCGGCTCCGTCAGCATGTGTACTTCGTCGACGAGGTAGACCTTGTAGGCATCCGTGCCGGCGGAAGGCGCGAAGTTCGCCTTCTCCCGCAGGCTGCGGATCTCGTCGATACCGCGATTGCTGGCGGCGTCCAGCTCGATAAGGTCGAGCGCGCTGCCGTCCAGGTACGACACGCAGCTCGCGCAAGTGGTGCAGTCGGGGTCGGTCGTGCGGTTGTCGCAGTTCACTGCCTTGGCGAGCAGCCGGCCGGCCGATGTCTTGCCCGTGCCGCGCGGCCCGGCGAACAGGTAAGCGTGGGCCACCCTGTCGGATGCGATGGCGTTGCGGAGCGTCCGCACCACCACCTCCTGGCCGACCAGTTCGGAGAAGGTGCGCGACCGGTAGCGTCGATAGAGGACTTCGCTGCTCATATGTGTTGTGCCGTTGGATAGAAGTGGCCGCGATTCCGAATCCGGCCCAGTATACATCTAGATCGCCTCACACGACAAAGCTCGCGTGAGGCCCGTGTAAACCCACTGGCACCGCGACCCGATCTCAGCTTCAGCAGAACAGCCCGAGCTAATAGAGAACTCGGATCGCGTCCCAAAACTCGTCTGTCGCACGCTTTCCCGGGCAGTCGTGTGCAGTTGCGTACGACGATCGTGGATGCTACGCCGTTCTTGAATCCCCGTGGACGGCACGGCCCAGAAGCGCCTCTTCCCGCGCGCGCATCTCCCGCTCCTCCGCCTCCGTCTCGTGATCGTAGCCCAGCAGATGGAGAATGCCGTGGACGAGCAGGTGCTCCAGCTCCGCGCCGACATCGTGCCCGGCGGCCACCGCTTGGCGTTCGGCGGTCGGAAAGGCGATCACGATTTCGCCCAACTGCGGCGCGCCGCCGGGCGGCGTGACGAAATCGTCATCTGATTCTCCGGCCATTGCAAACGACAGCACGTCCGTCGCCTCGTCGACGTCGCGATAGCGGCGATTCAGCTCTCGGATAGTCGCATCGTCGACGATGCGCACGGTCAACTCACTAGCGATATCCTGCGTCTCGAACACGCGCAGCGCGAGCGCGATGAGGCCGCGTTCGTCTACGCCGGCCGGGTAGGGGGCGTCCACATGAAACGTGATCTCAGTACTGCCTGTCATTATCGATATCAGCATATCGCAAGCCGCTGGCGGCCACGGCAGCCTCTCGTTACCATCATCGATATGTCAGTCGGAATCTGCCACCATCCGTCCGTCATACGGCGATTGCCGCGGTCCGTCTCCTTCGCGGCCGTATGCACCGCAGTCGTACTCGGTGCGCTGGCGGGCAGCGCCTGGACCGCCGCGCCTGCGACCGAGCTGATCAGCATCACCACGTCCGGCAACAAGGCGAACGCTGCCAGCTTTGGTCCCGCCCTCAGCGACGACGGCCGCATCGCCGTCTTCACGTCCGATGCAAACGACCTAACGCCGGCCGATAACAACGACCGCGATGTCTTCGTTCGCGACCGCGGCACGGGCGTCACGACGCTCGTCAACGTCGCCAGCGACGGCACCCAAGCCAACGGCCCGGCGCTCTTCCCGGGCGTCAGCGGCGACGGCCGCTACGTGGTGTTCCAGTCCGATGCCGACAACCTCGTCGCGGAAGACACCAACGACACCAGCGACATCTTCCTCCACGACCGCGTCACCAGCGTCACAGAGCGCGTCAGCGTCACAAACGCGGGCGGCGAGGCCAACAATGAAAGCACCACGCCGTCCGTCAGCGCGGACGGTCGCTACGTCGTCTTCACGTCGCTAGCGAACAACCTCGCGACCGGCGACGGCAACGGAGACCTCGACGTTTACCTACGCGACCGAATCGCCGCCACGACCGAGCTGATCAGCGTTACTAGCGCGGGAGACGTTGGCAACGGCCCTAGCGGCGGACTCGGTGCCGGACTCGGCCGCGTCACGCCGGACGGCCGCTACGTCGTCTTCGGCTCGTTCGCGGACAACCTGGCTGCCGGCGACGGCAACTTCCGCGACGACGTCTTCCTCCGCGACCGCGTCGCGGGTACCACCGAACTCGTCAGCGTCAGCAGCAGCGGCGTTATCGGCGACGGCCACAGCATGTACCCGGACATCAGCGACGACGGCGGCCTGATCGTCTATCA
Source organism: Chloroflexota bacterium (assembly GCA_029262675.1). Lineage (GTDB taxonomy): Bacteria > Chloroflexota > Dehalococcoidia > DSTF01 > RBG-16-68-14 > JADFKB01. The sequence continues at coordinate 22,978 of JAJCYW010000021.1, read as the reverse complement.
CTCCTTAGCCGACAACCTGGTGGCCGGCGACACGAACGGCGATAGCGACGTATTTCTCTGCGATCGCGCCACGGGCGTCACCAGCCGCCTTAGCACGGGGCCGGGTGGCACGCAGGCGGATGGCCTCAGCCACTTCGCCGTCATCAGCAGCGACGGCACGCACGCCGCCTTCCCCTCCGACGCGACGAACCTCGTCGCCGGCGACACTAACGGCCAGCGCGACATCTTCCTGTTAGAGATTGGCACGACGAATATGCGGCGCGTCAACCTCACGGCTGGCGGCGACCAGAGCGCCGGCCCCAGCTCGTCGGCCGCCATCGACGACAGCGGCTCTACGGTCGCCTACCAATCGTTCGCGGCCAATCTTGTCGACGGCGATACGAACGGCGGACCGGACATCTTCGCCTGGGCCAAGCCGCTCGTGACACCATCAACGCCGACGCCACCTGAAGCGCTGACGCCAACTGAGGCGTTGACGCCAACCCCGACACCAACGTCGACACCAACGTCCACGCCCACGGCCCAACCGGGCGACGCCGACTGCAGCGCAGCGATTACGTCCATTGACGCGGCGTTCGTTCTGCAGTTCGTCGCAGGCCTTCTGCCGTCGCTCCCCTGCCCTGCCGCCGCTGACGCCAACGCCAGCGGCGCGGTCGACGCTATTGACGCCGCGCTGATACTGCAATTCGTCGCGGGTCTCCTCGGAGAGTTGTAGAAACAGTAGGAGCCGTGCGGCACGCCGCACGCATACGCGCCGCGTTTAGCCGAGCGCGGTGACCGCCCGTTCGGCCGCGTCCAGCAGCGGCGACGGCACGAGGCCGACCACGAGCACGCCAACGCCCGTAATGGCAAGCGAAGCGGCCAGCCACGGACCGGGACGGATGTCGCCCTCGGCCTCCGGGTCGGCCAGGTACATGTGACTGACCACACGCAGGTAGTAGAACGCGGAGAGCGCGGAGTTCACGACAGCGACGATCACGAGCCAGACCAGGTCGCTCTGAACTGCGGCGTTGAAGATGTAAATCTTGGCGACGAAGCCAGCCGTCGGCGGGATGCCGGTTAGCGAGATAAGGCAGAAGGCCAGCACCCCGGCCAACAGTGGCGCCCGCCTCCCCATTCCCGCATAGTCCTCGATCTCGAACGACTCGGTCCGGCGTGAGATCGCCATCACCGCGAAGAAGGCGCCGAGATTTGTCAGCGCGTAGGTGGCCAGGAAGAACACCACGCCGCTCGCGCCCAGCGTCGATCCGGCAGCTATCGCCGCGACGCCGATCGCCACGTTGCCCGCCTGTGCGATCGAGCTGTAACCGAGCAGCCGTTTGATATCGGTCTGCACGAGCGCCATCACGTTGCCAACGCACATCGATATCGCCGCTAACGCCGCGAACACGTTCGACCAGTCGCTGCTCACCAGTCCGTCCAGGCCGATACCGAAGCCCTGGTAGAAGATGCGGAGGATAACGGCGAAGCCGGCCGCTTTGCTACCCACCGATAGGAACGCGGCGACGGGTGTCGCGGCGCCTTCGTAGACATCGGGCACCCACATGTGGAACGGCACTAGGCCGACCTTGAAGCTGAGGCCGGTCGCCAGCAGAACCGCGGCGGCAATCAGGGCGGCACGCGTGCCAGGGTCGCCCTCCAGCACGAGCGCTGCGATGCTGGCCTCGCCGTCCGGAGCGATCAGCTTCGTCGTCCCGGCGATGCCGAAGAGGAACGCCATGCCGTAGAGGATCACGGCCGACGCGATCGCGCCCATCAGGATGTACTTGAGGCCCGCTTCTATCCCCTTGTCGTCCCTGCGGAAGGCGGCGAGAATGTACTGCGAAATGCTGGTCAGCTCCAGCGCCACGAAAATCAGGATCAGATCGCGCGCGCCAGCCATCAGCATCATGCCGCCCGTCGCCAGCATCAGCACGGCCCAGAACTCGCCTTGATACCGCATCGTGCGCACGTAGTCGGCGGAGGCCAGCGTCACCAGCCCGGCGACGCCGATGAAAAGGAAGACGAAGAAGATACTGAACGTGTCGAGCGAATAGGTACCGCTGAAGGCGACAGCCTCCCGGCCGCGCAGGATCAGCACCACCGTCCAGATCGCGGAAGCGCCTAGCCCGGCGAATACGCCCACGGGCAGCCAGCCGCGGTTCCGATCACGTAGAACAAGGTCGGCGAGCAGCACGCAGCCTGCCGCCACCATCAGGATCAGCTCCGGCCCTATGCGATCGAGGTCTTGCAGCACGTCCTCAACGTCCCCTTACGCTAGTCCTGCGGCAATCGGCCCAATCGCCTGATCGATCACGTCGACCAGGCGCGACGGGAAGATGCCCACGGCCAAGATCACGGCCATCAGCACGGCCATCGGTAACTGCTCCCACCACTTCGTAGCGTCCGGCAGCTCTAGCCAGCGTTCGTTCTTCGGCCCGAACATCACGCGCATCACCATCCAGAGGATGTAACCCGCCGAGAGCAAGATGCCGAACACGGCCAGGATCGTCGGCGCCGGGAAGCGCTCGGCAGCGCCGAAGAACACCGTCACTTCAGCGACGAAGCCCGACATCGCCGGCAGCCCCAGAGACGCCAGCCCGGCCATCACCATCATCACCGCGATGATGGGCGTCACGTGCGCCAGGCCGGAGAGTTCGTTGATGTCACGCGTGTGCGCCCGGTCGTAGATCAGGCCGACCATCACGAAGAGCAGGCCGGTTATCACGCCGTGGCTGAACATCTGGAGCGTCGCGCCGGTCAGGCCGACCTGCCCCAGCGCCGCAATGCCCAGCAGCACAAAGCCCATGTGACTCACGGACGAGTAGGCGATCATCCGCTTCAGGTCCGTCTGGCGCAGCGTCACGAACGCGCCATAGAGGATACTGATCGCCGCGATAATCGCCAGCCAGATCGCGAAGTCCTGTGCCGTGTCCGGCATGATGCTGATCAGGATCCGGATCATGCCGTAGCCGCCCATCTTCAGCAGGACGCCGGCCAGGATCACGCTGACGGCAGTCGGCGCATCCGTATGCGCATCCGGAAGCCACGTGTGGAGCGGGAAGATCGGCAGCTTCACGGCGAAGCCGACGAAGATCAGGAAGAAGATCGCGCCCAACGGCAGCACCGAGTCGCCGAAGTCGGCCTGGCGCAGCGCCACCATGTCGAACGTGGACGGCTCCGCCGAAAACGCCAGCGCCAGGAACCCGACGAGCATCAGCGCACTGCCGCTAATCGTGAACAGCAGGAACTTCATCGCAGAGTACTCTTTGCGACCGGAACCCCAGTTCGCGATCAGGAAGTACATCGGCAGCAACTCGATCTCCCAAAACAGGAAGAAGAGGATCAGGTCCTGCGCCGTGAAGACGCCCACCACGCCCATCTCAAGAGCTAGCAGCCAGGCGAAGTACTCTTTAGGCCGCTTCTCTACATTCCATGACACCAGCACGCCGACTGTGAAGAGCAGCGTCGTCAGGATCACCATCGCTATGCCAAGGCCGTCGACGCCGACGAAGTACTTGATGTCGAAGCCCGCGTCCTCCTGGCGGATCCAGCGGAAGCTCTCCGTGAATTGCAGCCCGGCGTCGGCCTTGTCGAACAGCCCGAAGGCCACCAGCGAGACGACGAGCGCCACGCCGCTGACGGCCAGCGCCACGTATTTGGCGTTGCGCTCCTCGCGCTCAGGCAACGCGACGATCATGATGGCGCCGGCCAGCGGCAAGAAGATCAGAAACGTTAGCATTGCGCGCTCATCTCGGTTGCATCTGCCGTACGCATCACAGCGGGTTCAGCAGGAACGCCAGGCCACCTGCGATCAGCAGCCCCGCGACGCCGATCGCGCCGTAGACCTGCACCTGTCCGGTCTGCACCAGCCGCAGGCCGTCGCCCGCGCCGCGCACAACGTTGGCGACGCCGTTGACGATGCCATCGACGATGTAGGTGTCGAACCACGCGGCTGTTGCAGAGACGCCGCCGTACAACACACGGCGGACGATAAAACCCTCGTAGAGGTCGTCCAGGAAGTACTTGCGTTCCAGCAGTGTATGAAGGGGGCCTGCCGCCGCCCTCACGCGGTCCGCTGAGAGCACCTTCGCACCGTAGAACAACCACGCCCCGCCGATGCCGGCCAGCGCGACGGCCGACGACCCGATAGCGATGCCCCAACTGAACTCGAATGGGTGCAGGGCTGCTTCCGTCTCGTGCGGCAACGCACCTGCCAGCAGGTGCTCGATGCCGCCGGAGATGTTCGCGAAACCGATCAGCGCGGCCGGAATAGCCAACACGGCCAGGGGCCCGACCATTACCCACGGCGATTCATGGGGGCGCGCGGCATCCCCGCCGTGGCCCTCATCTTCTGGTTCAGCGCCGCCCTGATACTGGCCTTCAAACGTCAGGAAGATGGCGCGGAACATGTAGAAGGCCGTCAAGAACACAACCGAGAGGGCCACCCAAAACAGCACTTGCTGCTCGCCCCAGGCGTCGCCCAATATCTCGTCCTTACTCCAGAAGCCCGCCAGCGGGAACACACCAGCCAGGCTCAGGGAGCCGATCAGGAACGTCGCGTAGGTCCACGGCATGATGCTCCGCAGGCCGCCCATCTTTCTCATGTCGAAGGTATTCGTCGCGTGGTTGACGCTACCGGAGCCAAGGAACAGCATCGCTTTGAAAAAGGCGTGCGTCAGCAGGTGAAAGATCGCGGCCACATAGCCACCAAGGCCCAGCGCCAGCATCATATAGCCGAGTTGGCTGATCGTCGAGTAGGCCAGCACGCGCTTGATGTCCGTGACGACGACGGCTAGCAGCGCCGCCAGCAGCGCTGTCGCGCCGCCTATGGCCGCGACCGTCATCCGCGCGTCGTCGGCCACCTCGAAGAGCGGGAACATCCGCGCGACGAGATAGACGCCTGCAGCGACCATCGTCGCCGCGTGAATCAGGGCGGAGACGGGTGTCGGGCCCTCCATCGCGTCCGGCAGCCAGACGTGCAGCGGGAACTGGGCCGACTTGCCGGCCGCCCCCGCAAAGATGCCGAGCGCGATCACCGTCACGACGTTGACGCTCAGCGCACCGGCTATCGCCAACTCCTGAATCTCTGCAATATCGAACGTGCCGGCCTTCACCCAGATCAGGATGATGGCCAGCAGGAACCCGACATCGCCCAGCCGCGTCACGATGAAGGCCTTCATCGCGGCGCGGGCGGCGGCCGGCTTGTGGAACCAGAACCCGATCAGCAGGTACGAGGAGAGGCCGACCAGCTCCCAGAACACGAACAGCGTCAAGATGCTGTCGACCAGGATCAGGCCCAGCATCGCCGCCGTGAAGAGCGACATGTAGGCGTAGTAGCGGGAGTAGCCCGTGTCGCCCGCCATGTACCCCTGCGAGTAGACCTGCACGAGCAGCGACACCGACGTGACGACGAGGAGCATGATGGCCGTCAAGCCGTCGAGCCGGATGCCGAGGTTGACGACGAGGTCCGGCCCTACCGGCGACGCGATCGTCAGCCATTCGTGCGTCCTGAACGCCAGCGGAGTGCCGTCGCTCTCGATCACGCTGTCGAGCGCCCAGAGCGAGAACAGGAACGCCGTCGCAATCGACGCGATCGTCGCGTAGCCGCTCAGTCGCGGGTACGGACGCGTCCAGAGCAGGATCGCCAGCAGCGAACCGACAGGCAGCAGCAGGATCGACCAGGCGACGCCTTCCGGGATCTCCGGCAGTATCAAATCTTCCTCATCAGTTCTGCCGCCACATGCGTCTTGCTATTCGGTACCCACAGCTCTCGAGCGAACCGCATGCCCGCCTCGGCGTCCAGCGGCGGGATGATGCGTATGGCCACACCCTCCGCCTGGAAGAACTCCAACCAGATCTGGGCTGTGTAGCCGCTCTTGACTTCCATGAACTTCGTCCACATAGCAGCCAGTCCCTACCAGCGCAGCCGGTTGATCTTGTCCACGTCTACCGTGTCGCGGTAGCGGTACACGGCGACTGCTAACGCCAGCACCACGGCCGCTTCTGCCGCTGCCACCGTGATCACGAAGATCGCGAAGACGTGGCCGTCCAGCGGCCGCGGCGACTCGACGAAGCGCGAGAAGGCGATCAGCGTCACGTTCACCGCGTTCAGCATCAGCTCGATACCCATCAGCACAGCGACGACGTTCTTCTTCGTCAGCGCGATGTAGAGGCCGATTGCGAACAGCACGCCGCCCACAATCAACACCTGCTCCAGCGTCACCTTGGCGGCCAGCAGCACGTCCGGCATCTAGTCTTCCCTCACCAAGACGATCGCCCCGATCATTGCCACCACGAGGACGACGGACGCGATCTCGAACGGCAGTACGAACGGGCTGACCAGCGCATCGCCGATCTCCGTCGCCGTGCTCTCGAACGCTACGCGGTCGGCCAGCCGCCAGTCGGTCTCGACCGCCACCATGCTAACGGCCGTGATCACCAGGCCGGATAGCACCAGCGCCGGCGCCTGCAACATATTGCCGGCGTTGTCGCGGTCCGACCGCGGCGTCAGCATCACGGCGAAGATCATCAGCACGGAGATTGCGCCTGCGTAGATCAGCACCTGCGCCACTGCGACGAAGTCGGCCGACATCGTGATGTAGAGGCCGGCGATGCCGACGAAGCTCAGGATCAGGAAGAGCACCGCGTGCAGCAGGTTACGAACGACGATGATCATCGCCGCCGACGTCACGGCCAGCGCCGCAAGCGTCCAGAAAGCGATCACTACTCCAATGTCGTCCAGCGTCGTTCCCCTATCTACCTACGCGGTGGCCGGCTCGGAGGCGGCAGCCGGACCGGAGGCCGGACCGTCGCCTGGAAGCGGAACGTCGATCTCGCTGAAAAGCCGCGGCCTCCGCGGCTCTTGCTCATAGGCCGCCCCCATCACGCGGCCCCAGCCGGCGATCAGGACCACGGCCAGCGCCAGGTTGACGGCGGCCGCTATTGGAAGGACCAGTCCTGCGCTCAGATCGTACTCTCTCCAAAGCAATACTTCGATCGACGCCGCAAACACGTTAACGATCGCCAAGGGCAGCAGGAACTTCCAGGCGAAGGCCATTAGCTGATCGATGCGGAAGCGCGGCAGCGTGCCGCGGAACCAGATCAGGATGAAGTAGACGCCGTAGAGCTTGCCGATGAAGATCAGCCAGCCAGGGATCCACTGCTCCAGGCCGAACGCCCACCAGCCGCCCAAGAAGAGCGCGGTGATCACGCCGGAGACGGCAACTGCATTGATCAACTCAACGGCGTAGAACAGCCCGAATTTCATGCCGGAGTACTCGATGTGGAAGCCTGCGACGATCTCAGACTCCGCCTCCGAGATGTCCGCCGGCGTCCGGTTCAACTCCGCCGTGGAGCCGAGCAGGAAGATCAGGAAGGCCAGCGGCTGAAAGAAGATCAGCCACGACCAGTGCGTCTCCTGGAACGCGACGATGCCTGACATCTGCATCGTCCCGGCGAATGTGACGACGCCGAGCAGGGCCATCACCATCGGCAGCTCGTAGCTGATCAGCATCGCGATCGCGCGCATCGAACCCAGCAACGCGTACTTGTTGTTGGAGGCGTAGCCCGCCATGAAGATGATGATCGTTGTCGTTGACCCCAGCGCCAGCAGGTAGAGCACGCCGACGTTGAGGTCGGCCAACACCATCTGCTCGCCCCACGGCAGCACCGCGAACGCCAGGATCGCCGGAATGAAGATCAAGATCGGCGCCAGCGAGAAGACCAGGCCATCGGCGCGAGCCGGCTGGAGCGCCTCCTTCTGGATCAGCTTGATCGCGTCGGCCACGGGCTGCAGCAACCCGAAGCGTCCGGTACGGTTCGGGCCGCGGCGGACCTGGATGCGTGCGATCAGGCGCCTTTCGATCCAACTGTTCATGACCGCGGCGATGGCGACGAACACGAGAATGGCGACGGCCCCCAGCAGCCCCGTGACGGCGTAGATCACGCCGTCAGGCGCGCCGACATCCTCCAGCGCCTCGATCAGCCGGGCGACCCCATTGCCAAGGTCGCGGAAGTCGTACCAACGGCCGAGCAGTTGCATCAGCGGTCCATCTCGCCGACGTTGAGGTCAATACTACCCAGTGTGACGATTGCATCCGCTACAGTTTGGCCCACCACCATCTCGCGCAGCGCGGATAGGTTGATCAGGGAAGGCGAGCGGACGTGGAAGCGATATGGCTGCGGCCCTCCATCGCTGATCAGGTAGAATCCGAGCTCGCCCTTCGGCGACTCTATGCGTGAGTAGATTTCACCCTCCGGAGGCCGGAAGTTGAGCGGTACGTCCGCGCAGTGGCGGCCCGGCGGCAGTTGCGCTACCGCCTGTTCGATGATGCGCACGCTCTGGCGCACCTCCTCCATTCGCACCCTGAAGCGGTCGTAGCTGTCGCCCGTGTGGCCAACGGGGATGTCGAAGTCCATGCGGTCGTAGACGCAGTACGGGTCCGCCTTACGGACGTCCCAGGCTATGCCCGACCCGCGCAGCATCGGCCCGCTCATGGACGAGTTCATCGCCATCTCTGGCGAGAGGACACCGATGCCGCGGCTGCGCATCAGCAAGATCTCGTTGTCCACCAGTAGCTGCTCATACTCGGCGATACGGTCGGGCAACTCGTCCAGCAAGCTGCGCAGTTGCGGCAGAAACTCGTCCGGCAGATCAAACGCCACGCCGCCGATGCGCATGTAATTTAGCGTCAGGCGCGCTCCGCAGGTCATCTCGAACAGGTCTAGGACCTTCTCCCGCTCACGGAACATGTACAAGAGGGGCGTCTGCCAAGCGCCGCAGTCGTTGACGAATGTGCCGTTCGCCATCGCGTGGCTGGCGATGCGCTGCAACTCTGCGAAGATAACGCGCAGGTACTGCGCCCGCTCCGGCACCTCGATGCTGGCCAGCCGCTCGACGGCGATGCAATACGAGAGGTTGCCCGTCATCGCCGCCAGGTAGTCCATGCGGTCGGTGAACGGAATGTTCTGCGTCCAGGTCCGCTCCTCGGCCAGCTTCTCCATGCTGCGGTGCAGGTAGCCGACGATCATCTCCGCGTCCGTGATTCGCTCGCCGTCCAGCGTCACCCGCATGCGGAACACGCCGTGAGTGGAGGGGTGCTGCGGCCCGATATTGACGACCAGCGGTTCGGTGTCAATCGCCACGGAACTCGCCTCCCCACGTCTCCTCATCTTCATTCGGGAACGCGCGCAGGCCGGGGCTCCTCCCCCCGGGCATCGCCATGAAGTCCTTGCGCAGCGGATGGCCAGGGAAGCCGTCCCAGAGGAATATCCGCGCCAGTTTCGGATGGCCTGCGAACGAGACGCCCAGCAGATCGTAGACCTCCCGCTCCTGGAGGTGGGCCCCGCGCCAGACCGAGGCGACCGAAGGCACCTCCGGCTCGTCGTGGTCGGCTCGCACCTTAAGCGTCATCTCATGGTTATGGGAGAGCGAGCTGACGTGATAGACGATCTCGAAGTAGTCGTAACGGTCGACGCCAGAGAGCGCGTTCAGGTAGCGTCCGTCAAGCTCGCGATCGTCGCGCAGGAACGTCATCGTTGCGACGAGCTGCTCCGGCCGGACGCACACCCAAGCGTTAGCGGCTTGCTCAATCGCGCCCGGTACGGCGGCATCGATGCGCTCCTGCAGCCGCTCACCGCTCAGCTTCGCCGTCGCCGGCATCAGGCCCACTCCAGCGCCTTCTTCGCCCAGTCATAGACGAAGCCGACGACGAGGATCAGCAGGAAGATCGCTCCGGCAAAGAACGCACCGAAGCCCGCGTGCGGTAACGCCACCGCCCAAGGGTAGAGCAGCAGAATCTCGACGTCGAAGACGACGAATATCAGCGCGTAGACATAATAGCGGACATTGAACTGACCCAGCGCATCGCCCTCCGTCTCCACGCCGCACTCGTACGTAGCGTTCTTGACCGGATCTGGGCGCTTGGGCCGGATCCGGAAAAGGCCGAATACCATGGACGCGGCGATTGGCAGAAGAGGAAATGACAGCGCGAAGAGGAGCAGGAAGCCCGCACGGCCAAACTGCTCTAGCACCAGGTCACCCCCGTTTCAGAAATCAGTCCCAGAGTGAGATTGTGAAAATCGTCTCGCACGTCCGCGAGAGTATATCACAGGCCGCGGGATTGCGGAACTGCGATCACGTCTAGGCCGCAGATGCGGCCGCGACGAAGGCAGTGACTGCAATCGACCAGGCAGTTAGCAGCGATGCCCGTACTGCCAGACCACGCCCAAGAGGTCGGCCAGATTGATGATGCCGTCCGGCGGGCCCAAGGCATAGCGAGGCGCGCCGGGCACCGCAGGAGAACGGTCGAACGCGGGATGGTAGGACGTCCTGTCGGCGATTGGCAGCGCCGGATCGCTGTAGCGATTGATCGCCGCTAGGCCATTGCGGTCGTGGCTGCCCAACCTGCGTACGACGCCCAGAAGGTCCGTCAGAAGCGCAATGTCGCCGTCGCGACCGCCGTCGAGCGTCGGTACATCGTAGAAATCCCAGTAGTTCGTCGGGTCGCGCCCGCCGCCAGCTACTGGGTTGCTCCCCAACTCTGCGAAATCCGTACACCCATCCCCGTCGCTATCGGTACCATCGTCGAACGAGCCTGCGCCGAGGAACGCATCCGGGCAGTCGGTCGCGGTCCCGCTAATGCCTTCCGGGCAAGCAGCATAGAATGCAATCTCCTGCTGTTCGAACCCTAGCGGCCCAAGATCCAGCGGTGAATAGCGTTCTGAACCCGCTAGCGTCCAGCGGAAGACGGGACTGTATCGGGCATTCGTTGCTTCTGCTACCCCGAGAGCCGTAGGCGCGAAGAACGAGACACCTAGATCCTGGTAGTCGCCGTTCGGCTCCGGCTTTGCGGCGTCATAGCGGCTTTCACCGGTCTCCACGTGCTGCCAACGGCGGATCTCTTGGAAGCCGGGCGCAGGAATATCGGATGCATAGAAGCTGACGCCCGCAGGCGTGAAACCGCTCGGCGCTTGCGCACTGTCAGCCACGTAGATCGGCGCGCCTCGATCATCGACCCATTCTCTGACAGCCACGGCGAGCCGTATTTCGTGGAGATACACCTGATACTCGGTACCGCTGCTATATGAGATGTACAGGGTGCGGTCTCCATCGCGGCTGTACATGTCGTGTTGAACCGCTGTATAGCAAGCGAACGGATTGGTTGCACCTGGAGCGGGTGGCTGATGGAAGTACGCGCAATCGAACAATACGCTATCAGCTTTCTCCCAGGGGCCTGTTAGCGCGTCCGATACCCGCACGTTGATTGAGGTGGCAAAGTTCGTCGCGTATACCGCAACCCACTTTTCAAGAGACTGATTGTATGTCACGTCCACGCCGTTATGCCACCCCGGCTGGCTCCAGAGAGCGCCTATGTTGGCGACAGCTGGATCCCAGTAGCCTGTCTGTCCATCCCACAAGCCGGTCAGCCATCGGCCGGCTTCGTCTGGGCCGCCAGGTTCCCAGTACTCATAACTGGCCGGGGTATCGAAGAGAGCCAAAGGCACCCGGCTCAAGATGACGTCCATCGTCGCAGGCTCACGCGGTATGCGTGAAAATACGTACACGTATTCGCCGTCAACGTACGCCCTGTCCGGCAAGGGAACTCCCTCCCGCCAGATGAGGTCGCCCCCCAACGCACGCTCGGCTGAGAGGGTGCCAGTATCGAATGAGGCGATCCCAACTCCCTCCACATCCCACCCGAGGTCCAGGTCCGGAGCTGAAACTATGGATGCGTAAAAGAAGTGCACCGTGTCCGCGGTTGTCGCTGCCATGTCCAGCGGCCACACCGTCTGCTCCCTCGGCCGATCAGGCGCGAGCAACGGCACCGCGACGCCATCCGCTTCTTTGGGTGCGAGAGTGATGCAGTCGGAGGCGTCGGTGTCTCTGCTCCAACCAATGCTATTGACAATCATGCTGCCGTTGGCTAGCAATGTATCGCCGAAGTTCCAGTACACGACATCGCCGACGGCCACAGAATTGCCGCCGTCCTGGCCGATAATGCCCGCGCCCACTTTGGGGCTACTCAAGAGCGAGCAGACAGGCCGGTTGGCCAGTACGACAAACGATTGCTCCTCCAGGTAGAGCGGTTGCTGTTGCGCAACCGTTGGAGTCGCCGAACCTGGAAGTCGAGGAAGTACGAGAAGCGAAGCAACGACAATTCCAGCCGTGATCATCAATGCCCGTAGCGTTGGGATCATCAACTCCTGCAGGCCACGCCGTATCCTAAGCCAAGCCGAGTCCGAATTATCCGGCGGCATCACAGAAATCCTTTTCTATCACACCAATCACGCATCTAGTATCTAACGGGCCGACCTTCGTGCGGGGAGTCGCATCGACCACCAGGCCGAACGCGGCCACGGCGAGCCAGCGAATTGCGGGCGATAGCAGCACGGGCAAGTCTCCGTATCGAATGAGTTAGCGCGGGGGTGGCCTTTGTGGCCAGCGCTTACGCGTGAAGCCTACTGCGGCGTGGGCATGCCGTCAAGAGCGTGTGACGCATTCCGAATGCGTTCCCCCGCCATAGCAGCTACTCCGGCTCGTGGTACGGCAGACAGGGTTTCGTGCCAACCAGGATCTCTTCGCCCGCGGCGATCTCGTCGTCATCGCTTTTGAAGACCCCGCATGTTGCCATCGACGTGATCGGCTTGGACTGGTCCGCTTCCGGTCATAGTGGCCAGCACGACAGCCGCCAGGAACACCGCCCGCGTTGAGAAGATCACTACCTTATTTCACGAGATGAGCATAAACACTTCACCGCTTGCGGGCCGGAACGCTATCGCGAAGCCAGCAGCCAGGCAATCAGTATGCAGGATGACTGTTTCGCCCAGTTCAGAATCTGTCAGCCTCAACACCTCCACCCACGTGCATCCGTCGCCCCGGTCCGCGATGAAGTAATTGCCGTCCTTGCTGAGCTGAATCTGATTGACGGTCGGCAGGTCCCTGATGGCGACGCGCGTGTCGAGCGTGGGGAATTTGGCTGCGTCCGCCGGCGGAGGCGCCGTAGGTGGCGGCTGCGTCGGGGCCGGTTGCGTCGGCGGAAGTGCGGTAGCGGTGGGCGGCGCCGGCGTGCTCTGCGGCGTGACGGCAATCGTCGAGGAGGCTTCGGCCTGGATGCCCGAACTGCTGTCGTCGTCTCCAGCACACGCCGCACCAACCACGAGCAGCAGCACGGCCACGACGATAACGAAGGGTAACCCGCGTTCGTTCATAGAGCACCGCCTTTACGAGCGGAGTCTACATCTGTTTGGTCAGGCTGTCAAAGAACTGCTCTCGTTCAGCGGGGTCACAATACTAGGGATTGCCCGCGGGAAGTGCCGCACCCAGAGATACCACCAGCACCAAGAAATGACGCGACATAGCCTGCCCCTACCTAGTATGCTGGCAATTTACTTGGCTAGCACGCATAGCGAACCGCGTCAACCGCGCGGAGGATTCGGGTTTGCTGTTCATTGGTCAGATCCCCGTGGATGCGAACGACCTCACCCCAGCCTATTACGGTCACTTCCACGCCGTCGATAACCATGCCAACGCTGTCGCTGTCGACCTCTCTTATCGCAGCATCAGTCAGGCCTGGCTGAAGGCGCAGTTTGTCGATGTTCAGGTGGTTGGGAGTTGTCTTCGCACAGGCAGGATCAGATGTGGGTGCCGGTGGCTGCGTGGGCGCGGCCGGCTCCGTTGGTAGCGGTACTGCTGTAGCGGTCGCGGTCGGCTGCGTGGGAAGGGGCTGATCGGTAGCCGTTAGCGCCGCCGTGCTTTTCGGCGTGACGGACTCTGTCGCGGACGCTTCGGCCTGGATGCCCGAACTGCTGTCGTCGTCTCCAGCACACCCCGCACCAACCACGAGCAGCAGCACGGCCACGACGATAACGAAGGGTAACCCGCGTTTGTTCATAGAGCACCGCCTTTACGAGCGGAGTCTACATCTGTTTGGTCAGGCTGTCAAAGAACTGCACTCGTTCAGCGGGGTCACAATACTAGGGATTGCCCGTGTGGGCGCGCCACATCGGCGCCCGCCAGAGCACCTACTCCGGCTCGTGGTACGGCAGACAGGGGTTCGCGCCGGCCAGGATCTCTTCGTCTGCGGCGATCTCGTCGTCATCGATATTGAAGACCCGCGGGTTGCAGCCCGCCGTCGATAGCTCGTAGTCGTCCGCCAAGAGATCGCCATCGCTGTCAGCCGCCATCGCGTCCGTCCCCAGAAACGACTCGAAGCAGTCGTGGAGGCCGTCGCCATCGCTGTCGGGGCAGGCGGCGTAGAACGCGATCTCGTGTCGAGTGTAGCCCGCGAGCCGCAGATTGAGCGCGGCGTAGCGCTCAGCGTCGCCGCGTGACCAGCGGTAGACCGGCGCGTAGCGCGCGTTGACGCCGCCGGGCCCGGCGGCTTCCACCGGCGCGAAGAACGCGACACCGTCATCGCCGAACGGCTCTCCAGCCGGCGGTGTGGCGCTGTAACGAACGGCGCCGCTCTCCGCGCCGGCCCAGCGGTGAATCGCGGCGAGACCCGGCACGGGCACGTCCGACGCGTAGAACGCCAGTCCGCCCTCCTCGTAGCCAGCCGGGGGATTCTGGCCCGCAGCGACGTAGGCGGCGTTGCCGTCTGCATCCGTCCACTCCAGCACGGCGCCGCCGAAGCGGATCTCGTGCAAGTACACTTCGTAGGAACCGCCGTTGCTGTATGAGACGTAGATCGCCCGGCCGCCGTCCGCCGCGTAGGCATCGTGTTGCGCGCCGGTGTAGCAGACGAAGCCCTCATCTGCGGCGGCGTGGAAGGCGCCGCAGTCGATGAGGCTCGTGTCGGCCTCCCCCCACGGGCCCGTCGGCTCGGCCGCCGTCCGCACGTTGATCGAAGTCATGAACGACGTCGCGTAGACGGCCAACCAGGTACCGAGGTACTCGTTGTACGCGACGCTGACGCCGTTGTGCCGGCCGTCCTGCCGCCAGAGCGGGCGGATCTCCCGCAACTCCAGGCGCCAGGCCTGCGTCTCAGCATCCCAGAGCCCGGTGACCCAGCGCCCGCGCTGCGCCCAGTGGCGCGGCTGCCAGTACTCGTAGGCGCCCATTGCCTCGATGTCCTCCGACGGCACGCGCGCCAGCACGACGTCAGACGCCCAACTGCCGGCCCCGCGGCCCAGCAGCACGTAGACGTAACCGCCGTCCACAAACGTCCGCGAAGGCAGCGGCCCGCCGGCGGGCCACGGCAGGGCGCCTCCCAACAGGCGCTCCGCCGCCAGCGTCGCAGTGTCGAAGGACGCCAGTCCGACACCGGCCACCTTGGCAACGACGCCGTCCGAGCCGTCATCGACCTTCACCACGGACGCGTAGAAGAAATGCACGGTGTCGGGCGATGTCGTCTCCATCCCCAGCGGCCAGACGCTCTGTTCTGTCTCGACATCGCGCGTCAGCAACTGCGCCGTCTCCGCCGCAGTCCCCTTGGGCACTAGATCGACGCAATCGGAAGCGTCTCCGTCGCTGCTCCATCCAATGCTGTTTGGGATCATGCGGCCGTTCGCCAGCACGGTATCGCCGAAGTTCCAGTAGCTGACTCCATCGACAGCAACTGAGTGGCTGCCGTCCGCTCCGACGACGCCCGATTGCGCCTGTTGACTACTCAGCAGCGAGCAGACAAAGCGGTCGCTCAGTATAACCACGGCGTCGCCGTGCAGGTACGGAATCTCAAGCGCAAGCTTTGTCTCAGATACGCCTGTCCAGCTAACCGAAGCGACGAGTATTAGCGAGGTCAACGCCACCAGCAGGAACGGCACCCGCGAACGCCCGGAGCCCGCCGCTGCGCGACCTGCCGCAGGACGCTCCGGTGCGTCGGCCGCCATCTGCTCAGTGGCCGGCGCATGACCTGGTGGCTCCGTGAAGTCCGGGACCGGCGGCCCATGCCACCGTCTGCGTTGCGACACGTGGACTTTCCTCCATTGGCAAGCGCCGGGATTCCAGTCGCTGGCGCGCCTGCGATGCCCTGTTATGTATGATACTTCAGATTCACATCTTGGCGGCTGCCAGCAAAACGGGCTTGCATACGCCCCGCGTCGGAAGTATCGGTCGCTGGCTGTCTTGTTGCTTGGGTTATTCTTACTAAAGGAGGCCGCGGCCGTGGCAGGAGAGATTGACGAAGCACTGCAGATGCTGGAGGGCACCGGCCCGGAGTTCACGCGCGGCCTCTCCAACCACGGCCCAATGGCAGCCGAAGCCCTCGTGGCGCTGGGCCGGCCGGACGCCGTCGCGCCCTGGGTCGCGGAATACCGTACGAAGCTCTACGATCGCCCCGCCGACAGCCACCCGATAGCCCGAGACGAGTGGCGGGAGGCGCTGGGCGACGGTCGCAAGCTCGGCGAATGGCGAGGATTCTTCGAGCGCAAACTCGCCGCCGCACCTTGGCAGGCGGTCCTCGATACCTGGGTCGCGCGACTCGCGCCGGGGCTGATCGCGGCCGCCACGCACGGCGTCATCCGTACCGGCCACGCGGTGCGAACGCTCGCCGGCGGCGACACGCCGGAGCGCCGCAGCGAGCTCGCGGCCGGCCTCGGCTACTGGGCCGCTCGCTATTTCGCGCTGCCGGAGACCGATGCGCCCGCGACGCCGTCCGCGCTGCCGTCGCGGGCCATCGACAGGGTCGAACTGGTGCCGGAGTCAGACCGGACGAAGGGCGGCCTCATCACGGATGGCGTCCAGTCCGTCACGAAGCACGAAGCGTTCCCTCAGGTCGCCAGCATGGTCGACCCCGCAGGCGACGCCTCCGCCGTCATCTCCGATCTCACGGAGACGTTCGCCCGCGTCTACCTCAGCAACGCGCACGACATATCAACGACTATCGTGTTCATCCACGCGGTCACCGGCCCGAGCGCCGTCCGCCTGCTCCTGCCGCACATCAGCCCGGAAACGGTGCGGCTGGCCGTTCGCTACGGCTGGCAGGCCGCCGCCGCGCTCTACGCGGCGTTTGGCCACTCGCCAGGTGAAGCAGCAGGAGCGCCGGGCGTCAGCGTCGACGACCTGATCGACAGCGCCGTGGCGACGGGCGACGAGCATGCCATCAAGTTCACGGAGGCCTGCCTCCGCGAGCACGCGCTCAACCCCGCACCCGTGTTCCACGCTGCCGCCGCCGATGCCACCACGCGTCTGAGCGGGTGATAGTTTCCGCGACCTCGCGTCTTGGTGCTTGACGTAATGACCGGCCGCCGGATACGATGCTGCGGGCGCCGAAGCATCGGCGCTGCTCTATGTCAGGAACGTCAAGCCGCGGATGAGCGAGTACAAGAAGCCGATCCCACAGCCCACGCCGGAAACCCAGCGCTACTGGGACGGCTGCCGCCAGCACCAACTCTGGCTCCCCTACTGCACCGACTGCGACCAGTTCTTCTTCTACCCACGCGCCTTCTGCCCGCGCTGCTTTAGCTGGAACATCGACTGGCGACAGGCCAGCGGCAAGGGCGTCGTCCACACGTTCGCCATCCAGTACCGCGCGCAGCTCCCCGGCTTCGAGCCGCCCTACGTGACGGCAATCGTCCAGCTCGAGGAAGGCCCGCGGCTGCTCACGAACCTAGTCGACGTCGAGCCGGACCCGGAGCACGTCCGGTGCGACATGCCGGTCGAGGTTGTCTTCGAAGACGTGAACGACGAGATCAGCCTGCCGATGTTCCGGCCAGCCGGAGGCAACCAATGAGCCTCTCCCGCAAGGTCGCCATCGTCGGCGTCGACGAGTCCGACGAGATCGGCATCTGCGAGGGCAAGTCGTCGCTGACGCTGCACGCGGAAGGCGCGCGCAACGCGCTCCGTGACGCCGGCATCGACAAGTCGGAGGTCGACTTCCTCGGCACGGCGGGCGCATCGATCATGCAGCTCGCCGAGTACCTCGGCATCCAGCCCAGCTACCTCGACGGCACGTCCGTCGGGGGATCGTCCTTCGTGATCCAGGTCGAGCACGCCGCCGCGGCTATCGACGCCGGCATCTGCAACGTCGCACTGATCACGCACGGCGAGATGGGCTACTCCGCCCGCCGCGGCCGAGCTTCGCGTGGCAACGGCCCCGGTCGCTTCGGCGATCCGGAAGCGCCCATGATGCAGTTCGAGCTGCCGTACGGCACCGGCGGCCCGCCCAGCGTCTACGCCATGGCCGCCATGCGCCACATGCACCAGTACGGCACCACACACGAACAGTTGGCCGAGATCGCGGTCGCCACGCGCAAGTGGGCACAGCTCAACCCCAAGGCTTACGTCCGCGACCCACTGACCATCGACGACGTGCTCAACTCGAAATGGATCGCATACCCCTTCCACCTCTACGACTGCTGTCTGGTGACAGACGCCGGCGGCGCCTGCGTCATCGTTAGTGCTGAGCGCGCCAAGCAGCTCGAGAAGAAGCCGGTGTACGTGCTCGGCTCGGGCGAGGCGACGACGCACCAGAGCATGCTCAACAGCCCGGACCTGACGCAGACGCCCGCCCGCTACTCCGGCGAGCGCGCATTCAAGATGGCCGGCCTCACTCCCAAGGACATCGATATCGCGGAGGTCTACGACTCGTTCACGTACACGGCGCTGACCACGATCGAAGAGCTCGGCTTCTGCGAGAAGGGCGAGGGCGGCCCGTTCCTCTCCGACCAGCGCTCGGCCCCCGGCGGCGACTTCCCGATGAACACCAACGGCGGCGGGCTGTCCTACACCCACCCCGGCATGTACGGCATGTTCCTGATCATCGAAGCCGTCCGCCAGCTCCGCGGAGAATGCGGCGAACGCCAGGTCGCGGACGCGCACACGGCCATCGTCAACGGTACCGGCGGCTCGCTTTCCACCACCGGCACGCTGATCCTCGGCAACGAGTAGGGCTGACGCTGCGCGTCAGCTCGGCGAAGCCTGGGGCTTCGCCGGCCGTAACGTCCCGACAACGTCGGCACGGGTGAGGGCGGCTGGCACGCGATTTTGTTGAGAGCGCAAGTGAACCGGAGGGAACCCATGGCAGTAGAGCAAGAAGTCACTATCTCCATGGGCGCCACCCGCATGCCCGCCGCGTTCGCGTTGCCCGAGTCGGGTGAAGGACCGTGGCCGGGCGTTGTCGTCATCCACGAGATCCTCGGCCTGAACGACGACATCCGCCGAATTGCGGCCCGGTTCGCCGACGAGGGTTATGCGGCCGTGACTCCAGACCTCTTTGCCGGACAGGGCCCTATGCCGATCTGCGTCATGCGAACCGTAGCAGCATATCGACGCGGCGGAGGCCGGCCCTTCGAGGCTGTCACCGCCGCGCAGGCGTGGCTCGGCGATCGGGACGAGGTCGACGGCTCTCGTCTGGCCGTAGCCGGCTTTTGTATGGGAGGGGGCTTTGCCCTCATGCTGGGAGTGCGATCAAACGTCGCCGCCGCAGCGAGCTTCTACGGGAGCGTCCCGAGTCGCGCCAAGGACTTGGAGGGCATCTGTCCCGTCGTCTCTGGGTATGGAGGCAGGGACCGGCTGTTCGCTCAACAGGGCCGCCAACTAGACAGCCATCTGCGCGACCTGGGCGTTCCCCACGACGTCAAGATCTACGACGACGCCGGACACAGCTTCATGAGCCAGCGAGAAGGGATCAGCGGCGCGATCAGTGCGGCGATTGGCGGCCTGAGCCCGCTCCGAGCCGGCTACAACGAGCCTGCAGCCGAGGATAGCTGGACCCGCATGCTTGCGTTCTTCGCCGAGCACCTCGGCGCCGCCTGATCGTTGCCAACCAGGCGGCGTATTCCCTCGCCCTCTGGGAGAGGGTGGCCCGACAACGTCGGGCCGGGTGAGGGCTGGCGCTCTGCGCCAGCTACTTCCGTATCTGAGTCCCGATACGCTATTATGACAATCACCCATGCTCATCGATCTGCATACGCACACCAAACCCCTCTCCTGGGACTCCTATCTGACGCCCGACGACCTGATCGTAAGGTCGAAAGAAGCTGGCCTGGATGGTATCTGCCTCTCCGAGCACGACTACTTCTGGGCACCGGACGAGGTCGCGGAACTGGCCAAGCGGCACAGCTACCTGGTGCTGCCGGCCATCGAGATCAACACCGACGATGGACACATGCTCGCCTATGGCCTCGACAATTACGTCTACGGCATGCACCGCTCCGGTACACTCGCCAATCACATCGAGCGCGAGAACGGCGCGATGATCGCGGCTCACCCTTACCGCCGCCAGATGCCCTGGTACATCGATAACGACCGCGACTACGAAGAGGCGCTCGCCCGGGCGAGCCGCAACGCGGCCTACAAGTTCTGCGCCGCGTTGGAGGTGCTCAACGGCCGCGGCTCTCCCAAGGAGAACGAGTTCTCGCAGCGCCTCGCCGAGCTGATGCAGATGCCGGGCACCGCCGGCTCCGACGCTCACGCACGCACGGACATCGCTCAGTGCGCAACGCGATTCGAGCGCGACATCGCCAGCCTCGAAGATCTGATCACGGAGCTGCGCGCCGGCCGCTTCGAGGCCGTCGACCTCTCGAAGGCGGCCGTCTCGTAGAGGCCGCCCTGTCGCACACGTCCTGACTGCCGGCTCCAAGGGCATGGCCCGAGGCATGCCCCCCACGCCCGCACGGACATCGCGCAGTGCGCAACGCGATTCGAGCGCGACATCACCAGCCTCGAAGATCTGATCACGGAACTGCGCGCCGGCCGGTTCGAGGCGATCGACCTCTCGAAGGCGGCCGTTTCGTAGAGGCCGGCCTGTCGCACACGTCCTGACCGCCGGCTCGTAGGTTCCGGCCGCCTCGCTCGCCTCGTAGAGACTGCCCTGTTCGCACCTGTAGGGGCTGCCCTGCCTGCCCTCGAGCGCAGCCGAAGGGTCTGTCCGCCTCCGGCCGAGAGCCTCTGCCCACGTACGCCATGCTAAGGGGGATCGATGAGCCCGGCCGTCATCGCAAGAAGCACGGCAGACGTGCGATTAGGCGCGCCCAGTTTCGTGAGAATATGAGCGACATGGTGATCGACGGTACGCTTTCTTATCCCTAGGCTATGTGCGATTTCGTGATTCGAGAGGCCATCTGCGACTAGTTTCAAGACTTCTAGCTCACGCGTCGAAGGGCAGGGCGCAGCCAGCTTGCGCTTCGGCCGCGCTGCGGAATTGATCGCCCCTCGTCCCCTATCCAAGTCTTGGGCGAGGACTTCGTGGTTTAGCAAGATCGCCGCGATAATCTGGCTGCCAGATGCGAGCGCCCAAATCCGGGTCTCATAGTGCGAAATATCGTCGTTTGCACCTGTGGCAAGTACGTGATAAGAATCGGCGGATCCGATCCGGAGAACTTCCGCCACGCGCTTGGCGCATACGTCCACCTGTTCTGGCGGAAAGTACCTGCGAAATGAACCACCGACCACATCTGTGTTGGAGAGTCCGGGCTGAGCACGTCTGTTGTAGACGATTCTCTCATCTCTATCGACAACAGTGGCGAACTCGGCATCCCCGACTCCGCTCACCCTAGCCCCTCTTTCGGCGGCGCGCAGAGCGTTCGTAGCTGCGTCATGGTCTCCGCAATCTACGTGACAGCCAAGGACGTGCGTCACTCTCCCTTGCGCGTTCTTGAGAGGAGAAATCGATGAACAGCACAGGCAGTTCTTGGCGCGTCGGTTCCGAGAGTTGAGTTGCTTCGTCCACGGCTCCCCGTTTGCAAGGCCCCGCCAGACGTCTTCCACTGCCCCGGGCGACATCCCGCTCAGGGCAGCCATGCCACCTCGGGTGATCTGATGGGCATCATCGCCGTTCAACTCGTGGAACGTGTGGTTGGCATACACGATAGCGCCGTCGACACCCGCCAGTACGACCGGCCGCGGGCTGTCGTCGCCCACGTCACGGAATATCTGCATTCCGGTGTCAGATGCCGCCGCACGCTGGCCAGTCTCTAACCAGGGCCAGCGACGCACCGCCCCTCGGTCTGCGTTCGCCATGGTACTCCCCGCCCCAAAAGCTGCGCGGCTCGCGCCGCACGCGCTTCGACGGATGAACATAACACATTCTGGCAATTCTTGTATGAGTAGAAATACTTATTTCAGCGTGTGCAGCGTAGCGCCCGGACTACGTAGATATCTCCGGGATTAGGTAGTTCTACCGATGCGACACCGTTATCACCGCTGTTAACGTCAGCACCAGGTTGGTGGTAGGCAATCCCCGCTCCTACCGGGAATTTCGCTTGTCGAGAGGTGGGGCCGATTCTTCGGTCCCACCCGCAAGCGGACGCGCCCAACGCATCTAGCCGGACGAGGGTCCGGGCAGGCAAGCATGAGAGG
Source organism: Chloroflexota bacterium (assembly GCA_029262675.1). GTDB lineage: Bacteria > Chloroflexota > Dehalococcoidia > DSTF01 > RBG-16-68-14 > JADFKB01. The sequence goes on along the minus strand of JAJCYW010000021.1, from coordinate 759 downwards.
GGAGCACCATTCATGCGCGGAACTACGATCCTTCCGACAAACAGGCTGATCGCTATCGGCCTCGTGGCTTTGGTCGCGGTGGCTCTGCTGGCAGCCGGCGGGCTCATACGAACGGCGACGGCCGCCGGGGCCTGGTACGTCGACCCCGCGGGCAACGATGGCAATACCTGCAAAGGGGCAGGAGCAGCCAACGCTTGTCTGACGATTCAAGGCGCCATCGGCAAGGCCGCGGCGGGCGACACCATTAACGTGGCGGCTGGGACGTTCGACGAAGCCGTCGATCTGAACAAGGTGGGCCTAACTCTCGTGGGCGCGGGCGCCGCGTCGACCACGATCGACTACAAGGACTTCGGCTACAATAACGCCGGCATGTACGTCCAGGCGGACAACGTGACCGTCCAGGATTTGACGGTCACCCAGGGCATCCTCAATTCGACGCCTCGCTACGGCCTGAAGGTTGGCATCTCCGACGGTGTGACGATCGATGGCGTCACCGTTAGTAACAGCTTCCGCACCGGCCTGGACGTGCTGGGTGCCAGCAACATTACGATCGATGACGTCGCCTTGACCAACAATGGCGGCCACGGAATGCAACTGTTGGACGTCAACGGTGCCTCGGTCAGCAACGTGACCATCTCCGGTACCGGCTGGAACGACATGTCGGTGGCCACGTGGGGGCAATACTCGACTCTGGGCACCAGCGGTGTGGTGATCAGCGGCACGAACAGCTTCGGGGGCAATCCGACCGACAACGGCGGC
>JAJCYW010000020.1 GCA_029262675.1 Chloroflexota bacterium | reverse complement strand
GCCCGGCGAAGCCGGGCGCTCCCTGGTTGCTGTACGGCCTTGTCTGCGCTCCAGGGCAGGCTCTCCGCCTGAGGCAGACCAGTTCCGGTCGGTCCCCTGCAGGTCTGTCCCTTCGGCTGCGCTCAGGGCAGGCCCTACGGGGCGGAGAGCTCCGGACCACGCTCTTCTGAAAACGCACATGGCGACACCATTCCAGGTATCAACCGTGTTTCTGGACGAGTGCACGACTCTCATGTTTCGCCTTGCGTTCCTCTCACGGTACGATGGGTTGTGACCAGCACGAACGGAATCAGAGCGTCCGAACCCGCAGTCGCGGTCCGAGATGTCACGTTCACCTACGGCGACCGCACGGCGCTGGACGCCGTCACGCTGGAGACGACGCCGGGGACAGTGGCAGGGCTGCTGGGACCGAACGGCTCCGGCAAGAGCACGCTGCTCTCCGTGGTCATGGGGCTGCGCACGCCGCTCAGCGGCGACATCCGCATCCACGGCCGCATTCCGTCACCTGCCCTGCGCCGCGACGTCGGCGTGGTCTTCCAGGAGCAAGGCCTGGACCCGCTGATGACGCTCAGCGAGACGTTGACGCTACACGGACGGCTGTTCGGACTGCGCGGCGGCGATATGCGGCGGCGAATTGACTCGCTGCTGCAACGCTTCGGCCTGGCGGAGCGAGCGGGCGATAGCATCGGCACACTCTCGGGCGGACTGCGACGCCGCGTGGAGCTGGCAAGGGCGCTGCTGCCGGAGCCTTCGCTGCTGCTGCTGGACGAGCCGACGACGGGCCTGGACCCTGATGCCCGCCGCTCGTTCTGGGAGCAGCTCCAAACCGTGCGCGGCGAGGGCCTTACGCTGCTGCTGGCGACGAACGACGTGCAGGAGGCGGAGCGCGTCTGCGACACTGTCGCGTTCCTGCACCACGGCCGGCTCGTGGCCGAGGGCACGCCGGCGGAACTGAAGCGTGGGCTGAAATCCGATTCTGTCCGCCTCGAATGCAGCGAAGATGGCGGGGGCGGACAAGCGGCGGAGCTTGCCGCGCGCGTGCGCGACTGGCCGGGCGTGGGCGCCGCGACGACGGCCGGCGCAATCGTTCATATCACCGTCGACGACGTTTCCGCGTTCGTGCCAAGACTATTCCAAAACGACGCGGCGCTGATCCGCAACCTGCATATCCAGGCCTCGACGCTTGAGGACGCCTACTTCCAAATAGCAGGCGAGACGCTTCAGGCCCTAGCCCAGGACGAAGCCGGGGCCGTCATATGACCGCCGCAGCAGGTACGGTCGGCGCCTGGGGCGCCCTGCTGGCGCGCGACCTGCGCGCGTTCACGCGATCGCGCTCGCAATGGACGTCCTCCCTCCTGCTGCCGCTGATGCTGCTGGCGATTCTCGGCGTCGGTGTCACGGAAGGGCTGGAGCCCACCCGCGTTCGCGACGGCGACTACGTCTCGTTCCTCGTGGCAGGCATGATCGTGATGACGGCGCTCTTTTCCTCGACGTTCTCCAGCGCCTCGTACTACCAGGACCGGGACAGCGGCATGTTGAAGGTGCTGCTCGTCTCGCCGCACCCGCCGGCCGTGATTCTGCTAGGAAAGTCGCTCGGCGCCATCACCATCGGCAGCGCGCAGGCGCTCGTCGTGCTGCTGGTGGCCATAGCGGTTCCGGCGATCGACGTCGAGTGGCAGTACGGCGTGGCGCGTAGCCTGGCGCTGGCGGTGGCGACCGTCGCCGGCGTCAACGTGCTCCTGAGCGGGCTGGCGCAAGTGCTTGCCTCGCGCATCCGCACGATGCAGGGCTTCCACCTCGTGATGAACCTAGTGCTCTTCCCGCTGCTCTTCTTCTCCGGCGCGTTCTTCCCGCTAGCCGACCTGCCCGGCTGGCTGCGGGGACTGGCGCTGGCCAACCCGCTCACCTACCCCGTCGACCTGCTCCAACTCGCGCTCTACGCGGACGGCAGCGACGGCTATCTTGGCGTCGGCGTCGACGTAGCGGTGCTGAGCACGCTGGCCGTAGCGCTTTACGCACTCGGTATGCGCCGGCGGCCAAACATCGACTAGGCATAGACCAGGCTAAGGAGACGAACCATGAAGCTAATGCTTAATCTGAAGCTAGAGCTGAAGCGCAACCTACTGATCGCTGCCGTAGCTATCGCACTGGCGGCGGTGCTAGCCGTCGTATTCACCAGCTATAGTTCAGACGACGAAGGCGACGACATCAGCGACGACATCGTTCAGGGCATCGCGCCCAGCCCGGGCAACTCAGAGCTCGTCGTCGGCCCCAACCGCTTCGCGTTCGGACTGGCGGACGAGAACAACGAGCCGATTCACGAAGCGCCCGGCGTCAGCGTCACACTCCGCTTCTACATCGGCGACGAGCTGAAGCTTAAAGAGGAGGCGGGGTTCACGTGGGCGATTCCCGACGTGACCGGCTTCTTCGTCGTCAACGCAGACTTCGACAGCCCGGGCCAGTGGCGGGCAGAGGCCGACGTCGTCCGCGATGGCGACACGGAGATGGTTGCCTTCACGTTCCCGGTTCTCGAACGCGGCAGCGCGCCCAGCGTCGGCAACCCGGCGCCGCCGAGCCTGAACCGGACCCTGGCGAGCGAACCGAACATTGCACGCATCAGCACGGACGAGGACCCGGACCGTTCGTACTACGAACTGACCGTGGCTGAGGCGCTCGAGAACGACCGGGCGCTCGTCGTCATCTTCGCCACACCAGCGTTCTGCGCCACGCGCTTCTGCGGGCCGATTGTCGACACGATCAAGGAAGTCAGCCCCGCCTACGCCGACCGCGTGGACTTCATCCACATCGAGCCGTTCGAGCTCGATGACGAGGGCAAACTGCTGACGGAGGACCTGCCGTCGGGCGGCCAGAATCGCATCCCGACAGTGCCAGTACTGGAGTGGGGTCTGCAGACCGAGCCGTGGGTCTTCATCGTCGATGGCGACGGCATCATCGCCTCGCGATTTGAAGGGGCAGCGAGCGCCGACGAGATTCGCCGCGCGATAGACGACGTGCTCGGATAACGGCCGCCCTTCGGGCGGCTTCGAGTTGTCCTGCCGGACAACTCCGGCTGCGTTGTTGGCTGCGTTGTTTAACGGGTTAGACGTCTTACGGCCGCCCTTCGGGCGGCTTCGAGTTTACCTCGCGGCAAACTCGGGCTTCACTCTTTCGAAGTCAATCGTGGTCAACTCTCAGCGCAATGAACCGGTCATCGTCCGTGACGTAGTAGGAGACCGTCACCTCCTGCACGGCGAGGGCGTGCTCGCGCAGGTGGCTTGGTACCAGCCCGTGCTCGAAGTCAAGAGCAGCCACGGGATCAACGCCGAACAGTATGGTTTCGCCGTTATTGCCGCGCACGGTGAACGAATCGACTTCCGTCAGCGAGAGCGCCTCCACGTTAGTGATCACGCCGGTGACGGAGCGATCGCCGTCGTTGCAGGCGGCCACCAGCGCTCCGGCGACGACGCAGAGGACAACCGCGGAGACGATCAGGGCGTGGCGGACGCGAAGTCCCATCGGGCTGGCCTACAAGCGGACGAACTGGTCGACGCCGACAGCGATGAAGAGCAAGGCAAGGTACGGCAGCGAGTAGAGAAAGAGCGCTTTGCTGGTGCGCTGCCCCGGCTCGCGCCAGAGGCGATAGGCATAGAGGAGAAAGCCCGCGCCGAGTAATGACGCGGCGGCGAGATAAAGGGGCCCCGCATCCGCGACCAGCCAGAACAGCAGACTGGCGCCGACAAGAGCGACGCTGTAGAGCAGGATCTGCCGGCCGGTCTCCCTCGCTCCGCTGACAACGGGCAGCATGGGGACGGACGCGCGCTCGTAGTCGGACTGGTAGCGCAGCGCAATCGCCCAGAAGTGGGCCGGCGTCCAAAGGAAGACGATAAGGAATAACGCCACGGCCGGCCATTCGACGCTGCCGGTCACGGCGGCCCAGCCGATCATCGGCGGCATGGCGCCCGCCGCGCCTCCGATGACGATGTTCTGCGTGGTGGTCCGCTTCAGCCAGACCGTGTAGATGATGACGTAGAAGCCGAGAGCCGACGTCGCCAGCAGCGCGCTCGCCATATTGACGGTGGCCGCTAGGACAGCGAACCCCGCGATGCCGAGGCCGATTCCGAACGTCAGGGCCCACCGCGGTTCTATGCGCCCGTCCGGCAGCGGCCGGTTCTTCGTCCTGTTCATCAGGCCGTCGATGTCGCGGTCAACGTAGCAGTTGATCGCGTTGGCTCCGGCCGCGGACAGCGTCCCGCCGATCAGCGTCAGCAGCACTAGCCAGACCGAAGGCCAGCCCTCCTCCGCCACGATCATGGCGGGGATCGTCGTGATCAGCAGCAGCCCGACGATGCGGGGCTTTGTCAGCGCCAGGTAGTCGGCGGCGATCGCGCGCAGGCCACGCGCCGGGGCCGCGTCTGCCGCCTGCGCCTGCGTCAGTTGCACGGGCTGCGCCACTGCGTCCTGTCTTAGCATCTCAAACCCATTCTACGACGATTCCACGGCCGGTACCGCAGTCGATCCCCTCTTTTCGCGCGCCTGCCGGTTCGGCGCTTCGTTTTCGCGAGTGTCCACCGCGGCGACCTGTGCGGAGCGGTGGGCGAACAGCGCGATCGTAACCAGCGTCGCCCATAGCAACGCCGCCAATGCTAGGTGCATCGCGATGGCCCAGGCTTGAAGCACCGTCCAGATGTTGGCCGCTCCGACCATCGCCTGCGCAACGTAGAGCGTAAGCGCGAAGAGCGCTCCAAGCAAGACCGGCCGGTCGTCCGCATGGGAGCGCCAAGCCTTCGCGGCCACATAGGCGACGAGGAGGCCGACGGCCAGGACGGAGAAGCGGTGCGTCGCGTGGATCACCGCCAACCGTCCGCCGTCCGGCCAGAGCGCGCCATCGAAGAGCGGCCAATCGCGGTACGCCAGGCTCGCACCGCTTCCGGCGACGTAGGAGCCGGTGAGCATGAGCGCGAGCATCGCGAGAGCGACGACGATTAACTGGTTGCGGAAGGCATATGACTGGAAGCCGACGGCGTCCGCCGCCTTCAACGGCGGCACGACGACGGAGAAGGTGATGACGATAAGCACCGCCAGCAACACGGAGGCCATCGCCAAATGCGCCATGACGAGGTTCGCCGGCAGTTCGTTCAGCACTGTCAGGCCACCGAGGATGATCTGGCCGATCACCATCGCCACCGCCGTCAGTCCCGCCCACGCGACGATCGGATAGTCCTTGCGGTGACGCCAGGCTATGATCGCGACCGCGAGCACGAGGAAGCCGACGGCGGACGCCAGCAGCCGGTGCGAGAATTCGATCATTACGGCCGTCTCAAACGGTGGGATGAGCTGTCCGTGACAGCGCGGCCAGTCCGGACAGGCGTCGCCCGACCCGGTCGCGCGAACGACGCCGCCCAGTACGATGAGCGCGTACGTGGTCACCACAGTCAGGACGCTGAGAACGCCGAAGCCCCGCCTCAGCGGCCAGGCGCCAGACACCGCCTGCTCTGCCGCCGAGCCGGCTCTCATCACGTGCAGTTGCCTTCCGTCACTGTCTTAAGATTGTGATTCAAGGTACAAGGACTATACCAGGTGCACTCTGCCGGCGAAAGCGGACGGCTCGTTTGCGAACGAGCCTCTCGTTTGCCAACGAGCTTCGCGTCTACCAGCGAGCCTCTCGCTTGACCGTATCCGGTCCTCGTGATATCAGATACAAGTTATGGCTGACGAACACAACGGCGAAGAACCGGAAGTACACGGCCGCCTGGTCCTCCCGCTGCTGGTACCTACCATCGCGTTTCTGTTCGCGGTGCTCGTTATCTACGGCCTCTCCCGCGTCTATCTTGAGCTAAACGAAGTCAGCATAGGCGACGTAACGATGGCGACGCCGCTGGCGCTGGGCGTTTCGCTCTTCATTCTCTTCGCGGCCTGGTACCTCTTCAGCAATCGCCGGGCGCAGCCGTGGCAAGTGGCCATGATCGGCGCGGTCGCCGTCGCTGCGCTAACCGGTGGCGCCGTCTGGGCGGCAGTGCATGAAGAGGGCGAGGGGACGCTCGTGGAGACACCTATAGAAACGCCCGCGGACGGCACGCCGGCGCCGGCAGGCAGCGTGCTTGTGAGCCTCCAGGACCCAAACTGGGCCATCGAAGTGTCACCGGCCTCTGCCAGCGCGCCTGAGACGCTTTCTGTCAGCAACGATGGCGGGCTTATCCATAACCTGCGCGTGGTATTCACCGACCTGCCCGTCGACGAACTGCCGCTGGACGACACGGGCTTCATGGTCAACGAGGACGAGGTAAACGTCGTTGCCTCTGTGGCCGAGCTGGTCGGCGGCGAGTCGAAAGACGTCGCCGTCTCACTGGAATCCGGCAACTACGTCCTGATCTGCAACATCGTTGGACACTACGGGGCCGGTATGTACGCGGCCTTCACCGTCGAATAGCGGGAAGACCCCTAACATACTCGGAGAACACGATACAACCCTCGGCGACGAGGGTTGTACTGCGTCGGGCCAGCGGCGCCAGAAACGACGAGAGCGGCGGATATTCGCTAACCGCCCTCAGCGCCCGCCTCCCGTAGCTCGGCCTCGGCCTCGTGCACGAGAGACTCCCGCTCTTCGCGCTCGACGCGAGCGTACCAACGGAAGAAGACCACGGTCATGTATGACCAGAGGATGAGGGTACCCATCATCTTCATCAGCCCACCGGCGATCTGTTGGTCTTCGACGGCCGTCCAACCCCAGATCCTGGGCACATCCGCATAGTAGTCGTAGACAACCGTGTCAGCGAACGTGATGAACGACGCCATCACCGCCGGCAGCAGCGACTGCATGAAGAGGTAGCCCATCTGCACCGGCTCCGAGAGTCGCGGCAGCTCCTTCAGGGGGCTTAGGATCGGCCACCACATAAGCAAACCGGCGGCCGTCAGCGCGACGTGAGCGAAGAGGTGGAACGAATGCACGCGGAGCTGCAAATCGATCGTCGGCGGCAAATGAAACAAGAGCAGCGCAGCGTTGAACATCGCGAAGGCGACGATGGGCATCGTGATGATGCGGGCCACGGGCATCGTGCCCGGCGTACGCAGGATCGCTTGCCAGACCCAGCCCGGCACGCCCGCCAGCAGCAGCGGCGCAGCGACAAGCGTCAGCAACAGATGCTGGAGCATGTGCGCCGTTAGCAGGTACCCCTCGCCTAGTCCGTGGAGCGGCGAACCCGTCGCCAGGTACATCACGACAACGCCCGTGGTGAAGAGCAGTACTTGGCTGAGCTTCACTCGACCGCTGTCTGAGATCTGCCGTCCCAAGTAGGTCACCGTATAGAGGTAGGCCGCCTCGATCAGCGCGCAGATGGCGACGATATCGGGATGGGCGTTCCAGTCCAGCCACTCGTATCCACCGATGTGCAGTAGAGACAGCATAGGACGCCTCGGAGTGGGAGAGCCCTAGACCAGGCTCGAGCCGAGCGTCGCGAGAACAATTGTGAACAGGGCGAGGACGAGAATCATGCCGCCGGTGAACATGGTCGAGAAGAGCCGGTTGTCAAACTTGAGGTGCATGAACCACATCACGACAAGAATGAACTTCAGGGCCGAGAGCGCTAGTAGCAGCCCGAGCAGCGCACCTTCGGCGAGGTCGAGGTAGTACAAGGCCACCTCTACGGCCGTGACAACGGCCAGGAAAACGCCAACCTTAACGTATTCAGACGCGTCCGGGTGGCCTTCCGGCGGATCGTCCAGCACGGGCAAGTCCGATTCGCGGATCGGCGCCGGCCAGCGCAGTTCGAAGGGCGTCAACGCCAGCATCAGCGCCAGGCCACCGACGGCGACGAGCGGTACGCCGATCACATAGGCCGGGCTCTGGAAGAAGGCCTTTACGCCTGTTGCCAATACGAGCGCTGCAAGTTCCAAACTTCTCGCTCCTGCTATCTGCCTACGTCTGGATCAGGTAGACCAGCGTGAAGATTACGATCCAGACTATGTCAACGAAGTGCCAGTAGAGGCCGAGGAGTTCTACGTTGAGGCTATGCTCCTTCGTCCAATCGTTTCTCTGGGAGACGATGAACATCGAGACGAGCAGTAGCACACCTACCGAGACGTGAGCGCCATGGAACCCCGTCAGCACGAAGAAGGTTGTGCCAAACAGGTTCGTGTTCAGCGTCAACCCTTCATGGTAGAACTCGGTGAACTCGAACGCCTGGCCGGCCAGGAAGGTCATCCCCAGCAGCGCCGTCGCCAGCAGCCAGATGCCCAGCCCACGCTTGTTGTTGCGCTGAATCGCGGCCAGCGCCAGCACCATGGTGACACTGCTCATCAGCAGCACGAAGGCGCTGATTGAAGTGAACGGGATATCGAACAGGCCTTGGTAGGTTACGCCGTCGAACACGCAATCCGTCGGACACGGAGGGGCGACGCTACTGTTGCGATAGAGCAGGTAGGTACCGATCAGCCCGCCGAAGAAGAGGACCTCCGATGCCAGGAAGAGCCACATCAACAGCTTTCGGTTGTCGATGCCCGTCGACGTTTCGTGGCCGGGGTCTATCGTAGGCGCGTGTTGCACGTCAGGTTTACTCCGTTACCGGTTCCAACGCCCAGCCATAGAGGCCAACGAGCGTTGTGACGGCCCCTACCGGAATGAGCGGCAGCAGCCATGGGTTGCCATGGTAGATAAATCCCGTCGCGATGAAGACCGGACCCAGCGCAGCGATTAGCGGCAGCACGGACGGCGACGGCAGATGGATGCCGTGGCCAGCGTCCTCTTCGTCGTCGCCGTTCGCTCCGTCGGCGACGACGGGAACGGGTATGCCCGCCTCGTTCTCTACGTACTTGGTGTTCCAGAAGTCGTCCAGCGCCTTCACGGTCGGAATCGTGGCGAAGTTGTAGGCCGGCGGCGGGGAAGGAATCGCCCACTCCAGCGTGCGGCCGTCCCAGGGGTCGCCGCCTACGCGCTCCCTACTTCGCATGCTGACCACAACGTTCACAATGAACGCCACCACGGAGAAGGCGATGAGGAAGGCCCCGGCCGTCGCCATCATGTTCCAGAAACCCCAGCCTAGTCCGTCCGAGTAGCTGGAGATGCGGCGCGGCATGCCGAGCAGACCGAGAATCATCATCGGCTGGAACGTCAGGTTGAATCCGACGAACATTGTCCAAAAGTGTAGTTGACCCCACTTCTCGTTGAGCAGCCTGCCGGAGAATTTCGGGAACCAGTAGTAGATACCGCCGAAGAGGCCGAAGAGGGCACCGCCGACAAGCACCTGATGGAAGTGCGCAACGACGAAGTACGTGTCTTGCTGCTGGTAGTCAGACGGGACCATGGAATGCATCACACCCGTTAACCCGCCGATTGTAAACATCGCGATAAAGCCGACTGAGAACAATAGCGGCGTATTGATCTTGATAGATCCCCCCCACATCGTGCCCAACCAGTTGAAGATCTTGATGCCCGTAGGCACCGAGATGAGAATCGTCGCGACGCCGAAGGCAGCGTTCGCCGTTGTACCGAGGCCCGTGGTGTACATGTGGTGCGCCCAGACGCCCCAGCTCATGAACGCGATGGCAAGGCCGGAGAACACAACAAACGGGTATCCGAAGAGCGGCTTTCGCGAAAACGTCGGCAGGATCTCCGACACGATGCCCATCGCCGGCAAGATCAGGATGTAGACCTCCGGATGGCCGAAGAGCCAGAACATATGCTGCCACAGCAACGGCGTCCCGCCGTCGGCGACGCTAAAGAAGACGCCGCCGAAGAGCCGGTCGAACAGCAGTTGGAACAGGGCGACCGTGATGATCGGCATGGCGAAGATGATCAAGAACGACGTCGCCAGGGTCATCCACACGAAGACCGGCATGCGAAAGAGTGTCATACCAGGAGCCCGCATGTTGATGATGGTGACGATGAAGTTGAAACCACCAGCCATGGACGAGACGCCGAGGATCAGCAAGCCAAACGCCCAGAAGTCGATGCCTGTGCCCTGTGAGAACTGCGTCGACGTGAGAGGCGCGTAGCCGAACCAACCGCCGTCCGGCGCGCCCAGGTGGCCCTCGAAGAAGGCGCCCGCGGGGTTGCCCGTGAAGAAGCTGGCTGTCATGAAGAGACCGCCCGTGAGGAACACCCAGTAGCTGAAGGCGTTCAGACGGGGAAAGGCGACGTCTCGCGCGCCGATCATGAGCGGGACGAGCAGATTGAAGAACGCGGCGCTGAGCGGCATGACGACGAGGAATACCATCGTCGTGCCGTGCATCGTGAACAGCCGGTTAAACTGGTCGGGGTCGACGAGCGACGCATCCGGCCGCGCCAGCTGCAGCCTGATGATCAGCGCTTCTACGCCGCCAACAAGGAAGAACACGAACGCCGTGGCGCCATACATCAGTCCAATGCGTTTGTGATCGACCGTTGCGATCCAGCTCCAGACGCCGTGATAGGTCGCGGCCTCTAAGCGAATGCGGCGCAGCGCTTCCCCAATCGTTGGGCGCTGCTGTCCGATCACTGCTCCTGACATCTTAGACTCCTCTAACGGCGGTTGAATGCCCTGCAGGCCTATGCCTACTGGCCTGCCAGTTGCTCCTCTGCCCACGATTCGAACTCGGCTGGCTCGACAGCCGTAACGGTAAACTTCATGACGGCGTGACCGATGCCGCAGAACTCCGCGCACTGACCGGAGTAGACGCCGGCTTCCGTGGCGTTGAACCACATCCTGTTCGTTCTGCCCGGCATCACGTCTTGCTTGCCAGCCAGCTTCGGCACCCAGAAGCTATGGATGACGTCGGTCGCCGCGGCGTTGAGGCCGGCCTGGAGCTCAACGCCGATTTGACGGTCGACGGGGATGTAGAGGTCAGGCACCGTCAACGGGTTGCCGTCGGCGTCCGCGTACTCAGCGTCAAGGTACTGAAAGCGCCAGTCCCACTGGAACGCGACGACGCGCACGTGCAGCGCATCGTCGTCAGCAGCGCGGCCTAGATCGATAATGCCATCGACCGTCGGTACGGCGATGAAGGCGAGGAGGAAGAGCGGCGCGATCGTCCACGCGATTTCGAGCCTGTTGTTGCCGTGGACCTGCTTGGGCATCTCGTCGCCTTCACGACGGCGAAACCGAACCACGATGTAAACGACGGCCGTGAGGACGCCCATTAGGATCACGATCGCGGGCCAAAGGCCGAGGAGAAAGAGGTCGCGCTGACGTTCCGCGACGTCGCCGCCCGGGTTGAACGTATTTTGGTCTCCGCCAAACGCGCCGCAGCCGGCGAGTAGCGTCGCAAGGGCAACGGCCAGCGCAACCCCCGTTAGCGTTCGGACACGTCGTGCGTTCATCGGCTCCTTGCCGTCGGCGCAAGTTGAAGCGTGGTAGGCTGTCGCACAGCCTATCGCACTCACGCGCTGTCAATGCCGCCGGCCGGATGCCGTCAGCGTCTTGAACCGTATATCACAGGCGGTGGTTGCGGTCAATCGAATCCGGGTACAGGGCAGGGCGCCCGGTTTCCAGGCGCCCCATTGTGTGATTGCTTCCCGCTGCACAAATCTGGCCGAAACGCAGATCGCGGCAGCGTGGTGCTAAGCCGCTTTGCCGCGCTTCGGCCGCCGCAGCTTGCGCGCCGCCGCCAGGTCGATCGCCAACGGTTCCAGCGGCGCCTCTCGCAGGTCTTCAAGAAACACAGGGCCGGTGCAGCGCTCGCAGCGCAGCTTCTCACCGGCTGCCGGCTTCTTGCCCTTGTAGCCGTCTCTGGGCTTGAACGACTGAACCTCGAGACCTTCCTCACGCGTTGCTTCAATCTGGCCACTGACGTGGCCACAGTGATAGCATTTCACATCGCCGACCAGCCGCATCTTGTACCTCCATATCCCCGTCCTTCGCGTCATGTGCGCGTTGCACGCGCCGGACGCGGCGAACAAGGGCCACGTCCGATCCTTCGGCAGACGGAGCCGAACCTGAAGCCGATCCTCCCTGAAACGCGCCGGGGCGTACCCTGATCGTGCGAGCGGCGGGAGCGACTCCGCCTTAGGCTTCGACGCGGTCGACGCGGAATCGCAGCGTGCCGGACGGCGCCTCCACCTCGACCTCCGCGCCGACGCGCTTGCGCAGCAGCGCGCGGCCGACCGGCGATTCGAACGAGATGCGGCCCTGGGAAGCGTCGATTTCGCCCGGACGCACCAGCGTGTACGTCAACTCCATGTCCGACTTGAGGTTGGTGAGGAAAACAGTACAGCCGATCTCCACCACCGTGCCGTCCGCCGCTGGCCCCTCGGCGACGACGGTCGCCAAATCGAGCGTGAGCTCGATCTTCTGAATGCGACCCTCGACGTAACCCTGCCGTTCGCGCGCGGCGTCGAGTGGAGCGTTCTCGCGGAAGTCCTTGTCCTCGCGCGCACGCTGGATGTCCGCGATGATCTGCGGTCGCTGGGCCTTCAACAACTCGAGCTCCTCGCCCAACGCATCCCGTTCCGCTTCCGTAATCTCCATCTTGTCGAAGTCGATTGGTCGCTCCGGCGTGCGCGACCGCGCGCCTTTCTTGACGCGGAGGTGGGTGCCGAGATTCGTCGGTGTGAAGCCGCTTTTCTTAGCCGCGGAGAGGAACTTCTTGACCGCGTTAGCACGGCCCGTCGCATCGATCACCGTACCCTTGATCGTGTCGCCGTATGTCGCGACATCGTGGCCGGAGAGCTCTGACCAGGTCCGGTCCGCGCCGCACCAGCGAACAAAGCGTTCCACCTCGGCCTGGTGCTCAAACCGCTCGTCATCTTGTAGCCCGGCCAGGTAGGCTCGCGCGCCGTTCATCAACGTCCTGTCGGAATTTTCTGTCATGGCACCTCCAGCCCGATTCTGGCACACCCGCCAAGGCGCGTCAACGAACAGACAAGGCACGCCAGGGCCGAACAGCCTGTTGCGTAAAGCACAAGCGCGGGTACAATCAGCCCGTGAGGCGCAACGCGCTCGCCGTCTGCATCGCACTGCTCGCCGCAGGCCTCGGCATCGCCGCCTGCGCCGGCGGCGGCTCCAGCGACCCTCCTTTACCGACCCCGACGGCCATCGATCTGACGCGCAGCTTTGCCATGGGCATCAGCTCGTTGCCGCCGGAGTTGACTGAGGAGAGCTACGTCGACACGTTCGAGCTGGCCGGCACTGCCGGCGACGTGATTCTCATCCAGCGCACACCGCCCTGGGCAGAGCTGCTGGCCGGCAGTATCTCAGACGACACTGTGCGGGCGACGGAGCGCGAAGTCGCGCTGGCAGAGGAAAACGGGCTTAGCATCTTCGTCGCCATCGACCCCACGGACGGCACGCAGCGGCGCAGCAGGCTGGCCGGCCTGCCGGACGAACTGGCGGGCGCCGGCTTCGCCAACGAGGAGGTGCGCCAGGCCTTCATCACCTACGCCGAGTACGTCGCGGAGAGCTACCGCCCGCAGTACCTGGCGCTCGGTGTTGAGATCAACGGCTACCAGCAGCACCAGCCCGAAGACTTTGAGCGCTTCGTTATCCTCTACCACGAGGCGTACGAAGCGGTGAAAGCGATCTCGCCGGACACGCTGGTGTTCCCGACGTTTCAGCTTGAGGAGCTGCAGGGTCTGCTGCCCGTAGAAGAGCCGCTGCCATCTCAGTGGTACCTGCTGGGCCGTTTCGAGCCGCGGCTGGACGTGCTGGCAGTGAGCAGCTTTCCGATACTGGCCTTTCCCACCGCCGGGGAGATCCCGGACTCGTACTATGCCCAGCTATCGCTCTACTCAGAGCGGCCATTAGTCATCAGCGGCATGGGCTACCCGTCCGCGCCGGACGAAGGCAACAGCCGCGCCGATGCCGAGGCCGCGCAGGCCGCGTTCGTCAGCCGGACGCTGCTCAACGCGGAGCAGCTCTCGATGCAGCTCGTCATCTGGTTCACCGGACAGGACCCGACATTCACGGGAGAGGCGCCTGTCGATTTGCTGCAGGACAGCGGACTGACGCGGCAGGACGGCACCGCAAAGCGAGCCTGGACCGTCTGGTCTGAGGCGGCGCGACGCATCTTCGTGCCAGAAGACGGTGGCGGGTAGGCATTTCTTGCGGCATCCACAGCCATGGCTTGTGGACGCATGAGGAAATCACGGGCTACAGACAAGTGGTGCGGCGCGAAACTGGAGAGGCTATCTCAGCCACAAGCTGCTGAGGCCATGATTCGCGGCAGCAATCTCGTCGAGCTGCCGAGGCCACAAGCTGTGGCGCGATTTCAAGGGTAGACCAGCTCCCGCTCCATCAGCGCCCGCGCGATGACGACGCGCTGGATCTGGGACGTCCCCTCGACGATCGTCAACTGGCGAGCGTCGCGGTAGTGGCGTTCCAGCGGGTGGTCCATCATGTAGCCCTGCGCGCCCAGCACCTGGAGCGCGTCCGACGCCACCTTCACTGCCATCTCCGTCGCAAACGCCTTCGCAATCGAGAGCATGGACGCGTTCTCGCGGCGGTACTTGCCCTGATCGACCAGCCAAGCGCCCTGGTAGACGAGGAGCCGCGCCGCTTCGATCTGGATCGCCATGTCCGCGAACATGAACTGGATCGCCTGAAGGTCCGCGATCGGCTTGCCGAACGCCTCGCGATCGCGGGCGAAGTTCAGCGCATACGTCATCGCGCCCTCGGCGAGGCCGACGCCGCGCGCGCCGACGACGGGCCGCAGCGAGTTCAGCGTCAGCATCGCCTGGTTGAAGCCCTTGCCCTCCTCGCCGCCGATCAGCAGATCCGGTCCCACACGCACGTCCTTGAAAACGAGGTTCGCCGTTGGCACGCCGCGGACGCCCATCTTGCGGTCCTGGCCCGCGACGGAGAAGCCGGGGCTATCCGTCGGCACGATGAAGCCGGAGATGCCCTTTGGCCCGCTGGACGAATCTGTCTTGGCGAACGCCACGACGAAGTCGGCGACGGTGCCACCGGAGATGTACATCTTCTCGCCGTTGAGCACGTAATCGTCGCCGTCGCGCACGGCCCGCGTCTCGAGGGCGGACGCATCCGAGCCCGAGTTGGGCTCAGTGAGACAGAAGGCGGCCTTCGCAGCGCCCGTTGCCACCTGCTCGAGCCACTGGTTCTTCTGATCCTCGCTGCCGCCAAACACGATCGGCTGCGTCGGCAGCGCGGAAAGAAGGAGAACCAGTCCAGAAGCGCAGCAGTACTTGGCGACCTCCTCTACTGCCAGCGCCAGCGAAAGCACGCCGGAGCCGCTGCCGCCGTACGCTTCCGGGATCGTCAGACCAAGCAGACCCACGTCGCGAAAGGCCTCATAGATATCGTGCGGGTACTCTTCGCTGACGTCCATCTCGGCCGCGCGGGGCGCGACGCGCTCCTTCGCGATCCTGCGCGCCGTCTCCTGAATCAGCCGCTGCTCTTCAGAGAGCTCGAATTGCATGTGTACACTCCCGTGGGCGGACGGCCACCCTAACGGGCGGCTTGCCGAATTGCGTCGCGAAATCGCCGACAGCATATCGCACGGTGAACGGCTGCGCGAACCCGCTCGCGCAGCGGCGGGAACTTGGCCTCCCATCCGCCAGCTTCAGCCAGATTCAGGTTATTCTGCGTCAACGCCACTCGTAACCTGGCTTGCGGGTACTAAGGCAAGTTTGTATACTAGTTCTAGTGCCAATCACCCAGCTAGCTAGAGTAAAGGGCGCGGCTAGACTGACCCCTTTGTGTTCTTGTCCCTAGTAGCGTTTCAACGAGGAGACCCTCCCGATAGGTAGGGACGGGCCTATTTCTGCGTCCCCTTCAGCAAATAGGAGTGCATTGCTATGGTAATGACCGCCGAATCGGTGAGTGACGGTTCCGCCGTCCCCAGCATGACCAAGTCCTACGCGGACATACCGCACGTTATCGACATTCCCCATCTGGTACGCATCCAACTGGACTCGTACGAGTGGTTCACCGAAGAAGGCTTGGATGACCTGCTGCGCGAGATCTCGCCGATTCAGGACTTCACGGGCAATCGAATGGAGATGCGGTTTGCCAGGGAGATCTCGCCGAAGGACACCAGCGAGAGCCTGGAAGAGTACATAGGCATGGTGCCGCTGGAGGACGTCAAGAGTAAGGACAAGAAGAGGATCGCCAAGAAGGGCGAGCCGCTGACGATGGAAACGGCGCAGGCGCTGCGCAGGGCGCGCATCGCGTCGCTGCCGGTGCGACCGTACTCCTTCGGCGAGCCGAAGTACTCCGAGAACGAGTGCCGCATCCGCGACACGACCTACTCCGCCCCGCTCAAGGTCTGGGTCCAGTTGCTGGTGAAGGAGACCGGCGAGGTCAAGGAACAAGAACTCTTCATGGGCGACTTCCCGCTGATGACGCCCAATGGCACGTTCATCATCAACGGCGCCGAGCGCGTCGTCGTCGCGCAGCTTGTGCGTTCGCCGGGCTGCTACTTCTCGATCAACACCGACGCCACCAGCGGCCGCGACCTCTGTTCAGCGAAATTGATCCCGAGCCGCGGTGCGTGGCTGGAGTTCGAGACCTCGAACAAAGACATCGTCTCCGTGAAAGTCGACCGCAAGCGCAAGATCCCGATCACGACGCTGCTGCGTGCGATCGACGAGGACGACAAGCTCGACGACGAAGAACTCGGCACCGACGAACGGATGCTGGCCGCCTTCGCTGCCGTCGACACAAACCCCGACCATGGCTACATCCAATCGACGATAGAGAAAGAGCCAACGAAGAACAAACAAGAGGCGCTGCTGGAGTTCTACCGCAGGCTGCGCCCGGGTGACCCGCCGACGAAGGACAACGCTCGAAATCTGATCAACTCACTCTTCTTCAACCCGCGCCGCTACGACCTCGGCCGCGTTGGTCGATACAAGGTGACGCAGCGGCTGGGCCTCAACCTGAAAGAAGAGACCCGCACGCTGACGCCAGAGGACATGTCGTCAATCATCCGTGAGATCATCGTTCTTAACAACGGCCAAGGCCACGCGGACGACATCGACCACCTGGGCAACCGCCGCGTGCGCGCTGTAGGCGAGCTGATCCAGAACCAGTTCCGGATCGGCCTGCTGCGCATGGAGCGCGTGATCAGGGAGCGCATGACGATCACGGACGCCGACCAGGCGACGCCGAGCGCCTTGATCAACATTCGCCCCGTCGTCGCCTCTATGAAGGAGTTCTTTGGCGGCTCGCAACTATCGCAGTTCATGGACCAGACCAACCCGCTGGCCGAGCTCACACACAAGCGGCGGCTGTCCGCACTCGGCCCCGGCGGCCTCTCCCGCGACCGGGCGGGCTTCGATGTGCGAGACGTCCACCACAGCCATTACGGCCGCATCTGCCCGATCGAGACTCCGGAGGGACCCAACATCGGCCTGATCGGCAGCCTGGCGACCTACGGCATTATCAATCGCTACGGCTTCATCGAAACGCCCTACCGCAAGGTTATCCGCGAGCTAGAAGCGACGGACCCCGCCCTAATTGGTCAGACGGTCCGAGACACCGTCGCCGGCCCCCAGGGCGGCATGATCGCCGAAGCGGGCCAGGAGGTAACGGCGGCAATCGCGAGGCGGCTGGAGAAAGCCGACGACGATCTGATCCCCATCGTCCCGTTTGTGACGGACGAGATCGCCTACCTCTCTGCGGACGTCGAAGAGCGCTACATCATCGCCCAGGCCAACTCGATCCTCGATAGCGATAATGGTTTCGTCGAGCAGCGCGTAGAGGCGCGACAGGGCGAGCGCTTCCACATGGAGCTGCCGGAACACATCGACTACATGGACGTGACGCCGGAGCAGGTACTGAGCGTCGCCACCTGTCTGATCCCGTTCCTGGAGCACGACGACGCGCCTCGCGCCCTGATGGGCGCGAACATGCAGCGGCAGGCAGTGCCCCTTCTGCGCCCGCAGGTGCCGCTGGTGACCACGGGCTTCGAGCGGCGCGCCGCCGCGGACTCAGGCCAGGTGATCCTCGCCAAGGGTCCCGGCCAGGTTCTCAGCTCAACGGCCGACAACGTGGTCGTGAATTACGACACAGGTGGTGAGACAGAGTACCCACTGCAGAGCTTCATCCGCTCCAACCAGGGCACTTGTATGAATCAGCGCCCTGCTGTGACAGCAGGCCAGCGCGTCAACATAGGCGATCCGCTGATCGACAGTTCGTCGACCGACCAAGGCGAGCTTGCGCTTGGTCAGAACATCCTCTGCGCGTTCCTGAGCTGGGAGGGCCACAACTTCGAGGACGCGATCGTCATCTCAGAGCGCGTAGTCCAAGACGACCGCTTCACGTCAATCCATATCGAGAAGCACGAGGTCGAGTCGCGGGACACCAAGCTCGGCTCGGAAGAGATCACTCGCGACATCCCCAACGTCGGTGAGGAGAGCCTGCGCGACCTGGACGAAGACGGCATCATCCGAATCGGCGCGGAGGTCAGCTCCGGCGACATCCTCGTCGGCAAGATCACGCCCAAGGGCGAGACGGAGCTGACGGCGGAGGAGAAGCTGCTCCGCGCGATCTTCGGTGAGAAGGCGCGTGAGGTCAAGGACACATCGATGCGTGTACCGCACGGAGAAAAGGGCAAGGTAATCGACGTCCGCGTGTTCTCCCGCGATGACAACGACGAACTGCCCGCCGGCGTCAACCAGTTGGTGCGCGTGTCGATCGCCCAGCGGCGCAAGATCTCGGCCGGTGACAAGATGGCCGGGCGTCACGGAAACAAGGGCGTCATCGCCAGCATCCTGCCGATGGAGGACATGCCGTACCTGGCGGACGGCACGCCCGTCGACATCATCCTCAACCCGATTGGCGTCCCGAGCCGGATGAACGTCGGGCAGGTGCTGGAGACGCACCTCGGCTGGGCCGTACAGCAGCTCGGCTTTCGCGCCGTTTCGCCCGTCTTCGACGGCGCGTCCGGCGAAGAGATCGAAGACGCGCTCGCCCGCGCCTGGCTAGCTAGCGAGGCTGGCGCGTTCGAGCCGGGCGTCAACAGCGACAACAGCCACCCCTACGGCGAGCATTTGGATCTGCCGGTGTTTGAGGCCTGGCTGAAGAAGCAGGGCTACACGGCAACCGACATCATGGATGAAGCGCAAGCGGGCATCGCCAAGCGCGCCTGCCTGGAAGTCTGGCTGAACAACATGGGCGTGCGGAAGATGCGCAACCCCACCATGGAGCGGCTGCTGGAGAAGGCCGAACAGATTTCTGCGAAGCGCAAGATCTCCCCGCCCATCTTCGGCAAGCAGCCGCTCTTCGACGGCCGCAGCGGCGAGCAGTTCGATCAGCCGGTGACGATCGGCTTCGTCTACCTGATGAAGCTGATCCACCTCGTCGAAGACAAGATCCACGCCCGTTCCACGGGACCCTACTCGCTGATCACACAGCAGCCGCTGGGTGGCAAGGCGCAGTTCGGCGGACAGCGCTTCGGTGAGATGGAGGTCTGGGCGCTGGAAGCGTACGGCGCCGCACACGTGCTGCAGGAGCTTCTGACCGTAAAGAGCGACGACGTGGTCGGTCGCGTTAAGACATACGAAGCGATCGTCAAGGGCGAGGATGTCCTGGAGCCGGGTATTCCGGAGTCGTTCAAGGTGCTCGTAAAGGAGCTGCAGAGCCTTGGACTCTCTGTAGAGGTTCTCAACGAAGACGACGAGCAGGTTGGCATTCCGGATGATGGTCCGGAACCGCCACGCCTGGGCATCAACTTGCAAGGCATGGAGCGCGGAGAGGAGATCTTCAGTGCTGGAAGTTAACAACTTCAACGCTGTTCGTATCTCGCTAGCGTCGCCGGAGCAGATCCGCTCCTGGTCGTACGGCGAGGTGACGAAGCCGGAAACAATTAACTACCGCACGCTGAAGCCCGAGAAGGACGGCCTCTTCTGCGAGAAGACGTTCGGGCCGACGAAGGACTTCGAGTGCTACTGCGGGAAATACAAGCGCGTCCGCTACAAGGGCATCGTCTGCGACAAGTGCGGCGTCGAAGTCGCGCGCAGCAAGGTGCGCCGCGAGCGGATGGGACACATTGAGCTCGCCTCCCCCGTCAGCCACATCTGGTTCGTAAAGGGCACGCCGAGCCGCATCGGCCTGCTCCTGGACATGTCGCCCCGCACGCTGGAGCGGGTCCTCTACTTTGCTCAGTACATCATCACGCACGTGGATGAGGAGGCAAAAGAGGTCCTGCTGAAACAGCTCCGCGAGGAGATGGAGGAAACGACCGCCAAGCGGGAGAAGGAGCTGGTGGAACAGATCGGCGCGCTTGAGACGTCCCGCGACGAGCGCATTGCCGAACTGGAGAGCAACCGCGAAGCCGGCATCAAGCAAAACGCGAAGGACAAGACGTCACAGGTCGAAGGATTGCAGAAGCTTACGGCGACGTCGGAAGCCGACCTGAAGGCGCAGGCCGGCAAGAAGGCGCGCCGCGATTTCGTCTTCGGCGATACCACGCACGTCGCTAAGGGAGACGAAATCCCGAAGGACGCCTATCGCAAGGTCAAGGGAATCACCAGGCCACTGATCAAAGAAACAGAAAAGCGCCTGAAGCAGGAACTGGCGGACCTCAAGTTGACCACCACGGCCGAGATCCAGCAGATCCGCGACAGTTCGTTCGAGGAGTTGGAGCCGCTCCAAGCCAAGCTGGCGACAGAGCGCGAGGAGGTGCTGGAGCAGTTCCAGACGAAAATCGATGAGCTGGAGAACCTCGTTGACCCCGTCGTCCACGACCGGGCAGCCCTGCTGACAGAAGCCGAGTACAAGGATTACCAGGACAAGTTCGGCAACATCTTCAAGGCCGGCATGGGCGCCGAGGCCGTCTACCGCATTCTAGAGCGGCTCGACATGGACCAGATGCGGATCCGCATGCAGGAGGAGATCGCCTCCACCAGCGGTCAGCGCCGCAAGAAGGCGACGAAGCGCCTGCGCGTTGTCGAGGCGCTGCGTCGCAGTGGCAACAAGGCGCAGTGGACGATCTTCAACATTCTGCCCGTGCTACCGCCGGACCTGCGGCCCATGGTGCAACTGGACGGCGGCCGCTTCGCGACGAGCGACCTAAACGATCTCTACCGCCGCGTGATCAACCGCAACAACCGGCTGAAGCGGCTAATGGATCTGGGCGCACCGGAGATCATCGTTCGTAATGAGAAGCGCATGCTACAGGAGGCCGTCGACTCGCTGATCGATAACGGCCGCCGCGGCCGGGCAGTATCCGGTTCCGGCAACCACAAGCTGAAGTCGCTTTCAGACATGCTGAAGGGCAAGCAAGGCCGCTTCCGCCAGAACCTCCTCGGCAAGCGTGTCGATTACTCCGGCCGGTCGGTGATCGTCGTCGGCCCGGACCTGAAGCTCCACCAGTGCGGCCTGCCGAAGCGCATGGCGCTGGAGCTGTTCAAGCCGTTCGTCATGCACGCGCTCGTCGCCAACGGCACGGCGCACAACATCAAGAGCGCCAAGCGCATCGTGGAGCGCGCGCGGCCAGAGGTGTGGGACGTGCTGGACGCCGTTATCGGCAGTCGTCCTGTGCTACTGAACCGAGCGCCGACGCTTCACCGCTTGGGCATTCAAGCGTTCGAGCCGGTCCTCATCGAGGGCAGTGCGATCAAACTCCACCCGTTGGTCTGCAGCGCGTTCAACGCGGACTTTGACGGCGACCAGATGGCCGTCCACGTACCGCTCTCGCGAGAGGCGGTAGCGGAGGCGCGGCAAGTGATGCTTTCGACGCGCAACCTGCTCTCCCCGGGATCCGGCGAGCCGGTGATCGCACCGACGCTCGACATGGTGCTGGGCTGCTACTGGATGACGCTGCAGCACCCCGGCCGCGACGGCGAGTTCAAGGAAGCCAGCAACGGCACGCCTGCACAGGGTGTGTACGGTAGCTTCGAAGCCGCTCTCCGAGCAGCCAACGTGGGAGTCATCGACCTGCACGCCAACATTAAGGTGCGGGACGAGCGCACGGACAACCAGTTCATTCAGACGACCATCGGCCGCATTGTCTTTAACGACGTCCTGCCCAAGGAGATGGGCTTCTACAACGAGATCATGGACCGGAAGGCTCTCAAGAGCGTGGTCGCGCAGTGCCACAAGCGTCTCGGCAACGAAAAGACGGCCGAGGTCGTCGACTCGATCAAAGGGCTGGGCTTCCACTACGCAACGCGGTCCGGCATGACGATCGCGGTGAACGACCTGAAGATCCCTGACGCGAAGCCAATGCTGCTTGAGGCGGCCGACAAACGCAGCCGCGAGATCGAGGATCAGTACGAGATGGGGCTGATCACCGACCAGGAGCGTTACGACGCCTCCGTCGCCATCTGGACGGAAACCACCGACCTCGTTCAGAAAGAGATCCAGGACCACATTCACGAGTACGGCTCCGTCGACATGATGGCCTCCAGCGGCGCGAAGGGTAACATCGCCCAGATCCGCCAGATGGCCGGCATGCGCGGTCTGATGTCCGACCCCTCCGGCCGCATCATCGACCTGCCGATCCGCAGCAGCTTCCGCGAAGGGCTGAGCGTGCTGGAGTACTTCATCTCCACCCACGGCGCCCGCAAGGGGCTGGCGGACACGGCGCTGCGAACGGCCGACAGCGGCTACCTGACGCGACGTCTGATCGACGTCGCGCAGGACGTCATCATCGAATCGGAGGACTGCGGCACCACCAGCGGTATCTGGCTGACGCGTCCGGCCGACGAGGGTCTGCTGCAGCCGTTCCGTGGTCGGGTACTCGGCCGCTGGGCCGCGTCCGACATCATCGACCCGACAACGAACGAAGTCGTCGTCCTGCGCGGCGAAGAGATCGATGAGAAGATCGCCGAGCGGATCGACGGACTCGAGATCGATCGCGTCCACGTCTACTCAACGCTCACGTGCAACGTCAAGCGCGGCGTTTGCCGCCTCTGCTACGGCCGCAGCCTCGCGACGGGCCTGCTCACCAAGATGGCCGAGGCCGTGGGCATCATCGCCGCCCAGAGCATTGGCGAGCCCGGCACGCAGCTAACGATGCGGACGTTCCACACCGGTGGTGTGGCCGGCCTGGACATCACCAGCGGTCTGCCTCGCGTCGAGGAGATCTTCGAGGCGCGCGTGCCGAAGAGTCAGAGCATCATGTCGGAGATCGACGGCACGGCCCGCATCGTCCGCGACGGCGACATGCGGAAGCTAACGGTCACCAGCACAGAGTTCTACAGCGACAGCTACGACATTCCGAAGGAAGTAGAGTTGCTGGTCAGTAACAACGAGGAAGTGGCGCAGGGCGCGGTTTTGGCCCGCACCAAGCCGCCGGCCGCTTCGAAAAAGAAGCAGGCCGAAGAGTCAGAAGAAACCGCCGTCACTGAGGCCGAGGAGATCACCGCGCGAATCGGTGGCCGCGTCAAGTTCGAAGGCAGGCGGAAGAAGCCGGCCCAGATATCTATCGCGTACGAAGCGACGGAGGAGCGCGAGTACCCCGTGCCGGCCCACGCGCGGCTGCGCATCCAGGACGGCGACCAGGCGAACGCCGGGCAGCAGCTCACGGAAGGCCAGCTCAACCCGCAGGACATCCTCCACATCATGGGCCCAGAGGCTGTGCAGCTCTACCTGATTGAGGAAGTCCAGAAGGTCTACCACTCGCAGGGTGTCACGATTAACGACAAGCACATCGAAGTGATCGTCCGACAGATGCTGCGCAAGGTGCAGATCGATTCTCCAGGCGATACCGAGATGCTGCCGAGCGAGTTGGTCGACCGCCACGCCTACGAGGACGAGAACGCCCGCATTCTGGCGGAGGGCGGCGAGCCGGCAACGGCCGTGCCTGTCCTGCTCGGTGTGACCAAAGCCTCGCTCAACACCAGCAGCTTCCTCGCCGCCGCATCCTTCCAGGAGACGACGCGCGTATTGACGGAGGCCGCAATCTCCGGAAAGGTCGACCACCTGCTGGGTCTGAAGGAGAACGTCATCATCGGCAAGCTGATCCCGGCCCGCGCCGAGATTGACCTGCCGCCGCCGCCGGTCGCGGAGATAGAACTGCCGGGCGAGCTCGCGCTCGCGGAGGGCGAAGCCAACGTGGGCGAAGAGATGAGCGACCAGGACGTCGTGGAGCTGATGGGCGCGGAACCGGAGACGGCCGAGGAAGAAGAGCCGCTGGTCCCGACCAGCTACATCGCCGAGCCGGACGAAGGCTAGCTCCGCGCTCCCGCATCGCGAAACGCATCGGGCCTCCCGTTCAGGCGGGAGGCCCGGTCTGCATCACAGCCGCGTTCGAGATGAACTTGATATGATGGCTGGGAACATTGATGGACGAATCACAGGAGCCGCGCGGCCCCGTCGCCACTGCACAGGAGGCGCTGGAAGCCGAAGCGCTGTTCCAATCGTCTCACCCGGCGCTCTCCTGGGCCGCACGGCGGCTAGAGTACAGCCTGCTAATCCTGGTGGCGGCGCTGACCAGCGCGTTAGCGTTCACGTTCTTCTTCTTCGACATCGACCTTGCCCAACTCACCACGTATGGCTACATCGGCCTCTTCGTCGTCGCGCTGATCAGCGCCGCGTCGATTGTATTGCCGATGCCGGGCGCCGCGGCGATCACGGGCGCAGGCGCGTTCCTCGACCCGGTCCTCGGCATTCCAACACCGGTCGTCGTTGGCCTCGTCGCGGGGCCGGCCGAAGCGATCGGAGAGCTGACGGGCTACGCGGCCGGGTACGGCGGCAGCATGCTCTTCCGCGACCGGCCCTTCTATCCTCGCGTGAAGGCCTGGATGCAGCGCCGCGGCATCCTCACCATGTTCCTGCTCTCGTCCGTGCCCAATCCGGCCGTCGATATCGCCGGCGTGGCCGCGGGGGCAGTGCGCATGCGATTGCGCGACTTCTTCATCGGCGTGTTGTTCGGAAAGATCCTCAAGAACGTCTACCTGGCGACAGGTGGGTTGGTTGCGGCGGACCTAGTTCGGCGCTTGTTGGAGTGATGGCCGCATGACCAGCGAAGGAACGGACGTGGGCGCCGTGATCGTCGCCGCCGGCCGCAGTCGACGAATGGCCGGCCCCGACAAGATGTGGGTCGCGGTCGAAGGCCCGGATGGCCGCGAACGACCGCTCCTCGCCTACGCCGTCGCCGCGTTCCAGCGCTGCGCGGCCATCGACCGCGTCTGCCTCGTCGTCGCGGACGACGCGATCGCACAGACGCGCGAGCTTGTCGGACAGGAGGGGTTCTACAAGGTATCCGCAGTAGTGGCGGGCGGCGCGCGGCGGCAAGACTCCGTCCTCGCCGGCCTTCAAGCCATCGGGGGCTGCGCATGGGTAGTGATCCACGATGGCGCCCGGCCGCTTGTGACCGGCGAACTGATCGAACGGGGCCTCCAGGAGGCGCAAGCGACGGGCGCCGCGTGCTGCGCCCTGCCCGTGCCGGACACAGTGAAGGAGTCGGACGGCGACCATGTCGTCTCGCGAACGCTGGACCGCAGCCACCTCTGGTTCGCGCAGACGCCGCAGGTGTTCCGCTACGGCCCGCTGATGGACGCGCACGCATCTTCCCCTGACGACGTCACTGACGACGCGGCGCTCGTCGAGGCGGCAGGCGGCCGCGTGCGACTCTACACCGGCTCGCGCCACAACCTGAAGGTGACGACGAATGAGGACCTGGAACTGGTACGAGCGCTATTGAGGAGACCGCAATGAGGGTTGGTATCGGCTACGACGTCCATCCGCTGGAGAGCGGGCGCGCGCTGATCCTCGCCAGCGTGCGGATCGAGCACACGGCAGGCCTGGCCGGCCATAGCGACGGAGACGTCCTCTGCCACGCGCTTATCGACGCGCTGCTGGGCGCCGCCGCCCTGGGCGACATCGGCCGGCACTTCCCGCCAGACGACGATACGTACCGGGACGCGGACAGCCTGCAACTGCTGCGTGAGACCGTCGGTCTCGTAACGGACGCTGGCCTCGCGGTCGTGAACGTCGATACGACCGTAGTCGCTGAGGCGCCGCGGCTGGCGCCGCACATCGATGCGATGCGGGCGAAGCTGGCGGACGCGCTCCGCGTCGATCGCTCCGCGGTCAACGTCAAGGCCACGACATCCGATGGCCTCGGGTCGCAGGGCCGGGGTGAAGGGATTGCGGCTCTCGCCGTCGCCCTGTTAGACTCAACGTAACATTGTAACATTGCGTCAGATATGCATACCATAACGTCAGCGCCGCTTCCCCGTCGCGCACTTCACCGAAGCGTGCGGGTTCTTTCGCGCAGCTACTGTTGCGTCTGTCTCTAGGGGCCCTCGAGTTTCGAGAGCGCCCCACCGCAGACGTAGCCCGCACTGTGCAGAAAGGACCATGAGCGTGTCGTTGCTTAAACGCATTCGCAGAGATATCCAGGCCGCCAGGGAGCGAGACCCTGCGGCCACCAGTGCCCTAGAGATTATCCTCTTCTATCCGGGCTTCCAGGCCCGGCAGCTCCACCGGCTCGCCCACACGCTGCGGGCCGCGAAAGCGCCGCTGCTGCCGAGGCTGATCTCACACCTGAACCGCGCCATCACGGGCATCGAGATACACCCTGGCGCCAAGATCGGCGACGGGTTCTTCATCGATCACGGCATGGGCGTCGTGATCGGCGAGACGGCCGAGATCGGCGATAACTGCCACCTCTACCAAGGCGTGACTCTGGGCGGAACCAGCACCCGCCGCGAGAAACGACACCCTACCCTGGAGAACAACGTCGAGGTCGGCGCGGGCGCGAAGCTGATCGGTGCGATTACGATCGGCGAAAACGCGTCCGTCGGCGCGGGGTCCGTCGTCGTCACCAACGTGCCGGCCAACGCGACCGTCGTCGGCGTGCCAGGCCACATCGTCGCCTATCGCGACCCTGGCTCCGATACCATCCAGCACCTGCCCGACCCAGAGTGGGACCGCATCACGGAACTGGAGCAGCGCATCGAGCAGCTCAGCGAGCGCCTCGATGACCTGACAAACGCACGCAACGAGCATCGCCGGAGCGCGTCGACCGCGCAGCCGTCGAACGACGATCAATAAGGAGTACGTCTGTGACCCTGATGCTGCGAAACACGGCCTCCGGCGAGCTGGAGGAGTTCACGCCGATGGCCGACGAGGTCAAGATGTACGTCTGCGGCGTCACGCCCTACGACGTCAACCACGTCGGCCACGCGATGAGTTACGTCGTGTTCGACGTGCTGCGCCGCTACCTGGAGTTCGCCGGCTACACAGTGCGCCACGTCCAGAACTTCACCGACATCGACGACCGCATCATCACCCGCGCCGAGCGCCTCGGCATCGAGATCGGCGAACTGACGGAGGAGATGATCGAGCGCTACATGATGGAGATGCGTGCGCTCAACATCCTCCCCGCGCACGAGTACCCCTGCGCGACGAAAGAGATCCCACAGATGATCGACATGATCGCCGCGCTGATCGAGAAAGACTACGCCTACGAGGCCGGCGGCGACGTCTACTATCGCGTCCAGAAGAAAGAGGGCTACGGCACGTTCTCCCGCCGCGACCTGGAGACGATGCTGGCCGGCGCTCGCATCGAGCCCGGCGAGAAGAAGGAGCACCCCGGCGACTTCGCACTCTGGAAAGGCGCCAAGCCCGGCGAGCCGTCCTGGGAGAGCCCGTGGGGCCCCGGCCGCCCCGGCTGGCACATCGAATGCTCCGCCATGTCGCTGCGCTACCTGGGCGAGCAGATCGACATCCACGGCGGCGGCGAAGACCTGATCTTCCCCCATCACGAGAACGAGATCGCGCAAACGGAGGCCTACACCGGCAAAACACCATTCGTCCGCTACTGGCTGCACAACGCCTGGGTAAAGTCCGGCGAGGAGAAGATGAGCAAGTCGCTCGGCAACTTCATATCAATAGGCGAAGCGCTGGAGACCTACTCCGCCGACGCGATTCGACTGTGGATCCTCTTCTCCCACTACCGCACGCCCCTCACCTACACAATGGAAGCGCTGACGGCCGCCAAACGCGGCGCAGAGCGGCTGCGGCTGGCCGTGCGGGCCTCCGCCGACGGAGCGCCGTCTGCCGACGGGGTGCCGTCTGCCGACGGAGCGCCGTCAGCCGACGGCGGCGACGGCGGCGACGGCGAGGCAGTCGACCCGGCGCCGTTCCGGGATGACTTCATCGCCGCGATGGACGACGACCTCAACACCTCGAAGGCCCTGGCGGCGCTCTTCGATCTGGCGCACGAGATCAACCGCGCCCGCAACGACGGCCGCGACGCCTCGGCAGCACAGGCGACGCTGCTGGAATTGGCCGGCGTGCTGGGACTGACGCTGAACGAGCCGGAGGCGGACATGGGCGCAGCGCCATTCATCGACCTGCTGATCACCGTCCGCGAGGAGTTGCGCAAGGCGAAGCAGTTCGCGCTCAGCGACCGCGTGCGGGACGGCCTAGAGGAGCTGGGCATCTCGCTTGAGGACAGCCCGGAAGGCACAAGTTGGCGACGACGGGAGTAGGCGCACCATGACCGGTCCACCTATCGACCTCAAGGCGCTGATCCGCGACGTGCCGGACTTCCCCCGGCCCGGCATCCTCTTCCGCGATATCACTCCCCTGCTGCAGGACGCCGCCGCCTACCGTTATGTCGTCGATATCCTCACGCAGCGCATCGGCGCGTACGCCCCGGACGCCGTTGTCGGCATAGAGTCGCGTGGCTTCCTTTTCGGCGCGCCCGTCGCATATCAGCTCCAGGTCCCCTTCGTCCCCGTCCGCAAGGGGGGCAAGCTGCCCTCGGAGAAGATGAGCGTTGAGTTCGCACTCGAGTACGGCGAAGGACAGCTCGATATCCATGCAGACGGCCTCGAGCGCGGCCAGCGAGCCGCCATCGTCGACGACCTGCTGGCGACCGGCGGCACGGCGGCGGCCGCTGTTAGACTTGTGCGGCAGCTTGGCGCAACGGTGACGGCTGCCGCCTTCGTCGTGGAGCTGCCCGCGCTGAGCGGGCGCGAAAGGCTGGCGGAGATCGCCTGCTCGTCGCTTGTACGTTATGACAACGACTGACGCTTCTTCAGCGCTTGGGTATACCGGCGCTTAGGGTCACGCGCGAACACTCCGAGCCGCCTGCATTCGCAGCCGGCAGCGCGTGAACGTCGCTCAGATCAGGTTAAAGGAGTATGCGCGCCCGCCTTCGGCAGCGCAAGCCGCCCGCGCGAACGGCGCGCCTGGCGGATCGGCGGCTGCGAAAGCCGGCTAGGCCGTGAGCGCGGACATCGCGCTCCGGGGCAGCATGCCCTGCAGGATGTGCTCCAGCGCCATGGTGTGTGCGCAGGCTCCGAATCCAGAGAAGAAGTTACAGTTGCATCGCCACTCGTCACCCTCTAGCGAGACTGAGTGGCGATCGTTCTCTCCGTCAAAATCGGCTTTCAGGCCAGAAACGCGAATCCTGCCCCGCTCCTCAGCGTAACGCTTGGCTTTTTCGATCTTGCCGATGAGACCTGAGTTCATCTACTACCCCTTTCGTCCTTACCCTTTCGCCCCGGGACTAACAAAAGGACACCGGCAACGTGACCGATGTCCTAGGTTTCCTTCAAAACGGGAAGATGACCCACCTATGGTAGTCCTCCTGCTGCGTATTCTACGCCCCACGACCCAAGGCCGTCAAGACGTTCGCCCCTAAAATCCAACCGGAAATTCCCCGACCGTACGGTAGACGCTTCCGCCCGGACTCAACGTGCTTTGCATAAGACTGACTGCTGTGAGTATCATCGGCGGGACGGAGCGCAGTCTGAAATCGCGGACTAGTGCCGCGAGCGCCGCCCGCTCCGCTATCGCCAGCCGGTCCGGCACGCGCGCAAGGGTGAGGTGCGGCGAGAACGGCCGCCGTTCGCGGTCGAAACCGGCGGCGGCCAGAGCATCGTCGACGCGCCGGGCAAGCTCCGCAAGCTGGCCGGCTCCGCCCTCAAGTCCGACCGAGACCACACGGATGCGCGCGCCGCCGTAGCTCCCGAGTACCTTCGGTGTCGTCTCAATGCGAAACGGTTCGATCATATCTGCGAGGGCATGGGCGATCACCGGAACGCGCTCCCGTTCCACCTCGCCGAGGAACTTCAGCGTGATGTGGATACCTTCAGGCCGCACCCAACGCAGCCTGGGCGCACCCGCGCGGCGCAGGTCGTCCTGTACTTGGGAAAGCACGTCGCGCACGGCCTGTGGCAACTCGCAGGCGACAAAGAGGCGGAGCGTCCTAGATGCGTCGGCGCCGCTCGCGGTCACGGGGCCGGCAGGCGTAAGAGCTGGCGCGCGTTCTCGCCTTCGATCAGGCGGCGCGATTCGTCATCGAGGCCCACCTCGCGCAACTCCCGTAGCGCCTGCTCCTGCGAGATCAGCGGAAAGTCGCTGCCAAAGAGGATCTTCTCCTCGCCAACGAGTTCGATGACCCGCGCGTAGACGTCGCTTTCGTAGAGAAAGCCGGTCGCCGCGGTATCGAAGTAGGTGCGCTCCAGCGCCGCCTTCACTTCCGGCATCAGCGCGTAGAACGGCAGCCCGCCACCCCAGTGCGCGGCGATGACGGCCACGCCGGGAAAGTCGGCGACGAAACGGCCGATCTGTTCGACCGGCAGGCCCGTCTTGCCGGGGTAGACGTGGCCCAGTGGCTCGCTGCAGTGGAAGAGAAGCGCCAAGTCGTAGGCGTCGGCGGCCCACGCGAGAACGTCGGCCTCTGAGCTATCGATCAGGCTGTAGCCCTGATGCAGCGGCCGCAGCTCGCCGAGCCCCCTGGCGCCGCGGGCAGCGTAGCGCTTCAGGTCGTCTCGCGTGTCGCCACCCCCAGGTTGGACGGTGCAGAACGGGATGATGCGACCTCCGGATGCCGCCGCCGCTTCCAGCAGGTAGTCGCTGTGCATGCGACAGAGTTCGGCGTCCGCCCAACCGAATCCGCAGGCAACGCTGACGTCGATACCGGCGGCGTCCATCGATGCCAGCAACTCTTCGGCCGTCGCCAACTTGGCTTCGAGACGCGTGTAGATCTCGCGGAAGCCGGCGTCGCGGCGCAGGTACTCGTCGCGGCCGTCGACGACGGCGGGCGGGAAGATGTGCGTGTGGCTATCGATGATCACGGAACGTATGGTACATCTTTCCGGCTGCACACGCTGTCGCGTGTGCAAGCTCGTGGTACAACAGCCAGGATACGTGCGCGCATGACGCCGGCGACAGATGCGAATGAGGCGGGCCATCCAACGGGAGAGCTACAAACCATATGGTAGAACAGAGATTATGGCACGCTCCAAGGCAATAGCAGACATCGTGCGCGCCAGCATCGTTCTGGTGGCGCTGGCGATTGCAGTCATCTGGCCAGCCGCGAGTAGGCCGGCGGCTGCCGATGCGCCAACCGTGCCGCCGCCGAATTTCAAGGTCGCGTTCATCGGCGATCAGAGCATCGGCGCGAACGCGGCGGCAGTGCTGACGTTAATCGCGAACGAAGGCGCCGATATGGTGCTGCACCAGGGCGACTTTGGCTACGGCAACGAAACCAACCCACAGAGAGCTATCGACTGGGACGCGCAGGTGACTGCCGCTCTCGGGGCGGATTTCCCGTATTTCGGCAGCGTCGGCAACCACGATGTCGGCAACTGGCCCACGTACCAGCAGTTGTTGGAGGATCGACTCGCCATCGTATCCGGAGCGAGTTGCAGCGGCGACTACGGAGTGAAGGCCGCATGCACCTACCAGGGCCTGTTCTTCATCCTCTCCGGCTCGGGCACCATGGGCACCAACCACACAACATACATCACGGACGAACTGGCGCAGGACAACTCGATCTGGCGCATCTGCACCTGGCACAAGAACCAGAACGCAATGCAGTTAGGCTCCAAGCTGAACGAGGTCGGATGGGGCCCATACGAAGCGTGCCGCGCGGGCGGCGCGATCGTCGCGACCGGCCACGAACACTCTTACTCGCGCACGAAAACGCTGACGAGCACCCAGTCGCAGACGATCGACCCAGCCTGGCCCGCGGCAGGCACGTTGCGGGTCAGCGAGGGTTCCACGTTTGTCTTCGTCTCCGGCCTCGCGGGGCTCGACGTACGGAACCAAGACCGCTGCCTGCCGGTAACCCCTCCGTACGGCTGCGGTGGCGAGTGGGCGAGCATTTACACGTCCGACCAGGGTGCGACCTACGGCGCGCTCTTCATCGAGTTCAACGTAAACGGCGAGCCCGATCTCGCAAGCGGCTACTTCAAGAACATCTCAGGCACGACCGTCGATTCATTCACAGTGCGGTCACAGCTTGCGAAACCAGTCGGCGGCGTTACGGAGTTATCGCACATCGCAGATGCAGCGGAAAGCAACGGAGAACAGATAGTCTGGTTGCTCGGATCCGCTGGCGTAGCGGTTTCCGTCACACTAGGCGGTGCGCTGAGGGGCGTGAGACGGAAAACAAAACAACCGCTTGTGTAAGGATGTCACGACTGCCACGCGCGACAGCGGCTGGCAGAGCAGGATATCCTCTCAGACGCCCGCGTAGGAGTGGAGGCCGCTCACCCAGAGGTTGACGGCGAAGTAGGTGAAGAGCACCGCACCGAAGCCGGCGACGAGCAGCCAGGCCGAACCCTGTCCCTTCCAGCCTCGCAGGTTGCGTGCGTGCAGGTAGCCCGCGTAGATCAACCACGTCACCAGCGCCGAGGTCTCTTTGGGGTCCCAGCCCCAGTAGCGGCCCCAAGCCGAGTAGGCCCAGTAGGCCCCAAGCGCGACACCGATGGTCAGCAGTGGGAAACCGATGAGCACCGAGCGGTTCGCGACCACCTCCAGCGTATCGCCGGCGGGCAGCCGGTCGAAGCGCCGCGCGCCGCTGCCCTGCACCAGGTAGAGCACCGCGGCGCCGAACGACACGGAGAGCGCCGCGTACGAGAGAACCATGGTCGTCACGTGCGCGCCGAGAATGCGGCTCGATTGAAGCGCCGGTACCAGTGGCCGTACGTCCGACGGAAAGTAGATCAGCGACACAGCGAACATCCCCAGCGCCACCGGCACCACGACGGCGCCGACGACGCGGGCGCCCGGCCAGTCCTCGACATCGAGCCGAGACCGCAGCTCGAACAACGTGTAGAACAGCAGAATGGCCCAGCCGAAGGCGACGGTGAACTCCCACATGTTCGATAGCGGCGGCCGCCCGCCGGCGACCCAGCGCGCCGCGATCGACGCCGAGAGCACGGCCAGCGCCAGCCAGCTGTTCGCCGTCGCGGCCGGACCGATCCAGCCCGGTACCAAGCCTGGGGCCGTAACCGTCATCGTGGCGCCCGCGTCCGTCGCCGCAGTGCGATACGCGACGCGCGGCCAGAGCGGGAGGGCCAAATAACAGAGGCCCGAGATCGCGGTGACTACGAATCCGACGATGAAGGCAGCGTAGGCGAACTCTTCCGCGTCCATCAGCTCGGCGTGTGTGCCGGCTCTATCTTCACAGTTTCGGCTGCCTTCTCGTCCGGCGGCTGAACGGGCCGATTCGACCGGCGGATACTGACGCGCTTGAACGACTCGACGATGCGGCCCTGCTGCGATGCCCGGGCGCGCTCCATCCAGCGCTTCTTTACCTCTTCCGGCGTGCCGCCGATCTGGCTGCGGTGACAGAGGATGGCGTCGATCTTCGTATCGACGTAGTCGCCGATGTCGACGCGATAGTCGGCGTCCTCGGTGCCGGCGAGCAGCATCTCGTTCACCTGGTGTGCGTCCAGGCCATCTGCCTTGTCGTTCGGGTAGTAGAGATGATCGCGAACTGCGGGGTAGACCGCGTCGCGCACGGCGATGCCGACAGCGCGGTGGTCGGCGTGGTTGAAGCCGGTGCGAAAGCCATCCCACGTGATGACGACGTCGGGCCGATACTGGCGCAGCAGCCGCACCACCTCGCCGCGCAGCTCAATGCTCGGCTGCAGGTATCCGTCCGGGTGGCCCAGGAAGATGGTCTCCTTCACGCCCAGCACGTCGCAAGCGTCGCGCTGCTCCTGCTCGCGCAGGGCGGCCAGCTCCTGCTGGCTTAGCGCTTCGTCATGGGTACCTTTGTCGCCGCTCGTCGCCAGGACGTAATAGAGTGTCCAACCCTGCGCGCACCACTTGGCGACAGTACCGCCGCAGAGGAACTCGGCATCGTCGGGGTGGGCGACGATCACCATCGCGGTCAGCGGCCCGTCGCTACCGATCTCCTCGGTTGGCGCGGGGTCGTTGCCCCAGGGCAAGAGGTTCTTGATTCTATCCAGCGCGCCCATCGCTAGTTGCGAAAGACGGCCGTCGTGCGAGCGGGTGTGCCGTCGATGACCTCGCCGTAGATGCCGAGGACGGCTTCGGCGACGTTGCTCCAGCGGAAACGTTCCACCTCTTCGCGCGCGGCCTGGCCGAAGGCACGCCGGAGCTCGTCGTTGCCCAGCAGCAGTTCCAGCCGCTCCGCGAACGGCTCCGGGCAGCGCCACGGAATCAGGTATCCGGTCTCGCCATCGCGCACCGCGACGGTGAGGCCGCCGACGCGTGACGCGACGACGGGCGTGCCGCAGGCCATCGCCTCGAGCGCGACGAGGCCAAAACTCTCGTAGAACGACGGCACCACGCAGACATCGGCGGCGCTGTAGAAGAGCGGTAGACGTTCATGGTCGACGGCGCCGAGGAAGCTGACGCGCTCGGCGATGCCGAGCTCTTCGGCCAGGTCCCGCAGGTGGGCCATCTCGCCGGTGCGAGCGTCGCTGTCGCCGCCGATGACGAGCACGAAACAGTCGGACTGGCCTTCCATCTGCGCGGCCGCCCCGAGCAGGATATCGACCCCCTTTAGCGGCTCGATGCGGCCAACGAAGAGAAGGATCTGGTCGTCGTCGCCGAGGCCGAGCTGCTGCCGCGCTTCGTCCTTATCGACCGGCTGGAACATGCCGAGGTTGACGCCGCACGGCACGACCGCGATGCGGTCCGGGTCGGCGTCATAGTGGCGCACGAGTAACTGCTGCTCGTCGCGGCTTGCGACGACGATCTTGTCCGCGTCTTGTGCGATCATGCGCTCCGCGGCGAGACGCGGTTCCGGCTCGCGTTCGCTGACGCGGGCGCGCGCCTTGACCTCGCCCAGCGTGTGGAACATCGCGACGTGGGGCACGCCCCAGCGAACCTTCAGCTTCGCGCCGGCGACACCGGAGAGCCAGTAGTGGCTATGCACGACATCGTACGAGAGCGACTCACGCTCCGCGAAACCTGCGACGCCCGCCTCGAAGGCATCGAGGTGAGCGTCCAGCGCTCGCTTCTCGAGGTAGCGCGCCGGGCCGGCGTCGATGTGGATGATGCGGGTGCCCGGTGCGCCTTCGCCGATATGGACGATCTCTGCCTGCGCCGGGTCCGTGCGGCGCGTAAAGACATCGACGGTGTGACCGCGTTCGGCCAGCTCACTGGCCAGCTCCAGGACGTAGACGTTGAGGCCGCCCGTTTCTGCGCCGCCGAGGGGAGCGAGCGGCGACGTATGGTAGCTGAGAACTGCGATGCGGTACATGCGATTACGGGCCGGGACCTACGCGCGCGAGATAACGCAGCGGTAGATCTTCTGGTCCTCTCCCCCCAGTTTGTACTTGTAGGCTTCATCGCCGCGCAGCATGTCGACGCAGTGGCGGCCGGACTCGATGGCATCCTGAACGCAGAATCCCTTTGAGACCAGTCCGGCGGACATGGCCGCGTAC
The DNA here is from genome assembly GCA_029262675.1 of Chloroflexota bacterium. Classification (GTDB taxonomy): domain Bacteria; phylum Chloroflexota; class Dehalococcoidia; order DSTF01; family RBG-16-68-14; genus JADFKB01. Next base: position 230,618 of record JAJCYW010000020.1, on the reverse strand, counting down.
TCTGGGTCGTAGCCGCTGTTATACATGTAGAATTGCCCGCCCTGGTCGAAGCAGAGCACGGACGCCACCGGCGTCGCGTCCAGCTCCATCTCGTAGAGGCGCACCAGGCCGTGTGCGGCCAGCGCCTGCGTCGCCCGGTGGAAGAAGAGGCCCATCTGCTCCGATAGAAAGTTAGCCTTGTCCGTGCGGCTCTCGACCATGAACCTCAGCAAGACGGGCAGATGCGCTTCGACATCCTGCGGCGTCGTGTATGTGTTGACTTCCAAATCACCCGCGCCCTGAAGCTTGCGCGTTTTACGTCGCAGCTCGTGACGTTCCTTCTTCGCGAGGCTCGCCAGGTAGGGCTCCCAGCCATCGGCCAGCGTAATGCGGGGAGCAACCGCTTCGTCCTCACAGCGCCACGTCAGCCCTTTCGACTCGGCCAGCGCGGGCAGCTCCTCCAGCGTTGGTGAGCCCTCACGCAGGCCTCGCAGCTCGATCTGCGACCAGTCTTCGCCTACAAGCGTATCCAGCAGCGCGCTGAGGACATCGCGGGCGCGGCCGGGTGCAACGACGAAATCCATGTAGTCGCAGATCGAGTAGTGGCCGACCAGGGTGAGGCCATCGCCGTCCTTCAGCAGCGGTGCGACGCCGATCAACTCGCCGCCGTCACGTACGGCGTAGAGGTGCAGTTCGCGACCGTCCAGGAACTCGTCCAGCCAGACCCGCTGCCATGCGGGGTGGACAAACGGCACGGGCTCCGGAACTGCTTCCAGAAGCCGGGCCCAGTCGTCCTGGAGCGTGTCGAGATCCTCGCGATGAACGGTATGCGCCATTTCTTAGGTCCCCTACCGTTCCATCTTCATAGATACGGCCTGCTAGTTACGTGATGTTAGTCACCAAGACGCGGTTGCAATAAGTCTAACAAATCAGATCGCGAATCGCCTCGTGGGCTCAGCGCCAGTGGTAACCACTGCAATCTGATTTGCGAAGCGTGATCCAATTTGCGAAACGCGAGCGAGGCTGGCACACGTCCCGAGACCAGGAGTCGAGGGACGATCTAGGAATTATCCGGCTCGCCGTGGTGCTTGCGCAGTTCTGTCTTGAGTATCTTGCCGAGCGGGTTACGCGGCAGCTCATCGACGTACGCGACATATGCAGGCGCCTTATAGCTGGCAAGCTGGCCCTTGCAATGCACGACGATCTCTTCGAAGCTGGGCCGTTCGTCGGCGGCCGCGACGAGCACGGCCTTCACGACTTCTCCCCACTCGACGTCGGAGACGCCGATCACGGCCGCCTCCTCGATCTGTGGGTGAGCTTCCAGCGCGTCCTCGATCTCGCCGGTCGAGATGTTCTCGCCGCCGCGGATGATCAGGTCCTTCGTTCGGCCGGTGATGAAGAGGTAGCCGTCTTCATCCAGATAGCCGACATCGCCCGTATGCAGCCAGCCGTCGACGATGGCCTCGGCAGTCTCGTCGGCCTGCTTGTGGTACTCGCGCATGATGCGGGAGCCGGTGACGCAGATCTCACCCTCTTCGCCTGCGGGCAGCGCCTCGTTCTCCGCGTCCATGATGGCGACTTCAATGTCGTCCATAGCGCGACCGACCGACCGCAGACGGCGCAGCTTCTGCTCGCGCTCAGGGCCCGCCTCCTTGGGGATGTCGTGGTCCTCCGGGCCGAGATAGGTGAGCGTCGACGTGCTCTCCGTCTGGCCGTAGGCGTTCATCAAACCGCAGTCGAAGACGTCGACAGCCTTGCTGACAACCTCGTACGGCATCGGCGCGGCGCCGTAGGTGATAAGTTTCAGCGTGTCGAGTTTGTAGTCGTCGAAGTTCTCATGCTCCATGACGCGCTTGAGCATCGTCGGGACGATGAAGCTGTGCGTAACGCCGTGCTGCTGTACCGTCTCCAGCCAGCCCTCCGGCGTGAACGCCGGCAAAATCGCCAGCGTGCGACCGCCCCAGATGCTGGACATGATCGCCGTCGCGCCCGCGACGTGGTAGATGGGCACAGAGAGCATCGTTACGTCCGGCTCTAATCCCGGGTCTGCGGGGTTCATCGTGTTCGTCACGTAGACCGAGAGCGTCAGGTACGTCAGTACGACCCCCTTGGGGAGCGCCGTTGTGCCACTGGTATACATCAAGATCGTGGGGTCGTTCTCGTCGATCTCGACGTAGACTTCGTCCTCCGATGCGTTGTCGAGGATCGCTTCGTATCCGCGCATGCCGTCCTGCTCGGACTCGTAACAGACGTACTCCCGTACGCCGCTGAACTTGGGCTTAAGCCCCTCGACGAGTTCGAGGTAGCGCTCGCCGACGAAGAGCACCTGCGCCTCCGATGCGTTCACCATGTGGTCCAGCTCTTCGTGCTTGGCCCGGAAGTTCAGCGGCACAAACGTCGCGCCCAGCTTGGCGCAGGCGTAGTAGGTCTCGACGTACTCCGGCGAGTTCATCGCCATCACGGCGACCGCGCTGCCGCGCTTGACTCCCAGCGACTGGAGCGCGTTCGCCATGCGGTTCACGCGCAGCGCCAGCTCCATGTAGGTGACCTGCCTGTCGCCGCAGGCCAGCGCCAGGCGGTCCGGCACCATGGAAGAGCTTATCGTCAGGAACTCAGCAGTATTCATACACCACCCCTATATCCCATGAATCATTGAGACGCCGTCACGCAGCTACGCGGGCGACTTCAGTTTCACTTAGCGACATAATCTATCGCATCTGCGGGTGTTCAGGCAACGGGCTCGCCTCACGGCGAGCTTGCAGTATCGGGGCAAGCCGATACTGAGGGCTGCTCTGACGCGAGGAGGTGAGTCAGATGCGGGCCTGCTAGCGTAGCTGCGCCGCCAGCCGAGACTCCAGCGCGAGGCCGTCCGCGAGCGGTAGGTCGAGGCCGCGCAGCACGGCCGCCTTGGCCGCCGCCAGCACGCCGGCGTCGCTACCGGCGAGTGTCTCGGCCCAGGCGAGCGCCGCTGCGTCGAGCTCCTCATTTGGGACGACGCGGTGGACCAATCCAACGCGGAAGGCCTCGGCGGCATCGATTGGGTCGCCCGTCAGGATCATCTGCCGCGCTACGCCAGGCGGCACCGTCCGCGGCAGCGTCTGCGTACCACCGGCCGACGGTATGTAGCCGAGGCCAACTTCCGGCAAGCCGAAGCGGGCATCGTCGGCAGCAACGCGAAGGTCGCACAACAGGCTCATCTCGCAGCCCGCGCCGAGCGCGTAGCCATGCACGGCGGCTATCGTCGGCTTCGGCAAGTGCAGCAGCAGCGCCCAGAGGTCGCGCTCGCGGCGGGCACGCCGCGCTTCTACGAGCGACGGCGCGGTACCGAAATCGCCGATGTCCGCGCCGGCCGAGAATGCCTTGCCATCGCCGCGCAAGATCAGCACGCGGGCGTCGGGGTCGTCTCGAAAGGCGTGAAACCCCTCCCAGAGATCGTCCCGCATCTGTAGGTTGACGGCATTCAGCACATCCGGCCGGTTTAACGTGACGCGCACCACGCCGCCGTCCTTCTCGTAGCGAATCGTCTCGAAAGCGCTCACGTGCCAGCCTCGCAGTGACGCTTCAGGGCAGCCATGGATGCCTCTACAGTACGCTCTGTCTGCGGCCCGATTACGAGCTTCTCAATAACCAGCCCGAGGGCCGGTACGGGCAGACTTGCTTCCATCTCCGTCGTCAGCAAACAGCCGCCGTTCGACTCTACCAACGTGTAGGTCTCGTCGAAGCGAAACGGCCCGACCGAGATCAGCGAACGCAGCGTGCGCTCCGGCTCAACCTCTTGCGGCCGGTCGTGGAGCGTGCGGAACGGGCCGTCCGTGTAGCGCCACCGGACGTGCTGGCCGGGCTGTGGGTAGTCGGGCGGAGCGTCGAATGCCGACGCGACACCGCTGTCCCAGACCACTACCTCGGCCGGATCGCAGAGAGCGCGCCAGACGCGCGCGGGCGTGGCATCGATGGGTGTCTTGAGCACAAAGGCGAACACGGCAGTTAGCGACCCCTAGCGGCCATGAAACTCGGGCTCCCGCTTCTCCAGAAACGCACGCACGCCTTCGTCGCGGTCTTCCGTCGCCTGGAGGATGATGGTGAGGTCGGTTTCGTACTGCAGCGCCTCGTCCAGCGGCTGTTCCGAGCCACGGCGAACGGCCTCCTTCGCGTAGCGCAGCGCGATCGGCCCGCGTGACGCCATGCGCTGCGCCATCCGAATGGCCGCCGGGATCAGCTCTTCCGCGGGATGCAGCTCGCTGACGAGGCCGATCCGATATGCCTCCTCAGCATCGATCTCCTCGCCCAGCAACACCATTCTCAGCGCCGCCGCCTGGCCGGCGATGCGCGGCAGCCGCTGTGTCCCGCCCGCAGAGGGCAGCGTACCCAGCGCCGTCTCCGGCAGGCAGAACGTGGCCGTCTCGGAGGCGATGCGCACGTCGCACGCCAGCGCCAGTTCCAGCCCCGCGCTCTTCGCCGCACCGTTGACCGCGCACATTATTGGCTGGCCCATCGACTCCAGCGGCGCGAACGGATCACCGTCCGCCTGCCCTCGTTCGCCGTCCCAGCCGTTGGAGAAGACATCGCCGTCCGCAGTGAGCACCGTCACGCGGACCGACTCGTCGTCGTTAAGGGTGGTGCAGACGTCAGCCAGCTCGCGGAGGAAGGCGCTGTCGATCGGGTTGCCGCGGCCGGGCCGCGCCAGCCGGAGCACCGCCACGGGGCCATCGATTTCCAGACGCAGCGTGTGATAGGCCATGGGTGGTATGCAACGTATCAGCGCCGGATCGGGCTGTCAACGACGATCCGAACCCGCGTCGTCGCGCTGATCTGCGGGAGCCGTCGATAATGAACAGCGCGATTGCGGCACGAACGACCAAGTGCTCGCCGCCGCCGGCCTCCGCGGCTGCCGCGGCAGACCTACTCGACGGCGGGGGTTTCGACGGCGAGGTCCGGGTCGTTCGGACGGGAGACATCGACGCGCAACTCCCACGCCGCCGGCGGCTGCAGGCCGAGCCGTTCCAGAATCTCCACCTGTTCGACCAGCGTCCCCGTCATCAATAGGCGCACAGGCCAAGCGTCTGTGGCTTCCAGCCAGATGTCCCAGGCCAGATCTTCCACGCTGGTGAGCTGCTGTCCACCTGCCAGGAAGGCCTCGATGAACGCCAGTCCGGCCTCGTCGACCCGGTAGTGGTCGGCGCGTGTGGCGTTGATGAACTCCTGCGTGGACGGCAAGTTGAGCACGCTGGCCCGCACTCGTTCGAACTCCTGGCCGCCGAGGAACCGCGGCCGCAGCGACGAGAAGGCGGTGTCCAGCAACCGGGCGATCGTTTCGTCTTCCACCGTCGTCGCGCGCCACGGCTCCTCCTGGCGCGCATACCAGGCCGCGTCGCCGACGATAACGACCCGCTCGCGCAGCTCGCCCTCGCCTAGCTCCGTCGTGTAAGTGAACGAGTGCCTGTCCGGCCACTCGAAATCGCCTTCCGTTGACACGTAGAGCTGGCGGGAGCCGTCCCCGCCGCTGGGGCTCATGCTGAGTGTTGCGGAGTAATGAAAGCGCTCCAGCGGTATCGCGCCGGCGCCAGGCCCGGCGGGCATTCCCGTCGGCGGCGGCTCCGCGGTCGCGGTCGCGGCCGGTGTGACGCTAGGCGGCGAGACCGTGGCCGTGCCGCCGCCGGCGGACTCTCCGCCGCACGCGGTGAACGCGAACACCACCAGGACGAAGATAGGGATGAAAAGCAGCCCCGCAGGGCCGCGTTTGGGTACCAACATCTCTTTGTATGTTAGCGACCACCGGAGCCTGGAGCGAGACGCTGCCCATCCACGTTACGTCTCGTTGACGGCTGGCGGCGCGCGTGGCTATCGTGGGAGTCGGCGAGGAGAGGAGACGATGTGACCGCACCCCTGACGCACCGGCTGGGCAGCCTGGACCTCTGCATCTTGAGCGACGGCACGCTCTACCAAGACGCCGGCGCCGTCTTCGGCCTGGTACCGCGCATGATGTGGGAGCGCGTCACCGGCCCGCCCAACGAGCAGAACCAGATGCCGCTGGGCCTCAACTCACTGCTCGTCCGCTCGCACGGCAAACTGGTGCTGATCGAGACCGGCGTCGGCGATAAGGAAGGCCACCGCCGCAACAGCACGCCTGCCGCGGACGGCAACCTGATGGATGCGCTGGCGGCGATCGACGTGACGCCCGGCGACATCGACGTCGTGATCAACACTCACCTCCACTCCGACCACTGCGGCTGGAACACACGCGCGGGAGAGGGCAGCGCCGTGCCGACGTTTCCCAACGCGCGCTACCTGATCCAGCGCGGCGAGTGGGAGGCGGCAACGCACCCGAACGAGCGCACACGCGCGACGTACCTTACCGAGAACCTGGTGCCGGTCGAAGAGACGGGGCAGTTGGAGTTAGTCGACGGCGAGACAGCCGTCTCGCCGGAGATCACCATCATCCCCACGCAGGGCCACACGGAGGATCACGCGTCGGTCGTGCTGTCTTCCGGCGGCGAGACGGCGATCTACATCGGCGACATGGTGCAGCATCACGTACAGCTTGAGCGGACGGCATGGGTCTCGGCCTTCGACCTGCTGCCGCTGGTATCAATGGCGACGAAGAAGCAGATCGTGGAGCGCGCGATCCGCGAACAGGCGCTGGTGATTAGTGTCCACAGCCCGTTCCCCGGCCTGGGAAAATTAACGCAGAGTGAGGACGGCAAGCGACATTGGCAAGCGCTGACCGAGTAATACACCCCCGACTGCGGAGCCTGATGCGACATGACTGACGATCTACGCAGCCTGCCGCTCGACGCGCTTCACGCAGAGCTCGGCGCCCGCTTCGCGCCGTTCGCCGGCTGGCGGATGCCGGTTCAGTACGCCGGCATCGTCGAGGAGCACCGCGCCGTGCGGGAGCGGGCGGGCGTCTTCGACGTCTCGCACATGGGCCGAATCTATGTCAGCGGCCCGGCCGCGGCCCAGTCGCTGCGCGCCGCCGTCACCTACGACGTTGCATCGCTGGCGGCCGGTGAGGCGCACTACGCGCTGATGTGCGACGACGGCGGCGGCATACTCGACGACCTCTTCGTCTACCGCATGGCCGCCGACCGCTTCCTCGTCGTCAACAACGCCGCGAACGCGGAGATAGGACGGGAGCAGATCGGGCGGCACCTCGTCGACGGCGCGGAGTTAGACGACCGCCAGTCGACAACCGTGATGCTGGCCCTGCAGGGCCCCGCCTCGGCGGAAATCCTGTCGGGTAGTGTCAACGGTGAGCTACCGAAACGCCGCCGCTGCGCCGAGTTGTCGTTCGGCGCGGCACCGCTCTTCGCCTGCCGTACGGGCTACACCGGCGAAGACGGCTTCGAGTTGATAGCGGAAGTGGAGGCGGGCAGCGGGCTGCTGAGCGCGCTCCTCGATGTTGGGGTGACGCCCTGCGGGCTCGGCGCGCGCGATACGCTGCGACTCGAAGCCGCGCTGCCGCTCTACGGCAACGACATCGACGCGACAACCAACCCTTGGGAGGCGGGCCTGGGCTTTGCCGTGAGCCTCGACGACGGCGTCGATTTCGCCGGACGGGCCGCGCTCGAGGCAACATACGCCTTGCCGATCGAACGGAAGCTCGCCTGTCTCCAAGCGCAAGGACGCGGCATCATGCGCCCCGGCCTGCCGGTCTTGCACGGCGGCCAGACAGTGGCTAGCATGAGCAGCGGCGGCTTCTCACCACTGTTGGGCGTCAGCATCGGCATGGCCTACCTGCCCGTCGAACTGACGGAGCACGGCACGGAGTTGGAGGTCGATGTGAGAGGAAAGCTGCTGGCCGCCAGCGTCGTTCCCCGCCCGTTTTACCGCAGAAGGAAGACCTCATGAACATCCCTAGCAATCTCTCTTTCTCGAAGGAGCACGAATGGGTGCGCTCCGAAGAGGACATCGCCGTCATAGGGATCACGGACTACGCGCAGGACCAGCTCGGCGACATCGTTTACCTGGACCTCCCGTCCATAGGCACGGAGCTCACGCAGGCCGGCAAGATGGGCGAAATCGAGTCGGTCAAGGCCGTGTCTGACCTCTTCGCGCCGCTATCCGGCGAGGTGCTGGAGGTCAACCAAGCCGCGATCGATGCACCGGAGACCGTCAACGAGCAGCCGTATGGCGATGGCTGGCTGATCAAGATACGCCTCACCGACGCCGCCCAACTCGATGCGTTGCTCTCCGCCGAGGCGTACGACGAGTTGATAACTCGCGAGATGGAGGAGAACACCGACTAGGTGCGCCCTTCGGGCGCAATCGCGAATGCTTCGCATTCGCAGGCCTGCGCGCACGTGACGCCGCAGGAATGACACGACAGGATTCGACATTGGCCCACCCCTACATTCCTCTCACCGACGAAGACCGAGAATCGATGCTCCGCACCGTCGGCGCGGCGACGACGGACGAGCTGTTCGCCGAAATCCCCGCGGAACACCGCGATCCGGCGTTCGACCTGCCGCCAGCCCTCGCTGAAGCGGAGTTGCTGCGTGAGATGGCCGCGCTGGCCGGTCGCTCCCAGAGCGAACTCCCCAGCTTCTTGGGTGCAGGCGCCTACCGCCACTTCATCCCCAGCACCGTCGACCACATCATCAGCCGCGGCGAGTACCTGACGGCCTACACGCCCTACCAGCCCGAGATCAGCCAGGGCACGCTCCAGACCGTGTTTGAATTTCAGTCTCTGGTGTGCGAACTGACGGGCATGGAGATCGCCAACGCCGGCATGTACGACGGCGCCAGCGCGTTGGCGGAAGCGTGCCTGATGGCCTGTTCGGTCACCGGTCGCGACCGCATTCTGCTAGCGGACACCGTCCACCCCCACATCGCACAGACCGTCGAGACGTACGCGGCGGCGCGCGGGCTGACCGTCATAACCGTGTCGACGGAGGACGCGACATTCGGGGACGACTCAGCTTGTTTAGCCGGCCAGCAGCCGGACTTCCTTGGCAACGTGCGAGAGCTCGGATCGCTGGCAGACGCCGCCCACGCCGCCGGCGCGCTATTCATCGTCTCGGCAGACCCAGTCAGCCTCGGCATGTATCAGGCACCGGGCGACTTCGGCGCGGACATCGTCGTCAGCGACGGCCAACCGCTCGCCTCGCCGCCCAACTTCGGCGGGCCGTACGTCGGCCTCTTCGCCTGCCGCGCGGAGTACCAGCGCCACATGCCGGGCCGCATCTGCGGTCGCACGACCGATCTGGACGGCCGCACAGGCTACGTCCTGACGCTGCAGACGCGCGAGCAACACATCCGCCGCGAGCGCGCGACGTCCAACATCTGTACCAGCACACAACTGATCGCACTGGCGTTCACCGTCGCCGTTGCGACGCTGGGCAAACAAGGCCTACGAAAGATGGCCGAACACTGCTACCACAACGCCCACTACGCCGCCGGTGAGATCGAAAAGCTACCGGGCTACGACGTGGTGAACGGCCCTTCGACAGGCTCAGGGCAGGAGTTCTTCCAGGAGTTCGTCGTGCGCTGCCCTGCGGCACCCGGCGACGTCAATCGCGCACTGTTGGAGCGCGACATGATCGGCGGCTACGACGTCTCCGACCGCATCGACAACGGCCTGCTGCTCTGCTTCTCCGAACTCCACACGCGGGAAGAGATCGAAGCGCTAGTCTCGGCGCTGGGGGCGATTTCATGAACGGCGCGACGGAAGACCTCGGCGCAACGCTGACGTTCGACCTGAGCCGGCCGGGCCGCATCGGCTGCGCCGTAGCGGCACCGGACGTGCCGCTCTCGCCGCTTCCGCCTGCGCCGCTGCTGCGCGACGAGCTGCCGCTGCCTGAGCTGTCGCAGCTCGATGTCGTGCGCTACTTCACGCGGCTCTCTCAGCTCAACTTCAGCATCGACACGGGCTTCTACCCGCTCGGTAGCTGCTCGATGAAATACAACCCCAAAGTCCAAGAAGACATCGCGCGACTGCCCGGCTTCGCGCAGCTCCACCCGCTCCAGCCTGCCGAAACGGCGCAGGGCGCGCTCGCGCTGATGCATGGATTGCAGACGGAGCTGGCGGAAATCACGGGCATGGACGACGTGTCGCTCGTGCCGGACGCGGGCGCTCACGGCGAGCTGGCCGGCATCCTGATCGCGCGGGCGTACCACGAGTCGAACGGCGGCGGGGACCGGCAGCGCGTGCTGGTTCCCGACTCAGCCCACGGCACGAACCCGGCGACAGCGGCGATGGCGGGCTTCGACGTCGAGAGCATCCCGTCCGACGCGGACGGCAACCTCGATATTGAGGCACTGGAGTCCGCGCTCGACGGGAACGGCGATAGTGTCGCCGCGCTGATGCTGACGCTGCCAAGCACGCTGGGACTGTTCGAGCCGCAGATCCTGCGCATCGCCGAGCTGGTGCACAGCCACGGCGCGCTGCTCTACGGCGACGGCGCGAATATGAACGCGATGCTGGGCCGCGTCAAGCCGGGCGACCTCGGCTTCGATGTCTTTCATCTCAACCTCCACAAGACGTTCAGCACGCCCCACGGCGGCGGCGGCCCCGGCGCCGGGCCAATCGCCGTCACGTCGACGCTGGCCCCGTTCCTGCCCACGCCCCACGTCCGCCGTAACCCAGACGGTGAATTCGTCCTCGCCGCGCCGGAGCGCAGCATCGGCCGGCTGGGCCTTTTCCACGGCAACTTCGGCGTGCTGGTGCGAGCCTACGCCTACATCCTCAGCCTGGGCGCGCAGGGCCTGCGCGACATCAGCGAGGCGGCCGTGCTCAACGCCAACTACGTGCAGGCCCGCCTGCGCGACGCCTACCGCCTGGCCTACGACCGTCGCTGCATGCACGAAGTGGTGATCTCCGGCTCGCGGCAGAAGGCGAAAGGCGTGAAGACGCTCGATATCGCCAAGAGGCTGATCGACTACGGCGTCCACCCGCCGACGATCTACTTCCCGCTGATCGTCGACGAAGCGATGATGATCGAGCCAACGGAGTCCGAGAGCAAAGAGTCGGTCGACGCCTTCTGCGAGGCGATGCTGGCCATCGCGCGCGAGGTGGAAGAAGAGCCGGACACCGTCCGCGACGCGCCGACGCGCGCGCCCCTCCGCCGCCTGGACGAAGCGACAGCGGCCCGCAAACCGGTGCTCCGCTGGCAGCGGGAGGATGGGGTATGATCGCGCGTCTCGCGTTGGTATTCACCACGCTCGCGCTGCTCCTCGCGGCCTGCGGCGGCGATAGCAGCGGCACGCCCTCCGCCACCCCAACAGCCGGTGAGGCGACGGACGCAACCGCCACGCCCGGCGGCGCGCCTTCGCCCACCGTCGCGATACCGGCCATCGAGCCGTCAACCGATATCGACCTGCCGCCCGGGTTCACGGCCTACATCATCGCCGGTGATCTAGGCTTGCCGACCTCGGTCGCCCTCAGCCCCGAGGGCGCGATCTACGTCTCTCAATACGCGGGGATTATCCTCAGACTGGAGGACGCGGATGGCGACGGCGTGTTCGACCGCAAGGTAGAATTTGCCTCCGAGCTTTACTTCGCCAACGGCGCCGACTTCGCGCCCGATGGTTCGCTCTATGTCTCCAGCCAGGGCCGGGTCTCCATCGTTCGGGACACCGATGGCGATACGGTCGGTGACCAGACGGAAGCGATCATCACCGGCCTACCGATCGGCGTCCACCAGAACAACGGCCTCGCCTTCGGACCCGACGGCAAGCTCTACCTCACCAACGGCTCGACCTGCAACGACTGCATCGAAGAGGACGAGCTGTCGGCCACCATCCTCCAGGCTAACTCGGATGGCAGCGACCTCCGCGTCTACGCCCGCGGTCTGCGCAACTCCTACGACCTCACCTTCGATTCGCAGGGCCGCCTCTGGGCAACCGATAACGGCTCCGACCCGCCCTGCAACACAACCGACGAAATCAACCTGATCGGAGAGAGCGGCGACTACGGCTGGCCATATCGGGCCGCCTGCGACAACTTCCAGTCCGGCATCCCGCCAATCGCAAGCCTGGGCTTCAACACAGGCTCCACCGGCGTCGATAACTACGACGGCGACCAGTTCCCCGCCGAGTACCGGGGCGACCTCTTCATCACTCTCTGGGGCAGCAACGCCCTGGCGCCCAGGCCAGGCGGCAAGCTACTGGTGCGCGCCCTCATTAACGAAATGCCGGAGGGGCCACAGGTGACGATAGAGGAGTTCGGCGCCGGTTTTACGAACCCGATCGACGTAGTGGTGGATCGCGACGGCACGCTGCTCGTCCTCGATTTCGGCGGCACTCTCTATCGAATCGTGTACACCGGCGACGGGGCAACGCGTCCGGTCGATTAACAGCGTTAAGCGGCAAGCGCCACGTACACGGAATGGCTGCGTCGGGACAGATCGCTCCCGTCACGGCGGGCTTGGCGCACCCTGAAGTTGTGTCGCGGGCCGGCATGAAGCCGGGCCCCTTACGTCTGGTTAGTGATCAACCAGCCGCGGCACCGTCAGGTGGCCATGCGGTAGCACCGCCAGCGTCGCGTCGCGGCCATGCTCGGCGCGGTGGCGCGCCCGCAGCTCCTCGACGGTCGTGGCCACGTCGGCGCAGTAAGCCAGGTGGGCCGATTCGGTCGTCTCCCGCGACATGCTGGAGTGGAGCCAGACGTCGGCCTTGGCCTGCACCATCGCCTGGAGCTGGACGCCCCACTGGTCGTAGCAGGCGAAACCCGGCGAGTTGATGCGCTCCAGCAGCGCCGCCGGAGAACGTTCGCTCGTCAGCAGATCGACGTACTCGCCCATGCCAAGCTGGTCGCGGCACTCCGCGACGAGAATGACGGCCCCACCCTCGCGCACGCCCTGTGCCGCGACCGACATCCCCTTCACCGCCTGGTAGAGGTTGAGATCGGCCGGGTAGCCCATGTTCGTGCTGACGACGATGTCGAACGGCTCGGCGATGTCGATGACGTACTGTCGCTCGGCCTGCGCGATACCGGCGTCGTGCGCGGTCACCAACTCCCCTGCGAACACAGAAGTTATTTCGCGTTCCTCGTTGAGCGTAACATTGACGCAGAACGTCGGCTTCGTCAGCAGCGCGATGTCGCGCATCTCCTCGAAGACCGGGTTGCCGTCGGACACGCACCAGGTCGACTTGGGGTGGCCGAGCATATCGGCGCCATGGTTGCGCATGATGGCCTGCGCGCCCGCGACGCCCGGCAGCACGCCCTTACCGCCGCCCGAGTAGCCCGCGAAGATGTGCGGCTCGACAAAGCCGGTGACGATGCGCACGCTGGCGTCCAGGTAGCGCTGGTTCATCCAGACCTCGACGCCGCGCGACGTGGTGGTGACCAGCCGCAGAGACGAATCGTCCCGCGCATTGTGGTTGACGACGTTGTAGTATTTCGCGATCTCCGGGCCGAGCACGCGATCGATCTCTTCGCCCGTGGACGCGCGGTGAAGGCCCGTGGCGATCAAGATCGTGATGCGGTCGTGTGGGACGCCGGCCATGGCTAGCACGTCGAGGATCGACGGCAAGATGACGCTGTTCGGCACAGGCCGCGTGATGTCGCTGACGACGATTACGACGTCGTCGTCAGCGTTCACGACCTCGCCCAGCGGCGGCGAGCCGAGCGGCTGCGCCAGCGCATCCGCTACCGCTTGCTGCGGGTCTGGCAGGCCGGCCACGTCGCGAGGCTGGAGGACGGTAGCGTCGTCCGGCAGCTCGACATCGAGCCCCTGTTCCCCGTACTCCAGGTGTACCTGCATATCGAGTCGATGCTACGTGGTGGCTAGAGGGGTGTCAACCGTCAGCGCGCCGTCACCCAAGCTCACCTACCACCCGGCCGTCGCCTCCCGGAACGCGGCGCGGAGGGCGGCCGACTGCTCCCCCGTGAGCAGATCGCCCAGCGTCTGGAGCCGGTCATCCACGTACGCCAGCGCGCTGGCCGCGTCGATAACGTCGTCGCTGGCCGCCGCTTCTTCGACCAAGCCCTGTGCGATCTGATCGAGCCGTTCGTCGACGAGCGTGGCGAGCGCGCCGGCGTCCGGTTGCGCGCTCTGCGGCGGACCGAACTCTTCCGCGAATGCGTCGCGGCCGACGAGGCGGGCGAGTTGGACGAGACATTCCTGAGGCGGGATCATACGCCGATCATACACGAGGACGACACACGAGCGTCGGGCGTATGCGACGAGGCCGCGCTCCTTGACAGGCGCGGCCTCGTGATGTTTCCGTCGCGTGAAGGCACTGTTATTCCGAAACGGCCTCCGCCGGCTCCGGCTTCGCCTCTTCTTCCGTTGCTTCGCCCGCCTCGTCATCATCGTCCGCCGCGGCGGCGGGGGCTTCGGCGTCTACCGGTTCAACGTCCGCCTCTTCCGTGTCAGCATCGGTGTCGTCGGCCGTTGCAGCGGGTGCTGCCGCCTCCGCCTGCGATTCGTCTGCGTCGTCAGAGGCCTCGGCGGACGCTTCGCCGTCGTCGGCCGCGGCTGGCGTGCCGAGAAGCGTCTCCGCAAGCTTTCGTTCTTCAGGCGTGAGGTCCACGTGCGGCCCGTCGCTCGATTTGGCCCCAACAGCCGCAGTCTCGGCGGCTTCCGCCTCCGCAGGCGCTCCGCCGTCCTCTTCATCAACGGCCAACGCAGCGGGAGCTTCCGCCGGCTCCTCGGCGGCTTCTTCGGCGACCGCATCGTTAGGCTCTTCAGAAGCGTCGTCAGAGTCCCCAGCGGACGCTTCGCTGTCGTCGGCAGCGGCTGGTGTGCCGAGGAGCGTCTCCGCGAGCTTTCGCTCTTCAGGCGTGAGGTCCACGTGCGGCGCATCGCTCGACTTGGCGCTGATAGTTGCGGTCTCCGCCGCCTCCGCCTCGGCCTCCTGCGCGCCCTTGATCTTGCTATAGCAGGCGCTGCAGTAGACGGGCCGGTCGCCGCGCGGCTGGAACGGCACCTCGGTCATCATGCCGCAGTCCGCGCACGTGGCTGGATGCATCTGCCGCGGCGTGCGCCCGCCGAAGCTGGCGAACACGCCGTACTTAACGTAACCGTCCTCCGGCTCGTTCAGCCTGGTCGACTTGCGCGACGAACGGCAGGGCGGACAGCGGACGGGCTCGTTCTGGAGGCCCTTGTTCGCGTAGAACTCCTGCTCGCCCCCGGTAAAGAGGAACGAGTTGCCGCAATCGCGACACGTTAGCTGCTTGTCAGCAAAGCTCACTGGGTGGTCCTTTCAAATTTGATCGATTCTGGGTAACAAGAAACGGCCCGCCGCAGGCCGTTCTTCAATTGTCGCCAGTGGTCTCTTTCAGTATAGGCAAGGCCTGCAGGCATCGCAAGCAGAGCGATGTCGCTAGACCGTGGCAGCCTTGGCTTTCTTCCCTTTCTGCGGCCTTCCCTCTCGGCGAAGATAGGCGAAATAGCACTCTTGGTGGAATATGCCGCGAGCGTGTCCCAATCTAATCTGATTCCTAAGCCCCCGGGTAATCTCGAGGTTCTTGCCACACTCCAGGCAGGTACGGACTTCCACGACGTGCTTCGACCGGAGCCGGATGCAGGCAAGACAGTAGCCGCTCTTGTTTGTGTTCTTGCTTCGGAGGTGTTCTCGTCTACAGTAGGCGCTGGCACACTTCCGACAGTGCGCCGGCATGTGGCGTGTGCGATCCAATTGGGCCCGCGAAATGCCGACCAATGATCCACAATCGGGACATGGCCACTCCAGGCGCAGGCGCCCGAACTCAGTGTGTCCGATAGCGTTGAGTACCTGCCGCACCCGCTCTCGGCTCACTCCAACTTCGTCGGCAATACACGTCATGTTCTTGTACTTACCAATCTCGGCGGCGGCAACAATGCGCCGCGCGGTCGGATTGTCTGGATCTATTCTGCGCTTACGTGTTGCCATTGGTTCCGCGATGCTCATCATAGCGGTCGCGATACTCCCAGGGCTGTGGGTGTCTCGACCAACCTAGGCGCTCGGCTTCAGGGAACAAAGTCATTCTTACACTGCGCCTTTCATGCAGTAGCGGCCTCGATCTGCCCGGCGATCTTCCCTAGGAACTCATCAAGTGTCCAGACGAAGACGGTGGCGATGATGGCGGCAGTCTCTGCGGGAATCGTCTATCCTCGATAGCCGCCCTGGATCCTTGAAATTGGTAGCAGCGGGAGGATTCGAACCTCCGACCCGTCGATTATGAGCCGACTGCTCTGCCCCTGAGCTACGCTGCCACCGTAGGTTCGGGCCTGTGTTCAGTATACCAGCGGCCCGCGACAGCTACCAACAGCCGCGGCCAGCGCGGCCGCCTACGGCCACGGCACCACGGCAACAACAGTGTTGCGCGCGAGTTTCTCAAGAAACGGATCGATGATCGGGCGCATCAACCCCGCCTCCAGGTCGAACACCGCAGGCAGAGACGCGCCCCCGAGGTTTGGCTGGGGCTGCTTCCACGCTTGTTGGTCATCCTGAAACCAAGCCGTACCTATGGGCTCGCCGCTCGGCAGCCAGGAGGCGACTCTCGAAAAGACGTCGAGCGCGAATAGCTCCGTGACTTGCTCATCGCTATCAAGGATTGCGAGACGGTAGTCAACAGGGCCCGCAGTCGTGAGCGTGTACATGACTGCATGGTCGCCCGACGGGCCCGGCTGCAGTCCGTTGCGGCCAGGCCGAATCGCCTCGTACGCCTCGCCACGCTCGAACAGCGGGCTGCCGTCTTCGCGCAGCAGGCGCCCGTCGAGCGTACTCCAACCGAGCTCGCCCGCGCCGTACGCCATCGGCCAGACTCTCGGTTCCGGCGGATCTATTGGAACGCCGTCCGGGAAATGCTCATAGAATGCGCTCTCATACTCGCCTTCCGGAAGACGCTGAAGCACGAGGCCATCCGCCAGCACCGCCTGAACTATGTAGGCGCCACTGCCCTCGTCAACCACGTCCCAAGTCGTACCACCGTCCCGCGACACATGAAGCGCGGTCGCGGCATCGGCCGTTACCGGCCCCAGCCCGCCACAGTACCCGGGCGCGCAGACGGTAAGGGCGAGCGTTTGCCCGTCGCCGGACACAGCGAGGCTGGAGATGTAGGGCTCCCCGTACGGGGCCGGGGCGAGGGAGAAGAGCGTCTCGCGCCGCATCTCACCAGCGTCATCGCGATAGACACGCTCGATACCTTCGACCGGCCCATCACACTGGGTGCAGCCCATCTCGATAAGCAACGCCACGCCTTCCGGCAAATCAAACTCCGGCCCCACGACCATCGGGCGCGCTTCCACGCCGCCGATCTGCTGCACCGTCGGCGTTGGTTCTAGCGTGGCCGTCGCCGCGGCTTCAGGCGTGGCTGTGGGATTGGGCGCGGCATCATCGCCGCCGCAGGCCGCCAGCGCAACCGCTGCCACTAGGCCAATCAACGTGATGCCGGGAATGTTCGTCATCGTGAACGTTCACCTCTTCCGCCTACACGCCAGTATACTGCTCTCGCCGCTCCTTGACACGCCGTGCGAAACGAACCTAGAATCGGAGAGAGGCTGAGACGGAGACGCCTGCGCGGCGACCAGTCCTCAGAGCGAGCCCGGTACGGTGTGAGCGGGCGAGGACGAGCCTGACGTAGATCACTCCCGAGCCGCCGACCGAACGCTGTTGCACCAACGACAGCCCGAGGACCGGCCGGAAGCCAACCGTTATCCATGGCAGTCGCGTGATAGCGCGGCGCAGAGCGGCCGGGCAATGCAGCCCGGCAAGCAGGGTGGTACCGCGGGCTTCCGGCCCGTCCCTACGATGTGGGACGGGCTTTTTGTATACGGAGAAGAGCGATGTTTGACGACGTAGAACCCAAGCCGGACTTCCCGGCGCTGGAGCGCGAGCGCCTGCAATGGTGGCAGGAGCACAGCATCGTCGCGCAGTACCTGCAGCGCAACGACGCCGCCGACAAGCGCTGGTCTTTCATTGACGGGCCGATCACGGCCAACAACCCCATGGGCGTCCACCACGCCTGGGGCCGCACCTACAAGGACGTCTTTCAGCGCTTCAAGACGATGCAGGGCTACAAGCAGCGCTACCAGAACGGATTCGACTGCCAGGGCCTCTGGATCGAAGTCGAGGTCGAACGTGCGCACGGCTTCAGCTCGAAGCTCGACATCGAGGCCTTCGGCGTCGGCAAGTTCGTCGAGGAGTGCAAGGCGCGCGTCCAACGTTTCGCCGCGCAGATCACGGAGCAGTCGGTTCGCCTCGGCCAGTGGATGGACTGGGACGACTCCTACTTCACCAACTCGGACGAGAACAACTACGCCATCTGGCACTTCCTCAAGCAGTGCCACACCAACGGCTGGCTATATAAAGGCAATGATTCGATGCCGTGGTGTCCGCGCTGCGCCACTGGGCTCTCCAACATGGAGATCGTCACGGAAGGCTATCGCGAGATGACGCACCGCAGCGTCTACCTCAAGCTGCCCTTGATCGAGCGCGAAGACGAATCGCTTCTCGTCTGGACGACGACGCCGTGGACGCTAGCGGCCAACGTCGCTGCGGCGGTGCATCCGGAGCTGACCTACGCACGCGTGCGGCAGGGCGACGACGTGTTCTACCTCTCCCGCGCGCTGATCGACGCAGATAGCGGCAAGTCGAAGGTCCTGCAGGGCGAGTTCGAGATCGAAGTGGAGTTGCCAGGCCGCGACCTCGTCGGCCTGACGTACCGCGGGCCGTTTGACGAGCTGCCGGCGCTGGACGGCGTCGTCCACCGCGTCATCGAGTGGGACGAGGTGAGCGAAGACGAAGGTACCGGCATCGTCCACATCGCGCCGGGTTGCGGGCAGGAGGACTTCGCGCTCAGCAAGCAGTTCGACCTGCCCGTGATCATGCCGATCGACCAGTTCGGCACATACACAGAAGGCTTCGGTTTCCTAAGCGATTGCTTCGCGGGTGACGTAGCGTCGCCGATCTTCGACTCGCTGAAGGAGAAGGGTGCTCTCTACCGCATCCAGGACTACGTCCACCGCTACCCGATTTGCTGGCGCTGCGATAGCGAGCTCGTTTTCCGCGTCGTCGACGAGTGGTACATCGACATGGACGGCGCGGACGGCGAGGGCAAGCCGCTGCGCGAGCACATGGTCGACGCGACGCACAAGATCAACTGGATCCCGGAATTCGGACTCGCGCGCGAGCTCGATTGGCTGCGCAATATGGACGACTGGATGATCTCCAAGAAGCGCTACTATGGCCTGGCGCTGCCCATCTACCCCTGCGCTTGCGGCAACGTTGATGTCATCGGCAGCGTCGACGAGCTGCAAGAGCGGGCCGTCGAGGGTTGGGAAAAGTATGAAGGCCACTCGCCCCACCGGCCCTGGGTCGACGAAGTGAGGATCGCCTGCTCGTCCTGCGGAGAGAAGGTCTCACGCATCACGGACGTCGGCAACCCGTGGCTAGACGCAGGCATCGTCCCCTACGCCACGCTCGACTACACGCACACGCGGGAGGCCGGCCTCTGGCACGATTGGTTCCCCGCCGACTTCATCACGGAGAGCTTCCCCGGCCAGTTCCGCAACTGGTTCTACGCCATGCTGGCGATGAGCGCCGTGCTGGAGCAGCGCGAGCCGTTCCGCGCCGTGCTGGGCCACGCCCAGGTCCGGGACGAGAAGGGCGAGGAGATGCACAAGAGCAAGGGCAACGCCATCTGGTTCGACGAGGCAGCCGACAAGATGGGCGCCGACCCGATGCGATGGCTCTTCATGCGCCACAACCCGGCCACCAACGTCAACTTCGGCTACGCGGCCGGCGACGAGGTGCGCCGTAACTTAGTGCTGACGCTCTGGAACACGTATTCCTTCTTCGTCACGTACGCCAACATCGATGGCTGGCAGCCCGACGGCGCGGCGCCGCTCGCCAGCGACAACGAGCTCGACCGTTGGCTGCTCTCCGAGCTGCACCAGCTCATCGCCGACGTGACGTCGGGCCTCGAGAGCTACGAGACCGCAATGCCCGCCCGCCGCGTGGAGTCGTTCGTCGAGCTGCTGTCCAACTGGTACGTGCGGCGCAGCCGCCGCCGCTTCTGGAAGAGCGAGGACGACGGCGACAAGCAGTCGGCCTATTCCACGCTGCACCACTGCCTCGTCACGCTGGTCAAACTGATGTCGCCGTTCACGCCGTTCCTCTCCGAGGAGCTCTACCAGAACTTGAACTCGGCGCGATCAGGCGCTGAGGACGCGCCACCGTCCGTCCACCTCTGCGACTGGCCAGACGCCGACGCGTCGGCTATCGACGAGACGCTGAACGACGAGATGCGCACGGCGATGCGGCTGGCCTCGCTGGGCCGCGCGGCGCGAAGCAAGGCCGGCATCAAGGTGCGCCAGCCGCTCCAATGCGTCTACGTACGCCTGCCCGGTAAGCCCGACGACGACGCCCTGCGCCGCCTGGAGCAGCAGGTGCTGGAGGAGTTGAACGTGCGCGAGTTGGCGTTGATCGCCGAGGACTCAGACCTGCTCCAGTACGACATCAAGCCGAACCTGCCCGTGCTCGGCCCCAAGTACGGCAAGGATGTCGGCAAGATCAGGGCAGCACTGGCGGAACTCGACCCGCTCAACGTCGTCCTGGCCGCCGGGCGCGGCGAGGAGATCGCGGCCGGCGAGTTCACGCTTGCGCCGGACGAGGTGCTCGTCACAACGGTCGAGCAGGAGGGCTACGCTTCGGCGCAGGAAAGCGGCTTCGTCGTCGTCGTCGACACAGACGTGCCGGAAAGCCTGTTGGACGAAGGGCTGGCCCGCGAGATCGTCCACCGCATCCAGAACATGCGTCGCGACGCCGGCTTCGCCATCTCCGACCGCATCACGACCTACTGGCAGGGCGATGACGACATCCGCCGCGTGCTGGCCGCCCACGGCGACTACGTGCGGGCGGAGACGCTATCGGAGTCACTAGAAGAGGCCCCGCCGCCAGACGACGCGCACACCGAACAACAGGACGTAGACGGCCACGCGGTGACGCTGGGCGTGCGGAAGCAGTAGGCTCATGCCACGCCTACTCCTCGCCACGAACAACGCCGGTAAGGTCGCCGAGTTCCGCACGCTGCTCGCTGGCTGCGGTTGGGAGACCGTGACGCCCGCTGACGTGGGCTTGGAGCTCGACGTCGAGGAGACTGGACAGACCTATGCGGCGAATGCCACACTGAAGGCCATCGCGTTTGCAAACGCCAGCGGCCTCATCGCGCTGGCGGACGATTCCGGACTGGAGGTGGATGCCATGGACGGCCGCCCCGGAGTACGTTCCGCCCGTTATGCTGGCCCAAACCTAACGCATGCGGCGCGCGTCCAGGCGATGCTGGAAGAGCTGCGCGGCGTGGAGGACGACGATCGCACGGCGCGTTTTCGTTGCGTCATAGCGATCGCGACGAAAGGTGGCGAAGTGCAGCTTACAGAAGGTACGGTGGAGGGACGGATCGCAGGCGATCCGCGGGGGGATAACGGCTTCGGCTACGACCCAATCTTCCTCCTGCCGGAGCGCGGCCTGACGATGGCCGAACTGCCAGCCGGAGAGAAGCAGCGCGTCAGCCATCGCGGGGAGGCCGCACGGAAGGCGTTAACGATTCTGGAGCAGATGCTACGTGACCGATAACGGCGACATTATCAACCTCACAGAAGCCGGCGCGTTGCCGCCGGTCGACCCCGGCACGCCCGACGACTGGGGCGACGGCCAGCTGGTCGACCGCGTTGGCCGGGCGATCAAGAACCTGCGCGTGTCGGTTACCGACCGCTGTAACTTCCGCTGCCACTACTGCATGCCGGAAGAAGGTCTCGTCTGGCTCAAGCGCGACGAGTTGCTGTCTTACGAAGAGATCGAGCGGCTGGTGACGATCTTCGCCAGCATGGGCGTCGAGGAGGTCCGGCTGACAGGCGGCGAGCCGCTCGTACGCCGCGACCTGCCGCAGCTGATCGAGAAGCTCTCGCGCATCGAAAGCCTGACGAGCCTCAGCCTGACGACCAACGGCTTCACGCTCGAGAAGATGTGCGGCGAGCTGGTCGCCGCCGGCCTGCAACGGATTAACGTCAGCATGGACACGCCCGTGCGCGAGAAGTTCGCCCACATTACGCGTCGGGACGCACTGCCAGAGGTTCTAGCAGGCCTGGAAGAGTGCGAGAAGTATCCCGAACTCGCGCCGATCAAGGTCAACGCCGTCGCGATGCGGGACTTCAGCGAAGAGGACGTCCTCGCCTTCGCGGAGCTGGCACGCCGCAAGCCATACATCGTGCGCTGGATCGAGTTCATGCCGCTGGATGCCGAGGGCAAATGGGACCAGCAGGACGTGCTCACCGGCGCCGAGCTCCGCGCCATCATCGAATCGCGCTACCCGCTCGTTCCCGTGCAGGACAACCGCATCGCGACCGCCCAGCGCTTCGCGTTCGCGGACGGCACCGGCGAAGTCGGTTTCATCAACCCGGTCAGCGAGCCGTTCTGCGACACCTGTGACCGGATCCGGATGACGGCCGACGGCCAGTTCAGGACGTGCCTCTTCTCGCGCTGGGAGACCGACCTGCGCGCGCCCTTGCGCAACGGCGCCAGCGACCTCGAGATCGAGCACGTGATCCGCGGCGCGGTCTGGCGCAAGGAGATGAAGCACTACGTCAACGACCCCGGCTTCCAGCCCGCCAGTCGCAGCATGTCCCAGATCGGCGGCTAGGCGGCACGATAACGTCATGACGGACCAACTCTCCCATATCGACGAGGCCGGACGCGCACGCATGGTCGACGTTACGGCGAAGGCTGATACCGCTCGCGAAGCCGTGGCCCGTGGCACGGTCCTCATGCAGCCGGAGACGCTGGCGCTGATTCAGTCCGGCGGTGTGCCGAAGGGCGACGTGATCGCAGTCGCGCGGCTCGCCGGCGTGATGGCGGCGAAGCATACACACGAGTTGATCCCGCTCTGCCATCCCCTCCTGCTGACCGACATCGATGTCGAGATCGCGCCGGACGAAGCAGCGTCGTCGCTGCAGATCACGGCCACGGTGCGGACGACGGGCAAGACCGGCGTGGAGATGGAGGCGATGACGGCCGTCAGCATCGCCGCGCTCACCGTCTACGACATGTGCAAGGCCGTCGACCGCGGCATGCGGATCGAAGCGGTAAGGTTGGCGCGCAAGCGAGGCGGCAAGAGCGGCGAGATCGTCCTCGAGTAACGAACGCGGGGCGCCAGGACCTACGGCACCTCCACCCCCTCACTCCCGTTCTCAGTCGGCGCGGGAGACGGCTCCTCGATCACGGCGGTCGGCGTCGGTATCGGCGTCACGGGCGCCTGCTCCTCGGTCGCAGTCGGGTCGGGAGGCGCTTCAGTTGCAGGCGGCAGAGTCGCGTCCGGCTCGACTTCGACCGGCAAGTCTGTCGCCTCCGGCTGCTCGACGTCCGGAAACACCAGAGGCGCTGCGGCGGTCGGGTCAAGGCCGTGGTCGAGCGAGCCACTGCCGCCGCCGATGAGTGACGCTGCAAGTGCCGCGCCTAGGGCCAGCGCAACGCCCCCGCCGACTCCGGCAAGGACGATGCGACGCCAGGAGCTAGGACCGCCCAGCAACCCGCCGGTCTTGCCGAACTCGGAAGCGTCTCTTCTGGTCACAAGCGCCTACTCGCTGCGCTCCATGAGCTGCTCGGTGATGCGCGTCAGCGCCTCATAGGCCAGCGCCACGTAGGCGCGCGGGTGCAGGTTCTCCAGCTTCTTCAGCTTTTCGTCGCGGGCCGAGACGGGGTCCTCCACGTCCTCCGAGAAGTCGATGCTCATCTCCAACTCATACAGCTCTCCGTCCTGGCAGACGACGATGCAGCCGCGGCTGGCGCTCTCCTCTGTATCCGCCTCCACCTCTATCGCATTCGTGAAGAATGCGCCCGGAAACGGCGGGAACGGATGCAACTCGCCCGCAGCCTCCTCCAACAGTTGGCGTAGCTGCAACGCAGTTCGCTCTAGGAGCAGGTCGGCCTGCTGCTTGCGGGCCATGGGGTCGCCAGCGATGTCGGACATCAACCAAAGTATAGATGTCTGCTACGGGACAAACCAATCGAACGGATTGACAAGAACACCCGTTCGTATTAGTATCTAAGTGCGTACTGTTGTTCTACTTCAGGAGGCAACCATGCTACAGGTTACGTTTGAGGAGATCGAGTGCAAAAGCGCGCTAAATCGGGTGAGGATCCCATCGATGCCCGGCCTGCGCTGGACGCTTAACCCCTACCGCGCCTGTCAGCACGCCTGCGTCTACTGCTTCGCTCGCGGCAACCACGAATATCTGGGATACAACTCTGGCAGCGATTTCGACCGGCGAGTCGTCGTCAAGACGAACGTGGCTTCTGTGTTGCGGCGGGAACTGAAGCGGCCGGGCTGGCGGCGAGAATCCGTCACGATCGGCACGGCCTGCGACCCCTACCAGCAGGCCGAACTGAAGTACGGCCTGACACGCGCCGCTCTGCAGGCCTTCCGCGACCACGCCAACCCTTGCTCGCTGATCACAAAGTCGGCCGGCATCACGCGCGACGTGGCGTTGTTGCGTGAGCTATCCGATGTCGCCGAGTGCAGCGTCCTCTTCAGCATCGCCACGCTGCGGGAAGACGTCTGGCGACACATTGAACCGGAGACGGCGAAGCCGAAGCAGCGCCTGGAAGCGATGCGAAAACTGGCGGACGCCGGCATCCGCTGTGGCGTGATGCTGGCTCCCATCATTCCCAGCCTGACTGACGACAAGGAGAACCTGGAGGCGGTGATGAAGGCGGCCCGAGATCACGGCGCAGCGTTCGTGGGCGATAATGTGCTCTACCTCAAGCCGGGGACTAAAGAGTGGTTCATGCCATTCCTACGCGAGACGTATCCCCACCTGCTGCCGCGCTACGAGCGGATGTATCGCGGGATCTACGCGCCGAAGCGCTACTCGGAGGAGGTACACGACACCGTTCAGCGTCTACGCGCGCGATGGGACATGTCACCGGAACGGCGCACGCCAGCACCAGAAGTAGGCCAGCTACAGTTCGCCGTGTAGGCGCGTGCCACCGCGGGTGACAGCGGAGTGCGTGGCGCGATAGACTCCCCGTGGACACGCCATGCATCACCTCCGCCTTCTCCACGCGATCGGCGACACTCCAATGATCGAGCTGCGCAACTGCAGCCCGCAGCCCGGCGTCCGGCTGTTCGCCAAGCTGGAGGGCTGGAACCCGACCGGCAGCGTGAAAGACCGCATCGTCCGGCGCATGCTGGAGAGCGCCACGGCGGATGGCAGGCTTGCGCCCGGTGGTGCCGTCATCGAGGCCTCGACCGGCAACACCGGCATCGCGCTGGCAATGGCGGGCGCGGCGCTGAACCACCCCGTCCGCATCGTCATACCACGCAACGTCTTCCCGGAAATCCCGCAGGCGATGGCCGTCTATGGCGCGGCCGTAGAGTGGGTGCCAGCGGAAGACGGCGTGCGCCGCGCGATCGAAATGGCCCGTGCGACGGCGGAGCGCGAGGGTTGGTTCTTCCTGGACCAGTTCTGCAACCAAGACAACGTCCGCGCCCACTACGAAACCACTGCGCCCGAGATCTTGGCGGACGTGGCCAACGTTGACGTGTTTGTCGCCGGACTCGGCACGGGCGGCACGGCGATGGGCGTGGGCCGCCGCCTGAAGGAAGCGAACCCAACGACGAAAGTCGTCGCGGTGGAGCCGCACCCGGGCAACCAGGTGCAGGGGCTGAAGAGCCTAACGGACGGCTTCGTGCCGCCGATTCTCGATCTCGACCTGCTTGACGCCAAGATCCTCGTCCGCAGCCAGCACGCCTTTCGCGCGGCCGCGCTGCTGATGGAGCGGGAGTCGGTATTCGGCGGGGTCTCTTCCGGCGCAGTGCTGCACGCCGGGCTGAAGGTCGCCCATCAGATGAATCGCGGCAACATCGTGCTGCTCTTCGCGGACAACGGCTGGAAGTACCTGGGCACCAACCTCTGGACGCAGCCAGCCTCGGCCGGCGATGACGAGGCGCTGGACGAGCTGGACGAGACGATATGGTGGTGACCTGCCGACGATCAAGATCGCATTCGGCAGCGACGGGCGGTCCGTGCTCACCAACGCGCTCTGCCTCAGCCTCGCAGCGACGTCGCACACCGTCGCGAAGGAGAGCCTCGTCGCCTTGTTCGATTACCGTCCGGACAAGAGCGAGGCCGCCAACATCGAGAAGGTTCGGGAGCTGGAGCGCGAACGTCAGTGTTCATGGGGCAGGGCGCCGGTTGACAGTAGCCCGTATCTACGCTGGAATGCAGGCATGGCAACAGAAGACGCAACTCAGGCCGCACCGCTGGAGGTCACGCGCGCCGACATCGGTTCGCTGCATCTCGAAGGCCTCGACGTGCCGTACGTCAACCTGGACGGCGAAGCGCGCCTGCGCTCCCGGCTGCGGGTGGGCGAAACTGAGTACGTCTGGGATCGCAGCATGCCGGTGCGGGGCCACTCCGCCGCGCTGCCGGAGATCGTAGCGGAGTTGCGGTCGGAAAGCCGCATTCTTCTGATCGCGGAGCGCAACGACCGCTACCTCATCTACCTGGCGGAGCAGTGACCAACGCCCGGCCCCGCAAGCAGAACCCACCACACGTCAAGCTGTTCCGTACATCGTGTGAGGCGTGCGAGCGCATCTACGAAGGCAACTTCCCCATGTGGGTCCAGATCGGGCAGTTTCCGTGCATCTGCGGCGAACGGGTGCCCGCTCCGCTCGTGCTCGATGACGACGGCCGGCCATGGGAGCACGAGTAGGCGCGCCGCGTCGTGCTTCCGCACCTCGCTAGCGCGGAGAAGCTTCTGCCAACCGACGCGCCGAATCCCGCCAACAGTGCTACAATAGGCCAACCGACGGCCGGCCAGAGTCGGCCGGCCGACATCGACAATTCGCGAGGAGAACGCATGGCCACGTACATCTTTCTCAGCACCCTCACGGACGAGGGCCGCAAGACGATTAAGGGGCGGCCGGAGCGAATCCAGGAGGTGAACAAGGAGATCGAGGCGATGGGCGCCAAGGTCGTCGACCAGTACGCGGTGCTGGGTGGCTACGATTTCATCTCCATCGTCGACGCCGTTGACAATGAGACGGTGGCCCGCATCTCCGTGGAACTGGGCGCGCGCGGTACGGTACAGATCACCACGTTGCCTGCGATCCCGGTCTCCATGTTCATCGAACGGCTGAACGACTGACTCAGCGCCGCGCACGGCGAGAGCAGGCGACCGTCGTCTGTAGCATGGCTTGGAGTCCCGCCTGCCAACCGGTCCGGTAGACAAAGGGAGGTCGACGATGGCCGTACTCACCGTCTCGAGTCAGATCGGCGCCGGCGCCATCGACATCGGCCGGCTCACCGCCCAACAACTCGGTATCGACTACGTCGACCAGGAGATCCTCGTCGAGGCGGCGCGCGAACTCGGTGTTCCCGTGGAGGCCGTCGTCACCCGCGACGAGCGCACGGCCAGCTTCGGTGAACGACTGGCCCACACGCTCCGCCATTTCCTGGAGCGCTCGGCGGCCGCCGGCGCGGCCGACCCGATGATGGGCAGCAGCGGACTAGATGTTGTCTTGGGACGAACATACAGCGAGGCGGCGGCGGAGAGCCCCGAAGAGGTGTCCGACGACGACTACATCTCCACGCTGACCCAGGTGGTCAACGACCTTGCGCGCCACGACAACGTGGTCATCATCGGACGCGGCAGCCAGGTGATCCTCCAGGACCGGCCAGACGTCACACACGCTCTCCTCGGCGCGCCGCTGGACTATCGCATTGCGACGTACGCCGCCAGGAATGGCCTCTCCGAAGAAGAGGCTGCCAAACGGGTCCACGAAGGCGACAAGGGGCGCGTGAGCTTCCATCGCAAGTTCTTCAAGATCGACGTGGACGACCCCGTCCACTACCACCTGATGCTGAACACGCAGCGGATGACGGCCGAACAGGCGGCGGCGACGTTGAGCGCCACGGTCCGCGGCAAGACCGTGCAGCCGGCGTGACGGAGCGTCGCTGACCAGACATGGCGCGCGCCGTACTGACGATCCTAGCCAGTTTCATTGCCGGTGCGATACCAGTCGCGTACGTCACCGGACGGCTGCTACGCGGCGTCGACATTCGAGAGCACGGAAGCGGCAACGCCGGTGCGTCGAACGTCTGGCAGAGTGTGTCGAAGGTCGCCGTCGTTCCGGTCGGGCTTGCGGAGATAGCCCAGGGCATAGCCGGGCCGGCGGCCGCAATCGCAACCGGCCAAGGCAATGCCGTACGTGCCGCCTCCGGCGTGGCCGCGGTGGCCGGCCACAACTGGTCGCCGTTCCTGGGCTTTTCGGGCGGCCGAGGCGTCGGCCACGCAATCGGCGTGATGCTGATGTTGTCGCGACCGGCGCTCGCCCTGTTCATCGTCATCTCGTTGATAGGCGTCAAGGTACGGTCGGTCCCGTTATTCGGCGGGCTCGGCATCCTCGCTGCACCTGTCGCGGCTTGGGCCACCGGCCAGCCACCGGCGATCTGGCGCGGCCTGGCCGCGATCGCCGGCGTGATCGCGGCCAAGCGAGTGCTGGCGAACGCGCGGCCGGCCCCCGCGCACGGCAGCCTTGCCAGTGTGCTATTGCGCCGCCTGCTCTACGACCGCGACACCGCGGAGCGGGACGCCTGGGTGCGACAGGGTCTGGAAGAGTGAGCGCGCAATGGGCGGGTTGAGAAGATGCCGGAGCTAGCAGGAAAAACGGCCGTCGTCGCCTCCTCCGTGCGTGGCGCGATCCTGGCGGAGCGGATCTATGTGCTGTCGGCGCTAGCCGGCGGCCGGACGCGCCAGCCAGATCATCTCCGGGCTCGTATCCTCAAACGGTGATTCGTGGCAGTCGCCGTAGAGCGCCTCGACTTCGTAGCCGGCGCGGATTAGCAAGTGCTCCATCTCGTAGCGGAAGATGTAACGGAGTCGCAGGCCGCGGTAGACCTTAGACGCGACGACGCCATCGTCGGCGACCTCCTCATCGATGAACTGACTCCGCGCCTCCTGCGTCGCAGGATGGTAGCTGCGCGTCTCCCAGGCCTTCACCGTGCGGCCGGAAGCTGGATGCGTCACGTCGTCTTGCCGGGCGCGCACGGAACCGCGCTTGGTCGTCAGCCACTGGCCCATGATGGCGATATCAGGGTTGAAGATATTGATCGCGAGCCGGCCGCCCGGCGCCAGGTGATCGCGAACGCAGCGCAGGCAGGCGAGCTGGTCGTCGATGGTGAGCAGGTGCTGGAACGAGCGAAAGGCGATGAAAACCAGGCCGAAACGCTCCTCCAGAGCGAAGTTGCGCATATCGCCCTCCACCCAGCGTACGTTTTTCGAGCCACCGCTCTTCTTCGCAGCGTGCGCCAGCATCGACGGCTCCTGGTCGAAGCCAACAACGCTGATGCCGGCCTGCGCGATGGGAATCGCGATACGACCGGTACCGGCGGCCAGCTCCAGCACGGGCAACCCGGCTTCGTGCGCCTGACGCGCCAGACCGAGGAAGAACTCAACGTCGCCTGGGATACCCTGCGCGCTGGCGTCGTAGAGTTCGGGATCGTAGAAGCGGGCCATCAGGCAGGCGCCTTCTCGCCAACAGCCGCCGGCGCGATGCCGTGCAGAGCGTCGAACTCGTCCCGCAGCACAGACATCACGACGCTATCGAAGTACTTCCCCTCCGTGTAGTAGTGCTCGCGCAGTCGGCCCTCCTCCTGAAAGCCGCACTTGCGGTAACTGGCCTGGGCGCGTTCGTTGAAATCGAACGCGTGCAGCCAGACACGGTTCAGGTTCATCTCGCCGAAGGCGAACCGGAGAATCGTGATCACGGCGTCGGTGCCGTAGCCGTTGCTCCAGTAGTCCTTGTCGCCGATCATCACGCCCAGACCGGCCTTCCTGTCCTCCGGCTGCACGTCGATCAGGTCGATGTTGCCGATGTGGGCGCCGTCCTTCGTCTCGATCGCGAGCTGCACGCCGCCGCCGAAGCTATTTGGCGAGCTGCCCTTCAGCCAGCGCTCCTCATCGGCCCGCGACATCGGGTAGCGAGCGGCGATGTAGCGCGTCACTTCCCTATCGTTGATCCAGCCGTAAACCCGTTCCAGGTCTGCCAACTCCAGCGCCCGTAACCGTACGATGTTGCCTTCAATCATTGTGCTTCCGCTCCTGCTGCCACTGTCGCGCCGTGAAGCGCTTCAAACTCGTCTCGCAGCACGCCCATCGTGAGGACGTCGCAGTAACGCCCAGCACGATAGATCTCTTGACGGAGGCGAACTTCCGTCCGGAATCCGCAGTGGCGGTAGCAGGCGATCGCGCGCTCGTTGTCGTCGAATACCTGGAGCCAGACGCGGTGCAGATTCATCTCATGGAACGCGAAGCTCAGCAGCGTGATGATCGCGTCGGTGCCGAAACCCTGCGACCAGTGGTTCTTGGCACCGATCATGATGCCGAGGCCGGCCTTCCTGTCCTCCACGTGTGTGCGGTGGAGGTTGATGGTGCCGATATGCTCGCCTGTCTTCGTTTCGACCGCGAAGCGGACGCCGCCGAAGAAGCCGTTGCGCGGTGCATCGTCAATCCAGCGCTGCTCATCGGCCCGCGACACCGGGTAGCGGACCGACGACAGGTGCTGCGTCACCTCCACGTCGTTGACCCACGCGAAGAACCGCTCCTGATCGGTCTGTTCTATCGACCGCAGGTTCGTCAGCTTACCTTCCAGCATCTCTACCTCCCGGAACGCAAACAGCCCGCCGCTTCTGCGACGGGCCCCTGTTCCTTCTCTACTTCTGCTTGCTGCTTACGCTATCGTGGAACCTCAGGACCCGCCGCTAATGGCATTCGGACGACGCACGCGGACCAGACACGGCGACGCCGAGCCCTCTCCACCAAATGTATCGTGCATAGTATGACCCGTCACGGCGTCTCCTCCCAGGTTCGTAATGCCGGACTGTATCATGGGCCTCTTGACTATGTCAAGCAGACGTCTGTAGGAACGTGGCGTTCGGCTTGCGATTCGCGGCTGGGTGTATACTGGACGCGCAATGACACCAACGTCCGTGCGAATCACCCGTGCCAGCGATGCCGGATAGGCGATCCAAATCCAAGCTCTACACCCGCGGCGGTGATAGCGGCACGACCGGACTATTCGGCGGCAGGCGCGTCCAGAAGGACCACCTGCGCGTCACCGCCTACGGCACGATCGACGAGCTCAACGCCGCGTTGGGCCTGGCGATTTCGTTCATCCGGCAACGCAAGGTCATCGACCAACTGCACGCGATCCAGAACGAGCTGTTCAACATCGGCGCGGAGCTGGCAAGCGACCAGCCCGTCCGCCGCGGCAAGCGGCAGGCAGGCGTAATCGAGATCGACGAATCGAAGACCGCGTGGCTGGAAGAGCTGATCGACACCTACGACGGAAAAGTCCCGCCGCTGACGACGTTCGTGCTGCCGTCCGGCAGCAGCGCCGCCTCCGCGATGCACCTGGCGCGCACCGTCTGCCGTCGCGCGGAGCGCACGATCGTCACACTCGCCCAGCGCGAGAGCGTCAATCCCGCGATCCTGGCGTACGTCAACCGCCTCTGCGACCTCCTCTTCGTCCTTGCGCGCTACCTCAACAAGACGGCCGGCCGCAAGGAGCTGCAGTGGCACAAGGACGCCTAGGCCAAGGCGCGCCCAACCGGGCGCGGGCGTCTAGGTTTACGCAGGCCCCCAGGCACGCACGATCATGATCCCAATTGGCGACAGCGTACAGTCGCGGACAACGCCGTACGTCAACATCTCTATCATCGCGGCCTGCGTCCTCGCTTTCCTCTACCAGCTCACGCTGAGCGCGCAAGCGCTGGGGTTCTTCTCGGAACTGGACATCTTCTTCCGCGATTGGGGCGTAATACCAGCCTGCCTCGGCGAAGAGCTGGGCTACTACACAGACCTCACGCCGAGAGAGAACACGGCCCTCTGCCCCGGCTCGACACAGGTTCTAGTGACGCCATTCACATCAATGTTCCTCCACGGCGGCTGGCTCCATCTGCTGGGCAACATGATCTTCCTCTGGGTCTTCGGCGACAACGTGGAGGACGCGATGGGGCACAAGCGCTACGCCGTGTTCTACATCTTCGCGGGGCTGGCCGCTACGGCAACGCACATCGCGTTGAACCAGAGCGACCTCGTACCGGCCATCGGCGCCAGCGGTGCAATCGCCGGTGTGCTGGGCGCGTACCTGGTGCTCTTCCCGCGGGCGACGGTTTCCGCCATCCTCCCAATTTTCATCTTGTTCTGGATCCCGTTCCGGGTGCCGGCGGTGCTCTTGATCGGGTTTTGGTTCCTTCTCCAGGTCTTCAGCGGTGTCGCGTCGCTGGCGTCAGCAGACGTCACCGGCGGCACCGCCTGGTTCGCCCACATCGGCGGCTTCGTGGCCGGTATCGTCCTCGTACGCTTCTTCGTGATCGGGCGCCGCGGGAGGCGGCGGCTACGCGTCGTCACGCGCGACCGCTAGCGGCGGCAGGCAGCGTGTGTGACAATCGCTTGACGGGGTTTTTCGCCTCTGCTACGTTGACTCCGCAGCAAGCAAGACCCAAGCACGAAGCGATACGCCAGGCAGGAGGCCGCCCGCACGATGACGGCGGGGCGCCGACCGCTGAGGAGCGTTGGGGTAAGTGAGAGGAACAGCGAAGCGACATGGCTGATGTCCAACTTCAGGTAGACCCGCGCCTAGTCACCGGCAAGAAAGTGAAGGCGCTGCGCAAGCAGGGGATCGTCCCCGCACACCTCTATGGCCGCGATACCGAGTCGCTGGCACTGCAGGCTCAGACCGCCGACCTGGCCAGCCTGCTCAAGACGGCGAGCCGTAACGCCATCATCGACCTCCAGATCAAAGGTGAGAAAGATGCCCGCGCTGTCGTGATGCGCGGCGTCCAGCGCAACGCGATCACGGATGAGCTGGTCCACATCGACTTCTTCCAGATCTCGCTGACCGAGAAGCTAACGGCCGATGTGTCGATCGTCCTCACCGGCGAATCCCCCGCCGTGACCATCTACGGCGGCGTACTGCTGCACAGCCTGGACACGCTTTCGATCGAGGCGCTGCCGGCGGAGATCCCGCAGCAGATCGTGGTCGACATCTCGGTCCTCGAGGAGCTAGAGGACGCGCGTTTCGTGCGCGACCTCGACATCCCTGCCGGCGTCGAAGTGCTGGCTGACCCCGACCAGGTGGTCGTCAAGGTCTCGCCGCCGAAGCTGGTGCTTGAGGAAGAAGAAGTAGAAGAGGGCCTGGAAGGTGAAGAAGGCCTGGAAGGCGAAGAGGGCGAAGGCGAAGAGGGCGAGGAAGGCGCTGCCGAAGAATCCGCGGATTCGGAGCAGTCCAACTAGCCAGCCACTCCCGCACGAACTCGAAACTGCGACGCCCCTTCCTCCCGGAAGGGGCGTTTGCGAGTTGGTTCGCTGGCGCTCGGCGAGGCGCCTACTCTCCCAGCCGCGAGCCGATCAATCCGCGCACACCGCGCAGCAGCTCGGCGCCCGTCAGCGCGCGCTTCCCGGCGCGCTGCGCCTCGACGACGGCGAGCGCGCCGGCGCCGCAGCTCACCGCGAACCCGGCGCCATCACCGTTATCGACGCCCTCAGGCAGCGCGAACACGGTGCCCGGCTGCTCGGCATGCGCGACATCCAACGGACGCGCCTTCAAGATCCGCAGCGGCTGGCCTGCCAGAGTCGTCCTGGCCACAGGCCACGGCGCGTAGGCCCGCACGCGCCTCCACACGTCGACGGCCGGCACGGACCAGTCGATCACCGCGTCCGAGGCCTGTACGGACGGCGCATGCGTCGCCAGCGCGTCGTCCTGCGGCACGGGCGTGATCTCGCCGCTCGACCACACCGGCAGTGTCTCCATCAGTAGCTCTGCGCCGAGCTGCGACAGCTTCGCGTTGAGGCTGCCGGTCGTGTCCGCATCGTCAATCGCCAGCGACCGCCGTGCCAGCATTGGCCCGGCGTCCAGCGCGAGCACGATCTCCAGGATCGTGACGCCAGTCTCCGCGTCTCCGGCGAGGATGGCGGCCGTGGCAGGGGCGGCGCCGCGATGGCGTGGCAGCAGCGAGGCGTGAACGTTCAATAACCCTCGTCGCGGGATGTCCAGCAGCGGTTGTTTCAAAATCTGGCCGTAGGCGGCAACGACGACCGTCTCCGGCGCCAGCTCCCGCAGCGCGGCCAGCGACGCCTCTGCGTTGACGTTGGGCGGCTGGAGTACGCTGAGCCCGTGCTCCAGCGCAAGTTCCTTCGCCGGCGGCGGCCGCAGGCGGCGACCGCGTCCGGCGGGTTGATCGGGTTGCGTGACGACGGCCGCGAGTTCGTGCTCGCTGGCGATGAGGCGTTCCAGCGTGGGCAGCGCGAACGCCGGAGAGCCCATGAAAACGATGCGCATCGGGCGGCGGCCTTAGGCCGGACCGACGATGTCGTCGATGTGGCCCCGCACGTGGTGGACCGCCACACCGAAGAGGACCTGGCTGAGCGCACCGGAGATGCCACCGGCAGACGTGATGGGCGTCCGCAGAAGCTCGTCGTCCACCGCCTCGACCGCGGCGATAGTCGCGCCGCGATTTCGCCGGAGTTCATCCAGCAGTTCGGTAACAGTCGCCTCGGCGCGCTTGGCCACCTGGCGCTCGTTGTAGTTAAGGATGCCGCCGCGCGCGGTGCGCGTCGGATTGCCGTCCTCGGCCGGCTTGGCGTCCTGACGCAGTACCGGCGCCGGCGCATCTTCCGCCAGCGGCTCCCCCTCCTTCGCGATGTCGAGCAGCCGCGGGTAGGTCCATTCGATGGACGCCACGTGCGCCAGGATCTGGCGGCCATTCCAGCCGCCTTCGTAGCGGCCGTCCTCGAACCTCTCGGCCGGAAGCGCGCCCAGCTTTGCCTGCGCCTCCTCTCCGCTGTCGCGTAGCGCCGCGAGCAACTCCGCTTTTGAGGGGATCTGATCTGCACTCGTCATCGTCTTCCTCCCATGAACCGGGCGGCGCCTTTTCGGAACGCAGTGCCGGCGGAGCGCATTCCCGGCCCGCACTCGCCCACCCGATCCTACGGCCGGGCCGCCGCCGGCCGCAAGGCAGGCGCGGGCACGTACTCAGTCCGCGACGGCCGACTGGCCCCCAGACTCCACGAACCAGCCTGCTACGTCGTCGAATCGGGAGCTGAGGCTGAGCAGCAGCCCGGGGCTAGCGCCCTGCAGTTGCGCGCGCGTCACGTATTGGTAGGTCAGGGTGTGCAACAACACGGCCGGCTGCTCCCTGGCGAAAATCTCCTGAAAGAGGCGGTAGGCCTCCGCCCGGTCCGCCACGGAAGAGCTCTGGCGACCGTTCTCCAGCAGCCTGTCCACATCCGCGTTGGAGAACCCGGATAGGTTACGACCGTTGCCAAAGACTTGCGAGCTGTGCCACAGCGGGTACGGGTCCGGGTCGGGACCGGGGTCGACAGTGACCAGCGCCGCTTCGAACGCCCGCGACAGCAGCACGTCCTCCACGAACTGACTAGCGCCGCTGACCTGAAGCGAGACCTCCACGCCCAGCTCCCGCCACTGGCGCGCCAACTCCTCCGCGACGGCGACCTGCGCGAGGTCGTCGCTGACTGCCAGCCCGAACGCCAGCCGCTCGCCGTCTTTTTGCCGGATGCCATCGACCATCAGCCAGCCAGCCCCGTCCAGCAGCGTCCTCGCGAAGGCATCATCGTAGGCGTACGACCGCGGCATGCCGGCGTGCGCCCAAAGGCCGGGCACAATCGGGCTGTCGAGCTGTACGGCCTGCCCGGCGAGCACAGTCTCGATCAGTGCGGCTTCGTCGAGTCCGCGCTGGAGGGCGCGGCGAACGAACAGGTCGTCGAACGGAGCGGAAAGGCCGTTTAGGTACACGAGACTGTGCGTAGTGGTATGCAGCACGCGGCGCACCCAGCCGTCGTCTTCGTTGACCGATTCGAGTTCACGGTCACCGATGCCGGGGCGGAACAGCGCGCCGTCCACCGCATCGTTGGTCACGGCGTTGAGGAGCGCGGCATCGTCCGGATAGAAGCGTAGGACCAGACGCTCCAAGTACGGCAGGCCCGCGTGGAAAGCGGCGAACGGCTCCAGTACGGCTTCCGCATCCGTAAGTTCCGCCAGCCGGAACGGGCCGCTTCCGATTGGTGCGCGATTGAAAGCGGCTTCACGTAGCTCGCGCGCGGAGAGGTCGCCCAGTAGGTGCTCCGGCAGGATACCCACGGTCGCGCCGCGAGTCAGGAATGGAGCGAAGGGGTCCGGCAGCGTCATGATCACGGTGCGGTCATCCGTCGCTTCCAACTCGACATCGCGGAAGAGATCGGCGAGCACGGGATCGCCCGCAAAATCCGGGTCCTGAATCGCGCGCACGGTGAATATGACGTCGGCGGCGTCCAGCGGCTCGCCGTCGTGCCACGTGAGTCCCGGCTGCAGCTCGTAGATGTAGCGCAGGCCGTCCGGCGTCACGGTAGGCGTGTCGGCCAGGCCGGGCTGCACGTTGCCCTTCGGGCCGAGGCGGACGAGGCCGGCGAACACCAGTGACGAGAGGTCGCCATCAATGTCGTTGAACGCCGCGAAGAGCGGGTTAATGGCGGCCGGTTCGCCGGCCACGCCTTCGACGTACGTACCGCCTCGGGCCGTTGCGTCGCCGTCCGAGGAATCTGAGGGAAAGTACGAAACGGCAAACGCAAGGCCAACGCCCGCTATGAGCGTGACCAGGAGCGGCCAGCGCGGCCGAACGGCGCTCGTCATCGCCTGCGCACTGGTTTGGCCACGGGAAGAGGGCGGCTAGTTGGCGTAGCGGACGCTGACGGCCGACATCGCGACAAAGATGACGGCGAGGAGAATGGTGAGCTGGAACAGCGTCTTCTCCAGGCCGCGGCGCGTGCGAAAAGAGGAACCGCCGCCGCCACCGCCGCCGAAGGCGGCGCCGATGTCGCCGCCGCGCGTCTGCATCAGCACGACAATGACGAGCACGATCGAAATCAGCAACTGGGCCAGGTTTAGATAGCTCTCAAAGTCCATGACGGTTCAAATTCCCCCTAATACGTACGCGGCCCCGCGCCCTGCGCGTTTATGATACCGCAGCTTCATGGCGTGCGCCTTTGGCTTCCGCCTCGGAAGGCTTCCGCTCCACTTCTCGCCTCTGGTAGTAGAGACCGATCAGGATCGACGCAAGCTTCTTCGTATCGTGGTGGTAGCGGTTATCTTCACTAACCACGTCCGCGGCGACAATGGATGCACCGTTCAGCGCCGCGTGATCGATGCGCACAGGCTCGGAGTGCCAGGCCTCCGGCAGGCCGGCCGAATCGATGTTGCTGTTGGCGACGACGTAGTTGAAGAGATCTTCGCTGATATGGTGGTTGAGCGCGCGGTAGTGGTCGCCTACGGAGAACGCGTCTGTCTCGCCTCGCTCGGTCGCCACGTTACAGATGTAGATCTTGAGGGCCTTGGACATTTCGATCGCGCGGCTGATGCCGTCGACGAGCAGGTTGGGCAGCACGCTGGTGTAGAGGCTGCCGGGGCCGACAACGATCATGTCGGCGTCGAGGATCTCGCGTATGGCGTCGGGGTTGGCCTTGGCGTTGTCAGGGTGAATGAATACCTGCTTGATGCGTCCGCCGCGTTCGGCGATGTTCGATTCGCCGTGAATCGCCTCGTCGTCATGCGTGACGGCGGAGAGTGTGACGTTGGTCAGCGTGGAAGGAAGGATCTGGCCGCGGACGGCGAGGACGCGGCTGGTCTCGCGGACGGCCTCCTCGAAGTTGCCCGTGACCTCACTCATTGCGGCGATGAAGAGGTTGCCGAAGCTGTGGCCCTCCAGTCCGGTCCCTTCGTCGAATCGATACTGGAAGAGCTTCGTCATCAGCGGCTCCGCATCGGCCAGCGCGGCGATGCAGTTGCGCAGGTCGCCCGGCGGCGGCAGTCCCATATCGCGGCGCAGGCGGCCGGAGCTGCCGCCATCGTCGGCGACCGTGACGATAGCCGAGAGGTTGCCCGTATGCCCCTTGAGACCGCGCAGCAGCGTCGAAAGGCCCGTGCCGCCGCCAATGGCGACGATCTTGGGCCCGCGCCGCAGATAGCGGTGATTGTAGATGATGTTGACCAGGCTCTCTTCGTTGCCCGGCCGTATGAAGGCCGAGAGTAGTGACCGATTTAGCTGCCAGACCGAGAAGAGGATCAGGCCGCCGCTGAAGCCGACGAAAAGCACGCCTCGCACGTACCTGGGCAGGAACTGCAGCGTTCCGTAGTAGACCCAGTCCGGGAAGGTGTAGGAGAAATAGACCTCACGCAGGAAGTAGCCGAACCCGAGGCCCATGATGGCGACGCCGACCAGCAGCAGCAGTAGCCACCGCTTAATGTGCATCCCGTAGTAGAGCCATTTGACGAGACTGGGATCGACCCTGAGGAACCGCATGTGACGATTATAGCACCAGTGCTGTTACTGGAGAAGAAACGTGAACAGATTGCGTCCTGCTGCGCAGGCTTAGCGGCAGGCTCCCCTGGCGCTAGCGTTACGGCCTACCGCGCAGGCTTGGCGCGAGCTTCGCAGCCGCTAGGCAGGTCCGCAGTCGCCAGATCAACTTCGCAGACGTTCGGTCAGTAGCGTCGCGACGACATCCGGCTTCGCCCTGCCGCGCGTCTGCCGCATCACCTGGCCGACGAGAAACTGCAGCGCCGTCTCCTTGCCGCCCCGGTAGTCGGCGACGGCATCCGGGTTGGCGGCGATTACGTCGTCGACGACCGCCCCGATCTCGTCCGCGCCGCTGATCTGCGTCAGGCCCTGCTCGTCCACCACCTGCTGCGGCGGCTTGCCCGAGGAGAGCATCTCCGCAAAGACGCTCTTGGCGCCCGTCGTCGATACGGTTTCAGCTTCGATTAGCTGTACGAGTTGGTTTAGATGCGCCGGCGGCACGCGCACTGAGATGCTCTCCTCCGAGCCGACAAACGCGACATCTTGTGCATTCACCACCTGCGCGAAGTCTTGGAGCATCCAGTTCGCGATTGTCTTCGCGCGGGCGGCCCTGCGGTCGCTTTCTCCCGGGTCGATGTCTAC
Source organism: Chloroflexota bacterium (assembly GCA_029262675.1). Classification (GTDB taxonomy): domain Bacteria; phylum Chloroflexota; class Dehalococcoidia; order DSTF01; family RBG-16-68-14; genus JADFKB01. The sequence goes on along the minus strand of JAJCYW010000020.1, from coordinate 191,721 downwards.
GGCCGCCTCGTAGTACCCGGCCCACTCCCCGTCTACCGTCAGCAGGTTCGCGTCGTAGGCCGAGAGCCCGTACTCGCGTACGAAGCGCTCGCGCTTGGCGTCGGGCAGTTCGGGCAGCTTCGCCCGCAGCTCTTCCACGTACTCTGGAGCTATCGCGAGCAGCGGCAGGTCCGGCTCCGGGAAGTAACGATAGTCTTCCGCCATCTCTTTGCCGCGCTGGCTGACCGTTTCGCCAATATCGTCCCGCCAGCCGCGGGTCTCGTGCTCGACCGGCCGGCCGCTCTCCAGCAGCGCCGTTTGACGCTCGATCTCGAAGTTGACCCCCCGTTCGACCGCGCGGAAGCTGGCCAGGTTCTTCAGCTCCACCTTGGAACCAAACTCGTCTCGGCCGACTGGCCGCAGGCTGATGTTGGGCTCGCAGCGCATGTTGCCCTCTTCCAGGTTGGCCTGGCTGACACCCAGGTAGCGCAGGATCTGCTGCAGCTTCGTTACGTAGAGGCGGGCCTCCTTGCCCGACCGCACGTCCGGCTCCGACACAACCTCCATTAGCGGGACACCGGAACGGTTGACGTCGATCAGGCTGTAGTCCTCGCCAGCGGCGTTTGTGCGGTGCATGCTGCGGGCCGTGTCTTCCTCCAGATGCACGCGGGTGACACCGATCCGCTTCGTTTCGCCGTCGAGGTCGACTTCGAGCCAGCCGTTCTCGCAGAGCGGCAGGTCGTATTGCGATATCTGGTAGCCCTTCATCAGGTCCGGGTAGTGGTAGTTCTTGCGGTCGAACTTGGCCTGTTGCGGAATGGTGCAGTTTAAGGCCAGCCCGGTCATGATGGTGTACTCCACCGCCTGGCGATTAATCACGGGCATTACGCCCGGCAGCGCCAGGCAGACGGGGCAGACGTGGCTGTTCACCGGCGTTCCGAAGTAGTCCTTGCTGCACGAGCAGAACATCTTGCTCCTAGTCAGCAGTTGCGCGTGGACTTCGATGCCGATGACGACTTCGTATGTAGTGGTAGATGTGGTCATCGCAGAGAGTATACCACCAGCGATCCGCGACACTCCCCCTACGAACTACAACGGTCACACCTGCAAGCCGTACCGCCGCCTTCCGCGGCCCAGTGCCTAGTGGCCGCGGACCCCGCAAACTTCGGGGTTTTCCCTAATGCAAACTTCTGAGTAAACGGGCGAATACACCTAAGGACGGCAGAACAGGTCTGAATTCTAGACCAGGGCCGGCCCGGGAACGCTGCAGGACAGCAACCGCCCCGCAAGGGAGAAGAAGAGACAAGGACGGTCGCGACAGAGGAACATCGCAGAACCACGTCGATGGAGCGACACCATAAGGAGGAACGAAAGATGGAGAAGATAGCAAGGCTTCTCAACCGCCGCGCTCACGGAGAGCACGGCATCACAGGACTCGAGACGGCCATCATCCTCATCGCCTTCGTGGTCGTCGCTACCATCTTTGCCTTCGTCGTGCTGACGACGGGTGTCTTCAGCGCAGAGCGAGGGAAAGAAACGGTGTTCGCAGGGCTAGAGAAGGCGCGAGGCAGTATGGAGCTGCGCGGCGGCGTCGTCGTCACGGCAGCGGGTACCACGCTCTCCGTCGACGACATTCAGTTCGCCGTCGCCAACACCGCCGGTGGTGAGCCGGTGCCGCTGAACCCGACCGGCACCAACAACCGCACCGTGGTCGCCTACCGCGACGACAACATCGTCGACAACGACGTGACCTACACGGTACAGGATATCGTCGGTGACACGGACACGCTCCTTGAGCCGGGCGAGCTGAAGGTGGTGTTCATCGATGTCGCCACCGGCGTCACACCGGCCCCGACGCTGGACCCGAACGAGAAGTTCACCCTGGAGATTCAGACGCCTGTTGGCGCGACGCTCGACGTCACCCGTACGCTCCCGACGGAGCTCCGGACAGTGATGCAACTGCACTAGACCCCAGCCACTACAAACCGACTTCCTCTATCGGAAGGAGGAGCCGCGCCGGATTGCTACCCCGGCGCGGCTCTTCGTATCTGGTTGCTCCACATGCTGGCGCATGTGGAAGCCCGTGGCAAACTCCTCGTTGCCCCACGCGCTATCTCGTGTGGGGCTCGTGGTTACAGTTGCCTGGTTTGTACGCGGCTTTCTCGCGGAGGCGAACGCTACCGCTGGCGCTTAGCCGTCCGCCGTCTCCGTGATCAGCGACGGCAGCTCCGCCACCAACTGCGATCGCGGCACGACGCGCGCGCAGCCGGCGTCGCGGGCGGCCTTGAGCAAGCCCGCCTCCGTGTGCCTGCCGAACGCCAGCACCGGCACGCCCGCTTCCGCGGCCGCGGCGACCGCTGCCTGCCAGTCGATTCCCAGCGCGTGCAGGTCGATGACGGCGAGCTGGGGAGCGGCGGCGAGGCCATCGGCCACGGTGGCATCCGTCTCACCGAGGACGATGTCGTAGCCGAGCGCCGTGGCCTGCTCGCGCAGACGCGACTGGAACATCAGCTCCGGCACGACGAGGAGAATCGTTCGTACTGCTTCCACCGTCCCCTACCCTCCTGCATCCGGCTTCAAACCGGCAATTACCGGTTTGAGCGCCTTGAACGTGTAAATCAACGGCACGCAGCCATCGTGCTCGGTCAAACGCATCAGGTTGTCGCCGGCCGGCTCCATCGCCGGATGGAACTCGTACGGCGTGACGGGGAACTCGTGGAGGAACTCGATGCGCAGGCCGGCGTCGATGATGGCTGTGAGCACCTCGCTGATCGGATGCGGCCAGTCGTACGTCGTGCGGTTCTCGATCTTCTCGCTGCGGTCGGTGTAGGTGCCGTCGTCGTCGCTGCGGATCGGCTCGCCGCTGGCGAAGTACGGATAGTGGACGCGGAGGCCGGTGACGCCGGGCCGGTCGTCGAACACCGAGGCGAAGGGGTGGAACTCGGCCAGGTAGAGCGTGCCGCCCGGCCGGACGAAGTGCGCGGCCACGCCCGCCCAGGCGTCCATGTCCCGCAGCCAGTTCAGCGCACCATACGACGTGAAGACGATGTCGAAAGTCCCGTCCAGCTTCTCGGGCAGCCGGAGCACGTCCGATTCGATGAAGCGCGCCTCGATGCCGGTCTCGGCTGCGAGCGCACGGGCGGCCTCTATCGCGACGCTCGAGTAGTCGACGCCGGTGACTATCGCGCCTTCGCGCGCCCACGAGAGCGTATCGAGGCCGAATTGGCACTGCAGGTGCAGCAGGGTCTTTTCGCGCACGTCGCCCAGCTCCGCGAGTTCCACGGGTTTCAGCCGCGACTGGCCGGACTTGAAGCCCTCGACGTCATACAGCGCCGAGCGGGCGTGGATCGGTACCACCTCGTCCCAGTGCCGCCGGTTCGCCTCCGCGTATTCGTCCATCGTGTCTAATGCGCTGATTGCGTGACAGCTCAGTCCGCGAGCTGAGCGTCCAGCACACCGGCGTTCTCGTCCTCGCGACCGGCGGCCGCCAGCAGTGCCTCCTTCTTCGCCGGATCACTCTCGCTCTCCGCAAGGTGGCGGTAAACCGCCGCGCCGGCGCGTTCCAACTGGGCGAGGAGCGCCTTCTGCTCCGCCACGGTCTTTCCGGCGAAGAGCTGCTGCAAGGTCTCTCCAGGGTCCATCCGTGCCTCCGATTTCTTGTGTCCGCGCCGGTTCACGACCGGCGCACGCTGCCATCAACTGGGATCTATCGTACCAGGTAGCCGCGCCGCAGCCGGTAACACTCGACCGCCGGCGCGGGCGGTGGCCTAGGCAGCGCGGAAGAGATCGATAATCTTGCGCACCATGCGCACGACGTGGAGCCTGCGCTCGACCGGCGTATTGCCGTTGCGGACGATGATCAGGTCGAGCTCGGGCACCAGGCAGATCAGTTGAAATACGTACCCGCTGGCGAGGAAGGTGCCGAGGCCGTCCTCCCACAGCCACCAGTGCGCGCCGTAGCCACGCTCGTTCTCGAACGGCTGGCGAGGCGCGGGCGTCCGCGCATAATCGACCCAGCCCTCCGGCAGGATCCGGCGGCCGTCCCAGACGCCGTCGCGCAGGCAGAGCAGCCCGAATCGGGCGAAGTCTCGCGGCGTTGCGAAGCAATACGAGGAGCCGACCCAGGTGCCCGACGCGTCGAATCTCGGCTCCGCTGTCGTCATGCCGATCGGCTCGAACAGCTCGCGGCGGAGGAACGCCTCGTAGGCATCGTTCGGGCCCACGATGTCGCGGACAATGCGGGCGACGATATTGCTGGTACCGCTCGAGTAGTTGAAGTGCGTGTCCGGTGGGTGGTCGTGCGGAAACGAGGCGGCGAATCCACCCATGTCGTCGGCCCCGGGCTGGAAGAGCATCTTGATCACGTCGGAGGAATCGCTGTCAACGTAGTCCTCCGCGAATCGCAAGCCGGACGTCATATGCAGCAGCGAGTCAGTCGTGATCGCCGCGCGCGAATCGCCCGCCTGCTGCCATTCGGGCACGGCGGCCGGCGCGGCGATGTCCAGCCTGCCGTCGCGGACGAGCACGCCAACGGCGGCGTGGAGCACGCTCTTCGCCATCGACCACGAAGGTTGCGGATCGTCCGGGCCGTATGCCTCGACGTAGCGCTCGGCGACGATGCGGCCTCGATGGACGACCAGCAAGTCATCCGTCTGGACGGTGGTGGGCGGCTGCGGGTCCGCGAACGCGGTGTCCAGGAGATCGTTCAGGGCCCCGGCGTCGACGCTGGGCGGCACGCCAGCCTCTGGCCAGGAGTCAGTAGGCCACGGCGCGTCCTGCGGCTGGGATGGGAGAGGCGTCAGTGCGGACATGGCAAGGCACCCATAGTGCCCCGAATTGTAACGCACACGCGCCATAGGCCGGAGCGAAGGTGCTTGACCGCGCGCGGCACGCGACCTAGCATGGCTCTCACATGCGTGTCATCTCCATGCCGCCGAAGGATGAACTACTGATGACGATCGAGTTTCAGAGCGAGGGCCGCTCCCGACATGCCGCACGCCGCCGGCCTCGCCACGCCGCGGCCGGTGCGACGAGATGACAGACGCGAGCATCGCCGCCGCCGTACTCGCCGGCGGGCACGGCAAACGCCTGGGTCAGGACAAGGCGGCGGTGGTACTGGAGGGGCGATCATTGGCTCGCTGGTCTGTTGATGCGCTACGCGGCCGCTGCGCGAACGTCGCGTTGGTGCTGCGTGCGAACCAGGAGCCGCCAGCGGACGCCGGCGACGCTGCGATACTGAGGGACCGCGTCCCAGACGCCGGGCCGCTCGGCGGGCTGCAGGCGGCCCTGGGCTGGCTTCCAGGCGAGTGGCTGGTCCTAGCGTCCTGCGACCAGCCGTTCGTTGTGCCAACGCTGATCGACGAACTGCTGGCCGCCTGCGACGAAGCCGGCGACGCCGTCGCCGGCCGCAACGCGGGGCTGGTCGAACCGCTTCCCGGTCTGTACCGACGAACAGCGCTGACGGCGGTCGACGCCGTGCTCTCCCGCGGCAACAACAGCCTGCAGGAACTGCTATCGGCGCTCGCGGTGAACTACGTGGACGAGCGGGCGCTCCGCCGCGCCGATCCCGAGCTGCGCTCGTACGTCAACGTCAATACGCCCGATGACCTTGCCCGCGCGCGCGCGCTGGCAGCCGAACTGTAGGCGACTGCGTTTGACCGCAGCGCCGAGCCCAACTCTGGGCGCGTCAGTCGTCGTCGCGGAGCCTCCACACCGCGATCATGCCCACGATCATCATCACCCAGATCGTGGTGAAGCCGAGGCTCATTGCGATGATTGGTCCGGCGTCCACAGCTACCTCCATCTCCAAAGTTCAGAACTGGCGTCTCATTCTAAGGTAAAACGCCTCCGGTCGCCTATCAAGGGCCGGACGCCCCGATCGCGCGGTCCATTCGGTCGGCGCCGAACACGGGACGACGTCATCAGCGAGGGCCGCGTCGATGCTATCAATGTGCAGGAGTGAATGTAGATGACGGTGCCCAAGTTTGTGGAAGAGTCGACGTCGCCGTAGCTGCGCTCGTTGGAAACCGCGTCAGTCGTCGCCGGAGCTGTCGTTGTCACCTGCCCAGCGGATGTGCCGGAGTTCACCGGTATTCCATGCCAAGTAGTAGATCTCGCCGTTGGGGCCGGTCTTTATCGCGACCGGCCCGCCGGCGCCCGTGGCGAATTCCTGCACATCGATCAGGTTGTTGTCGTCGTCCAACGTCAGGTAAGAGATCGACAACCGCGCCCAGTCGCCAAAGAAGAAAGCCCCAGTGTACGGCGCTGGATAGGTAAGAGCGAAGTCGCCGCCGACAACGGCATGATAGCTGGTGGGATATGTGTGCAGGGGCGGGGCCACCGCACTGGGACCCTCCAGAAAGAAGGCCTCGCAGAACGGGAGCTGTTCAGAGCCGTAGAGACGTCCTTGCCCTTCGTAGCAGGGCCAACCGAAGTTGACTCCTGGGTATGCAACGTTAATCTCCTCCCAGAAGAGCGAACCCACGTCGCCGATGAAGGGGAGATCTGTGCCCGGTTGGAGGCTGAAGCGAAATGGCTCCCTGAGCCCATAGGCCCAAACCTTGGAGCGGTTGGCTGCCGGGTCTCCGGTGAAGTAAGGATTGTCTGCCGGTGCACTGCCGTCTGGGTTGATCCGGAGCATCTTGCCAGCCAGGCTATCCAAATCCTGCGTGCGAAATCTCTGCTCGACGATGTCCGCGCCGTCGCCGGTCGAAACGAAGAGCGTTCCGTCCGACGCAAACTGAAGACCGCCGCCGACATGGCAGCAGCCGTCCGCGGGCAGGCAGTCGCTGCCGCCGGGGAAGTCGTCACAGGACGGGCGTGATCGATCGCCGCCGACGCTGCCGAGCAAAACGACCTCACTGCCCGGTGCTGCGACATCGCCGTCCGCTGTGAGACGAATCAGCCGGCCGGTCTTCGGGCCTTCAGGGTCAGCCGCGTCGTGTTCGTACGTAAAGAAGAGATAGACGTACCCGTTCGCTTCAAAGTCCGGATCTAGCGCGAGGCCGAACGCCCCACGTTGCACGGAGGTGTTTGCCGGAAGTTCAACAAATGGAGTGGGAAGCAACACCCCGTCTTTGACTATCTGGACTCTTCCGTCTTGCCCCTCGACGAAGATGCGACCGTCCGGGGCGAACGCGAAGTTCGTGGCTTGATCCAGGCCGGCCACCACCAGGACATCCTCGAAGCCCGCTACCAGGATGGTCGCTGCATTCGCGCCGCTGTCACCCGGATCGAGATCGTCGTTTGCGCCGCCGCAGGCGCCAAGAATGAGAAGGCAGGCGCTGAGGACAACAACGAACGTAGCTCCACGGCCTCGGGACACGGCAGCCTCCCGCTGATTCATGCCACCGCTCAGCAGCGACCGAAAGAAGCATACACCATGCGTACGCCCCGGCCGATAGTGCGGCTAACCGAGGTCCTATCAAGGGCGACAGTAAACGACGTGGTTGTCTCGGAAATGCTGCGGGCACTCGACGATCGCGCTCACGCTGGACGTCTATTCGCACGTGACGCCAACGACGCGGCGCGAGGCTTATGACGCGCGGCCTCCATGCATCGACTCCAGCGCCTCGTCCCGCGCGCTAGTCCGCCCGCCGCGCGTACCAAGCCGCTCCGCCCGCGGCTATCAGGCTCACCGCCGCCGCCATTCCGGCGACAGCCGCCCACGGCACGCCGTCAGCCTGGTTCGTCTCCAACGCCAGGGGGCGCAGTTCGCGGTCAACTGCCACCCCCCCAACCGGAGGCGGTGAAGCGCACGATACCTGTCCGTCGCCAACTATGGCGTCGATTGGCTGCGGGTCGCCAGGAGTCGCGTCTACAAGCACATTCACGTTTAGCGTCAACGGACCGGCGCCCTTAGCATCGCAAGAGAACGTAATCGCGGCGAGCTTGGTTGCGCCGACGAGGCCCGAGTTGCTTGAGCCGGTGAACCGTACGGTGTTCGGCCCGAACGCCGGGTTGCAGACGCCGCCCTGCTCCGCGACACACGCGGCAACCGACACCCGCGTCGCGTCATAGCTGACGTCGATCGACCACGCGCCGAGCCCCGGCGGGTCGATGTACGATGCCTGTACCTGCACCACACCCTGCTCGCCAACGTTCATCCAGATAAGGTCCGCGCTCAGGAGTGCGGGCAACGGCGTCGGTGTCGCTGTGCCGCAGCCGCCCCCACCACCCGGCACCTTGCCGGCCGGGCACAGGGTAGGCGTCGGAGATGGCGTATTTGTAACAACCGGCGTTGGCGTCGCGGTGATCGCCCACGCATCCGTCGCCTGCGGCAGCCGCACCGCGACCGTCGCTACCAACGCGATAACTGTCGCGGCTGCAATCAACAGACCCAACCGTGAGAACATAATAACCCCTTCGGCCACCAAGCCTGGGCGGGGCGCGGAGTACCTTAGCTACAGGCGGCCACCAGTCCCTGCTATTGTACTCCTGCCTGAGCGATTGTCAAGCCGCCTAGTCGCCCATTCTGTCATGCTGAGCCCTGCCCGCGGTAGGCAGGCTGTCGAAGCATCGCTCCGCTAGCCTGTCGCCACCTCTCTCCCTCCCCGAGGGAGAGAGGTCAGGGGTGAGGGCCGTCCGGCGCCTACCCCCGCCGCCGCGCGTACCATGCAGCGCCGCCCGCGGCGACCAGACACACTGCCGCGATCCCGGCAGCAGCGGCCCACGACATGCTTTCGGACTGCGCCGTCTCCGACGACAACGGCGACGCGACGGCGTCCGGTAGCTCTGCTACGCCGCCGACCGGGGCCGGCGTGTTCGTCGGCGTCGGAGTGCAGGTTGGCAGCGTCCCGAGCGAGAGAAACTCGACGCGGGTGTTATTGGTTTCGTCGCTCTCTGCCACGTTGTCTGAGAAGTCGGCCTCGGCCGTGTAGGTATCTCCAAAGGGGATCCCTTGAACGGTCGAAAGGAACGTGACAGCTTCGCCTGCTGCCAGCGCCTGAGTCGGCAGCGACGCGTGCTGAGCGCCAGACGAGACAAACGTCGTCGATGCTACCGCCGCCCCACCACCGACGTTCCGCACCGTGACCTTGACGCCGGCTGGGGTCACACAGTCGAATGGCTGCTGCGCATCGGCGATGCTCTCCACAACGAGGTCCGGAAGGGCCGTCGGCCCCATCGCCGTGTCCGCGAGGGCGGCCGCCCCGCCGTAGCCCGACGGCCAGCGGAGACCCGATACCACCGCGACGAGCGCGAGCAGGGCGAAGACCTTTACGGACGCGCTCAGGGACAGAGTCATGCGATAGCTCCCCTCTAGCCGCCAAGCCGATGCGGGGATTCAGAAAGAAGGCCTTGGCCTTAGGCGGCCACCAGACCCCGCTATTGTACTCCCGACTCAGCGATTGTCAAGCTGCCTAGCCGTCCGTCTTGTCATTCTGAGCCTGCCGCCGTAGAGTGCCCGCCGCCTGACCCCGCGCCACGCCGCCCCGCCCTCGCCGCAAAGCGCGCCCACGCGCCCAAACTCCGTGGGATTGACCAACACTAGGGCGCCTCGCGCTGTACACTGGGGCGGCTTCCGATTTACGCAGCGTACGGGAGGACGACTATGGTGCAGGACCTGGCAACCCGCAGCTACTGGCTCGGACTGGACGAGTACGAACCCGACGCCCCCCTTGACGGCGATATGGCGGCCGATGTCGTTATCGTCGGCGGCGGCTTCAGCGGGCTCTGGACCGCGTACCACCTCCTGAAGGCGGACCCCGCCATGACCGTAGTCGTCATTGAAGCGAGCGCCGTAGGCTACGGCGCCTCCGGGCGTAACGGCGGCTTCGCGATGCCGCTCATTCACCGGAGCCTGCATGACTTGGTCGACGCAGTCGGGCCTGACGAGGCAACGGCTCTGTACCTCGCGGCCGAGGAGGCGGTCCGTAACATCGCCAGCGCGTGTGAGGCGGAGGGCATTAGTGCCGACCTCCAGCCGAACGGGTCGATGACCGTCGCGAACAACCCGCTGCAGGACGAGCACGTGCATCGCGAGTTCGAGACGGCCCAAGGGCTGGGCCTGAGCGGCTTCACGTTCTTGGAGAAGGACGATGTCCAGGCCATGGTGCACTCGGACACGTTCCGCTGCGCCGTGCGAGAGGAGACGTGCACGCTCATGAACCCGGCCCGCCTCGTGCGCGGCCTAAAGGAGGCTGTCATCCGGGCGGGCGGACGCGTCTTCGAGCAGACACCGATGGACCGCTTCGAGGAGCGGGACGGGGGCGTCACGGTCACGACACCCAAGGGCAAGATCACGGCCCAGCGCGCGCTCCTTGCCACCAACGCATACAGCGCCCGCATCCCCGCCTTGAGCCGGCACGTCATGCCGTTCTACTCGTACATTCTGCTCAGCGAGCCCCTTACGGAAGAACAGTGGTCGCGCGTGGGCTGGACCGGCCGCGAGGGCATGGAGGACCGGCGCACGTTCCTTCACTACTTCCGTCCGACGGTCGACGGCCGCCTCATGTGGGCCGGCCGCGACGCCCCCTACCGTCCCAACGGCCCGGATCCCAAGTACGACCGCGATGACCGGGTCTTCGATCGCCTGGAGGAGAGCTTCGCCTGGACGTTCCCGCAACTCAGCGACGTCACGTTCGAGTACCGCTGGGGCGGGCCCATCGGGATCACCGGCACGTTCGTGCCGTGCGCCGGCTGGCTAAAAGGCGGCCGAGTCGCCTACGCATTCGGATTCAATGGGCACGGCGTCGCCATCACCAACCTCGTAGCCATGTCCATGCGCGACCTCATCCTCGAGCGCGATACGGACTACTCCCGTCTCGCCATCATCGACAAGAAGCCCGCCGACCTTGGGCCGCGCCTGCTGCGCGATCCAATGATCCGCTCCACCATTGGCTACCAGATCGAGCAGGACGACACCGGCCGGCCTGTGAAGCCCCCGCTACTCGCGCGCCTGATGGAGCGCTTCGCTCCGGCCACCCGGACCATGCGCGCGGACGACGAGGACAAATAGCGGCCCGACGTCAACTGCCCACGGCATCGTCGCTCAAGTGCGGCATCTCTTCCAGGGAGTCCAGAAGTCGCGGCCATCCGACTGAACCACACCAGTTGGCCGCCTATGTGTTTCGTCCGTCCTCAGGCGAGGCATCCGGCGCTCCGTCGGTGTGCTCAGCGATGAAGGCCTGCAGGACGCGCTGGGCGTCCACGGCCGCTGTCCGGCTGGCGCGATACAAGAACAACACCCCGAGCATCATCACCGTACCCGACGCGATGATCATCGCGTACCGCAAGCTATCGCCGTCGTTCACGCCAAACTGCGACTGGAACAGCTCTGAGAGGCCGCCCACCGCGATCGGCGCCGCCGCCGCGCCGCAGACGGCCAGCGCCAGCCCGAACGCCGCGAACGTCTGCGAACGGATGCGAGGCGGTGCGCACGCAGCAACGATCGCGCTCAGGCCGGGGATGCCGAGCGACGCGAGCAGCGCGCCGGTCGCCAACAGCACGATCGTCACGGCCGCGAAGGGGATCGCAAACCCAACCGTCCACGTGATTGCGAGTATCGTCGCCGCAATGACACTCACATTCGCGACGTAAGAGAAGCCGCGTCTGACGCACCAGTCGGCGAGCGACCCGCCGAACCACGTCCCTAAGAACGACATCAGCGCCAGCGCACCGAACGCCAGGCCGGCCTCCTGCGTCGAGAAGTCGTAGCGCCTCTCGAACAGCGCGGGCAACCAGAAGATGATGCCGATCAGCGTGAAGCCGAGCGCCGCGTTCGTGAAGATCAGGTTGCGCAGCGTCGGAATCTGGAAGATCGTGCGGAGGCTCCGGCGAAACCCCCACGCGTCCGTCGGCTCCTTGAGGAACTCGGCCAGCATGGGATTGTTATCTATCGCCGCGTTCAGGTCCGATTCCCCGCGTCGGGGCTCTCGCAGCGTGAGCGCCATCATGCCGAAGAGCAGCCCCGGGATCGCTGCGGCGACGAAGCCCCAGCGCCAGCCGGCGGCGGCCACGATCGCCCCGCCGACTGTGGCGCCGATCACCTGGCCGAGCGGATTGGCCGCCCGGTGATACCCGAGTACGCGGCCTCTGATGCTGACGGGGTAGTAGTCGGAGAGCAGGCTGGCGTGCGTCGGATTGATCGTGCCTTGGCCAAAGCCGAGGAGTGCTCGAGTCAGGAAGAGCTGGACGAAGTTCATCGAGGCGGCAGCGAGCAGGCCGGCGCCGCCCCAGATGATGCTCCCAAACGCCAGGATCTTCGTCCGGCTCGCGCGGTCGGCCAGGTTGCCCGCGGGCATGCTCAGCAGCCCCGCGATGAAGATGACGGCGAGCGGCAGCAGCCCGACCGTCGCGTCGGAGAGGCCGAAGTCATCGCGGATGCGTTCGAGCGACACGGCCAGCACCGCGCGGTCGAACTCGTCGATCGCGTTGAGGATGAAGAGCACGACTAGCGCCTTCGAGCCGTAGGCCCGGATGCTGTTCGCCAGCACGGCCTGCGTCGGCAGAACGGCGTCTTCTTCGTCCTCTTGACGCTCGCCTTCGACGGGCGCTTCCGTAGACATGCGTGGATTCTGCCATATTCATCGTCTCTGGCGTAGGCGCTCGCGTTAGCCAACGATCCGATGGATGGAGAAGCCCCCGCTGCTCGCGCGCCTGATGGAGCGCTTCGTTGCGGCCACTCGGACCATGCTCGCGGACGACGAGGACAAATAGCGGCCCGACGCCCGCCGCTCACCGCCCACGGCATCCTCGCCTAAGGCCAACATCTCTTCAACCGGTTGGAGTCAACAGTCAACTAGCAGCTCGCCCGCCGCATGAGACGCGCTTCTGGTGGTAGCTAGCTCGGTCTTTGTCGTCAGCGCTGCGTTTGTCCGGACGCGGGTGGAACGCAGTGTTGGCTGGTCATGAGACCCATCACTTCGTATCCAATTTGGTGCCGGGGGTGGGGATCGAACCCACAAGTCCTTCACGGAACGGCGGATTCTAGGTCACACCCCAGGCCTGCCACCGCATGTTGTCCAGTGCATATGTGTGTCGGGGGCTGTGCAAGCTGTGACGCCCGAGCTGTCGCGGGCTGTCGGCGGCTGACTATTCTCTCACACGGATCGCTCCCGCTACGCCCATGCTCCCGTCCAGGAACTCCCAGCTCACGAACCGGTCATCATCGCAGACCAGGCGATTCCAGACACGCCTCAACGATGGCTTGACCGGCAGGTCGTCGTAAGCTACCACGCCACCGACCTTGAGCCGCGGCAACGCATGCGCAAAATCGAACGCGGCGCCACGGATACTCTTCACTCCATCGACCGTGACCAAATCGAAGAACAGATCCGGATGCCCGGCGAGGAACTTTGGAACGGTCGAACGGCTATCGCCGGATACGAGTGTTGCTGTGGCCTGATGGCCAGCTCTGACTAGCTCCCCGCGCACGAAGTCTGGGCCGGGATTGGGGATGTCGGCGTAGTCCTCCATCCAAAGATCGAAGCCATAGATATTGGATGAAGGACACATCGCTGCAACAACTGCAGCGCTATAGCCACGCCGCACGCCGATCTCCAGATAGTTGTCGGGTTGAATGAAGTACGAGGCGGCGCTGAGCAGCGTATGCAGGCTCGCGTGGCGCCAGTGAACGCCAAACTTCTCCAGCCCTGCGCGCATCTTCAATTGCTGCAGCTCCAACTCCTCAATCTGTGTCAATCTGCTGAGTACGCCGATGACGAACTTTTTCGTCTCTGGCGACACGGCAGCGCTGCCTAGTGTTTCGGCCGTGAGTCGGGGAAATGCACCATGCCCACCATCGTCTATGGTCGGTGTTCCCTGAATGTATCGAGGCACTGGAATCGGCACGATCCGTTCGTATGTCGAGAGCGCCTGCGCGTACACCGTGCGCGCCCAAGGGCTGCGCCTCCACAAGGCCCTGATCATAGGATCACCCGTTTCATTAGCGATCTGGCTGGCATAGCCACGCTGCCAACGCCCAGTCTAACATTGCTGGGCGCGATTTCATGAGGGTGCCGGCTCATTTAGCGTTGGTGCCGGGGGTGGGGATCGAACCCACAAGTCCCTTTCGGGACGGCGGATTTTAAGTCCGCTGCGTCTGCCAATTTCGCCACCCCGGCACCGGGTCAGCCGCCTTGGCTTCTGCAGAGTAACCCGCGGCGCGCCTTCACGTCACGCGCGGCGCTTGCGGCACAACAGCTCCCCACGCGGTATTGGTATCAGCACGCACTCCAACTCCGGGTGCGACTCCGCCGCCGTCCGAAATTCCGCCAGGTCATCGGCGTGCGAGAGCAGGTTGTCCGCGACAAGCAGGCCGCCCGGCACCAGGACGCGGACGATCGGTTCTAATGCCGAGAGGTAGAGCTCCTTCTCAAAGTCTAGGAAGACGAAGTCAAAGCTGCCTGCGTCCAGGCCCGCCAGCATCGCCAGCGCATCGCCTTTGCGTACCGTGACGATGTCATCGACGCCCGCTTCGGCGAGGTTACGTCCGGCGCGCTCGACCTTCGCGGGATCGAGCTCCAGCGACGTGATTGTGCCGCCGGTCTCACGCAGCGCCAGGGCCAGCGTGATCGTCGAGTAGCCGCCGGAGGTGCCAATCTCCAGCAGCCGCTGCGTGCCGGCGATCTTAACGAGCATCTGCAGAAAGCGTCCGACCTCCGGCGAGATGGCGCGCAAACGGCCACTCTGGGGCGTGCCGTCGCTGCGATCCGTGCGGTCTTCGTCTTCCAGCCTGCGTAGGACGGCCTGGGCTCGGTCGCTCATGCTACGGCATCCTCGCGTGTAAAGAACGGGCCCAGAACCGGGAAACGGCTCTGAGCCCGTCCAACTGTTCGGGATGGAGGCGACGACCGGATTCGAACCGGTGATGGGGGTTTTGCAGACCCCTGCCTTAACCACTTGGCTACGTCGCCCCGTACTCGATGCTAACAAGGCCGGCCCGACAAGCTGATGTGTCGCGCGGCCGCTTGAGTTGGCCCGCGGCCGGCCCTGTGGGCTCCACTGGTGCCGAGGAAGGGACTCGAACCCTTACGCCCGAAGGCACGGCCCCCTCAAGACCGCGTGTCTGCCAATTTCACCACCTCGGCTGAACGCTACTTGGCAGGAGTGGAGGGACTCGAACCCCCGACCTACGGTTTTGGAGACCGTTGCTCTAGCCAACTGAGCTACACTCCTATGCCAAGGGAGTATACCAACGTCGATCTCAGCGCTGCAACCGGCCGCTTGGTTTGACCGCCCCGCGCGGCGAACCGTACAATGCGCCGAGCCGCCCGCTTCGACTAATCTAAGACACACACACCTGATGCACGACCACTTCTTCCACAAGACGACGCTCCCGAACGGCCTGCGCATCGTCACCGCACCGATGCCCCAGACGCGGTCTGTCGCGGTGAGCCTCTACGTCGGTACCGGCTCTCGCTACGAGACGGCGGAGCAAGCCGGCCTGGCCCACTTCCTAGAGCACCTCTGCTTCAAGGGCACCGAACGCCGGCCGACACCGCAGGAGGTCTCACAGGCCATCGACGGCGTCGGCGGCATGATCAACGCGGCGACAGACAAGGAGTTGACCGTCTTCTACAGCAAGGTGGCCCAGGCCCACCTCGACCTCGCGATCGACGTGGTGGCCGACCTCGTTCGCAGGCCGCTGCTGTCCGCCGAGGAGATGGAGAAGGAGCGCAAGGTGGTGCTGGAGGAGTTGGCGATGGTCGCCGATTCGCCGCAACAGCAGGTCGACGTGCTGCTGGACGAAACGCTCTGGCCGGACCAACCGCTGGGCCGCGACATCGCCGGCAGCGAGGAGAGTGTACTTGGCCTGACGCCAGAGATGGCAAAGGACTACCTCCGGCGCCAGTACGTGCCCAACAACGTCGTCCTCAGCGTCGCCGGAGCGATCGACCACCGCCAGGTGACGGAGCTGGCCGCCGAACAGCTAGGCGACTGGGAGCCCGGCGTGCCGGACGGCTGGTACCCCGCCGTCGACGGCCAGCAGCGGCCTCGCGCCGTCACGAAGCACCGGCCGACTGAACAGGCCCATATCTCGATCGCCGTGCGCGGCCTGCCGCTGCAACACCCGCGGCGTTACGCCCTCAGCCTGCTCAGCTCCGTGCTGGGCGAAGGAATGGGAAGCCGCCTGGCGCTGGAGCTGCGCGAACGGCGTGGCCTCTGCTACGACGTCCACTGCTACGCAAGCTACCTGCAAGACATCGGCGCCTTCATCATCTACGCGGGCGTCGATCCGCAGAAGGCCGGTGAGACGGTCACGGCGATTCTGGAGGAGCTGGCGCGGCTGCGCAACGAACCGGTTCCAGAAGAGGAGCTGGCGCGCGCCAAGGAGATGGCGAAGGGCCGCATCCTGCTGCGCATGGAGGACACCCGCGTCGTTTCCGATTGGATCGGCGCGCAGGAGTTGCTGGCCGGTCGCGTGCGCACGATAGACGACGTTTCTGAGATGATCGATGCCGTCTCGCCCGCCGATATCCAAGATGTCGCGCGTGAGCTCTTCCTGAAAGAGCGCCTCAACCTGGCCGTCGTCGGGCCTTTCCGGTCCGGGCGCGGCCTCGCGAAGCTGCTGCAGCTGTAGTGCAGACGCGCGTCCGCGCATCGGGTACACTAGGACGCACCGTCACCCTGCAGCAGCGCGGAGGATCTCCACCATGACGACGAGCGAAGCCGAACGAACGCTGGCGCCGCCCGAACGGCTCGCCGGCCAGGGCCTGGACGCGAACCAGGCGGAGACCGGCAACCGGGCCATCCACGTGCTGCTGACCGACCCCGTCGTTGGCGAGCAGACGGACTTCGTCATCACCTATCGCGACGGCGCGTACGAAGTCTGGGCCACGCGCGGCATGGTGCGCTTCCAGCGCTCGTTGGGAGAGAACGGTACCCACGACTTCGCCGTCATCGAGACGATCGGCGAGAACCCAATCGAGAACCAGGACACGCAGACGCTCGCGACCGTGGAGGAAGAGCTGGAGGCCGCCGCGCGCTCCGGCCACCCCACTGGCGACGCCAATCAAGCCTTCATCGAGCCCGCCCACCTCAGCTATCCCCTCGCCTACGAACGCATCGCGCAGCTCTTCGATAGCCCAAACGCGCCTGACCTGGTGCTAAACCCGAAGACCTTCGCGTACAAGACGCAGCCCGGCCAGCACGGCGCGCTCGATATCGTCCAGTCGCGGGCGCCGCTGATCTTCGCGGGCCCGGGCGTGCAGCCAGGCGTCAGTGACGGCCTGGCGCGCCACGTCGACATCGCGCCGACCATCGCGAAGCTGCTGGGCTTGCCGAAGATCAGCGGTACCGACGCCACCGGCCGGCCTTCGGACGACGTCTACCTGAAGCGCCAGGACGGCCGGCCGCTGGACGATATCCTGGACGTTGACGAACACGGCGAGCTGAAAAGCAGACCGGAGCGTGTGTATCTGTTCCACATGGACGGCCAGAGCGCAACCGAACTCTACGACCGCCTGGACAACGAGCCGGACTCGATACCGAACCTGCGCCGCATCGCCGGCTCCGGCCACCGGCTGCGCTACGGCAGCATCGTCAACTTCCCCAGCATCACCTGGCCCAGCCACAACACCATTGGCACGGGATGCTGGGGCGGCCACCACGACCTGGTCAACAACAACTACTACCTGCGCGAGAAACGTCAGCTCGTCAGCCCCTACGACGACACGTTCGATACCGCCCGCTACCTCGGCAATGAAGTCGAAACGCTCTTCGAAGCGCTCCACCGCGCGCGTGGCGATTGGCAGGGCCACGACGGCGCGTTCACGGCAACGATCCACGAGCCCTGCAGCCGCGATGCCGACCACACCGTCTTGGAGCGCCGCACGATTGGCGACCGTGACCGGCTGCGCGCGTTTACGCACGAGGCTGCGCCGGACATCAGTCCTCGCTGGCGGATGGAAGGCATCGACCGCATCGGCACCAGCTCGATGATCGACAACCGCGGCACCGCCCAGGCGCTGGTCCTCTTCACGGACGACAGCCACCCCCCGCCGGTCTTCACCTTCCACCAGTTCATGATCACCGACGGCGCGGGCCACGACTTCGGTCCCCACCACGAGATGCAGCGCGAAGCGCTCGACGAGACGGACCGGCGCATCGGCCGGATCCTGCGCACGCTCGAAGACACGGGCCTCTACGAGAGCACAGTCTTCATCATCGCGGCAGACCACGGCATGGCGCCCGTCGACACGGAGCTCGCCGCCGACCAGATATCGCTACTGGAGAAGCAGGGCTTCAAGGTGCAGACGCCAGAATGCTGGGCCTACTTCATGGACCTAGACGTCCACGTCTCGCGGGAGACGGCGGGCACGGTACGCGTCACCGTCCGCCACAACGACGCCGACGAGAGTGGCGAGCATCCGCCCGTGCACGACGCGACGGTCACCGTCAGCGAGGCGGGTGGTCGCGAGCTAGCGGGCGCGCAGACCGGTGCCAGCGGTGTGATCAAGCTCGACCTGCCGGACGGCGCAATCCTGGACGGCGCCACTATCACCGTCGAGCACGACGACTTCAACCTGCGCCACCTCCGCCTGGACGGCGGCGGCATCGTCCCGGACCTGCGCGAACAGCTCTACGGCGTCGCGGCGCGGACGGCTCAATGAAGCTGTGGCGTGCCGCCCCGGTCATCGTCGCGCTGGCCGCCGTCGCGGGCATCGTCGCCGGTTGCGGCGGTGACTCGAACGGCGACACCACTCCCAACCCCGACGGCACGGACGCGCCGGCGGCCTTCGAGACGGCGCGCGCAGATCTGCAGGCCGACCTTGAGGGCTACGGCGAGAACATCGGCAGCCTACCCAACGACATCCGGGAGGACCTGCTCGCATCGTGCAGGGAGCTGGCGTCCTACGCTTCCGACGATGCGGTGGACGACATCTGCTCCGCAGTGGAGCGCGCGATCGACAACGCCGACCCCGGCCTGATCGATCTCGTCCTCAACGAACTCGACGCGCTGACGCCGGAGTAGGGCTGTTGCCTGACGGCAACAGCTTCCAGTTCCCTGGCGAGAACTGGAGGCCTCTCCCGAATCCACAACAGAGTCCGATTACCTTCCGGCGGCACGCGGAAGCTGCGGTTTCGGCCAGCAACTGCCGCCAGAGAGTGACCGGCCCCTGTCGCCTCTGCACCAGTAGTTGCCAGCAGGCAACTACAGGCTGCTCGCCTCAGCGAGCAGCCCTTCTCGTAGCGGAGCGCGTCTGCAATCGGCACGCTGCCGGCGAGGCCGCCTGTATCGCAGCGCAGACTCCCTCCTCACCGGTTCGTGGTTATTCGTAGCGGAGCGCGTCCGCAATCGGGACGCTGGCGGCCTGACGCGACGGGATGTACGTCATGATTAGCGATGCCAGGAACGCCAGGCCGCTGAAGATGCCGATCTGGAGCCAAGGGATCACGTAGCCGGCACTTGAGGTGGGAAACTCGTCACTGGTGAGCAGAAAGTAGGAGAGCCAGACGGCTAAGCCAACGCCGGAAGAGATGCCGAGCACGGTGACGAACGACGACTCCATCACGAAGCTGAGGGCCACGGTGCGGCGCTTGTAGCCAATCGCACGCAGCATCCCAATCTGCTGCCGCCGTTCGACGACGGTGCGGAACGCGATCACTCCCACGGCGGCGATGCCGACGAAGAGGCCGAGCCCCATAAAGCCCTGCATGAGGAGGAAGAAGTTCCTGCTCAACGCCTGCTGATCGTCGATCAGCTCCTTGAGCGAATCGGCCTGTGCGCCGCCCGTGAGCAGTGCCGCCTCGATCTCGCGCGCAATCGTCTTCGACTCGCCCGCGTCCTCCAACGCCACCAAGTGGCTCGACACGAACGGCTTCCCGAACACCGTGAGGAACGCGTCCGCGGGAACGTACACACCGATAAAGCTGGCGCTTGCCCCCAGCTCGATGACGCCGATCACCTCCACCTGGGCATCGAGGCTGCTAATCTCATCGCGGATCTTCAGCCGGATCGGCTCGAACTCAGTCGCCTGGGGATCGATACCGGAGATGCTGAAACCCGACCCGTCGAAGTTGAAGCCACCGCTCTCGACGGTGAAGCGGTCGACGACGGCGACGTCGCGGCGCGACGCCAGCGCCTGCCAGACGTCGCGGTCGCTCTCGTAGCCGACGGCGCGGGCGGAAAGCGGCACGCTGCCGCCCGCCACAAAGCCCTGGTCGACGCCAACTACGGGGTACTCGTCGAAATTGGTCTCCTCTAGGTTGACCTGAGCGACGCGCGACTCCCGCGCGATGTCCAGGCGGCCAACCGCAGCGAAGCTCTCCTGTGCCGTGGCATCTACCGCTTCCAGCGCGGCGGGCAGATCGGCGATCGGGTTGTTCGGGTTCTCCACAACGACAACGTCCCACCCGCCGCGCGCGTCGTCCGCAAGAAAGAGGCGTTCGAAGTTGAGGTTCATAGTGGACATCATCGTGAGCGCGAATATGACAAGGGAGATCATGGCCATCGTCATGCCAGTGCGAAAGCGGCTGGCGAGCGGATACGCGACGGCTGTCTTCATTGCCGGCAGGAGCGGGCCGAAGAAGCCGCCCACGTGTGAGAGCACGGCCAGCACGATATCGGCGTTGTAGACAGTGACGAAGGTCGACGCCGTCACCATCACCACGCCGCTCAAGAAGAACATCTCCATATCGCCGTCCAACTGGCCGAACAGAAACTCCAGGCGCGCCCCCGCGACGAAGCCCCAGAACACGACGAGAAAGACGCCCATCGCTGTGTAGACGGGCCGGTCCGGCAGGCCGAAGAACGCCAGGACTGCCGCCAACCCAAACACGACCAGAGACGAACCGAGCGCGAACGCAAACGCCGTGTCGCTCGCGAGGCCGACCTGGATCAGCAATGCCCCCAGCGCCACGCCCAGCGTCGCGAAGCCGGCGGTCCACGCGATCGGCCGCCGCCTGTCCTGCAGCGCGACCAGCACCAGTCCCACCGGCGGCAGCACGATGCCGGCCAGCAGCCAGCCCGTCGCCATACTTTCTGGTTTGCGGTCTCGCGTGAGCCTCACGACGAGGAGCGCGAGCACGTAGAACGGGGCCAGCGGCACAACCAGGAACGGCCAGAGCGGAATCCGTTCGCTCGGATCGCGCTCCTCCGACGGGAATCCGAACGACTGCCCGCGGAGCATCAAGACCAGCGCACCGACGGGAACCGTACTCACCACAATGATGGCATTGAGGACGCCGCGCAGGAATCCGCGCACGGAGCCGGCCTCCGAGTTGGGTACTTCGGCCTCTGGCAGGTCACGGATCGCGGCGACGATGTTCAGGTTCGACGCCCGGTACGACGCGAACGTCACGGTGACGAACGTGAGGACAACGCCCAGACTGTATGAGACGATCAGGCTGCGGGCCGTGACGTGCGGTTCGATCTGAAAGAAGTCTCCGAAGATGGTGCGCATAACCTGGGCGATGCCGAACGCAACGAGGACGCCGAGGCCGACGCCCACCATGGCCGACAGCATGTTGTAGGCCATTCCTTCCGACATGAACATCTGCATCAGGTGGCCGCGCTTGGCGCCGATGGCTCTCGCCATCCCCAGCTCCGACTTTCGTTCCGCCGCAAGCATGACGAAGATCATTACGATCAGCAGCATGCCCGACGCGATCGAGAAGAGGCCGAAGATGAGAAAGAAGGTCGTGAATATGTTGCCGGCCTCTTCCGACCCCTCGACCAGGTCGCGCTTCACGGGGTACATGCGCAAGTCTTCGCCTGCCAGATCGGCGTTTGCGAGCACTTCATCGACCTTGACCGATACCGCATCGGTCAACGCCATGCCGTCGCGAACGCCGCCCTGGTTGGAGAGCAGGATCAGGTTAACTTCGCCGGGTCGCTGGAAGAGCTCCTGCAACGTGTCCAGGCGCGTCACGAACCCGCTCTTGCTGTCGAAATCGCCGACGCCGGAGAGCACCGTGTCGGTCACGATGTCGACGACGGTGAACTCGTACTGTACGTTCTGGACGAAGATCTGGATCACGTCGCCCGCCTCGGTCGCCAGGTCGTCGGCGGCGCTCTCGTTCATGAAAACCTCGTTCGCATCGAGCGAGGCGACGTCGAGCGCCTCGCCGCTCGTGATCGAGATGACGTCCGGGAAGCCTTCCAGGCCCTCGCTATCGAGACCGACGAAGTTGACGACGGGCTCGCTCTGGCGACTGCGGGGGTTGATGACGGGCACGTCCTCCAGCAGCACCGGCAGGTAGCCGTCGATCTCGGGAATGTCGGCCGCCAAGAGCGCGGTTCGCAGGCTATCATAGGCCTCTTCTGGCACGGACGATTCAATCGAACGCGGCGGGCCGTCTTCCTCGGCGGTTTGATGGATCCATTCGTCCGTATGGCCCAGCAGGTCGTAGGATGTGGCGCTGAGGCTATGATTGACCGTGTCGCCAGTGGTAAACGCGGCGGCGATGATGAGCGTGCTCAGCATCAGGCCGATGATGATCAGCGTCGTCTGCGCCATTCGGCGCGGCATGTTGCGGACACCCATGATGAACATCACGCGGGAGCGCAGGATCACGTAGCCGACCACCGCGAGCGAGACGCCCAGCGCGCCCAGCAACACCCACATGATGATGTTCATGGAGACGCCGAACATGCTGTCCATGGCGCGCTCCCTATGCCTGCGACGGGGGTGACGCCGCCTGCTTGCGGCCCGAAGCCGCCGGCTTGCGGCCCGAAGCCGCCTGCTTGCGGCCCGTCACCTGCTCATCGACGATGCAGCCGTCCACCATCTGTACGATGCGGTCTGTCTTCTCCGCCACGTCGCGCGCGTGCGTGACGATAACAAACGTCTGTCTCTGCGACTCGTTGAGACTGAGGATCAACTCCATGATCTCGTCCGCGGTGGTGCTGTCCAGGTCGCCGGTTGGCTCATCAGCCCAGACGATAGCAGGCTGGTTGACGAGCGACCGCGCAATGGTCACGCGTTGGCGCTGGCCGCCAGAGAGCTCCGCTGGCTTATGCGTAGCCCAGTCCGTCAGTTTGACCTGGGCCATGGCCGCCAGCGCCGTCTCCCGCGCCTCGGTCGCGCCGACACCACCGACGAGCAGCGGCAACTCGACGTTCTCTACCGCCGAGAGGACGGGCAGGAGGTTATAGAACTGAAAGACGAAACCCATCCGCTTGGAACGATACTCGGTCTTCCGGTCATCGGAGAGGTGGTTGATATCGACGCCTTCGATCAGGATCCGGCCGTTATCGATAACGTCCAGCCCGCTCAGGCAATTAAGGAGCGTGGTCTTGCCGCAGCCAGAGGGGCCCATGATGGCCACCATCTCGGCGCGGCCTACTGCGAGCGAGACCCCGCGCAGCGCACGAACCTGGACGCGGCCGGTGTCGTACGTCTTGACGACATCCGTCGCCTCGATGATTGCGTCGGCTGCCGGCGCAGGCGGGGCCTCCGTAGAAGGAGGTGTTTCGTTAGTCATGAAATCCCATGCTAGCGAATGTGATGACCAAGGCCAATGGCATGCTGCCCAACAGGGCATCCCCGCGCGGCAGGCGGCCCTAGGGCGGCAGCGTAGACAGCAGGCCGGCCGTGAACTGGAGTATCAGCGTCGCGTCCACCACTGTCGTCGCGCCGTCCCCGTTCGAGTCGCCGGAGCACGGCAGCGTCACCAGCAGCCCCGCCCACCACTGGAGAATGAAGGCCGAGTCGATGGGATCGACGACGCCGTCGCAGTTGGCATCACCAGCGGGGTGGCCCGGGCCAGCGGTTGGCCCCGGCGCGGGAGTCGATGTCGGCGGCGCGAGTGTCGCCGTTGGCGCTGGAGTTTGCCCCGGCGCGGGAGTCGCCGTCGGCAGCGGCGTTTCGCCCGGCGCGAGCGTCGCCGTCGGCTGCGGCGTTTCGCCCGGTGCGAGCGTCGCCGTCGGCAGGGGCGTGTCTCCCGGCGCCAGTGTTGCCGTCGGCGCGGGGGTCTCTCCCGGCGCGAGTGTCGCCGTCGGCGATGGCGTTGCCCCTGGCGTGGGTGTGGCCGTCGGCTGCGGTGTCTCGCCAGGCGCAAGGGTGGGTGTGTCGGTCGGCGTCAGCGTAGGCGGTGGCGTGAGCCCGTCGACGCAGTTGATCGTCACCTTGTCGAGCTTCGGCGCGAAACGATTGTCTGCTTCATCCACAAACGCCGTACCGCTCGTGCCAGCCTCCGGCGCTCCAACCGCCACAAGCCGGCCGGGCTCGCTCACCTGAGTGGCGGGACAAGAGATAGAGAGTCGGACAAACTCTCCGACGTAGGTGGTGACGGGAAGAGGCGGCAACAAACCGGTGAGGCAGCCGTGGCCGACTCCGGTCGCCGACGGACTGGCGCGGAAAAGCGGCGGCGAGCAAGCGGGCGAGACAATCTCGGCCGCCGCCGTCGATGCCGCCTGATCGTAGGACAGCACATCACCGTACTCAACCCACGTTTGCGCTCCGATGTATCCACCAGCCGGCGCTTCGACAATCTCGACGGCCAGCGTAAACTTCTCGCCCGTAGCTACATCGCAGGCGTCGGCCGTGCAGAAGCCGCCGCCCCATGTCACCGTGAAACGCATCTCCGGACCGACTTCTGCCGACGATGCAGAGCCGGCAGAGAAAGCCAGCCATGCCCCAGCCACGACGAGCACGCAGACGCCAACAGCCGACAGCGCCCGGCGAGTGTGTGAGTGCCTGGGATGGCTGGAAGCAGCGTTCACGCGATTGTCTCGTCTCCTCGTTCGCGAGCGAGTGCGCTCTCGATTGCGGCGATGATAGCGCGTTCGGGGACTACGGCGGCAGCGCCTACGGCGGCAGCGTCGAGACGAGGCCGGCCGCGTACTGAAGGATCACGGCCGCGTCTACGATCGTTAGCGTGGCATCGCCGTCCGCGTCTGCGGGACAGGGCAGAGCGGGTACCATCCCGGCCACCCACTGGAGGATGAAGAACGCGTCGAGCGTATCCACGACGCCGTCACAATTCGCGTCGCCGGCGAGGGCAACTGCCGGACCTGGCCCATTGGGTGTCGACATCGGCTCTTGTGTCCACGTTGGCTCCTGCGTCCACGTCGGCTCCGGCGTCCAGGTCGGCTCCGGCGTCCACGTGGCGGCGATATGTTGAGTCGGAGACGGAGCAGGCGTGCCGGGTGACGGAGTCGCGGTCGGGTCGCCGGCGGTTGGTGTCGGTGTCACCGGGCCCGGCGTCGGCGTGTTCGTGGACGTCGGCGTGTTCGTCAGCGTCGGACCGCCAGGTGTGACAGTAGACGTTGGCGTGTCGGTCGCTGTTGGCGTTGCGGTCGGTGTCGGCGTCGGCGTCGTGTTAGGCGTTGCGGTCTGCGTCGGCGTTGGCGTCGGGCAGGTGGTGCCACCGGTAACGGTCACGCTGCCGTCCTGTGAATCGACCGGCGTGATGGGAGTGTTATCGGTATCCGAGTCCGTCAGATTCAATTGGTCGGCTGAACCGGGTCGCCGAACGAAGTTCAGTTCGCTGAAACCCCCACAGCTCGTCGTGAAACGGACGGTCGCCAACAGACCGTCGCCCGTCGGGCCGTCGAGGGGCGAGCTGAAGGTGATGCAGCCAAAGCTAAACGCGTCGCCGATCACGGAGGGGCCAAAGCAGCTTGGACTGCGACCGGTGCTACCTAAGAACGGGCCGCTTGTTACGCCATCGACAGTCAGAACGGTAGAGTCGAACTGGAGCTCGAATTCGTAGGCGCCCAGTCTAATGACGTTATCGACGCGTATCTCGACGATTACGTCTGTGCCCGCGGCCACCGTCTGGAACGTTGGGCTGACGTGAACGAGCGGCGTCACAGCGCCAGCGCTCACGTCGTCCGTGCTGCTGAGCGTTGAGGAGAGTCCCAGGCCCAATAAGCCAAGCGCTGCCAGCGCTCCCAAAACCACCAGGCCGAAGACAGGCTTCAAGAGCGCCTGCATAACATTCATATTACCAGTATCGGCAACTAGATTATGTCTCATTCATGTGGCCCACTGCAATACCCACAGTGCGCACATGCCTAACCCCACCGTTAGCCAGACGTTTTTCGTCGCCCAGGCGACTGCCGCGGCGGCGACGGCGGCGATCAACCGCTCGTTGCCGGGCGACAGGTCGATCGTCTTGTCGTCGCCCACGTAGAGCACGGCAGGCAGGATGATGGCCAGCAGCACTGCCGGCATCACGAAGCGCAGCGCGTCGCGGGCGGCCGCCGGTAACGACGTGTGGCTGACGAAGACGAGCAGCGAGAGCCGGATGCCGTACGTCACCGCGCCCATACCAGCAACCGTCAGCCAGAGGTTCACGCCGACACCTGCTCGCCGCTAGCGCCGCCCAGCGCCCGCTCGACGCCAACGCCCGCGACGAGACCCGCGGCTATCGCTGCCACCAGCGCGACGCCGTATGGCCAATCGAAGCCGGCGACGGCAACAACGCCCGCCACGGCGGCAGCCGCCAGCGCGGCGCGGCTCGTCAGCACCGGCATCAGCAGCGCAAGAAATGTCAGCGGCAGTGCGAAGTCGAGCGACCAGCTATCGGGCACTGCCGCGCCGAGGAAGATGCCGAGGCTGGTCGTCACCTGCCACGTTGCCCACAGCGCGAACCCCGCGCCGAGAATGAACCAGTGGCGGAACGGCCCATCGACGCCGCGCGCGACCCGCGTCATCGATACCGCGTAGGCCTCGTCGGTGAGGAGGTATGCCAGCAGCCAGCGCCAGCGCAGCCCGAGCTGCTCGACGCTGGGCGCGAGCGATGCGCTGTAGAGCATGTGGCGCAGGTTGACGAGCAGCGTCGCCAGCACGATCATGCCGCCCGGCACGCCGGACGCGATCAGTTGCACTGCCACGAACTGGCTGGCGCCGCCGAAGACTATGGCCGACATCGCCTGCGTCAGCCCGCCCGACAGCCCCGCTTCGATGGCGTAGGCGCCATAGGCCATACCGAACGGCGCGACGCCGAAGAGCAGCGGTAGCTGGCCGCGCATCCCGGCGAGAAACTCGGCGCGACGCGCCTGCGACGGGAGATGCTGCGCGGCCACGGCCCAGTATAGCCCGCAGCTAGTGGCGTGGGGTTATAGCGGCAGCGTGGCGAGGAGACCGGCCGCATGCTGCATCACGACAGCGGCGTCCCGTGAGTCGACGACTCCGTCACTCGTCACGTCCAGCGCAGGTCCACAGGGCGCGCCCCCGATCAGACCAGCGTGCCAGTGGAGGATAATAGCCGCATCATTCGCCGTGGCCGGCGCGCGACAGGAGACGGCAGCAGTCGTGGTGATATCGAGGAATCCCAGGAGATCGTCGTCAAGCAGAAGGCTGTCGCCTACTGGAACAAATAATCCATCGCCAGGGAACGTCGGCCCTTGGGGAATAATTATCGCCGGGCCGGTTCCGCCCTCGGGAGGGGAAAACGGTTCGCGCGGCACCGGTGGGCGTGGCGTGCGCATGGGCAACGTTGGCCAAGGCGTCGGCGTCTCCGTCGGCGGTTGTATTGGCGTCGGCGTGTCGAGCGGGCCGCCTGCGCCGCAGTCGACCTGCAATGCGTCGCCAGGCACCACCGCGATATCGCGGCCGCCGGGCAGGGCAAACGCCGAGCCACTCGTGTTTGCCTGGAAATCGCGATACGGCAGCAGGTCAACGATAGTGCTCGTTTCGCCTGCCGAGCAGGACATCTCCAGCTCGACGAAGCTGCCAGTATACGTGCTCACCGGAAACGGGGGAAGAATCGTGCTCAGCCCACCGTGGGTAATCAAGCCTGGCCCAGTTGACGCCTTCACCGCGACTTGCGGTTCCAATTCTGGCCACACGATCTCCGATTCGATCGGGCGTGCCTGGACGTCGTACGTCAGATTGTCGCCGTAGTCGATGAACGACTGCACGCCGATGTAGCCGCCCGCCGGCGCTTCGACGATCTCGACGGCCAGCGTGAACGTGCCGCCGAGGGGGATCGTGCAGACAGTGCTGCAACGCTCGCCATGCGGGTCTACGACCAGCGCCATCTCAGCTTGCGCGCCGGAGCGCGCGGTATCCGTCCCCTGGATCGCCGCGAAGAAGACCGCGGCAATTGCCACAGCCGCCAGCAATAGGGCGCTGGAACGTCGTATCGTTTTCATGGGCCGCCTCCATTTCCTTAGCCCGTGCAGGTATTATATCACGGCTGGTCAACGGCCCAGCGGCCGGAGCTGCCCTACGGCGGCAGCGACGTGATGAACCCAGCGTAGTACTGCAGAATAATGGCCGCGTCTACGGGGGTTACGGCTCCATCGCCGTTAGCGTCGGCACCGCCAGCGCACGGCAGGCTGGCGAAGAAACCGGCCCACCACTGCAAGATGAACGTGGCGTCAATCGGGTTGATCACCCCGTCGCAACTCGCGTCGCCGGGCGACATCCGGGGCACCGGCGTATGCGTCGATGTCGGCCTCGGCGTGGCGGTGGGCGGCGCATTGGGCGTCCACGTCGGCTCCGGCGTCCACGTGGGGACGGGCGTCCAGGTTGGGACGGGTGTGAACGTGGGCTGAGGCGTGTTCGTTGGGGCGGGGGTCGCAGTAGGTGTCGGCGTGCTTACAGCGGTTGGAGTAAGAGTGGGCACTGACGTGGATGTAGGCGCAGGAGTGGTCGTGGGAGGAACGGCCGTGGCAGTGGGCGTCGCAGCTTGACAAGCAAGAGTTCCATTTTGGATCGCAGCTATTAGTGGTTGTGGATTCCCGTCGGTCGCATCTGCTAAGACGTTGAGCACTAACGTTAGATCGCTGACACCTTCACTATTGCATTCAAACCCTATGCTTGCGAGAAGAGTGTCACCTTCAAGCCCGCCGAACGAAGCGCCGGTGAACCTTACAATGCTAGAAGCAAACTGTGAATTGCAGACGCCCCTCTGCATCGCCGTGCAGGAAGTGGCTGACACAACGCTAGGGTCATAATTAACATCAATGCTCCAAGCGCCCAAGCCCGGAGGTGACACGCTAAGAGCCATGACTTCGACTTTGCCGACCGACCCTACACCGGCTGTGAAAGAATCTACGCTGATGGTTGGCGTCGGCGTAGCGCCCGCAAAGCAGTCGATCCGCGGGAAGGACAGGCCATTCGTCGCGTCAGTCACGGACACGGGGCTGGTCTCAAGCCGCGACTCAATTTGCGCTGGCGTGAGCGACGGGGTCTCTTCGAGCAAGAGTGCCGCGCAGGCTGCGCTGGCCGGCGACGCCTGGCTTGTGCCGCAGTAGGTCGACGTGCCGTTAGCGAGGCCGGTCGACGTGGCACGACAACCGGGGGCGAAGATGTCGGTCGTGGAGTTACTGTTCGAGAAGCAGGTGACTTGGTCAACCGAGGTGGTCGCGTCGGTACACCCAGAGTCCGGGAACGTGAGCCCGCCGACATTGGCGTCGTAGGTCGCGCCGACGGAGATGGAGTTCGCGATGCATGCGGGCGAACTCATACCAGTGCCTGATCCGGCGTTTCCCGCCGACACGAAGGTTGTGACGCCATTCGTGCGCAGGGCGTTGATGGCGGTGGCAGCGATGACGTTGAAGGCAGTCGAGTTGTCGCAGTTGCCCTGAAAGAGTGAATCGGTCCCGATGCTTATGTTGACGATATCAATCTCGGGGTGGTTAGCGATTATGTCGTCCAGCGCTGCAACGACCGTCGCGGTGAGGGAGGGCGTGTGTCCGTTTGCGTCTAGTACCTTGTAGGCGAAAACGTTAGCGTCCGGGGCTATGCCGAGATTGCTCACCGTGCCTGTGGACGTAATGATGCCCGTGACGTTGGTGCCGTGACCATGGTCGTCCTCGGCTGCCCCTGATCCCGACTGCCGGTCGGTCAGGTTGTCACAGTCGTTGAAGCACTCTTCGCCAACAAGGTCGTTACCGAGGTCAGTGTGATCGGTGTCGAGCCCACTGTCCAGAACAGCGACCGTGACGCCCTCGCCGGTGTAGCCGGCGCTATGCATGCCATCCGCCTCGATCAACGGCAGCATCTGCGCGACGTGGGCGCCGCCC
This sequence comes from Chloroflexota bacterium, assembly GCA_029262675.1. Lineage (GTDB taxonomy): Bacteria > Chloroflexota > Dehalococcoidia > DSTF01 > RBG-16-68-14 > JADFKB01. The sequence continues at coordinate 161,873 of JAJCYW010000020.1, read as the reverse complement.
GCGACAGGAAGGTCGATCCTTACCACGTCCGGGTGCGCGGCCAGTTTTTCGAGGCCAGCCTGAGTTACCGTGCCCGTGAAGGCGGGTATCGCGGCGAACATCTGGCCGAGCTGGAATTCGCTGGGCATTAGCCCATCGAGCACGCCGTCGCGCAAGCCCGAAACCTCTATCTTGAGCGAGTCGATGCTGAGGGCGGAACCTCCCGCAATTGCGCCTGGCACCCTAAGGGCGACATCGACCTCGACGTTGCCATCTTGCTGCAGTGCGTTGATGACGCCCTGGCCGACACCGGTTCCCTGCTCCGAGGGCACCTGCGAGGCACGAACCAAAGAGGATCCGCGTGAGACGTCAGCACCGCCACTATTCGCCCCCGCCGCCGTCAGGCCGACGACGCCCACCAACACCGCCGCCAGCAGGACAACGCTCGGTTTCAAGAACAGGTGCATGTGCCGCCTCCTGCCAAAGGCTCGCGGTCTGGAGCCCGCAAGTGGCGCGAGTATAGCAGAAACCGGGCGCCCCGTTTCTTAGAACGTTTGCTATACTCCCCCGCGGACCAACAAAAGGAGCCTCATGACGACTGCTACGGACCTCCACTACCTGCCGCTGTACGAAATCGCCGAACGAATCGAGCGAAAGGACGTCAGCGCCAGCGAGGTGACGGCCGCGCTGCTGGAGCGCATCGAGCGGCTGAACCCGAAGCTGAACGCCTATATCACCGTCATGGCCGAGTCCGCGCTGGCGGAGGCCCGCGCCGCCGACGATGAGATCGCCGCGGGCAACTATCGCGGGCCGCTGCACGGCGTGCCTATCGGCGTCAAGGACCTCTGCGCGACGAAGGGCGTCCGCACCACCGCTGGGTCCAAGATACTGGCCGACAACGTGCCGGACGAGGACGCGTCCGTCGTCCGCAGGCTGCGCGAGGCCGGGGCCGTCATTATCGGCAAGACGCACCTGCACGAGTTCGCGCTCGGCGCGACGGGCGTCAACGACCACTACGGCCCGGCGCGCAACGCCTGGGACACCGACCGCATCACCGGCGGCTCCAGCAGCGGCAGCGCGACGGCAGTCGCTGCCGGCCTCTGCTACGCCGCGCTGGGCAGCGACACCGGCTGCTCGATCCGTACGCCGTCGTCGCTGTGCGGCGTCGCGGGCATCAAGCCAACGTACGGCCGCGTCAGCCTGAACGGCGTGATCCCGCTCTCGACCTCGCTCGACCATGTCGGCCCGATGGCGCGCACCGTCCGCGACTGCGCGCTGGTACTGAACGCCATCGCCGGCCACGAGCCGGACGACCCGACGTCGGCCGATGTGCCAGTCGAGGACTGGACGGCCGACTTAGACGCCGGCTTGGCCGGCCTGCGCATTGGCGTGCCCGTGTCGTATGCCTACGGGCAGTCGGCGGAAGACACAACGAAGCTGGTCAAGGCCGCTATCGCAAAGCTGGCCGATCTCGGCGCGGTCGCGCGCGAGATCGAGCTGCCGATCCTCCAGCACTACTGGATGGCGGCCAGCCAGGTCCTGCTCGCGGAGGCGGCTGCATACCACAAGCAACACATGGAGGAGCGCGCGGACGACATCGGCGAGATCGTACGCCAGCGCCTCCAGGCCGGCCTCGACATGAAGGCCACCGACTACATCCACGGCGCCAACGTACGCGACCAGGCGCGCCGTGACGCCGACGACGTGCTTTTGGACGGTCTCGACCTGCTGGCGATGCCATCGACTGTGAGCACCGCCGTTACGATCGACTCGGTGACGACGGACGACCCGACGCTGGGGCTGACGCTGCTCGCAGGCATGTTCAACCTCACGGGCCAGCCCGCGATCTCCGTGCCCTGCGGCTTGACGGACGAAAGGCTGCCAGTCGGGCTGCAACTTATCGGCAAGCGCTGGGACGAACGCACGGTGCTGCGCGCCGCCCACGCCTACGAGACGAAATCGGGCACACGCCTGCCCCCACCGCCAATCGACTAGCGCCCATCCATATGCCTATGCCAGAAGCAACCACTCGCAGCGTCACGTTCCGAAGCAATGCCCTCACACTCGAGGGCGTGCTCCACCTGCCTGAAGCGGCGCCCGCACCGGCGGCCGTGGTCTGCCACCCGCATCCGCAGCACGGCGGCGACATGGACAACAACGTGGTGCTGGCCGCCTGCAGGGGCCTGACCGAACGCGGCTACGCGGCGCTGCGATTCAATGTGCGCGGCGCCGGCGGCAGTGAGGGACCGTACGAGGACGGCCCGGCCTACGCCAACGACGTCCGCGCCGCGCTCGCCTACCTCGTATCGCTCGGCGAGGTCGATGAAGGCCGCATCGGGCTGATCGGCTACTCCGCCGGGGCGATGGCGGCCGCTGAAGCGGCGAGCGGCGACCTGCGTGCGCTGGCCCTGATAGCGCCGCCCGTCGCGTACGGCGACCTGCGCGTCGCCTGGGGCTGCCCTGCCCTGCTCGTCGCCGGCGAACGCGATACGTTCGCGCCTGCCGACCGGCTGGCCATCATCGCAGAGGCCGCAGGGGTCGAGATGGAGATCGTGCCGGACGCCGACCACTTCTGGGTGGGGCGCGAAGACACCGTCAGTGACGCGGTCGGCAGCTACTTCGAGCGCCATTTCCAGGCCTAGGGCCGGCCAAAGACCGGCTGCAGGCCGGCCAAAGACCGGCAGCCGGCCGGCCGGCGGGTGACCTTAGGCGTCCTACCGAACTGCGGCGCGACAGGACGTGCGATGTACTACAATGGCAGGAACCTGCATGCCACGGCAGGCGACGGCCAACCAGCGTCACGTAGGAGAGCGGTGATCCGATGAGCAACCCAGAACGCGGCAGAGTCACGATAGAAGAAGGCGTGGTATTCGGCTCGGGCGGCGGCCGCGACCTGAATTGCGACGTCTACACGCCGCCGGGCGACGTATCGAACGCGCCGGCCGTGCTAATGGTCCACGGAGGCTCGTGGCGCAACGGCGACCGCACGCAGCTCCGCGGCTACGGTGTGCTGATCGGCCGGGAAGGCTACGTCTGCGTCTGCACGGAGTACCGCCTGCTGGACGAAGCGCCATGGCCGGCCCAGATCCACGACGTCAAGGCCGCCATCCGCTGGATGCGCGCCAACAGCGACCGCCTCGGAATCGACCCTACCCGCATCGTCATCCAGGGCAACTCTGCCGGAGGCCACTTGGCGCTGCTGGCGGCCGGCACGCCCGGCAGCCCGGAGTTCGAGGGCGACGGAGGAAACGCGGAGCAGCCAACGGACGTCGCTGCCGTCCTCGCTATCTACCCGCCGACCGACCTAGAAGCGATGCAGCGCGGTGAGGCCGAGCCGATAGCAGCCTCGGCGGGGTTCGGCAACGCTGCGGAAGTTGCGAAGACCGCCAGCCCGATCAACTACGTCACGCCGGACTTTCCGCCAACGCTGCTGATCCACGGCACCAACGACGACGTGGTGCCGCACAGCCAGAGTGTGGCCATGTACCAGGCGCTGGAGGAAGCCGGCGTGGCGGTGGAGCTGCACACCTACGGCAACCAGCCGCACGCGTTCGACGCCCAGCCGGAGTACGGGCGGCAGACGGCGGCGACAATGCTGACCTTTCTCAAGCGCTTCGTCAAGATCCCGAAGAAGGTCGCCGTCTCGTAGCACGCCGTGTCGCGACGTGTGAGCGACGCCCGGCAAGCGACAGATCAGCAACATCCAGCAGCATTCCAATCGCATAGGAGGCGAAATCGATGGCAGGCGAGATAGTCAACTTCCCCAGCAACGGACAGGAGGCCGAAGGCTACCTGGCCAAACCGGCCAGCGGCAGCGGACCGGGCGTAATCGTAATCCAAGAGTGGTGGGGGCTGGTGCCCCACATCACGGACATCTGTGACCGATTGGCCGCGGAGGGCTTCGTCGCGCTGGCGCCCGACCTCTACCACGGCGAGACGACCGCCGAACCGGACGAGGCGGGCAAGCTAATGATGGGCCTCAATATCGACCAGGCGGCGAAGGACATGTCGGGCGCCGTCGACTATCTGGCCGGCCTCGACTCGGCAACGGGCGACTCGGTCGGCTGCGTCGGCTTCTGCATGGGCGGCGGGCTATCGCTCTACCTGGCCAGCCTCAAGCCGGAGATCGGCGCCTGCGTCATCTACTACGGTGTGCTGCCCGGCGCGCAGCCCAACCTTGCGAACGTACAGGCGTCGGTCCTCGGCCACTACGCGGAAAACGACGACTTCGCCAACCCGGCGGCCGCGCGCGAACTGGAGTCACAGTTATCGTCGCTGGGGAAGAACGTGGAGTTCCACATCTACGACGGGACGGACCATGCGTTCTTCAACGACACCCGTCCCGACGCCTACAACGAGGCCGCCGCGAAGACGTCTTGGGAGCGCACGCTGGCGTTCTTCAAGGCACACCTGGGATAACGCTAGCCAGGAGACGTGTCACGGGAACGCCGTGCAGTGAGCGCCGCATCCACGAGTAGGCCGGAGGGCCGCTACTCGGCCGCACCGCCCGCGTCGCCGGCCAGAGGTATCAGCAGCTCCTGGCCGATGCTGATGTCGGCCTCGTCGGCCAGCGAATTGGCGGCGACAATTTCATCGACACTGGTGCCAAAGGTCAGGGAGATGTCCCAGAGTGTATCGCCGCTCTGGACGACGTACGTCTCGCCAGCCACCGCCTCCGGCTCCGCAGCCGCCGCCGGCAACTGGACGGCCGGCGGCGCGACGGCGACCTGCCCGACCGGAGCCTCGCTTATGCCCTGCACGCCGGATGCCAGGTTGTTTGTGGAAGGCTCGTTTTGTGCGGGCAGCGAAGACGGCGACGCGCCGTCGCCGGCGTAGTTCGGCAGGATCAGCATCGCCAAGAACAGCACGCCCAGTCCTGTCAGCACCAGCGGCAGCCGCGAATCCTCCGACGCCAACGTATTGCGTACGTACGTCTGATCCTGCGTGCGGCGCGCCAGGAAGATGATGCCCGCGACGCCGATCAGAATGATGCCGACCGCGAGGAACCAGAGGCTGGAGCCGGACCAGAACATACGAACCAGCACCAGAGACAACAGGGGCACGGCCACCAGTGCAGCCATCCCCAACCACGGTCGCTCTGTGTACTGCCGTTCCGCGTGAATGTACGGTGACGCCATGACACCCTCCTTCGCACAGCCTGCTGCGCGTACGTTGCTGGGCCCAGCATAACCTATCTCACCACCAAATACAAGATGTTGGGGTGCGACATGACAATAACAAGATACGGTATGCGAAATCGGTATTACTATGTCAGATTCCTATCTTCCTAATTATGTTTAGTAAGCGCGGCTGCGGCAATACGTTACGATTCTTGACAGACGATCGAGAGGTTGGCTACGGTCAGGCTAACGTGTCCGAGCCTCTCCCCTCTAGTTCATCTGGCAGCTCCGTGGGCAGCTCCACGGGCAACGCCCAACTGCGCCAACGCCTGATCGTCGTTGCCGCCGGGCTTCTGTTGCTCGTTGCAGCGGCCTGGCTGTCGCTGATCGTCGTCAGCCGCCTCGACGCGCTGTTCCTCCCCGGACAGAGCATCGGCGGCCTGCCGGCGCTGCCCGGCGTGCAACAGGACGATCCCGAGGGGACGATCAACATCCTGGTGCTGGGACTGGACCGCCGTCCGTCCGAAGGCCAAGCGCCGACGCGCACGGACACGATTTTCGTCCTCACTATCGACGCCAAAAGCAAGTCGGCCGGCATCCTCGGCATCCCGCGCGACTCCTGGGTCGAGGTGCCGTTCCCCCAGGGCAGCGATGTCTTCGAGAACCGAGTGAACACCGTCTACGCCACAGGCGAGACCCGCGATTATGACGGGGGCGGCCCGGCACTGGTGAAGGAGGTGGTCGAGACCAACTTCGGCATACCGGTCGACCGCTACGTCATCATCGACTTCGAGGCGTTCGTCGACATGATCGACGAGCTGGGTGGGATCGACGTCTACGTCGCGGAGGAGGTCTACGACCCGACCTACTCCCGCACGGAGCTACCCGGCGACTTCTACCCGCTCTCCTTCGCGGAGGGCGAGCACCACATGGACGGCCAGACCGCCCTCGACTACTCCCGCACACGCTACGGCTCCAGCGACCTCTCGCGTATTCAACGACAACAGCAGGTGATATTCGCCGCGATCGACAAGGCGCTCGAACGGCGGCTGGTCAGCGTCGACAGCCTCGTCGGGCTCTGGGACCGCTACCTGGACGCCATCGACACCGATATCAACGACATCCAAGCCCCCGGCTACGCTGCGCTGGCGGCACAGATCGACCCCGCGCACATCACTGCGCTCTCGCTGGCCGTCGCGGCCGTCGACTACATGACACCGTTCGGTGAGAGTGTGCTTCTCATCGATAAGGATATCGTGCAGCAGATCATCGAGGCGCTCTTCAGCGACCAGAAGCTCTCGGCGGAGAGCGCCATCGTCGAAGTACAGAGTAGCTCCGTGAGCCTCGGCAACCGCGTAGCCTCGTTCCTTACCAGCCTCGGTTTCGCCGGCGACGCCATCGATATGCAGACGACGGACACACTGGGGTTCCCACCGCAGACGCAGATCATCGACTTCTCCGGTAAGCGGAATACCGTGGAGCGGCTGGCAGGACTGCTAGATGTCGACGAGGCGCAGATCCGCAACGGCAGCGCGTCCGACGCCGGCCTCATTACTGCGGAGAAGGCGGATATCGTCGTCGTGCTGGGGGCCGATCTGCTGGCGCGCGACCTCGCCGTCGAGGCGCACGGGCGGTAGATTCGCTACCGCCGTGTAGTGCGCGCTGCGACCGCACGCACTACAGGTTGCTGTGTGAACCGCTGGCCCGTCACCGTCATCGACTCCAGGTCTCTGACGCGCAACGGCCGCAGGGCGCACTCAGTGCCCCGGCGCAGACGGCGCGCCCCTACTCCATCACCACCATCGACTTCAGCCCCTCGCCCCGCAGCCGCACGGCGTAGGCCTCGGTGGCTTCGGCCAGCGGGAAGCGGTGCGTCGTCACCTCGTCGATTTCGGGCAGGCCGGGCAGCAACTGTAACACGCGGCGGTACTGATCCAGCGATGCGTTCTGGCTGCCTGTGAGACGGATCTCCGCGTAGTGGACGACGTTGGGGTCAAACGGGACGCTGGTCTCCGGCGGAAAGCCCGCGAAGAGATTGACGACGCCCAGCGGCCGGACGCAGGCCAGGCTGTCCGCCACGACGTCGGCCAGCCCCGCGGTGACAACGGCGGCATCCGCGCCCAGCCCCTGCGTGCGCTCCCTCACCGCCGCCGCGAGATCTTCGCGCGCGGGATCGATAACAGCGCTCGCGCCGAGCCGCCGCGCCACGTTGGCGCGCTCTTCCTCCGGCTCGCTGACGATCACCTTGCCGGCGCCCAGATGCCGTGCCAGCAGCAGGTGGAGCAACCCCATGGGGCCGCCGCCAATGATGACGAGGCTGGCGCCCGCCCCGACCGCACACGTCTCGAGCGAGTTGAGGACGCAGGCCAGCGGTTCGGTCAGGGAGGCCCTATCGAGTGCGAGTCCGTCCGGGACCGGCAGCAGGTGGCCGCTCGCCACGAGCGAGGCCGGCGCTAGAACGTACTCGGCGAGGCCGCCGTCGCCATCGTAGCCGAGCGTCTGGCGCTCCTGGCAGCGGTGGCGCAGGCCGCGCAGGCAGAACGGGCAGCGGCCGCAGGCGACGATCGGACAAACGACGACGCGGTCGCCTTCCGCGACACCGCGCACGCCATCACCGGCTTCTTCAACGACGCCGGCGATCTCGTGGCCGGGGATCACGCCGGGCTTGGCGTGCTTGAGACCATTGTAGACGCGGATATCCGAATGGCAAATGGCCGCCGCCGCGACGCGAACAAGCGCCTCGCCCTGCTGCGGCTGCGGCCGCGCGACGTCATCGACGCTGATGCTCTTCGGCTCATGGAAGACGAGCGCGCGCATCACCTAGACCTGGGCCTAGCTGCGGCTGCGGTCACTCGCGGTACGGTTGGAAGAAACGTGGGGTCCGCTAGCTCTTCTTGGCGCGGGTGGCCTTAGGCTTCGCGGCCTTCTTCTTGCGGACGACCGGCGCCGCAGCTTCCGTGCCAATGGTGTTGAGCTGGTGCATCAGGCGCGACTTGCGGCGGGCGGCGTTGTTGTCGTGGATAACGCCCTTCTGGGCCGTTCGGTCCAGCACAGCGACTGCCGCGTGGACGGCGATCGCGGCGGCATCCTTATCGCCCGCTGCGATCGCCTCGCGCGCGGTACGCACGGCCGTACGGGCAGCGCTGCGCCGCGCCTGGTTGCGCTCGCCGCGCCGCAGAGACTGGCGGTGGCGCTTGGCGGCCGACTTTGGATGGTTTACGTGGGCCAACGATTTACTCCTCGTGCGCGAACCTGATTGGAGACTAGCATATGGTAGCCAAGCCACCGGCCTGTGTCTAGCTACAGCGCTGCGGAACCGTTAGGTTAACCCGACCTCGCGCCCACCTGCGACTTCCGGCATACTAGCCGCGTGGACGTCCCGCCCGTGCCTAGACGCGAAGCCGCGGGCCGATTCGAGCGGCCAAGCATGGCGACCGCCGCCGCGATCGTCTCCGCCGGCTTTCTCGCCAGCCGGCTGCTCGGCCTCCTGCGCAGCGCCGCCATTGCAGATGCGTTTGGTGGCCCGGAGTTGAGCGCCTACTGGGTGGCCTTCCGGCTGCCGGACCTCATCTTCCAGCTCCTGGCCGGGGCAACGCTGGGCAGCGCCTTCATCCCCACCTTCGCCCGCCTCTTCACACAGCAGAGCGAAGAGGCGGCTTGGAAGCTGGCGAGCTCCGTCCTCAACCTAATCGTGATAGCCACGATCGCGTTCGCAGTCTTGGGCTTTCTATTCGCGCCGCTGCTGGTGCCGGCGATGGCGCCCGGCCTGAGCGAGCGCGACCTGGCAATCAAGCTGACGCGCATCATGATGCTCTCGCCGATCCTCTTTGCCGCCAGCGGTATGTTCATGGGCATCCTCAACGCGCGCCACCACTTCCTCTTCCCTGCGTTCGCGCCCGTCGTCTACAACCTCTCGATAATCGCCGGCGCCGTCGCCTTCGACAGCGTCGAGGCGCTCTCGATAGCCGTCGTCGTCGGCGCCGGACTGCACCTTGCGATCCAGACGCCGGCGCTGGCGATGATCGGTATGCGGTACCGCGCGATCGCCGACTGGCGCGACGACGCCGTGCGGGAGGTCGGCAGGCTGATGGCGCCGCGCGTGCTGGGACTGGCCGCAGTGCAATTCAACCTGTTGATCACCATCTTCTTCGCCTCGACGATCAGCGACGAAGCGATCTCTGCCGTCAACTTCGCTTGGCTGGTACTGATGATGCCGCTCGGCCTGTTCGGCATGGCGATTTCGACCGCCGTCTTCCCGACGATGGCCGAACAGGCCGCTGCTGATCACACTGAGCTGCGCCGCACGCTGGAGCGAAGCCTTCGGCTGATCCTCTTCCTCACGATCCCGGCCAGCCTGGCGCTGATGGTGCTCTCTCGTCCGCTGGTGGCGTTGCTTTTCGAGCGCGGCGAATTCAACGAGGCTATGACCGACCTCACGCAGGCGGCGCTGATCTTCTACGCCATTGGTCTCGTCGCCCACGCAGCGATCGAGATCTTCAGCCGCGCATTCTACGCCCTCGGCGATACGCGCACGCCGGTGACGTTCGCCATCGTCGCACTCTTCGTCAACCTGCTGCTCAGCGCCGCGCTCGCCGGGCCGCTGGAAGTCAAGGGGCTTGCCCTAGCCGTCTCGATCGCGACGATCGTCGAGGTCTTGCTGCTCTTCGTGGCGTTGCGCGGCCGCATCCCGGGCTTGGACATTCGCGTGCTGCGCCGGTCTGTAGGGCACACGCTGGTTGCGGCGTTGATCATGGTGGAAGCGGTGGCGTTCTACCTAGTGCTGCTGCACGCCGCGGGTCACCTGGACACTAGCCGCCTGCTCGATTCGGCGTTGGCCATCGCCGGCGCGACCATCATCGGGGGGCTTGTCTACGCCGGTGTCGCGAAGACACTCGGCTCGGAGGAGATCGACACGTTCCTCGCACGGATCCCGTCGCCGGGAATCCTCCGGCGGTAGAGCGCGGACGATCAGTTCGCCATGACCCGCATCCTCATCGCACCGCAAGAGTTCAAGGGAACGCTGACGGCCCGCGAGGCCGCCGAAGCGATCGCCGTGGGCGTGCGGCGCGCGCTGCCCGACGCCGAGCTCGACCTGCTGCCGATGGCCGACGGCGGCCCGGGCACGGTCGCCGCGCTGGTGGAAGCGACAGGCGGCACGTACCACGAGGCAGGCGTCCACGACCCGCTGGGCCGGCCGATCAACGCCCGCTGGGGGGCGTCAGGAGACGGGAAGACGGCTTTCATCGAGATGGCCGCCGCATCAGGCCTGGTGTTGCTGACGCCGCGCGAACGCGATGCCCGCCGGACGACAACGGCGGGCGCAGGCGAACTGATGCTGGCAGCGCTCGACGCGGGCTATCGCGAAATACTGATCGGCGTGGGCGGGAGCGCGACGAACGACGGCGGCGCCGGCATGGCGGCCGCCCTCGGCGCACGCCTGCTGGACGCAAACGGCGCCGACCTGCCGTCAGGCGGCGCAGCGCTGGCCCGCCTAGCACGCGTGGACGTCTCGGGACGCGATCCGCGGCTGGCGAAGACGGCCGTCGTCGTCGCAGCCGATGTTACGAACGCGCTCTGTGGCCCAGAGGGAGCATCTCTTGTGTACGGAGCGCAGAAGGGCGCCGGCGCAGACGATGCCCGCGCGCTAGACGCCGCGCTGTCGCACTACGCAGACGTTGTGCGCCGCGACATCGGTGTCGACCTCACGGGCGTTGCGGGCGCGGGCGCTGCGGGCGGGCTGGCGGGTGGTCTGGTGGCCTTCTGCGGCGCGGACATCCGGCCGGGCTATCGCGTCGTCGCCGACGCCGCCGGGCTGGTGGAGAGGTTGCGAGGGGCCGACCTGGTGCTCACGGGCGAGGGGCAGCTCGATCGCCAGAGCGGCTACGGCAAGGTGACGTCCGGCGTTGCCACGGACGCCCGGTCGGCGGACACGCCCGTCATCGCGATCGCAGGGAGGGTCAGCGACGAGGCGGCGACTGCGAACTTCGACAAGGTCTTCGCGCTGACGCCGGACTTCGCGGCGGCGGATGACGCGGCTGCGAACGCAGCGGACGTGCTGGCTACGGCCGCGGAGGCCGCGGCGGCGTGGGAGGCCTAATCAAGTCTTCGCTTAGGCCAGGATCAGATTGGCACGAAGCGACCCGGGGGCAGAGCCCAAGAACGTGCGTTACCGCGCGTTCTTGAAGCTGATTCGCGCGTGGCGCGAGTCAGCCCTAGTCCCGATCGTCGCCGGGCTCCTCGTCTTCGACCTTGGCCTCAGAGCTGCCTGACACAGCATCGCCATCGGCTCTAGGCTTGCCCCTCGCCGCCACGTCAGCGTCCTCCTCTTCATCATCCTCCGGCTCGGGCACACGGCCGGCCCACCAAACGTAGACGAGCAGCACGAGGAACGTCGCCGCGACGAACAGGGGCAGCGCCCCGTCCAGGAAGTCGCGGTCCAGCGCGAGGATATCGAACGCGGTGACGATGACGACGCCGCCCTGCGCAGCGTACGGCACCCAGCGCAGCGCGTGGTACTCGATAGGCCGCCAGACCAGCAGACCATAGATCGGCGCCAGCACCAGCAGGTGGACGCCCAACAGACGCTGCGCGGCCTTGCCCTCACCGCCGTCCAAGCCGCCTCCTATCGTGGCGTCCGCGGCGCCCTGGAAGAAGACCAACGCCAGACCGGAGAACGCCGTCCAGAGCGTGAGTAGCACCAGGATGATGCGCAGCATAGTCCGGGCGCTGATCATCCCTTCCTGTACCGGGTCTTCGTGCCCCGGCGGTCGATCGCCCGCAGCCGCGGGTGGTCTCGCCGTCGATTCCTCGCTCATGTGAACAACTCTCTCCGCCTCCTTAGGCCTCTGCGTAGGAGTATAGTGTACCAGCATTTTAGCAATACCTCCTCGGCTGGACACAGCGCCCACCATCCGATATGTTATGCACGGTTCGCGCCTAGATTCACAAACTCCGTGTGGCGACCAACGTTCGGATGCCAGGCGAGCGCATCTGACAGGTACCACGCGACACAAAGGAGGAGGCATCCCGTGCATATCATCGTTTGCGTGAAGCAGGTGCAGGACTGGGACATTCCGCCGTCCAGCTTCAAGATCGACGAAGCAACGAAAGTCGTAACGCCCCCTGCGGGCGTCGCGCCGGTTCCCAGCCAATTCGACACTATCGGCGTCGAGGCGGCGATGCGCCTGAAGGACAACGACCCCGACGCGAAGGTCACGATCATGAGCATGGGCCCGGAAGGCGCTCGCGACGTGATCAAGCACAGCCTGGCGATGGGGGCGGACGAGGGGCTACTGCTCACCGACCCGCTCTTCGAGGACCTCGACTGGTACCAGGTCGCGCTCGTGCTCTCGGCAGCCGTGAAGAAGGCGGAAGACGCTAACCTGGTGATCTGCGGACGCCAGGCCGTCGACTGGGATATGGGCGTCAGCGGCTCCGGCATCGCCGAGCTGCTCGACTGGCCGGCGCTTACGATTTGCAAGGACGTCCAGGTCAGCGACGGCACGCTCTCCGTCGAGCGAGTGCTCATGGATGGCTACGAGACGGTGGAGGCAGCGCTGCCCGCCGTCGTCACCGTCAGCAACGAGCTCGGCGAGCCGCGCTATCCCAAGCTGCAGCAGATCATGCAGGCCGCAAAGAAGCAAGTCACCGTCTGGTCAGCCGCAGACCTCGGCCTCGACGCCTCGCAGCTCGGAGCGGATGCCCGCAAGCTGACGCTGGAGCGCCTCTACGTCCCGGTCTCCGACGTCGAGTGCCTGATAATGGAAGGCGACACGCCGGAAGAGAAGGCCCAGAACCTGGCGAAGGCGCTGGCGGAGGCCAAGCTGATCTAGCCGGCAACGAAATCGAGCCTACGCCGGGGCGTCGCCCCGGTTGCGACCGCCGGGGCAAGGCTCCGGTAGCAGTGAGATGAGGAGCTAACGCAATGGCACACGCAATTCTAGTCGTAGGAGAGGTAGCGGACGGCGCGCTGGCGCCGATCACGGCCGAGATGCTGGGCGCCGCGCGGCGCCTGAGCGACGGCGGCACGGTTGGCTGCGCGTTGATCGGTTCCGGCGTACAGGCCAACGCCCAGGACGCGATCGCGCTCGGCGCCGACGAGGTGCTCGTCGTCGACGACGCGCAGCTCGCCGACTACAACACGGACACCTACCTGCAGGCGATGCTGGCCGTGAACGAGCAGGCCGCTGCGCCAATCGCGCTCTTCGGCCAGACGGATATGGGCCGCGACTTGGCGCCGCGCCTCGCCTTCCGGCTGGGCACCGGCGTGATCATGGACACAGTCGAGCTCGCTATCGAAGGCGGACGCCTGCACGCCACACGCCCGTGCTACGGCGGCAACGCCCGCGCGGTGAACGCGGTCCAGTCCGACCCGCAGATCGCGACGGTCCGCGCCAAGTCACAGGATCCGGCTGAAGCCGATGCGTCGCGCCAGGGCCAGACGACGGCAGTCGCGGTGGCAATCGACTCCGCCGCCGTCCGAGTCAAGGTCACCGACCGCCAGGGCGCCGCAGCGGAGGGCGTGCGGCTGGAGGACGCAGACATCGTGATCGCCGGCGGACGCGGCATCGGCGGACCGGAGCAATTCGACGTCATCGAGGAGCTGGCCGGCGTCCTCGGCGCCGCGATCGGCGCCAGCCGCGCCGTCTGCGACCTAGACTGGCGCCCCGTTGCGGAGCAGATCGGTCTGACGGGCAAGATCGTCAGCCCTACGCTCTACATTGCGGTTGCGATTTCGGGCGCCAGCCAGCACACGGCGGGCTGCTCGGGCGCGAAGAATATCGTCGCGATCAATAAGGACCCCGACGCCAACATCTTCAAGACGTCGCGTTTCGGCATCGTGGAAGACTTCAATAAGGTAATGAAGCCGCTGATAGAGGCCGTCAAGAAAGAACGCGGCGGCTAGGCACACCCCAGCGAGGTCGACGGGACGTCATGGCCAAGCTAGTTGATCTGATCAAGCGCGCGATACACGGGGAACCGGCCGCCCTCGGCTTCGGCTCGGGCAAGGCGAAACGACCGGCTACGATGCTGCTCGTCGCGCTCGCCGGCAAGAGCTGGCAGGACGCCGCCACCAAGGCCGCAGCCGCCGGCGCGGACGCGCTGCTCTTCAGCGGCAACCCGAACAAGAAGGAGCTGTCGGACGCCATCGCTGCCGCCGACGGACGCCCGTGCGGCGTGATGGTAGCCGACGATGCCGACATCGCTGCGCTCGACGGAACCGGCGTGGATTTCGTCGCCCTGTCCGACGGCGCGCCCGCAGCCACGCTCCAGCAGGACGGCCTGTCATTTGTCCTGCGCCTCCGCGACGACCTCACCGACATCCAACTGCGCACGGTCGAACCGCTGAACGTCGCTGCCGTCTACGTGGAGGCGACCGGCTCGCCGCTGACCGTCGCCCGGCAGATGGAGATCCAGCGCGTGGCCGGCCTGGTGCGCAAGCCGGTCCTCCGCGCCGCGCCGGCGGACCCCTCGCAGGAAGACCTGATGGCGCAACGGGAAGCCGGCGTCTCGCTGCTTGGCGTCGATATGGCCGGCGGCGGCGCTGCACAACAGCTCGAGCAGTTGCGGGGCGTCATCGACAAGCTGCCCCGCCGCGACAAGCAACGGGGGGAGGAGCACGCAGGCGTGTCTCTGCCGACCGCAACGTCGGTCGGCCATGACCACGATGACGACGGGGAGGATGAGTGAGCGCGCGCACCGCGCCGCGCCATTCGCCATCCCTTCGCTGCCCATCAGATCGTCCCCAGCCTGCCGGGCCGGCATCAGTAGCACCCGCTAGCAGATGATCCAGCCGATACGACTCCTCGCCGCCTTGTTCGGGATCGCCGTTATCGGCGCGCCGATACTAGCCCTGGGGTTCTTCGTGGTCGCCATCACCGGCGATCCGGGAACGTGCGAAGCGGACGACCGGCCAATCGTCATCTCCGACGAAGCTGCCACCGCCTACGTGTCGGCCTGGGACAGCTTTGAGGCGGCGCTGGACGCGGGCCAGCCTGCGACTGTCACGTTCACCGAGACCGAGGTCACATCACGCGCCCGCCAGTGGCTGGACGAGCGTGACTCGCCGATCAACGACCTGCGCATCTGCTTCTCAGACGGTGCAGCCGCCGCATCCGCCAAGATCGACCTTCCGTTCGTGCCGGGCGACGCCGATGTCCTCGTGGACGGCACACTGATCCTGACAGACGAGCACGCCGTCGCCGAAATCGATGAGCTTGAGGTCGGCGGCCTTCCGACGTTGCTGAGCGAGCCGATTCAGAGCTTCGTGGACGATGTGATCGAGGACGAAACGGTCGATCTCGTCCTGAAACACGTCTACGAGCTGTCGTTCGCTGAAGGCAGCGTGACTGTCAGCGGCACTCCCTAGGGCACTGCCACAGCAGCATCCAAGCCACGCGGCCGGCGGCCGCACTACTGCTGACCGATGAACCAGCCGCCGCTCGGCGCGGTGGCGATTGGTGTATACTCAGGTTTGTCATGAGTTGGAGCAGGCGGCTCGTAAGCCTCATTTCTCAGCATCGAACCGGCGTGATCACGCTCATCTTCGCCCTTGGCATCGCGGCGTTCTTCTTGGTGAGATTCGTCGACCTGTCACCCGATTCTCGTTCTCTCTCCGCCGAAATCCCCGACGCGGACCCGGCGGTGCTGGACGCTGTTTATGCGGACCTTATCGACGCCATCACTGAGGAAGGGATGGTTCTCTACACACGCCGAACATTCGACGGGAGTCGCGGCGGCCCCGCCGAGACCGAGGCGTGGACGGACCAGTCTTCCTACTCATACCGTGAGCACCGCAACAACGAACCGTCTCGAATCGTCTTCGGAGCCAAAAGCTACAGAACAACCGGGCCGCAGCCGGGATCTGGTCTCTGGCCAGCGCCCACGTGCCACGGCAAGTTCGAGCAGGCCATTGCGTCCTTGCTTCAGTGTGAATCGTCCTTACATGACCTAGTCGTCGGTGTAGTGCTAGACAGCAGATTTGAGGGCACGCCCGCTGTGGACATCGTCGCGACGGGCGAGTTTTATGGCGATTCCATCACCCACGTTGAGGAGCACGTGTACCTGGACAAGGATACTATGCTGCCGCTTGCCGTCGTTCAGCAGAAAGGACCTAGACTCCAGAATGAGATGCCCGGCTGGATTAGAGAATTCTTCACCGGCTCTCGTAAGACTACGTTCGAACACGCATTCGTCGACCGCGCATCGCTCCCTGCCGACTTTTTCGACGTCGCCAGCATCGGTGCAACGCCGTGGGATCCTGCCGCGCGGCTAGCAAGAGATCTCGGTATCCCGATCTACTGGCTGGGCAGAGAGTCCCCTGGAGTGCAGGGGCTTCCCAGCCTCGTCCTGGACAACGTCAACACCATCCCAGACTGGGACCCGATGACCGTCCCGCAAAGGCGAGCGCTGCTCTACTACGACGGACCGCGAGAGATGGCGACGACGCTTCTCACGATGGAAATGTGGGCCCGGGAGGACTGGGACGAATTCGTCGCGACGACGATTAGCCCTGAACGCAGAACGCTGAGCCCAGGCGGCCTGTGGTGGACGTGGCCCTGCACGGCGAGCAACGATGTAGCGATTCCGAGCGGCGGAACGGCATCGATTTTCTGGCACGTCGAGCCAACCCACGAGCAGTACCCTATCGAGAACTACATCAGCTCACCGGATCCACTGCCACAGGGGCCGTGCCTCGACGGGGACGCGGATGAATTTCGTGCACACGTTGTAATCGGCGACACGCTCATCGTTGTATTGCCAAGCGAGCCGTACGCTTCGCGAGAGGCGCTCGAAGAACTGGTGCTGCTCCTGCGGCCCTTCGAGGGCTAACGCCCCTACTCCCCTATCTTCGCCCGACGCAGCGCGGACATGTTGCCACCACCACCACCGCGACGGACCGAGATGATCTCGCCAAGGATGCTTACGGCGATCTCCTCCGGCGTCTCCGCGCCGATATCGAGACCAACCGGCGTGTGGACGCGCTCCAGCGCGGCACGGTCAGAGCCCTCGCGCGCCAGGTGCGTGAGCACAGTGCCCACGCGCCGGCGGCTTCCGATCATGCCAACGTAGGCCGCTCCCGAATCGACGACGGCGCGCAGGCCGTCCTCGTCCTGTTTGTGCCCCCGGGAGACGAGGACGACGTACATCGTCTCGCCGATGTCGATCTTCCCGATCTCCGCGATAATATCTCCGCAGATCACGCGGTCGGCCATCGGAAAACGCTCTTCGTTCGCGAACGCCTGCCTGTCGTCGATCACCGTCACGGCGAAGCCGACGTGCGCGCCAAGCACCGCCAGCGAGTGGCCGACGTGCCCCGCGCCGACGATCAGCAGCGACGCAGGCCGTTCCGTCACTTCCAACAGCACTTCGATGCAGTCCGGCGCCGCCCGCTCCAGCCGGCCGCCCTTCCGACTGTAGAATCGGGACTCGGCCTGGTTGCGCGGAAGCTGTGTCAGCGCGGCGAGGCAGTCTTCGGCGACCGCCTCTTCGAGCTCACCGCCGGCAAGCGAACCGAGGCGCGTGCCATCATGGCGGACTAGCAGCTTGGCGCCCATTGCGGCTTCCGCGCCATCCGGAGCGCGAACGACTGTCGCCACGGCGACGGGATCGCCGCCGCGGGACGCCGCGACGACCTCGGCCGCGATCCGCTCAGCGACCCCGCCGTCGTTTCCGCTCATACGTTGAAGAGAATGTGTAACACGTCGCCGTCTTGCACCTCGTACTGCTTGCCTTCGGTGCGCAACTGACCCCGCTTGCGGGCCTCCGCGTAGGAGCCGCAATCGAGCAGTTCCTGCCAGCCGACGGTCTCGCAGCGGATGAAGCCGCGCGCGATGTCGGTGTGGATCTTGGCCGCTACATCAAGCGCCGTAGAACCGGCCGGTGTAGCCCAGGCCCGGCCCTCCGGCTCCCCGACGGTGTAGAAGGTCAGCAGGCCGAGCGCCTGCTGCGACAGGTGCAGCAACCGGGCGGTGCCGTCGGTCTCCAGGCCGAGGTCGGCGCGAAACTCCGCCGCCTCCTCGTCGGATAGCTCTGCCAGCTCCTTCTCCAGCTTGCCGCAGAGCGCGCCGACCTGCACGCCTGGGCCGCCCCAGCGCTCGGTTAGCTCCGCTTCAATTTCGTCGATGCGGCCGATGTCGCCTTCGTCGATGTTGAGCATGATGACCAAGGGCTTGTTCGTCAGCAACTGATAGCCGCTGATGGTGCGGCGCTCGTCGGCGGTCAGCGGCTGGGCGCGGAGCGGCTCCCCGCGGTCCAGCGCCTCGCGCAGCCGCTGGATGAGCGTCTGTTCGCGCTCGTCGGCGTCGCGTTCGCCTGGGCGGGCGGAGCGCACGGAGATATCCAGCTTCTGGGCGCGCCGCTCTAACATCGCCGCGTCCGCGAACGCGAGCTCCAGGTTGATCTCGCCGATCTGGCTGTCGCCGTCAAACGACTCCTCCGCCGTCGGGTCGTCCCGGAAGGCGCGGGCGATAAGCACCAGCGCGTCGCACTGGGACAGCGCAGCCAAGTGCGCGGCGGATGGGCTCTGGTCGCGCACCGTCAGTCCGCCCGGGAAGTCCAGGTAGCGCACTTCAGTGAACGTCACCTTTTTCGGCTTGATCAGGTCGCAGAGCCTGTCCAACCGCTCGTCCGGCTGCTTGACGACGCCGATGCTAGGCTCTAGGCCGCCGAACGACCCGGCGCTAGCGTGACCGCGCGTGACGGCGTTGAATACGGTGGTCTTGCCACTCCCCTGCTGCCCGATTAGTCCAAGATCCATATTCTTAGTTTCACTTTAGCATTGCCCCACACGCGGTTGCGTGTGGGGCCCCTCGTAGCCACTGTTGAAACAGGTTCGGCGGGCAGCGCCTACTCCAGCGCGTAGGTGCTGTCCAGCAACGCAGCGCAGAAGATGATGCCGACGGCGACCAGCAGGTTGACGCTCGAGATGATGATCGAGAGACGCCGTGTCGACGCGATCTGGGCCTCGTCCGCGACGGACTCCTGCATATCGAGCATGCGCGGCCCGATGACGAAGCTGTGGATTGCTGTGAGCACAACGGTGGCAACGACGAGCGTCATCTTGATCTGAAATATCACGCCAAAGTTGAGGTCGAAGAGCTCGCTCACGGACTGCTCTTGTTCGTAGAGATTGGCAATGCCGGTGATCACCAGCACGGCCAACGCGCCCCAGGCCAGATAGCCGAACCGGGTCGTCAGCACGCGCATCGCCTTGGCGCGGGCCTGGACGTCCTCGACCGTACGCAGCGCGGGAACGGCGCCCATGAAGAGGAAGACCTGAGGGCCGAGCCAGATAGTGGCGGCAAGGATGTGGATCCAAGGGTTAATTGCTTCGCCCATAACGTCTCCTAGATTGCGCCGCAGCATTGTCGGCTGCGGCCGCCTGTCGTTACCACCCTATCGAGATTGGGCTGCGGCCGCACGGCCAAGCTACGCTAGCGAATGATGACCTGGTCGCGCTCCGGCCCAACGGAAACGATATCGACGGGGCACGTGAGCAACTCTTCTATGCGCTTCACGTAGGACTGCGCGTTGGGCGGCAGGTCGTCGAACGTACGCACGCCGGCCGTGCTCTCCCGCCAACCCGGCGCCTCCTCCAGTATGGGCGTCGCGCGCTCCAGCGCAGCGGTCGTCGATGGGAATGACTCCATCCGCTCGCCGTCGATCTCGTAGGCAACGCAGAGCTGGATGGCCGGGAAGATATCGAGCACGTCCAGCCTGGTCAGCGCGGCGCCGGTGACGCCGTTGACCTGCACGCTGTAGCGCGATGCCAGCGCATCGAACCAGCCGCAGCGGCGCGGCCGTCCAGTCGTCGCGCCGAACTCCGGCGCGGGACCTGCGCCGCGCAGGATGTGGCCGGTCTCATCCAGTAGCTCCGTCGGCATCGGCCCTTCGCCGACGCGCGTCATGTAGGCCTTGTAGACGCCGATCACGCGCTCGATCTGCGTGGGACCGATGCCGATACCGATCGCCGCGCCTCCGGCCTGGGGCGGCGGCGCCGATGACGTGACATAGGGGTACGTGCCGGCGTCCAGGTCCAACAGGGCGCCCTGCGCGCCTTCCAGCAGCACCTTCTCCCCGCGACCAATAGCCTCGCGGACGATGGCGCCCGTATCGCGGACGTACTGCTTTAGCTTGCAGCCGAGCTCAAGCGACTGCTGCAGCAGCTCCTCGAGATCGAACGGCTCTGCGTTGTACATGCCCTGCAGCATTCTGTTTTTCACTGGCAGCACCAACTCCAGCCTTGCTCGCAGGGCGTCGGGGTCGATCAAGTCGCCCATCCGGATACCCTGCCGGGCCACCTTGTCGACGTAGGCCGGACCGACGCCGCGCTTCGTCGTGCCTATCGCCGCATCGCCGCGGGCTTCCTCCTCCACCACATCCAGCACGGGGTGGTACGGCATCAGCACCTGCGCGCGGTCGCTGACGAAGAGGTTCTTCGTGCCGACGCCGCGCGACTCGAGCTGCTCGATCTCGGCGAGCAGCACGGCCGGGTTCACGACGACGCCGTTCCCGATCAGGCAGAGCTTCTCCGGGTAGAAGATGCCGGCCGGCACCAGGTGAAGCGCGAACTTGCCCATATGGTTGATAATCGTGTGGCCGGCGTTGTCCCCCGCCGAGTAGCGCGCAATGATGGCGGCATCCTGCGCGAGCAGATCCACCATTCGGCCCTTGCCCTCGTCGCCCCACTGGCCACCGATAACTACGAACGCTGACATACTGCGCGCCCCGATGACTATCGGAGCGCCTCTCGATTCCTTCCTGCGATAGAGGTTCGCGGCACAGACGCTGTGAACCCAGCGGGGAGTATAACAGACCTGCACCCGATGGCAAGGGGTTCGCGTCCAGATTGCAGCAAGGCCTTCACTGCTTCAGCAGCCTGCCGACTACTAGCTATGAATAGGCGTTCTGTTATGCAATAATCGATGCAGCACGCCATGCGTGAACTGGTTTCGGCGTGAGACCGCTGAAACCGTATTCAAGACTCGAGGTTTCGATGCAGATTTTGCGATTGTTGCCGCTAGCGGCGTTGGTAGCCGCTGTGGCCTTTGCCGCAATTACGGCAGGCGCTTCCAGCGAAGAGGATCGCCGGACCGAGTCCGATCAACCGATACCCAACCGCTTCATCATCACGATGCAGGACGGCGTACAGCCGGACGGCTACGCCATCGTCTACGGGCTCCGCCGGGATGCGATTGTGCTGCACCGATACCACGATGCCGTACAGGGCTTCGCGGGCGCCTTTAGCCCGGACGTTATCGCAGCATTGGAGCGCGACCCGTTGATCAAGTCGATCGAGCAGGACACGGTTGTGACGACTCTGGACCAGATCATTCCAACCGGCATCCGCCGCGCCGGCGCTGATGAGAACGCGACTGCCGCTATCGATGGCGTCGACAACCCGCTGGACATCGATATCGCCGTGATCGACACGGGCGTCGATATCGACCACCCAGACCTGCGCGTCGCAGGCGGCTTCGCGTCCTACGCGTGGATCTTTGGCAGCTACGCGGCTTGCGGATTCTACACCTCGTCGTTCGACGACGGCCACGGCCACGGCACACACGTCGCCGGCACGATCGCCGCGAAGGACAACACCATCGGCGTCGTCGGCATGGCGCCAGGCGCGCGTATCTGGGCCGTGCGGGTGCTGTCGCCTAGCGGCAGCGGCTGCATGTCGGACGTGATCGCCGGCGTCGACTGGGTGACGGCGAACGCAGCCACGATAGAGGCCGCTAACATGAGCCTGGGAGGCGGCAGCAGCTCGTCGCTCTGCGACGCAATCGCAAACTCCGTCGCGGCGGGCGTATTCTACGCGGTCGCCGCGGGCAACTCGGCGAGGGACGCGAACAACTACAGCCCGGCCAACTGCGCCAGCGCGACCACAGTCTCCGCCGTAGCCGACAGCGACGGCGAGCCGGGCGGCCTGGGCAGCGCCATGAGCTACGGGCCTGACGATACGCTGGCCAGCTTCAGCAACTACGGCTCAGCAGTCGACATCGCCGCGCCGGGCGTCAGCATCCTCTCCACATACCGCGGAGGCGGACTGGCCACCATGAGCGGCACCAGCATGGCCTCGCCGCACGTGGCCGGCGCTGCCGCGCTCCACATCCTGAACACGAGCGCGCCAGTGGACGCGACCGGCGTCGCAGCCGTCGAGGCCGCGCTGGTCGCGGCCGCCGCGCCGCAGTCCAGCCTCTGGGGCTTCAGCGGCGACTCCGATGGCTTCGCAGAGCCGATGCTGTGCGTCGGCGTTGCCTGCGCGAGCGGCGGTCCACCGCCAACGGCGACGAACACTGCAACACCGGTGCCGCCGACCAACACACCGACCAACACTGCAACACCGGTGCCGCCGACCAACACACCGACCAACACGCCCACGCCAGTCCCGCCGACCAACACTCCGACGAACACGCCCACGCCAATCCCGCCGACCAACACTCCGACGAACACGCCCACGCCAATCCCGCCGACCAACACACCGACGAACACCGCCACACCGGTGCCGCCGACCAACACACCGACGAACACGCCCACGCCAATCCCGCCGACCAACACTCCGACGAACACGGCCACGCCAATCCCGCCGACCAACACTTCGACCAACACGCCCACGCCAATCCCGCCGACCAACACTTCGACCAACACGCCCACGCCAATCCCGCCGACCAACACTCCGACGAACACGCCCACGCCAATCCCGCCGACCAACACACCGGCGAACACGCCCACACCGGTGCCGCCGACCAACACTCCGACGAACACGCCTACGCCGGTGCCGAGTGGCGCGCTCCTCTACTTGACCGTTCGCGGAAGCACGCTGGGAGGCTTCAGCGCGACACAAGACGACATCGTCTCGTTCGACGGTTCGGGCTTTAGCATGCTCTTCGACGGCAGCGACGTCGGCCTCAGCGGCCACAACATCGATGCCTTTGCGGTCGTTGACAGCGACACGATCTTGATGTCGTTCGACGATTCGGCGGCCATCCCCGGAATCGGCGGAACGGTAGACGACTCGGACATCGTCGAGTTCACTGCCACATCGCTCGGCGCCAGCACGTCCGGGACGTTCGCCATTTTCTTTGACGGCAGCGACGTCGGCTTAACGCGCAGCGCTGAGGACATCGACGCGCTTGACCTGCTGCCGAACGGCGACTTGGTTATCTCCACGCGCGGCAGCTTCGGCGTCCCCGGTCTATCGGGCCGTGACGAGGACATCGCGCGATTCACGCCGTCGTCCACGGGAGCACTAACGGCGGGTACCTGGAACGCCCACTTAGACAACAGCGATGTCGGCCTCAGCAGCTCCAGCGAGGACATCGACGCGCTGGCCATGGATGCCTCCAGCAACGTCTACGAGTCGACGCTCGGGAACTTCCGCGCCAACGGCCTCTCCGGCGCGGACGACGACGTGTTCTCGTTCACCCCGACTACGACGGGTTCGTCGACATCCGGCACGTTTAACTCGCCGGTCTTCTTCGACGGCGGCGCGCACGGGCTCTCGTCAGACGACGTTGTCGGATTGGATCTGCCGTAGGAGCGCTTCTTCGAAGCGCCTTGCGCCCGCTCCGCGGGAGCGGGCGTTCTTCCAGGGTACTCCTGCTTCGAACAAGCGGGGCGGCAATCCGGCCGCAAACGCTATTCAGGAGTGCCCAATCGGTCGGCGCAACTTCGAGCGCAATCGTCCGGCCTTGTACGGCCCGGACGCACGGGCTGCGGTATTATTCAGCAACTGTTCCCCACCTGTAGGCCGAGCATGAACGAACCTCCGACTCCCATCCAGCGCGTGTCCGCTATCCCACTGCCGGACGGCTATCACTTGCCCAGCAAACCCGACGACGCGTCGGCACAAGACGCCCACCGCCAGACGACTTTCATCCTCGGCGACGATCTGCGCCTCTTCGAAGAGGCGATGCAGCTTCAACTCCGCATCACGAGCGACGCCTCGCATTCAGCATTTCGCAAGCACCCCTACGCCGCCATGATGGGCCTCTGGTCGCGCGCGTATTTGGCTCTGGCGGACGCTTGCATGCTGACGTTGCGCGGATCGTACGCCTCCTGCCCTCCCCTCGTCCGAGCGGCGTGCGAGCAGATCGCCGCCCAGCACCAGCTTCACGCGACGGACATGGAGCTGTTTATGGAGTGGCTGGCCGGAGCCCTAGTCCCCGATGAGGAGCACAAGGCCGTCGACATCGGCATCGGCCGCTACTTCGCCGGCGAGACGCTGGCGGCGGACGCAAAGCTGCGGGCCGTCTATCGCCCGGCGAGCGAGCTGGGCCGCCCCAACTTCGGCGCGACGCTTGCGGAGGTGGGACCGGAGTCGAACAACCGCAGGCTGGCGCTTTCGTTTGGCGAGACCGCATTCCACCTGGGCTGGGCGGAGCTGACGCTAGGCTGGCTGCTCTCCCTCTGCGAACGCCAGCTCGCCGTCGCGGTCCACGCCACGGACGTCTTCGCGATTCACGAGGACACCCACGCGGCCTACGCCGATGTCGCGGCCCGTGTTGCCACCGCGCTCGCCCGCCCGGACCGCTGTTCGATCGATGAGGTGCCGGACGGCGAGTACACTCGCTACCTGATGCACAACGTTCGGCGGGCGGCCGGCGGCGCCCCCAAGAAGCTGCTGCTCTAGCGACCGATTACATTGCTCCGCGACGTGGCCGCGCGTATACTGCGGACTGCCGTACGCCCGCGATCTCGTACGGCTTCATGTCCATGATCGCCGATTCTGTAGTCGAAAGAACACTCCCCATGTCTATGCGTCTCCTGATCGCCTGCCTATCTACAATCGTCATCGCGCTCGCCGCTGCCTGCGGAGGCGGCGGTGGAGACGATGCGCCGCAGCCCACGCGGACGCCCCGCCCGCTGCCAGCCGCCGTCGACTACGCCGCCGAGCCGGACGGCGCCACCTACGGCGACCCCAGCTTCGACGCGCTGCCCGGCGCCGAAGCCGACTTTGGGCGACTAGGCGGCAGCACCTACCAGATCGAGATCCCGGCCGACTGGAACGGCGACCTAGTGCTCTTCCTCCACGGCTTCCACAACTTCGCCCCGACGCTGGAGGTCGACCAACCGGCCATCCGCAGCTACCTGATCCGCAACGGCTACGCCTGGGCCGCGAGCAGTTTCAGCAGCAACAGCCTGGTGCCCGGCCTGGCAGCCGACGAGACGGCGGCGCTTTGGGATTACTTCGCCGTCGAGTTCGGCCGGCCGCGCAGGACCTACATCACCGGCCAATCGATGGGCGGCGGCGCCGTCCAGATCGCGGCGGAGCGCTACCCAGAGCGATTCGCGGGAGGCCTTGGGCTCTGCGGGATTGCGGGCAACTCTGCTGAGCTGAACTACCTCGGGGACTTCTTCGTCGCAGCCGCCTATGTGAGCGGTCTCACGCAGGCCGACTACGACGCCTCGTCGGCAGATGCGTTGATCGCGGAGCGCATCGCGCCCGCCCTCGCCGAAACGGCGACCCGCGACCGGCTCGTCGATATCGTCATCGACCTCACGGGCGGCCCGCGCGCGTTCGACCGCGAAGCCACAATCGCGCAGATCTCTTCCAACTTCCAGTTCGTCGAACTCAGCATCCCGGCAGGGCTGTACGGGAACCCCGACACGGTCTACGAGCTGGGGCCGCTCAGCAGCGTCACCAGCGAGGAGTTCAACGCCGGGGCTATCCGTGTCGACGCAGGCGACGCGTTCACGGTTTTCACCGACGGCAACGATCCAACCGGCGTCCTCCTCATGCCGCTGTTGACGCTACACACGACGGGCGACTTCTTCGTGCCCATCAGCCAGCAGCAGACCTACGCTGACGCCGTGGAGGCAGCGGAGAAGAGCCACTTCCTGGTACAGCGCGCCGTGCAATCCCCCGGGCACTGCACGTTCACCAACACCGAGTGGGAGAACGGCTTCGAGGATCTTGTCGAGTGGGTGCGCGGCGACGAGCCTGATGCCGAAGACATCCGCGCCGCCGACCTCACTACGCTCGGCGCCGACTTCACATCGGCGCCACGGCTCGGCTCGCCGGAGGCCGACGCAGCGCCCGGCGCCGACGAGCGGCTCTCTATTACCGGGACACTCACCATGGACGGTGCGCCGTTCAATGACTTCGTCCTCGGCGTGATCGTCCGCCGCGACGGGTTGGAGGCGATGTGCGCCTTCACGTCCTTTTCTCCCGTCGACAACGGCAGCTACAGCCTAACGGCGGCAAGCGACACGGAAGTACACGGCTGCGGAACGCCGGGCGCGCAAATTTACGTGTCCGCGTTCGACTCGGAGAGCCGCGAGCGCGTCTTTTCGCAGGAACTGGCGTCGTGGCCGGACGGCACGGAGTTGACGTTCGACGCGTCGTTCTCGAGCGCCGACCCCGCGGGCGTCTCGCTGCCGGTGACGGAGTTGACCGGAACGCTGCTCGACGACGACGAAGCGCCCTTCCGCCCCGGTACCGCATTCGAAGCCTACATCGGCGAGACGCTCTGCGGCGTGGCGTCTCTGCCACACATCGTGATGGGCAACGTCGATACGGAGACGTACAGGCTGCGCGTCGCCGGTCCCGTTGCGGTGCCCGGCTGCGAGGCCGGGGCTGAGATCACATTCCTGGTCAACGGCAACGAAACGAGAGGGACGCAGGTCAACGACCTAGCCTCCGAGCAGCGCACGCTGGACCTAACGCTTGACGACAACGACTAGGGCTGTCTCAGGCTTCAGCCTGAGACAGCTTGGCGAATGCAGCCTGCCGCCGGCAGGCTTACGCATTCGTTGGGCCGCCCCGGCCTGCGACAGCGCCCTGCTGCGCAAACTCGGCGAAAGCAACCGGCCGTCGCTAGCATACGCCTGTGGGGCCTAACAAGGCAGCCGGTGCCGGGAAAAGAACTAGAGGCCTGAGCGCACCTGCGCCCACAAGCGAAGGCACGTTGCGGAACTGGTTCACACAAGTCTTGGGAATGAAGGCTTCGTTGCTACATGCTTCCACAGGCGAAAGCCCGTGGGGCAATTAATGAAGAGAAGCCTGCGCCGGCTGCTGCTGGTGGGGTAATGGGGTGTATTGGATACCGGCGCAGGCTTCTACAGGCGGGGGATCTGGGTAGGAGGTCAACGACTCGAATCCGCTCCCTGCAGAGCCATGCTAGCAGATACCTTTCGCTCCTTGTGTGACGTACTTCACACAAGGCTACCGGCTTTGCCTGCAGACTGCACCCCGTGTATGATACCTACCTCTGCTGGCACACTCTGTTGAGCACACGCCGAAGGCGCAGATGCCGCACAGCCTTCGTTAGGAGCACGGGTTAACCATGGCCGAACAAGCGCTCTCAGATCTACGCATCGTCGACCTCTCACAGCGGATCGCAGGTCCGTACTGCACCAAGCTCTTCGCAGACATGGGCGCGGACGTCGTCAAGGTCGAGCCGCCGCAGGGCGATGTCTCGCGCACGATGGGCCCCTTCCCTGACGATGAGGCCGACCCAGAGCGGAGCGGCCTCTTCTTGCACCTCAATACGGGCAAGAAGAGCGTGACGCTGGACGCGGGCCGGATGCCCGGCCTCGCGCTGGTTAAGAAGCTGCTGGCTACCGCCGATGTCTTCGTCGAGAGCAGCGGCCCAGCCGTAATGGCGGCACTCGGCCTCGGCTACGAGGACCTCAAGAGCGAGTTCCCAAACCTGGTCTACGTCTCCATCACCCCGTTCGGCCACACGGGGCCGTACAAGGACTACGCCGGCAACTCGATCACCGCGATGGCGATGAGCACCATCATGTACAACACCGGAGATCCGGACCGCGAGCCGCTGACAACGGGCGGCGCGCCCGCGGAGTACATCGCCGGCATCCACGCCTGGATCGGCGCGCTGTCAGCGCTAGCGTACCGAGAGAAGGAATCGGCCGGGCAGCTCGTCGAGGTGGCGATGGCGGACGCCGCAGCCTGCGCCGACGAGTACAACGCCGCGATGTACGGCTTCCAGGGCGCGATACGGCGGCGTTTCTACTCACGCCACGTCTTTGG
This sequence comes from Chloroflexota bacterium, assembly GCA_029262675.1. Taxonomy (GTDB): domain Bacteria; phylum Chloroflexota; class Dehalococcoidia; order DSTF01; family RBG-16-68-14; genus JADFKB01. The sequence goes on along the minus strand of JAJCYW010000020.1, from coordinate 133,778 downwards.
CTACCCGATGGACATCATGGCCTGCAAGGACGGTCACATCGTCGTCATCCCCGGCGCCGCAGGCTTCCCCCAGCGCGGCCTGCCACAGGACGGCGCCGTCTCGCCAATGGCGCTGCTGATGGGGAACATCGAGATGGACCAGCAGCCCCTCTTCCAGAGCGGACAGGAGCGCATGATCCGCTGGCGCGAGGTCGACGAGCTACTGCAGCCATGGCTGGACGAACACACGAAGGAGGAGATCGTCGAGTTAGCGCAGGCGCTACGGATGCCGTTCGCCCACGTGCCGACGGTGCAGGACCTCGTCGAGAGCGAGCACCTACAGGCCCGCCGCTTCTTCCAGAAGATCGGCCATCCGCGGGCCGGCGAGCTGACCTACGCCGGCCACCCGTTCCGCATGAGCGAGACGCCAGCAGAGCTCTCCTGCGCCCCGACGCTGGGCGAGCACAACAGCGAGCTGGCCGATGAGTAAGCCTCTGGACGGCCTGCGGGTGATAGACCTGACGCAGGTCTTCGCCGGGCCCACCTGCACGCGCATCCTCGCCGACCTGGGCGCCGAGGTGATCCGCCTCGAGTCGCCGAACCGCGTCGACATCACGCGCAACCTGATCCATACAGACAACGACGGCAAAGACGTGCCGTGGGAGCGCACGCTCTACTTCTGCATCCGCAACGCCGGCAAGAAGGAGGTCGTCCTCGACCTAGCGCAGCCGCGCGGGCTGGAACTGCTGCGCCGCATCATCGCGGAATCGGACGTCCTCGCGGAGAGCTTCACGCCTCGCGTGATGCGCGCGTTTGAGCTGGATTACGAACACGTCCGCCAGATCAAGCCGGACATCGTCATGATCTCGCTCTCAGGTTACGGCCAGGACGGCCCGTTATCTGACTGGGCGGCGTACGGCATGGGCCTGGAACCCGCATCGGGCGTTTCACAGCTCACGGGTTACGTGGGCGGCCCACCGGTGCGCAGCGGCCTCTCGTTCACCGACCCCTACTCCGGTTTCATCGGCGCGGGCGCAGTGCTAGCGGCGCTGCACTACCGCCGACGCACGGGGAAGGGCCAGTACATCGATCTGTCGGAGCAGGAGGCCGCCGTGCCCCTCGTTGGCGGGGCGCTGACGGACTACGCGATGAACGGCCGGCTGCCAGAACGCATCGGCAATCGCAGCCGCTGGGCCGCGCCGCAGGGTTGCTACCGTTGCAGCGGCGACGACGACTGGATCGTGATCTCGATCGAGAGCGACGACGAGTGGGCCGCATTCTGCGACGCCGCTGGACACAGCGACTGGGCCGCGGACAAACGCTTCGCGACGGTGGACGGCCGGCTAGAGCACCACGATGAGCTGGACACCCTCATCGAAAGCTGGACGAACGGCCAGGAGCACTACGAGGCGTTCCATTTGCTACAGAAGGCGGGCGTCAAAGCCGCGCCGGTGCTGAACGGCAAAGAGGCGCTGTTGGACGCCCAGTTCAAGGCCCGCGGCCAGTTCGAAATCATCGATCAGCCGCACCAGGGTAAGCGCCCCGTCCAGCGCCACCTGGCGGCGAAATTCAGCGCCTTCGACGCGGACGTCGCCGGCCCCGCGCCGACCCTGGGCCAGCACAACGAGGAGATCCTCGGCGGGCTGCTCGGGCTCGACGCAGATGAACTGGCGGCGTTGGAGGAGCAGGGCGTGATCGCAACGAAGCCGAACCTGCCCTTCCCGGCCGAACTGGTCAGCGCCGCGCTGAAGCTTCCGTACGACGGCTTCCTGGAGAACGGCACCCTACTCGCCCTGGAAGACGACTACCAGAAGCAGTTAGGGCTGGAGTAGGCAGACATGGCCGCCAAATCCAGACAGGGTGCGGCCGCGTCCGAGGCCGATGTCGTCCGCTGCGCCTGGGCCGACACAGTCGCCCTGATGCAGACCTACCACGACGAAGAGTGGGGCGTCCCCCTCCACGACGACCGGGCGCTCTTCGAACTGCTGACGCTGGAGGGTGCGCAGGCCGGCCTTAGCTGGCAGACCGTGCTGAACAAGCGCGCGGCCTATCGGAAAGCGTTCGACGGCTTCGACGCAGAGAAGATCGCGCGCTACACGCCGAAGCGCGTCGAGAAGCTGCTGCAGAACGCCGGCATCATCCGCAACCGCGCCAAAGTGGAGTCGACCGTCGGCAATGCCAGAGCCTTTCTCGCAGCGCAGGAGGAGTTCGGGTCGTTCGGCGCGTACGTCTGGGGCTTCGTCGACGGCAAGCCACGAAAGAACCGCTTCCGCTCCATGTCCGGCATTCCGGCCAACACGCCGCAGTCTGACGCGATGAGCAGAGAGTTGAAGCGGCGCGGCTTCAAGTTTGTCGGCAGCACCATCTGCTACGCCTTCATGCAATCGGCCGGCCTAGTCAACGACCACACCACAGACTGCTTTCGCTACGACGAGGTGTAGGCATGAAACTCGGCCTGCGCGACAAGGCAGCGATCGTCACGGGCGGCAGCCGTGGCATCGGCCGTTCGATCGCGCTCGGCCTCGCCGCGGAAGGTTGCCGCGTCGCGATCTGCGCCCGCGGCGTGGAGCCGCTGCGCGAGACGGAGGCCGAACTGCGCGCATTGGGCGTCGACGCGCTCGGCGTCCAAGCCGATGTTGGCGAAGCGGCGGACGTGGAGCGGCTGGTGGCCGAAACGGTCAGCCGTTTCGGCCGGCTCGACATCCTCGTCAACAACGCCGGCACTCGCTCGCGCGAGGACACCGACGACGTCTGGGACGCCACGTACCAGTCGAACCTGTTAGCCGCCGCACGGACGACGCGCGCGGCCGTGCCGCACATGCGGGCCACGGGCTACGGCAGCATCGTCCACATCGCGTCGATATACGGCCGCGAGTCGGGTGGGCCGGTCTCCTACAACGCGATCAAGGCGGCGATGATCAGCCACGCCAAAGCGATGGCGCTGGAGCTTGCGCCGGACATTCGCGTCAACTCGGTCGCGCCCGGGTCAACTGCCTTCCCCGGCGGGTCGTGGGGCAGGCGGCTGGAGGAGGACCCGGAAGGTATGCGGCGCTTTGTTGAAGCGAATATTCCGATGGGCCGCTTCGGCAAACCAGAAGAAATAGCGAACGCCGTTGTCTTCCTCTGCTCCGAACGGGCGAGTTGGATCACGGGCGCCTGCCTCAACGTCGACGGCGGCCAGTCGCGGTCGAATATCTAAAGGCAGTGGCTCCGCCAGTGCCCGCACACTCATCAGAGCCGCATCCTCCCGGATGTGGCGTTCGCCTTACCCGACCGTTGACGCTCCTTGTAACACCAGCATCTGCTACGATCTCTCCTGATGCCCATCCAACGCCGCTACTGCGCCCGCCTGCTCATCGACTGGCTGAACGAACGCTACGGATCGTCGTTCGAGCTCTCGGACGGCGACGGCAATACGTTCATAGCGACCGACGGCGCGCACCGCGCCGGTGTCTGGCTCGCGCCGCTGTGGGACGAGAACGAAGGCTGGACACAGCACCTAGAATCCACCGCCGCCCGCCTGCCACACGACGGCGCCTACGCCCTCTGGATCCCGCCAAAGGCCGGCGTGCCGATCGACGAACCCGAAGCCTCTGAATTCGCCCGCCTCGTACAGACAGCGGCCGCAGCGCTCACGCCGGGCCAGCGGACAGAGGTCAACTTCCCCGTCGTCGTCAAGCTAGCCAAGACAAACGACGAGGGCGGCTACGCGTCTGTCATCGGCGGGCTGAGCCGCTGGTGGACGCGCATCACAGAGAAGGTCAACGGCACGTTCCACGTCGATAGCGCAGCGCTGCACCGCCTCACGGCGAACGCAGACGCGCGGGAGCGGCTCTGGGACGACATCGGCAGCCTCTCGCACAGCATCGAGTTGGGCCAGAGCACCGAGATCGAGGTCGACGAAGCCTGGAAGCTGCAGAAGCTCGCGGACGACACGTCCGGCTTCACCCTGATCGGCGCGCCGCCCGCCGCCGACGCCAGCGAAGGCATCGCCGTGCGGCGCACGGTCCGCAAGCGGCTGCAGGAGGCCAACGCGGCGCTGGATGCGCTCGACGTCGAGCTACGCGCTGTGGGGCTGATCGGCAGCTACGAGTACGGTGAGTTGGAGACGGCGGGCGCGACGGTGAAGGCCGTCGACCCCGCGCTCTTCACGAAGCTCGAGGTCGTCGCTGTGCTGGCGGACGGCGAAGTCCGGCCGACCTTCCTGCCACGCGCGCTGCCGTGGGCGACGTAGGTCTGAGACTCCGCCGCGGCGAGGCCGCGCGCCGGTTCTGATTGAGAGAACGTCTAATGCGACCCAAGATCGGCATCATCGGCGCGGGCTTCATCGGCCGCTTCCACGCGCGCAGCATCCACGGCCTGATCCGCCTCGGCCTGGCGGACGCCGACTACGTAGCTGTCTGCGACCAAGACCTCGAACGCGCCGAGAGCTTCGCGCGCATCGCTCACGTGCCGCTGGTGACAGACGACCCGGATGAATTGATCGGCTCGCCGGACGTCAACACCGTTTACGTCTGCACGCCGACCGCCGAGCACAAGCAACTGGTGCTGAATGCAGTTAACGCCGGAAAGCACGTGTTCTGCGAGAAGCCGCTTGCACGCAACCTGGCGGACGCCGAAGAGATGTACCGCGCCGTCCAGACGTCCGGTGTGCGCCACCAAGTCGGCCTTATTCTGCGCCACTCTCCGATCTTCACGGTCCTCAAGCAGCTCACGTCCGACCCAAAACTGGGACGGCTGATGACGCTCGTCTTCCGGGACGACCAGTTCTTCCCTGTGCAGGGCCACTACGCCAGCGCCTGGCGCAAAGACGTCAGCGTGACGGGCGGGGGCACGCTGATCGAGCACAGCATCCACGACCTCGACCTGCTGACGTGGCTCGTCGGCGATGTCGAGAGCCTGCGCGCCGAGACCGGCAACTTCGCCGGCCATCCCGGCGTCGAGGACCTGGCGACGGTCTCGCTGCGCTTCGCGGGCGGCGGTACGGGCCAGCTCACATCGGTCTGGCACAATGTGCTCGACCGGCCGTCCGGCCGCCTACTGGAGCTCTTCTTCGAGAACGGCTACTTCCGTGTCGACGATGACTTCTTCGGGCCGATCCGCTACCAGACATCGGACGCCCAAAAGGCGGTCGAGATACCGGAAGACGAAGTGCGCCGCCGCTACCTAGAGATCGTGGGCCTTGACGCGGACATCTTCGACGAAGCGCTCAGCAAGTATTCGCTTGCGGACTACTTCTTCCTACAGGCGCTGAACGAGAACCGCGACCCCTTCCCCGGATTCGACACCGCCGTGCGCGCGCACGAACTGGTGGACGCCGTCTACCGCTCGGCCGCCGAGGACGGATCGCTGGTTACGACCAGCTAGGGCGCTTCCCAACCGGCGACGAACCGTACGACGTCCTCGACAGCGACGTCCGCGCCCAACGTGAGCACCGCGTCGTCGCCAAGCGCCGAGCGTAGTTCGTTCGCGGCGACCGACGCCTCGTCCACCGCCACCGCGGCGTGCGGGCGGCCCAGCTCGGCCTCGGCCAGTGCCAAAGCCTCGCGCACCTGTGCCGCGTCCGAGGCGTCGATAGCCAGGGCCAGGCCTTTGCGCTGCATCGCCCAAAGCTCGTTGAGAGCGCTGTTGATGGCGAACTCGGCTTTGGTGTCGGCAGTCAGAGTCACGATCGCCACGTCCGCGCCGGCCTCCGCTAGGCCGATGACCGCCGCCCTGCCCTGCTCCGTCTCACCGCCGACGACGATGGCAACGCGGCCGCTGAGATCTTGAGTCACGATCCGCCCTCCGGCTGAATGTCCCTGATGAGCCATTGTCCGTCTCGTTCTTCAAAGTAGACGGCGACCGCAGGCTCTCCGTGATACTGGGTAGGGTCGAACCGAATTGGCTCGTCTACGCCGCACTCTTGTCCATACGGACAAGTAATGAGCCAGTGCCGCGAATCTCCGTCCATGCCGAAGCTACGCGCGCGTGACACCAGCTCTGCCTGGGTAACCCACTCCTGGGCGCCAGCATCGTCGCCCTGGCCGAGGGCGTACAGAAACTCCACCAGCGTTGCGTAGGGCGCGGGCACCGTCTCGGCGCTGGAGCGGACGTATCCATCCCCATTTCGTACCCAGGTGTCAACGAAGTAGCGGTGCGGACCAGAGTTGGATTCGTGCAGGACATTGGAGAGCTGATCGTAGCCATCTACCCAAGAGTCGCTGCGAACTACTATCTCGCTTAGATCCCCATCGGAAAACTCCACGGTTCCATGAGAGCCACGCCACTCCTCGTCGGCGCCCGAGTCCCACAGTAGTTGCCATGCGTCTTCCGTGAGCCGCAGTAGAGCAAGACGAGCTGTAGGACTGCCGCTGCCAAACGCCGCAGCGTTATACACGATTCCCAACTCGCGCACTCCGTCCACGGTCTGGTTCTGGATAGCGTGGCTGATTACTGAGTAAGGAGAGTGCAGTGTGCCCCTCCCAACATATTCAGTGGGCTCCAACATCTGGGCTCGGCCCTGGAAGTCCTGATTCCACAGAATCGTGTGCTGCCCACTTCCCGGAGCCGTCACGACAACGACCGGAATGTCGATGCGCTCTGGATTTCGGGGGCCTGGCGCCACCACAATAGCTACTCCGCGCCCAACCCTAGCAGCTTGAGCAAGGTTAGAGAGGTAGCCTTTTGTCGGTGATGGGGTGCGTGCGCTCAACGCAGCGCTGGCAGCCGGCGACCTGGTCACTTCCGCATCCGGCGTCGACGCTGGCGCGAAACGCAGCAGTACCGCAGCGACGCCTAGCAGAGCCACCACGATGAACGCAGCAAGGGAGCTACGAACCCAGCTTGGCACCATGTGCACCTCTCCTTCAGCGCGAGACCGTAACCACAGGTGTGAGGGGGTGGACCATCACCGATTGGCTTTCAGGAACGCCTGGATCAGCGATACGATCTGCTCCGGCTCGTCCTCCTGCAGGAAATGGCTCGCAGTCTCGATGCGGTGCTCCTCAGCGTGGGGGTAAACGCCCTTCCAGGCCTCGATCAGCGGCGGCGGGATCGCCGGGTCCTGCAGCGCGAAGATGATGGTCGTCGGCACTTTCAGCTTGCCGAGATTGTCCTGGATCTGGCCCATCGCCGGCGTCGAGGGGTGGTCGTCGCCGACGGGGATGTCGCGGGGGAACGCCAGCGTGCCGATGCGGGAGTTCCAGTCCGGGAACGGCGCGCGATATGCGGGCATGTAGCTCTCCAGACGCTCCTTGTGGTAGATCCCGGCGGGCAGGAAGCCCTCGACGAAGAGGTTGAGCCCCTGCACCATCGCCTCGCCGACGTGCGGCTGGCGAAACAGCTCCAGCAGGGGCGCGAGCTGCGCACCCTCTGGTATCCGGAACGCCCAAGTGTTGAGAATGACGAGCCGCTTGATCCGGTCCGGATGCTCCACGCCAAAGCCGAGTCCGATCGGCCCGCCCCAGTCCTGCATCACCAGCGTTACGTCGTGCAGGTCGAGGTCCAGCATCAAGGCCGTGAAGTTTTCGATGTGCCGCGCCAGCGTGTAGGGCTGGTCGAGCGGTTTGCCGGACTTGCCGAAGCCCATGTGGTCGGGCACGACGCAGCGGTTGGTCTGCGACAGCGGCGGAATGAAGTTGCGATAGAGGTAGCCCCAGGTCGGGTTGCCGTGGAGCATGACGACCGGCTCGCCCGCGCCCTCGTCGACGTAGTGCAGGCGCACGCCCTCATGCTCGAAGAACTTCGGCTCGTACGGCCACGTGCCGCCGAAGGTTTCGTTGGTCAGGTCGGCCATGGTTCGTCTCCTCTAGGTGTCGGTTTGCTCCTACAGATGCACCGTCAGCCCGCCGTCGACGAAGAAGGTCTGCCCGGTGACGTAACCCGCCGATTCCGACGCCAGATAGACGGCCAGCGGCGCGACCTCGTCGCTCCGGCCGGCGCGCTTGAGCGGGATGAACCGCACCGTCTGGTTCGACCCAGGGGAGAGGTCACCCAACGCGGGCGAGTCCTCCATCCAGCCCTGCGCGATGGCGTTCACCGTGATGCCTTCCGCGGCCCACTCCTGTGCCAGCGCGCGCGTCAGGTTTAGGATGCCACCCTGCGCCGCGCAGTAGGCGGCGGCGTTGGCCAGCCCGCGCTCGCCGAGGACAGAGGCGACGTTGATCACGCGGCCGCGCGAGCGGTCCCGGAGCTCATTCTTCAGCAGCTCCTTGCCAGCCGCGCGGCAGACGAAGAACGTCGCGCTCAAGTTCCCGGCGACGACCTTCGCCCAGTCGGCGTCGCTTGTTTTCGTCACGGGCTTGGCGATCATCAGGTCGGGCGCGTTGACGACGATATCGATGCCGCCGAGCTCCTTGGCTACTTGCTTCACCATCACCTGCGCGCCCTGGCCCGACGAGACGTCGGTCGTCTGGTCGATCACATTGCGGCCGAACTCGCGCGCTTCCTTCGCGGTTTTGCGCAGCGCCAGCGCGGCGTCGCCCGCGTTCGACGCGACGAGCGCCAGGTCGGCGCCGGCCTCGGCCAGCGCCAGCGCGATCGCGCAGCCAGCGCCCGTTGCCGCACCGACGACGAGCGCGCGCTTGCCGGACAAGTCGTATGCGTCAAGGCTGCGCTTCGCGTCCGGCCAGTTCGCTACCGACATCAGCCGTTCACCTCCGGCACGAAGCCGAGCGGCGCAGTGCCGCCCGCCAGCCCGCCGCCATCGATGATGAAGCCCTGTCCGGTGACATAGCTGGAGGCGTCGGACGCCAGGTAGACGGCCAGCGGCCCCAGCTCCCACGCCTCGCCGAGGCGCTGGACCGGGAAGTAGCGCGCGCGCGAGCCCATGAAGACCTCTTCCTGCTCGCTCTGGGCCGGCCGCTGCGCGACGAAGCCCGGGATGATGCAGTTGGCGCGGATATCATGGCCGCGAAGCATCACGGCCAGCGACTTTGTAAGCGCGATGACGCCCGCTTTCGCCGCCCCGTAGGCGAAGCCCTGCGGGTTGCCGCGCAGGCCCGTGCCGGAGGCGACGCTGATGATCACGCCGCCCTCGCCGCGATCGGCCATCGCCTTCGACGCCGCGCGGGCGCAGTAGAACGCGCTCGAGAGGTTGACGTCGACGGTGTCGTGCCAGTCGTCGTCAGTCACGTCCCAGAACTCGACGCTGTGGCCGCGCGCGTCGCCGATGCCTGCGTTCGAGAGCATGATGTCGATCTTGCCGAATTCGCCGACGCAGGCGCTAACGAGCTCCGCGCACTTCGCGGAGTCGCGCACGTCGGTAGGCATCGCGATGGCCTTGCGGCCGAAGTCGCGGATCGCCTCCGCCGTCGCCTCGATCTGCTCTAGCGTGCGGGCGGCGCAGAGCACGTCGGCGCCGGCCTCTGCCAGCGCCAGCGCCATCTGCTGCCCCAGGCCGCGGCCCGCGCCCGTGACGACGGCCGCCTTGCCCTCCAGACGGAGCTTCTCCAGAACCATGCGATCCTCTCAGATACGGCTGCTAGGTTTGGCTTTCCAGGCGGCCAGTGTAGCGAACGTGGTGCGGGCACGGCTAGGGGGCGTACCCCCTCTCCCCCATCCCCTCTCCCTTCGTAGGGAGAGGGGCGAATCACGCTCACCTTGTCAAATCACAGCGGGCTGGGGTGAAGGCGAGTAGGAGCTACCCCCTGCTCTTGCGGCGCTCTTCCTCCATGCGAGCGATGCCGTCCAGCGACTCTTCGATAGCCTTGCGCTTGGCGGAGTCCGTGACATGAGTGTAGATCTGCGTGGTGTTGACATCGGCGTGGCCCAGCAGCGTCTGGACGACGCGGATCTCCGCGCCGCCCTCCAGCAGGTGCGTCGCGAACGTGTGGCGCAGCAGGTGGGGGTGGACGTCGCGTCCGATGCCGGCGGCGACGGCGCACTTGCGCACGATAAGCTGCACCGCCCGAGTCGAGAGCCGGCCGCCGTCTCGATTCAAGAACAGCGCCAAATCTTCGCCCTCCGGGGGCCGGGGCCCGCGCAGCAGCTGCGGCCGGCCGTCGACCAGGTAGCGGCGGATGGCGCGCACGGCCGGCTCACCTATCATCACTAATCGCTCTTTCGCGCCCTTGCCGAACACGATTACCGTGCGGTCATCGAGGTCGACACCGGCGACATCGACGCCGACGACCTCGCTGACGCGCAGCCCGGCGGCGTAGAGCAGCTCCAGGATCGCACGGTTTCGCAGCCCCTGCGGGGTCTCGGCGTCCGCCGAGGCGATCAGCGTCTCGATCTGCTCCTGCGTGAGAAAGTTGGGCAGCCTGCGCTCGCGGCGCGGGCCGCGCACGCCCAGCATCGGGTCGCTGTCCAGCAGGTCTTCGTCGCGCAGGTAGCGATAGAACGTGCGCAGCGTGCTCACCTTCCGCGCGACGCTGGCCGATGCAAGGCCGTCTTCGACGAGGGACGACATGTAGGCGCGCACGTCGAGCTTGCCGACGTCGCGCAGTTCGCGTTCGCCGAGGAAGTCGAAGAAGTGACGCAGGTCGGTCGCGTAGTTGCGCAGCGTGTAAGCGGAGAGGTTCCGCTCTCCGCCCTGCACGTCCAGGTAGCGTTCGAGGAGCCGCTCAGCATCGGTACGGGCCTGCGACGGTACGTTGGGGGTAGGCGCTATGCCGGTGTCCGCCGATGCGCTCTCAGCGGCCGTCATCGAATAGGCCTAGGCCGTCGCCTCGACTGGTTCGGGTTCCGGCGTCCCGAACGATCCCTTCCAATCGCACTCGGTGCACTTGGCGGGCGTCTGACCCCTCTCCTTCGCGCGACCGGCGATGACGAGCAGCTTGCCGCAGTCCGGGCACTTCTGCGGCAGCGGGCGCTGCCAGCTCGTGAAGTCACAGTCCGGGTAGGTAGCGCAGCCGTAGAACGTGCGCCCCTTGCGTGTCTTCTTTTCGACGATGTCGCCGGCGCACTGCGGGCACGGCACGCCGACCTTGACCAGCAGTGGCTTTGTCGTGCCTTGGCAACCACCCTCGTCCTTGCTGTAGTTGGGGCAGGCCAGGAAGCGGCCGAATCGTCCGCGCCGCACGACGAGGCCGGCGTCACAGTGGTCGCACTTCTCGTCGGAGATTTCGTCCTCTTCTTCGCCATCCAGCGGCTTGGTGTTCTTACACTCCGGGTAGCCGGTGCAGGCCAAGAACTGACCGAAGCGGCCCCACTTCTTGACAAGGGGCTTGCCGCACTTCTCGCACATTTCATCAGTCACTTCTTCGACCTTGGGCGCGGCGGCAGCGGCCTCGAGGGCGGACTCTAGCGGATCGTAGAACTGCTGGACAACGGGCACCCACGGGCGTTCACCGCGCGCGATCTCGTCCAGCTCTTCTTCCATCTCCGCCGTGAATCTGGCGCTGAAGACATCGGGGAAGTGTTCGACCAGCAGGTCGTTGACGACGAATCCCAGTTCTTGGGGTACCAGCGCGCGGGCCTCGCGCTCAACGTAACCGCGGTCCTGAATCGTAGAGATGATGGGGGCGTACGTGCTGGGCCGGCCGATGCCGTTCTCTTCGAGAGCTTTGACCAGCGTTGCTTCTGAATATCGCGGCGGCGGCTCCGTGAAGTGCTGCACAGGCTTGATAGGGCCGGACGGCGTTTCTGCTGCGCCGGCACCGTCGTCAGCCTTCTTCTGGGCGAGCGTCTCGAGCAGTTGCAGCGCATCGCCCGACTCCACACGCGGCAGGTCGGCCGAAGGCGCAGGCTCGTCCGAGGCCTCGTCCTCCCGCTGCTCTTCGTAGGCCTGCCGCCAGCCCGCGAACGTCAGCACGCTCTGGCTGGCCCGCAGCCGCAGCGGGTCAGAGCCGTCCGCCGGCGCGGCGTCGATCTCGATCGTCGTCTGGTCGAAGGCCGCGTCGGCCATTTGGCAGGCGACGAAGCGTTGCCAGATCACTGTGTATAGCTTCATCTGGTCGGTCGAAAGCGCGTCACTGAGCGAATCCGGTGTGCGAGCGGAATGCGTCGGGCGAATCGCTTCGTGGGCTTCCTGCGCACGCTTGGCCTTCGTCTTGTAGCTGCGCGGCTCGTCGGGCACGTACTCCTTGCCGTATCGGTCGCTGATGTAATCACGCGCCTCTGCCACCGCGGAGTCGGCGATGTTGACCGAGTCTGTGCGCATGTAGGTGATCAGGCCGACTTGCCCCTGGCCAGGCAGCTCCAGGCCTTCGTAGAGCTGCTGCGCGACGGCCATCGTGCGCTTGGCGGTGAAACCGAAACGGCGCGATGCGTCCTGCTGCAGCGTGCTGGTGGTGAACGGCGCGTTGGGCTTCCGCGACTGCGGCTTCCTCTTCACATCCGCCACGGCGTACGACGCCGAGTCCAGCAGTTGGACGAGCCGGTGTGATTCGTCCCGGTCCGGAATCTCGATCTTCTTTTGGCCAACGTGCCCGGCGAGGGACGATGTGAACGCGGCGGAGCGTTCCGCGCCTGCCTTCGCGAGGTCGACGTCGATTGTCCAGTACTCACGCGGAACGAACGCCTGGATCTCGCGCTCCCGCTCGATCACCATCCGCAACGCGACGGACTGCACCCGCCCGGCGGAGAGGCCGCGTCGGATCTTCTTCCAGAGGATGGGGCTAACGGTGTATCCCACCAGCCGATCCAGCACGCGCCGCGCCTGCTGCGCATCGACGAGGTCGTAGTCGATGTCGCGCGGGTGCTCGAACGCCTCCTTCACGGCTTCCGGCGTGATCTCGTGGAAGACCACGCGCTGATGGGTGCGATCCTTGGTATCGATTGCCTCGATCAGGTGCCAGGAGATCGCCTCGCCCTCGCGGTCGGGGTCAGTGGCCAGGTAGATCTCACTGGCCTTGTCGACCGCGCTCTGGAGATCCTTCACCACCGCCTTCTTGTCCTTCGGCACCAGGTACTTCGGAGCAAAGCCGTTTTCGGTGTCGACACCCAGACTGCTCTTCGGCAGATCGCGGACGTGTCCAACCGACGCCCGGATATCGTACTCCGAGCCGAGGATGCCGGAGAGCGTGCGCGCTTTCGCCGGAGACTCGACGATGACGAGTCGCTTGTTACCCTTCTTGGTCTTCTTTACCAACCTTCACCTCATATGCACTTCGCGGTTCGCGGGCTCTCACGTAGTTCATGCTGCCCACCTGCCGTACCATTCCTTTTAGCTCTAACATCGCTAACGCGCTACTTACCTCTTCGATCTCCAGGCCGGCCTGGCGGCCCACTTCGTCAATATGTATCGGTTCGTTTGAGAGCATGGACAATAGGCGCGCCTCGGTCTCATCGTCCGGCAGCACCTCTTTGGCCTCCATCTGGTGACTGGCCATCGTCAGGTTCAGCTCCTCCAGCACATCGTCCACCTTCGTCACCAGCTTCGCGTGGCCCTGCTGGATAAGCGTGTTCGTGCCGCGAAACGTCGGGGAGTAGATGCTGCCGGGGACGGCGAACACTTCCCGGTTCTCGTCCAGCGCCTGGCGCGCCGTAATCAGCGCGCCGCTCTTCACATCGCCCTCCACGACCAGGACGCCGAGGCTGAGGCCGACCATGATCCGGTTCCGGCGCGGGAAGAACTGCGCCCGCGGCTGCGTGCCTAGGGCGTAGTCGCTGATCAGGGCACTCTGTTCGACAATCCGTTCCGCCAGCTTCAGGTTTTCCGGCGGGTAGACCATGTCCAGCCCGCAAGCGAGCACAGCGATCGTCCTGCCGCCGGCATCCAGCGCGGCGCGGTGGGCGATGGTATCGATGCCGCGCGCGAGGCCGCTAACGACGGTGATGCCGTTCGCGGCGAGGCCGGCGGCCATCTCTTCCGCGACTTGCCGGCCGTATGCCGTTGCGCGCCGCGTGCCGACGACGGACACCGCCCACTCATCGCTCTGCTGTAACTCACCGCGCACGTAGAGGACGGGTGGCCTATCGTATATCTGCTTCAGCCGCTCCGGATACGCGTCGTCGCTCCAGCAGAGCGCGCGCACGCCGCGGGTCTCCAGCTTCTCCAGCTCCTCTTCCGGGGCGATGCCGTCGCGCGCCGCCAGTAGCTCAGAGAGCGCCTGGCCAGTCAGTCCCGCGGCCTCAAGCGCCACCGGACTGGCCTTCCAAGCCTCTTCCAGTGAGGAAAAGTGCCCCTCTAGAAGCGAGAAGCGCGCCCGACCGATTTGCGGTACGCGCCCAAAGGCTACCCAATATTGCCGTTCGTTCCTGTCCACTGACTTCGCAGTGTAGCACATCTGTGCCCAAATGCTACCATGGGCTCCAGGCGCGCCTACCCTGCGACCTCTTCCTCCCCTTCTTGACCATTTGTCTTGCTGACCCGGACCTTCTTGATCCTGCGGCCCATCACGGACAACACTCGCATGTTGACGCCGTTCGCGTGCAGCTCATCTCCGGGCGCTGGCATTCGTCCCAATTGGTGGTAGACGAAACCGCCCACCGTATCGAAATCCTCGCCTTCGATATCGAGCGCGAAGAGCTCGTTCAGCTCGTCCAGGCTGACGCGGGCGTCCATGATTGCTTCGCGTTCGCCGACGCGTTCGATCGTGGCCTCCTCGCTATCGTACTCGTCCTGGATCTCGCCGACGATCTCCTCCAGTACGTCTTCGATCGTCACCAGGCCCGCAGTCCCGCCGTACTCGTCAACAACGATGGCCATTTGGACGCGGTGCTCGCGCAGCTCCGACAGCAGCTCATCGACGTGCTTTCCCTCCGGGATGAAATAGGGCGGCCGCGCCAAGTCTCGAAGCGACGCCGGCCGCTCTCCGGTGATCTGCATCTGAAGAATGTCTTTCGCATGAACCACGCCGACGATGTTGTCGACGGTCTCCTCGTAGAGCGGAATGCGGCTGAAGCCGCGCTCGATGACGAGAGCGACGACTTCGTCCACAGGCGCGTCGGCTTCTGCGGCCACCATGTCGATGCGGGGCACCATGATCTCGCGCACCGCCCGGTCCACCATCCGCGCGATGCGGCGGATCATCGTCATTTCGCCGTTCTCCACACCGCCGTTGCCCTCGGGTAGATCGACAAGCCGGAGTAGCTCCTCTTCCTCGTCGCCCGGCCGCGTCTTCCTGCTACTCAAGCGCAGTGTGGCGCCGACGAGCCACTCGACCGCGCGGGCGACAGGAGCAAACACGATCGTGGCCACGCGCAGAAGCGGCAGCATCCGCAGGCCCCAGCGTTCCGGACTGCGCGAGACGACGAGCCGCGGAACGGCTGCAAGCACCGCCAGCGCGATGGCGGCCACTGCCATTGTCGCACCGAGCACGGCCCAGGTGTTGTCGAACTCACGAAGCGCGACGAACGCGCCTGCCGCGATGCCAACGGCCAGCGCCGCGTCGCGGGCGACGCCGAGCGTGCCGATCAGCGGCTGCCGCTCGTCTCCGTAGCGTTCCAACGCCTGCGCCCGCTCCAACCCTCTGCTGACAAGCGCGCGCACCCGCATACGGCTGATGAAGATCGCTCCTGTCTCCAACGCAGTCGCCGTGACCGCGACAGCAACGGCGACGACGATCAACAGCATGCCGATCCAGCTATCACCGCTCATGAGGCGCCACGTCCTTTACCCTTTGACGGTGCGACGCGGGCGGGTGCGCCCGCCACGACAGCACCGGCAGGCACATCTCTCGTGACAACAGATCCGGCGCCGGTGCGGGCGCCGTCACCGATCGTCACGGGCGCGACCAGCATCGTGTCGCTGCCGATGAAGACGTTGTTACCAATGATCGTCCGGTGCTTGGCGGTACCGTCGTAGTTGCACGTAATGGCTCCGGCGCCGATGTTCGTCTCGTCACCGACCTCCGCGTCGCCGATGTAACTGAAGTGGCCCATCTTGACATCCCGCCCAAGGCGGGAGGCCTTCACCTCGGCGTAGTTGCCAATGTGCACTCCCGCACAAAGGTAGGCGCCAGCCCGCAGGTGACTGTAGGGTCCGACGTCGACGCCGTCCTCCAGCGTCGCGTCCTCTATCGTGGATGAGATGATCCGGCAGCCGTCGCCGACCTTGGCGTCCACCAGCGTCGAGTCGGGGCCGATGCGGCAACCGCCGCCTATCGCTGTCGCGCCGCGCAGATGCGTGTTCGGCTCGACCAACGAGTCCGGGCCGATCGTTACCCCGGCATCGATGTACGTCCGCTCCGGGTCGGCCAGCGTCACACCGGCCAGCATGTGGTCTCGATTGATCCGCCGGCGCAGCGCGGCTTCCGCTTCCGCCAGTTGGACGCGGTCGTTGATACCCTGCACCTCCGTCGCGTCGGCGGCGGCCACAGCCTGGAGAGCGGACCCGGAGCGCACGGCCAGCGGCACCAACGACGTCAGGTAACGCTCCCCGCCGGGCGACGGGGGAATCGATTCGATCTGCTGCCAAAGCCAAGATGCGCGGAGGCAATACTGGCCGGCGTTGATCTCTGCCGGTCCCTCCGCCCCACCAGAGCGCTCCGGTGCCTCGATAATGTCCGTCACGTCGCCGTCCGCGTCGCGCTGAACGCAGCCGTAGGCGCCCGCCGACTCCACATGCGCAGTGAGAAACGTCAGGTCGCAGCCGCCATCCAGGTGCCTCTCAGCGAGCATGCGTAGCGTGACTTCGCTTATCAGCGGCACGTCGCCGTTCAACACGAGCACGTGCTCGGCGTCGCCGATGGCGTCTCTCGCCGCAGCCAGCGCGTGCCCGGTTCCCAGCGCCTCGTCTTGGACGGCGAACTCTGCGGCAGGGCCGGCGGCCGCGCGGACGTCGCCGGCATCAGGGCCGACGACGACGATGCAGCGCCCAACGCCGGCGGCGCTCGCAGCGTCGACGACGTATCGGACCATTGGCCTACCGGCCAGGGGATGCAGCACCTTCGTCAGGCTCGACCGCATGCGGGTGCCCTGCCCTGCTGCCAGGACAACGGCTGTCCAGGTATCGAATGTCTGGGTCATATGTGGGAGGAGCGGGCACCGGTTCTACTGCGATGGCCGGGCGGCCCGCAGCAGTTCAGTCTCCGATCACAATGCAGCAGCAGAGGGACGCAGACACGTACCCTGCGGCTCGCAGGCCTCGGACGGCTCGTCCGGCTAACAATGCGGTTGCGTAGGTATGTTGAGGGGGATCGTCGTCGTCAGATCGTTCCACGTGCGGTGGTTTCACTCCTTACCCGCGACGCGCTACCAAAGCGAGCGCCATGCAGGTTGACGATAAGGGTAAACGTGGTTATCCAATCTGTCAAGTAGGCGCTTCCCTTATGTCAGTAAGGGCCGCTTCCCCATCGAACTTGAACCGGCCGCCGCTCGACCGACGACTGCAGGCCTGCCTATAATGTTCCGCCCTCGTGGACGCATCTGCGAGGACGCGTTCGCGGCTGGGCCGCGAATGCAATGCAACCAGGCTGAGGAGACCAGAGCACCATGACACGCATGTTAGGCCTGGACGTAGGCGAGCGGCGGATCGGCGTCGCGATCTCGACGCCGGAGGGAACGCTGGCGGTACCTCTGCGCATCATCGAACGGACGGAAGAGGCGGACGATTTCCGCGCCATCGCGGCGCTGGCTGCGAACGAAGCCATCGATACCGTCATCGTCGGACTGCCGAGATCGCTGGACGGTTCGCTGGGACCGCAGGCCAAGCTAGTTATGGCATTCGGAAACCGCCTGGCCGAAGCGACCGGCCTGACGGTCGAACTCTCCGACGAGCGGCTGACGTCTGCCGGAGCGCGCCAGCCGCCGACGAAGGCGGCGCGAAAGGCGCCGTCGCGCCGGGCATCCGATCCCGTCGACGACCTGGCCGCCGCCATCATTCTCCAGGCCTTTCTCGACCGCCGCCGCCCGGAAGGCGACGGAGGACAGCCGGCCGGCGGCCAATGAGCGAGTCGCACCGCGTCTTCTTTGCCGTGGTGGCCGGCCTCGCCATCATGCTCGCCGCCGGCGTCTGGCTGCTCTCCGCGACGCCGGGCGCCCTGGTCAACGAAGACCCTCTCCGCCTGGGGCCGACGGTCGCGCCGGACCGCGAGCGGCTGATCGTCGTCATTGAGGAGGGCGAGGGCGGCCGCCAGATCGCCGCGAAGCTGGAGGACGCCGGCGTAATCGAGAGCGCGCGTGCATTCCGCGTGCTGGCCGCGTTCATGGGCGTCGGCGACGACCTGGCGGCCGGCAGCTACGAGTTCCAGGCCGGCGAGACCGCCCTCGCGGCCGTGCAGCGGATCAGCCAGGGCATCACCGTCTCGCGATCGGTCACGATCCGCGAAGGCCTGCGCGCAGAGGAGATCGCGGAACTGATGGAGAGCGAGGGCATCGTCACGGCCGACGCGTTCCTCGCCGCTCTCGGCGAGGAATACGAGGCGTCGTTCCTGTCAGAGCTGCCGGCCGGCGCGGGCGTGGAGGGCTTCCTCTTCCCTGCCCGTTACCAGCTCGAACTGGAGACCACGGCGCATGAGATGGTGCAACGACTGCTGTCCGCGTTCGACGTGCGCTACCAGGAGACTATCGCGCCGCTGCTGGCCAAGAGCGACCTAACGCTGCTGGAAACCGTGACTCTGGCATCCATTGTCGAGCGGGAGGCCGTCGTGCCGGACGAGCGCGCGACGATATCTAGTGTTTTCAACAACCGGCTGTTGATCGGTCAGGGACTGCAGGCGGACCCGACGGTCCAGTACGCGGCCGCCGCGGACCCGGCCAGCGTGGCGAAGTACGGCTGGTGGAAGCTGGAGCTGACGGTGAATGACCTCGCGTTCGACTCGCCGTATAATACCTACGTCTATGCGGGACTGCCGCCGGGGCCGATCGCGAACCCGGGCCTCGATTCGCTCGTGGCCGCCGCCGGACCGGCAGAGACCGAGTACTTCTACTTCGTGGCCTGCGGTGACGGTACCGGGCGCCACGTATTCAGCGCGACGCTGGAAGAGCATAATCTGAACGTGGACCTAGCCTACAGGGGAGAATGCGAATCATGAAACGTGCAGGCGTCATCGGCTACCCTCTCACGCATTCCACGAGCCCAGCGATCTTCAAGGCCGCGTTTGAGGCAGCGGGGGTCGAGGCAAAGTACGAAGCCTGGCCGACCGAGGCGGACCAATTGGAAGGCCGGATCAACGCGCTGCGCGGCGACGACATGCTGGGCGCGAACGTTACGATCCCTCACAAGGAGGCCGTCGTGCCGCTGATCGATAGGCTCGATCCGCAGGCCGATCTCGTCGGCGCAGTGAATACGATTGTCCACGACGACGGCGACCTCGTCGGCTACAACACGGACGTCGCCGGCTTCGGTCGCGCGCTGGTCGAGGACGCCGGGTTCGACGCCAAGGGCAAACGCACCGTCGTCCTCGGCGCGGGCGGCGCTGCGCGAGCCGTCGCGCTTTCGCTGATAGAATCGCGCGCGTCGACGGTGCTCATGACGGGCCGCAGCCCGCGCCGCCTGACGGCACTGGTCAACGACCTGCGCGCGCAGACGGTGGCGGGCGTGACCCTATCGTGGGCCTACTGGCAGGACGGCTCGTTTCTCATCTCGCTGCCGAAGGCCGACCTGATCGTCAACTGCACGCCCATCGGCACGCTGGGCGGCGACAGCGAGGGCGAAAGCCCGCTGGACGCCAAGCTCCTGCCGGAGAACGGCACCGTCTTCGATCTTGTCTACAACCCGGCGGAAACGCCGCTGTTGAAGGCGACGCAGGTCCGGGGCGCCAAGGCCGTCTCCGGCCTGGGCATGCTGGTCTACCAAGCCGCCGAGTCGTTCCGCCTCTGGACCGGGCAGGATGCCGATACCGCAGCGATGCTGGCCGCCGGCCGGCAGGCGCTGAGCGGCCCGTAAGCGAGGCACATCATGATCTGGGGACTCGGCGTCGGCATTCTCATCGTCTGCTTGCTGTTCCTGCTCTTCGGCTTCGTGCTGTTCAAGGAGACGCGCACGCACCGCTTCTGGCAGCAGAAGGTAGACGAGGGCGACCGCGAGATGATCCGGCAGCTCGTCGAGGCGGAGGTCGCCCACTGGCGCAGCGAGCGGCCGCCGAAGGGCACTCCCGCGGCCGTTTGGCAGGGCGTGCAGGCCATCGAACTCGTCGATATCCAAGCCAGCCTGATCCGCGCCTCAACGACGGCGGAGGCCCAATTCGCGCAAGTCGGCGGCGAGCGGCGGCAGGTCAGCAGCGCCCTCGACGAAGGCAAACGGATCACGGCCCTGCTGGCGGAACGCTTCTTCTACGACATCCCTCACGTTCGGACCGACGAGGTGCAGCTCGATTGCTACGCGACGTTCCACGACCCGGCCGGAAAGGCGGCCCAGCGCTGCATCCTCACAACTAATGCTTACCGCGCCGACGCTGCCGACATCGATTGGGAGAACGACCCGCCGGAGGTGATCGCGGAGCGGTTGGGTGCCCGATACGAGCTGGATGAGCGCGGCATCGCCATGGAGGTGACTCCACGAGAGTCGCCGGCCAGCGTCGGCGAAAGCAGCAGCTCCGGCGACGCCTAGCGCGCATTCCCACTTCAGCCTTGAGGTACAATGCGCAACACGTAGCGCTGAAATGCCCATGCGAATCAGCTAACATCAATCGCTGAGGGAGCCATGTTCCGATACCTGACGGCCGGCGAATCACACGGGCCCGGCCTCGCCACCATCATCGAGGGCGTGCCGGCCGGCCTGCCGATCAACGAAGACTACATCGCCGTCCAGCTAAAGCGGCGCCAGGGTGGCTACGGCCGCGGCCGCCGGCAGAAGATAGAGCAGGACCGCGCGCAGATCCGCTCCGGCGTCCGCCACGGCCGCACGCTCGGCAGTCCCATCACGCTCCTGATCGAGAACAAGGACTTCGCTAACTGGACAGAGGTGATGGGCCTGGAAGAGCCTGATGAATCCAGCGTCCAGGTCACCCGACTACGCCCCGGCCACGCCGACCTGCCCGGCATTCTCAAATACGGTTTCGACGATGTACGGCCGATTCTCGAACGTGCCAGCGCGCGCGAGACCGCGGCCCGCGTCGCGGCCGGAGCCGTGGCCCGGCGATTCCTCGAAGAGTTCGGTATCCAGATCCACAGCCACACGATCGCGATCGGCGACGTCGAAGCGCAGATCGAGGGCGAGCCGGACTGGGAGGCCGTCGAAGCCTCGCCCGTGCATTGCGCAGACAGCGACGCCGAGGCGAAAATGACCGCCGCCATCGACGCCGCCCGCAACGACGGCGACAGCCTGGGCGGCATCGTCGAGGTGCGGGCAGCCAACGTGCCCATCGGCCTCGGCAGCCACGTCCACTGGGATAGGAAGATCGACGGCAAGCTGGCCCAGGCGATGATGAGCGTAAACGCTGTCAAGGGCGTCGAAATCGGCATCGGCTTTCGCGGCGCGGTACGACGCGGCTCGCAGGTCCACGACGTGATCCTGCCCATCGACCAGTGGGGCAACCGCCCCTGGCGGCGGGCGACGAACCGCATGGGCGGCACCGAAGGCGGCATGACGAACGGCGAAGACATCGTGATCCGCGCGGCGCTCAAGCCAATCGCCACGCTGCCCAAGTCGCTGCCGTCTGTTGACTTACGCACCGGCGAGGAGATTCCGGCCCACTACGAACGCAGCGACGTCGCCGTGGTACCCGCGGCCGGTGTCATCGGCGAGGCGATGGTCGCGCTGGTGCTGGCGGACGCCTGCCTGGAGAAGTTCGGCGGCGACCACCTGATCGAGACGCTGCGCAACTGCCGCGCCTACCTGCAGACGGCAGGCCCGCGCGGCGGCGAGGCCGTGCCTCCCGCCGAAGGCGAAGAGACGACGGAAGTGTAGTCCACCCCATGACCGAAGCGCGCATCCCAGCCATCGACGCCTGGGCGCAGCCGGGAACGGCCGTCCTCCTGAACCGGCCCGAGTTCGCCTCGCTGTTCCGGGTCACGGGCGAGACCGCTCGCTTCGAAGGTGTGCCGGTAGAGGAGCTTCTCGCGAACATGGATCAGGCGGGTATCGAGAGGGCGGTCCTGCGCGCCTGGTGCGGCCCCGACGGCTGGATCATCTCCAACGATGAAATCGCTGAGATCGTTGCCCGCAACCCAAAGCGGTTCCTCGGCCTGGCCACGGTCGATCTCCTGCGACCGGTGGAGGCGGTTCGAGAGTTGGAGCGGGCGGTACAGGACCTGGGCATGAGCGGCCTGTTCATCCTCCCCTGGATGTGGAACCTCCCGCCAAACGACCGGCACTACTACCCCCTGTACGTCAAATGCATCGAGCTGGGGGTGCCCTTCTGCTGCCAGGTGGGACATACCGGCCCCCTGCGGCCTTCGGAGCCGGGCCGGCCTATCCCGTACCTCGACGACGTAGCGCTCACGTTCCCAGATCTGACTGTAGTCGGCGGGCACATAGGCCACCCTTGGACCGACGAGATGATCGATCTGGCCTGGAAGTACCCGAACGTCTACATCGATACCTCGGCGCACCTGCCGCGCTACTACCCGCCGACCCTAGTACATTTCATGAACTCCTACGGTCAGGACAAGGTACTCTGGGGCACCAACTATCCCATGCTGCCGGTGGACCGCTGCCGGGAACAGGTGGAAGACCTGGGCCTGAAGCCCGAAGCGAAAGAGAAGTTCCTGCGTCTCAACGCCCAACGCGTCTTCAAGCTGGCTGAGTGATGGCCTCCCAGAACGAGTACACCATCAGCACCGACCGCGCGCTGCTCGACGTGGACGCCGTCCACGCGTTCCTCACCAGCAGCTATTGGTCAGAGGGCATCAGCCGCGAGCGCCTCGTCGAAGCCATCGAGAGCTCATTGCCGTTCGGCGTCTATCGCGGCGATGAGCAGGTGGGCTTCGCGCGGGCAATCACGGATTACGTCACGTTCGCCTACCTCGCGGACGTCTACATCGAAGAGGACCACCGCGGGCACGGCCTCTCCAAACTACTGATCCATACCATGGTCGAGCATCCGCGCCTGCGCGGGCTGCGCCGCTGGATGCTGGGCACGCGTGACGCCCACGGCCTCTACGCCCAATACGGCTTCATCCCGCTGGCAGATGGGCCACGCTGGATGGAACGACCCAACCGGAACGCTTACGCGCAAGCGGCGCGGTCATGAGTGCCATGGCGAAGCGCATCTATCTCGTCGGCCTATCAGGCAGCGGCAAGTCGACCGTGGCGCGGCTCGTCGCGGAGTCGCTCGGCTGGCAGGCAATCGACACCGACGCGCAGATCGAAGGCGCGGAGGGCCGCTCGATCGCAGAGATCTTCGCAAGCGACGGCGAGGAGGCGTTCCGAGCGCTGGAGCGCAAGGAGCTAGCAGGCGCGGCCGCGCTCGACAATGTTGTCGTCGCCACCGGCGGCGGCGCGGTCATCGACGCCGACACCCGCCGTGCGATGGCGCAGAATAGCTGCGTCGTCTGGCTGCAGGCGCGGCCGGAGACGCTGGCGGCGCGGCTGCGCGACACGGGAGACGAACGCCCGTTGCTCAACGGCGATAACGATCCAGTCGAGCGGCTCGAACAACTGATGTCAGAACGTTACGATTACTACGCCCTCGCCGACATCACGATTGACGTTGATGGCCTCGACGCGCGCCAGGCGGCGGAACGCATCGCGGCGCTAGTACGCGAAGCCTCCGCGACCACCCGCTGTGCCGAGCGGCTGCTGCTGCCGGAAGAACACGCGCAGCCGCCAAACGACGCGCCAGTCATGGTCGAAGCACTATCGCGACGCTATGCGGCGCACGTCGGCTGGGGGCTGCTCGATGGAATCGGCGAACTGATTCGCGACTCTGGACTCTCCGACGCTGCCTTCGTGGTCAGCGACAGCGACGTGCTGCCGCGCCACGGCGAGCGCGTGCTGCGTTCGCTGCAGGCCGCCGGCTTCACGACCGACGCCTTCGCGATACCGGCGGGCGAGCAGCACAAGCGACTGGAGACGGCGGCCACGGTCTACGACTGGCTCGTCGAGAAGCGAGCCGAGCGCGGCACGGCCATCGTCGCGCTGGGCGGGGGCGTCATCGGCGACCTCGCAGGTTTCGTCGCGGCGACCTATCTACGCGGCCTGCCGCTCGTACAGGCGCCGACGTCGCTGCTGTCGATGGTCGACGCATCGATTGGCGGCAAGGTCGCCGTCGACCACAAGGACGGCAAGAACCTGATCGGCGCGTTCTACCAGCCGCGCCTCGTCGTCGCCGACGTCTCGACGCTGAAGACGCTGCCGCGCCGGCTGCTGGCGGAAGGCAGCGCCGAGGCGATCAAGCACGCGTTGATCCTCGATCCCGCGCTGCTGGACGACCTCGAAGCGCACGCCGGCGAGCTGCTCGCCGTGGAGCCGGCGCTGACCGTCGATATCGTCCGCCGCAACGTCGCGATCAAGGCGGCCATCGTCGCGGAGGACGAACGCGACAGCGGCAGGCGCGCGATCCTGAACTACGGCCATACGGTCGGCCACGCAATCGAAGCCGTCAGCGGATACAAGATCGGTCACGGCGCGGCGGACGCGATCGGCATGATGGCCGCCGCGGAGATAGGCCGTCGCATGGAGCTGACACCGCCGCAGCTCGTCGAACGGCAGCGGGCAGTCTTCGAGCGCTACGGCCTGCCCACAAGCACAGCGGGCCTCAGCGTCGACGACGTCCTCGCCGCCATAACACTGGACAAGAAGGTGGCGGACGGAGCCGTCAACTGGGTGCTCTTGGAGGACTTCGGCCAGGCGGTGCAGCGGGCGGACGTGCCTGCTGATCTGGTTCGCGATGTTGTGACGGAGGTGTTGTCGTGATGGACCGTATGTCGTTACTTGAGCAGGAGACACGGTTGCGAAAACGCGAGTTGGGGCAGCCCGGCCAACGGCTGACACGCGGACTGCTTTGGGCAACCGTAGCGATCTTCGTCATCTCGGTACTCGCGTTTCTGGCCGGGCAGGCGATGATTCTACCCGTCTTTCACCGGTACTAGCCGCGCGAGCAGCCTCTTGCCGATGCACAGACGCCTCCAGGCCACCGTCCACGGCCGCGTCCAGATGGTAGGCTTCCGCTACTTCGTCACTGGCAACGCCGAAGCGCTCGGCCTCACCGGCTGGGTGCGCAACGGCGCGGACGGAGCGACGGTCGAGGTGGTCGCCGAAGGCGACGAAGCCACTCTGCGCGAGTTAGAGACCGACCTCCGCGAAGGCCCGTCCCACGCCCGTGTCGAAAGCGTCCACGTCGGGTGGCAGAGCGCTACGGGCGAATTCGACAGCTTCGACGTTCGCTTCTAGACAAACACCTTCCGCAGCCGCCGCGGCCGCAAACCCATGTCCTGGCACCGGCGGGGCTGAGCGACCCTCCAAATGAGGCCGATACTGTACTTGGAGGCGGAACGGCTGATGGTATCGCTTGCGCTCCCGCGCAGCAGACACGTCGCGCTCACCTTGCCTACGCTGGACGGCGTCGGGTTGATGACATGCACCCTCTACCTAATCTTCTTCGGCTTCGGCTTCGCGTCGTTCACAGATCCCGACTACTGGTGGCACCTGACGACCGGCGAGCGCATCATCGATACGCTCTCGGTCCCGCGTCACGACGAGTTCTCGTTCACAGCCACCGGTGCATCGCTGTTGAACCACCAGTGGCTATCGGAGGTGCTGATCTACGGCAGCGTGTCGTCGGCCGGCTACGCGGGGACGCTGGGCGGCTTCATCGCCGTCACGCTGGCCTCGTTCGCGATCATGCAGCGCCTGCTGCTGCGCCTGGGCACGCCGCGTGCAGTGGCGCTGGGCCTCATAGCCCTGGCCATGCTTATGAGCGCGCCGTTCTGGACGGTGCGGCCGCAACTGCTGAGCTGGTTCCTGTTCGCCTTGTTCCTCAACGTACTCATCGGACGCAACCGACCGGCCTGGGCGCTCGTGCCGCTCGTCGCGTTCTGGGCCAACCTCCACCTCGGCTACGTCATGGGACTAGGCGTCATCTGTCTCTGGGCGAGCTCCCACCTCTGGCTGCGTGCGAGCGGCGACCGCAACACCGACCTTCGCGGCATCGGGCTGTTCGTCGCCGCCTGCTTCGGTGCCAGCTTGCTCAACCCAAACGGTTGGGCGCCGCTGTTTTCGATGTTGGACGTGCTCCCGTTCACCAGCAACCAGGTCGCCGTTCAGGGCATCGGCGAGCTGGACGCACCCGACTTCAGCCAGCCGCTACACCTACCGCTGCTGGCGGGAATCCTAGTGCTGATCGGCCTGACGCTGGCCGGGCGCGTCCAGGACCGCTTCGTCACGCTGTTGGCGATCGTCTTTACGGCACTAGCGCTACAGACGGCCCGCTTCCAGCCGATCTTCGCGCTGGCGTTCCTTCCGGCCGCCGGCCTCGCCGCTCGCGACCTGGCGTCCCGCAGACCGAAGAGCCCGGCGACGCCGCGATCGCTCGTCAACTGGGCGTTGGTGGCCGTCGTCGCGGTGGCCGTCGTCATCGCAATACCACAGCTACCCGGCGCGCAGACCGGCCGCCAGGCCAACACGAACGGCCGCACGTACTACCCCGCGCAGGCGCTGGCCTGGGTGCAGGCCGAACGGCCGAACGCCAACGTCTACACGTCACACATGTGGGGCGGGTACTTTATCCACGGCCTCTTCCCTGACGGCCACGTATATATCGACGGCCGCAGCAACATGTACGGCGGCGAGCGCTTCGTCGACTACCGCGCGATCATCAACGCCAACCCGGGCTGGCAGGAGTTGCTGGAAGACTCGGGCGCGGACACGGTCGTGATCGAGAGGACGGAGAAGCTATCATCTGCTCTGGCGCAGGCGGACGGCTGGACGATGTCGTTAGAGACGCCTCGCGACCGTGTGTTCGTGCTGGACGAACCCTAGCCGGTCTTCGCGGCGGCCACCAAGTCGGCGTTCGCGACAGACCGCTGCTCTCCATTCGCCATGTCCCGCAGCGTCACCTCGCCGCTAGCCAGTTCCTTGTCGCCCAGAATCGCGGCGTAGCGGGCACCGAGCCCATCGGCGTGACGGAGTTGCGCCTTTAGGCTGCGACCCGCCCCACCGACGACGGCCGCAACGTCACCGCGTCGCAACTCTCGCGCGATCCCGAGCGCAGCGCCCTGTGCGGCCTCCGAGAGGTGGGCGACGTAGACGCGCGGCGCGGCGATCTCAGGTATCGGAGCGTTCTGCCGCTTGAGGTTGATGATGATCCGCTCCAGCCCGGAGCCGAAACCGATGCCGGGCGTCGACCGGCCGCCGAGCAGCTCTATCAGGCCGTCGTAGCGGCCTCCGCCGCCGATCACGGACTGGGCGCCCTCTTCTTTCGGCATGAACTCGAAGACCGTTCGCGTGTAGTAGTCCAGGCCGCGCACCAGCCGCGGGTTGTGGACAAAGTCGATGTCGAGCGCCGCAAGGTGAGATTGGAGTGCGGTGAAGTGCTGGTCGCAGTCCTCGCAGAGGCTGTCGCTGATCAGCGGCGCGGCTTCAATCAGTGGACGGCAGCCCCGCTCTTTGCAGTCCAGCATCCGCAGCGGGCTCTTCTCGAACCGAACTTTGCAGTCGCCGCAGACACCGCCAAGTTTCCCCTCGTAGTAGTCGCGCAGCGACTGCACGTACGTCGGCCGGCAGTTGGAATCGCCGATGCTGTTCAGGTGCAGCGTCAGGCCGCTGAGGCCGAGCGCATCGTAGTAGCTGGACAGCACGTCGATCGTCTCGGCGTCGACGAGCGGCGATCCGTCGCCGATCGCCTCGATGCCGATCTGCGTGTGCTGACGGTAGCGGCCGGCCTGCGGCCTGTCGTAGCGGAACACCGGTGAGAAGTAGAAGAGGCGGACGGGCTGCGGCAGCGACTGCATGCCGTGCTCCAGATACGCGCGGCAGACGTTGGCCGTACCCTCCGGCCGCAGCGCGAGACGGTCGCCGCCGCGGTCTTCGAAGATGTAGACTTCCTTCTCCACGATATCGGTGCCTTCACCGGCCCCACGGAGAAAGAGTCGCGCGTCCTCGAACACCGGCGTATCGATGCGGCGGTAGCCGAAGCTGTGGCAGATACGCTCGCCTGTCTCCCGGACGAAGCGCCAGTAGGCCTCGTCTTCCGGCAGCACATCGTTCGCGCCACGCGGCGCCTGGAAGCGCCGTTGCCCCTTCTCCTCATCTTCGGTCATTGTGCCGCCAGCATAGCGGAGGCGCCGTTCGCCGCCAAGGTGAGACCGTACCGGGCCGATACCTACAACATGCACGACTGTGGTGCTCAAATCAGAATCGCTGTGCCAAAACTACTGTGATAGAGTGAAACTGCGATGGCGATGACACACCTGGACCAGGGCGATGGGTTGCGACGGCTCCTAGACGAGACGCGCTCGTACGTACCTGCCGACCAACTCCCTCTCATCGAGGACGCCTACCACTTCGCGGAAGCGAGCCACGCCGGCCAGTTTCGCAAGTCCGGCGAACCGTACATCATCCACCCGCTGGATGCGGCGTTCACGATCGCCGACCTCCAGCTCGACGCCGTCGCCATCGCAGCCGCGCTGCTCCACGACGTGCAGGAAGACTGCGGCGTGCCCAACGACGAGCTGAAGCGCCGCTTCGGCGCCGACGTGGCGCAGCTCGTCGACGGCGCGACGAAGCTGGAGCGGATCACGAAGAAGTCGCCGGAGCCGCAGACCGTCGACGCCGCCCACCAGGCCGAGAACGTCCGCAAGATGTTCCTCGCCATGGCGGAGGACGTCCGCGTCGTGATCGTTAAGCTGGCGGACAGGCTGCACAATATGCGCACCCTCCAGTACCTGGAGCCGGAGAAACAGCTCCGCGTCGCCCAAGAAACAATGGACATCTACGCACCGTTGGCCAGCCGGCTCGGCATCTGGCAGATCAAGTGGGAGTTGGAGGACCTTTCGTTCCGGTACCTCAGTCCGGACAAGTACCAGGAGATCTCGCAACTCATCGCATCGAAGCGCACGACGCGGGAGCGCTATGTGGCCAAGGTGGAGAAGATCCTGGTCGACGAATTGGAGAATCAGAAGATCACGGCGAGCGTACAGGGCCGCGCCAAGCACATCTACAGCGTCTACGAAAAGATGCGGAAGTACGCGGCCCAGGGCAAGACGTTCCATGAGATCTACGACCTGCTGGCCCTCCGGGTCCTGGCCGACACGGTGGCCGACTGCTACGCCGTGCTCGGCATCGTCCACGGCCTCTGGCGGCCGATAGCGGGCGAGTTCGACGACTACATCGCCAGTCCGCGCGAGGGCGTGTACCAATCCCTGCACACGACCGTCATGTCGGTTGACCACCGGCCGCTGGAGGTGCAGATCCGCACGCACGAGATGCACGAACTGGCGGAGTACGGCGTCGCCGCGCACTGGCGCTACAAGGAAGGGACCCCGAAGGACGTGCGGTTCGAGGAGCGCCTCTCCTGGCTACGCCGGCTGCTGGAGTGGCAGCGCGACATCTCACACGCGGAGGAGTTCGTCGAGGCGCTGAAGACTGATGTCTTTCAGGACCAGGTCTTCGTCTACACGCCGAAGGGCGAGATCAAAGACCTGCCCGCCGGCGCGACGTCGATCGATTTCGCCTACCGCATCCACACGGACCTCGGCCACCACTGCGTCGGCGCCAAAGTCAACGGCCGTCTGGTTGCCCTCAACCAGCCGCTACAGAACGGCGACGTCGTCGATGTCGTCACCGGCCGCGGCTCGAAGGGACCTTCACGCGACTGGCTGAATCGCAACCTCGCCTACGTGAAGACGAGCCACGCGCGCCAGAAGATCCGGCAGTGGTTCCACAAGCAGGAGCGAGCGGAGAACATCGATAAGGGGCGCGAACAGCTGGAGAAGGAGCTGCGGCGCCTGGGAATCTCGCTAGCGGAGTGCAAGGACGAGCTGTTGCGCCAGTCGCCTCACGACACGCTGGACGACCTCTACGCCGCCCTTGGTTTCGGCGGCCTCAGCCTCCACCATACCGTGCAGCGGCTGGAGCGGTTTCTGAGCCCGGAGCCGCCGCCGCTGACGCCGGCAAAACAGCTGGCACCGAAGCAGTTGTCGAAGTCGGCGATCCAGGTGTTCGGCACCGGCGACCTGCTGACGCAACTAGGCCGCTGCTGCAGCCCGGTGCCGGGCGACAAGATCATCGGCTACGTCACCCGCAGCCGCGGTGTCACCATCCACCGTCGCGATTGCTTTAACGTCCTCCACGAGGACGAGCGGGAGCGCCTCGTCGAGGTCGAGTGGGGCCGCACCGGCGATCTCTACCCCGTCGCCGTCCAGATTGAGGCCTGGGACCGCGTCGCGCTGCTGCGGGACATCAGCACCATCATCGCCGAAGAAGAGGTCAACATGGTCGCCGTACGCACCAAGGAGCGCGAGGACGGTACGACAGTGATCTCACTGACGCTGGAGACGCAGGGCGTCAACCAACTCAGCAAGCTTCTGAACAAGTTCGAGATGGTGCGCGGCGTCGTCAGCGCCATTCGTCAGCGCCCTGATTCGATTGACTCGGGCGACGACGGCGCTGCGTCCACAGAGCGTCAGTAAGTCCCGCGTTGGACCCATCCTCGACTGCATAGCGAGACGGCGGCCACCGTGCCGGCCGGCGTTACCGCGGCGTGGAATGCGTGGTTAGAGCCCCGGCCTCCAGTTCGGCTGCTCCGGCTCGCCGCCCAGCGCGACGACGGCGTCGTTCATCGCGGCGCGATAGATGCCCTGCGTCATCGTCTCGCGCGCCGCGTCCAGTCGCGCGGCGTAGGCGTCGCGCTTCAGCTCCAGCGCCGAGGTGTTCTCCGGCTCGCCGCGCGTCGCCCACTCCGCCACGTGGCAGGCCATCTCTAGATCTCCTGCATCCAGTAGCTCCCGCCCGCGCGAAACGAGCGCGTCGACGCCACCGGCGAGTTGCGCGATCTCGGCGCCCTGCTGCCGCCACGTAGCCGGGAGCAGATCGGCGGCGTTGCCGTTCCACCAGCCGCCCCAGAGCCGCAGCAGGTTGCGGACGATGAACTTCGGATGGTCGTAGTTCACCCGCAGGAACGGCCGCTGCGATAGCTCCGGGTCCGGCTCGACCTCATGATAGATCTGCTCCGGCTCCTGGCCGGCGTTCATCCGCTCCAACACCTGGTCGACGATCGACCGCAACCAGGCGGCCGTCTCCGTGAGCAGCGTGCGGATGCCGGGCCCGCCCTGAACGACAAGCCCGTGGCCTGGGAAGAGCCACTCGGCGTCCAGCGACGCCATCTCTTCCAGAGCGGACACCCACTCTAACGGGTAGCGCTGCACCTTCTGCGGGTTGCCGCAGTTGGGCGCCGACCAGATGATCAAGTCGCCCGTGAAGAGGTAACCACGCTCCGGAAGCCAGACGTAGAGCGCATCGTCGGTCTCACCCTTCGCGGCGTGGAAGCGAACTTCCGTCTCACCGACGCGCTGCGTCAGACTCTCGCGCACCGTCGTCGTCGGATAGTCGTAGCGATCGGGGAAATAAGGCTTCGGCAGGCTGAACTGCCGCTGGTTGAGCAGCGCGTTGTGGCCGCTCGTCAGCCGATAGCGATCGAAGCGGGCGACGCAGTTCTCCTGCGCGACGATCTCGGGCTGTTCTCCAGCATCAAGCCAGGGGCCGAGCCCAAACGCATGGTCGAAGTGGCCGTGCGTGTAGACGGCCGTGCGGAGCGGCGCGTCGCTCCAGGCGCGCACGGCCTCGCGCACGGCAACGCCGTTCACCCGCAGGCCGGGGTCGATGAGCATCAGGCCGCCGCCGACGTCTACCGCGTAGGTGTTGACGAACGCCATGTGCATCAGCACGTCGGGCCGCACGGCCTGCGCCTCGGCCCAGAGCCGCTGCAGGTTGGCATTGACCGGATCGTTTGTTACGAGCACTGCGCTGTCGTCCGTCATCGTTCTCGCTCCTAGCGCTTGCGGTTCGCGTTCAGTCAGCGTCACTCGCGCAGACCGCGGCCTGGCTGGAGACGGCCGTCACACGGCGGCCGAGCGTCATCCAGTCGACGAAGCCCTCCGTGACGTACCCCAGCGAGATGCCGGTCTCCGGGTCGCCCCAGCCGATCTGGCCACCAGCGCCGCCGTGACCGAACGCACGCGCCGAGACCGTGCGGCCCATGCCGCGGAAGTTCGATTTTCCATCGTCGCCGGCGACGATGATGGACAGGCCACGGTTGCATGGCGCGCCGAACTGGTCGCAGTGCCGATCGTCCGTGCGGACCTTCGTCGCGAAGTCAATAGTCTCCTGCTTCATGATCCGTGTGCCGTCCGCCGTCTGGCCGCCGTTGATCAGCGGCTGGTAGAAGAGCGCCAGCTCCGCCGCACCGGCGAAGCCGCCACCGCCCGGGAGGCCAGCCCGGCGCACGGCAGGCTCGTTCAGCCGCAGGATCGATTCCGGCGTCACCTCGCCCCAACCGCCCGGCGGCTCGACAGGCTCCATCACGTAGCGCACGTCGGCGACGCGTTGGTGGTAATCGTCCGCCAAGCCGATCGAAAGCTCATCCAGCCCCATCGGGCCGGTGATCCGGTCGCGCACAAACGTCTTGTAGTCGATGCCGGTGCGGCGGTGGATGATCTCCGCCAGCACCCAGTGCGCGGAGGTGGCATGGTACTCGAATCGGCTGCCCGGCTCCCACGTCAAGCGCCAACCGGCGAACGCCTCGATCAGCGCCGCGCGGTTATCCCAGTGCTCAGCCGGGAACGGCGCCTGCGGATACCCGCCGACATGCAGCATCGTCTGCTCTACAGTGACGTTCTCCTTGCCGTTGCTCCCGAACTCGGGGATGATTTCGGCCACGCGCTCGTCGAGCCGAAGCAGGCCCTCCTCAAACAGCAGCCAGACGGCGGCAGCGACGACGGCTTTCGTCGAGGAGTAGATGCAGTAGAGCGTCTCCGGCGTCGCAGGCCGCTCCTCCCCGCCCTGCACCGCCGTGCCGAACGCGCGCAGCCCCGCGATCTTGCCCCGCCGCGCGACGGCGACCTGCGCGCTTGGCAGCTTCCCGTCATCGATGTCCCGCCGGACGCGAGCGAAGACGGCCTCCAGCTTCTCGCTGTCGACGCCAGCGTCTTCTGGTTTCGCCGCGATGTGCTTGGCATCCAGCATGAGTCTGAACCTCCCACCCTCCCTGTTCGCCAGCAGCATACAGCAGACCCGGCCGTCTTGCCTCGGCCGCGCCCGCCTCGTCACGCCTGGCTGGCGGGCTGGCGGCTGGCGGGCTGACGGGCTGGAGGGCGCCAGCCGCGGCCCTGGAGAGTGTAGGGCCGCATCATCTAGAATGCCAGCGATGACGAATCTGAAATCCGACGACACCTCCACGGCACTGCCGAGCCCGCAGTACCTCGCCGGCACGCCACAGGTCGGCGGCTCTTCTTTGCTCGACTTCTTCCTCCCGCCAACGGCGGCGACGCTGGAGGCGGCGTCGATGTCGAAGGACGCCGCCGAGTTCGTCATGGGAGTCGTTGCCAATCTCAGCCCGAGCGAAGAGCAGCGCATGGCTGAGCTCTTCTACGCCTCGGCGCAGGACAAGTTCGGCAAGTTCTTTCGTCACGCAGACGCCCTGACGACACTCTGGGCGGCGGCAATACTCCTGCAGCCCAGCAGCTACCTCGAAATCGGCGTCTGTCGCGGCCGCAGCGCGGCCGTGCTCGGCGCGGCACGACCGGACTGCGCAATCTACGGATTCGACCTCTGGATCGAGAACTATGCCGGCAGCCCCAACCCCGGCCCGGACTTCGTGCGCGGCGAACTGCGCAATGCCGGCCACAAAGGGAATGTCGAGCTTGAATCGGGCGATAGCCGCAGCGTCCTGCCTGCGTTCCTGGAACAGCGTCCGGACATCTTCTTCGACGTGATCACGATTGACGGCGACAAGTCCGTCGATGGCGTCGCCGCCGATTACGCTAACGCTCTGCCCCGGCTGAAGCTGGGCGGCATCGTCATCACGGACGACCTGCCGGTCTTTCCGGAGCTGCGGCCGATCTGGAATGGCGTGGTCGCGGACGACGCCCGCTACGTGACGTGGGAGTTCATCGACGCCGGCCACGGCGTCGCGGCCGCGATCCGCACGCGCTAGGGACCGCTAGCGACCCACAGGCGCACTACGCCTCGCTGAAGCGCTTCTCCATCTTTCGATGCTCGATACCAGCGTCCAGGTAGACATCGCCGCCGGCGACGTAGCCTAGGCGTTCGTAGAAGGGGATCGCCTGAAGCTGCGCACCCAGCGCGGTGGCCGCGTACCCGCGCCGCCGCGCCTCGTCGTGGAGCGCCTCCATCACCGCGATGCCGAGGCCGATGCCGCGGTACTTGGCAATGACGGCCACGCGACCGATCTGCGCAGGCGAGTCGCCAGGGCCATTGATGTGGAGCCGACCGGTCGCCACCGGCAGCACGCGCCGGTAGCCGACGACGTGGACGATGCCGGACATCCCTGCCGGGTCACCGTCGAACTCGTCGATCTCCTCGCGCTCGCTGACGCCCTGCTCCTCGATGAACACGGCGCGGCGAACGGAAAGCGCGTCGTCCATCTGCGCCATCGTCTTCACGACCGCGACGTAGAAATCGTACATGAAGGCTACTCCGTATACATCCCGAGCGGATTCCGCGCGCAGGCAGCAAAGCGTCCTGAACGTGGCAAGGAGCGGAGATCGCGGACGTTACTACTGGCCAGCCTCTTCACCTCCCGCTCGCTCGCTGAACACGTCGGATTCTGGCAGCGGGCACACCTCGAAACCCGGCACCGGCGTGCGGTACGGCGTCCTTTCGGATGTGGCCGTTCGCTCGCACACGCCCAACAGGCGCGGCCCAATGTAATCGCCTTCCACAGTGAAGTCGAGAGCGGCACGCTGGAAGTAGCCGGTGTGGCAGGCGTGGCACTGATCTGCCAGACTGTACTGGAATATAAACGTCTGCCCGCCTTCCGGCGACTCCTCGACTGATTCGAGAAGGTCATCGCTCCCAAACAAGGCGAGATCGGAAAAGACGGCCGCCAGTGCAACGAATCCGGGATCGTGCGGACCATCGGCTATGTTCCAACCCTCTGTTTCTGCGATGACGACGCGGGGGCTGCCGTTGACCAACGCGTAGTCGGAGTTGGCGTTAGCCCGCCACGGGTCGAAGATGACCGCGATATCCACCATGCCGGTCTCTTCAAATCCTGCCATGAGCCACTGAGTTTGGCGGAAGAACTCGATTGCCGCCGGACGTGCGCCACTCTCCTCCATAACGCTCTTGGCGCATTCGTACTCCTTTATGCGACAACTTTGCAGGCTCCGGACCACGTCTGCGTTAGGGATCTGCCACACGGCGTCAGGACCAACGGTGCTCGCCGTACCGACAGGGGTAGCGGCTTCGGGCGTTGCCGTCGGCTGCGATGCGGATTCCAGCAGTGTCGGGTTCACGGCCGGTGGCTTGCCGCCGCCATCCGTCTCGCCGCACGCAGTCACCGACAGAAGAACGGCGAGCGAGATCAAGAGCGCGGTCCGGCACATCGTTCTTCTCCTGGTCGCTCCGCTAACTAACCTCCGGGCCGTGGCACACTTCCATGACCACGTTGCCCGCGATGAGCGCCCGGCTAGCGGCCCTCGAACTTCGCGGGGCGCTTCTCAATGAACGACTTCACGCCTTCCTGGAAGTCCCTGCTGCCAAAGAGCGGGAGGACCTGTAGGTAGACGTGGTGGACGTTGGCCTCGAAGGTCTCCTCTAGGCCCAGGCGCATCATCCGCTTCGTCGCCTGGACGGCCAGCGGCGCGTTGGCCGCGATCTCCGCCGCCCACTCCCGCGCGACGGTCATGAGCTGCTCCGGTTCGACCACTGTGTTGACCAGGCCCATCTCCAACGCTTCGTCGGCAGTGAGTACCTTGGCCAGGAACGTCAGCTCTGCGGCTTTGGCCCAGCCGATCAGGCGCGGCAGCAGCCACGTGCCGCCACTCTCCGGCAGAATGCCGCGCTTGGTCGGAATCGCCGCCAGCTTTCCGTTCGTCGACGCGACCCGAATGTCGCAGCCGAGGGCGATATCGAGTCCATAACCGGCGGCAGCCCCGTTGAGCGCGCAGATCACGGGCTTATCCGTGCTGTGCAGCACCATCGGCGGACTGCCGGCCAAGTCGAACTTCAGGGGCAGGCCGGCGCCGTTCCCACCGATGCCCGTGCCCGCGCTGACGTCCTTCAGGTCTAGGCCGGCGCAGAAGCCCCTGCCCGCGCCCGTCAGGATGATGGCGCGCACGTCGCCGTCGGCGTCGGCGTCGCGGAACACCTGGCTGAACGAAAGCAGCATCGCGCCCGTGATCGCGTTCATGCGGTCGGGGCGATTGAGCGTGATCGTGGCGACGTGGTCGCTCACGTCATACAGCAGGTCGGCGTAATCAGACATAGTTCGTCCTCCTCAGGTCTCGGATCTGGTGTGGCCGAGTGAGTGTAACACGACGCTCGGAAGTGTGGCCACGCGCGCCCTCCATTCGACCGTTGCCCGCGTGCTGCAGCGCCGCTACCATGTGGCGACAAGCGCGGCGAGAAGGCCCAGGGAGTAGCCCACATGACCATCCAGGGACTGATTTTCGACTTCGGCGGCGTAATCAACAACATGCGTTGGGACGTCGCCCGCGAACTGGAAGAGCGACACGGGTTGGAACGCAACGCTATCGCGAATACGCTCTACACGAGCGACGAGTGGCACGCGGTCCAGACTGGCACAGGCGACATAGAACGGTGGCGGCAGGCGGCCCAACAACGCTTGGAGGAACAGGCCGGCACGGCGCTGCCGCCGCTGCACCAGCAGTGGCACGAGTCCTGGCACCCGATCACAGAGAACATCGACCTGATAAAGTCGTTGCGGCCGCAGTACAAGATCTCGATCTTGAGCAACGCGGACGTCAGTCTTGAGGATCGCATCCGCGACGGCATGGACATCCACCACCTCTTCGACGACGTGATCTCCTCGGCCGCCGTCGGCATGGCCAAGCCGGACGCCGCGATCTACCGCCTCGCCGCCGAACGGCTGGAGCTGGCACCCGAGGCCTGCCTCTTTGTCGACGACGCGAAGCGCAATACAAACGCCGCTCGCGAAGC
The DNA here is from genome assembly GCA_029262675.1 of Chloroflexota bacterium. GTDB lineage: Bacteria > Chloroflexota > Dehalococcoidia > DSTF01 > RBG-16-68-14 > JADFKB01. Next base: position 96,967 of record JAJCYW010000020.1, on the reverse strand, counting down.
CGGGATGGCGGCCGTCCACTACCGCGTCGACAAGGGAGACGATCTGGCCGCGCAATTCGCCGAACACGGCGTGAGGCCCGTGGCCTAACGGTCACGGGCTTCGTGGCCTAACGGTCACGGGCTTCGCGACCTGACGGTCGCGGGCTTCGTGACCTAGCAGGCACGGGCTTCGCGACCTACCGGTCGCGGGCCAGGCGTCACAGTTTGGGCGCGGGCTTCGCGACCTGACGATCGCGTGCTTCGTGACCTAGCGGCCACGGGCCAGGCGTCACAGCTTGGGCGCGGACACGACTTGCGCGTTTGGCGGCCGCCATATCTAGCAGGAGGCATCGCATTGCCGTCGCTTCAGTTCGTACCGTTCGGCCCAGATGCGGCGCGCGCACTGCGTGACGCAGTCCTGGAGGCGAAGCAGGGCGACCCTCTGGCACCGGTGACCGTCGCCGTGCCGTCAAACTACGCCGGCCTTTCCCTGCGCCGGCGTCTCGGCAGCGGCGATCTCTCGCTCAGCGCGCTCACCGGCCGCGACGGCCTGCTGAACGTACAGTTCCTCGTGCTCGCTCGCGTGGCGGAACTCCTCGGCGCGCCGGCATTGGCCGCCAACGGCCGCCGCCCGCTCACGGGTCCTGTTCGCGCCGAGGCGCTGCGCGTCGCGCTCGCGAACCATCCGGGCGTCTTCCGCGATGTCGCCGAACACCCGGCGACGGAGCGCAGCCTGAACTCTACGCTGCGCGACCTGCGGGCGGCGCCGGAGACCGCGCTGGACGCCGTGGCGGCGCACAGCGAGCGCGCCGCGTCGGTCGTCGACCTCTACCGCAGTGTGCGAGAGACAACCGCCGCGTACTACGACGAGGAAGACCTGGCGGAGTCCGCCGCGCGCGCCGTCCGGGCGGGTACCCCCGCCTTGCGCGACGTGGGCCATGTGGTGGTCTTCCTCCCCCGCCGCCTCTCGCCGGGCCAGCGGCGGCTGATCGAGGCGCTGGCGGAGAACGGCGGCGTGACCGTGCTGCTTGGACTGACAGGCGACGGCGCCGCGGACGAACAGGCCCGCCACCTGGCCGCGCAACTCGAGGGCGCCTGCGGGCCGACCGCCGACCTTCCGGCGTCCGGCCCGCCATCGGCAGAACGGATCGTCATCGCGACAGACGCCGAAGAGGAGGTGCGTTCCGCGCTCCGTCTCATCGCCGCGAGGCTGGAAGCTGGCACGCCCCTGCACCGCATCGCAGTGCTCTACCCGCAGGCGCAGCCGTACGCGCTGCTCGCGCACGAGCAGTTCCGGGCCGCCGGCGTGCCGCACAACGGCCCGGGCGCCGGCACGCTGGCGCAGTCGCTCTCCGGCCGGACGCTGCTGGGCCTGCTCCACCTACGCGAGCAGGACTACCACCGCGACGCCGTGATGGACTGGCTCAGTTCCGCGCCGGTGCTGGAAGTGCCAAACGGCCGTCCGGCCTCCGCCCACCGCTGGGACACGATCTCGCGCAAGGCCGGCGTCGTCGGCGGCGCCGGCCAGTGGAGCGAACGCTTGGCCCGCCACGCCCGCGCGCTCGCGAGCAGACGCAATGCCATCGAGCAGACAGACGAGGGAAACGAGTGGCAAGTTCGACGCCTGGACGCTGACATCGGCCACACCAGACGCCTCGCGGAGTTCATGGCGGGCGTCGTCACCAGCCTGGGAGCCGCCGGTGAGCGAAGCTGGCCGGATTTCGCCGCCTGGGGCAAGGGTCTGCTGGAACGCTATCTCGGCGGTGAGGGTCACCGCAGCGACTGGCCGGAGGCGGAGATCGAAGCTCACCGCAACGTCGAAGCCGCGCTCGACGCCCTCTCGATTCTCCGCGACCTGCGTCCGCACACTGACGAAGCGACCTTCCGCCGCGCCCTGGAGCGCGAGCTAGACGCGCCGGCTGGACGGTTCGGTAGGTTCGGCGAAGGTGTTTTCGTCGGCAGGATCCACGATGCGCTCGGCGCCGACTTCGACCTCGCGATCGTGCTCGGTATGACCGAGGGCGTCGTACCCGCTCGCGGCCGCGAGGACCCCCTGCTATCGGACCGCGAGCGTGCCTCCGGTGGCGACGATGTGCCGCTACGCACGGACCGGTTAGGCGAAGACCGTCGCGACTACCTGGCGGCGCTGGCCGGCGCGCGGGAGCGCACGCTGATCTACCCGCGCGCCGATCTGCGCGGACAGCGCGGCAAGCTGCCCTCGCGCTGGCTGCTGGAGTCGGCGTCGCTGCTTGAGAGACGGACGATGCTCAGCGCGGACCTGGATCCGCCGCCGGACAGGCCATGGCTTGAGACCGTGCCGTCGTTTGAAGGCGCGCTGGCCCGTGGCGGCGCTGTCGCGTCGCTTCAGGAGTACGACCTGCGCAGCATGCTCAGTTGGCGGCGCGCGGGCAAGCCACCTTTCGAGCACTACCTGGCCGCCTCGGCGCCGACACTGCGCGACGGACTCTCCGCCGACATCGCGCGCGCGGGCAGCCAACTCTCGCGCTGGGACGGCCGTGTCGACGGGACAGACCTGGCCCCTACTCCTGATACGCCCGTTTCGCCGACGGCGCTCCAGAACTACGCCGCCTGCCCGCGCCGCTACTTGTTGGGCAATATTCTGCGCGTCACAGAGACAGAGCGGCCAGAAGAGACGCTGCGTATCACCGCCATGGAACGCGGCAACGTCATTCATCGAGCTTTGGAGCAGTTCATCGAAACGATGTCCCCGCGCACGAGCCCTGACCAGCCGTGGAACGAAGACGAGCGGCACACGCTGGAAGAGATCGGCGAGCGCGTCTGCGCCGAAGCCGAGGCAAGCGGCATCACAGGCAAGGCGCTGCTCTGGCAGCTCGACCGCGCGACTATCCTGCGCGACCTGCGCGGCTTCCTCGAAAAGGACGAGGCGCAGCGCGCCGAGTTCGGCGTCGTGCCGGCGGTCGCCGAGATGTCGTTCGGATTCGAAGACGACGCGCTGCTGGTCACGCTAGACGACGGACGCGAGGTCGCTTTCCGCGGCCGCATCGACCGGGTGGACAGAGCGCCGGACGGCGGCCGGCTGCTGGTGCTGGACTACAAGAGCGGCAAGGCCAAGATCGAGCCCTACACCAAACTCGACGCCGATCCGGTCAAGGGCGGCCGCCTGCTGCAGCTACCCATCTACGGCCTGGCCGCGCAGCAGCGGTTCGGCGACATGCCGACGGATGCCTACTACTGGTTCGTTACCGAGCAGTCGAACTATGCGCCGCAAGGATACGAGCTAGGCGAACGGGAGCTGACGGCGTTCCGGCACGCCGTCGCCGTCATCGCGAACGGCATCGCGGGCGGCCTCTTCCCTGCCCGGCCCGGCGCGAGCGGCCACGAGGGTGGGTTTGCCAACTGCCGCTTCTGCCCCTTCGACCGCGCCTGCCCCCGCGACCGCGCCGCCGCCTGGGAGCGCAAGAATCTGGCGGACGATCTGCGACCCTACGTCAACCTTGCGGAGGGCGACTAGCATGCCGGACCTACTCGGCGACCAGGACGCACGGGAGCGTATCCGCGACGACCTCGACGAGACGCTGTTCGTCGAGGCGGGCGCGGGCACCGGCAAGACCCGCGAGCTGATCGAGCGCATCGTGCGGCTCGTCTCGTCCGGCCGGACGGAGCTCCGTAAGATCGCCGCCATCACGTTCACCGAAGCCGCCGCCGCAGAGTTGCGCGACCGCATCCGCCTGCGGCTGGAGGGCGAGTCGAGACCGGGAGGAGCGCAGCGGGGCGAACTCACGGCGGAAGAGCGCGCACGCTGCGCGAAGGCGCTCGAACAGCTTGACGCCGCCGCCATCGAAACGCTCCACGGATTCGCGCAGCGCATCCTGGCCGGACATCCGCTGGAGGCGGGGCTGCCGCCGGCGCTGGAAATCCGGGACGGCTCGCAGGCATCAATTGCGTTCGACGAACGATGGGCGGCCTTCATCGACGACCTCTTCGCGGACCCCGCACTCGAAGAGACGTTGCTCTGCGCCTTCGTCCTTGGCCTGGAACCGGACGCCCTGCGCGACGTGGCGCAGGTACTCCACGACAACTGGGACCGCATCTCCCCGCCGGACGGCCAGCCGGCGCCGCCAGGAGACGTCGACGCGAGCGGCGTAATCGCGAGGCTGACACACGCATGCGCCCAGAAGGATGCGTGCACAGAGCCTTCCGACAAGCTGCTGCGTCACCTGCTGGACATTGAGCCATACGTAGGCCGTCTGACCGACGCGAAGACAAACCTCGATACGCTCCGCATCCTGGCAGAAGGGGTCAGCCTTACGATAGGCGGCGGCCGGCAGGAGAACTGGCAGGGCGTGGCTCCGACGGCGATCCGGGACGAGCTGAAGCAGGCCAAAGAGCGCCGCGACGAACTGCTGACTTCCGCGCGCGCCGACCTCCTGCCGGGGCTGCTCGCGCCGCTGACGCGCTTCGTGCTTGACTACGCGGACGAGCGCCGGCGGCAGGGCCGGCTGGAGTTCCACGACCTGCTGGTGCGGGCGCGCAACCTGCTGCGGGAAAGCGCGGAGGTGCGCAACCGGATGAAGGAACAGTTCACGCACCTCCTGATCGACGAGTTTCAAGACACCGACCCCCTCCAGATCGAGATCGCGGCGCTGCTCGTCGGCGAGGAGACTGACGGTCAACCGCCGCACTGGACCGACGCGGCGATCGAGGCGGGCCGGCTCTTCTTCGTCGGCGATCCGAAGCAATCGATCTACCGCTTCCGGCGCGCCGACATCGACCTCTACCAGCGCGCCCAGCGACAGTTCTCGCCGGGCGAGGTCCGCCTCAGCCAGAACTTTCGCTCCGTCGAGCCGGTGATCGCGTGGGTAAACGAGACGTTCTCGCAGCTAATGGGAACCGGCGCGACCGACGGCCAGGCCACATACGTGCCGCTCGCGTCATCGTGGCCTCCGCTCAACGGCGGTGGCCCAAGCGTCCACCTCCTCGGCGGCCCGGCGGACGGGAACATCAGCCCGGTCCGTGCCAAGGAGGCAGACGAGTTGGCGCATGCCATCCTCACGGCCAAGAACGAGAAGTGGCCAGTAGCCGCCGTCACAGAGGACGGCGAGCGCGCGACGCGTCCGGCGCGATATGCCGATATGGCAGTGCTCTTCCCCACCCGCACGTCGCTGCCGCAGATCGAGGACGCGCTGGAGCGGGCCGGCATCCCATATCGCGTCGAGAGCCGGTCGTTGGTCTACGACACGCAGGAAGTACGGGACCTGCTGTCGATCCTGCGCGCGATCGATGACCCGACCGACGAGGTCGCGCTCGTCGCCGCGCTGCGCTCGCCCGCCTACGGCTGCGGCGACGACGACCTGCTGCATTTTTATCAGAGTGGCGGCCGCTGGGACTACAGACGTCCGGCACCCGAATCGGCCGGCGGCGACGACCCGGTAGCCATGGCCATGGAGTCGCTCCACGGGCTGCACCAGCGACGCTGGTGGGAGCCGATCAACGTGACCGTCGAGTCCGTGATCCGCGATCGGCGGCTGTTCGAGCTGGCGTTCGCGCAGCGCCGGCCCCGCGAACGCTGGCAGCGGCTGCGCTACCTGCTGGACCAATCGCGCTCGTTCGCGGAGGCCGGAGGCCGCACGCTGCGCAGCTTCATCGACTGGGCGGAGCGCCAGGCCGGCGAGGGTGCCCGCGTCGTCGAGACAGTCGTGCCGGAGCCGGACGACGACGCCGTTCGCTTGATGACGATCCACGCCGCGAAGGGCCTGGAGTTCCCGATCGTCCTGCTCACAGGCCTCAACAGCGCCGCCGGCCGCTCACGTCGCGCGCCGAAACCCGTCCTGTGGGACGACGACGACGCGATGCAGGTCGCCATGGGCCCTGCGAGCGCCAGGTTCCAGAGCGACGGACACGAAGCGCTGGCCACGCGGGAACAGACGATGGACGAGCAGGAGAAGATTCGCCTGCTCTACGTCGCGGCCACGCGCGCGCGCGACCACCTGATCGTTAGCCTCCATCACAAGCTAGGCACAGAATGCCACGCCGCGCGGCTCTACGAGCTGACAACCGCGTTCCCCCACCTCGCGCAACGACGCGATTGGCCGCAGCCGGCCGCCGCGCCTGCGTCCGCAGCTGAACCGTTCGACGACTCAGCCGAGCGGCGCGAAGCATGGCTGGCCAAGCAGGCCGAGTTGCTGGAGTCCTACGCGGACGTGCGCAGCATGTCGGCCACGGGCATCGCCAAGGCGGCTGCCGTAGCGGAAGCGGCAGACCCCAACCTGGAAAAGGACGCGCCGCTAGAAGAGACACCACCCTGGCGGCGCGGCCGGGCGGGCACTGCGTTGGGCCGCGCCGTTCATGCGACACTCCAGAGCATCGACCTCGCGACCGGGGCGGATGTCACCGGCGCCGCGCGCGCCCAGGCCGCGGCGGAGGGCATCGCGGGCCGCGCGGACGAGATTGAACGGATGGTGGAGGCCGCGCGAACGTCCGGCACGATTCAGCAAGCGCTCCAAGGCCGCTACTGGCGCGAGACGTACGTCGCCGCGCCGGTGGCGAAGACGCGCATCGAAGGCTTCATCGACCTCCTCTACGAATCGCCCGACGGCCTCGTCGTCGTCGACTACAAGACCGATGCCGTGGCCGGCGACGACAACGTCGCCTCCGCCGTCGCGCGCTACCGACTGCAGGGGGCGGCCTACGCGCTGGCGTTGCAGGAGACGCTGGACCGTCCGGTGGTGCGCTGTGTCTTCGTCTTCGTGTCAACAGGTGTGGCACGAGAACGAGAGATCGACAACCTGCCGGCGGCGATCGAAGAGGTGCGCCAGGTGCTCGTGCGGCAGGTACCGTAGCCGGCCGCCGCTTCCGCGGCGCTTAGCCAGCAGCAGCTGCACTGCTCTCGGCAGCGGCGCTCGAGTCAGCAGCAGCGCTCTCGGCGGAAGCAGACGACCTCTCGATGAAGTCGATGATGACCGAGTTGACTTGGTCCGGTCGCTCCAGGTGGAAGGCGTGCTTCAATTCCTGAAAGATCTGCAGCTCTGCGTTCGGTATACGCTCCGCCAAGATGTTGGAGTTCGTCGGGTCGATCAGCCCATCCTCGGCGCCGGTGATCACGAGCGTGCGATGGTTGATCTGCGGCAACCGATCGTATGCGTCGTGCCCGGCGATCGCATCGGTCTGCCAGCGGAGGCCGTGGATGGGCGGCGGAAAGCGGATCAGCGAGAGGACGAAGTCCTGGAGCTGACTCTCGGACTTGATGAGCGCGTCATCCGTCCACAGCCGTTTCAGAAAGTCTGAGAACCACTCCAGATTGGCGATGTCGGCATCGCCGGTGGCGCGAATCGTATCGATGTCCTCTTTCAAGCGCTCTACTCCCGCCGCGTTCCGGCCACCGGGCGATGTGCATCCCAACACGAGCGTGCGGACGCGCTCCGGGTAGTTAAGCGCCAACTCCTGCGCCACCATGCCGCCCATCGAGATGCCGAAGACATGCGCGGAGGGCAGCTCCAACGCATCGAGCAGTCCGGCCGTGTCGCCCGCCATCTCCGCGGTCGTGTAGGGCCCATCGGCCGCCTTCGTGCGCCCCGCGCCCCGGTTGTCGAACGCAATAACGTGGAAGCGGTCGGCTAGGCCGGGGAGCTGGGGCTGCCACGTGGCCGCGTTGCCGCCCCACCCCATAATTAGCAGCAGGGGCGGGCCTGCGCCGTGCTCCTCGCAGTAGATCTCGATCCCGTTGGCCTGGACGATTGGCATCGCCGATCCTCTCGTGTCTCCACGCAGGCGCCCAGAGGCTCTGCTCCTGATCTAAGGATCGGTTTCGCTGAAGCTGACATGAGTGTTTGCGGCGCTGCGGTTGCCTGCGGCGCGACGTGTAAACAGCGTCTAGGGGGTCGCGGTCTGATGGAAGGGCGTAGCTACAGTGAGCGTACGGAGAGCCACTCGTTCACGGTCGGCCACAACCGCATGATGGCGTTCCTGCCCGCGATTAGGCTAACGTGTCCGCCGCGCACGGTCAGATCAGTGTTGTCGCTGCCACCGAGCGCCGCGATCAGCGGCCGCGTCGACTCGTACGGAGCAATGTGGTCGAACTCGGCCATCGCGTTGAGCGTGGAGCAGCGGATCTCCTGCAGGTCCAGCCGGCGACCGCGCAACTCCATCTCGCCTTTCACCAGCTTGTTGCCCCACATCAGGTCCTTGGTCATCTGACGGTAGGCTTCGCCCGGAAAGGGGATCTGGTCCATCGCCCAGTTGTAACGAGTGCGCCAGTTGTAGACGTAGGTCTTGTCTCGGAAGTTCTCGAACAACCGGATGTAGCCCATTGGGCGCTCCAGTGGGCGCAGGAACTCGATCGACGCCTTCACCATCTCAGCAGGGATGTTGCCGTAGGCATCAACGACGCGGTCGACGTCGAACCAGCGTGGGTCGGCCCAGAAGCGCATCAGTCCCATACCGCTAAAATCGACAGGCGAGGCGACCGTCACCATGTTCTTCACGCCGCCGTCCGGGAACGCGGCCGCATACATCAGGCTGAAGAGCCCACCCATGCAGTAGCCGAGGAAGGAGACGTCTTCCTCGCCCGTTACCTTACGGATCTCCTCCACGCAGCGGGGTAGCATGTCCAGCACGTAGTCGTCCAAGCCCAGCGTATGGTCCTCTGCGCGGGGCACGCCCCAATCGACCATATAAACGTCGTAGCCGTTCTGCAACAGGTACTCGACGAAGCTCTGGCCGGGTACGAGGTCGAGGATGTAGGACTTGCTCACCAGCGACATGACGAATACGATGGGCACGCGATAGACCTCGTCGGTCACCGGCCGGTAGCGATAGAGCCGCATGGTGCCGCGGGAGTAGAGAGTGTCTTTAGGCGTCAGGCCTACGCCGGGTTCGTTGCGGCCCAGCAGCGCCTCCAGGCCGGGCGCGAGCTGCTCCTGCACACGAGGAAGCTGCGCGCGCGTCTCCGCTTCGACAATGCGGGCGGTGTCTTCGATACGATTAACCAGGCTTCGTCATCCTTGCGCCGGCCAAGCCCAAGCGCGGGGGTCAGGCGCGGAGGCGCCGTCCAGCTATCTGCGCATGCCGTCCGGCACGCTAGCAGGTTCGTCCGCGAGAGGGTAGCCGGGAGGGCGGCGGGTGCGGGCCGGCTCCGCGCGGGGCGCGGCGCTGTTCCCGTTCTTCTCCACCGCGGCCGCCGCCATCTGGAGCGTCTCCTCAATGCCGGCGATCCGATCCTCGATGCTCTTTAGCGTCTCCGCGACGCCGATCAGGTCCTGGCGCGAGGGCATATTCATGAACGTGAGGTAGCGCTGCATCCCCTCGGTAACCATCCGCTGGTAGGCGGCCGTCATCTCCGTGACACCCCCCATGCTGCGCGCGAACGGCTCCGCGTTCATGCCCTGGTTGAAAAGGGCGTTAAACTGACGCTCCGTCTGCGTCAACCACTCCCGCCACAACGTCATCACATCCTGCGAAGCCTGCTCCTGTGATTGCTCGGTCATCGGCCTTCCCCTCTCGTTCCCAATCGACTGTAGCTTCGCGTTTGGCCGCTCGGGATAGTCATTCTCGCATCATTTGGCAGATTTGGCAAGAGCGTATGTTCGTTTGCGCCTTCGTCGCGAAACCGCCGGGCGTGATTGTGGATTCAGCGCTGCGCTCATACCGCTTCGGAAAAGAGGGCATCGAAGTCGTTCATGCTCGAGATTTTACGGCACGGGCCTTGACACAGGGGCCGATTCGGATGATCATAAGCGTGCAGGCACGTAGCCTACCGCTAATCTGTAACAGGCAAATCCAAGGAGGGATGTGCGATGGCCACCAACGAATCTACGGTGAAGCTTTTCGACGCCGTAAACGAGACTTCAGACGCCCTGATCGACGCGACCCGCGCCGCGAATGACCGTGGTCACCGGTTCACAACATCCGCGATTGAACAGGCTCAAGATAGCCAGCGTGATGCCGTTGAGTTGACGCGCAAGTGGCTCGATGCGCCGCTGGACTTCCTCGGCTTGCTCGGCCTTTTGACGGAGTCCACGACGAAGGCCCAGGGCCGCGCTCTGGAAGCTACACGCCAGTTCTTCAGCGAGATGGGCGATGCGCAGAAGGAAACCCGCGACATGGTTCAGCGCATGGTGAACGCCAACCGCTCCGCAAGCGAGGCGTCCGTCGAACTGACGCGTAACATCTTCACCCGCGCTAACGACGCCGTCCAGTCCGCAACGGCCGGCAACGGCCGCAAGGCCGTGACCGCGGGGTCCGCCAAGGACGACAGCGACTCGACCTCCAGCAAGTCCTAGCGTCAAACAACGCCTCGGATACAACGACGCGCCTCTCGTTGAGAGGCGCGTTACTGCGTCGCGCGCAGGGTGCCGCTGGAGGCCCTATGCCTCTGCAAGCAGCTTCGCTACTCGCTTGTAGACCTGCGGGTTGAAAGCCAGCCCGCTGTGCGTGCCCGACACCTTAATATTGAGTTCGCTTTCATCTTCGATGCAGCTCCGCCAGTCGACGACGCCATCCGTCTCCGTATAGATAGCGGCCCGCCGCACGCTCTTCGGGAATTCGTCGCGCAGCGATTGGGCGAAATCGCACGTGCAGGCGCCCGTGTAGCACTCACGATCTTCCTTCGCCTCCCGCGCGCGCCGACTGCGGATGCGGTCGCCGATGAAGCCCGCGGCGGCCAGTACCATCGGGTGGACGCGAATTTCGTTAAACGGCGACGCGAGCGAGATCAGCAGGTCCACCTGCTCCGGACGCTGACTCGCGGCGCTGCGGGCGAGGAGGCCGCCGAGACTGTGGCCTATCAGATGGAGCGGCCGTTGGTGTTCAGCGTAGGCTTTGTCGATCGTCTCCATCAAGCGATTGCGGAGCACATCCGGACACTCGGCGTTACGGCCGATCTTGGAATAGTACGGCGCGTAACCGATCCGCCTCAGCCAGTGGTACATCTCCAGCAGGTAGGTGTCTGAACCGAGGAATCCGGGTACCACGATGACGGGTTCGCCGTGACCGTGGGGGACGCCGACGCCGTAGTAGACGGGCGATGCGCGGAGCGACAGCCAATCGATTCCGACGAGGGCTTCCCGCCAGAGCGGCACAGACGCCGGTAGCAGGTCTGTTAGCTTTGCTTCGGCAACGCTCATACCACGCTCCTCCGCCCCTTGCCACTCCCAGATTGCAGTATGTGTAGCATAAAACAATCTCCTTCACCAGGGGGAATCCCCCTAGACGCGCCGTCCCTCGCGAAGTAAGCTAGGATGGTAACGTTATGGCGAACTCGCTCAACCGCAGGCTTACCGCGCAGGATGCGTCGTTCCTGTACATAGAACGGCCGTACGCCCCTCTGCATATCGGATCGCTCGGCATTTACGAAGGCCAGATCGATTTCGATCGCTTCGTCGCGCACATGGATTCGCGGATGCCGAGCATACCCCGTTACAGGCAGCGGCTGGCGTTCGTACCGTTGGGACTCGCGCATCCGACGTGGGAAGACGACCCCGACTTCGACGTCCGCCGCCAGATCCACCACGTGACGCTGCCCGCGCCCGGCGGCCATGCGGAACTGATGGCGGCGACGGCAGACCTATTCTCGACGCCGCTGCGGCGCGACCGGCCGTTGTGGGAGATGTACGTCATCAACGACCTGGACGGCAATACGTCCGGTCTTGTCGCCAAGGTCCACCACTGTATGGTGGACGGCGTCTCCGGAATTGCGCTACTGATGGCGATCCTGGACATCAACAAAGAACCGGAGCCCGCCCCGGAGTCCGCGCCGTGGAAGCCCGCTCCACTGCCACCCTCGGAAGCGCAGTTAAGCGATGCGTTTTGGGACAACCTCGCGCAGCAAAACGCTCAACTGCAGGAGTTCCAGGAGAGCCTGATCGATCCACTGCCTGTGGTGCGTCGAGCGCAGGACGTCTCGCGGTCGCTAAACGCGACATCGCCGTGGCTCGGCCAGCCGGTGCCCCAACTCCCGTTCATGGGCCAACTGGGTCCAGCGCGACGCGTTGCCTTTAGCGAGGTCAGCTTTGTCGAGATCCGGGAAATCCGCACGTCACTGGGCGGCACGGTCAACGATGTGGTGCTCGCCGTCCTCACAGGGGCCCTACGCCAATACCTAATCGAACACGGGGTCGATGTCGACGGCACCCAGCCGCGTGTCGCGATCCCCGTCAACGTTCGCCTGGATGAAGAAGATGGAGCGCTGGGCAACCGCGTCTCCTGCATCCTGGCCGAACTGCCGGTCGGCGTACCAGACGCCGCGACCCGTTACGCCACGATGCGCGAGCGACTGGACCTGCTCAAGGAAGAGAACCAGGCCGGCGCCGTGGAGATGCTGATGAGAACGATTTCGAACGTGCCGGCGCAGGTGCAGGCGCTGGGCAGCATCGTCCCCACCGCAAACAACATGGTCAACCTGATCTGCACCAACGTGCCGGGGCCGATGATCCCGCTCTACAGCATTGGGCACCTGTTGCTGCACCACTACCCGCTGGTCCCGCTCAGTCTCGATATGGGGTTGGGCGTCGGAGTTACCAGCTACAACCAGCGACTCTACTTCGGCCTAATGGCGGAGGCCAACGCAGTGCCAGACCTGGAGCGGCTCAAGGAGTGCCTGGACGCGTCCTACACCGAGCTGAAGGATGCCGCCGGCGTCACGGACACGGACATTCCCGACCTTTCACACCGCAGCAACGGCACGGATGCGGAAGCGGCCACTGAACCTGCTTCGGCGCCCGCCACCGGCTAGCGGCCGGCCTCCTACCCTCTTACCAGCGAACTCGTCGCGCGCGGCCACGCGCACACGTGAGCAGACACGTGCGCGGGCGTCAGCGTATTGTTGGCAGAGCGGGTTGAGGTGGAGTTAGGCCGTCGCCGTCGCGGCCGGCGTCAGGTGTTCGATGTCCGAAAACCCGGCGACATCGTGCGACATGATCAGCAGGTCACGCGCCTTGCCTTCGCGGTCGACGACGAAGTCGGCGAGAAGCGCCTCCGCCCGGAAGCCGAGCCGTTCGAACGTGGCGCGGGCGCCCTTCTGGTCTGGCGTCATCTGCGCCGTCAACTTCTGGAGGCCGATGTCGCGGGCGATGGCGAACACTTCATCCGTTAGCCGGCGGCCGAGGCCGAGGCGGCGATAGTCGGAGCCGACGATGACGCGTAGCTCACCGACGTGGCGGTTCCACATCGTGTCGTTGTGGTGGACGCTGGCGTAACCGCCAATGAGTCCGTCCGGCTGCATCGCCGCTACCGTTGTCGTGCGGCCTTCCCGAATGTTGGTCAGCCACTCGTCGATACCTTCGTCTTTCCCGATGTCAAGGCGCAGGAAGAGCATATCGTTAGGCGGCAGCGCGCGGGCAAACACCCGAATGGCTTCCTTATCGTCCGGCGTCATCAGCCGCAACGTAAGCGGCACTTTACCCAGCGTTATTTCGCGCGGGTACGTGCGTGCCACCGTCTTACCGTCTTCCATGGTCGGCACCTATCCTACCATGCTTCACGCACTATTGCGAGCGCGTCCAGTGGCACATAGCGTCTCGGTACCGGGGAGATTCGGCTCATAGCATGATCCGAATCTCCGTGCGACCGGACCAATGCCTGAAATGCCGACCGGAGTTTCGTACCATCCCGTGGCGCGGAACTCCTACGTGCCGCCTGCCAAAACTGTTCTGCATCGTACGCCAGCAGTCCCCGACGCGCAGCGTCGGCGCCCGAGAAGTGCCGCGGTAGCCCAGAGTTCCGCACCGCACGACGCCACAGACTGCACGGTGCCGCGGTAGCCCAGATTCTCGTGCCGTACGGCACGAGAATCGAAGCTGCTGCCTCAGCAGCAGCCCTAGTCCCAGAAGTCCAGCGCCTGGCGAATGGTCTGCTCAAACTGCTCGTCGTCCATCTGCTTCCACAGCGCGCCGATCATCTCGGCGTCCTTGCCGACGAGGTAGCGCAACTTCGGCTCGCCGTCGTGGACGGCGTTGTAGATCACGTCGGCGACGTCCTGCGCGTCACTCTCTTCATCGTTCCCCGGCAGCTTCGTCATCGCCTGCGCGAAGCGCTGATCCAAGTCCGCATACGGAGAGCCCTCGCCGTAGCGCCGCGGGATACGGATCGTGTTGGCGATGTTCGTGTCGAACCCGCCGGGCTCGACGAGCAGGACGCGGATACCGAACGGGTGCACTTCGTAGTACAACGACTCGCTCATCGCCTCCAACGCGAACTTGCTGGCGGAGTAGATGCCATCGAAGGGCGGCCCGACGCGGCCGGCCAGCGACGACACGTTGACGATTACGCCCGCCTTTTCTTCTCGCATATGCGGCAGCGCAGCGCGGATCACGCGCAGGACGCCGAAGAAATTCGTCTCGAAGATCTCCTTCGCCTCGTCGTCGTCCGTTTCTTCCACGGGACCGTGCGCGCCGATGCCGGCGTTATTGACCAGCACATCGATGCTGCCGGCCGATTCGATGACACTAGCCACGGCCTGCTTCACGGACGCTTCGTCCGTCACATCGAGCTGTATCAGGTCGATCTTTAGCTTCTCCGCTTCGCGGGCCGCTGCCAGATCCCCGCCCTTGGCCAGGTTGCGCATGCTGGCGAAGACCCTGTCTCCCTTGCGCGCGAACTGCAACGCGGCCAGCTTGCCGAACCCGCTGCTGCAACCAGTAATCAGTACGTTTGCCATCTGTCTGCCCCTAACGAATACACTGAACGTTTTCTTGATATTGGCGAAGTCTACCAGACAAGCGCCGGTGCCGATGCGAACGCCTCCAAGCATTTCTCGCGCACGATGTGCGCGGGCTCTATTTGTCGCCCACCGGCACCGGCGATAAGATAGCCCTAATGGCTGACGAAGAACAATCCCCTTCCCGCCTAGCTGAAGTCCGCGCCGCCCGCATCGAGAAGGTCGCTCGCCTGCGCGAGTTGGGCGTGGACCCCTACCCCAGCACATTCGGCGAACGGCAGGAGATCGCTTGGGCGCGGGAGCAGCCTGAAGAAAGCGGTGTCCGAATCGCCGGGCGGCTGGTGCTCTGGCGGCGCCACGGCGGCTCGACGTTTGCCAACCTGCGCGACCAGTCGGGCCAAATCCAGATCCAGCTTAGGAAGGACGTCGTTGGGGAAGGCAAGTACGAACTAGTCAAGCTGCTGGAAGTCGGCGACTTCATCGGCGTCTCCGGCCCGCTCTTCACGACGCGGACGGGCGAGTTGACCGTGAAGGTAGAAGAGTTCTCGGTCCTGACGAAGACGCTACGGCCGCTGCCGGAGAAGTGGCACGGACTGACGGACCCGGAAACCCGCGTCCGCAAACGCCATCTGGCCTACATCGCCGACCCGGAAGAGATGCGGAACGTGGCCACACGCGCAACATTCATTCGCAGCATCCGCAGCTTCCTGGAAGAGCGGGACTTCATCGAGGTCGCGACGCCCGTCCTCGAATCGATTCCTGGCGGCGCGGACGCGGAGCCGTTCACTACACACCACAACGCCCTGGGCCGCGACTTCTACCTGCGCATCTCACTCGAGCTGCCACATAAGAGACTGATCGTCGGTGGCTTCGAACGGGTCTACGAGGTTGGCCGCGTCTTCCGAAACGAGGGCATCGGCCGCGAGCACCTGCAGGACTACGACCTGCTGGAGTTCTACTGGGCCTACGCGGATCTCGACGCGCTGAAGCAGCTTGTGCAACAGTTCTACGCCTCCGTCATCGAATCGACCTTCGGGTCGCTCAAGCTAACCTACGGCGACGACGTTCTCGACTTCACGCCGCCCTGGCCCGAGCTCGACTACTTCGAGCTGTTTCGCGGCATCGGCATCGACCTGGACGCCCACCCGACCGCCGAGGCGCTGCTACCGGTCGCGCGGGAGCGCGTGGGCGACGAAGCCAAGCCGGGCCTCGGTCGCGGGCGGCTGATCGACATGATCTACAAGCGCGAGATTCGCCCGACGCTAATCCAGCCGCAGCTTCTCACAGGCCACCCGGTCGACATTTCGCCGCTGGCGAAACGCGACCCGCAACACGAAGGCCGCGTGCAGCGGATCCAGGTGCTGATGGCGGGGTCGGAGGTCGGCAACGGCTTCGCGGAGCTCAACGACCCGCTCGACCAGCGCGCTCGATTCGAGGAGCAGCAGCGGCTGAGGGAAGCCGGCGACCGTGAGGCGCAGATGCTGGACGAGGAGTTCCTAGAGGCGCTGGAGTACGGCATGCCGCCGACGGCCGGCTTCGGCGTGTCTATAGAGCGCTGGCTGATGTACCTGACCAACAGCCCGACGATCCGCGATGTCGTCGCCTTTCCGCTCGTCCGGCCGCCGTCCGATTAAGGCCAGCAGCAGCGACCGGCACGGCGAAACGGCGCGCCCCGCTATAATCGATCCATCATGAAGAGCGCAGAGATCCGCCAACGATTCCTCGATTACTTCGAAGCGCGGGACCACACCGTGGTACCCAGCGCATCGCTGATCCCGCCGGAAGACCCCACGCTGCTCTTCGTCAACGCCGGCATGGTGCCGTTCAAGGACGTCTTCCTCGGCAAAGAGAAGCGCTCGTACAAACGCGCCGTCTCCGTCCAGAAGTGCCTGCGCGTCAGCGGCAAGCACAACGACCTGGAAGAAGTCGGCCCCTCGCCGCAGCACCAGACGTTCTTCGAAATGCTGGGCAACTTCTCCTTTGGGGACTATTTCAAAGAAGAGGCGCTCGCCTACTCCTGGGAGTTCCTCACCAAAGAGATGGGGCTGCCTCCTGACGCCCTCCATCCGACCGTCTACGAAGAGGACGATGAGTCGGCGAAGCTCTGGGCCGAGATCAAGGGCATCCCGGAAACGCGCGTCGTTCGGCTCGGCGCTGAGGACAACTTCTGGAGCATGGGCGACACCGGCCCCTGCGGCCCCAACTCGGAAATCATCTACGACCGCACCGGCAAGTGCCTGCGTGACGGCAGCGACTGCGCTATCACCTGCGAATGCGGCCGCTGGTGGGAGGTCTGGAACAACGTCTTCATGCAGTTCGACCGTGCCGCCGACGGCACGCTGACGCCGCTGCCTAAGACCGGTGTCGACACCGGCATGGGATTCGAGCGACTGGTAAGTATTGTCCAGGACGCCCAGTCCAACTACGACAACGATATCTTCGCACCACTGATTGACCGTGTCCGCGAGTTGACGGGTGAGGCACAGGAAATCCCCGCCGACCTACTTCCGCACTATCGCGCGATCGCCGACCACGCCCGCGCCATCAGTTTCCTCATTGCGGATGGCGTGATGCCCTCGAACGAGGGCCGCGGCTACGTACTGCGGCGCGTACTGCGCCGCGCCTCGTACCAGGGCCGGCTACTGGGGCTGGAGCGCGCGTTCTTCGCAGGCATATGTAACGGCGTCGTCGACGTCATGAGCGATGCCTATCCGGAGCTGACGGAGGCGGCTGGCCGTATCGCCGACCTCGTCGACGACGAGGAGGAGCGCTTCCTCGCAACACTGGACTCTGGCCTCTCCCGCCTGGAGGATATCGTTCGCAGCGCGGAAACGCCGCTTAAGGGCGGCGACGGCGCGGCGCGAGAACAAATGACGCTCGCCGGAGACGAGGCCTTCCGCCTTTACGATACGTATGGCTTCCCGCTCGACCTGACGCGGACTGCTCTCCACGCGCGCGGCTGGGCGGTCGACGAAGACGGCTTCAACACCGCGCTCGAAGAGCAGCGCAAGCGCGGCCGCGAGGCGCGAGCGCAGGAGCAGGACGAGGCGCTGCTGGCCGCCGCCCGCGACCTGGACGCGACCGACTTCCGCGGCTACGAGACGCTGACGGCGGACGGCACGCTATCGCTGCTCTTCACCGACGCGGGCGCCGCAGAGAACGCTTCCGAAGGAGCCGAGGTCGAACTCGTCCTCGATGCGACGCCGTTCTACGCGGAGTCCGGCGGCCAGGTCGGCGACCACGGCGAGATCGCCGGCCCGAACGGCGCTGCCGCCATCGAGGACGTGCGACGCGTCGCCCACGGCGTCTTCGTCCACACCGGCCGCGTCGTGCGCGGCAGCCTGGCGCAGGACGACGCCGTGACGGCGACGGTCCAAGAGTCGAGCCGCCGCGACATCATGCGCAACCACACTGCCACCCACCTCCTCCACCGCGCCCTGCGCGATGTGCTCGGCGAACAGGCGAAGCAGGCCGGCTCGCTCGTCGCGCCCGGCCGCCTGCGCTTCGACTTCATGCACAACAAGGCGCTGACGGACGACGAACTGCGGGAGACGGAACGCATCGTCCGCGAGCAGATCGTGGCGGACCGGGGCGTCGAGACAAACGTCATGCCGCTGCAAGACGCGCTCGCCATGAACGCCGACGCCATGTTCGACGAGAAGTACGGCGAGGAGGCGCGCGTCGTCAGCGTCGGTGATAACGAAGCCCCGTTCAGCCGCGAACTCTGCGGTGGCACGCACTGCCACGCCACGGGCGAGATCGGCGCCTTCTTCATCACCGAGCAGCGCAGCGTCGGCGCAGGCATGCGGCGACTGGAGGCTGTGACCGGCCTTGCCGCCTTCGACTGGATCGACGCCCGCCGCCACGTCACAGATCAGCTCAGCCGCGAGTACAACGTGCCCGTTGCCGAGCTGCCGGAGCGCATCAGCGCACTACAAGAGCGAGCGAGCAAGCAGCCGAAGCAAGCGGCAGCCGGACTGCCCGACCCTGCCCAGCTTATCGAGCAGGGGAGGCAGGCGGACGGCGGGCTGCTGATCGTCAGTCGCGTGGACGCCGCCGACGCAGAGTCGCTGCGGGCGTTCGGCGACGAGCTGCGGTCGAAAGCCAAGTCGGCGGCGATCGCGTTGGGCGCCGTGTTCGACGGCAAACCCGCAATTGCCATCATGCTCACGCGGGACCGTGTCGAGGCGGGCCTCCATGCCGGCAAAATCGCGAAGCAGGTCGGGGCGGAGATGGGCGCGGGCGGCGGTGGCCGGCCGGATACGGCGACGGCGGGCGGCCGTGATGCAGCGATGCTTGACGCCGGCCTGGCGAAGGCAAGCGTGCTGCTGGCCGGCGGCGCGTAGGCCTGCCTGCGGCCCGTACGCCTGTCTTCGGAAGCTACTCCACTGCCACGGCCGCCAGCGGGGCGGACGCGAACTCCACCGCAAACTGGCGGCACCAGACGACGGCGCTGTGAAAGTCAGCAACGTCTATCTCCGGCGGCACGTCGTAGTTGAACGCGCCATCGGTAGCTCGCAGTTCACCGAGGTTGATCGCACCGTCCTGATATCCGTCCTCCCCGGGCGAAAGGTAGACGAAGAGGTCAGGTCCATTCTGCACGGAGAACTCTTCAAACCGCAGGCTGTATCTCCCCGGGGATATCTCAATGAGAAGCGCCGTCCCCTCGCCAAAATGGAAGCTATCGGCGCCTGTGACCTGGCCCCTGCGCACGATGTGCGGCTCGAACGACGCCGACGGCGTCGGATCGGCCGGCGCGGGGCTGGCCCCTGGCGCATCGGACGGCGCATCGCCCGTTGGAGCCTCAGTAGCGGTCGCGGGTTCGCCCACAGCCGCCGTTGGAACCGCTGCGCCCGGCGTTAGCGGTGCCCCTGACGGTGATTCGATAGCTGCGGCGCTTCCGCTCGTGGGTACAGGCGTTGGAGCGGCGTCCGAGCCTGCCTGCGGCTGCGCCGCATCTGCACTTGCTGCCGCAATCGGGCTGGGCTCATTGACGTACGAACGCTCCCATAGCGGCGAGAGCAGGTAGTTTCCGGCAGGGATTGCGACGGCCAGGAGCACGATCGCTGCTGCCCCCGTCGCGAGCTTGTGGCGCAGCAGCGGCAGGTGCAAGCCGCGGCCGTAAGCAAACCACGCGGCGACCGCGACGGCCACAACGAAGCCCACCGTCAGCGGCCAGCGGTACGGATAGAGGTCGGCGATCAGCCGTTCAAGGTCACCGAATACGGACATGGTTCCTCCCGTGAAAATACGCCCCGATACCCGGATCGTACCGTCGCGACATTACGAATCGATTACGGCTGTTACGGCGGGCTTACGGAGAGGAGCGTGGAAGGCGCACGGTGAACGTCGCGCCCTGCCCTGCCGCCGACCGGGCCTCGACCGTACCGCCGTGCGCTTCGACGAACCCGCGTACGATCGCCAGGCCCAACCCCGCGCCGTCCGCCGTCCCTCGCGTGCGCTGACGGGAGCGTTCGCCACGATAGAACCGGTCCCAAATCCGTTCGATCACGTCCGGCGCAATGCCCGCCCCGTTGTCCGCGACCTCCAGCGCCGCCCATTCGTCGCAGTCGTAGACGCGCACGTCGACCCGCCCGCCGGACTGCGAGTGCTCCAATGCGTTGCGGACAAGGTTAGCGGCAACGCGCTCGATGCGTGCGCCGTCCAGCATGAGGTCTTCTGGACTGCCATCGATTGTAAGCGCGAGGTCGACGCCCGAGCTGCGCGCCTGCGCCTGCATCGCGTCGACGACCTCCGCCGCCACCTCTTGCAGCGCTACGGGCGCGCGCTCTAGCTCCAACGCGCCGGCGTCCATTCGCGCCAGTTCGAAGAGGTCGTCGATCATGCGGCTGAGCCGTTCGATCTCGCGGCGCATCGTCCCGTAGTAGCGGCCGACTTCCGCCGGGTCGTCAACCACGCGATCGTCCAGCGCTTCGACCATCGCGCGCATGCTGGCGAGCGGCGTGCGCAAGTCATGTGATATCGCCGCGGTGAACTCTTGCCGCTCACGGTCCATCGTCGCCCGCTGCTCCTCGGCCGCCTGCAACCGCGCCGCGAGCAGGTTGACGTCGCGCGCAAGCTGGGCCACCTCGTCCCCGCCATCCACCGCCAGACGCGTATCGTACGCGCCTCCGGCCAGCGTGCGAATGCCGCCCGCCACGAGCTCGATTCGGCCTGCCACGGTGGTCGCGACCCAGAGGCTGAAAAACAGCGTGACGACAGCACTGAAGAGAACCAGCGCGATCAGCAGCTTGAAGTCGTGCGACGTGGAGACGAACATGAGCTGCGCTACGATCACAATGTTCAGAAGCGCGACGCCGCTGCCAATCAGCGAGCCGAGAAACGACTTGGCCTGGATCGTCAGCCCGACGGCGCGGTCGGCGGCGCGGAGCGCTAGCCAGCCAAGACCGAGGCTGGCGACGCCCGAGATCGTCAGGTAGGCGGCCAACGCGCGCAGGTCGCTCGACGGCGGCGACATCAGCAGTTGGGCCAGCAGAACACCGCCGCCGGTGGCCAGCGTGAGCGTCAAGATCGCGCCGATCCACGGCTGGCCGAACTGGAAGAGTTGCCTGCTGGCGAGGCCGCTACGGTTCAAACTTGTACCCCACTCCCCAGACAGTCTTCAGGTGCCGCGGCCGCGACGGGTCAGGCTCCACCTTGGTCCGCAGGCGACGCATATGCACCGTGACCGTCGACGTGTCTCCGGCGAAGGCGTAATCCCAGACCGCGTCCATAAGCTGCGTACGCGAAAACACCTGCCCCGGATGGCTGGCGACGAAGTAGAGCAGGTCAAACTCGCGGGCCGTCAGCTTGACCGGGCCGCTCAGCCCCTCCACCTCCCGCGTCAGCCCGTTCATCGACAGCCCGTCAAACTGGAGCGTGTCGGGGTTGGCCTGGGCCTGGTTCCCGGCCCGGCGCAGCACGGCCCGCACGCGCGCTACCAGTTCGCGCGGGCTGAAGGGCTTCGTGACGTAGTCGTCGGCCCCGAGCTCGAGGCCGACGAGCTTGTCGATCTCCTCGCTGCGAGCGGTCAGCATAATCACAGGCGTCTGCGACCGGGCGCGGATCTGGCGGCAAACTTCCTTGCCATCGACGTTCGGCAGCATCAGGTCGAGCACTACGAGGTCCGGCTGAAACGACGCGAATTCGGCGAGCGCCGCCTTACCGTCGTGGACGATGGCCACGTCGTAGCCGTCGCGGCGGAGGTAGCGATCGACCACCTCGGCAACCATGGGTTCATCTTCCACGACAAGTACGCGCGCTTCGTTCATCATCTATATTGTCTCACAAATCAGATTGCTTCACATCGCAGTTGCGATGTGAAGCGCCTTCGAACCAACGCGAGCGGATCACGAGGCCGGCAGTGGCCATTCCACCGCCGGCCCCACTATCCACCGTTCCTCTTAGTCCTCAGCCCGGCTGCGGACGACGCGCAGCGCGCCGCCGAAGCCGACGAGCGCAACGCCCGCGATGGCCGCGTACAGCAGCCACGTCGCCGTGGAGCCGCCCTCGGAGAAGCCCGTGCCCGCGGACGGCAGCGTCGTGCCGGACGCCTCGACCGTGATGCGGACGACAGGGTCGCTCCAACCGTGGTCGGCGACCGTCAGGTCCGTGCCGCCCTGGATACCAGCGTGCGCCGAGACGACGCCGCCTTCGGCCGTCGACGGGTCGCTCATGCCCGTGCCCGCGTCGTCCGACGAGACGCCGATGATGTCCTGGCACGGCGGCACCATGTCGGCGAAGTCTTCGGTGTTCGTCTCACTGCCTGCGTCGTAGGCCATGGCGTCGACCGTCGTCGAGCCGCTGGCCGGCAGCATCAGCGAGTCGAGGCCGCTGAAGCCGTCATTCGTGCATATCAGCATGAACGCCGCCGACAGGTAGTTGCCCGACGGCGCCTGGATCGTCAGCGTCGCCGACGCCCCCGGCATGATCGGCCCGTCGCCGGTGACATACGCCGACACCGCGCTCGCGCCGCTGACGACGCCGACCAGCGGGTCGTTGTTGCCGTTCTCGGCCAGGGCGCTCAGCTCCGCCGAGGCCGCTTCGCCCGTCTCAAAGACATCGAACCCCGTGCTGTGCGCGACGATGACGGGCGGCGTGAACGGCTGGCTGTCCGTCAGGTTCTCGATCGTCACGTTATATGTGACGTCTTCCTGGGCGGCCGCCGTGCCGCCCAACATTAGCCCTGCAACGACCGCAATGACGGCGCCCAGCGCTCCCATTTTCAACATGTTTCTGATTTTCACTCAGTCCTCCTCTTAGAACAGCGTTCCCGGCCGGGGCCATGCGCGCCCGGCGCTACTCCATCCAGGCTACGCGGCTGTTGCGAAGAGAGGGTTACGAATCTTACAAAAGGGTTACGGAGTGGCCGTTGGGTCTGGCTGTCAGCTTCGCTGGCGCATACCATGGGTTCGTGGCGTGTTCGCGAATCGTAGTGACCTCTGTCATCCTCCTAGCCGGCGCGGCTCTGCTCGCCTGCGCCGAGGCCGAGAAAACGCCGCCGGCTTCGCCAACTATGACCTCCCTACCCTCCGCTCCGACAGCGGCTGCCCGTACGCCTACCGTCGACTCCGCATCACCGTCGCCTACCACGACCGCCGCCAGCGGCCGCGAGCGCGTACTCGTCACCCGCGTCATCGACGGCGATACGGTCGTCATCGACGGCGGCGCGCGCGTGCGCTACATCGGCATCGATACACCGGAGGACACCAACACAAAAGAGTGTTTCGGCGACCGCGCGACGGAGCGTAATCTGGCGCTTGTCGAGGGCCGCTTCGTCGAGCTAGAACGCGACGTGTCGGAGACCGATCGCTTCGGTCGCCTGCTGCGCTACGTGTGGGTGGACGGCCTGCTGGTGAACGAACAACTCGTCGCGGAGGGCTACGCGTTCGCGAGCACATACCCGCCCGACGTGAAGCACCAGCAGCGCTTTCTCAATGCCCAATCGGCCGCGCGCGAGGCGGGGCTCGGCCTTTGGGCCGTCTGCGTCGATGACGCGCCGCCGCCCGGCGACAGCGACGACTGCGATCCGTCCTACCCCGACGTCTGCATCCCCCCGCCGCCGCCCGACCTCAACTGCCCGGACGTGCCGTACTTCAACATCCGCGTCCTACCGCCGGACCCCCACAGCCTGGACGGCAACACGGACGGCGTCGGCTGCGTGGGGTGAGTTGGACGCTAGGGCTGGAAACCGTACAGCGTAGTGATGCGAAGATCGGACATCCGCTCGGGTTCACCGCTGCCATCCGCGCGGATGCGATACAGATGGCCCGGCGTACAGCCGCCGCGGCACTCGGTTCCTTGTGTGTAGTAGACATACTCGCCGTCCGGCGACCAGAGTAAGTCAGCGTGCATGCCCACATCATCGCCGCGCGCCAGCCGGCGTGAAGAGCCGTCATCAAGCCGAAGGACGTACAGCCATCGTTCGCCATCCTGGGATCCGTAGAGAGCGATCGATGCGCTATCCGGCGCCCATGCGACAAGTCGCTCCTCTGGCACGTAACCGTGGGTGGGGACGATTCGCGCTTCACCAACCACAATGTTCCGCACCACAACCTGGACGTTATCCAGATCCTCGAAGCCACGAACGAAGGCAACGTGAAGTCGATCCTGCGCTCGACAGGCGCGCAGGTTGCGGAAACCCGGCACAAAAAACTCTTCGCCACAGTCGCCCAGCACTTCAGGAAGCTCAATTGCCTCCGCTTCTTCTGTCGTCAGCGCGCCAGGCGGCAACGCGATAAGGCGTTCCTGCTCCGAGCCGTCCAGGTTGATCGCGTAGATGCCATCCAGGCTGTCACGATCCGAACGGAAGAGCAGGAAACTTCCGTCTGGTGACCACTGCGGGTCGTGATCGCTCCACGGTCCGTCGGACACGTTGACCGGCTCGCCGCCCGCAGCAGGCACGACGTAGACATCACTGTGACTGCCTGCACTGGAAACGTAAGCGATGTGTCCGCCGTTTGGAGACCACGCCACGCCGAACAACGTACCGCCCCGCGCCTGGGCCAGCGTAGGCGCCTCACCGGATGCGGCATCGACGATAAGTAATTGCCTCTCTGTTGTTACCGCCAGCGCATTGCCGTCCGGCGACCAGTCGAACCGTCGCAGGTCTTGACGCGAATACAGGCGGCGTAGGTCGCCGGTGTCGGGATTGACTAGCCAGAGCACTTCCAGGTTCGTGTCGAGATCGCGAGATGAGAAGGCGATTGCGTTGCCCAACGGCGACCAACGCGCAAAGGTAGACCAGCGTTCAACCTCGGCCAGTCTGCGGAGGTCGCTGCCGTCCCGCGCGATGGTGAACAGGTACGCATTGTCGTTGTCATCTTGCTGGTACCCGACCAGCCGCGACCCGTCCGGCGACCAGTCCTGAATCGAGCAGTTTGCGCAGTGGGGAAGGATCAATGTTCGGCCCGACCCGTCCGCATTCATCGTCCAGTACTCGCCAGTTCCTCCCTCAGTGAAGAATCCGTAGAGCAACTTTGACCCGCCAGGCGACCAAGAGACTACTGCCGCACCGTCAGGAACGTTTCCCGGATTCTGTCGCACGTCGGAGCCGTCCTCCGCCATTGTGAATTGACCGCCCTGTCCGTCACGGTAGGAAGTGAATGAAATGCGCTGACTGCCGCCGGCCCAGCGCGCCAGCCATTCTGCCGCCGGATGGTTCGTCAGGTTAGCCAGGTTCGAGCCGTCCGGATTCACGCGATAGATCTCGAAGTTGTAGTTGCTGCTCGCCTGTACGATGAGCGGCCCTGTCGCGCGCTCGGCCAGCGGGAGCGGCGTGACGTAGGCGGTCGCCGTGGCCGTCGGCCGGGGATAGACTAGGCGCGTGGGTGCCGGCGTTGTCGTGCCGCGTAGCGCCGTCTCATCGCTGTCTCCGCACGCTGCCGCCAGTGCGGCGGCGACGGCCCCCGCGACCATGAACAACGCTATCGACAGTCCTGTACGCATACCGCCCCTCTTAGAACAACGTCATTCTAGCAGCTTGGGTTCCGTTCCGCCCCTCTCCCACGCCTCTCTGCTAACATGAACGGACATCCCATCCACATTAGTAGAGGTGCTACGTGACGTCTAACCTGGAATCAACCTACGCAGAACCCGTCCCCGAAGGCCCGCCCGACACCGGCGATCACCCGAAGGTCGCGCTCGCCATCGCCGCTCACCCGGACGACGCAGATTTCGGCTGCGCCGGAACATCCAACCTCTGGTCGAAGGAAGGCTGGGACTTCTACGTCCTCGTCTGCACGGACGGCTCCAAGGGCACGGCCGACGCCGGGCTCACGGCCGACCGCCTCGTGCCGATGCGCCAGGCCGAGCAGCGCGCCGCGTCGGCCGCTTCCGGCGTAAAGGACGTCTTCTTCCTGGAGGGCTACACCGACGGCGAACTCAACTACAGCCGCGAGCTGTTGGGCGATGTCGTGCGCATCATCCGCAAGGTGAAGCCTTACGCCGTCTTCACCCACGACCCGACGCAGATCTTTCACGGCAACGTCTTCGTCAACCACCACGATCATCGCAACGCCGGCCTCATCGCCACGGACGCCATCTACCCGGCCGCGCGCGATCGCTGGAACTTCCCTGAGCAGATCGACGACGAAGGATTGGAGACGCACAACGTAAAAGAGATCTTCATCTGGGGCTCCGACAACCCAACGTTCACCGTCGACATCACGGACGTCGTCGAAGAGAAGATCCAGGCGCTGCTCCGCCACACCAGCCAGTTCGGCGAAGGCGGAGAGTTCATGGAGTTCGTCCGGAAGCGCTGGAAGGGCGAAGACGGCCGCTTCACCGAGAAGTTTCGCCGCGTGACGCTTGTCCGCTAGGCCAGCGGTGGTCGCGCGATTCTGCGTTGGCTGCGGCAGCCCGCTGCGCAGGCGCACCGTCCACGGCCGGCGGCGTCCGGTCTGCCCCGCCTGCGGCCACATCCACTTCGACGACCCTAAAGTCGCCGTCGGCGTCGTCGCCGTCCGGCGGGGCCGGCTGCTTCTCGTCAAGCGAGACCAGATCCCACACCGCGGCGCTTGGTCCTTTCCGTCCGGCTTCGTCGACGCCGGCGAGACGTTGGAGCGCGCGGCCGTCCGCGAGACGAAAGAAGAGACCGGCGTCGAGATACGGCTCGGCCCGCAGCTAGGCGCCTACTCGCAGGCCGGCAACGCAGTGGTCTTCGTCGCGTACGCGGCGCGCGTCGTCTCGGGTCGCGTCGTTCCAGGCCCGGAGTGCCAGGACGCGGACTACTTCTCGTTCGACGGCCTGCCCCCGCTGGCGTTCGAACACGATGCCGAGATCCTGCGCACCTGGCGCTCCCGGAAGCGATAGCCGGCCCTCGTCTCTGCCTCGAAACCCTCAATTCGGTCTCTCACGCCCGTTGTGTGAGGTACGTCACACACACGTCTTGACGAGTGCGGTATCCTAGTTTTGCGATACCCCTTGGGGTATGGAACAAAGGCCACCCGGCCGGCGTCCTACGAGCGGATCCGAAGCTGGGGAGCGAGGAGAGGAGTAGTCCGATGACGACGGCAACGACAGCGACGACGGCGACAATGAACCGCATCAACCGCCTCACCGAGAAGCGTGCGGAGCTGTACAGCATCGCCTCTTCCGGTCGCAGGCGCGGAGCGGCCGTGCGTGAGCGGATCAAGCGTATCTCCGCGGAGTTGGAGCAGCTCTGGGAGTTGCGCCGCACGGAACGCGTGGGCCTTCTCGACGGAATTGACCTCCTCGTCGAGCGGTCGTACGCGCAAATCTACGGTACTCGCTTCGAGGACGTGGTAGCCCCGCCCCGCGTCAGCGAAACGGAGGACGACGTGGCGCTGGTCGCCTAGGCGACGAGTGCGCGATACAGCCAACGCCCTGCTGGCAGGATCCAGCGGGGCGTTGGCTATTCCAGCGGCCTGCTGGATCACTCCAACAGGCCGCTTGCCGTCCAAATGCGCTCCAGGATCGCGGCCGCCTCTGCGGCTTCCGCGAACGCCGGCTGGAACGCCGGGCCGATGCGGACGGGCACGTAACGTACGCCTACCAGCCGGGTTCCGTGAAACGCCGCCTCCAGGACGACCCCCTGCTGCGTCTCGATGGACCAGTCCTGATCAAACACGAAGTTGCCGAGCGCGTAGGCAACGAACGCGCCGTCGATCGCCTCCGCCGCCTGCACCCAGTGCGGATGGTTGCCGACAACGAGGCTCGCCCCGGCCTCGACGGCGGCTGCGGCCAGCACCTGCTGGTTGAACGTCGGCGAAGCCGTATACTCCACGCCCCACTGCGGCAGCACAACGACGACATCTGCTATCCCCGCAGCAATTGCCACATCCTCGCGCAACGAATCCTCGATGAGGGGTGCCGTGCCCGGTGTCTCTGGTCCGGCATGATAGTACGGCGCGACCTCGTCATAGCCGAGAAAGGCGAACCGGACGCCGTTCACATCCACGATCGCCGGGTCCCGCGCCGCTGCTAGGTCGACGCCGCCGCCGACCGGCGCGATCCCGTTCGATTGCAAGATATTGAGCGTGTCGAGCAGCGACTCGCTGCCGCAGTCGCTGCGGCCGCAGTCCATCACGTGGTTCGTAGCGACCGTCAACACGTCGAACCCAGCGTAGACCAGGCCCTCTACTGTCTCCGGCGGCGCGAGCAGGTTGAACGTCGGCTCGCAGCCGACAGGCGGCCCGGCGTCCGAGATCGAAGCGTCCAGGCTGCCGACGGTGAGGTCGGCCTCCGCCAGCCACGGCCCGATTTCGAGGAATGCGTGACGGAAGTCGCCGGCGTCGCGCTGGGCGGCGTAGACGCAGCGCGACGGGATGATGTCGCCGGTGGCCCGCAGCGTGATCGGATCCGGCGGCGCCAGCGTCAGCAGCGCGGCGAGCTCTTCCTCGATGCCCGCCAGCTTCGCTACGAACTCGTCATCGCCTTCGATGGGAAGCAGCCGCACGCGGCCCAGCTCGACCAGGCGGTACGACGCCACGTCGCCCTCACCAAAGACGATGTTCACCCCGTCTACAGACAGCGCCCGAAGGCTGGCGTCCACCTCGTCGAGCGGCAGCAGGCCGATCTGGAGCGCGTTGGCGTCGAGCGCACCGTGGAAGTCCGGCAGTGGCACCGCGGCCACGCCGAAGCCCCAGTAACGGGCCGGCGGCGTCAAGCCGGAGGGCACTAGAGCGCCGTCGAGGTCGGCCAGGCGCACGTCAGCCAGCGGCGTTCGCAGCGCGGCGACAGGCACCCAGTAGGCGCGGACGTACGGAGCGCCGCCAGCGATGCCGTCCCCAACGGGCGGCTCGCTCGAGATGAAGATGTCCGCGCCAGCATACGAAGCGTTTAGCTCCGCGTCGAGATCGCGCGCGGTGAGCGCGGCCTGTACGGCCGCCGCCACGCTCATCTCCAACAATTCGTCGGTGGCAATGGTGACAGTCGTCCGAGTCGGCGCTAGCGTCGGCGGTTCACTTTCGCCGCAGCCGGCCGCGCTCGCCGCCGACGCCGTGAGGACTAGCGCGCCTACTAGAATGATGAGCTTCCGGAACCGCACGCCCGCCTCCTTGCCTGCGCCTGTCGCTGCAGTCGCGGCCAGTATAGCCGCCGGCGGCCAGTATAGCTGCCGGCGACCGCTCTCACCTGCGGGACGCCGCCAACGGGCGCGCGCCTGACGAATGCTTCGGCACGAAGCTCGCACGGCCCCGAGAAGCACTGGTGTGCTTCTCGAAGGCGTCAGGCGCCACAGCGCTTGACGGCCATTTGCGCTAAGGTAAGAGCCGTCGCCTTTCGGCACCCTTGCCGAATGGCACTGTCGCGGGGATCGAATACGACAGCGACCGTTAGAAGGGCCAGTCCATGCTAAGGGAAGGAACCACTGCGCCCGAGATCGAGGCCGACCTCGGCGACGGCACGCGCTTCGTCCTCTCCGGCTACCAGGGCAAGAGCAACGTTGTCCTCTACTTCTACCCCAAGGACTTCACGCCCGGCTGCACCAAAGAAGCTTGCAGCTTCCGCGACAGCAGCGCGGACCTCGAGAAGCTGGACGCCGTCGTCGTCGGCGTCAGCGGAGACAGCGCTGAGTCACACGAGTCGTTCCGCGACGAGTTCGAGCTGACCTTTCCGCTGATCCCGGACCCTGACAAGGAGATCATCAGACACTACGACGCTCTGGGCTTCCTCGGCCTGATGACGGCGCGCGTGACGTACGTCATCGACAAGCAAGGCGTGATCAGGCGAGCGATCCAACACGACCTGGCGATTGGCAGGCACCTGACAGACGCGGTCGCCGCGCTAGAGGAGATTCAGGCCTCGGCCTGAGGCATACGGCCAGCCAAGCACTGTACGAAAAGGAGCAGAACACCATGGGCAAGCTAGAAGGACGGGTAGCAATCGTTACGGGCGCCGGTCGCGGGATCGGCGCTTCCGTCGCCAAGATGATGGCGGCCGAAGGCGCGAAGGTCGTCGTCAACGACCTCGGCGTCGATGTCGATGGCAGCGGCGGAACTTCTGGACCGGCCGACGAGGTCGTCGAAGAGATCCGCAGCGCCGGCGGCGAAGCGATAGCGAACGGTGCCAGCGTCGCAGACCACGAGGCGGCGGAGGCGTTAATCGGTACAGCTATCGAGACCTACGGCAAGCTGGACGTGCTGGTCAACGTGGCCGGTATCCTGCGCGACCGCATGGTCTTCAACCTTGCGGAGGAGGACTGGGACGCCGTCATCAATGTCCACCTCAAGGGCACCTACAACACCAGCAAGTTCGCCGCCATCTACTGGCGGCAGGCCCGCGAGGGCAACTACAGGCTGATCAACTTCACCTCTGGCTCCGGCCTCCACGGCGCGCCCGGGCAGCCCAACTACGCCGCGGCCAAGATGGGCATCGTCGGCTTCACGTACTCCTGCGCCAACGCGCTGGGACGCTACGGCGTGACCTCGAATGCCATCTCGCCGGGAGCGGCGACGCGCATGACGGGCACTATCCCGCAGGAGCGCGCGGCAGGACTGGGCGTCAACCAGCAGGCCGACGAGATGTCGCCGGACAACGTAGCCCCCTCCGTGCTCTACCTTGCGAGCGAGCAGTCCGGCTGGCTCAACGGCCGCGTCATCGGAGCGATGGGCTACCGTATCTCGCTCTACAACAACCCGGAACCGATCCGCGAGATCCTCTCGACAGGCCCCTGGGACCTCGACACCGCCTTCGAGCAGATCGAGCGTTCGTTCAAGCCCGCGATCTTGGGCCTAGCCGGTTTCGGCGCGGCGCCCGCCGAGAAGAAGGAGTAGCGCCGCATGGCCACACAGCAGCGCGACGCCGCCATCGTCGGCATCCATGAGTACCCGGACCGCTCGGTCGACGGGCTGACGCCGCTCCAGATCAAGGCGGAGTCCGCAGCGCGCGCGCTGGCCGACGCCGGCCTGAATTGGAGCGACGTCGATGCCATCTACGACGCGGGCGACGGTGGCCCGCAGGGCATGGCCGGGCTGAGCATTTCCGAGTACTTCAACATCAAGCCAAATGTGATCGATACGACAAGCGTCGGCGGCAGTTCCTACGAATTCCACGCATCGCACGCCAAGCGTGATATCGCCGCCGGCAAGGCGCGGGTCGCTCTGCTCACCTACGGCTCGACGGCGCGCAGCCAGTCGTTCAACATCGGTACGGGCGGCCGCATGAGGGGCGGGCCTCCCAGCCCGCTCGGCAACATGGAAGGCTCCTGGGGGATGACGCTGATTTCCAACTATGCCCTCGTCGCCCACCGCCACATGCACGAGTACGGCACGACGAGCGAACAGCTAGCCGAGATAGCGGTGGTCACGCGCGCCCATGCCATGCGCAACCCCGAAGCGAAACGCGCTATCGAAGAGCTGGAACTGATGCCCGCCGTGCGCGAGATCTCGGTCCAAGACGTCATCGAATCGCGCATGATCGCCGACCCGCTCCGCATGCTCGATTCCTGCTTCATCTCGGACGGAGGCGGCGCCGTTATCATCGCGTCGCCGAACGTCGCGCGCGACTGCCCGCACACTCCCGTCTGGCTGCTGGGCGCCGGCGAGGCGACGAAGTACCCGGAGAACGGCGGCGACATCACGCACAGCGCGGCCGCCCAGTCCGGGCCGACTGCCTTCGGCGAGGCCGGCGTCACGCCCGGCGAGATCGACATCGCCATGATCTACGATTCGTTCACGATCACAGTGCTGACGATCCTGGAGGATTTGGGGTTCTGTAAGAAAGGCGAGGGCGGGTCGTACGTCGAGGGCGGCGGCCTGGCGTTCGACAAGCCGGGCCAGCCCGCGCTGAACACGGACGGCGGCGGCCTCTCGTCTAACCACCCCGGCATGCGGGGCATCTTCCTGCTGATCGAGGCCGCCCGACAGCTCCGCGGCGACTCTACGTCGCAAGTGCCGGACGCCAAGCTCGCCGTCGCGCACGGCAACGGCGGCATGCTGGGCGCCCGCCACTCCGCCGCGACCATCATCTTGGGGAGGGACTAATGGCAGAAGAGAAGAAGAAAGTAGAAGTTCCGCTGCCGAAGTTCCCCGAGCCGGACACGGAGCCGTTCTGGGACGCCGCCAGGAACCACGAGTTGCGCTACCAGGTCTGCGACGATTGCGGCGGCATCGTCTTCCACCCGCGCCGGCACTGTACGCACTGCACCAGCCTGAACCTGAGCTGGAAGACATCGAAGGGCGAAGGAACCGTCTACAGCTACAGCGTCGTGCGCCAGAACTACCACCCCGCGTTCCGCGAGCGCATCCCGTACGTCATCGCCCTGATCGACCTCGACGAGGGCTTCCGCATGCTCTCCAACGTCGTCGGCGTCGACGACCCGGCGGCCGGCGTATCGATAGGCCAGCGCGTCCGCGTAGAGTGGCTGGACTTCGAGGGCGCTTCCCTACCCGCCTTTACCCCGGCGTAGGGGGCACGCGCCAACATCTCCTACACCATTGCTGGCGACTGTGGCGTCACGCATAGCGACCTACTGCGCGGTTGGTCACATCGCCGCCTCTAGGAACCGGATGACCGCTACGAACGCGCACGGCGTTCACTCGCCCGTACCCCCTCAGCCATACCAAGGCTTCTCGTCCATCTCGATGTCGAGACCCGCGTTGAACTTGTTCAGGCCGTTGAACACGTCGATGACCGCGGCCACCTCTGTGATGCCATCGTCATCCAACCCGTACTTCCGCACAGCGCCGGTGTACACCTCGATGCAGTAGTTGCATCCGTTCATCGTCGAAACAGTCAGAGCGATGATGGCCTTCGTAAGGTCATCGAGCTGGTGCTTCTCGCCCATGACCGCGCTGATCTTATTCCAGCTAGCTTCAAGGTAGGCCGGGTTGCGAGCCATTGCCTTGTACATGTTCGGCACGAAATCGATGCCGATCGACTCCTTGATGTCGTCGTAGACCTCCTTGACCTTCCCCGTCGCTGCCTCTTCTTCAATCATCTCGATCGATGCCATGCTGATCTTCCTACTTTCCTCGCGCTCTACGGTGCCCAGAAATGCGACTCACTAATGCCCGCGAGATCTTCGACAAACTCGCCGGAATACTTCCCTTGCGAGATGTAGTCGGGGTCCGGCCGCCGCGTCATGTGGCTTCCCGAAAAGAGCTTCGCCATATCAGGCAGCGCCATAATCCCATCCTCTGAGTCTGGCTTGAAACCGCTCCAGTTCCGAACGTGCTCTTCCGACCGGAAGAGGTTCATGGTGCTTCAGGCAAAGGACAGGTCCGTGGACCATTCCCTGAACGGGACCGATGTGTAGGCCACCATGCCTTCCGGGTCGGCGCTCAAGGTGACGCCGTCCCTCATTTGCACACGAATCGCCGCTGCGCAATCCAGGCACGGAGCATCGGTCTGGACTGTCTTGCCTGGAAAGAGCCAGCTGACCGCTAGCGCCTCGAACCCTCACTGTGCGAACCACTTCTGGTGGCCGTCAATGGTGACGCGGTATTGGGTGGGAATGTTGCTGAACGGTGCAAAAGAGGCAACGTAGTCCGTATTTGGAAACAGCCACCCGGAGACTCCTGCTTCAAAGAGATCATGAAGTGCTTGCCGGCCTTCTTCGGCAGAAACTCCCAACTCTGTCGCGATCTCCGTGTAGAACGGCGCCTGGCCAGTCTCCACCATGCGATTCATGATGATGGAGAAAGTCCTGTCCAATCGGCTCGGTTCGCTCATCAATGCCCTCATCACCCTAGCAGCTATTAGAGATTATTGATTTCAAGGCCTACTCCATCGGAGGGAACATACCCATCTGTGTACCTGCAGTTAATATGTCTCGGACTGTCCATAATCTAATAACCTTTCCATTTTCAATTTGATGTATCTCGATTGCAGGTTGTGTATACGTCTTTCCAGTTGCCTCTACTCCCATGAAGTTTCCTTTCATGGTACCGCTTTCCGTAAGGCGAATTACTACTTTATCTCCTTCAGCGATTACGTCTTCTATTATGAGATTAGAGTCCGGAACAGCAGCAATGAACTCCTTCATAGTCGATATGAATTCCTGTTTCTTGTATAGTTTGCCTGTCCAGTCAAGAATCTCGCAATCTTCCGAGATAAGGTCATGAGCGGCATCCGGGTTCCCTTTGTTATAATTGTCGATTATTTGATGAACAACTGCTTTATTTTCTTCTATTGAGGTCATGCTGCTCCCTCCTATCCAACAGCGCCACTACCAGCGCAAACGCACGCTGCCGGAGACACTCCGTCCGTTCAACCACACGCAAATTCCTATACCATGGTAACCACCCCCAGGGAGGCTAGTCTGTCGGGCACCACACCATACCCCGATGATGGAAAAGGTATTATCGTGTAAGTGCTGTCATTCAACGCTATCTACATCCTGGACCCTCCACTGAAGTGTGCGCGACGCAGTTCGCACGCACGCTATCTGTTGAGCGACTTCTCCCACTTGACCATGTGTCCGTCAACCTCTTCTGTGTCTGGAGCTGTGGCTTTGCGATAGAACAGGAACTTGCAGTGATCGCTGCCCTTCGCAATGGTGCACGGCCGACGAAACTCAGCGTTCACGTCGTCCACGATGGTCGGATACCCCGCCAGATCGAAGTCGCATCCGATCTTCCCCATCTCGGGGACATCGAAAGCACTGGCCAGTTCCGGAGTGACACACCTGTCAATGATGATCGTGAGCCTGTCCGTCTCGTCCTCGAACCTGGCCTGATACATGTCCGAACTGGCCTCGAACATCGCTACGTTGAACTTCTTGAAGTTATCGAAGACGTCGCCTTCGCACTCGACAAGCTCGTCGACCTGGTACATGGCTGTCATGCCAGCCTCCGCAGCCACCTTCTGGAACATAGCCTTCATGAACTCGTAGGCGCGCTCTCGGCCGTCGCTCCTTGCCGCGACGTTGAACATCGCGGCCAGCATCAGAAATTCTTTGGCCTCGGGCCCGTGGCTCATAAGTTGTGCGTGCGCCTCAGGGTACGTCCTCTTCAAACGCCTTTGCTCAAGAAACATCTTGATGAAGAACGGGATCCTGCCAATGAAGCCGTACTTGTTCCGGATCTCGGCCATCGCGATCCGCTCTTGCGCCTTCAGGGCATCTTCAGGAAGCCCGTTCAGCGATTTGCCATACTGGGATAGCTCTTCCACCTTCATCTGCCTTGCCCCGTCCTTCCCCTTGCCTGATCAGATCAGTGCATCCTGTGGTCGCATTGGAAGACCCAATGGCAGACAGGAACGAAGTCATGCAGCAAGCAGGCCGTCGCGAAAAATAGAACGATAGCGAACAGCGCCACCATGATCGGCTGGTGATGCGTCTCAACAAGCGCAAATATTGCCATGGTATTGGTCTCCTCTCCTGGTGTGTTCTTCAGCGGGGAATTACGACCTGCCCGAATGTCCCTGCGCCTGTGTTCAAGCCTGGGCTGTGCGGCCCGACGCCGCCGGCCAGACTGATGTGCAAGCGCCCGATCACTTCATAGAGCGTCCTGCGACTGGGCAACCTAAGGCCGAAGTGGGGCAAGGCAGGCATCGCATGACGCCGGCGAAGCACTTGACCTCCGTTCCCGTTTCTTCCTCGTACTTCCGGACGTCATCCCTCAGCTTGGACATCGCTCAGTCAATCCTTTGCTGACTCGAACCCAATGGCGGCGGTCACCGCGGATCAGAGCAAGCCTCCACCTACTCCAAAGAGGCGGCGCCACCTGGAGGGGAGTCCTGTGAAGGGATTGCGCCCGATCCGGGCCTTTCGTGTGGGAGAGATAGTATCTGGAGCACGCCAGACAAAATGGCCCTTCAGGGTCACCCGTCAGGCATGTGATTTAACATCGCCGTCGGCACCCGCGCGATGCTTGCACGTTGCTCGGCAGGCAGCTGGCGAATGACGGCAATTGCGCCAGCTAGGATGGCGATTAGGACCAAGAGCTTCTTCATCGCGTTCCCCTCGTCAACACCGAGATACGAATACGCCACTTTAGACTGCCGTCGCCACGTTCGCCAAGTGCCGTTCGGCCCGTGTTGCCGCCCTCCGGCCCGCAGCACGTTCCGGCCAAGGCCCTCGGCGTACACAAACGGGGCTGCCTTCGGCCCGATCCTTGGCCACCGGGGAGCGCCTTGCTCCACCACAAACTCGCAGATCCGTGCCTATACGCGAAGAGCTGGCAGCACAACGTAGACACAGCTGCATTCTTGGCGCTCTTTACCGGCTGTCTGCCCAGAAGGACTGTGTATGCGGCGCTACCATGGTTGACAAGGACCGCGGGATCATATATAGTATGACTATGTATAGTACGCCTAGGTATCGGACAGCTAGGTATAGCGCAGAGGAGCATTGGAGGGAAAGCGTCGTGAATGAAGAAGTAGTTCGGAGAAGCCTAATCGTGGCTGCGGGGCTCATCGCCGCGTACTCCGGGGCCATTGGCGTAACGACTATCGTTGCGGGTGGCGCGGGCGAGTACGCCGCAAGCGGAGCCGAAGGGCTCCTGTGGGGCCTTGTTGGGGTGCTGGGAGGCACCATGATTCTGGCCAGCGCTCTGGGCGACCAGGCCGTCGCCTTCGGTCGACGGCTGATGGCAGCCGACGCGAGCCCGGCCTCGGTCATGCCCCGTCCACCCGTGGAGCGAGCCGTACGCGAAGTGGAGTGCCTCTGGGGAACGGATAGTCGTGGAGCGGTAGCGTACCAATGCGCGGCTGCGGCCTAACCGGGTTGGCTGGCCGGACGCTTCTGGTCGACGACCGGCCAACGTGCCAGCCACAGCAGAGAAGGAGCAAGAGATGTCGCACAAAGGAAGAACCTTCATGGCAGAACCCACAGCAGCGTAAATCCCTGCGATCAACGAAACGGTAAGAGCAGGAATGATCCTGCAGGAGACAAAGGAAAAGTCATCATGACAAACCGAACAGCAACTGAGATCAAGAAGGCGGTCAGGGAGAGCTATGGCGCCCGGGCTCGCGAGCAACTGGCGAAGACAGAGGAGGTTCCTCTGACGCCAACGAGCAGCGACTCGTGCTGCGGACCGTCGAGCTGTGGCACGACGGAGACCGGAGAGGCCGCGACTTCGTCGTGGGCTGACAAGCTCTACTCGGCGGAGGAGCTGGGCACACTGCCCGAGGAAGCAGCGGAAATGTCACTCGGGTGCGGCAATCCGACGGCCATCGCCGAACTCAACCCAGGCGAGTCGGTGCTTGACCTGGGCAGCGGCAGTGGCCTCGACTGCTTCCTGGCGGCGACGCAGGTGGGGCCGAAAGGCCGAGTCGTCGGCCTGGACATGACCGACGACATGCTGGAGTTGGCCCGGCGCAACCTCGCCAAGGTGAGCGCCACCAACGTCGAGTTCGAGAAGGGCGAGATGGAGTCGATGCCGCTGCCCGACAGCACGTTCGATGTCATCATCTCCAACTGCGTCATCAACCTCTCGCCGGACAAGGACGCGGTCTTCCGCGAATCGTTCCGAGTGCTGAAGCCGGGTGGGCGCATTCGCGTATCCGATATCGTTTGGACCCGCGAGCCGACCGAGGCCGAGAAGAACGACGTGGAGAGCTGGGCAGGCTGCACAGCCGGCGCCCTGCAACTAGAGGAGTATATCGGGAAACTGAAGGCTGCCGGCTTCGTGGACATTGAAGCGAGGTTCGCCAGCGATGCACCCACACTGGATGAGCAGACCCCGTCAGCGGCGGGGTCCAACGGGCCAGGTATCGCCAGCGCGTACATTTCGGCGAAGACGCCGGACTGAACGCTGCCAGTCGATGTCCTTAGTAGTGGGGTGCTGCAGCTTTGGCCGCAGCACCCCACTTGTCTACCCGGAACTGTACCCGACTGTCATTGCACGAGCTGGGTCAGAGATTGAAGAGGCGCAAGAGTGATGACAGCCATTGGCGCGACAACAGCGGACTTTGATTCGTTCTATCGGACTCACCACTCGGACATGCATCGGTTCGTCTTACACTTCGTTCAGGATGCCACACTGGCGGATGAGCTCACGCAAGACACGTTCCTAAATGCGTTCGAGGCATGGACCGGCTTCCGCGGAGATGCGCCGGAGCGCATCTGGCTGCTGCGAATCGCCCGCAATGTCTGCCTGGACTACCTGCGCAGCCCCCGTGCGCGCGCGCGACGAACTGCGTCGCTGGAGGAGAGCCAGGAACAGGGAAGGGAACCGGGCGGCGACGCGGACGCCATCGCAGGGAAGGAGCCGCCGCTTACCGTCGAACAATCAGTCCGCCAGAGGGAGATGACCGATTGTGTCCAGCAGTTCGTGCTCAGCCTGCCGGAGACGCTCCGAACGCCGCTGATCCTGCACGACATGGAGGATCTCACCAACGCGGAGATCGCCGGCGTGCTGGGCTGCTCGCTCCCTGCGGCGAAGATGCGCCTGCATCGGGCGCGTGCCGCGCTGCGGCAGATGATGGACGAACGCTGCGACCTCTTCAACGACGAGCGCAATGTTCTTTCCTGTCTGCCGGCGCCGCCTGGCTCAGGCGTGGACGCAGACCTAGTCCGGTCCTGAGGCTGGATGTATCCTTTTCCTCCTCAATCTCGTCTGTATGTAGTGAAAGGAGGACGCTATGAGCGCCAAGAAGACGAAGACCACGAAGACGACCACCAAGGAGGAGGCGAAGACGGAGGAACCGCAGGGGTGCGCCTGCATGCCGAGCGGTGAGTTGCCGTCCTGTTGCGGGCCCGGGATGAAGGAGATGATGTCCCGGTTCATGGGCCAGCCCCAAGAGAAGGAAACGGCCCAGGCCTAGCGGCCTTAAGCCCGAGGAGGACGAAGATGAGGATCAACGAAGGATTCCTAGATCGAGCCGTTCGCGTGCTGGCAGGGATGGGCATTCTGTCCCTGCTGGCCCTCGGGCCTATTCCCGGATGGGGCCTCGCGGGGCTGGCCGGCCTCCTGCCGTTGGTCACGGGCCTGACCGGGTTCTGCCCCCTCTACATCCCGCTGGGCATCGACACCCGCGTAGGCGCGGCGGCCGAGTCGGGAAGGGGCTAGATGACGGAGTGGGCAATCGATGTCGGGCTGGCAGTCATGTTTGGGATGTGCGCGCTAATGATGCTGCGCATGATGGTCCGGGGCTGTCGTGGAGCCGGTCGCCACGCCCGCCATGGGATGATGTGTATGGGCCACGACGCTGAGGGCAGCGAGGGACGCACGTTCGACGAAGGGCGGCTCGAAGAGCTAAAGGTAGAGCGAGATCGTCTGGAACTGCTCATCGCCACGGCCGATCGGGCCCGAATGGCCAAGTCGAATAGCTAACGTCGCCGCGTATGGAGGACTGGGCTGTGTCGAAGTACGTTCTGGCTGGTTCCGTTGGCGTGGCAGCCCTGACCTTCGTTGCTATTGTGATCTTCATGATGGTCATCAGTAGGGCAGCCCGATGCTTAGCCTCTGCGTTGCCGTATCATTTCCTCTTCGTTTCAACGGTCCTCACTCCAGCTCGAGGTACCCCTGGACGGCCTGCCGAGTCTGGGAATCGATGGCCTCGAGCGCAGCGGCCAAGCGGGAGACGATGTAGCTTATCCTGACCACCCGAACGTACTGGACGCCGTCGTGTACGTCCGTTGCCCGCACGAGGATGCCGACGAGCCGGCCGTCTTCGTCGACGGCGGGACCGCCGCTCATCCCGGCCATCGATTCTCCTCGGATGATCATCTCGACTTCGGCGTCGTAGGGAATGCTGCCTTCCTCGTCGCCGAGCTCGGCCAGGGTCGCAACGGCTTGCTCCGCCTCGTCTTGGCCCAGGACGCGGCCAACGCTCGCGGTGAGCGCTCCGGTTTCGTTGGGGTAGCCGAACAGCAGCAGCAGGTCACCCCCGGCGGCGTCTGCCCATGTGGGGACGGTCGTGGTTGTTGCCGCAGGGTCGTAGAGCGGCACCTCCGCCTTGACGATGGGCTCGACGAGGGGTGGCAAGCCACTGACGTCCAGTTTCTGGGAGTCCGTCACGGCAACGTAGAAATCCTCACGCGGCAGCACGCTCCGCATGAAGTTGTTGTTGCGTTCCGCCGCAATGGCCGGGTTATAGAGCCCGAACCAGGGGCTCGCCGACGTGTCCGGACCGGAACCGTCCTGCCGAATGAGGAACAGGCGGGGAATACCGGTCTGCTCCTCGGGATTCGCGATCGACTCCACCACGGCGGTGTCCGCGGGCCCAAACCAACCTTGACCCAATGTGTGGATCGCGCCAACGACCAACACTGTGCCGTGCTCGCTCCGTCTGCTCCAGATCGAGGCGCTACCCGTACTGCCCCGAACCGCCCGGCCAAGGGAACTGTCCACCCACTCCCGACACGATCCTACGGCTCCGTCGAGGCCCTCCTCGACCGCGAACAGCCCAGTGACCTCGTCGCATGCCATCGCAGTAGGCAGAGTTGCCACCGCAGTAGGTACAGTGGGTACGGTCGAGTCCGCACGATCGTCGCCACAGGCGAGAAAGACTGTTGCCGAGAGAAGAAGAAGGCCCGCCGGTCTCACGATTCGTCGTGCGACCCGAATCAACGTACGCACTATCCTCACCTCTTGTTTCCAACGCGCGGCGAGCCGCGCTCTCGTTCTACGCTGACGAGAGGTATTGCTCCTCCAGCCAGGCTAGCATGTCGGCAAGCGGTGCCACGAGGGGCCAGGAGACGGGATGAAGACTGACAGTTTTGAAAACGAAATCTGTCATAACGTGACAGCGCGGGACAGGCCAAGACGAAGCGGCGCGAGTTCGAATCCCGCGTGCGCTATCAAAACAACATTGCAGGCCCTCTAAAACCGGAGGGCCGGCTGCATTCTAGCTCGCGTTAGGGAACCTGGCCGCCCACTCCTCCAATTCCACGTGAGCGCCGTTCGCTACGTAGCTAATCGCGTGGTACCAGCCCGACAGGAGCAAGAGGTCGAGTAGTTGTTCCGGCGACCAATGGTCAGACAGCTCGCTCCAGAGCGCGTCACCGACGACGGCGGACTCGTGTAGTTCATCGACCATCCGAATCAGCAGCGCATCGGTCGCCGACCAACAGACATCATCGGCTTCTCCGATGACCGTGGCCGCAAGTTGCTCGCTGGTGAGGCCGACGCGGGGCCCGTAGGCGACAGCGTGTACGCCCCATTCGTACTCACAGCGGCAGCGAGCGCA
Source organism: Chloroflexota bacterium (assembly GCA_029262675.1). Lineage (GTDB taxonomy): Bacteria > Chloroflexota > Dehalococcoidia > DSTF01 > RBG-16-68-14 > JADFKB01. The sequence goes on along the minus strand of JAJCYW010000020.1, from coordinate 55,818 downwards.
GACGCGTAGAATGACGATCTCCCGGTCGCGCGAGCTGATTGACCGCCCGCGGCCCAGGAAATGGTTGCCCAGCGGCCGAGTCGCCTCCGCCATCGCAAGGTTGTGCGTGAACGTTCGGAAGAGCTTGAGCGGATCCACAGGCGAGTTCGCAGGCATCATGCTATCCAGGATCGTGGCTACGTTGCTCTCGTATGGTGGCTGGATGTGCGGAATACGCGTAATCATTGGGCCTCTCCTTTCTTCAGCAGGCCGTGTGCTACGATATCGGTAGCACTTGTGAGGCACTGACCTGCCTCCATAAACGCTACCACTCGCTATGTTAGTCCGACGAGGGCCCTGGCTCCAGGAGGAGCGACATCGGTTCGTCTTCCATTTCGTTCAGGATGTCGCCTTGGCGGACAACGTAACGCAACACACCCACCCTCTGAGCTTCCCTACCCGCTTTCATGCCCGCGTAGGCGCGATGTACCGCAAACGGCAGCCGTTGGCCCGTCCTGCCCGCCTGCTTCCGGCAGCGTGACACGCCTTGTCCCCGCTAACGCAACTCAAGAACAAGGCGGCCCAACGCTCGGCGACGACGTTAGTAAGATCGGCTCCGCGCCCAGTCTGAACTCGGCTCTCATCCTAAGCCAAGGCGAGCGCGACTCACAGGATAACGCCTACGGCCCGTAGAAATCCCGGCGGCGGCGGTTAAGCAGTAGACGAGTCTGTGTACTGTCGACGCCAAACCGCTGTAACGTGTGTCGGACGAATTCCAGACCCGCCTCCAATTCGGGATGGACGACTTCTTCGGCGCCGGCCTTCATAAGCGCAATGCGTTCCTGGCTGCCCTCGCCCCGTACGATGATATCAACGCCAGGATTCATCTCCTTGGCCCGCCGAACTACCGCCTCTGCGGCGACAGGTTCTGACAGCGTCACTGCGATGATGCGCGCATCTCGAACGCGGCAGGCCTCCAGGACAGAATCGTTGGTGGCGTCGCCGTAGATCCACGGAATGTTCGCCTTTTTCAGCTCGTTGGTCCGGTAGGGATCCAGCTCCACGACAATGAACGGAAAGCCGCGGTTCTTCAGCACTCGCACAAGTTCGCGCCCAATAGACCCGTGCCCACAGACCACGGCGTGACGCCTTAGCTCTTCACTCGGCCCCTCCACGGTGGGCTCCGGTTCGCTCAACAACCTGTCCAAGAACGCCAACCGTGACAAGCGCGGAATCAGCCTTGGCGCGAATCCCAGGATTGGCGTAAGCAAGATGCTCAGGAGCGCCGACATGAGGATGGCAGAGTGAACATCCGCGGAGACAACACCTTCATCAAGTGCCGTCTGGCTCAGCACAAACGAGAACTCACCCATCTGTGCCAACCCCAGCCCGACGAAGAGAGCTGTGCGCCACCGAAACCCGAACGCCGCGACGATCACCCAGATGAGCAGCAGCTTCCCAATCACCACCGTCGCCGTAATCGCGGCGACCCGTCCGGGCTCATCGATAAGGACGTCAGGCTCGATGAGCATTCCCATCGCGACGAAGAAGATCGTTGCGAACACGTCGCGAAGCGGCACGACCTCGGCCAGCGTCTGATGGCTGTACTCGGACTCGGACACGACGAGTCCGGCCAGGAACGCGCCGAATGCGATCGAGAGTCCGAGCGCGAAGCTCCCGCCAGCCAGCCCGAGGGCGATCGAGAGCACAGCGAGCAGGAACAACTCTCGCGATCCGGTTCTTGCGACACGGACGAGGAACCACGGAACGATCCAGGTGCTCAGCAGGTACGTGCCGGCAAGCAGCAGGAACGCCTTCCCAAGCGCGAACCCGATCTCGAGGGCCAGCGACAGGCCGGTTTGGCCCGCCGTAGAGCCGATCAGGATCACCATCAGCACGACAGCTAGGTCTTGCACAAGCAGGATGCCAAGAGCGACTCTGGCGTGGACAGCATCCATTTCGCCCCGTTCTTCCAACAGCTTGAGAACGACCATCGTGCTGCTGAGCGCGACCGCGTAGCCTAGGACGAGGCTCGCCCTGACATCGAGGCCAAGCGCAAGCCCCACGAGGAGCCCCAGACCAATCGTCATCAAGATCTGCAACCCTCCGCCGAGGACGGCGACGCGTGAGATGTCAGCCAACTTTCTCACAGAGAACTTGACGCCGAGGGTGAACAGCAGGAGCGCTACGCCTAGCTCCGCAATATCCTGCAACCGAGATACGTCGATCTCTAAGCCTGGAACGTAGTTTTCAACGATGAGACCGGCCACCAGGTAGCCGAGGACTGTAGGAAGCCGGAGGGCAGACGCCAACAGGCCCCCGCCCGCCGCGGCCATGATGATAATGACCAGGTCAACGACAAGCTCGCGCTCTTCGCCCATTTGAATCCCTTCGGCCAGACGATAGCACAGCAGCGCGCTTCAGACGGCCACCCAAGGGCATCCCGACTCACCGCCGGTGTGCGCATCAACCTCGACGCTGGCGAGCCTGCGCGTCTGCAGCAGGTACGCAGCAGGGTGGCAGAGAGCCCTGGCCGGGGGACAAGCTTCGAACTCGCGACGCCTGCCTGGAAGCAAACAGTTCGCCCGTCCGAAGGTGTTTCCAGGCCCAGACGCCGACTTCAGCCCCCTTGGATTCCTGTCTCCGTTCGTGACTTTGCTGCGGCACGCGACAACGGGTCTGGTGTAGGATAGGACTGCCATTGACCCACGCATCCAGTACGCGAAGACCACGGACGGTGTGAGCACAAATTCCAGCAACGGATTGCGACAGGCCTCGCAGCGCCCAACATCGTTCGTTTACCTGAGCTTCTGCTAGAATAGTCCCGCCGTATAGCTTGCGGTGTTGGGCGGCACAGAAAGCGAGGCCGCTGGACACAGGAGGTGTGTGGTGGTAGGTCACAAGATTCCGACGCGTCCCGAAGAACTCACACCGGAGTGGCTAACCGACGCCCTGCGCGAAACGGGTGCGATCAGGAAGGCGACCGTCACCTCGGTCGATGTGAAGCCGGATATCGCTGCCGGCGTCGGCTTCATGGGCGTGCTCGCGCGGGTTAGCCCGCAGTATGACCAGCAAGAAGATGGCGCGCCGGACTCGTTCATCGCTAAGTTTCCCTCACCTGTACCGGAGAACCGCGAGATCGCGGATACGTTCCGCCTTTACGAGCGCGAGACGCGCTTCTACCAGGAGATTGCCGGCGAAGTTGAGCTCCGAACGCCACGCTGCTACTACGGCGATTGCGATCCTCAGTCAGGCGATTTCGTGCTGCTGCTGGAGGACCTGCCGCCCGCCTGCGTCGGCGACCAGCTCGCCGGCTGCTCTGCCGGCGAAGCGGAGCTCGCCCTCCGCGAGCTCGCCAAGTTTCATGCCACCTGGTGGAACAGCCCGCAGCTGGACGAGATCGACTGGATGCCGTTGATTAACGACCCGCTCATCGCGCAGTCGGCGCAAGACTCATATCTAGAGGCCTGGGACCCGTTCGTCGAGTACGCAGGCGACAAGCTGCCGGCCTCCGTCCGCGAGGTCGGGGAAGAGTTCGGGAAGAACGTCATCAAGATGATGGACCGGTTCGGGAAGCCCCCACGCACGATTGTGCACGGTGACTATCGCCTCGACAACCTCTTCTTCGGATTGCCAGACGTCGGATTGCCAGACGAAGGAGACAACTCGCTCGCTGTCATCGACTGGCAGATCTCATCTCGAGGCCCCGGCGTGTTCGACGTCGCCTACTTCTTGTGCGGCACGATGGCGCCCGCTGAGCGGAAGGCCTCCGAGATGGACCTCCTGCGGATGTACCACGGCACTCTCGTCAAGAACGGCGTCCATGGATACGACTTCGAGCAGTGCTTCGAGGACTACCGCGCGTCCGCGCTCTTCTGTCTGCTCTACTCCGTTCTCGAGATCGGCAATATGGACACGGCAAACGAGCGCGGCGTGGAGCTGTTCGACACCATTATGAAGCGAGCAGCTTCGGCAATCTCCGACCTGAACGCCGGCGAGCTGTTGCCGAGCCAGACACCATGAGCCGGGGCGAAACGCCTCACTGCATCGCGCCTCCGTGGGCCGGATAGGATTGGCCCCTGATGGAACCGCGCATCCAGTACGCACAGACCGAGGACGGGGTCAGCATCGCTTACTGGACAATGGGCGAAGGGATGCCGCTTATCATTGGCCCGCCGCTCGGATGGGGCCACATCGCCCTGGAGTGCCAGTTCCCTGAGCTGATGTCGTGGTACGAGAGACTGGCACGCCATCGGAAGGTCGTGAGGTTTGACGGACGTAATCAGGGCCTTTCTGAACGGGGCATTCAAGCGCTGTCGGAGGCGGACTTTGCAGCCGATGTGGAGGCGGTGGTTGAACGCATCGGGCTCGACCAGGCCGACCTAATGGCCTCGGCTTATCTTGCGCCGCCAATGCTGCGCTTCGCCGCTGAACGCCGCGACGTGGTTCGCCGGCTAGTTCTGATGAGACCAATCGTCCGTGGGCGCGACGTGCTTGGGCAGCCTCGCATGCTCACCTTGGTCGGTCTGATCGAGAGCGACTGGGAGCTGTTCACCGAGACGTGGGCGCGCAATATACTCGGCTGGTCTGGTGATGAGGCGCATGAGTGGGCGATTTTTCTCCGTCGGGCTGCGACGCAGGAAGATGCGGCCCGGATGTTTGCCGCTGCCGCCGAGATGGACGCGACCCAGTGGCTTGATCGTGTTAGCGCGCCCACGCTCCTGATCCTCGACCCACCGGCACCCGGCCGGCCGGAGGGCGCACAGACGGCGGCAGCAAGCATCCCCGACGCGCAGCTCGTACAGCTTGGTCGGCGCGAAGATCCGTTCCGCAGTGAAGCCGCCACGCAGGCCATCGAAGAGTTCCTGGAGGAAGGAGAGAAGGCCAGTGAGAGTGCGCCACCTGCCCCCAGCGGCCTCATCACCATCCTCTTCACCGACATGCAGTCGTCCACGGCGCTGCGGCGGAAGCTGGGCGACGCGAAAGTCCAGGAGTTGGTGCGCGCCCACAACCAGATTGTCCGCGATGCGTTGAAGACGAGCGGCGGACGCGAGATTAAGCACACGGGCGACGGCATCATGGCATCGTTCTCCACCGCCACGTCGGCGCTCCGGTGCGGCATCGACATCCAGCGTGGCGTTGCTACTCACGTCGAAGAGCATCCGGGCGCGCAGTTGGGCGTCTACGTCGGGCTGAACGCGGGCGAGCCAATCGCGGAGAACGGCCCGGACGGCCGGGCTGACCTCTTCGGCACCTCGGTGGACCTGGCGCGCCGCATCTGCGACCACGCGGAGCCGGGACAGATACTGGCCTCCAACGTTGTGCGGGAGCTCTCTGAGGGTAAGGGCTTCCTCTTCGGCGACATCGGCGACGTCGTGCCCAAGGGATTCGAGCAGCCGGTGCGCCTGTATGAGGTAAAGTGGCAGGCCTAAGGCTCGCCGGCCGCAGGCCGAGGGGTCGCCGTAGGCGACAGGAGACAGGATAGGAGACGTGAGATGCTTAGCCCCTATCGAGTGCTCGATCTAACGAATGAACGCGGCCTGCTCTGCGGCCAGATCCTGGCGGACCTCGGCGCAGACGTCATCGCCGTAGAGCCGCCCGGCGGCAATAGGGCCCGCAGCCTCGGACCGTTCGCCAACGGCGAGCCGGACGCGGAGCACTCGCTCTACTGGTGGGCATATGCCAGAAACAAGCGCAGCGTCACGCTCGACATCGAGTCGGACGAGGGCCGCGCTGAGCTGCTGCGGCTCGCAGAGGGGGCGCACTTCCTGATCGAATCGGAGCGACCGGGCCGGATGGCGGAGCTGGGACTGGGCTACGAGGAGGTGGCGAAAGTGAACTCGGCGCTGGTGTACGTCTCGGTCAGCGCCTTCGGGCAGGACGGCCCAAAGGCCGGCTACGCCGCCAGCGACTTGATCGTCCACGCCGCAGCCGTCCAGGATATCGGTGACGCGGACCGCGCGCCCGTGCGCTTCAGCGTGCCACAGGCGTACCAGCACGCCAGCGCCGACGCTGCCGCCGCGGCGCTCATCGCACACCACGAACGGCAGCGTTCGGGACTGGGCCAGCACATTGACGTATCGGCGCAGCAATCGGTGGCACAGGCCAACCAGTCCTTGATCCTGAGCGCAGCCGTCGGCGAGCAGGAGTCTAAGCGCGTCACCGGAGGCATCAACATGGGCGGTTTGCCTATCCCGCTCGTGTGGCCGGCGAAGGACGGCCACATCTCGCTCTTGTTCCTCTTCGGCGCCATGGGCCCGTTCTCACGCCGGCTGATGGAATGGGTGCACGAGGAGGGCTTCTGCGACGAACATACGCGCGACAAGGACTGGATTGGATACACAGGGCTCCTGGTCTCAGGGGAGGAGCCGCCTCAGGAATACGCCCGCGTGCTCGGACTGATCCGCGAATTCACCGCTACGAAAACAAAAGCGGAGCTACAGGAGGCGGCGCTCGAGCGGCGCCTGCTGGTCGCGCCGATGGCAACTATTGACGAACTGGCGGCGAACGAACAGTTCACCGAACGCAACTACTGGCGCGATGTTCAGCAGGCCGGGCGAACCGTCCGCTGTCCAGGCCCATTCGCTAACTTCAGCGAGACGCAGATTGAGTATCGTCGCGGCGCGCCAAGCATCGGCGAGCACAACGCAGAGCTGCTTCGCGGAGGCGACGCGCGCAGCGCGAACGGCGGTCAGCGCGCGGCGCGGTCGGTCGATCCAGACAGGCCTCCGCTCGCGGACGTCAAAGTGCTCGACTTCACGTGGGTGATGGCGGGCCCGGCCTCGACTCGCGTCTTGGCCGACTACGGCGCAACGGTGGTGCGCATCGAGTCGACAGCGAGCATCGACGCCGCGCGCGGACTCGCGCCGTTCCAGAACGGCGAGGCCGGGCCAGAGAACTCCGGACTCTACCAGAACATGAACGCTGGCAAGCTCGGCATGACGCTCGACATGTCCAAGGAGGAGGGACGCGCCGTCGCCCGCGACCTCGTGCGCTGGGCGGACGTCGTCACGGAGTCGTTCTCCCCGAAGGCGATGCGCGCGTGGGATCTGGACTACGCCTCGCTGAGGCAACTGAAACCGGACATCGTCATGCTCAGCAGCAACCTCTTCGGACAGACCGGGCCGCTTGCGGAGTTCGCGGGCTTCGGCACCATGGGGGCTGCGGTCGCCGGATTCAACACGGTCATCGGCTGGCCGGACCGCGAACCGGCGATGGTGGGCGCCTACACGGACTACGTCTCGCCGCGCTTCACGGTCGCCGCGATCCTCGCCGCGCTCGACCACCGCGATCGAACCGGCCAGGGGCAGTACATCGACTTCTCGCAGGCAGAGGCGGCACTGCACTTCCTCACACCGGCGCTACTCGACTTCGGCGTGAACGGCCGCGTGCAGGGCCGCGAGGGCAACCGCGACCCGCACATGGCCCCGCACGGCGTCTACCCGGCAGCCGGCGAAAACCGCTGGGTCGCGATCGCCGCCGGCGATGACGAGCAGTGGCGCGCGCTGTGCGAGGTTATCGGACAGCCAGAACTGGCCTCAGACAAGCGCTTCGCGACGCTCGACACGCGGCTCGCGAACCAGGATGAGCTGGACGCAATCGTGAGTGCGTGGACCCAAGACCGCGAGAAGGGCGAAGCGGAGGCGCTCCTCCAGGCACGAGCTGTGGCCGCGCATGCCGTGCAGGACAGCGTGGATGCGCTACGGGACCCGCAATTGGCGCACCGCGGCCACTTCGTCAAGCTCCCGCACGAAATCCACGGCACGACGACCGTCGAAGGGTCGCGTTTCAAGCTCTCACGGACACCAGCTCAAATAGAGAGTTCTGCTCCGACCTTCGGCCGCGACAACTTCTACGTGCTGGAGACGATCCTCGGCTACAGCCAGGAGCAGATCGTGGAGTTGGCTGCGGCCGGCGTCCTGGAATAGCTGAACCTGGCAGGAAGAAGCCTTGGGTCGGGAGCATGGGCTTCTCGCGCTCGTTACGCTAGCAAGGCCGCCCCAGAAGTCAGACGCCAAGTCATGAGTTGCGGTCGCCCCATCCCTTGTGCGATGCAGCCAAGGACCCACTCCTCCGCTTACTCCTATTGGGGGATAGCGATGTCGCGGTCGATGCCGACGATTACGGCGAGTGCTCCCGGGCAGAAGAAAGGAGACACCTTCACCTAGCGGGCTGAGAGAAGAGCCGAAGGTATGCTATGGAAGTAGAACGCGAAGTCGAGCAGCATAGAGATCTGCTGGATAGCCTGTATGACGCCGCGTATTGCGTTGACAGAGATAGAAGGATTACGTACTGGAACAAATCCGCCGAGGCGATAACAGGCTACACGGCCTCTGATGTGGTGGGGAAGCACTGTTGGGACAATATCCTTGTGCATGTCGACGACCAAGGCACGAGGCTCTGCGGGAAGGGGTGTCCGCTCGCAGCAACGATCCGCGATGGAGTCGCGCGTGAGGCGAAGGTGTACCTTCGCCATCAGGATGGACATCGGTTGCCGGTTTTGGTGCGCGCCAGTCCGCTTCGCGACCGGACACGGAACGTTGCTGGCGCAGTCGAAATATTTAACGACAACTCCGCGCAGGACGCACTCACCGAGAAGGTGGAGGAACTGGAAGATGCGGCCTTGCTTGACCCTCTCACAGAGGTGGGGAACAGGCGGCATATTGAGATGAGGCTTCGTGACCGCCTGGCTGAGATGGATAGGTACGATTCGCCCTTCGGGGTCCTCTTCATGGACATAGACCGCTTTAAGGTTGTCAATGACACCTACGGGCATGACGTTGGTGACAACGTGCTGAGGATGGTGGCGAAGACCTTGGCACTCAATCTGAGACCTTTCGATGACCTGGGGCGGTGGGGCGGAGAGGAATTTGTTGCAATTGTCGGGCGTGCCGATGAAGCTGACGTGCGTTCCATCGCGGAGCGGTGTCGCGCGCTTGTTGAACAATCGGGCATCCCCAACGGCTCCGACTACATTCGGGTTACTATCTCCATTGGCGCGACGATTGCGGAGCCGCGCGATACGGCAGAATCACTCTTGATTCGAGCGGACCAGCTCATGTATCAGAGCAAGACGGCGGGCCGGAATTGTGTGTCCTTGGAACTCCATGATTCTACAGCTGCTCCTGTTCAGCGGCGGGCAGAGTGAGATGCTGGGGTGATTTGGAGGCGTCGCGTTTGGCGCTAGTGACCGGGCCAGCCATAGGCCGCACCGGGCACATTATCCATCGTTCCGTGGTTCACTTGCCGGACTTCAAGGCCAGTCGATCCAACATGATCAAGCTTACGCGTAAAGAACGCCTTGTGGTCTCGCGCCTGCGAGGGCCGGCTGGGTCATCTCTGTAGGGAGGGAGATTCGCCGGTCAGACCAGCCGCGCTTGACGGCGGCCACGAAGAGGACTCCGCAGCGGTAGCTGGAGCGGGGGACGAGATTCGAACTCGCGACAACCTGCTTGGAAGGCATACGAGGGTAGCTTTGGGGCCGTGACGCCCCGTGTCATCGAGTCTAGCCGGTGCTGCGCCGTGCGTTTCCATGACGAGCAGTAGATTGATTCCTAGATTGATTCTCAGCGCGCCCAGCGCCGCCTGTTCTTGTATGCGAAAACGCGGGCGAGGTGCGACGCCGGCGCCCGTGACGCTATCTGCCGCTGTTCGCCGCCTTTTGGGCTGTCAGATTTGCCGTCCGGCTGTGGTATTATCCGAGCACTAGAGCGGGATGTTATCGGCTGCGGCCAATGGAGGAGCAGGTCGCCGTGCAATTCTTCGTTCCCGGCTTCGAGGATGACCCAGACAAGGGATGGGAGACATTTCGCCAAGTCGCTGGCGCCGGCCCCTCAGAGCGCCGCATCTACTCAATCACCTTCGACCACAAGGGCGACCGATGCGTAGCGACCGTCGGCCAACCCGTGTCGATACGCAAGAACATCCCTAAGCGCTCGCGACGGTGGCGTGAGTATGGCGAGAACCTCGAAGCGCCGCGCTTTGACAGCGCAACCGTACTCGCCATCTTCGAGGGCGACCCGATCCACCGCGTGGTGACGGACGCCCGCCCGATTTCGGATCGCCCGTCCGGCTGGGCGAACCCCTTCCTGGTCGGCTCCAGCGGGATTAGCGCCAGCGAAGACTTCGAGTGAGCCGACGATGGAACTAGGATTAGCAATCGCGGGACTTGCCCTGGCGGCCGTCAGCATCGTAATCGCGCTTATCGCCGCCGATGCGGCGCGCAAGTCTGCTGGCGCCTCACAAGATTCAGCGTCAGCGGCGGGTCGCTCTGCGACGGCTGCAGAGGGATCGCTCGAAGTTCAAAAGATTGAAGCCGAGGCGCAGGAAGAGAAGCGGCAGCGCGAGCTCATGGCCAACGTCATACCCCAGTATTGGGAGAGTCGGGCGGACCAGGAGCATCGGGGGCTCGTTGTTCGGAACAACGGGCCAGCCGCAGCGAGCGACGTCTCTGCGTATGAAGCTCTCGATGGTCACCACAGTCGAGCGTGGCAGTGGGTTGCCTTGGCCCTAAACGAAACCGTCGGCCTCTCAGCGAACTCGTTCGACGCGATGAGCGAGGATACAGCGCGCCTAGGTCTCCCCGAGGGGGCAGAGAGCGGCGAGCTGTATGCTCTTGTCGAATGGACAAACGCTGATGGTAGCCGCACCAACTCTGGTTGGCGCCATCTTACCAGGCGGTGATAGCCGCGTGGGGCGCGACCGAACTATGCCTCTAACTCCTCAGGAACTCCGCTGCATCGAACTCGCGCTGCCAGTGCTAGCGGATAGGTACGGAGGGACGTGGTTACTGAATGACGGCCCGACTCTCGATGACCTGTATCGAAACGAGAAGACCCCCGAGTGCCTGGTCAACAACGGTGTGATAAAGGCCGCTATCGAGGTCAAGACTCTTACTGGTGGTGACGTGGAGCGAGCTTACAAAGAGGCGTTGATGTCGCTACCTCGTGCGCTCGATCCGGGTTGCGACGGGTTCTACGTGCTGGGCCCGGCAATCCCTCTAAGCGTGCCGGTTGATCGACCGATGCTCCGGTACCTGCGAAGAGAAGTCGAGAAGCTGGCGCCAACACTTGCACGGGGTGAGACTGGCAGCGTGCACCTCCAGCGCAAGGCGTGGGTGTCACTGGAATCGCCGGATGGGCCGGGGCGCGTGCATTGTTGCCACGACTACAGCGAGCATCTGTTCGAGGGGCTTTCATCCCGGATCGTCGGCTCATTCATGCTCGTGGATGACCACCTACCAGACCACAGCTTCGTTACTGCCGAAGCTCTTGAAAAATTCCACACAGAACTAGCTGCTGCCTGTCATCGGCGAACGCACGACGGGTCAAACCACTTCGAGTGGTATGAGGAGATACCGCTGCTGCGCTGCGACAAAGAAGGTGACGATGAGCGAGGGCTTGATGTCCTCGCCGTGACGGAGGCCACGCACGTTCGTACATCGGTGGCGGAGGCGCTCGACTACGTCCTCGAAAAAGCGCTTGAGAAGTTCAAGCGCTCGTGGGCCGAGCGGCATGTGATCGTCTTCGATAAGGCCGCGGGACTGTGCGATGCGAACCGAGTAAAGCAGGCGCTCTCTTGGTATACACCCGATGAACTCCTAAACGTCGACCTCATTCTGGAGACCGACGAAGACGACATAGCCGTCGTTTGGTCAAGCGATGGAAGACCCTAAAGCCCTGGCGCACCCGTGCTACCCTGCCGCCATGCGCCGCGAACTCCTATCGACATCTGAATCGCTCCGCACAGAGTGGTGACTAACGGCGGTTGTTTCCCCACGTAAATTGGGCAATTGCCTAGCCACTGTCGTTTTCGTGTAGAATGGCGAGCCGCGGGCGACGTGGCATAAGAGAGATCATGGCAGATAGAACAGGCTACTTAGCGCTCCTAACGTCGGCGCTTATCAGGGAAGCCCGCCAAAAGAGACTGTTGGGCCGCCCCTACCTCGTTGCTCACCGCCTGATGAGAATCCAACTAAAGGCGTTCGAGACAGGTGCTCTCATCGGCTTGGCACTCGCTGACCAGTTTGACGTGTTCATTACGCCTCTCAGTGGCGTTCGGGAAGGTGACGACGCCATTGATGGGAAAAGGCTTGCTCTCGCTACCGGCTTTAGCATGGCCCGCGCGGAGGCCGACGCGCAGACAATGTGGGAATTGCTCATAATCCACGACATGCTTATTTCGAAGACGGAGCAGCCGTTGTCAGAGTGGCACACGTGGTGGACCAGAATTGGAAACTCTGAAGCTGACCTCCCCACCGCGACAACCAGGGCATACTTGTCCGGACTCGGGGGTGCTGGATTTGCAGCCCAGTGGCCTGACCGCACGCGGCAGATTTATACACGTTCACACGAAATGGTGGACCCCTTGGCCTGGAAATGGCTGTTCAGCGCGGGCCTCGTCGACACAGAAGAGCCTGAGGAGTTTTCGCCAATCGAGGAGCGCCAACGGGCTGTCAAGTCGGGCTTTGCCAAGTACTGTCGAGATTTTTGGCCCGAGTACCTTGAGCCTCTAGGCCTCGGCGAGCTTGTCGACTAAGGGGGCAGCCATGAGGCTCATTCGATAGCCGAGGCCTGTCTTGTGATGGCCGGACAGTCGTTCCCAATTTGCCATAGAGACCTGTCTCGCTAGCCCGGAACATTGGACGCACGCAATTTCGGATCGAGGGATGATTGGATATGGTCCTGCGCCTGAAGAGTCCACGATAGGAGTCGGAGCATGCCCGATCACGACGTAGTCAACACAGTTGCCGCTCTCCTTCTGGAGAATACGCCACGCAAGAAAGGCTTTCTCGGAATCGGTGCGGAGCGCGTGCCAGCTCCTACAGTTGGAGCGGCTCAGATTATCCTGGCGTCCATTGGTATCGCCGCTGGACTTCGGTGGCCTGATCGAGCGAGGTCCCTAATCGCGATTCAGCCGGGACTGGCTGTCGACGAAGTCCTCGCGAACGTTACTAAGACGGTGGAAGCGAAAATAGCTGCTCATCCGCCTGCAATTCGTGCACTCCAGCTCTGGTCCTTCGCGGCCATCGACAATCCGATGCTTCAAGCCGACCTTTGGTATCCGCTCGACAAACTCTTTCCGCTCGGCTCAGTTTCATACGCAACGGGCACTGCGGCGGGGATCAATCTCGCCGATTCGGAAGCGTTGTTGAATCTCTGGCTGAACGGCATTGACAGAGCATGGGATAGCGCGTTGGAATCAGGACTCGATCTTGACGGTCAGGCCCCGAATTTCGAGATGTTACTCCAAGCTGTTGATGCCCTGCTGACTCTTGTCGAGACCGGGGAGCCCACGGGAGAAATACGAGCCCCCTGGCAGGTGCTGGAACACATCTGGAGATTTGAAGTCAATCGAATCGTACTTCTAGCAGTTGGTTCCATTGGGTGGCGGGAGCCTGAACAGGAGAAGTACCGCGGCATACTCTATTAGCCGCGGTGTGCGAGACTCGGTCATCATTGGAGATGGATCGCTTCTGAGGAGACTGCGCCACGCTACCGCCATGCGCCGCGATCTGCATGCCGTCGTGCGGCTCGTAGCCCTCGCCATGCTGCTGGCTGTCGGCGCCGCCTGGCTGCTGCTACAATAGCGCCGGAACGGCCGACCAGAGGCCGCTAGGTCGGACACCACGGAGGTGTAGCGATGGCGCCAAAGAAACAGTATCCGAAGCGACTGTCCCCTAAAGCCAGGAAGGAAATCATCAAGCGCAGAGGCGGCGACTCCGACAAGAGCGGCAGCAGACGCAAGCTAGAGATTCATCACAAGGATCGCGACACTAAGAACAACGATCCTAAGAATCTCACGGTGCTAACCGAAAAGGAGCACGACGATCTGCACGCCCGCCGCAGCTAGGTAGCTGCACGCCATGCGCCGCGAACACCATTGGGTCGTGTGGCTCGTAGGCCTCGCCATCCTGGCGGCTTTCGGCGCCGCCTGGCTGCTGCCGAAGGTGACCGGGTAGCGGTGGCCGGCTCGGCCCTTGCCGGCGCCTTCGCGCATCGGTTTCCAAGAGCGTATGATTGACGGCGGACACATCTTGCGTGATGTCGGTTCAGGAGATCTGTTTCTAGATGCCTGGCAACTCAATCAATGAACAGCTTGATCGGCTCATTGGCGCGCTAGAAGCAGAGATTGAATACGTTCGAAAAGACAGTGCCAGCCAGTCGCTCCACTTGCTGTCGGGCGAGCGCGTCAGCGCTGAGCGACCGCTCTATGTCTTCGTTCTGGAAGACCCATTTCGCTTACCAGAGGAAGCAACCGGCACGCTCCGCGTCCAGAGTCGTGAACTAGTCGCCAGTATAGTTTCCCAGGTAGGGGACCGGATCACGCTCCGTGTTGATGACGACCTTCCGGATTTCATTCCGCGGGCTAGCCTCACCGTGGAGTCGGTTCAACTTCTCGTTCAACTGCAGAACCGCATGGAGGAGATCCGATCGCACGGTGCGGCCGACAGTCTTCTGCCCACAGTGTTTCGGCTAAAAGAACCTCAGATTGGCTGGAAGGAACCTCCGCCACACATCAAGTCTGAACTTGACGACTCCAAGAGGATGGCCGTGAAGCAGGCGATGGGCTCAAACATCTCCATGCTCTGGGGACCGCCGGGCACTGGGAAGACGTACACAATCGCGGCCCTAACTGCGGCGCTGTTCCATGAAGGCGAGAAGGTGCTCGTTACTTCGCATACCCACGCCGCGGTTGACCAAGCACTTTGGGAGTCGATCCTTGAGGACCGCGGGTTTCTTCGTTCCCTTGCCGAAGAAGAAGGAAGAATCCTGAAAGTAGGAGACCTCCGCCAAGAGAAGTTCCCCGACTTCGTGCGATTCGACAGGATTGTGGACAAGAAAGCCGCGGAAATGGACTCGGTGATTGCATCGGCTCAACAACGACTAGCAGCACTAGAGAGCCGACTCGGTGAGGCCCAACGAAGCATGTCAGTTTGGCAGAGAAAGGAAACTTTGGAGAAGGCAATAGATCACTACTTGGCGGAGGCGGCAACTGTCAGCAGCTCCCTTCGGGACATCAACAAGACGGAGCCCCGGTTCCACCAACGTCTAGTCGAGACGCTGGAATCCGACGTTTCAGCCGAGGAGATGGCGCTCCGTGAGGCCGAAGAGTTCGTACGGGCCGCAAGGTTGCGTTTGGAGAAGCAGAGAGAGAGCCTGGACCAGGCAGAGCACGAGCACGAGTCTGCACAGCGTTCCAGGTGGCCGTGGAAAGGAGGGCGAGTCCGTACGTGGCATGAACGGGTGCTCGCGAGCATAGGAGAAATTGGTCAGGCAGAAGTCACTCTGAATCAGTCGAACACAGATCTCGAAGTGAGGAAGTCTGGTCTTGCTCAGGCGAGGTCGAGCGCCGACGAGGCGCGCGATGAACCTACCAAGTGGTTGGCGCACCGGTGGGAGTTCAAGCCCTCCAACGCAGGACTCACAGCTGCAACCGCCCTGGAGGATATACACAAGAGCCGGAGCGACCTTGAAGAGAGGGCCCGGCAGCACTCAACAGTAATTTCTGAGGCGGAACAGGATCTCAAGAGCATCAGCTCCCAATTGGACGGGCTGCCCCCAAAGTTCACGTTGGAAAGAGTTATGCCTGATCTGAAACGCTTGAACGCGGAGTGCCGATCAGAACTCGATGTCCTATTGAGCCGCCGAGCGAGCATTGCTGTCGAAGTTCTAGCGGGAGCCCAAGTCGTGTTTGCCACGCTGACGAAGTCCTACATGGATCCGGACCTTCGACGAATGGAATATGATGCCGTGATTATTGACGAGTCATCTATGGCCATGCTCCCGCTTGTCGCATTCGCCGCCACTCGGGCAAGGAAGAGAATAGTCTTCGTTGGCGATTTCTATCAACTTCCACCGATCGTTCGAAGCGAAGAGGCGAATGAGGTCTTAGGCCAGAGTGTCTTCGATTTGTGGAATATCCAAGACCGAATCGAGAAGGATGTCCAGATTGATGAACTAAGGACGCTCACGCTACAGCGACGAATGCATCCTGAGATCGCGAACGTCGCCAGAGAACTCGCTTACAAGAATCGCCTCAAGGATCACACCACGATTCAGACCAGAGAGATGCTGGATTGGATCAAATCTGCCTTGCCATCGAGTTCTGCACTGCTGACGGTCGACATCTCAGGACTCCATCCGTGGTCTAGCAGGGTTCCTGGATCTCTGAGTCGCTTCAATTTCTACTCAGCTGAAGTGAGTTGCGAAATTGCTGCTGCGTTTGCGAAGCAGATCGATCAACCATCGAGTGACGAACAGCCACCAATCGGCATCGTGACGCCATACGCGGAACAGCGTCGTTTCCTCACACGGTTGGTGAAGGAACTCGGGCTTGATCGCTGGGTCGTGGCCGGCACTGTTCACACGTTCCAAGGAAACGAAGCCGAAGTTATCATCTTTGATTCCGTGCTTTCTGATCCGTTCTGGACGGCCAAGTTCGTGACTCCAAGGCTGACCGCTGAGGTCCTAAAGGACCTCAACGTTGCGGTCACAAGAGCAAAGCACCGTTTCGTATTTGTCGGCGATTTCGATTGGCTCCGAAAGCGTGCGGGCGGAACGACGGCGATGGGCCAACTATGGTCCTACCTCGAAGCGAATGCAGACAGCGTCAACGCGGAAGACGTAGTCAGCCAAGACTTCATCGCGCGAGTCGCATCTGTTCCTGGAGTTGCGACGGGATGGAATGTCGACGAAGCTCCGCAACATGCCTCGTTCCATTCGGAGCAGTCCTTCTACCCGTCGTTCTTGAGAGACATTGGGGCTGCGAAGGAGCGAGTTGTCCTCTTCACGCCATTCTTGGGCAGGAATCGTTGGCCCCGGGTCGAGCCAGCCGTGCGAGCGGCCGTCGAAAGAGGAGTCGAAGTGATCTTGATTCACAAGCCACTGTCTGATCCGGACTGGCGTGCGAACCGGGACTTCGGTGAACAAATCCTGGGCCGTTTAAGAAGCTTCGGGGTCAAGCTCGTCGGAGTTTCTGGAATCCACGCCAAGACCATCGTAATCGATGGAACTATCGTCTATGAAGGCAGCCTCAACTGGGCTAGCCAAACGGCATCGAAGGAGCACATGTGGCGTTTCGAGTCGACCGCGATGGCAGCCGTGATTGAGAAGCTCTATCAACTTGAACCTATCGTTGACGCCGTCTCTTCGTCGCCATCCAACGCCGCCGACAAATGCCCCTACTGCGGCAATGACTTGGTCGTGATAAACCAGCGCGACCTGCAGCACTGGGACAAGCAGCCAATCAAGTTCGGCTGCTCCGCTTACGCCGAAGATCCCGACCGTTGCGTAGGCTACATCAGACCGGTTTCGGCAAGAGCCCCATTTACGCGTATCCCGGCCTGCGTGGAAGGAGACCCGATGACCCTCACTACCGGACCGAGTGGTCGACCAGGCTCTTGGATTTGCCCGCATAAGCGTTGCAAGAGCGTCAGGTGGGTGCGTGGGGACCTAGCGCCGACGGCCGACTGAACGTCAGTCATCGGATCGGGATCAGCCCGGCTCGCGAAAGCGCTGCCCTGCACAGCCGACTGGCCCAAGACCGACACAGGGTTGCGCCCGGCGGCCTCGGCAACGGAGATGAGAGGCATTCTAAGTAAACAGCTTTAGCCAACCTGGCGCCGAAGCGCCGATGGCCGTGAGAAGGGCTAACAGCGTCCCGAACACAGACAGCCAGAGCTGCTCCTCTGTCCGCACCTGGTAGGAGTAGAGCGTTTCCCACCTGTCGCGGCCGATGCCCACGATGGACCTGCTGGTCGGTATTCGAAGGATCGTCTGTCCCGGGAAGGCCACGTAGACTTCGCGAATGTTCAACCTGGCCTTCTCTCCCACCTGAAGCCCGGGCACATCGTGGAGGATGGCCTTCAATGTGTCGTCCTGGAAGACCACTTCCACTTCGATCTTGTTGCTTGGCCACGGATCAGACGCGCCGTCCTGGTGTGCGACGCGCTCGACGTTGAGGCGAAACGATGTATTGTAGCTCTCGAAGAAGAAAGGGAAGTGCGTGAGTCGGCGAAGCCAGAAGGCTGGCTCGACCTCCATCCGAAGGCCCCGGATCGTAGTCTCTTTGCGTCCTGGCATCGTGACGCCATCTTAGCACCAGGTAGAGCAGCAGCGTCACACGCCGCGCTCCGCCCTCTCTGCTAAGATTGGCGCACGATGAATGTGGACGGCGCCCTGAACGTGGCCGGCATGTCGCTGGAGATCCTGGCAGTCTTCACGGGTGTCGCGGCAAGTCCTGCTGGTGCTGGCGCGAGGGATGGGCTCGTGCAGTGGGTTGCGAGATCAAAACCAGGGTACACGAGGCTCCGCCAGTACGCGGGCACGAGTCTAATTGGTCTTGTCTTCGCCTTTGGTCTCGTCCTGGCGATAGTCCGCCCTTGGTCGCTTGTTGCGAACGTTTCAGCAATAGTCGCTGCGGGTCTCGTTGGAGGAATGCTCGTGCCTGTTTTGTGGCTGCGCCGGTCACCTGTCGAGTGGATGCTATCAAGGTTGCCCGACACGGAGCACGAGGTGGGATTCATCCTTGGCATAGCGGGCGGGGTGTTCGGCATTGGCGTCCTCCTCCAGCTCATCGCGGTCGCGACGCCATGAGCCGCAGTGGAGGTAGGCGACAGCCTAGAACGGCCACCATGACGGTTGCCAGCCACGACTGATAGCACCTTCGATGATGGCTGCGATTATGGAACCGCCAACAAGAGCGACCGTTACTGCGACTCCTAGAAACCAGAGCTCCCTATTGTGCAGCCTCTCCTGGAGACGCTGTGTGTTTTCGTCGCGGCGATCTTCTCGCTCCACCATTTGCCTGTACCGACGATCTTCACTTGCCCGCAGCACGGCGTCTCGCGAGTCTTCGCGCTCCGCCATCCACATCCGGTCTAGCATCTCGCGATGCTCCTTCGGCGTAAATCCCTGTTGCCATACCGTGAAGCCTTCGCAGTCTCCCCGCTCTTCCTGTAGCACGGCCACTCTGGCTTCCGGTGATGAACACTCGCTAGTGCGAAAGGCGACGATTCGCTGGAAGCACAGCGGGGCTTCCTCATACATTTGGTAGCCAGTGCCGGAACTGGGTTGTAGGTTCGGGATCCTCCCATGCTCTCGATAGTCGAGTTCAGCAGAGCACAGTTCCCGCGACTCCCTGTGCCGCACGGCGAGGAAACCACAATCGACGCACTTGACCACGAGACACCTCCAACCAAAGATGCCCGGATGATACACAGGCGCCCCTCAGCGCACCAGCCCTCATCCATTCTTGACCCGCATCCACAAGGCGGCAAAGCGCCCATAGTCGATCTTCGTTCTTGCGCGCCTCCAGACCTCAAGTTGCGCGCCGACCAGCTTCTGAAAGACTCGCGCCTCCGCTTCCATGTGGGCAACGCTCCAGTCCGCTTTCAAGTCTCGGATGTAGAGAACGTGGCAAGCTTCGTGCGCAACGAGTTCGCTCAGAGGAATGTGGACTTGCTTAACTAGGTTGATGACATCCTGGTTCGCTTTGCTCGAAGTGATGAACCCGCCCAGCCCACGCTTCCTTAACGTGACAAAGCTCTTGGCAGCCTGGCCAGCGTTCTCATTCCCGCGAACTTCCCGAACCCATTGCACTGCTGGCTCTTCCTGGCCGAAGTCGCTGAACATCCGCGCCACGTAGACCTGTTCTTGGCTCCCGATCGGCGGCGGGTCGAGGATGTACGCGACTAGCGACCCGCCGATGCGCTGTGCCTCGCGGATGATCGCCGCCTTGGCCGTCTCGGCTGGCGTCAGGGGTCGCTCTCGCTCGCGGCGGTTTTCAAGCGCGGCCTGTTCGAGCGCCCACTCGGCGGAGGAAACGTAGGGCTCCGGCTCTTCTGCGCGCTGCCTCCTTGCCGCTGCGCGCACCCGTGCCCGCCAGGCAACGTCCAGCACGGAGGGGACGGCGAGGCGCTGGCGCAAGGACCGAAGCGGCGCGGATGGCAGCACTATCATGATGCCGCGAACCAGCCCTTCTAGGTCACGGCCGGCAGGGCGCGGGCCAATGCCTCTATGCGCTCGTGAACCTGGTCCTCCGTCAGCGCCTCCAGCGTCAGCAGTTCGGCTTCCTCACGCGCCGCAGTGATGGCTACGATGCGCCGGTTGATCGCTGGGTAGTCCGTCGAACCGCTGCACCGCGTGGCGTCGCTTTCGCGCGACATTTCGCGCACGAACTCGCCGATCAGAGGGTTTGCGGTTTCGCGCAACGACCCTTCAAGGCGGCCTACCTTGGCGTCCGTGCTCGACCTCGCCTCGGCCTCCGCGAGGTACGCGACGCGGTAGCCTTCCCTGGCTGTTTCGAGCGCTTTCTGGGCCTTTTCGACCTTGCCCTTCTCTCTTTCAACTGAGACCGTCAGCCTCGGCAGTTCGGCCAAGTGATCCGCTCGCAATTGTGCGACCTCGGCGGCCTGGCCCTTCCGCTCTTCGACCAGTTCCGCGGCTTGTGCGTCAAGCAGCGCTTGACCTGCCGGACTCTCGGCGAACCTCTCTAACACTCTGGCTTCTCGCGTTGCTGTTGCCATTGCTCCGGTCCTTTCCTGCTGGCGGCGACCAGTCGGTCGCCTCTCTCGTTTTTCCTCCACGATCTGACTTTCAGTTCAGCGTCAATGCCTGCCATCGGCTAGGAATCCCTCCTGCCCCTGCGTCTTGGGCTTATGTACTTATCTAGCTTGCTCACCTTCGCGACCTTCGCAGGCTGCACCCGCGTCCGGCTGGATGGGCCCATGCCGAACTCGGCCTGAATCTTCGTCATCTGCTCAATCGCCTTGTTGACGATCTGGAGATAGGGAGACTGCATCGGGTAGCCACTGCCCGGCGCGAGCTGGAGCATGCCGAACTCCTCGATCTGCTTCTCCGCCTCGCGCCAGCGGGCGTAAGCCACGCAATAGATAGCCAGGGCGTTCAGGTCGAGGTCTGTGAGGAGCCCGGCGGCATGGAGTACGGAGCCTGTGCGCACCCATTCGTGACGCGCCATGTCGTTCAGGTGCTCCGGCGGCTCCGGCAACTCCGCGGACGCCGCGATCTCCGGCTCGCCCTCCGGCAATGGGCGATGGCCGGGATTG
Source organism: Chloroflexota bacterium (assembly GCA_029262675.1). Taxonomy (GTDB): domain Bacteria; phylum Chloroflexota; class Dehalococcoidia; order DSTF01; family RBG-16-68-14; genus JADFKB01. The sequence continues at coordinate 34,772 of JAJCYW010000020.1, read as the reverse complement.
CCCTGCACCACGCGGAGCGCGGTTGGCTTCGGCTTAGGACCCGGGCGCACCATCAGCCTCGGACCTCCAAAACTCGTCGCAGAATTTCGGGCGATCGGCGAGAATGCCCCGAAATCGCTGATTCCGTATCTAGGGGGGTACCCCTAATTTGCGATATTATGCGCTCCCTCATTCTGCGCTCTGGTGTCAACCAGCTCCCAGAGATTCGGGGTGCCATCTGTATAGGCAGATGATCACTTGCATGCCTGGCCTTGCCGACGGTGCACGCGCTCACTCCGTCGCCTCCGTCGTGGTGCCGAACTCCTGCGTCAGCCACCGGAACACGTAGTCAGCGAGCGAGCTGCACTCTGGGATCGCGGGGTTGGACGTCGGGCCTGCCGGCGGAAACTGGTGGCCCGTGAGGCGTGGTGCTAGATCTGCCAGCGGTGCGCCGTACTGCAAGGCATACGAGCACAGCCGCCCCATTACGTCCAGCAAGCCGTTGAGCGTCGAGCCCATCCTGCCGACTTCGATGAACACCTCGCCGAGTTCGGTTCGTGCTTCGTCGTAGAAGCCGACGCGGATGCTCACTGTCATGTCCCCAGTCGCGTCGTGAATGATGACGGAGTGCGTTCTCCCAGGGCGTGTATCAGGGAGTGGTTGGCGGCTAGGCATTCCGCACCTCCCCTTCGCCGATGCGGTCCAGCGCCGCCCCATGAACCGAGGCCACGGTGCCCACGCCACCGGCGCCGTCTCTTCGTTGGCTGCTACGGCTAACCAGTGAAAGATCACAGGTTAAACCCCACGTCGCAGAGGCGTCCGCCGTTTGACCTGCGTGGCCCCTGGGACCAGCTTGGGAGAGCGCGGGCGCGCAACTCAGAGCGCGCCGCGTCTCAGGCATCCTCGCGTTCGCAAGCAACGGTTGGCGCACGGTTGGCGGGTATCCGCTAAACGTCACAGTGCCACGCTTGGCGGTTGGTAACCCCTTTAGGGGGCGCCAAGCGTAAACGCCAAGCGTCACAGCGTCACGGTTGGCGCACGGTTGGCGGGTTGCTCCAAGCGTCATGGCACCATCCCCGGCAGCTCTTCGGGGGGTTCTTCGTCAGGCAGGCGGTAGCTTTTCGCACCGGCCTTCCGGTCCTCGTCGGCAATGAACTCCACGAGTCGCCCATCCGCAACTAATGCTCGAAGCGCGTCACGGACAGGTCGCTCGCGGGCGCCTTCGCCCTCTATGAAGCCTTGAATTAAGTCCTTGCCGCGCACGCTGCTCCCATCGCGCCAGATGGCAGTGAGAATCGTGTCAGGTGACACCGCGCCATCAGCGGTGCGGCCTGCGATGCTGAAGGCAAGCGTCGCACGGTCGAAGTTGAGCGCCAGAGGTTCCAGATGTACTTCGGCGTCCCGCGTCTTCGTCCACTCCGCGAGAAAGCGATCGGTGCCGGACGGGTCGCGGTCAAGGCTTAGGCATGACGTAAGCCAGCCCGCGAACGCCGTGGCGCCGCGGATGCGGTCTGTCCCCGTGTCGCGCTTCGTAAACGGCGGTCTTTTTCGATCGTGGTGAGCGACGATCAGCGCGCAGCCGTGGCGGGCGATGATGACGTCAAGAACGGCGGTCAGCAACGCCATCGCGGTGTTATCGTTCTCCTCTAGGCCGTGGGCATGGCGCAGCGGGTCGATGATAAGTACGTCTGGCTCGACCTCGGCGATCAGTGTGTCCAGGCGCGCGAATTGCGCGGCGTCCATGAGATCGAGGCGGTCGAGTTGAGCAAGCGTGAAGCGCGCGCGTGCATCAGCGTCGCTATCGGCCCACACTTTCTGGGCTCGCCGGCGGATATTTCGTCTCGAACCTTCGAGCGCGACGTAGAGTACGCTGAGGGGATTTGGCACCACCAGCCCGAGGAACGGTGTCGCGTCGCCGAGCGACCGACTGAAGCCCAACAGCAGGTTCGTCTTTCCGATCCCCGTGGCTGCGGCAACGGCCATCTTCGTACCCCTAGCCACCACGGAGCCGCCGGCGCCGTCCGCGATGAAGACTTCCGCGCCAGCATCGTCGTCAGTTTCTGCCAGCAGTTCGTCGAGACTGGTGGCGGTGAAAGGTTCCGCGTCGGCGCTGACCGTGCCAGTGACGCCCGCGATCAGCGCTTCGGATCGTCTCACGATCTCGTCGACGTCCGGGCCGCCTTGATTCGCCATGTCAGAGATCTGCCTAGCGGCCGCGATGAGGTGGCGATACGTCGCGTCGCGGTGCACGATATCCGCGTAGCCTTCGGCGCCGATGGGGGTTGGCAATTCCGCAATGATGCGCGACAGGAACCCCGGTCCGTCAACGTCGTCTAGCGCCGTGCGGCTGGTGCCGTTCCTGCCGAAGCTTTGGCGGCCCAGTTCGTGTGCAACTGTCAGTTGATCGACACGCTCGCCTCGATCGGCGATGCGGCACACGGCCGCAAAAGTGAGACTGCATGGCCTGTCGAGGAAATCCCCAGGCCTGACGTGCCCGCGGACTGAGGCCAGCATATCCGCAGCCACCAGCACGGAGGCCACGACGGCCTCTTCGGCCGCAATGTTTCGCGGCACGGTCGCGGAGCTCATGCCGTAGCCCGCGCCTCGCGCACGACCCTGAAGACCCGCGTGGCCCCCGTTCGGCCACACGATGGGCAGCGCCGATGCCGCTGGACGAAGCCGTAGCCTGGCCTATGTGTGCCTACGGCCTCGAACGCGCCGGCCGCCCGCACCACGCCACATCCAGGACACCGACGAAACCGGCGGGCTTGCACGCTAGGCCTCGGCAACTGCCGGCTCGCCGAGCAGCGCGAACAATTTAGCCCGCGGAATGAGGATCCGATTTCCGATCCGGATGTGCGGTATCTCGTTCGCACGAATCGCGGAATATGCAGATCCCCGCGAGATCGATAAGATCCTGGCGGCTTCGTCGACAGTGAGTACGGCGGGTTGCTCAATCATTGCATTCTCCTTCGTTTGACGCGGCCTGCTGCCTTGTAGTACCATTGCGTCGAGACTACTAGCAAGGGGTGTGCCCCCCCTTTTATACAGTTCCTAGGAGTCTATTAAGCGCATGGCAGGATAGTTGTCACAGCCTGAAGGGAGTATATAGGGTATGCCGAAAAGAAGTCGGCAAAAGCGAATCGATATAGACGTTCGAGGTGAAATCGAGAAGCAGGCGATGCAGGGTTTCGGTCCGGCGGCGATCGAGCGGAACCTCAAAGCCGATCCAGGGCTGGTGCAAAAGGGCATCCCCCACATAAAGACGATCCAGGCCATCGCCCGAGAGAATACGCCCGCTGACCCATCCGCCCCTTGGCAGTTAGGCGAGGCCGGCGGCGAGGACGCCGCAATCATACTGCCTGTCCTCGCCGTCCTCATTGAAGCGTCTGACGGCCAACTTAAGGCCATCTCCAACGCGAGGGCCGAATGGATCATGAGGTTGCGCCATGTCGCTGAGGACCTGCCGCCCTGGACGATCTACCAGTTAGCGCACGTCTACATGCTCCGGAACGAACGTCAGGATACGACCGACGATCTGGACGCCTTCCTTGCCTTCGCCCCCTGGCGTACACCCGAAGCCGCCGAACGCTACTACGCAACGGGTGCCATTCCGGCATCCTTCCTTAGTGACGTTGTTCCTGAGGAGTGGCGGGCGGTCGATGTCAAAGGCCCGCAATGGTTCGGAGCGATGGCGGACGCGAGCGACAGCGAACGGGATCGGATCGAGCTAAAGGGACGCAAGGCGGCCGAGAGCTTCCTGAAGTTTCGTCAGAAGCAGGACGCGCAGGAGCCTAAGAAACGCACCCGGAAGCCGCGAAAAGAGAAAGGGAGCTAGACATGGCGCACATCAGAAAGACACCCCGCGGAAAGTGGCAGGCAATCTCGTACCTCGGTGTCGTGGCGGGCCGCAAGAAATACCAGTCGCGGACGTTCAGCCGTCGGCGAGACGCCGAAGTGTGGGCCGCTCGCCAGTCCGTCGCCGTTCGCGAAGGGCGGCTGGTGGCCGGCGATGCCCTGACGGTTGCCGACTGGCTTATGCGATGGCTTGCTGACGGGCGGGCAACCTGGGCGCCGAAAACGATCGAACAGCGCGAGCTCGTGATCCGCCTCCACCTTATTCCGACGCTCGGCAAGGTGCGGCTCGACCGACTCACGGCAGCGGCGATACAGGCGACGTACACGCGGCTCGCCGACAGCACCGGCACACGCACGATCGGCGTCGCTCACGCGGTCCTGCGCGCCGCGCTGGGTGTCGCCAAGCGTCTCGGTCTTGTCGGCGTCAACGTTGCGCTCGACGCTGTGCCGCCAGTCAATCAGCCCAAGCAGCGGGCATCCCTTGATGAAGGTGATCTCCGCCGGATACTCGATTCTGCCGCCGAAGAGGGTCCGCTGTGGTCAGCGTTCGTATACCTTCTGGCGAGTAGCGGCTTGCGTCGAGGCGAGGCGCTCGGCGCTGAATGGGGCGATCTTGATGTAGATGCTGGCGTGTTCAACGTCCGGCGCTGCCTGGTCTACATCGGCGGAAAGCCTACCATCAGCAGCCCGAAGACGGCGCATAGCCGGAGAGCGATCGCGCTCGACGCCGAAGCGCTGCGACGGTTGCAACTACTCCGCGTCGCCCAGGCAGAGCAGCGTCTACGGTCTGGCGGCGCGTGGCGCGACACCAGCATTATCTTCGCGTCGGAAGCCGGCGGCTACCTCTGCAACGTACCTCGCGTCTGGCCACGCATCTGTCGCCGCGCCGGACTGTCGCTAGGGTTGCACCAACTGCGGCACGCCTTCGCCAGTCGCGCGCTGGCCCGCGGGGCGTCCGTCGCCTCGGTGTCCCGCCAGCTCGGCCATAGCAGCCCGGCCACGACGCTCAGGGTTTACGCCCACGCCACGCTCGACGATCAGCGCGACGCCGTAGCCGCCGTGTCGGCCGCGCTCGCGCAGTAGCCAGACTGCGGTTTACGATGCAGCGTTTGAGTGCCAGATTGATTCGTAGATTGATCGCGCGGCACTTACGGACGCTCCAGGCCGCCGCCTAGGCCCGGTTCAGAATCGTTTTAGTGGAGCGGGGGACGAGATTCGAACTCGCGACAGCCTGCTTGGAAGGCAGGAGCTCTACCACTGAGCTACCCCCGCTCTGGCCGCCTTCCGTTACAGATCATAGCCGATCTCGCGTCCGCGCACAGGGCGGGCCCACGCACAGCGAATGTGCGGGCGGCAGAGGGACAGCCCTACGCGTACTACCCCCAGAAGGCCGCCAGGCCTGATATCGCTGCCAGGCAGGGAAGAGGAAGTTAGGGCTGAACGAACAGGTCGTCTTCATGCCCACGCCGACATGTTAGAACGAGATGTCACGGTAATCAACGGGGCGAATCGACGATACGTCCGGCCTGAAGCCGCCGGATTCCGAATCTGCGCAGTTTGACTCAGAGCCGTCGCTAAAGCAAACTGATAACGTTGATGTGTGGATTAGTCCCACATCTGCTGTGTGCGCCCATCCGCGCAACCACACACGCAGACAAGGAGTCCCGAACCAGACGACCTCAACGGCAAGGGAGGAGCAGAGCATGCATACGACAGGAAGTCGAACAATATCTGGTTCGCGTCCAATAGCCATCCGGCTGCTGCTGGTTGCCATCGTCGCGGCAATTACGGTAGGCGCGCTCAGCGTCTACACCGCGCACCAGACCAGCGCCGGTGTTGGCCTGAAGGTCACCGTAAACTCTGTCGGTAACACCGACGACGGCGGCTGCACAGGCGCGCCGAATGCGGGCTCCGGCGACTGCACGTTGCACGAGGCAATCGACGTGGTCAACGAAGGCAAGGCGGACGAGATCAACTTCCACAAGGCGACGTTCCCGAAGGCCTCGCCGGGAGTGATCCAGATCGACCTCGGCGACGACCCCGTCAACGACGGCGACAACTGTCTGCCGCCGATCGAGCGGGAAGTGGTGATCGACTCGTCGAACACCGGCGTCATCCTCGACGGCGACGCAAACGACGACCTCACCGCCATCGACTGCTCGTTCGCCTCTCGCCTAGGCGTAATCCAGGTTGACGCCAGCCACAACGGCTTCGACTTCACGCTGATCGGCGGGAAGAACTTCATCATCCGTGAATTCGACGGCTTCACGGATGGAATCATGCTGGACGGCTGCGTCGCGTCCTGCGCCGCTGCCGACTACTACAGCTTCGGCGACGTCACTATCAACGGCTATATCTTCGACGACGGCGACGCCGGCGAAGACGACTTCTACGACAGCGAAGACGGTATCCGCATCGACGGCACCTGGAACCTCTTCAACGTCCAGATTGACAACGTCGACATAATCGCGGACGACGACGGCGTGGAGGCATCCACGAACGATAGCAGCCCCGACGACGTCAAGATGAGCGACAACGTCGTCAGCGTCACCAACAGCCGCATCATCGGCGACGACGACGACAACGGTGCCGGCGCGGGCGTCGAAATCGAGTTTGACTGCGACATCACCGACGGCTGCACTGTCAATGGCAAGCTGACGGCGAACGTCAGCGACAACGACTCCATCACGTCCCTTGGAGCTGACGCGGTAAACGTCGAGTTTGGGAGGACCGAAGACGCCACGCTCGGCGGAGCCGCGATGAACGTGTGGGTCAACAACAACCGCAAGCTGCACGGCGGCGATGGCGGCGGCGACCACGCGGTCGACATCGACATCGATTCCGATGACGGCGACGTCAACTCTGGCTCCGTCAATCTCGACGTGCAGGTCAACGACAACGGCCTGACCGACTCCGAGGGCGACCACGCAGTCGAGATCGATATCACCGTCTGCTGCCCGGGCAGCCACAGTACCAGCGTCGTGCAAGTCAACGACAACGATGACATCATCGGCGACGACGACGGCGTCGCAGTGTCTCTCGACCTTGGCTGCGGCGACGGCAATGACAGCACCGTCAACGTCAACCGCAACGGCAGCATCGAGGGCCAGGGCAACGGCGGCGGCGACGGGGTACGAATCGACGTAGACGTTGGCGAAGTTGCCAGCGGCTGTCCCGGCGGCCTGGAGTCCGACGACAACACCAGCCTGATTACGGTGAACGACAACGAGCGCATCGACGGCGGGGACGACCAGGGCGTCGAGATCGACGCGGACGTCGGCTCCAGCACCGGCTCCGGTGACGACAACACAAGCACAGTCGAAGTAAACGGCAATGGCCGCATCGACGGTTCTGAAGAAGGTGTTGAGATTAATGTTGACGCCGGCTCGCAGAGCGGCGACGACGCCGACGAGAACACGGTCCTCGTCACCGTCGCCAACAACGACGACATCACCGGCAACGACGACGACGGTGTCAAGATCTTCGCCGACTCCGGCGTCGAGACCGGCCCGGACAGCTTGCCGGGCGGTGACGGCACGGACGGCGACGAGAACAGCACCACCGTCAACGTCCTCGACAATGGCAACATCGAGGGCGGCGACGGCGACGGCATCGAGATCGACGTCCAGGCCGGCGGCGGCAACGTCAGCAGCCGCGGAAACGCTAACGAAGTGAACATCACCGGCAACGGTGAGATTATCGGCCGCGAGTCCAGCGGCGGAGACGGTATCGATATCGACTTCCAGGTCTGCTGTGACGCGGCGAACACGAACGACCTGCTGATCGCGGACAACGGCGACATCATCGGCCGCAACGCCGACGGCATCGAACTCGAATTCTGCTGCAGCGTCAACACCGTCAGTATCCTGGACAACATGGCAATTCGCGGCAACGGCGGTGACGGCATCAACTACGACGTCGATAACATCAGCGACGGCGACGCAGATTTCGGTGAGGGCTGCCCGCAGGACTGCGGCGTCTGGAGCTCCGTCAACATCCTGACCGTCAGCGGCAACAACATCTTCAACAGCGAAGAGGACGGCATCGACATCTTCGGCGGAGCCTTTCAGAACCCGCCGACAGCCGGCCGGGACGACCTGCCGGAGGGCAAGAGCGTGATTCACAACAACGACATTCACCACAACCGTGACCACGGCATTCAGGTCCACAACTCGTCCGGCATCAACATCCAGTACAACGACATCTTCCAGAACGGCGATGACCCGGGCCTGGACCGCGGCATCGAGATCGACTGCGATTCGTTCGGCCAGGCGCAGGTGGAGCTGCCGATTGAGGAAGGCCTAGACATCGCCGGGGAACCCGTGTTCGTTAACCCGAAGAACCTGATTGACTGCAACCAGAACCGCATTAGCCAGAACAACATCTGGGACAATGTCGGCATGGGCATCGAGCTGGCCGGCGACACGGACGCAGACGGCGACGGCGACCACGACATCGGTTGCGTCTTCTTCGCTAATATCTCTTCCCCGAACGATTGCCTGCCGTTCCCGAAGATCACGACGCAGTTCGGCGACAAGCTGGTGGGAACTGCCTGCTCGCTCTGCCTCGTCGAGGTCTTCATCGTCGACGACGACCCGGCGGACCAGCTCCCGCTGGTGCGCCAGCACGGCGAGGGCGTGACCTTCTTCGATGACAAGACGATCGCCGTCAGTGGCCTGGCGGACGCGGACGGCAACTGGTCGGTCGACCTGCCGTGTGACCTTGGTGAAGGCTCGTTCACGGCGACAGCGACGGACAAGCTGAAGAACACGTCGGAGTTCGCGGAGAACTTCGTGACGCTGGGCACCAGTTCGTGCGCCACGCCGACGCCAGAAGCCACGGACACGCCGACCCCGGCGCCTGCGACGGACACCCCGGTGCCGCCGACAGACACGCCGGAGCCGGCCAAGGTTTGTGGTGACATCAACAGCGACGGAGACGTCAACAGCATCGACGCCTCGCTGGTCTTCCAGTACAAGGCAGGCTTCCTGACGACGCTGCCGAACGAGTCGAGCGCAGACGTCAACAACGACGGCGCAATCACCAGCGTCGATGGTGCCCTGATCCTCCAGGTAGGCGCAGGCTTCATCGATGGCAGCGCGCTGACCTGTCCATAGGCGGGGGCGCAACAGAGCAAAGAGTCAAGAGCGCCGCGGCGACAGTTGCCGCGGCGCTCTTCGTTGTCTTCTCCAGGTCTGGATTACGGCCGGCGTCCGCGGGGTGGCAGCAGGTCTAAGCTATTCAGCGGGATCCACGGAAGACGCCCCTGAGATGTCAACGCCGCTGAGGCTCGGCGTGCCGACGTATCGCAGGTGCGACGCCCCGCTCACCTCGACAGGGCCCAACGCGTCGCGGACGTTGACTGTGCCGTTGGTGGCGCCGCTAAAGGTGACGTGGGCGATCTCCAGAAGGAAGTCTTCCAGATCCACCGTGCTGGCGCCGGATGCGTCGATGTCAGCCTCTGTCCCGCCTCCTTCGATCGAGACCCTGCTGGCACCCGACAACTGTAGATCGAGACGCGTTACGTCCAGGCCACCCTGCAGCCTGCTAGCGCCTGAAAGCCGGGCCTCGAGCGCGTCCGCGTTCTCGAACCCCGCTATGGTCGCGCGAGAAGCGCCGCTCAGATCGAGCGACACGACCTCCGGCATGGTGATCGTCGCCTCAAGCGTCGCACTGAACACGCTGCTACCCGATTCGAGCTGCAAGCGCAGGGTGTCTCCATCCTGCGTCACCTCGACTAGATCCAGAATGTTGTCATCGACCTCAAGCGACACGCTGAATACGTCGGCGTACGTGATACCGGCGCGGAAGGAGTTGGCCAACTCCACCTTCGCAAAGTCCTCAAACTCATACTCCTTTGTGACGAGATCGCCAGAGCCTCGGACGCCGACATCGTCGTCACACGCGGCTGCCATGACAAGCAGCCCTGACACCAGCAGGAACATGACAAGTCGAATCACTCGTCCCCTCCTTCGAAATGTTATGCGAGATGTTGCGCTTGCGACCTCCATATCGTAGGCCGCGGGCGCCTGATCTTTTGTTCCCAGGCCAGGCGCAGAACTCCGCCGTGGCCCTGTGCGGTTCAGCGTGCTGATGGCGTACTTGGAGCGGATCGAATTACGCGGCCAGCCTAGCTCCGAGATTATCAGATGTCTGAATGAACTGGAACGACTCTCTCCGGGCAGAACCTAGACGCGCACTTACTCCGCTCGATCGGTTACGAGGCGAACGTCCCGCCGGAGGCAGATTCGGCGACGGACTCCTGCGGCGGACTCTGGCTGCGCAATAGAGCATTCTGGTCCCGGAGCAGGCTGATCACCTCGCTGTTCTGTTCCTCCAGCCTGCGCATCGCCTGAATCGGCGGGCAGCCCTCCATGAACGCCTCCATTTTCTCCACCAGGCCGCCCTGCCGGCCGGCTGAGACCGCCTTCCCAATTCCAACGATTGCAGCGCCGAGCACAATTAGACCAACAATCTTCTTCATACCGTACCTCCTGCCAAGAAAGATTTGCCATGATCCTAGGCGAACGCGGGCCGGCACGTCTAGAGCCATTAGGCTCGAATCGCGAAATCAGGTTGGATGTCACTCCTCCGGCGGAGTACACGTGCCAAACGGCAGGTTCCCTGGGCCAGCCACGCTGATACGATCGTCGGTACGTACGCGCAGCCATGATGAACGACAAACGGGACATCGCGGACATCGAGTTCAAGACGCTGGCTACTGATAGCCTGTCGGACGAAGACCGGGCGATCATGTTCGGGCTGTTCGATTCCTGTTACCGGCAGGCCGATCACGCTTATCTCGAGGACACCATGGCCCGGCTCAGCTTCGCGTCGCTCGCGTTTCACGACGAGACGCCCGTGGGCTTCGGCTTGGGCGAGGTCCGCCTCATGGACCTGCCGTGCCTGCCGCTAGCGGCTGTGGTCTTGGGGGGCCTGACCTGCGTCATGCCGGAGTTTCGCAGAAGGGGGCTGGTTGCCGAGCTGGGACAGCGCAGTATCATCGCCAGCACCCGGGCCAGCACCCGGGCCAGCGCGCCGGGAGGACACGAGCGCACGCTCCTCTGCGGCCGTTCGGCCCATCCGGCCGGCTTCAGAGTCTTTCTCCGCAACGAGAGCGTAGTACCGCGGCGGGGCTGCCCGCCCACGCCATGGCAGCAAAAGGTCGGGCAAGTAATCGCGAACGCGTATGGCGTTGTCGCCTTCGACCCGCTGACGTTCGCCTGCACGGGAAGTGGCAAGCCAATCGGCTACCCGATCCTGGAGATCGACGTAGAGCCTGAGGAGTGGGAGCTGTTCAGGCCGGTCGACCGCGATCGCGGAGATTCGCTCCTTAGCATGGTGTGGATTCCGAGCGCGCCGCCCGGCTGGTAGCGTGTGCGGCATCCAGGCTACACCGTGGTACGATCAGTCATAGGAGAAGCGTGACGTGCAACCCCAACTCGACATCAGCGGTTTCGAGTTCAAGACGGTCCCCACCGCGAGCGTAACCGCGAAGGACCGTGCGCTCATGCACGACCTGTTCGACGCCTGCTATACAGAGGCAAACCACGAGCATCTCGAGAAGTCATTGACGCGGCTGCGCCACGTCTCGTTCGCCTGGCGCGACGGTCGACCCGCCGGCTTCGGCATCGCCGACGGCGTGATCGCCGACCTGCCGCGCCTGCCGCAGCAGACGCTGACGTTGGGCGGCCTCTGCTGCGTCTTGCCCGACTTCCGCCGCCTGGGCCTATTTGGCGCGCTGGAAGGGCGCGCGGTCTTTGCGGGAGACATTCACTCTCCGGAACGCATGCTGAGTTGCGGTCGCATGGCCCACCCCGGCGCGTTCAGGATGTTAGCGTCCCGACCCAACGTTGTGCCTAATCCGAACGGCCCGCCCACGCCGTGGCAGCAGGAGGTCGGGCAGGCCGTCGCGGACATCTATGGCGTCGAGAGATTCGACCCGGAGACGTTCGTTTGCGTGGGCTCCGGCAAGCCGATTGGCTACCCAGTCGTCGAAATCGAGGTGGAAGAGGAGGAGTGGGAGATCTTCCGCCCTGTCGACCGCGCCCGCGGCGACGCCCTTCTCGGCATCGTCTGGTCACCAGACGCGCCGGAAGGGTGGGCCGAAGACGTCGATGGCTAGGGCGGAGCGCCAACCCCCGGGCGGGGCCACGACACACATCGCGCTGCTACGAGCCATCAACGTTGGTGGACACAAGAAGATCGCAATGGCTGACGTGCGCGACTTCATCGCAGCGCTCGGTTTCCACGACGCGCGATCCATACTCCAGACGGGCAATCTCATATTCCGTAGCGATGGCCGAACGAACGCTGACCTTGAGCGCCTGCTGGAAGCGAAGGCTAGACAGCGCCTGAACCTCGACACTACGTTCTTCGTCCGCGCAAGGAGAGAATTGGACGCGATTATCACACGCAACCCCTTTCCGGACGAAGCTGAGAGCGATCTTAGCCATCTGGTCGTCATATTCCTGAAGGACACGCCCGGCGCTCCTGCCGTAAGCGCATTGCAGGCTGCAATCGAGGGGCCGGAAGTCGTGAGGGCCGACGGTAAGCAGCTCTACGTCGTCTATCCAGCAGGCATCGGCCGCTCCCGCCTTGCGCTCAGCCTCATCGAAGACAAGCTTGGCACGCGCGGCACCGGCCGGAACTGGAACACGGTTCTGAAGATCGCCGCGCTCGCGGCGACACCCGTGTAACAGTTCCAGCTCCCAGTCAGGCACAGACAACATCGCCCGCCTCTCCATCCTCAAACGCCACGCAACTTCCCCAGAACCTGCCATACGGCCCTAGCGATCCCTATTCCGAGACGCCATAATTCAACCTGTTTGGACATATGGACACATCACCCAGCGTTCCGGAGTCTGTAAGCGACCTCCTCACCGCTCTTGCTGATCCGCAGCGACAGCGGGTTCTTCAGGCGTTCTTCGAGGCCCGCTCTTGGGAGTTGCCAGCCTCAGACATCGCCGCCCGCTGCCAGCCGCTCTCGCGCCCGGCGGTCTCGTACCATTTGTCCGTCATGCGGCACAGCAAAGTGCTCACCTCCCGAAAGGAAGGGAAGCACGTCTACTACACGATCAACCGCGACTTCATCACGCGGTCGCTGGAGTCGTTCCTGGAGTTTCTCGATATCTGCTGTCCGGAGCCTGACGCCCGCCAGGCCGGCGCATCAAAGAGAGAGGCGATGAACAATGCCTGAGCCAGAGCAACCAGTCGCAAGCCCTGAAGAACGCTATCGGCGGCGCATCCGGTCGGATGAAGCCAAGTGGGCTACGCACTGCATCAACTGCTCGCCCGGGAGTTGCCCGTACCGGGTTTTCGTCAAGGACGGCCGCGTGGTCTGGCAGGAGCCCGCCGGAACCTTCGAGCCAATCGAAGAGGGCGTGCCGGATATGAACCCCATGGGCTGCCAGAAGGGCGCCGCCTGGAGCGAGATGCTCGACGCGCCGACCCGCCTCCGATACCCGATGCGCCGGCGCGGCGAACGCGGCAGCGGTGACTGGGAGCGCATATCCTGGGACGAGGCGCTGACCGAGATCGCCGACGGCGTCATCGACGCGATCGAGGCAGAGGGGCCGGAGGCGATTCTCCAAGCCGGGACGGCCGGCGAGGGCGGGCTGACCGCGGGTTTCTTGTTCGAGAAGCTGATCAATCGCATCGGCGGCGCGACCACCGACACCAACGGCGACATCGGCGACTTCAGCGTCGGCATGTATCTCACCTACGGGCAGGCGGCGTCGGCCAGCAGCTTTGACGATTGGTTCCACAGCGAGCTCATGCTGATCTGGCACCGGAACCCGGTCTACACGGCCATCCCCCACTACCACTTCGTCGCCGAAGGGCGTTACGGCGGCGCGGAGGTGGCAACCATCGCACCGGACTACAGCCCGTCCGCTATCCATGCCGATTACCACATCAGTGTGCGACCGGGCGCCGACGCCGCTCTGGCGCTGGCGATGGCGCGCGTCATCGTCGACGAAGGGCTCATGGACGAGGCATTCGTTCGATCGCAAACAGACCTGCCCTTCCTGGTCCGCAGCGATACCGACCGCTTCCTGCGCGGCGCCGACGTCGAAGAGGGCGGGCGGCCCGACCAGTTCTACCTGTGGTCGGAAGAGCGACAGGCCCTCGAGCCCGCCTCTCGCGAGGCGCTCGAACCAAATGAGACGGCTGCGCTGGCAGGGACGTTCACGGCCACGCTCGCCAACGGAGAAGCCGTCGAGGTGCGGCCGGCGTTCGACCTGCTCCGCGACCGGCTCGCCGACTACAACCCAGAAGACGTCTCCGACGTTTCCGGCGTGCATCCGGAGACCGTGAGGCTCATGGCGCGGAAAGTCGCCTCGAAACGCACTAGCATCCTTCTCGGCTTCAACTCAGCCAAGTACTACCACGGCGACCTGATGGAGCGATCCATGTGCCTGCTGCTGGCGCTGACGGGCAACTGGGGCAAGAAGGGCACTGGGCTCGGCGTGGCCGTCACCGGCATGTTCGATGGCGCGTTCCTCTTCCCTATGAAAGGAGCGCCAGGACGCAAAGGCATCCAGGGCATCCTCAACGGTCGCGGCATGATCGTCAAGAGCATGCAGGAAGCTGATCCAGGCCTGACCGATGCGGCCGCAGCCATTCAACTCCAGCAGGCCGGTACTGCGACGGGCCACGCTATCGTGCCCGCTTTCCTCTGGCGTCATCACAGCAAGCTCCCTGAGCGCTGGGCGCGCGACGAATGGTCTGACCCAACGATGCAGCGTCCGCTGGAGGAGTACGTCCGCGATGCCGAAGAGCAAGGTTGGTGGCGCGGGCCAGATCGTCTGGGCGAAGCGCACACGCCCCGCGTGCTCTTCGAGATCGGCACCAACTGGGCGCGCAGGATGCGCGGGGGCCGCGAAGCGCACGCCCCACTCTTCGATGCCTTGGCGCTCCACGTCTGCATGGACTGGCGGATGACGGCCTCCACCCAACAGGCCGACGTGCTGCTTCCCGCTGCCGCACCGTACGAGAAGCCGGGCTTCGCCCAGCCCTCACCACAAACGCTGCTACTCACCTTCTCCGACGCCGTCGTGGAGCCCGCCGGAGAGGCGCGGCCGGAGTGGGATGTATTTGTCGACCTGGCGCGAAAGATAGAGGAGCGAGCGAAGGCGCGGGGTTTCGTTGAGTACACGGACTCCCGCGGCACGCCCCACCGCCTCGACGACCTCGCAGCGTACTTCACCGCGAATGGAGCGTTTGAGCGAACGGAGCAGGTGCTAGAGGAGATGGTGCTCGACACGGCAGAGGTCGGCACCGTGCCCGAAGATACGACGCTCGAAACGTTCCGGGAGAAGGGCTACGTGCGCTTTGTCGACTGGGGGATCACGCCGTTCGCCGCCGTGCAGGCGGCGGACCTGCGGCCGGACGAAACCCACGCGGCGCTCCGCCACCACGTCGAGCGGGGTCTGCCCTACCCGACGCTGGCCCGGCGCGCCCAGTTCTACATCGACCATCCCTGGTTCATCGAAGCGGACGAAGCGCTTCCCATCCACAAGGAAAACCCGCCGATGGGCGGCGACTACCCGCTGGTGCTGACGAGCGGACACTCGCGCTGGAGCATCCACTCCATGAACCAGGCAGACCGGCTCATGCTCGAGACGCACCGCGGCGGGCCCAGCGTCCTCATCAACAGCGCGGACGCGAAAGCGCGAGGGATCCGGAACGGCGCCCCGGTCCGGCTGTACAACGACGTATCGTCGTTCCAAGCGGACGCAAAAGTCTCCGGCACCGTCCGGCCGGGACAGGTGATCAGCTACAACGGCTGGGAGCCGTACCAGCACATCGACTGGAACCACGCCGCCGAGGTAGAGCCGGGCATGGTCAAGTGGCTGCACTTCGCCGGCGGCGAAGGCCACCTGCGATTCTGGACGACCCAGTGGCAGCCAGCACCGATCGACAGGGCATTCCGCGTGGACGTGGAGCCAGCCTAGATCGGGCGACAAGCGCAGCTCGCCGCCCTTCCCTGCTGATTACGCCTGCGTCGTTGTCCCACCGTGATAGTTGTGCGGCTCACCGTCACCCAACACGTTGAATCGGCCGGTTGCGTCCGTGAAGAACCACATTGACGTTCCGGTCCGCCGTTCCTCCCGGGAAAACAAGTTCGGCAATTCGTGCGACGCCGGCTTGGGCACTACAACTCTCCTGGTACAATCTAACCATGAAGAGAGCTGGTTTCGTAGTTTCACTCGCCGCCGCTGTACGGCCAGTCATAAGCCTCCTCAACCGAGAGCTCGCGAGCCGGAACGCGCGCGCCGTGAGCAACGAAGAATGGCCCGAGCTGGATACGATCCTGCACGAGGACCATTCCGCGAGGATCATGCCGGGAACGCGTTGTGCGTATTGTGGAGGCTACCTCAGCATCGATGCAGATGAGGAGTTCACATGCCTCAACTGCGCTCGCTCCGCCATTCCTCGACGCGAGCTTAGCGAGTTAGTTGAACGTCTAGCGCAGCGCTTGATCGAGTACCGCAACCGCCAGGAGTGAAGTAGTTCGCCATATTGGCGCGTCAGCGGACCCTGCTATCGCGTAGTGAACTAACGGACGTGGTTAGGGAGGACACGGTGGAAGCGTTTCGTTCGGCCAGAAACCGCGCCGGTGTAGACATCTGCGGCTCGTTTCCAGCCACGTCGCCCGCCCGTAGACTGGTCGGCGCTCCATGACACACTGGGACCTCGAGGTCGATGTCGTCGTCGTCGGCTCTGGTGGCGCCGGCCTCGCGGCCGCCATCCTGGCACGCGATCATGGCGCGCAGGTCGCCCTCCTGGAACGCTCCGACAAGATCGGGGGCACGACGGCCGTCTCCGGCGGCGGCGTCTGGGTGCCCCTGAACGATCACATGGCCGAGATAGGTATGA
The DNA here is from genome assembly GCA_029262675.1 of Chloroflexota bacterium. Taxonomy (GTDB): domain Bacteria; phylum Chloroflexota; class Dehalococcoidia; order DSTF01; family RBG-16-68-14; genus JADFKB01. Next base: position 18,053 of record JAJCYW010000020.1, on the reverse strand, counting down.
CGGACTCGCGCGACGATGCGCTCGCGTACTGCCAGGCGCTTACGGCCGGGCAGGCCGGCGACTATCTCGTCGAGACGTTCGTCGACACCGCCCACGAGATGGCGCGCTACCTCGAAGAGCATACGCCCCTGACGTTCACGCCGTGGACGATCCCCGACTATCACATGCAAGTAGGAGGCGCCATGCCGGGCGGCCGCAGCCTCGAGCCCGCGATCTTCGACAAGCGCAAGCTCGGATCATGGGAAGCCGCGCTTCGCCCGAGCCCGTTTTTCTTCATGCCCCTCACCCTCCAAGAGATCGTGTTCACCTATCAAGGGCACGTCCAGCCGCAGAACTTTCCTCCAGATCTGATCGTGGAGCGCATGGAGCAAGGCCTGACGACCTGCGGCAATGCGCTTATCGGCGCGCTGCTGAAGGCCTGCCTCGACCGGGACGTCCAGGTCCGGCTGGAAACACGGGCGAGAGAACTGGTACAGGAGGACGGCTACGTCACGGGCCTGCGCGCCGAAGCTCCTGACGGCGATCTTCTCGTGCGGGCACGTAAGGGCGTCGTGTTGGCATCGGGCGGGTTCGAGTGGAACGACGCGCTGAAGGCCCGCTTCCTGCCAGGGCCGACCTCCCATCCCAACAGCCCGCCTCAAAACGAGGGCGACGGCCTCCTCATGGCGATCGAGGCCGGCGCCGCGCTCGGCAATATGGGCGAGGTGTGGGGATCGCCGTCCGCGATTATCCCCGGCGAGTCGTACAACGGCCGCGAGCTAAACCGGCTCGTCATTCCGGAGCGCGCCTGCCCGCACGCGATCCTCGTCAACCAGCGTGGCGAACGCTTCGCAAACGAAGGGATGACCTACAACGAGCTCGGCAAGGTGTTCGACGAACGCGACGCGAACACCGGCGCGTACCGCAACCTGCCGTGCTGGGCGATCCTGGACGGCCAATACCGCAAACGCTACCCAGTCCTCACCGTCCTGCCCGGTGACCCCGACCCGGAGTGGCTGCCAAGAGCCGATACGCTGGAGGAGCTCGCGCGCGAGGCCGGCATCGATCCCGAGGGACTGGCCGCGACGGTCGTGCGGTGGAACGGCTTCGTGCAAGAGGTGCTGGACCCGGACTTCGGCCGCCATCAGTCACCGATCGACATAGGCGCCGCGCACCCGAGCATGGGGTCAATAGAAACGCCGCCGTATTACGCGCTGCCGGTCCACCAGGGGACGCTCGGCACCAAGGGCGGCCCGCGAACGAATACCCGCGGTCAGCTGCTCGACGAGCAGGATGCCGTCATCCCGGGACTCTACGCGGCGGGCAACGTCATGGCGAGCCCCGGCGGGCCAGCGTACTACGGCGGTGGCGCGACAATCGCATTGGGGATGACGTGGGGCTATATTTGTGGCAGCAACGCTGCCAGAGGCGCGTGACCGCCCGCTGGGCGTATCGTCGTCTTCGTCTCCCGCTCCAACTCGAAACGTGAACCCCGTGGCCGCCGGTTCCGGCGACCTCCTCCTCGACCGTAGCGGGCCCACCGGCCTCTTTGCGTGGCCGCGTCAACAGGCCATTAGGCCCTATGCGCCTTTTCGAGAGTCTGCTAGAGTGGGCGGCCACTGGAAGTCCTCTCGCGCCGCACGCGCCGCTGCTTACCATGACGCTGCCAAGAATGAAGTCGACGTCCTGCACTGCAATGACCCGAGTTGCTTAGAATGATCCGTCCCCTTCTGCTCTTCGCTCTCGCGTTGCTCGTCCTGCTGGGCGGAGCGCCGCAGTCCGCGCCGGTTGGCGCACAGGTCGGTGATCCTCAGGTGCTCTGTGAGATGCTGCCCGCGGGGGCTGAACGCGTTGAGCCCGGCATCCAGGCAGGCGCCGAGACCTGTGTCGGCTACTACGGACGGGATCCGGAAACAGGCGTCAGCCTGTACAGTGCCTCAATCTCAAGGCATGACAGCCCGTCGACAGCAGTCGCGAACATGCAGGCATTCGTTGGACCGAACACATCGGACATCTCCATTGGTGAAGGCGGTTATCAGCTCTCTCTGGGTTTCGACGATTTCGGCGTGATCTTCACGCGAGGCCCGTTTCTCGTTGACGTAAGCGGGTTGCTGTATGCTGCCGACAGCGAGCAGCGCGTCATCGCCATGGCCCGGGAGATCGACCAGGAGCTTGCGGCGGCCCTGGCCTCCGCGCCGCCGGAAGACGTAGCCCCGGCGGAACAACCACCCGATGCCGCAGACGCCGCTGAGGAGCCACCTGACAATTCCGCGGACATCGCCGGCGTCTTCTTCGGCACTGAGCTTGCGGCCTCCCTCCTTCCACGAGTGAGAGACATAATAGGCTGCCCGGACACGAGGCTTGTAGATGATCCCCGCCGCCCTTTTGGCGAGCAAGTCGAAAGGGACGTACCTATTGCTGAGTGCCCGGGCGGGGCTGATGGTGTGGAGTTCCTGGAGAGCTTCGAGGAGACTGTCCCCGGCGCTTCGATCAATGAATCTGAAATGGCAGGCCGGGTGAGCGGGGCGATCACGCTGGCCGGGTTCCAGGGGCCGGACGGCGCGCCGCTGTTCCCGTCAATCGTCGCCGCCTTGCCGTTGATCAAGGGCCTCGGCAACTCCTTCTCTACGGGTGGAGGGACGGCAGACGAGGCGGTGAGGACGAGGGCGGAGATCGAAAGGGTGAGGTTAGTGCAGCGGTTCATTGAGATGCTGGCGGCGCGGGACGCAGCGGGATGGGCTGGCCGTTTCCCATGAGGCGCTCGGCCAGCCACCAAGTCGCCGTTCCCAAGTTCGCCCTGCTGGCGGCCGCCAGCGTAATGTTCTCCCTCATCTTACTCGCGGCCTGCGGCGGAGGGGGAGGCGAGTTTCCGCTGTCAGGCGGCAACGGGAGCGACGGGAGCCGGGTTAGCGCTGGCGGCGTGACGCTCACCCTGCCCGCAGGCTGGGCATTCCTCGACAGCGGCGACCGCGGCCTGGTGCTCGCGGAGCACGACGGCGACCTGACTGCTGCGGTGCCACAGGGGCCACGGCTGACGGTTGAGCCTGGCAGCACCGCCTCGCCTGATCCCGAAGCGATGGTCAGCGCGATGGTAGGGTCGGGCGCCGGTGCGCCAGCGGCGTGGGTCGACGTTGTGGAGGAGCCGGAGACGGTGCCGGTCGGTGCCGAGGTGGGGGTTTCGATTGGACTGCTGGAGAACGAGGACGGTGGCGCCGTGATCAAGCGCTACGTCATCGTAAACGTCGACGGCATCCACGTCCACCAGTTCGTGCTTGAAGCTCCTGAGGATCAGTGGAACGGCAGCGCCGACACGCTGGAGTCAGTCATGGGAAGCGCCGTGTTCGAGCCGCCGGTCGCAGCGGAGGGGCCGAGGGACGCGACGGACGAGCCTGCCGAGGTGCCTGCTGGCTGGCGCGTGGTCCTGCACGACACTTTCGACTCGAATGTGAACGGCTGGTCCACGAGTGAGGCCTCGGGTGGCAGCGTCACTCGAAGCAGCCGCGAGCTCGCGGGAGGCGAATACTCCATCTCACTGGAGTCACAGCGCAGCGCAGCGATCCCCGCAGTAGCAAAGACCGTCGAAATCGATTCGGACTTCCACGTGGCTGTCGATGCCTTCAGGCGAGAAGGGAGCGGCGAGCTCCTGTGCGGCCTCTCGCTACTGGGGGAGACCGGCTATCCGCGCCTCCAGTTCATTGTGCAGGATGTTGACGGACAATTTCGAGTCATCGGCGGGGACACGAGCGGCGCGGCCCAACAGAGCGTCGTTAGTCTAACCACATCTCCAGCAATTCGCTCAGAGGCGGTCAATCGCCTGGCCGTACTGGCCCAGGGCTCGCATCTCACCCTGTACATCAACGGACAACGTGTGGGCGAGGCCGATGATGATCGAGTCACCAGCGTACGATTCGTCGGCGTCGCGGCGAATACCCCGTCCGGCGGCGGAGGTGGGACCTGCGAGTTCGACAACCTGGAAGTGTGGGCACCCTAGGGGGAACGAGAAAAGCCGCATCACCAAGGCCAGGCTTCAGTCTGGCCTTCATGTAGGTTCGAAGCGAGTTCGGTCTACGAGTAGCCCGTGTGGTTTTTCCAGCCGGCAAGAACTTTCGCCAGCCCTTTTGTTCCGGCCGGTCCATTCCGACTGGTACTGGGTGCTCGTAGAAGAGCGGCCCGACTGGAGCTTCGGCGTTGCGGAGGTCGTCGCCGCTGACGGTGACGATCTTTGAAACCAGCCTTTCGGGCAATGAATGACGCTGGCCCGCCTACCTCCCAAGCAGAGCGGTGGGCGTGTCGTCGCCATCGTCCCCCGCTCCAACCCGAAATGCAACGCGACTGGCCAGACGGCCAAATGGTGCCATCCGGCCCTATCCAGCCAAATCAAGCGTCTGCTAGATTTTGATTCGAGATCGGGCCTTACAACGAAGCGGCTCGGCGGCGAACTGCCTGAAGAAAGGATACGCGGATGGCTACCAACGTGCCCCCTATCACCTGTCGTTCGTGTGGCGCAACTATTTCAGCCGGCGCAAGATTCTGCCGCGGTTGCGGCGCAGCCACGCCGCCGAAGAACGCTTGTCAGAAATGCGGCGCGCAACTGCCCGCCACCAGCCAATTCTGCACTGCTTGTGGCACGCCTGCCCCCGTCCCGGCGGCAAACGTCTCCCGAGCCGCGACGCCAAGCTCAGCGATGCGATATGCCCCCGTCGGCGCGGCGGTGTTGGCGGGTGCGGCGATCGTTGTCGTACTTGCGTTCGCCCTCGGCTGGCTCGGAGGGGAAGATGACGATGCAGTGACGGACGGCGACCGACCCGACCTGACGCGGGTGGTCTCGAGCACCGGCCAGGCCACGGTCGGCTTCGCCGGCGGCACCGTGTCATTGGAAGGCGGACCCGAGATCGATATCCCGTCCGGCGCCATCGTCGCCGAATCGACGGGCGGCGCCGAGGACATCTCGGTCACGATCAGCGAGTCGACGCAAGAGATCTCGCTGGCCGCAGACTTCATGAATACAGTGGGGACCGTATATGAGATAGGGCCTGAGGGGACCGTCTTTGCCGAGCCAGTTCGTGTGACCCTGCCCATTCCAGACGGAGCGGACCCGGCGGACGTGATAGGAACGGCTACACTGGACCCGGCCTCCGGGGAATGGGTTCTCGTCTCCAGTACAGTGGACCTCGAAGCGCGAACGGTCTCGGCTTTCACCACCCACTTCTCCCCCTGGGGGATCGTGGGAGGCCGCAGCGTGGCCGAACTGACCGGGGGATGGATCCAGGTAGTAAACCCTTACGTCAGAGGCAGCACGCCTTTCCCCGGTGCCCGCCATCTGCCAATGCACCTGGAGAACCTCGTCTGCTTCACAAACTATGCCCCCATTAGTGCTCGGGACCTCGTATCACCCGCGTGGAATGTCGTGGTTGCAACACCCAACTACGGCGATACGGTTGGTACGCCGCCGAAAGTAGCCGAAATCTGGCTTACGGCAGGGACCTACACGCTGGAAGAGTCGATGTTCGCTTCCGAAATCAACAACGACCCGCTCTACTCACCCGCCGTCAATTTCTGGACCCGCCCGCCTCTAACAATCGTCTTGACGCCGGGCATGACCGTCAGGTTCGAGGACTACCCCCACCCGCCCCCGCCTCCAGCGTCGAGCGGTTTTGTGCAGCGGCCTAACGCGTGTGCGCCTGACTGGTGGCCGGTAGCGGCATCTAGGCCAACGCCCTCGGACGCCGACGGAGAGACGCCGGCAGCCACGCCAACCGACCGCGGAGGGCCCACCCAAGCCGCGCAGCCTACCGAGCCGGCGGCACAGGAGCCTCAAACGGGGACGGGCGGCTGGATACTGAACAACGTCGAGTCTTCGAGGGATATTCCCGAGAAGGCAGTCGATTGGTGCTACAACAGCTTTGAGGTAACCATCTCCGGCCTGTCAGCCACAACCTATGCGAGATGCACATGGCCCAGCCCAGCGGTCGACGTCTGGAACCGGTCCCAACACTCCTGGTCGATGGAACCTCCGCAGACACTGACGGCCGGGGAGATCTTGCAGATCACTGCGACGACGAGCTCGGAGGGGACGTTCGCGAGCAATGGATTGAGCGGCGGAGGGAGTTCGTGGGTTCGCATAGACCTCGTGCCCGGCGGCGGTCCGTACCCGGGCTCAGGCTGGGCCACCGTCATTGAAGGCGACCCGCCGGTCTCCGCCGTGAGCGAATTCACGATCCCTAGCGGCGGCGAGGGCGGCCTCATGCTGGTCATGCTCAAGCTCCAAGGCCCAGGCGGTAGCGGGTTGACCACGTACTCGTACGAATGGCAGGGGCCGTAAGGAGGCCGCCTCTGATGGTCTTGTAGGGTGCGACGTCTGCAACGAGTGCGTTCTCCGATAGAATGGCGGCCGTAATGCATGGCCCCGAATGGGGGTGGGTGCTGCTCATCGTCATCTTCTTGGGTGGCCTCGCCCTCGCCATGGCTGGACTCCTGTTCCTCTCGTGGCGCATCTGGCGGCGCCAGGCCGCGTGGTGGCGATGGCCGGCGCTGGCCGCCATTGCCCTGTGCTTGCTAGGCGCAGGGGTCTCGCTCGGGCAGCTGGTCGCTGAGCTGAATTGAGTTGAGCGGCACTTGGACGGAAGCGGTCTTCGAGGAGGTGCGCGGTGAGAGTTGTGGGTGAACGATGTCATGCCTGCGAAGCGCGGCTTGCCGGGGACGAGCGGTTCTGCGTGAAGTGTGGCGCGGAGCTGCCCGCGTCGCCCCCGTCACCCGAGCCGTCGCCGGGACCTGTCGAGGGGCTCGCCTGGAGCTATCGCATCCCCATGCTCACCAACCGCTATGTCTGGGGCCGCTGGTGGTGGGCCGCTCTGGGGTTTGGCGCGGGACTCGCGATCGTGCTGGGCACGCCGCTCGTGGTGATGTTCGCCGACGGAAACGGCGGTATCGCGTTCGCCGTGAAGCTCTACTCTGCGATCGCGATCATCGCGGGGCTCAGTGCGATCGGCTTGGGGATCTTCAGCGCCCTTGTCGTGGCAAACGGCGTCACGACATGCTTCACGCTCTATTCGCTGGGTGCCCTTGCAACCACCTCCGACGACGTTGAGGACAGGGTCGAAATCGGCGCGTCGTTCCTGGGCGGCAGCTTCGACCAGGCGAGCGAGATCTCGGCTGCCGCTTTGCTGCTTCTCCCTGCGACGGGCGAGGTCAAGTGGAAGGATGTTCGTCGCGTTGAACTCGACGAATCCCGCCATGTCATCACACTGCGCCGGCCGTGGCACCATCCCCTGCGCCTCTATGTTCCGCAAGAGCACTTCAGCGGTGCCGTGTCGTTCGTCCGCGACCATGTGACCGAACTCGCTGTCGGGGACTAGCGCGTCGCGGCCTGGACAGCCGGCCTCCGCAGGAGCAGGAGCGACCGGAGAGCTTCAACACCGCGTTCGGGGCTGTACATTTCCCGGGAGAAGTATATGATAGGGATAGAACGTCCGCTCCCTGGTGGTATCGCTCGTTCGATGACAAGCAGAACGGTCAGTCTTGAGGTGCTGCGATGAAAATGATTCGCTTCTTGTTGGCAATGGCTGCACTCGGCCTGGGCTTCCTCGTCGTCATGCGACGCCTCCAGTCGCCGCGCCGGATGCCGTTTGCCGGGCCGTGGACGAAGGCCTTGGCAGAGAGCCGAGCCGAGCCGGCCGCCGAGCGGCTAATCGCCCTCGCCGAAGCCCGCTACGACGAGCTATTCGAGGGGTACGCCCGCCCGGCCAGCCGCGCGCTCCGTGTCCATCTGGAGCGCAGCCTGCTGCCCGGCCTCGCGCTCTACCAGACTCTGCTGGATCAGGGCGACACGCAGGAGGAGGCGCTGGCGGAGATGGAGCGGCTGATGGCCTCATCCGTCACCGGACTTACGCGGACGATGGCGTTCCTGGGGCGCCTGCCCCGCCCGTTCGCGATTTTCCGACTTCTGGAACCGTGGGTGGTACGGCTCGGGTTCCCGGCGGAAGGTTGGGAGATAGAGCCGGTTGAGAACAGCGCGGACTGCGTCGCGTACAACGTCCGGCGTTGCATCTACCTGGACACGCTCACGTCCTACGGCGCGCCGGAGCTGACGCCCGTCTTCTGCGGAGGAGACGACATCATGTTCCCAGCGCTGGCGCCGTCGATTACCTGGGAGCGCACCATGACGATGGGCCGCGGCGGCGACCGGTGCGACTTCCGCTGGGTACGCGCCACGCCGGTACAGAGCGCAGCCGGCACGCGAGAGTCATAGCGACCGCGTTGCATCGGCTAGCGTCGGCTGACGGCTGAGACTCGACGAGTAAGCCTATTCAAACGGTGCTCCAGCGCCGACTGCTCTAGCTGAGACCTCCTCGGCGTGGCGAGCGCCGCGGCGGCACGTTCTCGTATTTGGAGAGCCTGCCTCGTCAAAGACTCTGCCGCCTCGAAATCTCGAAGTTGATGCTCGCTGACCTTGGCGATTTCTATCAGGGCCTCCAGCCTCCCGTGCGGGGGGCCCTTCCCTGCTTCTTCTCGCCATATCGACATCGCCCGGTCGATCTTCCCGACCCGCTTGTGCAACCGAGCAAGCCGCCGGCGGGCAGTCGAGCGTTGTTCCAAAGTCTGGGCTTCGGCGAGAGCGCTGGTGAACATCGAGATCGCGGATGTCATTCGCCTCGCCGCGTCATCCCAGTGACCTAGGGCGAGATAGTCCTCAGCGCCCGCGCCCACGCCGGCAAACACTCTCCCAAGGTGGCTCAACAGCGATACGAGGGACAGGATGTCCAATGCGTTGTGTTCGAAAACGCCGCGCAGATCGCTGCATTCTCCTGTCCTCACGTAGTCCAGGTAGATCGCGGGCGCCAAGTGGCCGCCTACGTCCCCTTCTCTCTGCAGGCCGAGAACCGAGGCCTCCAATGTGCCGAGCGAACAGGACGGAAGCCGGTTCTTGTAGAGCCACCGGCTGGGGTAGAGCAGATCCACGTGGCTGGCAATTTCGGGCGACTTCAGGCGCGAAAGCGTGAGTCTCGTAAGAATCAGCGGAAGGTCGAAGCGCCGTCCATTGAAGGAGACAATCGTGTCGCGGCTGGTCAACACGTCCACAACCCGCTGAAGCATTGCACGTTCGAACGCAACGTCTGCCAGGAAGTACTGACGGAGCACGAACTCTTCGGACTCGAACGCACCAACACCGATCATGAACACCAACGTTCCGGTCCCGCCTGACAATCCGGTCGTTTCGATGTCGACGAATGTGGCGTCTCGCAGCGAGCCAGCAGGAGCGTCCAGCAGTAATCTCGCCCGGGCTTCCGCACTCAGGTCCAAGGCCTCACCAAGACAGTAGTCACCGTGGTGGTGCGTTAGGGACCAACGCTCCTCGATGAAGAAGACCGGCCCGCCGGGAGTCTCTTCGCGCCGCAAGCCGGGTAGCTGCCGTGGCCTTTCGCTTGCTCCACTCCCCTGCTGTCGCCTGCCATTCTGAGTCGGCGACCCGAAGGCGGTTCGCAGCCGGTCACGCAGCTCCATCGGACGTCAGCCTCCGAAGCAGGGTAATGGCTGCTGCCTTTCCCCCATCGCTCTCATCCGGCCCGGGCCCGACGCACGACGGGCAGCCGGCCGAGCATGGACACCCGGAAACGAGTTCGAGGGCGGCTGCCAGCAGATCGTCGTGCGCCTGATAGATACCCTTCGCCAGGCCGACGCCGCCAGGATTGCGCTCGTAGAGGAACACCGTCGGCGCGCCCGTGAACGGCGCACGCACCTGTGCCACGGCCTGGAGGTCCTTCTGGTCGCACATGACGAACAGCGGCGCAACGCTGACCGCCAAGCGACTCACACCCCACAGCCCCGCCTGCAGCGCCCCGCGGGAGAGCCCCGCCGAGGCATCAGGGCCAAGCGCCACCCAGTACGATGTGGTGTGGAAGTCCTCCTGCGGAAGATGGATCTTGCCCCAGCCAACGTTCTCCAGGGTGTCGAGCTTGATCTTCTTGAAGATGGTCGCAAGCCAGGTGATTGCCACGTCACCGTGAAACCGTTCGCAGTTGCGGCCACGGCTCTCTTCGGCCTTATCGAGAACTTTCAGGTCGACGGCGAGGTCCGCGTCCGTGTAGTAGTCGACGTCGACCGCTCGCACGTAGGCCTTCTTCTCTTCCCAGTCGAGACGGTCTACGTGGAACTGCTGACCGCCGTGCATGTAGATCGCTTCGTCGTGGATGAGGAGCGGGGCCGACGGGCGATCCATCTCGCCGATGACTCTCGGCTTCGGACCGACCTCGATGATCACGAAGTTGTCGATGGACGCCGAGCGCAGGCTCACCTGCTCCGCGGGGTAAGATTCTGCCATCCAGTGGTAGCGCCCTTCAGCTCGGTGCAGGATTCCTCCTTCGCCGAGAAACTCCAGAACCTCCGGCGTGTCCGGACCAAACTCCTCGCCTTCGTTGAAGGGCAGTTCGAACGCGGCGCACTTCAGATGACTGACACGAATGATCAGGTTATCGGGGTCAGTCGTTCCTGCTTCGACCGACCCGTCGAACAAGAACTCGGGGTGGCGCACCAGGTACTGATTGACCGGCGTGGAGTTCGCCACGAGAACGGCGAACGACAGGCCCTCACTGCGTCCTGCCCGGCCCATCTGCTGCATCGCACTGGCTATCGTGCCGGGGTAGCCCAGCAATACCGCCGCGTCGAGTCCCCCGATATCGATTCCCAACTCCAACGCGTTCGTCGCGACGACCCCCCGTACGTTCCCGTTACGAAGCCCCGCCTCGATTTCACGTCGCTCTAACGGCAGATAGCCGCTCCGATAGCCAAAGATGACATCGTGTTCGCCCGGCTTTAGTGCACGGAAGGAGTCTCTGAGGCGGCGCAGCAATACCTCCACCATGACTCTGCTGGGCGCAAAGACAATAGTCTGCACGTCGAGCTGAAGTAGCCGCTCGGCAAGCTCCTTCGCCGACTTCATGGCACTGCGGCGGATGCCGAGTTCGCGGTTCACCACCGGCGGGTTGTAGATCGCCACGATGCGCTCGCGCCGCGGGGCGCCGTCTCTGTCGACCACCCGTACCGGAGCGCCGACGATCTCCTCGGCCAGCTCACCAGGGTTCGCGATCGTTGCCGAGCAGCAGATGAACGTGGGCGACGAGCCGTAGAACTGGCAGATTCTTCGGAGGCGCCTGACAACATTGGCGACGTGGCTGCCGAAGACGCCACGGTACTGATGCAGCTCGTCGATGACGACAAATCGCAGATTCTCAAACAGCTTCATCCACTTGGTGTGGTGCGGGAGGATGCCCGTGTGCAGCATGTCAGGATTTGTGATGACGACCTGTCCAGCGGAACGAACCGCGCGCCGAGCATCTCCCGGCGTGTCACCGTCATAGGTAAACGTCTTTAGGTCGACGCCGATGGCTCCGATAAGGCCATGCAGCTCGTTGAGCTGGTCTTGCGCTAGGGCCTTCGTCGGAAAGAGATAGAGTGCTCTGGCCTCCGGGTTATCGACCAGCCGCTGCAGCACCGGAAGGTTGTAGCAAAGCGTCTTCCCTGAGGCCGTCGGGGTGACGATCACAACATCCTCATCGGCCAGCGCCGCCTCCAAAGCCTCCGCCTGATGGCTGTAGAGTCTGCTAATCCCCCGGCAGCGCAGCGCGTCGGCAATCCGGCGGTCGATGCCGTCCGGAATCGGCGCAAGCTCAGGTGGCTCCGGCTCTGTGTGCCGCCAGTAAGTGAAATTCGGGCTGAGGTCGGGGTCGTTGCGTAGCTGGTTTGCGAATGTCATACTGGGCGCCCTCCGCACATGTGTTCGGTGCCGTCCAGTATAGGTTCAGCACAAATGTACGTCAAGCGTGAGCGTTGAGCCGCGGAACCATATGCGAACTCGCAACAGCCCGCGTGGAAGCTGGAGCTCTCCCACCGAGCTACTGCCCCTCCGATTTCAACTTCCGCGGCTGAAGAAAGCTGCTCTCGCGGCCACGCACAGCGAAGGCCCGCCTGACAGGCGAGCCTTCGTGTGACGTGATGTTGCGGCGCCGGAAGTTCGCGGGGACGGCTTAGGCGGCCGTCTGTATCTGCTGCAAAAGCTCCTTGACCCGCAATGTCTGGAAGCGGATTACCTTGATAATCGTTGCCAGGCCGAACGCAATAGACGTTAGGTAGAGCCCCACGCCGAAGCGTCGCAGCCCCTCCAACCAGGTGCCCCAGGTTTCTGCCCGGCCGAGCGCCGCTTCATTTCCTGCGACACCTGCCGCCGTCGCGTTGATCCAAGCGTCATGCGCCTGCGTGGCGGCGTAGATGTGGCCGACGAAGGCGAACACCAACACCATCATCGCCATCATCATGCCCATCAGGAAAATCCAGGCCGTCAACGGCATGTCGGGTGTCTTGATGCCCTGGCCCAACGTCGCCTGCATCGCGCCGCCGCCCGCGCGGAACACCCCAAGGATGCGCGCGATTGCGAAACTAATTCCCGCGAAGATCATCGCGAATCCCAAGAACATGAACCCTGGCACAAGCTGTCCTAACGTGGCTAGGTTCGCCTTGTCGGAAGCGGAGAACTGCTCCGAGAGGTCCACGGACAACTGCGACCGAGCGATCCCCAACCCGAAGGCGGCGAACACCAGCATGACGCCCATAATGGCCATTGGCGCCCAGAGGATGCTGCCAAGCTTCTGCGGGAACAGCAGCCCCTTTGGCGTATCGGTTTCTTCGTAGCGGCCGACGGGTTGACCGAAGACCTGCGTTCCTGTTGCTGCCATTACGCGGCTCCTTCTTCCTGTCCGGTAACCAACTCGCGAATGCGCGAGAACTGGAATCGGAGGACGTTCGAGATGGTGTAGAGGGCGAAGACGATGCCGGTGAGAAGGATGCCCACCGATACCAATCGCAAGGGGTTGACCCAGGCGGCGTATGCGTTGGCGCGGTCAAGCGCGGCAATGTCGCCGGGCACGCCGGCCGCCGTGGCGCCTATCCAAGCGTCGTGCGCCTGCATGGCGACATAGATCAGGGTGCCAAAGGCCACAAATTGCGCCATCAGCCCCATCATCATGAGGCCGAGAAACACCATGGCCGTCCAGGGCATCTTCAGCGTCTTCACCTGTCCACCCAGGGATTCCTGTACTTCACCGCCACCCCAGCGCAAGGCTCCGAGGATGGTTGCCAACAGGAACGATATACCAGAGAGTAGGAGCGCTATCCCCAAGAAGACGAAGGCTCCTGTTAGCGGCTTCAGCGTCTCGAAGTTGGCCTGGCGGAGCGCGGTGAACTCCTCGCCGAGGTCTGATCCAACGCTCGCCTGAGCGATGCCCAAGCCGATGGACGTGGCGATCGCCATCACGCCCATCATGATCATGGGCAGCCACATCCAGTTCGCCATCGTGTGGATGAGCATTTGCCCCGTGCCCGTGGAACTCACCGTGGTCGGTCCAAATCTTGTGCTTCTTATTGAATCTGCTGCTGCCATAGTCATTCTCCTAAGCTCCTGTGCCGCCAACGGACGCCTTGAGCGCCGGCAGCGACTCCTTGAGCGTCTCGACGCGCACCCAGAGCTGGCGGACGATGCCCCAGAGGATGAACGAGATGCCCACCATGACTGTGGCCACCGAAGCCATAGCTACGGGGAAGAGCCAGGCCTGATAGGCGATGATCCGGCCGAAATCCGTCGGGTCCTGGTCGGAGACCCAGCCGGAGACGACTGCGCTGATGATGAACAGGACCATCAGCAGCATGACGCTCATCGCAGCCATACCTAGCCCCACGCTGAACTGCCATGGGTTACTTGCGACATCTGGGTCGCTCGGCCGTGTGATGCTTCTTGTTGCCATGTGTTACTCCGTTTCATTGCTAATCTTCGTGCTATCTCGCGGTCGCGTTGTGCTCCATTGACACCTCCCCTTGCGCGCTTCCCCGCCGCGCCGCCGCGGCGGCGTGCTCCGTCTACGCCACCAGTGCCATAGCAACCCCTTCCTCTTCGACTGCCGGCGGCGCTACGGCGTCGGCATAGTCCTCGCCGTAGATGCTCGCGTAGGCTTGGTCGACGAGCAGGTCAAGGCCATCGAGCTTGCCGGCGCGCTCACGCCGCCTCATGTCCCAGAGTTGGTCCAGCTCCGCCGCGATCTCCTTGACGCGCCGTGTTAGCTCCCGGTCGCCGCGCTGCGAGTCAAGAGCGATGCCGTAGAGTCGAGATCGCTCCTGAGATAGCTGGTCGATTCGTTGAATTGTCGTCGTCACTGCTTGGTCCTCCTCCTGTTTCATCGCTATTCGCTCTTATACCCCCTGGGGGTATCTACAAATACAATATATGGGCGATCCAGGAGTGGGACGGTGATCTTAATCACCAACGGCCACCAAATCCGGAAACTGCGCCAGCGCCATCGTGCCCGGGCGCCGCGACGCGCGCTTCCACGCTGTCCCAAGCTAGGAGCCGTAGGGTGTTCTCCGGCGTGGTGGGAATGGCGGCGGCTGCGCGCTGCGCCTGCACCTCGTACCTGGCTGCCGCCTCCTGGTAGGGTCGATCCAAGCAACCGCTCGGCCGAACACGAGATCGATACCGGCAGGTTACGGGCGTTTACCTATAGGCTGCGCATCCAGGCCGCGATAGCATGCGAACCGGAGTACGTCCGCAGGGCGCGCCCGTAGTATTGGAGTTCGCGACGTTTGGATAGCTTACTGCCCTCTTTGGTGCTGCTGGGAGTGCTGCTCATTACGGCCAGCAGGCTGGGCGGAATCGGCGTGACGGCCTACGACGACCTCGGCCAGTCCTGGCGGGACGCAGTTGTGCGCAGTGAGTTGCGTCTGGCCAGCGACCTCTCGATCACGTCCGTCAACGCCAAGGGGACAGACGTCGACGTCGTGGTCAGGAACGACGGCAGCGTCACGTTCGACGAGTTCTCCAACATGGACGTCGTCGTTCAGTACTCGACGGGCACGGAGACGCTCACGAAGTGGCTGCCCTACACCAACGCTGCCCAGCTGAACGATAGTTGGACGCTGCTGACGATCCTGGACGACGTGACCGATCCGGGCGTCGTCAACCCAGATGAGAGCATGCTGATGCGGCTCTGTCTTAGCCCGGCCGTCGGGCCGTTCACGAACGTGAACTGGGTCCAGGTCACGAACGATGCCGGCCTGTCCGCGGCGACGTCGTTCCTCGGCGGCGAGGATGCCGGTGGCTGTGGACGGTCGGCGTTCTACTTCTCGCTGCGGGACGACGGCAGCGTCGGCAGCCTCACTGTCGCGAACGAGGACATCATCGCCTGGGACGGCGACGCTGGGTTTAGCCTGACCTTCGACGGCAGCGACGTCGGCCTGGGCGGCCTGCAGACGGACGCGCTCGCATTCATCGATGCCACGCACCTGCTGATGTCGTTCACCACCCCCGCTTCGATTCCGGGCATTCCGGGTACCGTCGACGACTCGGATATCGTCAAGTTCACCGCCTCGTCGCTGGGAACCACCACCGCCGGTTCGTTTGAACTCTACTTCGACGGTAGCGATGTGCAGCTTAACGGCGAGGGAGAGGACGTGGACGGCCTGGACCTGCTTCCCGACGGTGACCTGTTGATCACGATGTCAGGAAACTTCAACGTGACCGGCGCCTCCGGCAACGACTCAGACATCATCAGGTTCACGCCGACCCAGCTCGGCGACACGACGGCCGGTGCCTGGACGTTCTACGTCGACGGGAGCGATGTCGACCTCACCACCAACGGCGAGGCATTGAATGGGATCGCCGTAGACGATGTGGCGGACATCCATCTCACAACTGACGGCGACTTCTCGGTAACCGGCGTCTCCGGCGCGGGGGAGGACGCGTTCATCTTTACGCCGCTGACGCTCGGCGCGGACACCACGGGAACCTACGCTGCCGCCGTGTTCTTCGACGGCAGCGCCCATGGCATTGCGTCCAACGCCGTGTCGTCGCTGGACTTGCCGTAGGGTGGCTACACCCTAGCCGGTCGCTAGGAGCGGACCTCCAACTGGTTGAACTCACAGGACGTAAAGCCGGATGTGTCGGAGGTGGCCGTCACCACCCCTATGCGTGCGACGTCGATCGGCGGCACGGTCGCGGAACCGACCACGGTGTCGTTGATGACGAACGTCGCCTGCGACCCCTCCATCAGGATCGCTAGCCTATTGTCGTCTCCCGGCAAGATAGCGGACGAGGTCGTCGGCTCGATGAGGAACGAGAGCGACTGGTCGCCGAAGAGCACCTCGAAGTCGCCAAAGGCGTCGAACACGAGAAACTCCAGCCGCGGGAAGGTCGACGCCGCCGCGACGGCGATACCACAGGAATCCTCTTCGGTGCCGGCCTGCATGTACACGTCCGCCGCGACGTAGAACTCGGAGCCGACATCGACCGCGATCGTTTCCGGCGCGATCCAGCCGCTGTCCGCATCGATAGAGAGCGTGTAGCTGCCATTCGATAGCGAGCGCGACCGGAACGCCACACCCTCGTCCTCATCGCCAAGCTGCCACTCGGTGGCCGCCTCGACGAAGGCGTTTCTATAAATAGGATTAAGATGGGCGGCGATATCGCTCCCATCACCACCGCCGCCTGTCGGATCGAAGTCGGAGACGCTGTTGACCACGTAGCTGCCGTCGGCCAACTGTTCCAGCACCACGACGGCGTAGAACTCGGAGAAGGCGTCACCGACAGCGTACTGGAACACGTTGCGCGCCGGCTCCGCGTCCAGCCGGTAGCAGAGGTCGCCGGGCTGCAGCAACGTGTCATCGCATTCGGCGACATAACCGGCAAACCTCATCGCATCGGCAATGGCATCCGCAACGGTCGGAAAGCCGTCCCCAGCCGGCGGCTGAACGGTCTCCGTAGGGCGCGGCGGATCCGTGGCACGCGGCCGGTCCGTGGCCTGCGGCTGACTGGTGCCACTGCCATTACGCCCGCCGGAATCGTCGTTGCCGTTGCTGAAGAGGAAGAACGCCAACACGATCAGAACAACGATCGCCGCGACGCCAAGAAGCGCATGAATAGGGTTGAGGCTTCCCAGGAACTGCTGAAAGCCGCCACCGCCCGCCGGGGAGGACGTCCCCGGCGCTGCAGTGAGCGATGCCCCGCAGCCCTCGCAGAACGTGCTGCCGGCTTCGTTCGCCGCGCCGCAGGAAGGGCAGGCTCCTGCGTTCGAGGGCGCGGCCGTCGCGGCATCGCCCAGGTCTGCGCCGCACGACTCGCAGAACGTCGAGTCGTCGGGCGATTCGGTTCCGCAGGATAGGCACTTCTTCATGTTGCAGCCGCGCTCCGGCGGGGGCGCCCTATGGCGCTCCCGCCACGGTGACCGATCCATCCGTGATGACGATACTCGTCAGGTTGTCGTCGGTCTCGAAGGTCTTGACGCCGCCTTGGTCGAGCACGGCGTTCACCAGGTTCGTCGCGATGAAGCTGGGCAGATTCCCGGCCTCGATCTTGTCGATATCGACCGACGGATCGTCGCCGGACACATCGACCGTACCGCGAATTAGTACGTCTGCGTCCAATCCGGCCAGGCTCATGGTGCCCGTCATCTCGCCATAGCCTTGTGGACAGAGGTAGATCTGGACGTCATCGACCGGCACGCCAGCGTCGTCGAGGTAGTCGACGCCACGCGAGGTCACCTCCGTCTCGCTGAACGTCACCGCCGACGGCGCGACCTTGATCTGGTCGTGGAACGCGTCCCACTTGTCGTCGAACGCTTGGCTAGCTGCCGCGGACACCGGAATCTCCCGATCGACGCACGGCGTCGGCGTCCCCGACAGCACGAGCACGCCCGACACCACCGTGGCGACGACGATCGCAGCAACGCCGCCGACGATGAGTATGACGACCGCCGTGACAACACTGCCAATGCTGATTCCGCCGCCACCAACGACTACGGCGGCACCGCCCGGCAGCGTTCCGCCCGGCAGTGTTCCTCCTGGCGGCATTCCTCCTGGCGGCGTACCTCCCGGAGGTGTTCCTCCTGGCGGCGTACCTCCCGGTGGCGTGCCGCCCGGTGGCGTGCCGCCCGGCGGCGTTCCTCCCGGTGGCGTGCCTCCCGGCGGCGTACCTCCCGGTGGCGTGCCTCCCGGCAGCGTACCTCCCGGCGGCGTGCCTCCCGGCGGCGTACCTCCTGGTG
>JAJCYW010000019.1 GCA_029262675.1 Chloroflexota bacterium | reverse complement strand
ACCGTGTGGCAGTATGTCAACCCCGTCACCGAGCTAGGTCCGCTTCAGCAGGGTCAGACCGTCCTTCCCCCAGGCGAAATATTTGCGCCAAACTGGGTATTTCGAGTTGTCCGATACGCACCAGACTATGCGGGCCTAGCTGGCAAGGACCTCACCCCGATGGGACCGATTGAGCTGCCCAAGGGATCTCAGAAGCCTACCGTGACGCCGGCCAGCACCCCGGTGGTCATTCGCGGCGACGTTAGCGATGACGGAAGCGTCAACGCCAACGACGCGCTGCTCATCCTTCAGTACACGGCGGGAACGCTCGCATCACTTCCCAATCCGTCCGCAGCTGACGTGAATGACGATGGTACGATCGCGAGCACTGATGCGACGCTTGTCCTGCAGTTCACCACGGGGCTCTTGGACAGCTTGGGCCCTAGCCTATCAGGAAATCGTCCAGCGCCCTCGTAGCTTCTCTCTGCATGGTCGGAGTGACGTGACTGTGCACCTTACGAAAGGCATTGGTCTTGCCCCCGAATCTGACCCAGGTCCTATGCAAGTCTGGCCACGGTCTAGTAGGCCCCTCTGCTTCGGAGGCAGATGGTTCGGCTGTAGGCCAGATGCTGGCCGAATTAGCCCAGCGAGTGCATCCCTCACAGATACGGCCGAGTCTTGCCCCCACAAGTAAGGAAGCCAAGCTGGAGTTACAGGAGGTCGTCGGGTTCTTGAAGACTCCCGAGAAGTTCGCCCGATTGGGTGCATGCATGCCGAAGGAAGTCCTTCTGGCTGCGCCGCCCGGTACAGGCAGGACTGCTGCCGGCGACGCAGGGCTACTCTCCCACGAACGCGGCGATTTCTACTGCGCCCGTGTTCCCTCCCGAGGAGTCCAGCACGTCGAAGCGTAGCCGTTGAGCCGAAACGGAGACGGGGAAGACGTACATGCGGCTTGCATCAGGGATCTCGAAAGGTCCAAGCTTCGTTCCGTCCTCCGTGACGACTTCGATTCTCGTAATCTGTGCACTGCTGCCCATGGTACGAGTCCAGAAGCCGATTCCGGTCAGTTCGTACGTTTCGGCTAGGTCAATGGAGATGAAGGCGGCGTTACCATCGCCAGCGGATGACCATTCCGTTCGGGGATCGTCGTCGATCGCATTGTCGGCTGCCCACGCGGAGGAGTCCCCGAAAGTCGAGCTGACCTCCGCAACGCGGGCACTCGCCGCCAAACTGGCGACGTTTTGGCCGTTCTCTTCGGCCGAAGAGTCACCGGCCGGCGTGCGAAAGGTCAGATCGTCGCTCACATACACCGTGCCGTCGGCGCCCGTGCCTTGGAGTCGATAGTGGTAGAGCGTGTCGGGCAGAAGGCCTCGCAAGGGAGCCCTGTGCTGCGTGTGTGGGAGCCCGCCCATGTCCGGGTCGGTGCTCTGGTTGCCATAGCCGGTATCTGTTCCGTAAACCACCGAGCAGACCACGTCGACGGCCGTGTCGACTCGCACGGAGGCGCTGTTCGCGGTGAGATCGACCATTTCAACCGACCCCGTGAGAATTTCGCTCAGGGGCCTCGTGGCGAGAGACGACCCGTCGGAGGAGCTGCAGGCTGCCACCAGCACCGCACACAGCACAAGGGCCACTAGCCCCCACGTTGCGGCGCTGCGCGACGCCGGATCACGACGCAGCTTCCGCGTGCCCCTGCTCACATCCTGCTGCAATTCAATCATGGTTCAGTCCCCCTTTCAATCCTCATCAATACCATAGTATTCCGCGCAGGGACTGACCGCGAGTCCGCCCTGGTCTAACACGAGAGTGTTCGGGTAGCGCTCAAGCCACGTGCTCCACCGGACGTGTGCCACGGCCACGACATCGAGCTCCGTTCCTGCGGGCTCCGTTCCTGCATAGTCACCCGCTACAGCCGATCCCAGGGCTTGGCTCCAGAGCGAGTCAGTCTCGCGGTCATACATGACGAGAGCGTTCATCATCAGCTTGCCGGAGACCCCGAACGTGAGGACTCTTCCTGGGACTTCGCGGGCATACACGATGCCCGAAGCGCAAACCGGTCACCAGGTGACGGCGATCGGCTGCCCCCCAACAGTGTCGTTGACGATCTCGTGGCCCCTGAGATGCGCCACTCCGTAAGCGCGCGCGTCACCAGCGATGTTGACGCCGAGGACAAGCTCGTCACTACGAAGTTGGGAGTCGCCATCTGTCGCTGACACGAACTTGGGATCGAAGATGGCCGGTATGACGCGCGCCCTGAGATCTTCGCGTACGGACTTCGCAACCCCTGGCGCTTCAGCTTCGACCAGGAAACGGGTGACCTATGGGCCGCAGACGTGGGCCATCAGCGTTGGGAAGAGACCGATCAAATCGTGGCCGGAGGGAACTACGGCTGGAGTATCGTCGAAGGTCATGAGTGCTTCTTTGGGGACGACTGTGTCACGGATGGGTTGATCCCGCCTCGCGCTGTGTACGATCACAATGACGGGACAGCCGCAATCGGAGGGTTCGCATATCGCGGCCAGGCGATACCGGAGCTGGTCGGCTCATACGTCTTCGGCGACTACGCCGCTGGCAAGATTTGGGCCGTGAACACCGGCGACGCTTCGCCGCCCGCCTTGTTGCTCGACGCTGACGAGGTGATCACGTCGTTCGGAGAGCTGACTGACGGGGAACTGATCGTCGTCTCGTATAGAGGCGTGCTATTCCGGCTGGAAGGGGCGCTCGCTGCGCCTGGCGGAGGCTAGTTAGCGTTCGGACACCGCGTGGCGGCAGCGGAGATTGCATGCTCATCGACCGGGACGGGTCGGGCGACCGCGAGAACGCGCGCGAGCTGCTCACCGAAGCCGTCGCGATGTACACAAGAATCGGCATGCCCAAGCACGTCGAGATTTCGGAGACGATGCCGGGCGAGCTGTGAGCGCGGGAACTAGCGAAACGGGGCCGCGCAGCCAGTACGCCAGGACGAGAGCCGGGCGTAGTTCATTCCGGGCCTGCGACATACCCTGCCACACCAAACCGTCGTTGTCGTCTCCCCTCCGGCCCTCGCTCATGAGCGTACTGGTTCCTTCCATCTGCTGTATCTGGCAATACATAAAGTACATTCGTCGTGGCGAGTAGGGCCATACGGCCCTGTAGCCAGGAGCCTGGCACTCCTAGCGTGGTAAATACCTGGGTGGCGTGTGTATGGTGCGCACCTGATCTTCAGGTAGCCGCCGGTCTGGAAGCGCCGCCAGAAGAGGTAACGTGGCTGGTGTCCGTCAGCCTCTCGAGCAATCAGTCCTCACGACCCCCAGAGGACAGACGTATATTATCCCCCAGCGCTGTAAGGGTTGTCGCTTCTGTATCGATTTCTGTCCGAAGGACGTCCTCGAAGAATCTACCGACATCAACAGCAAAGGCTACCACTACCCTGTCGTTAGCGCCGGCAAAGAAGACGCATGCGTCCAGTGCACGTTCTGCACGCTGGTCTGCCCCGAATTCGCCATCTACACAGAGGAGATCGAGCCGGAGACACTGTGAGCGAGAACGAAGAGGACCGACACGTCCTGACCGGTCGCCATTTCATGAATGGCGACACGGCATGCGCAGAAGGCGCAATGGCGGCCGGTTGCTCGTTCTTCGGCGGCTACCCGATCACTCCGTCCACAGAGATAGCCGAGCGCCTGGCTCGCCGGCTGCCAGAAGTGGGTGGCGTCTACATCCAGATGGAGGACGAACTGGCCAGCATCGCCTCCGTGCTCGGTGCCTCCTGGACCGGCGCCCGTTCCATGACGGCCACCTCCGGCCCCGGTTTCAGCCTAATGCAGGAGAACATTGGCCTAGGGGCCATCACGGAGACTCCCTGCGTCATCGTCAACGTCCAACGCGGCGGCCCTTCGACCGGCCTGCCCACGCTCGTGAGCCAGGCTGACATGATGCAGGCGCGATGGGGCTCCCACGGTGACTACCCAGCCGTGGCCTATTGCCCGGCCTCGTGCCAAGAGATGTTCGAACTCACCGTGCTGGCCTTCAACACCGCAGATCTCCTCCGCACACCCGTCTTGGTGATGGCCGACGAAGCCATCGGCCATATGACCGAGCGCGTGGTGATTCCGGACAAGAGCGCCATTGAGCACGTGGCGCGGAAACGCCCGCACGCGAGCGCGATGGATGGCCAGCTCCCGTACGAGTCCGACGGCAGTATGGTACCGCCCATGCCTCGCGCTGGCCGCGGCTATCGTATTCACGTCACCGGTCTCACGCACGACGAGCGCGGCTATCCCGCCACTGACGCCGCCACCCACGACAAGCTGGTCCGGCGACTGGCCGGAAAGCTCACGCACTTCGCGCCGGAGATTATCAAGGTTGAAGAGGTCCAGTTGGAGGATGCGGAGGTCGTGCTGGTGGCGTACGGTTCCACGTCCCGCTCCGCCCGCCATGCTCTGACCATGTTGCGCGAGGAAGGCCTGCCAGTCGGGATGCTGCGGCTGATCACGGCCTGGCCCTTCCCGGGCGACAGAATCGCGCAGCTAGCGGAGCGCGGCTGCCAGTTCGTCGTGCCGGAACTCAACCTTGGACAGATGGCATTGGAAGTGGAACGCAACGCCCACCAGTCCATCACTCGTCTCAACCACGCTGGAGGCATCACGATGTCGCCGGAGCAGATCGCAGAAGCTGTAAGGGAGACCATGTCATGTGCCCGCGAGAAATCGTGGTCAATGAGCATAAGCTAGACCCGATCCTTCGGTCGGACCGGCTCCCCCACATCTGGTGTCCGGGCTGCGGCCTGGGACCGGCTATGGCCTGTTTTGCCAATGCCATACAGGAGTCGGGCATCCCGGTTGACGAGCACGTCTGCGTGTCGGGCATCGGCTGCACTGGCCGCGTAGCCGGCTATCTCAACGTCGACTCCTTCCACACCACCCACGGACGGGCCATTCCCTTCGCGACGGGCCTCAAGCTGAGCAACCCCGACCTCCACGTCACTGTCTTCAGCGGAGACGGCGACCTGTTCGCCATCGGCGGCAATCACATGTTGCATGCTGCTCGCCGCAACGTCGATCTCACAGTTATCTGCGTCAATAACTTCAATTACGGCATGACCGGCGGACAACTGGGCCCGACCACTCCGTACGCAGCGAAGACCACCACCACGCCGTATGGAAATCCAGACGGACCGCTAAACATCCCCCATCTGGCAGCGGCACTCGGCGCCGTCTTTGTCGCCCGCTGGACTGTTCTCCACGTGCGACAACTCCAAAAGGCAATCGCTTTCGCGCTCCAGAAGAAGGGCTTCACCTTCGTCGAAGTGCTGTCGCCCTGCCCGATAGGCTTCGGCCGCCCCAACGATCTGGGTGATGGGCTGGAAGAGATGTCATTTTACAGGCGACAGTCGGTTGTCGACGACCAAGCACCACTAGATTCGCTGGAGATCGACATGAGCAAGGATTCGACGCTCGTCCTCGGCAACTTCGTCGATCGGGAGCGGCCCGTCTATCAGCCCATGGGTACAGAGCCTCCCGCCCATCGTGACCGGTCGGTGATCTACCAGCCGGCCGATCCCGAAGTTAAGGCGCGGGAGGCGCTATGAGACAAGAAATCCGTCTGGGCGGCTTCGGTGGCCAGGGCATTATCCTGGCCGGCTACATCGTGGGTAAGGCCGCCGCGCTCTACGACGGCAAGGAGGCGATCCTGACCCAGTCCTACGGCCCCGAAGCTCGCGGTGGCGCTTGTTCCGCGGAGGTGGTCGTGGATGACAAACCCATCGACTATCCGATGCTGACCAGTCCCAGCGTTCTCGTGCTGATGTCTCAGGAAGCCCGCCAGAAATACGGAACAGAGATCGAGCCATCGGCGAACGTGCTCATCGAGAGCGACCTGGTGGAGGAAGCGCCAGAGGAGTGGCCGCGCATCCCGGCGACTCGCCTCGCGGAGGAACTGGGGGCGCGCATCTCTGCCAACATCGTCATGTTGGGGTTCATGACCGGCGCTACCCGGATCCTGAGCCGTGAGGCGATGGAGGAAGCGATCTCGACCTCAGTGCCAGCTCGCACGGTGGAGTTGAACCTGCGCGCGTTTGCTGTGGGTTACGAGAACGGCGTCCAGCATAGTGAGGTGACCGCATGAGCAGCGACTCCGTCCTCATCATAGGCGGCGGTATCGCCGGCGTACAGGCGGCCCTCGATCTGGCGGACGCGGGAGCGAAAGTAATCCTCGTCGAGCGATCGGCCTCTATTGGCGGGAAGATGGCCTCCCTGGACAAGAACTTCCCGACTCTGGACTGTTCCATTTGCATCGAAGCGCCAAAGCTCTCCGAGGTCGCCGAACACGGCAACATCGAGATCCTGGCCAATGCCGAAGTCGAGCGCGTGGAAGGCGAGTCGGGCGATTTCCGCGTGGTGGTGAAACAACGAAACACCTTCGTCGGTGACGAGTGCACGCGCTGCGATCTATGTGTCGCCACCTGTCCCCAGTCAGTCCCGAACGAATACGAGCAGGGCATGGCCTGGCGCAAGGGCATTTACACGCCCTTCCCTCAGGCCATTCCGGGACCCTACACGATCGACATCGAACTGTGCATGAACGAACCTCCCAACTACATTCCCTGCAACCGCTGCGTGGAAGCTTGCTTGCCTGACTGCATCGACTTCAGCCAGCCGCTCGTGCGACGCTTCGAACGTGAGGTCGCGTCCGTCATCGTCACTACCGGATTCGACACGATGGATCCGGCCCTCTTAGGGCGATTCGGCTACGGCCGCCTTCCAGACGTTCTCACGGCCATGGAGTTCGAGCGACTGCTCACCTCGGCGGGACCCACGGGCGGCGAGATCATCAAACCTTCGGATGGAAAGCATCCGGAGAGCGTGCTCTTTGTCCTCTGCGTCGGCTCGCGGGACCGGCATTTCTACGAATACTGCTCCAGGTTCTGCTGCATGTACTCGGTGAAGCACGCCTACCAAGCTCTCGATCACGGCGTGAAGGAAGCCACGGTTCTGTACATGGACCTGCGCGCCTACGGCAAGGGCTTCGACGCCTTCTGGGAGCGCACGGAGCAAGAAGGAGCGCACTTCGTCCGCGGCCACCCGTCAGAGATAACTCAAGGCGAGCGCGGACTCGTGGTCACGTATGAAAACACGGATACCGGAGTCTTGGAGAACAAAGAGACCGACCTGGTAGTTCTGGCGACGGCCGTTCGACCACCTGAGAGCCTGAATGACCTCGCCGGCGTCCTCGGAGTCGAAATCGATGACGACGGTTTCTTAAAGGCCGCCGAGAGCCGCGGCGGACTGGCCGCAACCACTCGGCCGGGCATCTACGCGGCAGGCTGCGCCACCGGCCCGAAGGACATTCCGGACAGCGTGGCCGAGGCCGGCGCGGCCGCCGCGATAGCCCTCACGCACGTGACGAGCCGCTCCTGGCCGCGTGAAGAAGTCGTGCCGGGAACGTCGGACGAGAGAGGCGAGCCTCGCATCGGCGTCTTCCTCTGCCATTGCGGCAGCAACATCGCGGGCGTCATCGACATTCCTGAGGCGGTGGACTATTCCCGTACGCTGACGGGCGTGGTTCACGCCCAGAGCCAGATGTTCAGTTGCGCCGGTAACACACAGCAGGAGATCGTTCAGGCGATCCGCGATCACAGGCTGAACCGCGTCGTCGTTGCCGCCTGCTCGCCCAAGACGCACGAGCCGACGTTCCGGCGTGTCATGAACAAGGCGGGACTCAACCCGTTCCTGCTGGAAATGGTGAACCTGCGCAACCAGGACTCCTGGGTGCACAAGGGGGAGGAGGAGCGAGATGACGCCAACCTCAAAGCCCTCGACATGGTACGCATGGGAGTACAAAAGGCGCTGCTGCTCGAGCCCTTGGAGATCACGCAGCAGCCGATGGTGCAGGCCGCCCTCGTCGTCGGCGGTGGCGTCGCCGGTATGGCGGCGGCGGCGAACCTGGCCCGCCAGGGGATCGAGACTCATCTGATCGAGAAGGAGAGCCGCCTGGGCGGCATCCTGAACGATCTGGACGAACTCGCTCCGTCCGGCGTGAAGGCCCGCGAAGTGATGGAGGCACGCAGCCAGGATGTCTGGCGTTCGGGCGTCAACGTCTATCTCGGCACTGAGATAGAAATGATCAACGGCCACATCGGGAACTTCACAGCACGCCTCTCCAAAGGCGAGGAGATTCGCGCAGGCGTCGTTATCATGGCGACTGGCGCCGTTCCCTACCAGCCCACGGAGTTCGGGTATGGCACGACGCCGGGCGTGATCACCAACCTGGAATTGGAGTCGGCGAACGGACACCTGCCCTTTGACACCGTGACGTTCGTG
This sequence comes from Chloroflexota bacterium, assembly GCA_029262675.1. Taxonomy (GTDB): domain Bacteria; phylum Chloroflexota; class Dehalococcoidia; order DSTF01; family RBG-16-68-14; genus JADFKB01. Next base: position 23,355 of record JAJCYW010000019.1, on the reverse strand, counting down.
GGCTGCGTCGGATCGCGGCGCAACGGCGCCGGCTGTTCTCGGTACTGCTGTGAGTCGATGATCGGCCAAGCGCTGCGTCTCAGGCAGGCCGGCAAGCAGGTCCGTGTCCTGTACCGCGAGATTCGCACGTTCAGCCGTAACGCCGAAGAGCAGTACGAGGAAGCCGGGCGGGCCGGCGTTCAGTTCATCAAGTACGCGCCCGACGCTCCACCAGAGGAAGCGCTGCGCTTCGAGGACGGCGAACTGTTTGCGCGCGACGCGATGATCGGCGCGGACGTCCGCATCCCGACCGATCTGCTCGTACTCACAGTGGGCTTGCAGCCAACGGAGGACGCCCTATCTGAACAACTCAAGCTGGCCCACAGCGAGGACGGCTTCTTCCTGGAACGCCACCCCAAGCTGGGGCCGGTCGAAGCCGGGTCACCCGGCATCTTCCTCTGTGGCACGGCCCAGGGGCCGAAGGACGTTCGAGAAGCCATCGCTCAGGGCCAAGCGGCCGCCGCAAAAGCGGCGATCCTTCTCTCCCGCGACACGATCGAGAAGGAACCGCTGACCGCGGTCCTCGACGATGACAAGTGCATCTACTGCGCGCGATGTGTACCCGCCTGCCCCTATGGCGCCATCGAGATGCTGGGCCCGATCAAGGAGGGGCCGATACAGATCATCGAGGCTGCCTGCCAGGGCTGCGGCGCCTGCGCCGCCGAGTGTGGCCACGATGCCATTGCAATGCCGTACTTCACCAGTGAACAGATCCTCGCTCAGATTGATGCTGCCCTCTTGGAACGCCCAGAGGAGAAGATCCTGACGTTTGCCTGCAACTGGTGTTCCTACGCCGGCGCGGACCAGGCGGGGATCGAGAAGATCCAGTATCCGCCTTCAGCGCGCATCATTCGCACGATGTGTTCGGCCCGAATCGAGGAAGGTTTTGTCGCCCGCGCGTTCGACAAGGGGGCAGGCGCCGTTCTGATCACCGGCTGCCGGCTGACCGAGAAGGGCTCCGACTGCCACTACAACTACGCCAACGAACAGACGAAGAAGCGGTTCGACTTCTGGCAGCGCAAGTACGAACGCAAGGGTATCGATCCCGAGCGGCTCCAGCTCCAATGGATATCTGCCGCTGAGGGCAAGGAGTTCGCAGCAAAGATCCGCGAGATGGACGCCATTGTGCGGAAGCATGCCGAAGGCGCCCTGGCAGGAACAACGTAAGATGACCACCAAAGAAACCGCCACAGACGTATTGACGCTGGATGACGCTGCTTGGGAGCAGGTCGTCCAGGCCACAGGCGGGGCGGCGGCGCCCTGCTACCAATGCGGCGTCTGTACAGCCAGTTGTCCGTGGGGGCTGGTGAAGGACGAACCGATCAGCGTTCGCAAGTTGATGCACAGCGCCCAGCTCGGCGTCGACGGTTGGGGTGACGCCCTCTGGCTATGCACCACGTGCGGCTTGTGCGAGGAGCGCTGTCCTCGAGGCGTCCCGATCACGGATGTCATTCGCTCCCTTCGCAGTGTCGCCTGGCGCCAGAGGAATGAACCGGCCGAGCTGCGTACGCTCCTCTGGGGCACGTACTGGGACGGCAACCCCTGGGGCCGCCCACCGTCGCAGCGGAACCAGTGGGCCAGCGACCTGGAACTGCCTCGATTCTCGGCTGAGGATGAGGTGCTCTACTACGTGGGCTGCACGGCATCCTACGATCGCCGCATGCAGAAGAACGCCCGCGCACTGGTGGCGCTGTTCCGAGAGGCTGGCGTGCGCTTCGGCACGCTGGGCGACGACGAGCCCTGTTGCGGCGAGTCGGTCACGAGCGTCGGCAACCGCGAGTACGCTCAGGAGATCATCGACAGCACCGCCCAACTCTTCGAGGAAGTGGGTGCGGCGACCGTCGTTACCACATCACCTCACTGTTACGAGATGTTTGCCCGGCGCTATCCAAATCTGTCAGATCGTTTCAAGCCGCTCCACTACACCCAATACGTCGCGCAACTCATCGATGAAGGGCGGCTGTCCTTCGAGCATGAGATGCCGATGCGCGTCACCTACCACGACCCCTGCTACCTGGGACGACACAGCGGCGTATACGACGAGCCGCGCCGCATCCTGGAGGCGATCCCGGGTATCGAGCTGGTAGAGATGGACCACAATCGCGCGGAGGCACTCTGCTGCGGAGGCGGAGGCGGTCGCATGTGGACCGAGACCCCAGCCGGCGAACGGTTTGCCGACCTGCGAGCAATCGAGGCAGCCGAGACAAAGGCGGAGGCGCTCGTGACGGCCTGCAGCTCCTGCATCTCTTGCCTGGACGACAGCCTGAAGACGTCAGGTATGGAGATGCCGGTGTTCGATGTGGCCGAAGTAGCCGCCATGGCCCTAAACGCGAAACCGGCCGAGGCCGAGCCTGTAGGAGCGCCGGCATGACCGAGTCGCTGTACGGCCCCGACCAGGCCCAGGGCATCTGGGTCTATCTGGAGCAGCAGGGAGGGCAGCTGGAGGGAGTCTCGCTGGAGCTGCTGGCGATGGCCAGGGAGCTCGCCGACGAGACATCCGCCGAGCTCACAGGCGTCCTTCTTGGCGACGACGTCGAGGCGCTCGCTAATGATGCGGTCGCGCACGGCGCGGACCGGGTGCTCCTTGGCCAAGATCCTGAACTCGCACAGTACCGCACAGAGCCATATGCGCGGGTGGTTACCGCCCTGGTGGCTGAGCACAAACCGGACATCTTCCTGCTGGGCGCGACACCGGACGGTCGCGATCTCGCCGGCCGGCTGGCGGTGCGACTACGAACCGGCCTGACCGCAGACTGCACCAACCTAGCGCTGGAAGACGACAGCCGATTGCTTTTGGGAGAAGTGACCGGCTTTGGCGGGGGTATCCTGGCCACCATCAAGTGCGAGCAGCACAGGCCGCAGATGGCCACGGTGCGTCCCGGCGTGTTCACAACCGGCGCGCCGGACGAATCGAGGAAGGCGGACATCCAACGAGTAAACGTGATTCTCCTGGCAGAGGACGATCGCGTCGAGGTGCTTGAGCGCGTCACGGAGGAGGGAGCAGACCTCACTAGATCGAAGGTGATCATCGCCGGTGGCCGCGGCACTCGCGGCGACTTCTCGCTGCTTGAGGAGCTGGCTGAACTGTTGGGCGGCGACGTGGGCGCGACCAGGGTCGCTGTGGACGAAGGCTGGATCGGACGCGATCGCCAGATCGGACAGACCGGCTTCGCCACGCGACCCGACTTGGCCATCCTCTGCGGCATCAGCGGCGCTATGCACTTCACCGTCGGCGTCGAAAAGGCGGAGACCGTGATCGCGATCAATAGCGACCCAGAGGCTGAGATCTTCGAACACGCCGACTACGGAGTGGCGGACGACCTGTTTCAGGTGTTGAAACCCCTCGTCGATCAAATCAAGCAGGCGCAAGCAAGATGAGCGGCACGAATCACCGCGACTTGCGCATCATCTGCTGCGTGAAGGTCGTCCCGCGACCGGAGGAGGTTTCGGTAGACCAGGACACGATGACGATCGACCGTGCCAACGCTCGCTCGATCATCAACCCGCCAGACATGAACCTGCTGGAGATGGCGCTACAGCTCAAAGATCAGCACGGCGGCGAGGTCATTCTCCTCTCCATGGGCCCTCCCCTCTTCGACGAGTACCTCCGCGTAGGCCTGAGTCTGGGCGCGGATAGCGCGTATCTCCTGAGCGATCGCGCTTTCGGCGGCGCCGACACACTGGCCACCTCCTACACACTTGCCCAGGGCATTAGGCGCATCCGAGACGAACGTGGCTGCGACCTGGTGCTCTGTGGCGAGGAGTCCTCCGACGGCGCGACCGCCCAGGTGCCTCCGGGCATCGCCGAGTGGTTGGACATGCCTCAGGTGACGTACGCTGGCGAGCTCTCGCTCGTCGACGGCCATCTTCACGCGGTGCGGGAGGTCAAGGGTGGGCATGAAGTGCTAAAGGCTCCGCTGCCCGCTGTCGTATCCGTCCGCGTCGGCGTCAACGAGCCGCGTTTCATCGACTTCGAGCGGAAGGCCTGGGCGGAAAACGAAGCCCCGGTCACCGTTTGGGCGGCAGACGACCTTGATCTCGACACAGAAGCGATAGGGTTGACAGGCTCGCCAACGTCGGTCTCCGGCCTGGGTCAGGCCCGGTCTGTCGAGCGGCGGCGCGAGGTCATCGAAGGGACGCCGGAAGAAGAGGCCCGCGCCCTCTTCGAGCAGCTCCAGACGTTCCTCCGTGTCCGCGCGTAAGCGACGGTAGCAACAGAACCCTTCCCCTACTAGGCGCCTCGTCATAAGACGCCGCTGTTGCGCGGAAACCTCCGCGCGTTCCGCGCCCCTTCCCAGATACGGCGCCACGGCGCTCAAGGCCAGATAGCTTCTAAGCGGCGGGCCTGGAGGCTCACTGTGCAGACTTAGTGTGCTCTGCCTCCTAGATGCAGCCGCAGCAAGCATGTTCTCGCATGCGTAATCATCTCGCCCTATATCTCATCTCGAGTGACCACGCCAAGAAACACGCTTCGTTCAAGAGACGACAGCGCCCCTCGTTGAGACTAATGAGGACATGCCCGCTGGTCGATCATCAGATAGGGCGTAATCAGGCCCACGGAGGAACGTGTGACATCAGAGGACGAAGACCAGACCACCGCTCCGGCGGCGTCGGTTGCGGCAGCCGGAGCACGGCGCCTTCTGCGCGCTGGTGGCGAGGCGCCAGCTTCTTCCGGCAGTATCTTCGGCAAAGTTCTCACGGCCTACAGCATGGTGTGGTTGGCTATCGCACTTGGCGCGATTTTCTGGGTCGTTGATTCTTTCGTCGATGCCCTCATCTTTCAACAAGGCGCCGCGCTCGACCAAACGATTTCACCGGACCCGTTTGAAATCTGGGTGCGTAGCTCCGTCGTCGTCCTGCTCGTAGGGCTGGGATTCTACGCGCAGAAATTCGGCAACGAGCGCCAGCGCGCCATGCAGGACCTGCGCGAGAGCCAGCAGCAGTTGCAGCTGGTGGTTGAAACGTCTCCAGACCTGATCGCTCTCCAGGAGCCCGACGGCACATATCAGTTTGTCAACTCCGCATACCGCAAGCTGCTAGGCTATGAAGCCTCTGAACTGGTCGGGCGCAGCGCCAAAGACCTCATCCACCCCGATGACTTCGACGACCTAGCTGCGCGGTACCGGGAAATCACCGAGTCGGGCCAGGCGACCGACGCGTCGTTTCGCTTCCGCCATGCAGACGGCCGCTGGATTCCCATCGAGGCCAACGGGCAGGCATTCATCGACGTCACGGGAAGGCCAATTGGTGCGGTCATCGTCTCTCGCGACGTCACGCAGCGCAGGCACGCAGAGCAAGCGATACAAGAGAGCGAGGCGATCCTAAAAGCGACGCTCGAATCGACCGCCGACGGAATCCTCGTCGTAGACAACGAGTGGCGCGTTATCTATGCAAACGAGCTGTTCGTCGAGTCGTGGGGTCTCCCGAAGGACATGGTCGAAACCGCGGATGCTCGCAGAATCCTGCCCTTCGCCGCAGAGCAGGTAGTCGACCCGAGTGGACTCGCGGCCCAGGCTCAACGTTTACTGCCGTCCTCCGAGACCAGCCTCGATACGATCACACTCAAGGATGGGCGTATCTTCGAGCAGTACACGGTTCCCTTGATAGTCGCTGGCGACGTTGCCGGGCGGGTAGTGAGCACCCGCGACATCACAGAACGCACGCGGGCGGAGGAGGCGCTGCGGGAGCAGGCGCGCCGTGACCCGCTGACCGGCATGTTGAACCACGCCGCAATCATTGATGCACTCAGGGGCGCCATGGCGGCTGTGGACGGCGACGCGACATGCGCCATCGCGATGGTCGATGTGGACGGCCTGAAGGCCGCTAACGACACCTATGGGCATCAAGTTGGTGACGCTCTCCTCATCAGCGTCGGCCACGCGATGTCGAGGCGAGGCGCCATCGTTGGGCGATACGGTGGAGACGAGTTTCTGGCGATTATCCCGTCGGCCGACCGCGAGGAGGCGGAGCGGTACCGCGACGAAGTAGCCGTAGCACTAGCAGACGCCCGCGTGAGAGAGGCCGAAACCGGCGCGACAGTGTCCGTCACCGCGAGCATCGGCTTGGCGATCTACCCCGAGGACGGACGAACCGCTTACGAGATACTCGACCTGTCGGATAGCGCCATGTACGCATCTCGCCGCCAACGGCCTGTTGGACCGGGGGAGCTGAGCCCATCACGCCCGCTGGGCGGCGAACGCGCGGCGGCGATGGTTGGCCAGATCGTACCGCTCCTCACCGCGAGCGGCACGATCGAGGACAAGCTTCGCCTGGTCGCACACCGATTGTCCGTTGGTGCGGGGTACGACGCTGTGAACGTAGATGTGTTCGCCCAAGCCTCCGACCTTCCTAGTGTCCGCAACACCTTTTCCCACGTGCCTGACGAAGTGGTAGACGCCTGGCAGGGGGAACGGCGGCGGATGGAAGACGATCCGGTCCTGCGGCACGTCAGGTCGACGCGGCGCGCGCTGATCCTGGAAGATCCCCAGAATGACCAGCGCCTGACCGAAGTGCAGCGCGACGTATTGCGAACGGCGGAGCTACAGTCCGCAGTCGTCGTACCCCTATTCTGGGAAGACGAAATGATAGGCGCGTTGTCGATAGGCACCAAACGAAGGGACGCGTTCACCGCCGAGGACATCGAGTTCCTGACCGCCATAGCCACGCAGATCACGTCCGTCGCGCGCATGGCGACACTCGTTGACAAACTCCAGTCGACGTCGGATCACCTCGCACAGGCGCGGGAGGACGCAGTGCTGTTACTGGCCGCATCTGCCGAGGCGCACGATACGACGACCGGCCAACATCTGCGAGGGGTGCGAAGTCTCACGGAAGCGCTGGCGGGAGATCTCTCATACGATGAAGAGGGCATCCGCCAGCTAGGAATGGCCGCAGTGCTCCACGACATCGGCAAGATCCGCGTGCCGGACCACGTGCTATCCGCACCCGGGAAGCTCAGCGATGAGCAATGGCAGATTCTGAAGCAGCATACTGTGTGGGGCGCTGAGTTCCTTAAACACCATGAAGGGTTCGAGCTTGCGGCCGCTGTTGCACGCTCTCACCACGAACGGTGGGACGGCACCGGCTATCCGGATGGACTACCAGGCGAGGACATCCCAGAAGCCGCCGCGATCGTCGCCGTCGCCGACGCCTTCGATGCCATTACGAGCAACCGTCCGTACAGCGGGCACCAGCCCTTCGACGAGGCCGTCCAGGAGATCGTAACGTTCTCTGGCAAGCAGTTCAGTCCCAGAGTTGTAGCAGCTCTGTCTCGTCTCCACGAGAAGGGCGACCTTGCCAAACCGAACGGGTTGACGGCTACCGAGCAAGCCGCCTAGTAACTGCCGGCCGGGCCAGAGCGTCGGTCCGATTTCAGCCCCACAGCGCTCAAAGCCAGGTAGCTTCCCAACCAGAGCGTCGGGAGTTCGAGCCTCGTCTCCCGCACCAGCCCCAGCACAACTGGCAATAGTCCCCGATCTCGGTCCACTTCTCCGCCGTGGTAGTCCGATACCATCTGATTTCTGAGCGCCTCTAATGCACCCGGCCCATCACAAACTTCAGGTAGTCGCCTTCCGGGAACGCAGTCAATACCGGATGGTCGAATGCGGCGCCGTACTGAGCTTCGAAGACCCATTCGCGGCCGGCTTGGCGGACACCAGCCTCTATACTTGCCAGAAAGTCATCCTTCCCGAAGTGACTGGAGCACGATGACGCGCACAGCAAGCCGCCCGGCGTGGTGACAGCCGATGCTAGCTCGTGCAATCGCTGGTAGGTCTGGCGCGCCGCGTGCACCGCGGCTTTCTTAGGGGCGAAGCTGGGCGGATCGGAGACAACGATGTCCCACCGATCGCCGCGCTGGACCGCCGCCGTTAAGAACGTGAAGACATCGAGTATGTGAAACCTCGCCCGATCCATGGGGAGATTGTTAAGTTCGAAATTGCGCCGCGCGGCCTCGATCACGGGCCTCGCCATGTCGACGGTGTCCGTGCTCTGGGCGCCGGCAACCGCCGCATGCACCGCGAAGCCACCCGTGTAGCCGAACAGGTTCAAGACCGAATTACCACGGGCGCGCCCGGCTACTCGTATCCGGTTCTCGCGCTGATCGATGAAGAGGCCGCCCTTTTGTCCGCGCACGAGATCCACGACGAATCGGACAGAATTCTCCACAATCTCCCGTTCGTCTGTCTCAACACCGGTCCGAGGCGCGGACCGATCAATCACCGCGCGAATCGGCAAACGCGGTTGCGCTGCCAAGCGTAGCCGCGTTTCGAACGGTTCGTAGAACGCGCGCGGACCGTCACCGTCGAAACGAACGACGGCCGTGTCGGCATAGAAGTCGACGTGGACGCCCGGGAGGAGATCGTTCTCACCGTGCACCCAACGAAACGCGTTGGTCTTCGAAAGATCGAGGCGCTCTAGCCGGCGATCTAGCGCCGCCCGCAGCCGTTCCGTTACCAGCGAGTCCGCGTTCGCGAAACGGTGGCCGGGGCCACCAGCCTCCAGCACCCGTACGGCGATCGGTGATCGCTCGTCCCAGAAGCCCCGGGCGATGGGTCTTCCATCGCGGGTGCGGACTTCGACGACGGCGCCATTCTCCAGGACGTCACGAACATTCAGCGCATCTCGATAGATCCAGGGATGGCCCTGACGAATGGAACGCGAAAGCTTCTTCCTAAGAACAACCGGGCGCGGATGATCACGGGTCATGCTGAAAGCATTGCCCTGGGGTTGCCGCATGCTACTGGTTTGTCGCCTGCCATCGGTGCTCCTTGGCATCTCGTCGGGGCCGATGACTGGATTCTACAACAGCCCAGGCGTCGCAGGCTGGATGAAGGCCGAACTCGTTGAGGCGGGCGACCAGTCGCCGTTCATCAGCCGCTCGTACACGGGGAAGCGCTTCCGCATGCTGCCCAACGAATGGACCAAGGCGTGGGCTGAGGCCGCGTCGCCCCCCCCCCGACGCCGCCTCAGCCGGTGCTGGTAATGCAGACGCTCGGCGTTATGGCGGGCGCCGGCTCGAATCCAGCGCTTACCCAGAACCGCGCGGGGAACATCGCGGGGCTCATCGAGAAGATCGTACCCGCGGCGGAATTCGTCCAGCGCATGGCAGACGAAGCCCGAGAGCTACTAGGAGGGTGGTCCTGGCCGAAGGACGGTCATGCGCTCTCATCGTGGAATAGGTAGGATGTAACGCATTGTCTGACGAACGTCGAGTAGCCCTGATCGCGAACACAAGCTTCTTCGTTGGCCCGCCGCTGGCACGGCTCCTGGCCGACCGGGATCACGACCTTGTCGTCGGCGACCCCGAAGACGGCCTTGTGGCCGACCTCGAAGCGCGGGGAGCGGCGGTTGAGGTGGTAACCGGCGTGGGCCTAGACGGAGAGTCTAACCCTTTCGCCCAGATCGTCGAAGCAGGCCTCAAGCGCTTCGGAAGAATCGACGCCGCGTCGATGTTCTCGGGCCGCGTCGTGACCGGAAGATTCCTGGATTCTCCGGTCGAGGATCTACGCGAAGTCATGCAAGGCTGCCTCGAGATGCCGTACCATTTTCTGAAGGCCGTAACGCCGTCCATGGTCGAGCGACAGTCCGGCCAGATCCTGGTGCTAACGAGCGCCGCAGGCGCGCGACCGACCAACGGTGCACCGCTCTACTCCGCTGCCCGAGCCGGCGCGAACATGCTGATCAAGAACGTTGCCTTGGAAGTCGCGCGACACGGAATCCAGGTCAACGCCGTCGGCACGAACTTCATGGACTTCCCCGAGTTCCTGCGAGCAAGCGGCGGCAACGATCCCGCCGTTCGCACAAAGATCGAAGCCGCTGTGCCCATGAAACGGCTGGGCACAGTCGAAGAGTGCGCTGCGTTCTGCGCAGTGTTCCAGGACGGCTCGAGCAAGTTCACTACCGGCCAGTTCGTCGGATACGCCGGCGGCTGGGCCTAGGCCCTACGCTGTAGGGAAGGAGGAACTATGTCGAACGCAGTCTGCGAACTGTTTGGCATCCGCTACCCGCTGGTAATGGGCGGCATTACACCGAACCCTGAGCTTGGCAGCGTCGTCTCCAACGCAGGAGGCTTGGGCTGCATCGAAGGAATCATGCAGGCCGATGGATTACGCGATGCAATCAGAGAGTTTCGGTCAAAGTCCGACAAGCCGTTCTCCATTAACTTCCCGCTCGCCCAAGGAAACCCCGAGATGAACGCGGAGAAGGTCAAGGTCTGCATCGAGGAGAAGGTGCCGGTCGTGATCACTTCCGCTGGCAACCCTAAGATGCTGACTGCCCCACTCAAGGCGGGGGGCATCACAGTCGGGCACGTTGTTGCGAGCACATATCACGCGCGGAAGGCCGTGGACGCCGGCGTCGACTGCCTGATCGCGGAGCCAACAGAGTCAGGCGGATATCGCGGCGAACACGAGATCAGCATGATGGTGCTGATCCCATCTGTCCGGCGGACCTTGCCGGACATTCCGCTAGTGGCCTGCGGAACAGTAGCTGACCGAGCGGGTATCGTCGCGGTGATGGCACTCGGTGCAGATGGCGTACAGCTCGGCACACGTCTCATGGTTACGAAGGAAGCGGCGGGAAGCTACGGTGATCATGTCGCCAAGCTGGTTCTGGCCGCCGACGACACCTCGACGATGTCGGCCGAAGGCCGCATCCGCCCGCGAATTTCCAAGCCGGATTTCGCCGAGCAGGTACTTGGCGTCTCAAATAAGCGCACGCAGATGGGCCAGGTCTCTGCGCTCATTAGCGAAGTGGTATCGGTCGAGGACGTCTTCCGTGAACTGTTTGAGGGCGGGAGGGAGCACGCCACAGAGGTGACAGCCAAATTCGATGAAATCGCGGGGTCTGCAGAGTCAAGCTAGGCGACACCGGGCGACCGGCAAGCCAGACCCCACCCGCGTGACATCAGCGCGGCGCTGGGAGGCAGCCGATCCGTTGAATCCCGGAGGCCCATAGTACTTCTGCGAACTGTGGCGGACTGCGCGGGCGTGCTTCCCAATCAGAGGGTCGCGAGTTCGAGCCTCGTCTCCCGCTCCAACTCAAACATGCAATGACAAATGACAGCATCCGCCAATAGGTGCGACCTTCGACTAGCGTGTTGCCCAGCTCTTCCCGTCTGGTTAGGCTCCAAGCATGGTCGAGGGTGAGAGTTGGAAAGACGCCGAGCTGGTCAGCACGTATCTGGAGGGGATACGCGGCGGGCTCCCGCTCGCCAACGAGCAGGTCGATGTCGCGCTGCGGCTGATCGCCAATGCAGGGGTGCCGGTACGGCGCTTTCTCGACCTAGGCTGCGGTGACGGCTTCCTCGGCGCGGTGCTGCTGGACGGCTATCCGCAGTCGAACGGAACGTTCATCGATTTCTCCGAGCCGATGTTGGAGGCGGCCCGCGAGCGGCTGGCGTCGTTCGGCAGTCGCGCCGCTGTCCAGCACGCCGACCTATCGTCGGCAGTGTGGCGGGAGGTGCTGGGCGAGGAGCCGTTCGACGCGATCGTGTCGGGCTTCGCGATCCACCACCTAACGGACGAGCGCAAGCGCGCGCTGTACGCGGAAATTCACGAGGTGCTTTCGCCCGGCGCCTTCTTCCTCAACATCGAGCACGTCAGCTCGCCGACGCCGTGGTTGGAGCATGCCTTTGACGAGGCGCTGACGGACAGCCTCTACGAGCATCAGCAAGCGAACGGTCACAGCGTGACGCGCGAACAGGTCGCGGAGCAGTACGTGCACCGGCCGGACAAGCAGGAGAACATCTTGGCATCAGTCGAAACGCAGTGCGCGTGGCTGCGCGAACTCGGGTTCGCGGACGTAGACTGTTATTTCAAGCTGCTGGAGTTCGCGGTGTTCGGCGGAAGGCGGGCGGCTAGCGCTCCCCTCTAGCCTGGCTGCGTTTCCCTCCACGTCCCAGACACAGCCCAACAGCGCTCGAGGCCAAGTAGCTTCTCAACCAGACAGTTTTCGCATTCCTTGGTACGCTAGAACCATCCCTGACGGCTCAAGATGTCGGACGCCCATCTGACTTCTGCTTCATCTGAGCGCGCGACGACTCATGTTTGACAAACTTGAACAGCTAATCCACAGCGAGCTTGAACGAAGCGGTGTTCCCGGCCTCGCCATCGCACTCGTCAAGGACGAGGACGTTGTCTGGTCCCACGGGTTTGGCTATGCAGACCTTCAGAAGAAGCGGCCCGTCACACCCTCGGTCCCGTTTAGCATTCAGTCGGTTACCAAGCCGGTCGTCACCACGGCCTTCATGCAGTGGCACGAGCGCGGCCGATTCCTGCTTGACGACCCCGTGAACAACCATTTGATAGACGTCCAAGTGGAGAATGAGTGGGAGGCCTCTAACCCAGTTACTATCCGCAGGCTTCTCACGCATACGTCCGGACTGCCCGTCGATGTGGAGGCAGCCCCTCCGACCTCCGAAACTGCGGTTCCGCTCAGTGCGTACCTTGCGGATGTTGCGAAGACAGTACGGCCGCCTGGCGCAGACATGGTCTACGCCAACTGGGGGTACGATCTCATCGGCCTTCTCGTCGGCCAGTTCGCCGATCAGTCCTACGAAGAGTATCTTCGGCAGCACGTGCTCGAGCCCCTCGATATGACATCAACTGGCATTGAGGAGCCGCCGGATGTCGCCAAGGGTTACTTCCTCAGCGCCCTTGACGGGAGGCACTACGCGCCTGAACCGATGACTTGGCCGACGCAGCCGCCTCGACCCTGCGGTTCCTTGTACTCCACGGTCGAAGACCTGGCGCGCTTTCTCATCGCTCACCTAAATGGAGGTCTGTACAAGGAGCGACAGATCCTCAGCGCCCAAACGGTCGACCAAATGCACAGCCTCCAAGCCCGATGCGGACCGCTCGACAGCGGCATGGGCCTTGGCTTTAGAGTAGACAACGCGTCTGGACGACGCCTCATCTGCCACGGCGGCGACGGCACCACGTTCACCGCCTTCATCGGTGCCTATCCCGAAGAGAAGGTAGGTGCAGTCGTGCTCATCAACATGGGCCGCGCGCAGACCACCCGATCGGTGGTGGCAAACGCCGCCTTACGAACGCTGCTTGGTGATTACCATGCGTTGGACCTCGCCGACCTGCGCCGGCAGGCTGACGCAGATTGGAGCGGGATTGCCGGTAGATACGTGTCCAACTACTGGAGTATTGATGCCACCATTTCTGCTGCAGATGGCCTCGCCGTGGCCAATGTAGAAGGCGCAATTGTGGCGACGGAAGGCGGCGAGCGATCTTACCTTGAATTCCAAGAGCCAAACGTCGCGCGTGCGCATGGAGGACCCTTCGATGGATTCGATCTTGGCTTCGAACCAGGTGATGGGAACACCGCGCCGCGGTTCTACGGTGGGCTATACGCGACTCGATACGATTGGCAGGGCGAGGCGCCATCAGCTTCCGAACTAAGCGTAGATGTGACTGCCGACGTTGTTGGGGAATGGAGCGGATCGGTAGCATCGCCCCTCGGCCCGTTGCCGATGACGCTTGGCATCTCGGACGCGCAGTCTGCCATCGTTACCACGCTCTCCGTGGCGAAAGAACCCGTTGCAGAGTTCAGCGCCAAGAAGGGCCATGTCCACGGCAGCGCTCAGGTTAGCCTGCCGGGATTCGGCGAGTTTGACATCTTCCTGCGCTTGAGAGCGTCTCAAGGCAAACTCGTGGGGCGCGTGTACGCACGCGGCGCGTTCGGGGAAGTTCCGATGCGCGCAGAGCTAATCAGAATGTAGCGCGGCTAGAGCCAGACCCATTGCCTCGGAGCAGAGGGGCGATGTCATAGACCTGCAAGCCGACGACCTGGTACAGGTGCCGAAGGGGACTAATCGACACTGAAGCATTGGAGGAAATTGGCCGGGGCAGCGTGCAAGCAGGCTAGAAGAGTTGCAGCGCCACCTCGCGCACATCCGTGGCGGATGGCATGAACGCCGTCTCGAGCGACCGGCTGAAGGGAACGGGCGCGTGAGGAGCCGTCACCTTCTTCACCGGCCCGTCCAGATGATCGAAGGCCTTGTCGGCCACGAGCGATGCGACGTCGGTGGCGAGGCCGCAGCGGGGGAAACCTTCATCGACGACGACAACTCGGCCTGTGCGTCTCACGGAGGCGAGGACGGTCTCCTCGTCCAACGGCGAGAGGCTGAGCAAGTCGATGACCTCCGAGTCGACGCCATCAGCGACTAACACCTCCGCCGCTTCCATACACGTTGCCGTAGTAAGCGCCGCGCCGATCAGGGTGAGGTCATTGCCCTCCCGCGCGATGCGTGCCTGCCCGATAGGAAACTCGTACGCCTCGTCGGGCACGTGTTGCTGCTTACCGAGCAAGAGCTTATGGATGCAGAACACGACCGGGTCGTCGTCCCTGATCGCCGCAGTGAGCAGCCCTTTAGCGTAGTACGCCGACGAGGGCACTACCACTTTCAAGCCAGGGATGTGTGTGAAGAACGAATAGAGCATTTTCGAGTGTTGGGCGGCCATACCGATACCCGCGCCGATGTGAGTGATGAGCGTGAGAGGCACCTTGGCGCGACCGCCGGACATGAATCGCAAGAACGCCGCCTGGTTCATCATCGGGTCCAGGCAAACGCCTATGAAGTCGACGAACATCAACTCAGCCACCGGCCGCAGGCCAGTAGCTGCAGCGCCGACTGCCGCACCCAAGTAGCCTATCTCCGAGATCGGAGTGTCGAGCACCCGCTCCGATCCGAACTCCGTTTGTAGGCCTTTGTACTCCGCGAAAGCCCCGCCCCAGGCGTCGGCTAGGCCCTCGGCCTCTCGACCCGCGCCGCCGGCAACATCCTCGCCCAGCAGGATCACGGAACTGTCGCGGCGCATCTCATCTCGTATCGCCTCGTTAATCGCCTCTCGGGTAGTGATGACACGTTCTTCGGCGGTCATGGGTAGCTCACGTACACGTCCGTCGTCAGTTCATCAAGCGCTGGATCGTCGCTCGCTTCCGCGAACGCGAAGGCCTCGTCCAGGCGCGCTTCCATCTCCGCTCTGATTCCGTCGAGCTGGTTCTCGCCTACTTCGTGATCTCGCCGCAGCCGTTCGGCGAGCAGGATCAGGCAGTCGCGCGACCGGAACGACTCGACTTCCTCGGCGGTCCGATAGCCGGCCGCGTCTCCCAGGAAGTGCCCGTAGTAACGATACGTCTCGCATTCCAGGAGCACCGGCCCCTCGCCGGCGCGCGCGTGGTCGACCGCCTCCCGCGCTTTCGCGTAAACGTCGACCACATCCTGGCCATCGGCGATCACGCCTGGCATCCGGTACGCGACGGCCCTGTCCGCCACGTGGTCGGCGGCGAGCGCGTACTCGACCGGCGTCGCCTCACCGTAGCGGTTGTTCTCACAGACGAACACGACAGGGAGGTTCCACACCGAAGCGAGGTTGAGGGCCTCATGGAACGACCCAATGTTTGCGGCCCCATCGCCGAAGAACGAAACGGCGACCCTCCCAGACTTCGTCAGCTTGGCCGTCAAGCCCGCGCCACAGGCGATGGGCATCCCGGCTCCAACGATCCCGTTGGCGCCGAGCATCCCCTTTCGAAAGTCCGCGATGTGCATCGAGCCGCCTTTGCCTTTGGACGTCCCGGTCGTCTTTCCGAAGAGCTCCGCCATCATTTCGTTCGGGTCGACACCCTTGGCGAGGCAGTGCCCGTGGCCGCGATGGGTGGAGGTGACGTAGTCGTCTTCCTCCAGGGCGCCGCAAACGCCGGCGGCGACCGCCTCCTGCCCGACGCAGAGGTGGCCCGTTCCTACGAGTTTGCCCTGTGTGACGAGCGCGACGAATCGCTCTTCGAAAGCACGAATCAGCGCCATCGATTCGTAGAACTCGAGCAGTTGCTTTCGGGAAGGCTGGGGGGAAGGCTGCCGAGCCTTGGCCATGCTCACAATCAGCTACCTCCGTTTTCCAAATTCCGTCTTTTTCCCTTGCCCGCTGTGGCGATTCTGAGGCCCCTTTGCCGCCGCCGTCAAGTGCCGAAAGGCGCAGATTCGAAGCTAAAAAGTTGCACGTGCCGGGTAATTAGGGCCGTTTGCCTCTCGCCGGATCGCAGACAAATCTGTCAATGTGAGCATGAGCCGCGGGCTCGTGTATCTGTGCATATGTGAAGCGCAGTAGTTAGGCATGTCTGACGGCCGCCGAGGGAGAGGAACCGAATGCCGAGTTCGACAGGCCGCGAAGGGATTCACAGGTTTGCAGGCTGTGACCTGGGCAAGGCGACGGCCAAATTCGTCGTCGGACGGGTGAGCCCGGACGGCCAGCTCAGCATCGAGAACTCGGAGCTTGTCGAGCACGACGGCCGCCCGATGGACGCGTTCCGAGACTGGTACGTCCATGAGGACATAGCTTCGTGCAGTGCTCTCGGAGCGACGGGATTCCACGCGGAAGAGCTCGTCGCCCCAGCGCTGTCGGGCCTGCCCGAAGACGCCTGCTTGCAGTCCGCCCTGTCACACGTGATGGGCGATGGGCCGCTAAACCTGGTCAGCATCGGAGCGCGCGGCTACGCGGTGCTCGCCCGATCGGCCGACGGGCGCGTCCAGTTCCTGCAGAACGACAAGTGCTCGTCGGGCACCGGTGAGACGATGGTCAAGATCGCCGGCCGCTTCGGACTTTCGATCGAGGAAGCGGACGAGGCAGCCCTGGCTGCGGGCGAGTCGATCCCGATCACGGCGCGCTGCTCGGTCTTCGCCAAGAGCGAGATGACGCACTTCGGGAACCAGGGCCGGAGCGCGGACGAGCTTTTCCGCGGCTATTTCAACTCAGTGGGAACATACGTCTCCGCCCTGCTCGCTCGAGCGCGCGTTGACGGTCCCGTGTATGTCATCGGGGGCTGCTCCCGCATCCGCTCGCTCGTCGGCGGCATCGGAGAGGCGGCCGGGGAAGAGGTGCGCGTTGCCGATCAGGCGCTGTACCTCGAAGCGATCGGCGCGTTGTCTCTTGCAAGCGAGCAGATTCTCTCGGCAGACGCGCCGGCTCTTCCCGATGATCCAGAAGTCCTGATACGCACACAAGCCCGCCGGTTTCGCAACCTGAAGGCCCCCCGGGAGTTCGCGGATCGCGTGCAGCGCCTCCAGACGAAGCCCGTACCGCCGAACTCCGAACGTGAGCCGTCCATCCTCGGGCTCGATCTCGGATCGACGGGCAGCAAGGCTGTCCTCACGTCTGTCGAAACGGGCGAGGCGGTCCTTGACGTATACGATCGCACTCGCGGGAACCCTGTCGAGGCGGCCCAGCGCCTAATCGCGGCCATTTGCGACCGAACCAAGCCCGACGTGCGCGCGATCGCTCTCACCGGCTCGGGCCGCGAGGCAGCCGCGACCGTCCTGCGAGCCGCCTTCCCAGAGTGCAACGACCGCGTCCTAGTCCAGAACGAGATCGTTGCTCATGCCACGGCCGCGATTCGATGCGACGAGGACGCTGGCGAGAGCCTATCGGTCGTCGAAATCGGCGGCCAGGATGCCAAGTTCATCCAGATCGCCGGCGGCCAGATCATCGAGAGTGACATGAACAGAGCCTGCAGCGCCGGGACCGGCTCGTTCCTCGAAGAACAGAGCGTATTCTTTGGGATCGAAGATATCGAGGAGTTTACCGAACTGGCCCAGCAGGCCGAGGCTCCGCCCGAACTGGGGCAGATGTGTACCGTACACGTCGCCGAGGCGGCGGCCGAGGCTAGCAACGAAGGCTTCGAGATTTCGGAGCTCTTCGGCGGCTTTCAGTACTCCGTCATTCACAACTACATCGACCGCGTGATGGGGCAGCGAACCTTCGGCCGGCGCATCTTCTTCCAGGGGAAGCCCGCCACGGGTCCGGCGTTGGCCTGGACGCTGGCGGCCGTAACCGGCCGCGATGTCGTGGTGCCGGCCAACCCGGGCGCGATGGGCGGCTGGGGAATCGGACTCTGTGCCCTGGAGGAGCTTGGTGCGGCGGAGCTCGAAGCGGCACCGGCATTCGATCTGAGTGACGCGCTCGGAGCGAAGGTCGTCGACCGCAGTGAGTTCCAGTGCCGCGATCGGAACTGCGCGACACTTTGTAGCATCGAGAGGACCACAGTCAAAGTGGACGGCAGCCTGCAGACCGTCCACTCGGGCGGCGCCTGCCCCAAATACGAAATCTCGACCGCGATGCGTCCCAAGCTGCCGCAGGAGGCGCCGAGCGCCTTCGACGAGCGCGAAAAGTTGCTGGCTCCATATCTAGAGGACCAGCACGGCGAGAACATCGTGGCGCTGCCGTTTGTTGGTGCCCTGTACGCTATCTTCCCATGGCTGGTTACGTTCGTCCGCGAGCTCGGTTTCGGCGTGCGCGTCCTGCGCCCCGACTCGAAATCGCTCGCCCGCGGAGAACAACGATGCTACTCCTACGATGCCTGCGCCCCGGTCAAGATCGCGCATGGAACGACGGACACCAACGTGGACCGGCTCCTCTTTCCCAAGATCCTAACGCTGGATGATCGCGATGGCAGCAGCGGACGCACTTGCCCCATGGAACAGAGTCTCCCCGACATGCTACGAGAGTCCATCCGTGCTCAAGGACGTTCCACCAAGGTCTTACACCCGCTGCTCTCGTTCGACGACGGGCTCGACAGCAAGGAAATTCGAAGCCAGGCGCGCGCGCTGGCGGTCCTTCTCACAGGCGGCGCACGCGGCGTGGCGCCGGCCCTGAAGCGGGCCGCCGAAGCGCAGCGCCGCTTTGAGGCCGACCTCGCAGCCATCGGCGAGCGCACGCTGGAGTACGGTCGCAGGCTCGGCATACCCGTTGTCGCCGTCTGTGGTTCGCTCCACGTCATCCACGATCAGAACATCAACGCGGGCATCCCGCGCCTGCTTCGGGATAACGGCGTGCTCGCTATTCCCATGGACTGCTTCCCGATCCCCGCGGATGTCCACCTGATGCCGCGCATGTTCTGGGCGGAGGCGAACCGCGAACTGCGCGTGGCCGCGGCCTGCCGCGACCGCGGCGACGCCTACCCGCTGTTGCTCACGTCGTTCGGCTGCGGACCGGGCTCGTTCACGGAGCAGATCTACGCCAAGCTCATGGATGGCTACCCCCACACGGGCCTCGAGACCGACGGCCACGGTGGCACAGCGGGGTACATCACACGGGTCCAGGCGTTCCTGCACGCAGTCCGGCAGCACGACCGCCGGCCGTCACCCGTACCAGCTGAGCGATTGCGCCTGCTGGAACCTCTGCCACCCGTCCCCGCCGAGGAGGCCATGAACGCGCGCATCGTACTGCCCGCGCTGGGCGAACGCCTCGCGTCGATGCGTGCCGCGACCATGCGCTCGTTCGGGTTCGATGCGGTGTCTGCGGGCCCCACCACTACTGCTGCGATTCAACTTGCCAAGCGCGACTGCTCAGGAAAGGAATGCCTCGCCTACCAGGCCCTCTGGGGAAGCTTCCGTAAGACCCTGGAAGACGACTCCGGCGACAAGCCCATCTACTTGATGCAAACGACGGGCGAAGGAATGTGCCGATTCTGCCTCTATTCAGTTAAGGACCAGATGTCCTTGGAGCACATGCAGTCCGCCCGGCCGATCGGCGTGGCCCACGGCATGTCGGGGAACGACGGGGACCCCGTACTGAACTTCGCGAAGACCTACGCCAGCACGCTGACGGAGGACATCCTGACGCAGCTCGCCGCCTACTACCGCCCGCTTGAGGGCCGCCCGGGCGAGTGCGACGCCCTCTACGAGCAGTACTGCCACGAGGCGGAGGAGCTGCTAGAGCGTCCCTCGCACAAGAGCGAGGACGGCGTACCGGTAATCGAAGCGCTAGCTGCGGTCAATCGCCGCGCCGCGAAGGATTTCGCAGATCTGGCATCACAAGCTGGCGCCGACTCAACGAGGCGGACGGTGTACCTGGCGGGCGACTTCTACATCAAGGCGATGCCGGCCGCGAACGACGACATCATCCGGCGGCTCAACGAACGGGGCCTGCATGTAGTCGTAGAGCCTATTGCGATGATCATCGAGTACCTGGCAGAGGAGCGGATCAGCGACCTCTTCGGCGTACCATCGCACCCAGTCATGAACAAGATCGTCAAGCGCGAAATGAGGCGCATGACGCGCGAGTTCTACGGGGGCGTGCGAAAGTACCACCCCTGGCTGCCGATCACGAACATCCGAGCCATGCAGCGGGCCGCGCAACCCCTGACGGACCGGCATCCTGAAGGCGAGACGCCCGTGATCGTCGGCTCGGTAATGCACGCCTGGCACGAAGGTACGTGCGACGGCGTCGTGTGCATCAGCGGGTGGGGTTGCGGCCCCGCGCTGGCGAGTGAGAGCCTGCTGCGGCATCAGCACGAGATCCCAATGCTCTTCGTGTACAGCGATGGCACACCGATCGACGAACGCCGGCTCAACGCCTTCGCGTTCCGGCTACGCCGCGATCCGCCGCGCACGTCCGTGCCGGCGAAGCACGCTGTTCCGGCAGGGCGCCGTAGCGGACGCCAGACCTAAAGACGGCCGCCAGCCTCGGAGCAGACTTCACAGTCGACGCCATGCGGACTACGTGGCAGCTCCAGCGAGAACGCCCCGCTTTGATTGATCGTGTTCCGCGTTCTTGCACACTCCCTCGAACCCAGACGGGGCCACGCGGCCGTTTTCTTTGATTGATTTCGGTATGTTCTAGCGCCAACAGGACAATGGCGACGGCCGGCGTACGGAGCATCTGCTCTCCCTTCTCGATCAGGTAATCGTAGCCGGGAGGCGGGCTAGTGCGAAGGGCTCACCGGCAGTGAGCGGCTCATCTGACGATGAGCTTGCAGAAGCTACGCTTCTGCCCCCACCCCCGAAAGGGGGAGGTGGCAGTGGGGTGGGTGCGACCTTGCCAGGCCAATGACTCCGCGCCTAGACTGCAGGCGAAACTGATGGGCGGTCCATAGACCAACAGGTGGGGATTCATGGAATTAGCCACGCTCTCGGCGGCAGCTGGCCGCTTCGCCTTAACCCTTGCAGACCGGCGGATCCGAGACTTCTTCCTCCGGCGAAGGATTCGGCGCGTCTACGAAGATGCGGCAACTAAGACTATCCAGGAGTGTGACGACCCAGATATCGACCCAGATCTCAGGTCAGATCTCAAGGAGGAAGTCTCCGGGGTGCTGCTCACCGAAGAGCGAGCTGAGGCAGTCGCTTCAGTCTTTCGGCGAGAAGATAAGCAGTTGCCAGATGCTCTGACCGCCTTAAGCGAGCCTGCCCAGGCGCAGATCAGGGACTTCATCGAACGTGTCCACGAGGGGCTTCGCGGCCTGCTACCCCTCGAGAGCTTGGTTGCGAACGACGTATTGGAAACCAGAATCAGCCAGTTGTCCCACCAGCTTTCCCGGAAGATAGAAGAGCTCTCCGACGAGTTGGCCGCGGGACCAACACTCACCTTGTACGAGAGCTTGCGCCTCGACAAAGGCGGCGAAGTCAGCGCCAACACTCTGACCCCGTACGCCCGGAGTATTCCCCTGCTGGGGCGCGACGAGGACCTAGGCAGCCTGAACAAGTGGCTGGGCAGCGCGATGCCTGTGGCCGTCCGCGTTGTTGTTGGTCCAGGAGGAGCGGGCAAGACCAGGCTGGCACTGGAGCTGTGCGAACAGGCAGTAGCCCAAGGTTGGAACGCAGGCTTCGTTTCCAGCGGCCAGATTGACCGGCTACTGAGCCAACAGGGGTCAGGTTCCTGGCGGCGCGACGGGCCTACATTGGTGGTGATTGACTACGCGGCAGGCCGAGCCAAGGCCATATTTGCCTGGCTGGCGCGGCTCGCGGATGGCACGGAGGCCACCGCCAGCAGTGACCAGCAGCAGCCTCCGCTACGCGTGCTGCTCCTGGAGCGCTGGGCCAACGCCAACGGCGGATGGTGGACCGAGGCCTTTGGGCGGGGAAGCAGCGACTCTGACGTTGTTCAACAGCTCCTAGATCCTGCTGAACCCGTGACGCTAGCAGCATTGGATAAGACAGAGATCCGGCGAACGATTCTTGCCCGCGTCATGGAGCTGGCCGGCGCCGAGGCAGGGCCGCCAGCCAAGGGAGACGACGAATACTTCGACCAACAGCTTGAAACACTGGAGTGGGCTGGTGAGCCGCTCTTTCTCATGATGGCCGGCCTCGTCGCCGCCAAGGCAGGAGTCAACAACGCGCTCGCACTGAGTCGAACCGACCTTGGCTTCCGGGTGGCGGATCACGAGCTTACGCGCATCGACAGCATCGCCAAGGAACACGGCTTCGAGCCAGCCCTCCTACGTCACATGGCGGCCTACGTGACGCTTTGTGGCGGCCTGAGTGACGCTGAAACGCGCCAGGCAATAGAAGAGGAACGCGAGGAACACGGCTACGACATGGCAGAGCGGGCAACGGTGTACCGCGCTCTACAGGAAGCGCTGCCCAGCATGGAATCCGGTGTAGGCCAAATATTGCCGGATTTCATTGCTGAGGCGGTTCTCGTTGAGGTCTTGGGCAAGTTGACGCCAGAATCGAGTGCGTCAACAGCCGCCCGCGCCGCGCAAATAGCCGGCGATAGGGTGTCATCAACCGTGATCCGCACGGCGCAGGACTACGCAAGCGATAGCGTCCAAGCTCCCTTAGCATGGCTGGACAAGCTTGTTGCGGAGGGGCCGGAAGACCTGGCCTGGCTGACCGACATCGCGAATCAACTTCCCGAGCAGACGCTCGTCCTGAGAGATTTCGCCGCACGACTAGAGAAGTCAATTGTAGATTTGAGCCGTGAGAAGAGGGGCGGGCTGGGAACTCCAGAAACTCAGGCAACCGTCGCAGCCTCGCTCAACAGGCTGGCCGTCCGCCTGAGCTACCTGGGCAAGCGAGAGAAGGCGCTGGAAGCGGCGCAGGAGGCCGCGGACATCTCTCGCGATCTGGTAGCGGCCCGGCCCGACGCCTTCCGCCCCGACCTGGCAACGTCCCTTACCACCCTGGCCAACCGCCTGGGCGACCTGGGCAAGCGCGAAGAGGCGCTGGAAGCGGCGCAGGAGGCTGTGACCATCCGCCGCGAACTCGCCGCGG
Organism: Chloroflexota bacterium; assembly: GCA_029262675.1. Taxonomy (GTDB): domain Bacteria; phylum Chloroflexota; class Dehalococcoidia; order DSTF01; family RBG-16-68-14; genus JADFKB01. Next base: position 320 of record JAJCYW010000019.1, on the reverse strand, counting down.
CCCGGCCCGACGCCTTCCGCCCCGGCCTGGCAACGTCCCTCAACAACCTGGCCGTCCGCCTGAGTGACCTGGGCAAGCGCGAGGAGGCGCTGGAAGCGGCGCAGGGGGCCGCGGACCTCTACCGCGAACTCGCCTCGGCCCAGCCCGAGGCCTTCCGCCCCAACCTGGCGACGTCCCTCAGTAACTTGGCCATCCGCCTGAGCGAAATGGGCAAGCGCGAGCGGGCGCTGGAAGCGGCGCTGGAGGCTGTGACCATCCGCCGCGAACTCGCCGCGGCCCGGCCCGACGCCTTCCGCCCCGGCCTGGCAACGTCCCTCAAC
>JAJCYW010000018.1 GCA_029262675.1 Chloroflexota bacterium | reverse complement strand
CCGTCTACCTGGACTCCCATTTCATACAAGCCCGTGATTACTGCCGACGGGTTGTCAGGGTCATACGTTCCCTGGAAGTTCACCGCAACGTTTTCGATGCCCGCGACCGTACCCCTCCCAGACGCGTTCGCTTGTCCGTTGGGGCGTGAGAGGCCAGGAATATGACCGAACCCCAATTCAAATTCGAAATCGGACGCTTCGACCCAGGGGGCGGGTCCGCTGATGGTGATACGGTCATTGTCGTTACCGGGACGAAACCTGATCGTCAGTTTGATGTTCTCCGGCATTCCAATGTGTTTGGCGTGAAATCCTGGGTCGGTCTCTACATTCACTGCGACTTCGACACTCTGTTCTCTTGGATCGCCCGCCGGCCCACTTGCGGCCATCCCGTACGTCAAGGCAAGCGCGAACGCGGTAGGGATGACGAGCAGCGGTACGAGCGCGAGTCTCTTCATGAACAGCTTCCGCCTCACGTATAGAGCGGGCAACGGTGTGGCTCTCGCGTTGCCTACGGCGCGCCTAGTCTAGCATGAAACGCCGTTCACCCGGCGACGTCTGTTGATACAGGTACGTTGTGCTTCCGCAGGGCCTTTTTGCGGCACATCATAGAGGGCACGAGGCCGCTCAGAGCCGCTGGCACCCGTGTGTAATCCGTATCTAGGAAGAAGGGATGGCGTCCCCGCCAAGACTCGAACCTTCGACCCGGTGCTTAGTAGGCAGTTGCTCAGTCGTCCAGCCGCTTCAGCACTTGGCCTTGCTTCAGCACCAGGCGGACGTTTTCGGCCGACTCCAGCACGGTGATGTCGTCGAGCGGGTTGCCGCGAACGGCGATTAGGTCCGCCCACTTGCCCGCCTCGACCGTGCCGATGCGGTCCTCCATACGGAAGAGCCTGGCGTTGTGCTGCGTCGCCGACGTGATCGCGGCCATGGGGCCGAGGATCGCGGCCTTCAGCGTCAGTTCCGTCGTCTTCAGCGGCTGCATCGGGCCGAGCAGGTCGGAGCCGGAGCCTATCTGCACGCCGGCGTCCGCGGCGATGCGGACGGCCTCGTTGCCGCGCTCCTTGGCCTGGCGGATCTTTCGCAGGTTCGTCTCCGGCACGCCGCCGGCCTCGCCGAAGCGGTCGATCAGGTCGTACGTCGCCAGCGTCGGCACTAGCCAGGCGTCGTGCGATCTAATGGCCGCTGCCGTCTCCTCGTCGATGAAGTTGCCGTGTTCTATCGACGTCACGCCGGCATCCAGTGCGTTGCGGATCGCCGGAGGGGCGTAGGCATGGGAAAGCACGTACGTGCCGGTCGCTTCTGCCGTCTCGACGGCCGCGCGTAGCTCGTCAACCGTGAACTGGGAGTGCATGAGCTCGTCGGTCGGCGACATCGCGCCGCCGGACGCCATCACCTTGATCTGCGTTGCGCCGCGCCGGAGCTGTTCACGGGCGGCGCGCCGGACGGCGTGGGGGCTGTCGCAGAGCTCCGGGAAGGCGAAGAGGCCGGGCACCGTCTGTCGCGGCGGGTCGTCCGAGAAGCGGGGCCGCCAGTCGCCGTGGCCGCCGGTCTGTGAGATCATCGAGCCGGACGGCAGGATCCGCGGCCCTCGCAGCAGGCCGGAGCTGACGGCGTGCGCCCAGCCGCCATCGATACCGCCGGCGTCGCGGACGGTAGTGAACCCGGCGTCCAGTGTCTCCTCAATCACCTTGGCGATGCGCAGCGCCAGGATGCCAGCCGGCTCTCGCGCGGCCCCCGACATGTCCGTACCGACGATGCCGAGGTGCGTGTGCGCGTCAGTGAGGCCCGGCATCAGGCAGAGGCCGCTGCAATCGATCACCTCGGCGTCGCGCGGCGGCTCGAACGACGCGCCCGCGGCGACCGCGACGATGCGTTCGCCGTCGACGACGACGGTCGCGTCATTTTGAGGATCGCGGCCTGTGCCGTCGATCAGCGTGCTGTGGAGCAGTACGGTCGTGTCAGCCATGGCGTTGCGGGGATAGTATGTCGCCGGCGCGCGCAGGCCGCAAGCGCTAGCCGCCGTTCTGGGAACGGCTGCGCCGCCTGAAGCGGCGCGGGACTATGGTTCCTCGCGCAGATCTCCGGAGACGCGACGGATGGCGTTCTCGGCGCGGGCACGCAGCTTCGGCAGGCGCATCTCGCCGATGCGGGCGAGCAGGTGTGTGCGCAGCTCTGGGTTAGTGAAGTCGTAGTCGTTCGGCGCTCCGGAGACATGTTCGACGAGGCCCGCCTCGACGACCTCTCCTAGGTCGACGACCATGTCCTCTTCCGATGCGCGGGCCAGGTGGCGGAGGACGGCGTACCGACCCGGACCTTCGATCACGGCCAGGTAGTCCAGCAGCCTTCTGGCGCTCCCGGACAGCTTCGCCAGCGCCTCTTCAGTCGCGTCGTCGATCACGATTCGTTACAGGCCATAACGCGTGCAGCTTCTTATCGAGTTGTTAGTCATTATTTAACACCTGCGGCCTATAGTGAGTTCGAAGGGTAAACCACGGGAATTGCTCCCCCTCCTGTGGAATGCCCGCCGCAAGAGCCAGGATGCCTACTCCAATCCTCGTCAACATGGAGTGAGCGTCCTGGTTCTTTGTTATGGTCACTTGATGCTACTTGATAGCCAAGGCGTTCGGCGGCGAGCCGATGCCCCCGCGCAGGTAGAGCGGCGCGGACGTGAGCAGAAACTCGTAGATTCCGTCCGTCGCGCAATCGGCCGCCAGCTCCTCCAGGCTCCACAGCTCGCCGAACGGCAGGCCCAGCAGCGCCAGCGCCAGCACGTGGAGCGATTCGCCCGCCTGCCAGGGCCAGGTCTCCAGCGCCGGGCAGTCGGCCGCCACTGCCGCGACGCGGTGGTCCCAGAGCCAGCCCGCCATCTCACGGCTACCCTCCAGGCCAGGCGCGTGGAGGTCGGCAGCAACAGAATCGCGCGCGGCCTGGTCTGCCGCCATGTAGGCTTCCTCCCAGCCCGTGCGCACGAGCACGATATCTCCGCCCGCGAGCGTCACGCCCTGCTCGGCGGCCGTGGCGTCGAGCTCGGCGATCGTAATCGGGCGGCTGGAGAAACCGTCGACAGGCTCGGCCTGCGACTCGATATAGCGCGCGACGTCGAGCAGCACGCCACGGCCGGCGATGCCGCGCTTCGCCCAGTGGTCGAGGCCGTTCTTCGAACCTTCCTCGCCGGTCACGTCCTCCGGCTGGACGCCGTTGTAGAAGCCGTGCTCGGGGTGGCCCACGTGTGCCAGGCTGTCCCACTGGCTCGAGGCCTGCAGCCAGAAGTTGTCCAGATGGTCGTCGTTACCCATCCGCCGTCGCGGCGAGTTGTGGATCGTCTGGCGGTACGCTCCGCGACCGAAGAGGGGCGGGTCCGGCAGGTGCAGCGGCAAATCGAGCCGGAAGACATCGCCGCGCCGCGCCAGCCGGGCCGCTGCGGCGACGCGCTGCGGCGTCAGGAAGTTGACCGTGCCGAGTTGGTCGTCCGCGCCGAATAGGCCCCAGTTGGAGCCGGCGGGCGCGTCGCTGCGCTCCCACAGCTCGGCGTAGGTCGGGAAGTCGTCGCGATCGTTCTCTGGCATGGCTGCTCCTCCGTTGGTTCGGCGTTCCGCCAAAGTATAGCCGGTGAAGCCGGGCAGGTTTACCAACAGACACGCAGGCGGGTAGGCTAGATGATACACTGCTCCTTAGTCCCTCAAGTGACCCATAATTGGAGGCCAGTGTGAGTATCGAGATTCGCCCGATCACGCCCGACGAGTTCGATACGTTCTACGCCGCGATGGCCGTCGGCTTCGGGTCCCCACAGCCGCGGCCGGACGAGGCGGAAGATACGAAGGCCACCTGTGAGTTCGACCGCACGCTGGCCGCGTTCGACGACGGGCTGCTCGTCGGCACGGCAGGCATCTTCTCGTTCAATATGACCGTTCCCGGTGGTGCCCTGCCGGCGGCCGGCGTGACCTGGATTACCGTCGCGCCGACGCACCGCCGCCGAGGCGTGCTCAGCGGCATGATGCAGCGACAACTGCACGACGTTCGCGAGCGCGGCGAGCCATTCGCGGCGCTCTGGGCCTCTGAGAGCATCATCTACGGCCGCTTCGGCTATGGCCTGGCTGCTGAGGGCGTCGACCTCAAGATCGACCGCCTGCGAACGACGCTGGCCCACGGGCCGGAGGCCAACGGCCGTGTCCGCATGATCAAGCGCGACGAAGCGCTAAAGACGTTCCCGGCGGTCTACGATCGATTCCGCGCCGGCCAACCCGGGGCCTACGGCCGCAGCGAGACGTGGTGGAAGCACCACTCCATCCCTGAGCGCGATGGCGGCCGCGGTCCCTTTTCCGGGCGATTCTTCGTCGTCTATGAAGAGGACGGCAAAGCCCAGGGCTACGTGCGCTACCGCATCCGCGGGGACGACAAGGACGGCGTGCCGAACGGCACTCTCGCCGTGCAGGAACTGATCGCGGCCACGGACGCCGCCTACGCAGGACTCTGGAATTACATCTTCGGCGTCGACCTAATCGCCGAGATCCGCGCCCACTTCCGCCGTATAGACGAGCCGCTGCTCTGGATGCTGGCCGACCCTCGCCGGCTGGTCCGGCGCCCGCACGACTCCCTCTGGCTGCGAATCGTCGATGTCGCCGCCGCGCTCCAGGGCCGCCACTACGCGGCAGAAGGCGGGCTGACGCTGCGCGTGGAGGACGAGTCTGGTGGCTGGGCCGCCGGCACCTACGATCTGGAAGCGGAGCCGGAAGGGGCGTACTGTCGCCCGTCCCAGTTGACGCCGGAGATTACGCTCGGTGTCGGCGACCTCGGCGCGGCGTTACTTGGCGGCGTCCGCTTCTCGACACTGGCGCGTGCCGGTCGCATCGAAGGCGATGAGGCCGCGCTGCGCCGTGCCGACGCCATGTTTGCCTGGGAGCCGCTGCCCTGGTGCCCGGAGGTCTTCTAGCGCCTCGCTAGCCGGCTCGCGCGCTGCCGGGGGTCTTGAGCGAATCGAGCAGCCGCCGGGACGCGGCGGCGATCTCGTCGACCGCGCCGTCGAACGCCTCTTCGTTAGCCCGCGAAGGCTTTCGATACCCGCTCACTTTGCGCACGAACTGCAGCGCCGCCGCCGCGATCTCTTCATCGCTGGCCGGCTCGCTGGTGCGGCGGAGCGTCTTGATGCTGCGACACATAGCGCTATGGTAGCAGTGCAGGGGCGCCGGGCGGCCCGGCACTGCCGGGCGGCCCGGGCGGGCTAGTAACACCGCCGCTCAACGATGCCAGGACGGCGTCCTCGGTGGCGTAGTCTAGCAGCGCCGCGGCGTTGCTGGGACGGTTGGCGCGCTCCCATGCGATAGTGCGTACCAGGCTTTCGTCGCGCGCGACCGGCTCGCGCTGGCCAAGCTCGACGCGGATCCGGCCGGTATCTGCGACCAGATGTTGGTCGTAGTTGCCGGCCGGGGGCCACAGCGCCGGTGGCAGGCGGTCGGCAGGCAACAGCAGCAGCTCGCGCGCCCAGCCGGCGTTGCGCCCGATAGCGCGCACCCAGTCCGCGTACGAAAGCGCGGCGGGCTCGCCCAGGTTGTAGGTGCGCCCCGTTGCGCGCGCGTCGCTGACGGCGTTAGCGATGGCGGCGGCGATGTTTTGCACGTAGCCGCGCGTCCAGCGCCAGAGGGCGAAGCGCTCCTCTAACAGGATCGCGGGGCGGCCGTCGTCCATCCGCTGCAACTCGAACAGCAGCCGGTGCTGGTAGTCGCCTTCCCCGTAGACCATCGGTAATCTGAGGATCGTCGCCGGCAGCCCGGGGATGCCGGTGACGGCGCGTTCGACGAGGATCTTCTCGTAGTCGTCGAGTCCACGGCCGTCGCCGCGGTACGGATAAAGCTGCTCTCGAAGCGGCGAGTCCTCCGTCGCCGGGGCCCGGATCACGGGCACGGCCTCGGTCCCGTGGAAGATGCCGTAGGCGCGATAGACGTCCTGGCTGCTGAGTACGACGAGGCGCCTGGCGATGCCGCGTACGGTCTGCACCATTGCTTCCGCTTCCGCCCGCGTGAAGGCTGCCATGTCCAGCACCAGATCCGGCGCGAACGCGCGAATCGTTTCCACGTGGGCCGGCAGCTCCATGCGGTCCGCGTGGAGATGGCCGGCGCGGGGCGGCAGCTCGGCTTCCGCGAAGCCGCGGTGGAAGACGGTCACCTCGTGGCCCATATCGATCAGTCGATGAACGACGGGCGGGCCGATAAACCGCGTGCCGCCGATGACGAGAACGCGCACGAATGTTGCTCCTTGTGGTGTCGTCTGTCGTACGTTCATCTTATCGGCCGCGATCACGGGCCACAACGCACCGCTTGTCCCCAACCGCGACCCTGGCTATAGTCGGCATGACGAAACTTGCATGACTACTGAACAGCTTGGTCAAGATCTAATTCAGGCGCGCAGGGCGCGGGGACTCACGCTCCGGGACGTGGAGCGTGATACTCGTATCTCCGGCAAGTACCTGCAGGCGCTCGAAGAGGGCCGCCTGGAAGTCCTTCCGGCGCCTGTCTACGCGCGCGCCTTCATGCGCACCTACGCGCAGTACCTGGGCCTGGACGCCGCATCCTTTGTGCAGCAACTGCCGGGCGCCCGCCCGGAGCCGATGCTGCCGCCGCTCCCGGACGTCGGCCGCGAGGCGACGACGCCGTTGATCTCGGCCAGTTGGGCCGTGGCCGGAGTGGTCATCGTGCTCCTGCTCGTCACGGGCATGCTGCTGTTCTGGAGTCGCGGCGACGGTGGCGAAACGCAGGTCGTCGTTGACCCCGTGGCAGCGCAGCCGACCGAAATCGGGCTAGGGGCTGAGCAGCCGAGCCCCGTAATCAACGAGCCTCGGGCGCCGCTGACCATCCAGCCGGGCGTGGTGCCAAATCTAGAAACCGAGCACGTCCTGGTGGCGGTAGCTGCCCTGGAGGCGGCGGGGATGCGCTACCTGGTGATCGAAGTCGAGAACGACGATGTTGGGGAAGGGCTGATCTTCCAGCAGAGCCCGTCACCAGGCACGCTCGTCGAGGCCGATACCGTCATTACGATCGTTGCCGCGCGGTAACGCGCGCCCGCGCTAGCGACCCTTAAACTGTGGCGCTCGCTTCTCGCGGAAGGCCTGCGGGCCCTCACGCGCGTCGTCGCTGGCGTTAACGAGGCGGCGCAGCGATTCGCCCATCCGCACCGCGTCCGCGAACGGAAGCTGCTGCGAGCGCACCGCGACCTCCTTGGTGCAGCGCACGGCGAGGGGACCGTTGCGGCAGAGCCGCTGCGCCAGCTTCTCGGCTTCCGCCAGCGCCTGGCCGGCGGGGACGACGCGCATCAGCAGTCCCATATCGTAGGCGCGCTGGGCGTCGACGCGGTCGCCCACCAGCAGCAGTTCGAGCGCGTTGCCGAGCCCGACGACGCGCGGCGAGCGCACGGCGCCCACAATAGTTGCGATGCCGAGGTTGACTTCGGGGTAGCCGAAGCTGGCCCGCTCCGAGCCGATGCGGAAGTCGCAGGCCAGGCTGAGCGTCAGGCCCTCCCCCAGGCAGTAGCCGTCGATGGCGGCGATCGTCGGCTTCCAGACCTCCAGGCCCTGCTGCAAGTTGTCGCCAAACCAGGTCTCCCAGAAGCTGGGTGCGGGTCCTTCCCGCTGTTCGCCCATCTGCTTCACGTCCGCGCCCGCCGAGAAGGCGCGTTCGCCAGCGCCCGAGACGACCGCGACCCAGACGTCGTCGTTCGTTCGGAACTCCTGCCAGATCTCGCGTAGCTCTTGGTGCATCTCTCGATTGAACGCGTTCAGCGCCTCCGGCCGGTTCAGCGTGATGTAGGCGATGCGGTCGCGCTGCTCGTACAGTACGGCTGGCATTCGTGTGCTCCTTTCAAGGCTGCGTGTGGCCGGCGGCCAATGGCGCGGGGCGCTCGTCCTAGAACGCGGGAGAGACGTCGATTTCGCTGTCCAGCAGCTCGGTGTCCGGGCGGCTGCGCTCGACGAACCGGACGGCGCTATCCAGCATCTCGCGAGCGTGGCCGGCGTCGTTCGATACGCACGTGATTCCGATCGTCGCCACCTGCCAGAGGTCGTTATCGGCCACTTCGGCTACGGCGACGTTGAACTTGTTCCGAAGGCGCGTCGTCAGGGATTTCACGATCTGGCGCTTACCCTTGAGCGAGTCATTGCCGGGCAGCCGGAGCGTTAGCAGGCAGACGCCGACGGACATCGTCGTCATCGTAGGTGGATGGACATGACGAGTGGACGGGCCACGTTGCTCGGAAGCTAAGCCGTTTCCGGGCCGGCCGCGGGCTGCACGCTGCTTTCGTCGTCGACGTCGCCGTCAACAGGAACGCGCGTCGCGGCGCGGAACTCCTCGGGTATCGGCGAGTCATCCGTCGCGGCCTGCGCCTTGCCCGGCTCGACGGTAGCGGCGGCGTCATCGCCCTCACCTTCGTCGGTCGCGTCATCGTCTTCGTCAGCGCCGTTGTGCGCCTCGCCGGGCTCGATGGCGACGGCGGCGTCATCGCCTTCACCTTCGTCTGTCGCGTCATCGTCTTCGTCAGCGCCGTTCTGCGCCGCCGGCGCTGCGCCGTTCCGTTCGCCCTCGGCTGCGACGAGCTCCGGCAGGGGAGGGAGGTCTTCCGGCCGCTGCAGGCCGAAGTACTCCAGGAACCGGATGCTGGTTCCGAACAGCACCGGCCGCCCCGGGCTGGGTGCGCGTCCGACGTCCTCCACCAGTCCGCGCGCGATGAGCGTGGATACCGCGTGGTCCGAGTTGACGCCGCGGACGGCCTCTACCATGCCACGAGTGACGGGCTGGCGGTAGGCGACGATGGCCAGCGTCTCCAGCGATGCGCGGGAGAGGTGGCCGTGCTCCACTTCCAGAAAGTGCTCGATATACGGTGCCGCCTCTGGCGTTGTGCTGAGCTGGATGCGGTCGCCCAGGCGCTGAACGAAAAGGCCGCGGTTCTCTACGGACGTCAAGAGAGTTTCTACAGCGCGCTCAACGCCCTGACGCGGGACACCCAGCGTCTTGGCCAGCGTGCCGATCTCCTGTGGCTCCTCCGCCACGAAGAGCAGGCTCTCGATGATGGCCGGCAGCCGTTCAGGCGCCGGCGGGGCGATCTGCTTTGGTTGTCTCTGCTGGCTCATTGTTTGCCTACGGACCGGCGTTTGCCGGGGCCGGCAGCCGTCTATGTGTCGTCGGGGCGATCTGTTTCGGTTGTCTCGGCTGGGTCATCGCTCGCTTCCACAGCAGGGTCCGCGGTGGCGGTTCCGCCGGCAGCGGGCGGCACATCGCCCGGTGGCGGCGCGGCGGACAACGGTGGCGGCAGTGGCGCGGATGACGGTGATGTCGCCGATGAAGGAGGGGCGGCTGGCGGCGGGCCAGTTGGTGTCGGCAGTGGCGGGTTATCGATCTGCCGTGTCGCCGCAGCTTTCTGCCCAACGCGCAACTCGCGATAGTGAATCTCCGCCTGCGGTGGCCGCGATAGCTCCAGGCCCATGCGGTCCTCCATCAGCGCTCGCGTGCGCTGGCAGGCCTCGTCCACAGTCGCGGCCAGATCGGCGTCCGACGTCACGTGCAGGGAGAGCTCCACCTCCGCCTTCTTGCCGCGGCCGGCCACTGTGGCCTGGACCTGGCTGATCTGCGGCAGCAGGCGCAGCTCGTCCTCGACTCGCAGTACGACTTCCTCCGCGTCGATCTGGGCCTCGCCCGTGCTGGCGCGCGTGACGGCGAGGGCGTTCGTCTCGGGGGGCACGACTTCGAAGATGACCAGCAGCGTCGCCAGCAGCATCAGGATGATACCGCCGAACGTGATGATCAGCTTCGCCTCGGTGTTGTTGTGGTCCTCCAGGTAGCCGGCGAGGTCGAAGAGCAGGTCGATGCTCTCATCGGGCGCTCCCCAGGCCAGCAGGATGACGAGAAAGAAGAGAAAGATGGCGATTAGCGCGACGCCCACGGTCAGGATGCGATTGGTGAGATCGGACATGGGTTCCTTCCCGTAGAAGCGCCACGCGGACAGCCCGATCGGCGCTGAGGTGGCAGGTAATCCGTTCGCCGGTATCCGCGATCAGCGGCCGCCGGACGCGGCTTGAAGGCATCATACCGTATCGGCAGCGAGTGTCAACGAATACGCTGTGGCTTCGCCAAGAAGGGAGGAGTGAGCGGCCTGTAAACGCCTGCCGTCAGGCGGCGGCCTGTCGCTGAGCAGCCACGTGCCGTCTTGCGGCCGTTCGCCGGCCGACGGTTGCCGGTCGCCTAGCTGTCGCAGGGCCGCGAGCGAGGAACCCACAGACGGGGCAGCAGGCGCAGCCCTCGCCGTAGACGAGGGGGCCGCCGCAATCGGGGCATCGGTGTCGCTTCATGTCGAGCTCCAGTCGTACAGGCGTTCTGCTATAGATAGAGCATAACAGAACATATGTACGCTGTCAAGGAAAGCGATGAGAAGGTAGTGGGTCAGTCAAACTGACCCACTACCCGGTGGCTGGTCGAACGCTACGAGAGCTGAGGCAACCACGGGTGGCCGACGAGAGATAACGCTTCTCGGACCCAGTCTCGCTGCTCATCCGTGAGATGGGGGAGAAGGGCGAGGAAGTCGAGCTTGTCGCGGCGGCGGAGTTCGCGTGCCTTGAAGAAAAGCAGAACCTCGGGGACAACCGTGGGCAGACCCCACGGCGACTGCCGCACGCCGTTCTGTAGCGGGAGGCTGATGCGCGGCTCGTGCGACAGGATCCATTCGTCGCCGGAGCGCTCGTTGAGTTGGATGTCGAGGCCGAAGCCCTGCTGCGTGGCCGCGTCGAGGCGGTCTGGTAGTCCTTCGCCCGCGTCAAGGCGGCCGTGGATGTGGCCAGGCAGATCGAGGCGCCGGCCGTCCCAGGGCTCGGAAGTGCCGCCGTCGACATTGGGATCATGCGCGATCAGCTGCCAGCCGGCGAGGTGATCGAACAGAGCACGATGGTCGTCTTGAAAGACAGCGATATCGCCGTCGGGGTGATCGCGAGTCTGGCGGTCGAGCCAGGCGTCGACGGCCCAGCCGCCGCAAAGGGCCCACGTGGGTTGGTAGGTGGACATGAGGCCGGCGACGCCAAGGACAGCTTCCGGCACGTGGGCCGCCGGTCGGTCAGAGACAGAACTAGACAAGAGATGCTCCTTGTAATGAAGCACCACGTCCACGGCCGAAGTCGGCGTGGGATGGCGCGATACGAAACGACAGTCGGGCAGGAGCGCACCCGATGTCGAGCGGTGGTTGCCTTGGCTAGGCCGCTCGGACCTCGGGGCACGTCAGGAGTAGTGTTGTCCTCATGGATGGACCTCCTTTAGGCGGACGATGTCTTGCGGAGTATAGCACGGCGAGGAGAAAGCCCTGCGTGGTTGGTGGGTCAGTCAACTCTGACCCATTGTCGATGAGAAGATGGGAACTAGCTAGACATCCACTCCATCAGTTCACGCGCTTTAGCTGTGACCCAATCGAGGCGCTCTCTGTCCGTGATCAGCAGTGCGCCGACGATAAGGATTGCCAGTCCGAACTCAGTCATGGAGCTAGCATACCACGAAGGCGGCACGATGTGCGCGGCGGGAGCTGCCGGCGGGAGACTGCCGCAGACGTGAATACCCGCCGCCTTCCGGTCGGAAAGCGGCGGGCCGTAGTCTCCGAAGGGGTCCGGTAGCCCGGCCGTCATATCCCTAGCGGGGAGGGAGGTAGACCCGTGGCTTTGCGCCCCCGGCTTTCGCCGGGTCTGCCCTTCTCGGAGGCTCCTGGCGGGTTGTCAGGGAGAACCCCTAGGGGTGCTCCAAGTTGAGTATCGGCCGCACCCGCGATTCCTGAACCCCTGAACCGGTGCTGCTCTCTCGATGTCTGGGGAAGACGGACCCGAGTCCAGCTCTGGTGGAGTCCAAGCCGCGCGCAGCGCGGCCAGAGTCCAGCAAAGCTGGACTCAATGGCGAGCTATGCTCGCCCCTTTGCCAGCTCCGGACGGCCGGACCAGGTCCATGCCAGGTTGGTGCGGCTGACGCCCATCAGCACTCCGTGCAGCGACGATGGGTGGATGAAGAGGCCCTCAGGATTGGGGTCGTCACTACGGCCGGCGAAGCGTGCGCCGTGCCGCTGGAGTGCTTCGACTACATTTCCCACGTTATCGGTCTCGGCGTAGCACATGTAGATCGATTCGCCCCGCTTGGCGAAGTAGCGCCCCATCGCCTTCTCAGGGTCGTTTGTCTGCGACAATTCGATGCGGTCGAGCCGGTCCGGCGGGTCGAACAGCGTGAGTTGGCCGATATAGCCGTACTGCTTGCTCTCGATAGGCGAGAAGCGCTCGGCGTCGAGTCCGAACGTCTCGGCGTAGAACGACGCGGCGGCAGCGTGATCGCGGATCAGATTCGTGATTTCGTAGAGGTAGCTAATGTTGCCCGTCTGTGTGCGGTCGCCTTCCTGAGTCAGCACCATGCGCAACCCGGGGGTCTGGTCGGCCTCGATGTAGACCTGGTCGCCTTCTGTCGCCCAGACGACGCCGCGGTCGCTCAGCCGCTGCGATAGCGCCGAGAGGTTCGGAGTCGAAAAGCCCGCGGTGAGCAGCCCCTCACCCCAGCTATCGAGGAAGCTCTGCACCGGCCCTGCGCCTGCGGGTTGCAGAAGCTCAAACTCGGTCGCGCCTGCCCGGACGACGCTGCGGTCGGCGTTGTTGAGCGCGCTGTGGTCCTCGCGCACCTTCTCCGCGCCCAGCAGGTTGCGGAACGTCGTTTCGGCGGCGGTGCGGTCTCGCACGGCGATCTGCACGCGGTCGACGTATGTCAGCATGGGGGTGGCTCCTCTCGAATCAGCCTGGCCTCGGTGGCAACAGCGTAGTAGCGGCGGCTGCGCGGGTCAAGCAACAGGCCGCCGCCTGCGGCGGCAGGCCAGCACCACAGGCAGTGGCTTCGCCTTTGGCGGAGGGAGTGGCCCGCGGTAAGGTGTCGCTATGGAACCGGACTCCGGCTCCGCCGCGCCGGCGGACTCCCCTCACTGGTCTGTGCCCGCCTACGAATGGCTGCAAGACCACATGCCGAAGAGCCGGCGCGGGCGGCTGGCGCTGGCAGCGGTCTTCGGCGCGCTGGTGCTCGGCCTCTCGATTGGGCTGCTGATCTTGCCTATCTGGGTAGACCTGAGCGAGGACCGCTTCGCGACGTTCGGCTACAGCGGCGTCTTCCTCGCCAACTTGGCCAGCACCGCGACGGTGTTCATCCCCGTGCCGGGCCTGACCGCCGTCGGCCAGGCGTTGATCATCCAGCAGGGCGACATCCTCAACCCGGTCTTCGTTGGGTTGCTGGGCGGCACAGGGATGGCGCTGGGCGAGGTGACGGCCTACGTGGCGGGCACCGTCGGCTCGGAGGTCGCGCGCGAGGGCGAGGTGAAGGCGCCGCGGCTCGTCCGGCCGCTAGTCGAGCGGGTGATGCGCTGGATCGACTGGCTGATGGAACGCCACGGCTTCATGACACTGCTGATCTTATCCGCTATTCCCAATCCGGCGTTCGAGCTAGCCGGCATCACCGCCGGCGTCGTCCGTATGCGATTCTGGCACTTCATGCTGGCCGTGCTGATCGGCAAGAACATGCGCGGGCTGCTGCTCGCCTTCCTCGGCGCCTACGGCGTCGATATCCCGTACCTGACCTAGGAGGCCGCGATGAAGCTCACCCGTCTGTCCATGTTCGTGACCGTCATCACCGCGATCGCTGCGCTTGCAGCCGTTGCCTGCGGCAGCAGCGGCGACGACGACGAGCCGCTTGTGCCGTCGTCCGGCCTCACGGCCGGGCTGGTGCAGAACGCGACGTACCCCTCCGAGTTCACGGCGTCCGGGGAGGTGCGGCTCTCCGCTGGTGCGTTCTCCGGCGCGGCCGGAGAGGACGGTACTGAGACCACCGTGACGTTCGGACAGGAAGCGGCTTTCGGCGACCTGAACGGCGACGGCGCGGACGACGCCGCCGTCACGCTCGCGACGAACACCGGCGGAAGCGGCACCTTCATCGAGCTGGTGGCTCTCGTCTACGACAACGGCGTTGCGGTGGCGGTGGCGTCCGAGTCGTTGGGCGACCGTGTCGGTATCTCGTCGATCGGCATCGTGGAGGGGCTGATCGAGCTAGACGCGATCGTTCACCGCGACGAAGACCCGCTCTGCTGCCCGACGTTGCCCGTCTCTCGCGACTACGCGCTGGAAGGCTCGGCGCTGGTGCTCGTGGACGAGGTGGAGTTCCCGTAGGGGCGGGCGCCGGCCTACAGCTCTAGCACGCGGAAGTACATCGCGTCGCGGACACCGCGCAGACGGCCGAAGGCCTTCAGCACGTCGCGGACGGCGCCGTCCGGCGCGGGGTCGATCTCGATGTAGTCCGGCATGAAGCGGTCGCGCCCGTAGAGGAACTCCTTGACGTTGACGACGGACTGGACGTTGACCTTGTGCCGCGCCAGGATTTCCAGCTTTTTCGCGTAGATGCCTTTGATGTCCGGCGATACCGACCTGATGTAGCCTTTCGTGCGAACCTTCCGTACGTCGGCCGGGGCCGGCCCGCGAGTCGTCGGCGGCGCGGGCGGGCCCCCGTCGCCGCGGAGCACGCCCGCTGCGATCTCGCGGACGTCGCTCGCGATCGATATCGTCGTTGGCTTCGGGCCCGCGCCCAAACCTTTGATGAACTGCGTGCCTAGGCGGCGGCCGTTGATGACGCTCCCGTTATAGTTCTCCGTCACGCCTGCCAGGTCGGCCAGTGGGCCAGAGGCCGCGATCAGCGCCGGATGCACGCGCAGGGCCGGCCGGCCGCCACGCCGCTCCGCGACGCCGACGAGGCGCAGCTCGTACTTGCCATCCAGGTAGCGCGGGTGGTGGAGGAAGTAGAAATCCGACGCCAGGATGCGGCGGTCGTCGTCCCAGATGCCCTCGCAGTAGATGGCGGCTGGATCAAGCGCCGCGCCGAATGCGAGGTTGCTGAGGATTGCCAGCTTGTACTTCGTATCGAAGCCGTTGATATCGTTCGTCGGGTCCGGCTCGGCGTAGCCCAGCTTCTGTGCCTGGCTCAGCGCGTCCTCTAGAGGGAGCGAGCGCCTCTGAATCTGCGGGTCGTCCATGTGCCGCACGACGTACTGCTTCATCTTCGTGAGGATGAAGTTGCAGGTGCCGTTGAGGATGCCGGCGAAGCTCTCCACTTCGTCCGTTGACGCGTGGCGCTGCATCGCGCGGACGACAGGCATGCCGCCGCCGGCGGTCGCGCCGAAGCCTATCGATGCGCCGGAGCGATTCGCCGCAGCCATAATCTCCCGCCAGCGCGTCGCCAGCGCCTCCTTGTTCGCCGTCACGACGTGCTTGCCGCGTTCCAGGCTCGCCAGCATGTAGGCCGCGCCCTGTTCCGCGTTGCCTGTCAACTCGACAACGATTTCCGTCGCCGGGTCGTCGATCACCTGCTGCGCGCGCCGCACCAGCAGCTTCTTCACGGCCGCCGGCGCCGGGCGGTTGTACCTGCGACGCGCGATGCGCACGACGCGCGCGTTCGTACGCGGGTCGCGGTAGTAGGCGAAGACCTCACGGCCGATGTTGCCGTAGCCCAGCATGCCAATGCCCGCGCGGCGTTTAGCGGCCACGATTGGCCTCCGAGTACATCTTCCTACAGTTCGGCAACATCTGCCTTCTCCAGTTCGAACGCGGCGTGGAGCGCACGCACGGCATTCTCCACGTCCGCGCGGCGGATGATGCACGTGATGCGGATCTCGCTGGTCGAGATCATCTCGACGTTGATGCCGGCGTCGCTCAGAGCGCGGAACATCCGCGAGGCGTATCCCGGCGCGGACTGAATGCCCGTGCCGACGATGCTGACCTTGCCCAGGTCGTCGTCGGCGACGACTTCCGCCGCGCCGATCTTATTCGCCAACTCCTGAACGATCGGCGTCGCTGCCTGGAGTTCGCCTGCCGCCAGCGTGAACGTCAGGTCGGTCAGCCGCTCCACGCTGGCGTTCTGGACGATCGTATCGACCGAGATGCGGTGTTCGGCCAGCGGCTCGAAGATGCCGGCCGCGATGCCCGGCCGGTCCGGCACGCCTCGCACCGTGACCTTGGCCACCTGAGAGTCGTGCGCGATGCCGCGTACACGATTAAACTGCTCCATGCTGACGCCTCCGTGAATAATAGTACCCGGCTCGTCTTTGAAGCTGGACGCAACGATGATCGGGATGTTGTAGACCATGCCTAGTTCGGACGCGCGGGGGTGAAGGACGCCGGCGCCCACCGAAGAGAACTCCAGCATCTCTTCATATGTGATGTCACTCAGCTTGCGCGCGTTCGGCTCGATGCGCGGGTCGGCGGAATAGACGCCGTCGACGTCGGTGTAGATCTCGCACTGCTTGGCGTCCAGAGCGGCCGCCAGCGCGACGGGTGTGATGTCGGACGCGCCGCGGCCCATCGTGGTGACCTCCATCTCCTCGCTGATGCCTTGGAATCCTGCGACGATGACGACGCGGCCGCGCTCCAGCTCGCGCTCAATGCGGGCCGTTTCCACGCCGAGGATCCGCGCGCGACCGTGAGCCGTATCGGTACGTAGGCCGGCCTGCGCGCCGGTCAGGCTGACGGCCTCGACGCCAAGCGAGTGGAGCGCCATCGCAACTAAGGTCTTCGTTACCATCTCGCCGGTCGATAGCAGCACGTCGAGTTCGCGCGCCTCCGGCTGGTCGCTGACCTGTGATACCAACTCCAGTAGCTGGTCTGTCGTTTTGCCCATCGCCGATACGACGACGACGAGCTTATCGCCGGCGCGGTGGCGCGCGGCGACGCGGCGGGCGACGTTCTGGATTCGCTCGGCATCGGCGACGGAGGTGCCGCCGTACTTCTGGACGAACAGGGCCATGAGACAGGCTGCTCCTTACGTGCCTCACTCTAGCGTATCGCCGCCCCGGCGAGAAGATGCGAATCATTCTTGTTTAAGTAGGCTCCGCGGATCGTGTAAGATCCCCTTGCGCGGGTGGCACGCAGATACAGGCGGCCCGAAGCTATCCCAGATGCTGATGAAGACGCTGAGGAGGCGACGCCCCACATGGCAATGAATCGATTCATGATGCACACGGTCATGCGCATCCACCGCAGGCTGTTCAGGCTGACGGGCGGGTCAATTGGCGCGCGGCTCGCTGGGCGGCCGATGCTGCTGCTGACGACGAGCGGACGGAAGTCCGGGAAGCTGCGCGTGACGCCGCTGCAGTACATGCGGGACGGCGACGACCTGATCGTCGTTGCGTCCAACGGCGGCAACAAGCCGCATCCGGCCTGGTGGTACAACGTGGACGCCAATTCGGAAGCGCTGGCGCAGACCGGCAAGGAGCCGATTGCGGTCGAGGCGACCACCGCGAATGCGGACGAACGAGCGCGGCTCTGGCCGATGCTCACCGACTACTACGCCGGCTACCAGAAGTATGAAGACGAGACGGAACGCACCATTCCGGTCGTGATCCTGCGGCCGACCGAAGGGTCGCCGACCGCAGGGTCGCCGTAGGCGATAGGAGACAGGCCTAGCCGGTCGCCGACGGCTAGGCTTCTGCTAAGACCGTTGCGCCCGTCGTGCTGGCCTGAGTGATCATCGTGCGGCCGCTGTAGCCGCGCGCCAGCGCCGCCTGCTGCATCACCCTCGCGATGCGCTCCTCGCCCTCCGTCGCGAACGCGGCGACGGTCGATCCCCCGCCGGAGAGGTAGGCGCCGTGCGCGCCGGCTTCCTTGGCGGCGTCGATGATGTCGTAGAGGGCGGTGAAGAGTTCTTCTCGGGCGGGCTGGTGGAGCCGGTCCTCCGTCGCTGTCTCCAGCATGTCCCAGGCTCCCTGCGATAGGGCCGCAACCAGCAGCGCCGCCCGGCTGACGTTGAAGACGGCGTCTTCCCGGGACACGGTCAGCGGCAGCCGTTGGCGGCTCTCCCTTGTCGGCATCTCGAGGTCCGGGATCAGGAGGACGATACGCAGGCCGTCCGCGCACGGCACGGAAAGCCGCGGCCAGCCGTCGTCGTCGCGGGCCGTTACCTGCAGGCCGCCGAAGAGCGCTGGCGCCATGTTGTCAACGTGGCCCTCCAGCTTCGCGCCCAACTCCAGCAGCTCTTCCGCCGAGAGCGGTTCGTCCATCAGCGCGTTCGCACCGACGAGGCCGGCCGCCCGCGCCGCCGCGCTGGCGCCGAGGCCGCGCGCGATTGGCAGGTCGCCGTCCCACTCAACGCACATGTCGGCCGGCTCCGGCTGACGGGCCGCTCGGTAGGCCGCCCTGGCGGCCGTGGCAATCATTGGACCGAGCGAGTGGCTCGCTTCGTGCCGCGTCGGCTCCAGTGAGATCGATACGTCCGCGGTGATGTCGAGCGCGAGGCCGAGGCAGTCGTACCCCGCGCCGAGGTTGGCGCTGGTGGCGGGTACGCGAACGGAGACACTGTTCGGCATCGCGTTAGATCTCCACCGGCCGGCGGCCCGCTCGGACGCGCTCCTCGGCGAGGATTTTCTCCACGCGGTCGACCGCGCCGTCGAGGTCGTCGCGTTCGTTAACGACCACGTAGTCGAAGGTCTCCTTCCGCTCCAGCTCCCGCCTGGCGGCCTCCAAGCGGCGCTCCACTGTCGCCGCGTCGTCCTGGCCGCGTGCGACGAGGCGCGCCTCCAGTTCGTCGATCGACGAAGCGGTGAGGAAGATGAGCACCGCGCCTGGCACCAGCTTCTTGATCGTGGCGGCGCCCTGCACGTCGACGCGGACCAGCACGTCCTTGCCCTCCGCCAGCGCCTGTCGCAGCGGGGCTTTCGGCACGCCATAGTGGTAGCCGTAGACCTCCGCGTGCTCCAGCAGGCCATCGTTCGCAAGCAGCAACTGGAAATCCTCTTCGCTCAGGAAGGATAGGAAGCGGTGGTCTTCCGGCTTCACCTCTCGCTGTGGGCGGGTTGTCGCCGTAACGGTGAAGTGCGCCGCGATGCCGCGTTCGCGCAGGCGTTCCAAGACGCTGTCCTTGCCCGCCCCGGAAGGCCCGGAGATCACGACGAGGAGCGGTTCCCCGGCTGCGGCCCCCCCGGCCTCTTGGGACGAATCGGCGCTACCCATCCGCCGCGTCGACATCGGCCGAGTGCTGGTTACGCACCCTGTTTTCCAAGGTCTCTGGTGTGATCGCGGCCAGTACCACGGCGCCGCTTTCCATGAAGATCACGGCCTTCGTGCGGCGGCCGCTCGTCATGTCGATGGTCGCGCCTGTCTCGCGGCCTTCATGCACCAGCCGCTTGATGGGTGCGGCGGCTGGCGAGGCGATGCCGATCAGGTGCCTCGCCGAGACGTAGTTGCCGAAGCCGATGTGGATCAATTCCGTCGTCATGTGCCGTCTCCCGCACGGACAGCGCCGGTCGCGCGACCGGCCGCCCGTTATGCCGTGCCGAGTTGTTCCAGGTCTTCCCAGAATCCTGGATAGGATACCATCACGGACGCCTCGTCCTCCACGGTCGTGTCACCCTCCGCCAGAAGCCCGGCGACGGCGAGGGCCATCGCCAGCCGGTGGTCGCCGCCGCCATTCACACGCTCGCCGTGTAGCGAGCCGGGCCGGGCGCCGCCCTCGATCTCGAATCCGTCCGGCCGCTCCGCGATCGCGACGCCCAGTCTTTGCAGCTGTTCTGTGAGCAGCGCGATACGGTCGGTCTCCTTGACGCGCAGCTCCTGCGCGTCCCGCACCACCGTCTTGCCTTCCGCAACCGCGGCCGCGACGGCGAGCGCCGGGAGTTCGTCCATCATGCGCAGGACGAGTTCGCCGCCGAGTTCGATGCCGCGTAGCCGCGAACTCCGGACGGTGATGTCCGCCACCGGTTCTTCGCCGGCCGTGCGTTCCTCGCCGATGTCGATCGACGCGCCCATCTGCGAGAGGGCGTTGAGTACGCCGCTGCGCGCCGGATTGATACCGACGTCAGTCAGTGTCAGCTCGGCGTCAGGGTGCGCGGCGGCCGCGACGAGCCAGAACGCGGCCGTGCTGATGTCGCCGGGCACGCGCAGGTCCAGCGGCGCCAGCTCTGCGGGTGGCCGGATGCGGATACCGCCTGCGGCGGGCGGGCCGTCCGTGCTCGCGGCCTCCGTCTCGATGTCAACGCCCATCGATCGCAGCATCCGCTCCGTGTGGTCGCGCGTAGGCTGTGGCTCCTCGACGACGGTTTCGCCCTCGGCGAAGAGGCCCGCGAGCAGCACGGCCGACTTCACCTGCGCGCTGGCGACCGGGGGCCGGTAGCGGATGCCGCGCAGCGGGCCGCCGCGGATCGTGAGCGGCGGCAGGCTGTCGTCGTCTCGGGCGCTGAGCTGCGCGCCCATCTGCCGCAGCGGCTCGATTACGCGGTCGACGGGGCGCGTGCGGAGCGAGTCATCGCCGGTGAGCACAGAAATAAACGGCTGTCCGGCCAGGATCCCCGCCAGCAGCCGCAGCGTCGTGCCGGAGTTGCCGACGTCGAGCACGTTGTCCGGTTCTTGTAAGCCGTGGAGTCCCGCACCCGTCAGGGCAAGAGTCGCGACTCCTCGTGATTCTTCTTCAAGCTGCCACTCGATACCAAGTGACCGCAGGCAGGCGAGTGTGGAGAGGCAGTCCTCCGCGGCGAGGAAGCGCCGGACTCGCGTCGTGCCGGTCGCCAGCGCGCCGAACAGCGCCGCCCGGTGGGAGATCGACTTGTCGCCCGGCACGTGGAGGGTGCCGCGCAACCGGGCGGGACGCCGTACTGTGCGGGCCACGGCTCAGCGGCCTCCCCGCTTGCGCTTCTCCTCCGCCTCGGATTCGCGATCGTCCATCAGCTTCTGCATTTCTTTCGTGCGCCGCACGACGAAGTCGCCGACCATGAACGCCAGCATCCGTTCGCCCGCGCTCGTCTTGTCCGCCGGCCGCTCCGGTCCGGGCTTCTCGGGCGGCGCTTCTAGGAACGCGTCTCGCGCGGCCTGGACCGTGGCGAAGGCCTCGAAAAGGTCCTCCTGGTTGCCGCCGTCTGCGATGAGCTTCCGGAAGCGCGCCAGCTCCTCGCCGAAGCGATCCAGCCAGTGCAGCAGGTTCTCTTTGTTCGTCAGGGAGATGTCGTGGCTCATAGCCGGGCTGGACGATGCCAGCCGCGTCGCGCTGCGGAAGCCGGGCCCGGCGACGGCCGCTAACTCCGGCCAGGCCTGACTGCCGCTGGCCAGTGAGAAGAGGGCGGTGGAGAGTACCAACGGCAAATGGCTGACGGCCGCCAGGTAGCTATCGTGCTCGGCGGCGTCGATGATGGCGGGCCGCGCTCCGGTGAGCGTGACCATGTCCTCCACGCTCTGGATGGCCTGTTCGGTGGCGTTCAACGCGGGGCTAATGGCCCACGGTTGATCTTGAAACAGATCGGCGTCGGCGGCATCGATGCCGCCGTGCTCCTTGCCGGCGATGGGGTGGCCGCCGACGAAGTTGACGTGGTCCGGCAGCAGTTCCCGCGCGCTGTCCAGCACTTCGCACATAGTGCTGGCCGAGTCGGTGACGGCCGCACCCTCGCCCAGCACCGGCGCGATCCGTTGCAGCACGCTCCGTATCTGTAGGATCGGCGTGGCGATAATCGTGAGCGCTGCGCCCTCCACCGCGTCTTCCGGCGTACGCGCCTCTTTGTCGATCGCGCCGGCCTTGCGTGCCTTGCGATTGACGCCCCATTCTGCGTCGTGGCCGGCGATCTCGAGGTCGGGCAGCGCCGCGCGTTTCAGCGCTAGACCAATCGATCCGCCGATCAGCCCGAGCCCAATAATTGCGAGCCTGGCCATTCGCCTACACTCCCTCGTCCGCGGCCTTTAGCGCGGCCAGCAGCTCGCTTGGCGCGGTCGTTGCGTCCTCGCGGATTAGCGCAGCGACGGCGGCGTTCGAGTCAGCGGCCGACGCGAGGTCGGCGCCCAGCTCGGGATGGCGCAGGCAGCGGTCCAGGGCAAAGCGCCATCCGCCGCCTGCACCAGGCTTGGCCAACCGGCGCAGCAGCGCGGGGCTCGTCGCTTCGAGCAGCACGTACGCGACGCGGTGCCACAGAGCGATGCGGCCCTTGCCGCAGTCGTGGAGGAGCGCCGCGACGAGCACGTCGGCGTCGTCGCGTCCGTCATGCTGTAACTTGGCGTATACGGCCAGGCAGTGCTGCTGGTCGCGCCGCGTCATCGTGAGAAACAGGCGCTGCTGCGGTTCGCTCAGCAGCCGGAACGCCCGCGACTTCTGGCCTGCGTCGACGCGCGGCCGCACGGAGCCGAAGAACTGCCGGCTGCGGTACAGCGCTCGTGTCGCGACGCGCATACTACGCTCCTGTTAGTGCGGTCGAGAGCCCCTCGACCAGTGGCCGCACGACCCAGCCGAAGAAGTCGATGCCAACGGCAGGGCCCAGGAAGAAGAGCCCCATCAGTATCAGGATACCGTACCGTTCCATCTGGGCGATCGGCCGCGCGAGATCCTCCGGCAGCAGGCCGACCCAGACGCGAAAGCCGTCCAGCGGCGCCAGCGGCAGGAAGTTGAACACGGCCAGGATGCAGTTCAGCAGCACGCCAGCGCTGAAGAAGAGCCCGGCGTAGTCGGCAAGGCCCCAACCGGCGGTTCCGGAGATGATGAACGGGTTCTGCCAGGGTGTGACGCCCAGCCGGATCGGCAGCGCCAAGATGGCCGCAATCGCCAGGTTGGAGATCGGCCCCGCTGCCGCGACGATGGCCATGCCCGTGCGCGGCCCGTTGCGCAACGCGTAGGCGTTGACAGGCACCGGCTTGCCCCAGCCGAACCCGGCGATAAACAGCAGGATGGTACCGAACGGGTCCAGGTGGACGAGCGGGTTGAGCGAGACGCGGCCTAATCTGCGGGCGGTCTGGTCACCCAGGTAGCTGGCGCTGAGCGCGTGGCAGAACTCGTGGAAGGCGATCCCTAATAGGAGCGCCGTTGTGACGGCGCCGGCGAAAGAGAGGAAGAGGAAGAAGTCGAGATCGTAGAGGTCCAGATAATATCGGAACAAGCGGTCGCCCTATCGTTCGTGCTCGCTTGGGCGAGCTGACGCGCGGTATGTACCACCATATATCACCATCGCCGCGCGACACAGCCCGCCGCAGGCCGCCTGCGATACCATGAGCGCATGGCCGAATCGCTGATCGAACGGGTGAAGGCGGTCCCGCGCAAGCCGGGCGTCTACCTCTTTAAGAACGCAGACGGCGGTGTGATCTACGTCGGCAAGGCGGCCGTCCTGCGCAGCCGGATGCGGTCGTACTTCGGCGCGCCGGCCAGCCTGGAGGCCAAGACGCGCAAGCTGCGGGCGGCCATCTCCGACTTCGAGTACGTGGTCACACACACGGAGGAAGAAGCGCTTCACCTGGAGGCGACGCTGGTCAAGAAACACCAGCCGTTCTTCAACGTCCGCCTCAAGGACGACAAGCACTACCCCTACCTGAAGGTCGACCTGACGGACCCCTTCCCGCGGATCTACATCACCCGCAGCGTTCAGAACGACGGCGGCCGCTACTTCGGGCCGTACGCCTCGGCGAGCTCGATCCGCAAGACGCTCGATATCGCGAAGAAGCTGTTCCCATGGCGCACCTGCACGATGACGATCACAGGTGACGAGCCGCGGCCGTGTCTGGAGTACTACATCAACCGTTGCATCGCGCCCTGCACGGCGTTCTGTACCGAAGACGAGTATGGCGAAGTGATCCGCCAGACGGTGCTATTCCTGGAAGGCCGCACGGAGGAAGTTGTGCGCGACCTGCGGCGGCAGATGGATGAGGCCTCCGACGCGATGCAGTTCGAGCGCGCCGGCCACGTCCGCGACCAGATCCGCGCCGTCGAACGCGCGACCGAGAAGCAGACAGTTGCCTCGACGCGGCCCGTCGACGAGGACATCTTCGGCCTCGCGCGCACGGACGGCGAGGCGGTGGTGCAGGTGCTCTTCGTGCGCGGCGTGAAGATGGTCGGCACGGACAGCTTTGCCTTGGACGGCGCCGGTGACGTCTCCGACGGCGAGGTGCTGGCCAGCTTCCTCAAGCAGTTCTATGAATCGGCGACGTACGTCCCGCGCCGCCTCCTGCTGCCGATCGCTGTGCCGGAGAGCGAGCTGCTCGCGGCGTGGCTATCGGAACGGCGCGGGCGGCCCGTCCAAATTGTCGTGCCGCAGCGTGGAGAAAAGCGCCGCCTGGTGCGGATGGCGAACGACAACGCCCGCGAGGCGCAGGACCAGGCCCGGGCCAGGTGGCTGGCCGACAGCGGCAAGACGCAGGCCGCGCTGGAGGAGCTGCAGGAGGAGCTTAACCTGCCCGCGCCGCCGCGCCGGATCGAGTGCTACGACATCTCGAACACGCAGGGCACCAACTCCGTCGGCAGCATGGTCGTCTTCGCCGACGGTCGCCCTGCAACGAAGGAGTACCGCCGATTCAAGATCCGCACGGTGGAGGGCGCGGACGACTTCGCCTCGATGGCTGAGGTGTTGCGCCGCCGGTTCAAGAAGGCGACCGCGCCGGCCGAACGCGGCGACTCGAAAACCAAAACGGCTGCCTGGCGCAATCTGCCCGACCTGCTGATCGTCGATGGCGGCAAGGGCCAGCTCCACGCCGCGCTGGACGTCATGCGCGACCTCGGTGTCGAGCAGGTCCCCGCCGCGGGCCTCGCCAAGCGCAACGAGGAACTCTTCGTCAAGGACATGAGCGATCCGATCATTCTGCCGCGCACGTCGCAGGCGCTCTTCCTCGTCCAGCGCGTGCGGGACGAGGCGCACCGCTTCGCCATCACCTACCATCGCCGGCTGCGGCAGAAGCGCTCCGTGCAGTCGTCGCTCGACGCTGTGCCCGGCGTCGGCCCGAAGCGGAAGAAGGCGCTGCTGCGCAAGTTCGGCTCCGTGAAGGCCGTCCGTGAGGCAGACGCCGATGAGATTGCCGCCACTGTCGGCTTCACCCGTGCCCTGGCGGACAAGGTGAAGGAGTTGGTGTAGGAGCGCGGAATAGAGGATTCGTAGTCGAGGCATCGATTGGACTAGGATGGCAACTATCAACGCATAGGAGGCGGTACGTGAAGACGAAAGATGAGATCACGCCGAGAGCATTTGAACGATACAGCACTGAGGAAGTCGAGCTGATTCTCTCCCTCATCCCGACCCGCAGGAACGTGAAGAACCTCGCTACTGCGCTCGGTCGCAGTGAGGACGCAATCGAGACGGTGTTCGAAATCGCGTACAGTGGCAAATGGCTCAAGAAGGAACTTGAAGAAGCCGGCCCCAACCAAGACGATGTCATGACTAAGGTCGGAGGTGTGAAGAAGAATCTGGGCATCTTCGTCGGGCATCGGCCCAAGTAGTCCGTCGCACCCGCCCCGTTCTGCTACCCTGCCCCTAGGATGACCAGCCTCGCGGGTCTAGACCAGGAGCTGCGCCGCATCGGCGGTGAGTACAGCGGCACCTGGACGTACGCGCTGACCGATCTGTCGAGCGGCGAATCAATTGGCAAGGACGCCGACGCCGTGATGCCGGCGGCCTCGCTGATCAAGGTGCCGATTCTGATCGCCCTCTATCAGGCTGTTGCCGACGGCCGGCTGTCGCTCAGCGATCGCACCAAGTTCGACGAGCAGCATCGCTTCGGCGGCTCCGGCGTCCTCCAGCGGATGACGAACGGTGTCGAGATGACGGTGCGCGACGCGGCGACGCTGATGATCATCATCTCTGACAACGCCGCGACGAATATGTGCGTCGACCTCGTTGGCATCGATTCGATCAACGAGCTCCAGCGGCGCCTTGGTATGGAGCAAACCACTGTCTTTCGGCGCTGGAGCGCGGACCTCGTCAATCTCGACGCGAGGCAGATGTGGGTCAGCACGGCGGCGGAGTTGGCCCGCAATTTGGAATTGATCGCCAGGCACGAGGCGGTATCGCAAGATGCCTCCGAAGACATGCTCCGCATTCTGCGCCGCCAGGACTATCGTCACGAGCTGTCGCGGCTGCTACCGTGGAACGAGATGAATATGCTGCCCGACCACAAACAGAACTGGGTCGCGGAGAAGGGAGGTTCGTCCCCCGGCGGCATCCGCACGGGCGGTTCGATCTTCCACGGCGAGCGCGGCTACTTCGTGCTGGCCTGCTTCTGCGAAGGAGGCGTCGGGGAAGGCGGCACCGGCCGTGAGGCGGAGGGAAACGAGCTGCTGGGCGAGATCGGCTACGCAGCTTGGCAGGCGCTCGCGGCCCTGCAGTAAACGAACAGGCGACGATGACGACGACAATCGACCCCGCGCAGCCCGCAGCCGTGGCCGATGCCCTGCTGCCTTACCTGGCGTCGCGACTCGATGTGCCCGGGTTGGCGTACGCCGAGCCATTGGTGGCTATCGGCCGCGGGATGGACACTCACATCTACGGCTTCCGCCTCGCCGGCGAACGGCTGACCGCGTCGTGTGTCGGCCCGCTCGTGCTGCGGGTGTATCCGTCCGCCGGCCAAGACGCCAAAGCCGAACGAGAGTTTGCTGTCCAGCGCTTCGCCGCCGCGCACGGCTATCCGGCCGTCGCGCCGCTCGCGGTTGAGTTGTCGGCCGGGCCGCTCGGCCTGCCGTTCATGGTGATGTCGCGCGCCGCCGGCGAGACGCTGCTCGACAGACTGACCGGCAACCCGCTCTCAGCGCTGCGGCTGATGGCGCTGCAGGCGTCCGCCCACGCCGACCTCCACGAGCTGCCGGTCGAAGGTTGTCCGCTGCCGTCCGACGGCCCGCTCGTCGCGCGACAGCTCGCGCGGCTGCGCGGCCAGACGCCGGCAGCCATGACGGACGCTATGCGCGCCGCGCTCGCATGGCTGGACGAAAACCGACAAGTCGTCGAAGAAGAGACGCCCGCGCTTTGCCACGGCGACTTCCATCCGCTCAATCTCCTCGTCTCGGACGCGGGCGCCGTCACGGTGCTCGATTGGTCGGACGCATGCGTCGGTGACCGCCACTTCGATGTCGCCCGTTCGCTCGTCATCTTCTGGCTTGCGCCGTACGCTGCGACGTCCACCTTCGAGCGGCTCGTACTGCGCTCAGTGCGCGGACTGCTGGCCGGCCGCTATCTGGCCGCTTACAAGAAACGATTGCCGATCGAGACAGACCGTATACGCTACTGGAAGGCATTTCACGCCTGCACGCTCTGGATGCAGGCTGCGGCGCTTCACGCCGGCGAAGGGCAACAGATGGGCGCGCGAGAGGGCGTCGCGCAGGAAGTGCCGCAGAGCCTGCCCGGCGAGCTAGAGGGCTACGTCTGGAGACAAACACGTGGATGAGTACGCCGCCGCTAGAGCATCGCTGGTGCGGCTGCTGCGCAGCGAGATCACGGACGAACGCACGCTGGAGGCGATAGCGACGGTACCGCGCGAGCGTTTCGTGCCGGAGCCGCTGCGCCCAAACGCATACGAGAACCGGCCGCTGCCCATCGGTCAAGACCAGACGATCTCGCAGCCGCTGATGGTGGCGCTAATGATTCAGGCCATGCAGCTGCGCGGCGATGAGCACGTGCTGGAGGTCGGCACGGGGTCCGGCTATCAGGCGGCGCTGCTTTCGCGGCTCGCGAACGACGTCGTCACCGTCGAGCGCGTTCCGCAGTTCGTGGAGTCCGCGCGCCGGCGACTCGCCGATTTGGGCTACAGCAACGTGCGTGTGGAGATAGCAGAGGGCGGCCTAGGCCGGCCGGAGGACGGGCCGTACGACGCGATCTCCGTCACGGCCGGTGCGCCGCAGGTCCCGCAGCAGCTCGTTGATCAGTTGGCGATGAACGGCCGGATGGTGATCCCGGTCGGTGGGCGGCGCGTGCAGCAACTGGTGCGGGCGACGAAGTCGGATCGCGGCCTTACGGCCGAACGGCTAGGGGAGTGTCGCTTCGTGCCGCTGATAGCGGACGATGGTGGCTGGCCGGAGCACATGGACTCGCATAACGGCGCGCGAGCGATCGGCTAGGCCGCGCCACGCTTGATAGCGCTGGCGCTATATTGCCTCGCCGCGCCTACCTCTTCCGACACAACGCCGTCTTCGCGCCCGTCCGGCGCGCCCATCGGCGAACGGAGGAAGGCCTGCAGCTCCGCTGTCCGCAGCGGCTTGTGGATCACCACGTCCGCCTGCTCGCGCGCCGTGCTCTCTCGTTCGCTCCACCAGTAGCAGAGCACGGCGATGCGTGCGTCCGGCCAGGCTTCTTGTGCAAGCCGGACGGCCTGGTCGGGCGCGATGCTGCCGTCGAGATCAATCGTAACGCTCTGGTAGCGGGCGCCCCCGGAACGCCGCGCCTCGTCGAAGTTCGACTGCAGCTCGAACGTGATCGAACAGTCGTCGCAGCGCTTCAGTGCGCACTGGAAGGCGCGCGCCAAGTCGGGATCGGCGGTGATCAGGAGACCGCGAGGCCTGCGTTTCGCAGGGTCGTCCGGTTCGTTCGCCATGGGTACACCTCCATGTGTCCACCTGGCGCTCGCGTCCGATGCCGGGGAGCCGAAGCCGGGAGAGGCGTTGGACGCGACTGTGAAGTTGTGGCGATTCAATTCTGCCATAATCGCCGGCAATTGTCAATGTAAGTGAACATAATCGCGCCCGAGGAGTCTGGCTGCTTTGTTATCCGTCCCTTCCGTGGCGAGCGGTTGGCCGTCCAGCCCGGTTGCTCAAGGCCGCCAGTGGAGATGCCGAACATCTTGGTGAGGAGTACGTGAGGAGCACCATGTTAGATTTTCTCCACCGATTACGTTCGAACGACAATCCGCCAATCGATCTTGAGCTGCTGTCATCCCAGATAGAGGAGGGGCGCAAGCTTGCGATCTACGATCGCGAGACCGGCCTCTATGCGTTCTGGTATCTAGCGCTGCGCGGCGACGACGAGTGCAACCGCGCGCAACGTTACAAATGGCCGCTGACACTGGCGGCCATTCAAATCGAAACCGGAGAGAACGCCTGGGCTGTGCAAGGGGTGGTCACCGATTGGCTGCGGTTGCACATGCGAAACGTCGACATCACCGGCTACGCCGGTAACGGCCGATTCCTGACTCTGATGCCGAACACAGACACCGCCGGGGCCGAAACGCTCTTGAACCGGCTGGACCGTGACGTTCGGGACGTGGCGGTCGCGCTCAGCGGCGCGCCGGCGGACGGCGCGGACTTTCAATCGCTCCACGCCGTGGCAGAGGCAAGATTACTAAAGGAGCATGAGGCAAGCGCGTAGGCGCGTCAGGCAAGGGCCTAACGCTCCCTTGATTACCGGGGTAGTGGCTGTGTGGCGGCAGCGGGCCGTAGCCGCACCCGCCCGGCAGGTCCGGCCTACTGCCAGCCCTTGCGCGCACCTGCGATCATCTCTAGCGGCCCCGCCGGCCAGTTGAAGCCGAAACGCATCGCCTTGTTGATGTCGTCCACGGTGGCGATCTCTTCTTCCATCACCTTGCGCGCCTCCGCCACCGCGGCGAAGTAGATGCGATTGGCGACGAAGCCGTAGGCGTCCTTCGTGTCCTTGACGCGGATCGTCTCCTTGGGCAGCGCCGCGCCGACCTGCTCCAGCAGTTGGATCGTCTCCTCGCTGGTGTTGGGCGCGTGGACGATCTCGATCAGCTTCATCACAAACGCAGGGCTGAACCAATGCATGCCGGCGAACTTGTCCTTCCGCGACACGGCCTCGCTCAGGTCCGCCATCGAGAAGCCAGACGAGTTGCTGGCGAAGACGGCCTCCGGCTTGACGAGGCCGTCCAACTCCGCGAAGACCTTCTTCTTCAGGTCTAGGTCCTCCGGCACTGCCTCGATAATCAGGTCGGCGTCTCGCAGGTCGTTGATGTCGGTCGTAAACGAGAGGCGCGCAAGCGCCGCGTCGACCTGCTCCTGCGTCAGCTTGCCACGCTCCACCGCGCCGTTGAGTCCGAAACGGCCTTCGATCATCGTCTGCCGCGTCTTCTCGTTAAGCTCGTCGTTCAGATCGCGGACGGTGACGTTGAAACCTGCGACGACGCACGATTGCGCGATGCCGCCGCCCATCACCCCGCCGCCCATCACGCCGATCAGCTTGATATCGTCTGCGTTCATCGGGACTCCTCCCGGAGGCACATCCTCCTGCGTCTGACTCGTTGCGGGCAGATGGTAGCAGGAAGCGCAGCGGGCGAACAAGAAGCCGGGAGGCCGTCACCGATCGGGTGTTCGCTCCGACGTTAGGTGCAGGTGCGAAGCAGGATATCGTAGATCATCTGGCAGCCCAGGCGCAGGTTTTCAATCGTTATCCGTTCGTTGTGGCCGTGGATCGTGATCGACTCTTGCGCCGTCATCAGCGCGGGGATGAAGCCGTAGGCCGTGACGCCGCGACTGCGAAATACGCGCGAGTCGGTGAAGCCCGTCGACACGCTCGGCAGGACGGTTGCGTCCTCGACGTGGTCCCGTGCGACGGCCTTGATCGCGCTCATCAGCTCCGTGTCGATGGGCGAGGTGGGTGTGCTCGATACCAGCACGCGTTCGATGGCGACCTCCGGGTCATCGATCACGCCGCGCAACTCCTCGATGAAGGCGTCAGGGTCGGTGCCCGGCAGGAGGCGGCAATCGAGCGTCGCTTCGGCGGTGGCGGGGATCACGTTGTGCTTCACGCCGGAGTTGATGGTGGTGATGCTGATTGTGTTGCTGGTGAGCGCCGAGATCAGCGGGTTGCGCTCGGCCAACTCCTTGATCGAACCGTCGCTCGGTTCGTCGGCGACGTAGCCAGCCTCGTGCGCCTGCGCGAAGAACTCCGCCAACTCCGGCACTACTGTGCGCGGGCGTTTCCACTCCTGCACGTTGTGGAGCGCGCGGAGCAGCCTATCGAGCGCGTTGTCCCCGTGGGGCACCGAGCCGTGGCCGGGACGGCCCGCCGTCGTCAGCTTGACCCAGCAGGGTCCTTTCTCGCTGACCGCGCAGTTGAAGGCCGGCCGGTCGCTGCCCATCATATCGGTCGCGCCCCAGGCCCCCTCGTTGAGGACGAACTCCGCGTCCAGCGTCTCCGGGTGCTCGCGGGCGAGGAACTCCGCGCCGTAGTCGCTGCCGGCCTCTTCGTCCGCCACCGCGAGGAAGACGATGTCGCGCTTGAGGGGGATGCCCTGGCGCTTGAGCTGAAGCATGGCCGTCAGCTCCATCATCCCCATGCCCTTCATATCGACGGCGCCGCGACCCCAGATCACGCCGTCCTTGACCAGCCCCGCGAACGGATCCTCGTCCCAGCCCTCGCGCTCGACCGGCACCACGTCGGTGTGGTTCACCAGGACGAAAGGCTTGCCGCCGCTGCCGTCGCCCGGCAGCCGCGCCAGCATGTTGAGACGACCCTTGGACGTCTCGTCGGAGGCGTCGTAGAACGAGATGTCGTCGATTCCGTTCTCGCGCAGAATCTTCTCCAGGAAGCGCGCGGCCGGCTCCTCGTTACCGGGCGGGTTCGTCGTGTTGATGCGGATGTACTGCGACAGCAGCTCCGTCGCTTCCTCCGTCGCGGCGTCCCAATCGATGTCTGACGGGCTCATATCTAGGCTCCTTGTCGAGATGTCGGCGGGCCGGCCATCGGCGACCGGCTGCGGCATTCTAGCCTACGGTTGCCTGGCGCGGCCAGGGGAGCTTGCAGCGTTGGCGCGCTGTGGGCTGCTGGCGCGGTCAGCAGGTAGACGCTGTATACTTGTCGCCACATGGACGCGGCGGAGATGGCGTGCGGATGTCGAGAACTATAGGGGCGACCAGCGTTGATTGCGTTTGGGACCTGAGCGGCGGGTTATTCGCCGGCGCTGGGCTCTACATACGGACGACTGAAGCAGCTGCCATCAGCAATTACGTGTTCCCGAGTCTGTGGTAGAAAGCGAGGTCCGCGTTTGATAGGTCCCGGATTGGTCGCCGCAGGTGCCTGGTTTGTGTTCATGGCTGTGTTTGGGTACCTCACAAGACCCACGGTAGAAGAGACGATCGAAGATCCAGACGCTAGGTACGGTCGTGTAGAGAGTTTCCTGCGAAAGTATCGTTTCATAGAATCGAAGGCCTACTATCGAGCAATAACCGGGCCTATGTCAGTTGTGTGGATGATGCTTGGTATCGCCATGATCATCGGGGGCATAGTCACCTGGTGAGACGTGCAGTGGTGGCCTCGGCTCCACGACGGCGCTCACCGACGACGGCGGCAGAGCATCAGCCACCTACGAGTACGACGTTGGCGCGGCTACCGGATGCAAACGCTGAGCCCGTATTCTGTAGTCAGAAATGGCTGCTAAGAACCTGCGCTCTTGGCAAGCACGCGAGCGGGCGGTCTCCGCAAACTGCCGGCTGCCCGCCCACTCACCACACACGCCCGCCGTCCGCTAGCATGGCCCCATGCAAGAGCGAAGCTGGGCGCCGTTCGGCGTGCTGCTGGTGGGCGTCAGCGCCGTCTCGTTCTCGGCGATCCTGATCCGCGAGGCGGAAGCGCCCGCGCTTGTTATCGCCGCCTATCGGCTCGTGCTCGCGTCAATACCCGTCGGCGCGCTGGCGGCGTGGCAGCACCGGCGAGCGCCGGAGGCAATGTCGGCGGCGACGATGTGGCCGATGCTGCTCTCCGCGGCGTTCCTGGCGGCCCACTTCGCCTTCTGGGTCACCTCGCTCCAGCACACGTCAGTGGTCACGTCCGTCGTGCTAGTCACGACGCAGCCGCTCTACGTCGCGATCGCGTCGCCGCTGTTGCTGCGGGAGAAGGTGGAACGCTACGTCTGGGTCGCGCTGCTCGTCGCGACGCTGGGCGCGCTGACCATGGCCGCGGAGGACATCGGCGATGGTTGGGGAACTCTCGCGGGCGACGCCTACGCGGCGCTGGGCGGGATGTTCGCCGCCGCGTACCTGATGGTCGGCCGGCGGGTGCGGCCGGACGTATCGTGGCTGCGCTACATCGGCATCGTCTACCCGGCGACGGCCGTGTTCCTCTTCGTGGCGATGCTAATCGCGGGCGACGCGCTGACGGGCTACTCGCTGAAGACCTACGTGATGATCGCGCTGCTGGCGCTCGGCCCGCAACTGATCGGCCACTCCGCGATAAACTACTCTCTAGCGTTCATCAGCGCCGTCGTTGTCGCGATGATGATCCTGCTGGAGCCGATCGGCACGACGCTGTTGGCCGCCGTGATCCTCGACGAGCGGCCAACGCTCTTCGAGCTGCTGGGCGGTACGCTGGTTATCGTCGGGGTGTTCCTGGCGATCCGGCCGCAGCCGGAGCAGCGGCTGGCCGCGGAGATTGCGGCTGCCGACTGAGGCCATCCTGTGCGCAGGATAGCTTGCAGTTCCCGCGGCCGACCGCCGCGCCAACCGCCGGCTGCCAGTAAGCGAAGCCAACCTATCATCAGATTAGTGGTGGGTAGACAGATGAAAAATGAAGGAGAAGTGCTATGCCCGGACCGCTAGAGGGGATCACGATCCTGGACCTGACCTGGGTGCTCTCCGGCCCGTACGGGTCAATGGTCCTATCCGACCTTGGCGCAGAAGTCATTAAGGTCGAGCGTCCGCCCTACGGCGACATCGCCCGCACCACTGGCCCGCTGGTCAACGAAGAGAGCTGCTACTTCTTCAGCATCAACCGTGGCAAGAAGAGCGTCGGTATCGACTTGCAGAGCGAGGAGGGCAAGGAGCTCTTTCTCCGCCTCGTGGAGCAGGTCGACGTCGTCACCGAGAACTTTACGCCGGGCACCATGGACGGTCTCGGCCTGGGCCACGAGGCGCTGCGGAAGCGAAACCCGCGACTGGTCTACGCGGCGACGTCGGGGTTCGGCCAGACCGGCCCCGACCGCATGCGGCCCGCGCTCGATGTCGTCGTTCAGGGCATGGGCGGCGTGATGAGCATCACCGGTCATCCGGGCGGTGAACCGGCGCGCCCCGGCCTCTCGCTGGGCGACATCGCCGGCGGGCTCTTCACAGCCATTGGCGTGCTGGCTGCCCTGCGCGAACGCGATGTGAGCGGTGAAGGCCAGCTCGTCGACGTCAGCATGCTCGATTGCCAGGTGGCGATCCTGGAGAACGCCTTCATCCGCTACTTCGCCACCGGCCAGGTGCCGGGGCCGATCGGCACGCGCCATCCGCTGGCGACACCCTTCCAGGCCTTTCCCACCAAGGACGGTTACATCGTCCTCGCGCTGAGCTGGGGCGTCGATAACCAGTGGGAGCTGTTCTGCGCCCTGATCGGCGAGACGGAGCTGATCAACGACCCCCGCTTCGAGACGAGCGGCCTGCGCACCGAGAACCACGCAGAGTTGGAGCCGATCCTCAACGCCGCGCTCCGCAAGCGCACGACGGCGGCGTGGCTACAGGAGTTCGACGCCATCGGCATGCCGTGCGGGCCGCTGAACACCATCCCGCAGGCCGCCGAGCACCCCCAGATCCAGGCACGCGAGATGCTCGTCGACGTGACGCACCCCGTGATCGGCACGCTGCCGCTCGCCAATACGCCGGTAAAGCTCTCGCGCACGCCCGGCGGCATTACGGGGCCGTCGCCGGCCGTCGGCCAGCACACGGACGACGTGCTGACATCGCTCTTGGGCGTCGGGAATGAGGAGTTGGCGCGCCTCCGCGACGCCGGTGTGATCCAGTAGACGGCCACCCCGCGGCCGGGCTGGGCGATCAGGCCGATGGGTCGACGACGCCGCTCATCTACGGTGGCGTCGTCTTGCGCTGAGTTCTGCCTGATACAATGGCTGCGGAGTGACGCGACGCTGACGGAGAGGTGATCGATGGCCGACTTAGTCATGTACACGCTGAAGACCTGCCCCACCTGCGAGCAGGCCCGCGACGACCTGACCGCGGACGGCGTCGACTTCGAAGAGCGCGTGATCGACGACAACCCGGCGTGGTTCGACGAGGCGGCGACGCTGGGCATGACGGTGCCGATTATCGTGCGCGGTGAGTCGGTCGAAATCGGCTGGAAGGGCGAATCTGGCTGATACTTCCAGTAGCGGCGGGCCGTGTGCCCGTTACCTTCTGAGCATCCGAACTTGCGTCGCTTCACCTCGCTCTCCCAGTCGCGGCCTTCTAACTCTTCACATGCCGGTCGAAATTCATGGCGACAGGGGCTTGACAATCCTAATTTCTTGATATATAGTCTACATAGGTATAGGCGAAAGAGGTATCCGGAGAATAGATATGGCAACGAAGAAGGACCTGACGGACAAGAGCTACTGGCGGATGCTGGCCAGCCGCGGTACGGCGCGCTTTCTCGTCTTCGCTGCGCTGCACGAGCGCCCGCGCCACGGCTACGATCTGGCGAAGGCCGTGACGCTTTCCTGTGATGGCTGCTGCGAACCCACGGATGCGATGATCTACCCGACGATCAAAGAACTGATGGAGGGCGGCTACATCGTCTGCCGGACGGAGATGCAGGGCCAACGCCAGCGCAAAGTGTGTGAACTGACGGATCGGGGACGCGCAGCGTACCGGGCCGCGGCTGAGGTCTGGAGCGCGGTGCTTCCGGCGATCCGCGATGGGGTGGAAGCAGGCCTGGCAATTGGCGCCGGCGATGCATGTGACACGTGCGATGAGCCGACGGTAGAAGCGCAGGAGACGACGGCGGTGCCAGTCTAGCATGGTAGAGCGCGCGCGCCGAGGCCACGAGCCGAGGCGCCACGAGATAAGAGTCATGAACCGAGTCGCAACAACAGATAAAGGAGGTACTGGCATGACGGAGCAATCAGTTCTGACTGACAACGAGCGGGAGTTTGTCGCCCTAGGTGCCGCTATTGGCGCTGGCTGCCAGCCTTGTACGCAGTACCACGTGAAGGCAGCACTGAATAGCGGCCTCTCGGAGCAAGAGCTTCGGCTGACTATCGATGCAGCTGAGGCCGTCCGTCATGAGGGAGGCATCGCCGTGTCGAACGTGGGGCGGCGCATCCTGGGCGTCGAAGAAGAGCCTTCGCGCGCGACAGGCGCCCCGAGCGACCGGCATGGCGCGTTGACCTACATCGGCGCCGCCGCTGGCTCCAACGCCGGCAGCCTGCTTGTACAGGCCTTGGAGGCAACTCAAGAGGCCGACCTTTCGGCCGACGAGGTTCGAGCAGCTCTCGAGATAGTACAGGCAGTGAAACAGCGCGCCGCGGACTTCCTGCTTCGCGATGCCGAGCGTGTGCTGCGCGAAGCGCTCCCGACCGAAAGCGCTTCGCCTCAGGGGTGCTGTGGACCTGAACCTGCCGTCGCGGCTGCGGGAAGGCTCCGAGGGAAGGAAGTGGAAGCGTCATGTGGCTAGCAGACGAATTGTCAGTCAGGGCCGCGCTGGAGATCAGAGAAGCGAGGCTCTAACGGAAAAGCCTGCGAGAAGTGCGACCACGGAATCCACAGGCGACGAGGTCATGAACCGAGTCGCAACAAGAGAATCAAGGCCACGAGCCGAAGAGCAACAGAAAGGAAAGCACCGGCATGACAACGCAGCGCACAGCGGATGAGATTAAGGGAGCGGTCAAGGAGCACTACGGATCGCGGGCGCGACAGCAGCTCGCAAGCAAGGACGCGACGATCGAGCTGACGGCGGCGGAGGCGGCGGACGACACATGTTGCGGCCCAACCGAGACACCGGAGCACGTCGAGATCTCTTCCTGGGCCGACAAGCTCTACACAGCCGAGGACCTGGGCACCGTCCCGCAGGAGGTGCAGGAGCTGTCGCTGGGTTGCGGCAACCCGACGGCGATCGCCGAGCTGTCGTCGGGAGAAGCGGTCCTCGACCTGGGCAGCGGCAGCGGGCTCGATTGCTTCCTGGCTGCCTCGCAGGTCGGAGAGAAAGGTCGCGTCGTCGGCCTCGATATGACCGACAGCATGCTGGAGCTGGCGGCCCGTAACCTGGCAAAGGTGGGTGCTACGAACGTCGAGTTCCAGAAGGGCGAGATGGAATCGATGCCGCTTCCGGACAACACGTTCGACGTAATCATCTCCAACTGCGTGATCAACCTCTCGCCGGACAAGGACGCCGTCTTCACCGAGTCGGTACGCGTCCTCAAGCCGGGCGGTCGGGTTCGCGTCTCCGACATCGTCTGGACGCGCCCGCCGACAGAAGATGAGCGCACGGACATGGCTAGCTGGGCCGGTTGCGTCGCGGGCGCGCTCGAGGTCGATGACTACGAGGCGAAGCTGAAGGCAGCGGGCTTCACGGACATCGAGATCAATCTGCGGAGCCAGTCGGACGACAAGGCTTGGGCTAGCGCCGACATTATCGCCCGCAAGCCCGCCGCCACCGGCTGCTGTTAGACCGAACGACCTACCGATGAGTAGTAGCGGAAGGCTCCCGTATGGGAGCCTTCCCTGCGTCTACTGGGAATCGAACTCCGGGAAGTTCTCTTCGTACGGGCGCAGACGAACACAAGCGTCAGTAAGATGCGTACGCTGGCCCGAATAAAGGTTGTTATACTCCTGTAAATGAGTGGCTTGGAATTGCAGCCGGGTGAGTATTTCCTGAAAGATGGGCACGCTCGGTCTTACCAACCTTCGCTGCCGGTCGATCGAAAATGGGCACTGCAATTCATGGCGGACGGAAATTTCCACCTCACGAATAAGCGCGTGGCGTGGGAACGCCGCTGGTATAGCATGCCATTCGTCCCGGTCCGTTCATTTGAGATTCGTTTGACTGAGATTACGGCGTGTGAGGTGGTGGGTTGGGCGGGTCTGCAGATCACTACCAGCGGAAGGAAGCACAGCTTCCGGATGGCCAAGGTGGAGCTCTGGCCACCGGAACTTTGGTTCTCTACACAAGAGGCTAGAGACTGGCAGGCAGCGATTCTTCAAGTAGCTAAGCCACAGGTCTCCTGAGGCTCTCCCGGTCGCTCGTTGCCTTCCCACCGCGGATGTGTTGATGGATGGCTCACCGGTCGCCCGCAAGCCCGCCGCCACCGGCTGCTGTTAGACCGAACGACCTACCGATGAGTAGTAGAGGAAGGCTCCCGTATGGGAGCCTTCCCTGCGTCTACTGGGAATCGAACTCCGGGAAGTTATCCTCGTAGGGGAGGGCGGGCAGGTAGCCACGTTCTCCGGACGAGATGGGCGTCTCGAACGTGGCGAGGCCCAGCATCGGTTCGCCCGCAAGCTCTCTGATCGCCTCGCCTTCGATTCGCGTCTCAGTGAACGCGCCTTCGAAGTCAAGACGTTTGAACTCGATCACGGCCTCCGGCACGAACGGTGCCGGCTCGCTGCCGCCCAGCGCAACCGGATCGACGCCTTGTAGCAGTGCGGCGATCTTCTGTAACGACCGGAACTCGTCCCACTCGCTGCCGTGCTCCTTGCCGAGCTCCGTTTCCAGCGCGACGACACGCACCGCATTCGCCGCCTCCAA
Organism: Chloroflexota bacterium; assembly: GCA_029262675.1. Lineage (GTDB taxonomy): Bacteria > Chloroflexota > Dehalococcoidia > DSTF01 > RBG-16-68-14 > JADFKB01. Next base: position 163,242 of record JAJCYW010000018.1, on the reverse strand, counting down.
CGTTTGCGCGTAGAGGTACGTTGTTGGCCTTCCTTCGCGCCAGTCGTCTCCGACCTGTTCATAGCGGAAGTTGAGGAAGTCCTCGTCGACGATCTCCTCCAGCAGGTCGAGCACGGCATCTTCGGGGAGCTGCGATTGGAGCAGAATGAGCGGGTTGTTCGGTGACGCGTAGACCAGCGTGCCGTCTCCGTAAAGCGTGAACCTCGGGACCGCGCTGAATAGCTGCGCGACCTCGTCGTCGACGTCGTCGATAACACGCATTTGGATGACGATCGAATCGGGCTGGTGGAGATACTCGACCGGGTCGTCCGGCTTCGGCAGGCAGGCGGCGAGCGCCAGCGCGGCGAGCGCGAGGATCGAAGTGGCTGCCAGCGCCTTCGTCAGCCGCACTTTGGGCTTCGTCGCGGGCATGTCGAACTCCTGGCATTCAATAGCTTCAGGACCGGCCTGCGATGTAGTATAACGTGGCCAGGAAGGAGACCTGAGAAAACGTGACAGATGATAAGGACCTACGCGGCGCGACGGCCGTCAGCGGCCTGGGCATTACGGAACAGGGCAAGGTCTACGGCCATAGCAGCAGCTGGTTCGCGGCCGAGGCGATCCGCCTCGCGCTAGAGGACGCCGGGCTCGAGAAATCGGACGTCGATGGCCTGTTGGTGAGCCAGGGTGTGGCGCCGCTCCCCGGCATGGGCGGCGTGGACCTCCAAAGCCACCTGGGCATGACGAATCTACGATTGCTGACTGGCATGCAGGTCGGCGGCGCGACCGCCGCGACAATGATCCAGTACGCGGCGCTTTCCGTCTACCACGGCTTGGCCAATCACGTTGTCTGCATCTTCGCGGACGCGCCGCTGCGCGAAGGACGGGGCGGCGGCGGATCGTACAGCGGCTCCGGAGGCGCCGGTTACATGCCGCCGGGGATGTCGGGGCTTTACACGGCTTTTGGCATGTTCGGCGTCAACGCCCGCTATGCGCTCGCCGCCCGCCGCCACATGGGCATGTACGGTACGACGAACGATCACTTCGGCGCCATCGCCGTTGGCCAGCGCGCTTGGGCGGCGATGAACCCCGCCGCGCAGCAGCGGGAGCCGATAACTCTTTCCGATTACCACGCCTCACGCTGGGTGGCGGAGCCGCTCCACCTGCTGGACTGCTGCCTCGTCTCGAACGGCGCCGTGGCCGTGATCGTCTCGTCCGCGGAAGCGGCGCGCGATCTAAAGCAGCCGCCGGCCTACATCTGGGGGATGGGGCAGGGCCACCCCGGCGACCTAAAACGCGCGGGCTGGGACGCGGAGACGCAGACGGGCGCGCCGATCGCGAAGCGGCGCGCGTTCGAGATGGCCGGCATCGACGTCGGCGACATCGACGTCTGCCAGCTATACGATTGCTACACCTACACCGTGCTGGTGACGCTGGAGGACTACGGCTTTTGCGAAAAGGGCGAAGGCGGCCCCTTCGTCGCGGACGGCAAGCTCGCGCCCGGCGGCTCGCTGCCGACGAACACCGGCGGCGGCCAGCTCTCCGGCTTCTACATGTGGGGCATGACGCCCATCGCGGAAGGCATCGTCCAGGCCCGCGGCCAGGGCGGCGAGCGCCAGGCGGAGAAGCACGACGTTGTTCTCGTCACCGGCAACGGCGGCATCCTGGACCACCATTCGACGCTCGTGCTCAGTCCGAACAGGAGCTAGGAGGAGCGATATGGACGCCGTACGGATGCTCATCTTGGACCATGGACGCGCGGGGGCTGCGCAGGCTAGGATGCCGGTCTGATGGCAGACCAAGCGTACACGCTGCCGATCCCCGTTGCCGACGAGGCCTCGCAAGAGTTCTTCGACGGCGCGCGCGAGGGCAAGCTGATGCTGCTCCGCTGCACGCAGTGCCAGCGCTACCGGCTGCCCGGTCGCGAGCTCTGCTCGGACTGCTGGTCGACGGACACGGAGTGGGCGCAGGCGACCGGCCGCGGCAAGCTCTACACGTTTGGCATCATGCACCAGAAGTACCACCCCGCCTTCGCTGACATGACGCCGTACAACTACGCCCTGGTCGAGCTCGACGAAGGGCCCCGTCTCGTGACCAATATTGTGGAGTGTGACGACGACGATCTTCGCACCGACATGCCCGTGGAGGCCGTGTTCGACGCCGTGAGTGACGAGGCGACGCTGATCCGCTTCCGGCCAAGCGAATGAAGCCCATACGCGAGGTCGCGGAGTTGCGACGCATCACGAATTCGCTCGCCGGCCGCTACAAGCAAGCGGCTGCCGAGGCACAACGGCTGGAGACAGGAGGTTGACGATGGCCGAGCAACGATTTCAGATGAAGATGGACCCTTGGTGGCGGGCGGTGCTGCTGGTGGGCGGCGCGACGAAGGACAATTCGTACCTGGAGATCACGGACGAGGGCGTCGTCGCCCGCTTCGGCGCGTTCTTCAATCGCACGATCCCGCGAGACCAGATCGAGAGCGCCGGGGAGGCGGAGTGGCCCCTCTGGCTTGGCGTCGGCTGGCGAGCGGGGTTCGGCGGGCGTTACGGTCTGATCGGCTCGTACAACGGCATCGTGGAGTTGCAGTTGAACGCGCCGATGCAGGTGCTGCGGTTCTTCAGCTTCACCAGCCTCTCCGTCTCGCTGGAGGACCCGCGGGCGTTCCTTGATGCGCTCGACGCCACGTCTGCTGCCCCTGACGCGGATGCGTCAGAGGCCACACCGCCCGACAGCGCGGCAGGAGAAGAGGCCGAAGCCGCGGCGGAAGACGAAACTGGGGCGCCTTAGGGCGAACGCTAGAACATGACCGAAGGCGCGTAGGCGCCTTGCGGCTCTTCGTAGGGCCCCAATGACATCAAGTTCATCAGCTTGACGTTCTTATGGCCTGCGGCCAGCGCGCGCCTGTAGAGTTCCCCATTGCGGATCGGCACAAACGAATGCGCGTCCGGCAGCGCCGCGCCGTGGCCCGCCAACAGCGCCAGCATATCGTCGTCGCTCTCCGCGACGCCGTGGCCCATCGCCGTGCTCACCAGGTATCCAGAGACGTGACCGCGGTCCAGCACGAACGCCGGGAACTTCATGGCCAGTAGCGTCTCGCACTCGCCCTTCCTACTCACGCGGTAGATCTCGCGACAGAGCTCGTCTATCGCCGGCAGGTCGGCAGTCGTTGCCGGCCGTATCGCCGGATCGGGCCTTCCGTCGGACGCCAGCGCGAGGTAGGCCAGCGGCTCTCGCGTCACGAAGCCCAGCGACGAGTAGAGCGCCAGCGACTGCATGTTGAAGCTGTCCTGGCAAAGCCGGATCATCTCGAATCCCTGGACGTTCGCTTTCTCGATAACGTCTTGCATCAGCTGCCGGCCGAGGCCCGCTCCCTGGGCGCCGATGTCGACGGAGATGGGGCCGATGCCGGCCACGTCCCCCCACATGTTGATGAAGTTGGAGCCCATGGCCTGCCCGCCGCCGCCGGAGGCGCCGCCGCCGGAGGCGCCGCCGCCGGAGGCGCCGCTGCTGAAGGCGCCGACGCTGTAGACGCCCTCATTCTGGGTCTGCATGCCGATGACTTGCTGCGCGAACGCGACGCTGGAGAAGTCGTTGGGAAAGCCGTGGCGGTCCGTCAGGTCCTTGAACGCCTCGTAGCAAATGCGGCCCAACTCCGCCACGTCTTCGGGTCGGACCGGCCGTAGCACCTCCGTCATGCCGACACCATCCTCTCCAGGGCAGCCTTTACCGCAACTCCTGCGTCCACAACCTCGTCCTGACTGGGCTGGACGGCGAGCAGGTTCACCCTATCGAGCCCCGCCTCCAGATACGGACCGAGGAACTCTGCGATCTCATCGGCGGTGCCGTACGGGCAGTACTTCTCGAACTGTTCGTAGGGGATCTTGTAGAAGCCCTGCATGCGCCGGGCCAGCCGCTCGCGTGCGGCGTCACGGTCGTCGCCTACCGCGTGCCAGAGCTGGATGCCGAGGCGGATGGCCGCCGGATCGCGGCCTTCCGCCGCCGCCCACTCGTCGATCTTCTCGCGGGCCTCCTTCATCCGCCGCGCCGAGACCCAGATCGCCGTCCAGCCATCGCCGTAGCGTGCGGTGCGCCGCAGCGCGGCGTCCGATCGGCCGCCGATGTGGATCGTAACGCCGTTCTCGCTGAGCGGCTTCGGCTGCAGCCGTACCTTATCGAGCGTGAAGTGCTTGCCGTGGAACGTCGTTTCCTCGTTCGTCCAGAGCGAGCGCAGGATCTGGAGCGATTCGTCCGTGCGGCGGGCGCGCGTCTTCGGGTCGACGCCGCAGGCCAGCCACTCGTTGGCGTCCTCGCCGCCGATGCCGACACCGAGCACGAGTCGCCCGTTCGAGAGCTGGTCGAGCATCGCGCACTGCAGCGCGACGGGCGTCGGGTGGCGCAGCGCCAGCAGGTAGACGCTCGTCATCAGCTCCACGCGCTCCGTCACGGCGGCGACGGCGGCCAGGTTGATCAGCCCGTCGTTGCCGGAGCCGTAGAACGTCACGTGGTCGCCTGCGAAGAGGCCGTCGATGCCGGCGTCTTCTGCTTTTCGCGCGGCGTTCAACACCTGTTCCACCGTGATGCCGGCGCGCATGTTCCAGGCGCCGGTGGGGATAAGAATCGTCGGCTGTTTCATATACTGTGCTCCTCGTCGATTAACAGTCTGGTCTACGTCGTTCCTGCTGCCGTCTTTATTCCGATTGCCCCTTCGCTGCGGAGCGCCTCGATCTCCGGCCAGGCGAATCCTGCCTCCAGCAGCACCTCTTCCGTGTGCTGGCCCAGCTCCGGCGCCATTCCCCGGATGCGGACCGGCGACTTGCTGAGCTGCACCGGCGTCGGCACCATGCGCAGCGGCCTGCCTTCCGGTCGCTCCACGTCGACGATGTAGCCGTTCGCCGCCACCTGTGGGTCGTCGGCGAGCGCGGCGTAGTCCTGCACGACCGCGGCGAACACGCCGCGCTCCGTCAGCATGCGGACCGATTCGGCAGCCGTGCGCGCCGCGAACGCATCGTCTAGGATTGCCATCAGTGCTTCGGCGCTCGCGCCGACCCGGGTCTCGAAGTCGGCGAAGCGCTCGTCGTCGGCCAGTTCCGGCCGTCCGATGACGTCACAGATCTCGCTCCAGCCGCGGTCCTGCAGCAGTCCGATCACGAAGTACGCGCCGTCGGAGCCGCGATAGACGTTCCAGAGCGGCGACCGGCCCGCGCGCGGAAAGCGTTGCGGTAGCTCGCCGGACAGCAGGTAGTTGGTGATGTTATACGACTGTAGCGCCATCACGCTGCCCAACAGCGAAACGTCGACCTCTTGGCCTTCTCCCGTCCGCTCGCGGTGCAGGAGGGCAGCCAGCAGCCCGAACGCCGCCATCATGCCGCCCGCGTGGTCCGCTATCGGCGCGCCGACGTTCTTCGGATTTCTGTCCGGCTCGCCCGTAATCGACATCAGGCCGCCGCGCGCTTGGCCGAGGATGTCCAACGATCCCTGCTGCGCGTCGGGCCCGTTGGGGCCGTTGCCGGACGCGCGCACGTAGATGATGTCCGGCTTCACGTCTGCGAGCTCGTGATAGCTCAGGCGTAGGCGTTCGGCAACCCCCGGGCGGTAATTGCAGAGGAAGGCATCGGCCTGTCGCGCCAGCCGCAGAACCACATCTCTGCCGCTTGCAAGCTTCAGGTCGATGGCGATCGAGCGCTTACCGCGGTTGAGCGCCTGGAAGTAGGCGCTGAGATCGCCTTCGCGCTCGACGCGCAGCACGCCCCGGCCGGGGTCGCCGCTGGACGGCTCCTCGACCTTGATCACATCTGCCCCCAGATCCGCCAGCATCGCAGACGCGGACGTGCCTTGTTGCCAGATCGTCATATCGAGCACGCGGATGCCATCTAACGGTCCGGGCATGGCTAGAGCCTCCTTCGCGTGTCTTTTCATAACAGAAACACCCTAGGGATGGAAGCGTTATAGGTAGAGAGAGGAGGTCTGCCATGGTAACGACAGAGAGAGCAGAACTATCCGCCGACACCGACTACGTCGAGCAACTCCAGCAAGCCGTGGAGGAAGCGGCCGCAGAGCAGCATGGCTATGCGGTCATGGCCTGCGTTCCCGACGCTCTGCCTGGCGAGGATAGCTCCGACATCTTGGACGCCGCCGCGGGCTGGTTGCCTGAGGTGATTCGGAGTGATGACGTGCCAGGGCGACTTGGCGACGACGCCATCGCCGTTGGACTGCCGGGTACGGATGCGGCCGGCGCGCAAGTACTGGCGCACCGCCTGCAGAGTGAGCTCACTCTGCGCTCGACACGGTTCCGCAGTGCGTCGTGGGACGCGGCGTTCGCTTGCTTGCCGGAGCAGGGTCTCACGGCAGACGAACTTCTGGATGCGGCCATCGAGTTGGCGCGCACGCGCCGCAGGCGGCTGGCAGACTAGCCGCTCGAAGCGAAGCGATTCGAGAGCCGCGGGCGCCATGTCCGCGGCTCTTCGCGTTTGCGGCGGTTGCCCCGCGGCGTCGTTGACGGGCGCTCGGGATTATCCTACAACTGAAGGGTTATGGCCGCTGAGCAGGGTAGCTTTGACAGCGACGGCACGGAGATTCGGTATCTGGACTGGGGCTCACCGCCAGACGGGCCCGCGCGTCCGGTGCCTCTGCTTCTCATTCACGCCACCGGCTTCCTCGCCGCGCTCTGGCGCCCGATAGCGGAACGGCTGTCGCGGCGCTTCCGCGTCGTTGCCATCGATCAGCGTGGCCATGGTCACAGCGGCAAGCCGGACAGTGGCTACACATTCGACGTCTTCGCTGACGACCTGCAACGTATGATCGAGTTGCTCGACCTGCAGTCACCGATTGCAGCCGGCCATTCCTCCGGCGGTACGACGATCGTCGCGCACGCGGCGCGCTATCCCGGCGTGATCCGGCGAGCCGTGCTGATCGAGCCGATTCTGCCGCGACCTGACTGGTTTCAGGCCGAGAACGGCGAACGAACGCCATTCTCGATGGCGGAAGGCGCCCGCAAGCGGCGCGCCGTCTGGCCTAGCCGCGACGAGTTGTTCGCGGCCTACGGCTCGCGGCCCGCGTTCGAGTCGTGGGAAGAAGAATCGCTACACATCTACGTCGATGAGGGCACGCGAGAGCTGCCGGACGGGCGCGTTGAGCTGCTCTGCCCGCCGGAGCTGGAGGCCCTCTTCTTCGAAGCCGCGGCGTCGTTCGATACGGACGCCTGTCTGCCGAAGCTGGCTTGTCCTACGCTGGTGATGTGGGGTGCGGAGAGCCACCTGCGGGAACGGATGGAATCGATGGCGGCCGAGACGTTGCCCAATGCGCGCAGCGTCACTGTTGCGGACACCGCGCATTTTCTGCCTCAGGAACTGTCCGCTGAAGTCGGCCGCCTGATCGAGGAGTTCCTCTCGGACTGAAGGAGGACACCGTGACTGAGATACCTCGCGTCGTCGTGACCGGCATAGGCGTCGTCAGCCCCGTCGGACTGGACGTGGACAGCACGTGGGAGAGCCTGCTGGCGGGCCGTTCCGGCATCGACACGATTTCGCTCTACGACGCTTCCGAACACCAGGTCCGCATTGCGGGCGAGGTGAAGGGTTTCGATCCGAAGCAGTACATGGACCACAAGACGGCCCGCCGCTCCGGCAGGTTCGCCCAACTCGGCGTCGCGGCCAGCCTCCAGGCACTCTGCACGGGCGGGCTGGAGGTCACCGACGAGAATCGCGACGACATCGGCGTTGTTATCGCCTCATCCGGTGGCGCGTTCGAGATGGGCAACCAGGAGCTGATCATCGAGACACAGGGCTCGTCGCGCGTCGATCCGCTGTTGATCACGAAGCGCGGCGGGTATATGGCCGCGGCCCGCGTCGGCCGGGTGCTGGGTGTGCGCGGCCCGAACACGACGATCAACTCCGCCTGCGCCTCCGGCACGGATGCGCTGGGCCAGGCGCTCAACCTGATACGCACCGGCTCCGCGGAGGTGCTGCTGGCCGGCGCCGCCGAGGCGATCGTCTCGCCCGTTGGCATATCGGCGATGGCGGTGCTAGGAGCGCTGACGAAGAAGGGTAACGATGACCCGCCGCGCGCGTCGCGCCCGTTCGATGTCAACCGGAGCGGGTTCGTGCTGGCGGAGGGCGCCGGCATGCTCCTCTTGGAGACGGAGCGGCACGCTCAGGAACGCGGCGCTACGATCCTGGCTGAGTTCGCGGGCGCTGGCTGGTCGTTCGACTCGACGAGCGACACCGCGCCGGACGCGAGCGGCCAGTCGCTGGCGATGCTGCGCGCGCTAACGTCGGCGAAAATGGCGCCGGAGGAGATCAGCTACATCAACGCCCACGGCACATCGACGCCGCTCAACGACAAGGCCGAGACGGCCGCCATCAAGCTGGCGCTGGGTGAAGACGTCGCCCGCCGCGTGCCCATTAGCTCGATTAAGTCGATGATCGGCCACTCCGGGGCGGGCGCGGGCGGGGTCGAAGCCGTGGTCAGCCTGCTCTCGATTCGCGACAATATCCTGCCGCCGACGATCAACTACGAAACGCCCGACCCCGACTGCGACCTGGACTACGTCCCCAACGCGGCGCGCGCGCACCAAGTGGACGCCGTGCTCTCCAATTCATTTGGCTTGGGCGGCCAGAACGCCGCCCTGATCCTCCGCCGCTACCGGGAATAGGCGCCGCTGCCCGGGGGCAGCGCGCTGCTCTTGCGAGTCGCGATTAGCGATGCGACCGTTGCAGTTCTATCGCGACTTCTCGTCGCCGCTCGCCGGCGATACGGCGGCGTCTGTGCCGCCGTGATCTAGCTTCCTTGACCTCCGCGCCTCTCACCCCGTACGCTCATAACATAAAGCTTCAGGTTCCGATGCGAACTGCCCTGGGGAGGCGAGGAGTGGCCGCGCTATGATGCCCAGACGAACGCTGTCCAAGGTGATACCCGCTGCCGGCCTGCTGGCCGGTCTATTCATCCTCGGCCTGCTCGCGCTCTCATCCACGGCGGGTGCTCTGCCGGCCGCCGGAACCGAGGCGCTGAACGTGACGGCGGAGGTTAGTATCACGAGCCGTCTGGGTACCGAGACGATCATGCTTACCGGCATCGCCGGGATCGAGCGTGACGAGCCGCAGATGGATGGCCTCGTAGAGGCTTCGGCCGCTCGCATCGTCGACCTCAACCTATCAGGCGATAGCGTGACCGGCCCCGTGACCGTCACGCAAAGCGAAGACCTCGAAACGACCGGCGAACTGCGCAGCCTGCAGCCGCCGCCCGACGAGTTCCCGGCGTCCAGCTTCTTCGATGTCTTCTTCGATACCGGCGTGCCGGCCAGCCCACAGGGTTCGCTGACGTTCCACAACGAGGTGGCGCTGCACCTGGTTCCGACGGTGGGAGGCCTGGAGGTGCCGCTGAACGCGTGGCCGCCCATCGGCGTCACCTACGCTGCGACGCTCGATCCCTGTGTCGACTTGGTGCGCGAAACTCCCGACTTCCGGGCGCCGGGGTCGCCAAGCATCCCGGCCGAGATCTGCGTCACGGCCGTGTCGATCGAGTTCGGCGCCGTAAAGACGCCGACACCGACGAACACACCCTGCCCGCCGGAGAACTGCACGCCGACGGCCACGCCTACGGTCACGAATACGCCTTGTCCGATCGCGGTCTGCCCGCCGACGCCGACAGTCACGCCGACGCCGACAGAGACGCCGACAACGCCGCCGCTGCCGGAGGACCCGACGTTCTCCAGCGCCCGCGGCGGACCTTCAGGGCTGCATCCGGCGGACCTGCTGGGTGTGGGCAACGCGCAGCTCAACCCGTCCGGCAACGACAACTTCGCGGACGCCTTCGTGATCCGCTCCCTCCCGTTCACGTCGGAGCAGAGCACATCTCTGATGACGCTTGAAGACGGCGAAAACAGCGCTCCGGACGGTTGTATCAAGGGCGGCACCACCTGGTACACGTTCACGCCGGAGATCGACGGTACGATTACGGCTTCGACCGAGGGCAGCGATTTCGATACCGTGCTGGCCCTCTACCAGGGCACGGCACTGAACGCCCTCTCCGTCCTGGGCTGCGACGACGACAGCGCCGGCGGTCTCACATCTCAGTTTAGCTTCCCAGCTTCGGCAGGGACGACGTACTACATCCAGGCCGGCGGCTACAATAGCGACTCCGGCAACATGGTGCTCAACATCACGTTCGTAGGCGGCCTCGCCGGTCAGGCCTCTGCCGGACACATCGCCTGCGTCGCTCTCGGCCTCACCGAGGACGGTTGCGATACCGGTGCAGACGGCGACCAGGACGACATCGACGCGCTTTCATTTGGTTTCGACTTTGCCTCCGGCAGCGGTTTCAACGACCGCGAGGCCGCGCTGGCGTTCTCCGTTGCGCCCGGCTCCACGGGGTTGGCCGGCACCGGCGTCGCCAGCCAATCGGCCTGCGACCCCGCCCAGCCGCAGGCCGACGAGTTCTCCAGCCCGCTCAACGGCACCAACGCCCTCGTCTTCGACGGCGACGGCTTCTCAGATAGCTGCCCGACGGGACCCTCGATTGGATTTACGGAAGTCCCCGAATCGGACGACCTCGACGCGCTGAACGAGCTGCCGCCCGTCCTCGTCGACCAGAATAATGACGGAGAGCTGGACGATACTGTCTTCTTCTCGCTGGCGCCGGACTCCCCATCGTTGGCGGCGTTCAACCGCGGCCCCGCGGACATCCTGTGGACAATCGGCCTCCAGCCGGGCCTCTACGCCTCCGCGGCCGTCCTCGGCCTGCAGTCCGGCGACAATATCGACGCGATGTGCCTGCGAGACATCGGCGCCGGCCCGATCTACAACGAGGACGAAGACACTATCCTCTTCTCGCTGGCGCCAGGCTCGCCGTCGCTCGCCGCTGTCAACGCGCGGCCGGGCGATCTGCTGGAGCCCGGGCCGGAGGTCGTCTACCGCGGCGGCCAGGTGGGCCTGCGCGCGGCGGACGACCTGAACGCCGTGAAGTGCTTCCAGGACGCGGACCCGCGCCGCGTCGTTATCGATGTGGGCGATACCTGGTACTGCGACTCGTCCTTCCAGGCCGGCGTCTGCGAGACCAAGGTCGACGTTGGCGACACCGTCGTCTGGGACTTCGGCGGAGCGATTCTGCCCCATACGGTGACCGACTGCGGCGAGTCCTGCGACGCGCCGACCACGGTGCCCCGCTGGGACTCCGGCCTGATTCCGACTGACGGATCATTCCAGTTCACGTTCACGGAGCCGGGTTCGTTCCCGTACTATTGCTCCGTCCACCCGATACTCCAGCGTGGTCTGATCATCGTTTCGCCGGACGGACTCGTCGGTGACGTCGATTGCGACGGTACGGTGAACGCAATCGATTCCGCCTTGATTTTGCAGTTAGTAGCCGGCCTCGTCGGCAATCTGCCCTGCGGCGAGAACTCTGACGTCAATGCCGACGGCTCGACAAACGCCATCGATTCGGCGCTCGTGCTGCAGTTTGGCGCGGGGCTGGTGGATGAGCTTCCGCCGTAGCCACAGCTCGCGTCTCGCGTCGTTCGCCGGCGCTGCTCTGTTGATCGCTATTGTCATCGCGCTGGCCGCCGCCTGCGGTGACGGCTCGTCCACCAAACCGCCCGGCGCCACTGCGACGTCGCAGCCCACGGACGGCCAGCAACTCCTGGAACGCGTCAGCATTAAGGCCGGCGACCTCCTAATCGATGCGGAGACAGCGCGTACTATCGATGAGCGCGCGCAAGGGCTCAGCGACCGCGCGTCGCTGGCGGACAGTACCGGCATGCTCTTCTTCCTCGATAGCGAGCGGATCCCGGGCTTTCACATGCGGGCCATGCGCTTCCCCCTGGACTTCATCTGGATCTCGAGCGACCTGCGCATCGCGGATCTGACGGAGAACGTGCCGTTTCCCTCCGGCCCGGCCGAAGAGCCCGCCAAGATTCAGCCGGAGGTGCCGGTCCTATACGTGCTCGAAGTCAACGCCGGTGTCATCGCGGAGAGCGGCCTCGCGATTGGTGATCAGGTCGTCATCGAAGGCGTAGACGGCGCTGCAGACGCCATTGGTGAAGAAGAGTAGGTTCACTGAGTCGCTATGAGCCTGTTTTCGCGCCCCGTTCCTCTCCTCGCGGCCGCAATGCTGCTGACGCTGGTTCTGGCCGCCTGCGGCGGCGAGGACGCGCCTCCGGTCGAATGCGGCGCGGCGGAGCCCGTTGCGGCCCGCCCAGCGGACTCCAATGCCTTCGCCAACCCCGGCTTTGAAGACGGCACCGACCCCTGGATCTCGCTCGATACTGCTGCCTGGGGGACGCCGTTCACCGACAGCGACCGCCAGGCGCAGAGCGGCGAACAGAGCGCGCTGCTGGAGCTACGGTCGGCGCTGGGCGGGTCGGCGCGCGTATTCGGCGTCGTCCAGGAAATCTCGCCGAACGAGTTGCCGCAGACGATCTCCGGCTACTACTGCGTTGAGCGGTGGAAGAAGGGCACGCCGGTCCAATATCTTCAATTCGTCGTCATCGTCTTCGACGCCGAGAACATCCCGCCGGAGTTTGCCGGCGTGGCCAACAACTACCAGATCCGCTACATACTAGCCGGCGTGGACAGTCAGCCGACCTTCATCGCTAATGCGCGCTACGTGATGATCACCGAGGTTGAGCCGGTAGTAGGGGAGTGGGTGTACTTTGAGCGGGACGTCCGTCAGGATTTCCTGGATCTCTGGGGGGACGTTCCGGTGGGCTTCAGCAAGCTGCGCGTTCTCTTCGAGGTGCGTTGGGACGAGCGGAAGGCGGGCGATGGGCCGTCCTCTGCGGATGTGTTCTACGACGACCTTTACTTCGGTACCGCGCCCTAGTTCACATCTGACGGAACGTTGACAAAGATGTCGACTTCGTCCGCTCCGGCCGTCACGCGGAGTTGCCAGGCGCCTGCCTCCGGAAGCTCAAGCGCCAGCGGGTAGTAGGCGCCTGGTTCGTTCCCGTCACCGACGGGCTCCGACCGCAACGGCTCGAACTCGACCGTCAGGCCGTCGGAAGGACGCTCCGCAACCACGCGCAGCGTCTCCTCCGCGTAGCCATTGGTAATGCGCAGCAGCACTTTGTACGGCTCGCCCGCGGCAATCGTCTGGAAGCCGTCGGTCGTGCGATAGAAGACGGGGTCCGAGCCCAGCTCGGCGGCGAAATCTGCCGTGGGCGTCGCGGCCTGACCGGACGGCGTGGCTGTCGGTTCCGGGTTGCCTGCGTCGTCGCCGTCGTCGCAGGCCGCGAGCAAGATCAGGGCGAGCGCCGCGAGGACGAGGACGATCGTGGGTGGCCGCTTCCACTTCATGCTGGCAGTATACCGTGCTAGGGCAAATTCGGAGCGATCACCAGATAGGCCGCGAAGGCGGCCAGCGCCAGCCCCACGGTCTGGTGCAGCGGCGGAGCGAACTGCGCCAGCCGTTCGTTCACGCTCACCACCTGGGCGGAGTCCTGGCTGCGCGCGCTGACGTAGATCGAGGCCGCCCGCGTCGCGCCGTAGGCCGCGCCGGCCGCCGCTCCGTAGGCGATGTCGCCCGCGACGAAAAGCCACGCGAGCAGCACCGGCAGGATGGCGAACGTGATGCGCGTGAACACGCCGCCGCCGACGATGACGCCCCAGACCGCCGCGCTGCGATAAAAGCCACCGCGCACCCAGTCGGCGGGTACCTGCCAGTCGCGACCGGGGACCGGCAGGCGCACGAACGCCAGCTCGTGTAGCGCGTAGGCGAGCGCGACGCCGCCCAGCGCGACGCCCAGCACGACGGTGCTGTCGTCCCATAGCGCTCCAACGCCCGCGCCCGCAGCTGCGAACGTGGCGCCGCAAGCTGCCGCAGCAGCCGTCATCGCAATCACGTACACGGCCGCCCGTTGGAGCCATCGTCTCTGTGTGAGCGTCCCTTCAACGAAGGGGGAGATCGAAAAGATCTCGTTGTAGCCTCAGGCGCTGCAGCGCTGGGCGAGACCGGCCAGCACCGCCAGCACGAAGCCGATGCCGAGCGCGCCGCGCAGCCAGGATCCGCCGGAGAGCGCAAACGCCAGCGTGGCGCCCAGCGCTAGTCCTCCGGCGATCAGTACGGTGCGGCGCGCGTCAGGCTGCTCCAGCACGCGGAGCATGTTGAAGCGACCCTAGCAGTCGGGGTTGTCCGGGTTGCTGAAGTTGTCCGGATTGCTGTGGTAGTCGGTACCGCAGCCGCACCAGCCCCGGTTACCGGTCGACGCGCACGTGCAGTCGCAGCAGGTGACGGCGCCCGTCACCCAGCAGCCTGCTGCGTACCAGGTGGTGTTGATCAGGCACGGCTTGGCGCAGGTGCCGTTCTCCAGGCAGTGCTCCATGCAGCAGGGCGGTCCCGGGAAGGCGCAGACGGTGCCCCGTCCGGCGCCGGCGCTGCCCGGCCGAGTGGCGACTCCTGCAGCCGCGCCGATCAGCGCTCCGAAGGCAACATCCGCCCCGCGCCCGAAGAGTCCCCGGCGAGAAGTCTTGCGCGCCAGCCCTTCACTCAGACGTCGTAGCAGTGCCATCCTCAGTCTCCCTTCCCCGCGGCTATCCCGCGCATCGCGTACAAGTGTAGCATTATCGCCGTACCGTCTCCACAGGAACCTCCGCGGCAGCCTCCGCCGACGTCCCGTTGTGGCCCGCGCCCGTAGCCTCCGAGTCGTTGGCGCTGCGCACCAGCATCTCCAGGTGCTCGCGGTTGTTGGCCAGGCCCTTGGCGCGGATCACGCCCTCGCCATCGATGAGGAACGCGAACGGCGTCACGCGTGCCTGGTAGGCGTTGGCGATACTGTCGTTGGGGTGGTGTGCCACCGGCACGGCGATGCGGTGCTCGTCAGCCATATGGCGCGTTGCGTCCGCTTCGCCGTGGCTAAGGAATAGCACGCCGAGCTCTGCCCGCCGCTCCGCCGCGAAGATGTTCAAGTCAGGGATCAATTCCTTGCATGGCGCACACGTCGGAGAGCCGAATATCAGTAGCAGCGGCCGCCCGGCGAACGACGCGAGCGTCACGGGCTCTCCGGCAACGTTCGTTACGGCGAAGTCCGGCGCGCTGGTGCCGACAGCAAGGCCGTCGCCCGCGACGCCCTGCGCGGAGCCGAGATAGATGACGCCCAGCTGGCGCAGCAGGATGAAGATGATGCCTCCCTGCGCCAGCACTACGGCCCAGAGGACGATGTAGCTGACGAGCCAGACGCCGCTCATCGCCGCACCGGCTCCAGGTGCGCCGCCTCCGCGTTTGGCGTGGCCGCGTGGTCGTGGCCGTGCGAATGCCCGCCGCGTGCGCCGTACGTGCGGCGAAAGCTCGTCCGCGTCGCCAGCGCCTCAGGAACGATCATAAGTGCGTTGAAGAGCACGAGCGCTAGTAGAATCATGGGTATCGCCTCGCTCACGGGCGGCAGTCCGGCTGTGTCGCCGAACACGGCGGCGTCGAGCGCGCCGAAGCGGCTCGCGCCGAGCGCGACCGTGAGCGCGGCGCCCGCCAGCAGCAGCGAACGGGTCAGCGCCGGCCAGCCGATCTGGTCGCTCTGCGCGGCGCCGAAGCAGTGGCAGTTGAAGTCGCGGCCGCGCAGCAGGTTGGCGGCGATGGCGATAGCGAAGCTGAGGAACACCGGAACGGCCAGCCAGGCGGCGGCCTCCGTCGCGAGACCGAGAAGCAGCAAGCCGCCGAGTGTCAGCTCGACGAGCGGGAGCAGCGCCGCGAACGGCCGCTCCAGCGCCGCGGGCAGCACCTCGTAGTCGGCAACGGCAGCGCGGAAGGCATTGCGATCTGCCAGCTTGGTCGCGGCCGCCAGCAACAGCAGCCCGCCGACGAGCAGCCGGAGCAGGAGCTGGACGTGTGGCTGGTCGATTGCGTCTAGGAGACCCGTCATCGGAGCCCGAGGCCTCTGCTACACGGTCCCCGTGCGGTAGCCCGTCAGGCGCTGGCTGCGGCCCGCCATGCGCAGCAGCAGGAACTTGCCGTCCGCTTCACCCATCGGCAGGTAGCCGGCGGAGCTGAGATGCACCAGCGGAGCGGCCGGGTTGGCGCTATCGAGCTGGTCCGCCCAAATCGACCGTTGTACCGCGCCGATCACGATCTGCGTGTACTTAATTGTGGCGGCGCGGGCCAGCACTCGGTCGCCGGGGCGGTTCAGCGAAAGCCGCGGCGAGAGGCGCTTCGAGAGGTCGTCCGTGGGGTCCAGCATCATGCCGGAGAAGACGGAGAGTGCGGCCCACATCGGCGCGGCGCGGTCGGCGCTAGCCGCCAGCCGTTCGCCGGTCGGGCGGTCGAGCATCAGGCCCAGGTCGGCCTGCTTGGCGTTCGTGTCCAGCTCTTCCGGCTCGATGACGTGCGCCCGCACGCTGCCCTGCCTGCGCTGCAACTGATCGTAGTGCTGCTCCACCAGGCTCTCCGGGTCGACGCGGAAGCGCGGCGCTCGCCAGGACGTGTTGTTCGTTTGCACCATCACCTGGGCGAGCTGGTCGCCGCCGGGGAACTCCTGAAAGAAGCGCTCCGCGCCGCGCGTTTGCACGTCCATTGGACGGCGCCGCAGCGCTGTCGCCGCTGGCGCCCAGCAGCAGACCTCCGCTAGCTCGCCGGCCAGCGTCTCGTCGCCCGCGAAGCGGGCTGCAGAAACCGCGCTCGCGCGCAGGACGTCGATGCTGAAGGGGCCGGCTGCGGGGCCGCCGAGTTCGGCGGTGCCGGTAGAAGTGACGGAGGACGCGGCGAATGTGCGCAGCGGCTCCATGCGCGTCAGGCCGAGGCCGACCATCGCAGCGCCAATTGTCTTCAGGAATCCTCGTCGCGTGCAGGACATCGCTTCACCCCCGGCTGCCTGCCTTCGGCAGGACTGGCTCCCCAACTGTGCTGGCGCAAGGCCGATCTATTCTAGCATGTCCAAGCGCGCAACTACATAATGTGTGGCCCGTTGCCCGGACCGAGTGCTATTCTTCCGCTTCGCGTGGTTTGCTAGTGTGAGAGTCGACACGATACGTCGCGACGAAGAGGCGCCCACGATGCCGGATTCCGCCCCCAGCGAGCAGCAGGCCCCCGCCGAGCAGCGGGTGAAAGAGATCATCGCGGACGTCTGGTCCCGCAGCGCGCGCGAACATGACCTGGCCTGGGACGAGATCGACAGCGATTATCCGCTCTACGCGGCGGACGACGCCGAGGACTCGCTCGGCCTCGAATCGCTCGATGCGGTGGAGATCGCCATGGAGTTGGAAGAGGCGTTCGACGTCGTCCTGCCCACGGAGCTGGAGCCTTCCGAGCTGCGCACCGTCCGCCACGTGGTGGCGCTGCTGGAGCGGTTGCTCAACGAACAGCGCGCCGGCTCATGACGTCTCTTCCCCGCTCCGCCGCGATCACGGGCCGGGGCGTGCTTTCGCCCCTCGGCTGCGATTGGCCTTCCTTCGTCGCAGGCGTCCGCAATGCCCGGACGCCTGACGCGGTCGCCTACGAAGGCTCTGAGGATGTCGGTGGTTTGCCGCACCACGCGCTATCGGACCCCGACGCGGTCTATGCGGACGACGCCAAGCGGCGCGTAGACCCCATCAGCGCCCTCTCCATTGCCGCGGCGCGTGCGGCGCTCGAGGACGCTGGCATCAGCGCCGCCGGTGCTGGCGACAGCGCCCGGCCGCCCTTGGACGACGTTGCGCTCGTCATGAACTCGGACTGCGGTCCGGTGATCGCGGTGGAGCGCTACCTGGAACGTCTGGCAGAACGCGGCCCG
The DNA here is from genome assembly GCA_029262675.1 of Chloroflexota bacterium. Lineage (GTDB taxonomy): Bacteria > Chloroflexota > Dehalococcoidia > DSTF01 > RBG-16-68-14 > JADFKB01. The sequence goes on along the minus strand of JAJCYW010000018.1, from coordinate 145,580 downwards.
CGCGCCTCGCGGCCGGCGATGTTCATCGATTCGCTGCTCAGCATGCCGGCCAGTCGCGTCGGTATCGCGCTCCAGTTGCGCGGCAGCACTGCCGTGCTCTGCGGCAGCAACCCGTTCGAACTGGCGCTGGACTGGCTGCGCGCCGACCGCGAGCACACCGTCGTCGCCGGCGGTGCCGAGTACCTCTCGCCGAAGAGCGCCCGTTACTTACAAGAGCTCTCTACTCGCGCGGGCGGCGAACTGGCGCTGTTCGGGCAGGCGGGGGCCTTCCTGGTGCTGGAGGAGACGGAGCACGCGGCCGCCCGCGGCGCGACGGCGTACGGTTGGCTGCTGGGCAGCGGCAGCGCCTCCCGGCCGCAACCGCCGGCGCGGCCGTGGCCGGACGGCGAGGCGGCCGGCGCGTGGAGCCGCGCGATCGGGGAAGCGCTCGCCGACGCGGACGTGGCCGGCGAGAACATCGATGCTGTCGTCCTCACGGCGGGCGATGACGAAGCGGAAGCAGTCGAAGTCGAGGCCGTACGTGCGGCGCTCGGTCACGATGTCGCAGTCGCGCTGCGGCCGAAGCGTTTGCTGGGGGACAGCCTCGGCGCGGCTCTCGCCGTTTCCCTGCTCGCTCTGTTCGCAACGGACGCCGGCGAACGCACGGTTCTGGTCAACTCGTTCACCTGGGGCGGCGGCGTGTCGTCGCTGATAGTCAGGACGGCGGCGTCGTGACGAGGGACGTCTACATCACCGGCGCAGGGATCGTCTCGCCCATCGGCGTCGGGAAGGAGGCGTTCCTGGCCGGGCTGCGCGGCGGGCGCTCCGGCATCGACGCCATTACGGGTATTGACGTCGAAGGCTTCCGCGTCGGCCGCGGCGGCGAGGTCGACGACGCGGCACTGGGCGGCGCCGGCGTCGATACAGAAGAACAGCGCGGGCTGGCGCTGGCGCTGACCGCCGCGCGCGAGGCGATCGCGGAGGCGGGACTGAGCGGCGACACTGGCTGGGCGGACGCGGCGCTCTCACTTGGCACCGGCGCGGGCGAAATGCGCGCAATGGAACGCACGCTCGGGCCGCGGCTGGCTGATCTGCCGCTCTCCCACCCGGACCCGCTCCAGCCGCCCAGTGCGCTCACGAGTAAGCTGGCACACAGCCTGGGCATCTCCGGCCGCCAGCTCACGTTTATAAATGCCTGTGCCGCCGGTGCGCAGGCGATCGCCGTCGCCGCCGATCTTGTGCGGTCCGGCCGCGTGGAGATCGCGCTGGCCGGCGGCGTCGAGACCCTCAACCGCATGGTGCTCTCCGGCTTCGAGTCGTTGCGTGCCGTGTCGGCGGGCGCCTGCCGGCCGTTCGACGGCGGGCGGGAGGGAATCCAACTGAGCGAACTGGCCGCCTTCGTTGTGCTGGAATCCGGCGACCGTCTATCGGACGGCCGCGTCGCTGCTCGTGCGGTACGGCCGTACGCGCGTATTTCGGGTTCGGGTTCCAGCGCCGACGCCTTTCACGTCGTTCGCCCGGACGAGGGCGGCGCAGGCGGCGAGCTGGCCCTCCAGCGTGCCCTGCGAGACGCCGGCCTCGACGCAGGCGAGATCGACTACGTGAATGCCCACGGCACCGGTACCATCCCGAACGACCCTGCAGAGCTGGCCGCGCTGCGCAGGGTATTCGGGGAGCGCGCCGCAGGAATCCCGATCTCGTCGACCAAGGCGATGCTGGGCCATGGCCTGGCGGCCAGCGGTGCGGCGGAGGCCGTGATCTGCGCGCTCGCCATGCGCCACCGGTTCCTGCCGCCGACGATCAACTGGCAGCAGCCTATTCCTGGCTACGAGTCGTACGACTTCGTTCCGAACGTAGTGCGGGAGGGCGTGCCGCTCCGCAACGTGGTGTCCAGTTCATTTGCTTTCGGTGGTAACAACGTCGTCCTCGTGTTCTCGGCACCAGGAAGAGACGCAGAGCAGGTGTAAGAGACACAAGGCGTCTTGCGTTGTATACTTGAAACTCGAATGAGATCTATTGTGCGCACGAATCTAACCGGGGTCTCCCACGTACGTCGGCTGGCGATACTGCTGGCCGGCTTCGCTGTCGCCGCTCTGATCATGGTCCCTGCCGCGAACGCCCAAGAGGGTGTCGAGCCGACGCCTACGCCACGGCCATCGATTCCGGGAGACGCGACTGTGCGGATCGAAGTCGACGAAGCGGTACAGCCGGTGTCGAAAGGCGACGAGTTTGAAGTGCGCGTCGTCGTCGATGACGCGGAGCGTCTGGGCAGCGTCAGCTTCAAACTGGAGTACGATCCAGAGCGCGTCGAACCGGTGCGCGCCGATGACCAAGACGCCTCCACCGCTGAACCTGGCGACGGGCAGCCCGCCGACCAGCTCGACCCGATCTCGGGAGATACGCAGATTGAAGGAGAGCTCGGCGAGCTGCTGGCGACGGGTGATCGAGGTGTCCTCTGCGCAGGGCCCGTCATTCGCGTAACGGATCCGGGCAAAGTGCTCGCCTTGTGCGCCAGCCCGTCGCCGCCTGTCTGTCTGGGCGGAGCGGTGGGCGTCAGTGGATCCGGCGTGATCGGTCGCATGACGTTCAAGTCGAAGGGCGGCGACATGACGACGCTCTCACTCTCAAGCTCCGAACTGATCTCCGACAATGCCGCGCCGCCGTGCGACCCGGACGTCCTCTCGCCGCAGCTGATCTCGCACACGCGGGGCGAGGCGGTTACGGTGCTCCTCTCGGGCGGTGGCGGCACATCGACGCTGCTGCTCGGCGCGATCATCGCCGTGATCGTCATCGTCGGCTTGATCGGCGCCGGCGCCGGCTACGTCTGGTACAAGGGTCGGACCTCCGAAGCGGCCTAGCTCTCCGCCTTCCTAGTTTCACCCGCGTTGGCCGCATGAATCGTGGCATCACGCTGCAATTCGCGGTTCCGCGTCGGCGGTGGTCTCATTCGTCGTAAGCGTCCCGAGAAACGTCCTCGCGCCAATTCGGCCGCACATCAGAGGCGTCAGGGGCGGGGACGATACGCCGGCAGACAGCAGCGTTTGTATTTCCGGCCGCTCCCACACGGACACGGGTCGTTGCGGGAGGCCGTACGCCATGGCTCTTCGTCGGCGGCCTCCTTCAGCTTGAGTTCGGTCATGATCGCGGACACCGGCTCCCGGCGGCGGGCTAGGTCCGCCAGCTTTTTCATGTTCGGCGCAATGTGCTCGTAGAACTGGCGGTAGCCGTCGCATAAGTAGTTGAGGCCTTCTCGGCCGTTCGGGGCGGAAGCAAAGCGGTCCTTGGGGCACCCGCCGTTGCAGGCGAACAGGACGGGACATTCCTGACAGCAGCCCGGCAGTCCGTTGCGCTTGGCCAATCCGAAGGCGATCTGTTCGGGGGCGTCGGCGAGCGCGGCGAGCGGCTGGGTCTGGACGTCGCCAATTCGGTGCTCGGGGTCGACAAAGTGGTCGCAGGAGTAGACGCTCCCGTCGTGCTCGATGGCGAGCGCCCGTCCGCAGGTTTCCGCCATGATGCACAGGTTGGCCGGCTTACCCATCCACACGCTCAAGCATTCCGCAAAGGTTTGCACTACGATCCGGCCCACGTCGTGGCGGATCCACTCGTCGAACACGGTACAGAGGAAGGCGCCCATCGCCTCGGGCGTCACCGACAAGTCTGACACGCCGCCATCCGGCGTTCGCTGTACGACCGGGAGGAATTGCAGCCAGCTCACGCCGTGGTCGAGGAAGAAGCGGTACACCTCCACTGGGTGGGGGGCGGTCACGGCGGTCAAGGTGCAGAGGACATCCGGGTTGATGCCGCGGCGCTGCAGGAGCCGCAGCGCCCGCGTGACTTGCCGATGCGTTGGGCGTCCGGCGTTATCGACCCGGCAGGCGTCGTGCAGTCGTTCGGGGCCGTCGATGCTGATGCCGACGTGGAACCGGTGCTCGGCCAGGAAGGCGCACCACTCGTCGTCGAGCAGCACGCCGTTGGTCTGCAGGCTGTTGATGCACGTCCATTCCAGCGGAAGGTAACGCTCCTGAAGGCCGATCACGCGGCGGTAGAAGTCCAGACCGGCCAAAGTCGGCTCGCCGCCGTGCCAGACGAAATGGACGGTCGGGCCTGGGCTCGACTCGATGAACGAGCGGACATAGGCTTCGAGCACGTCATCAGCCATTCGGAAGCGCGCGCCGGGGGGGAAGAGGCTCGTCTTGCCGAGATAGTAGCAGTAACCGCAGTTGAGGTTGCAGATGGGGCCCAGCGGCTTGGCCATGACGACGAACGGTGTGGCTGTGGCTGTTATATCTGGCACTAGGTTTGTCCTTGCGCGACGGGTGGCTCTACGGCGGCACCATCCTACCATCACCGCAAGGCCACCGCTACAGGGCCGCCGCTCAAGAGCGTGGGGTGGAACTTTACGGGAGTCAGCCAGTAGTAGCATGTCGTTTCGCCTTGCATTCCATCTTTGCGGGGTTTGATAGTTTCTGAAAATTGGCCGCCGGAACGAGTCTGTTTGGTCTGAATAGTTTTGATTGTCCGCTCTCGGGACGGGACTTTTGGGCTTTGCTCAGGGCAAGGCGTGGGAAGGCGGGCATAGGCGTTGGGCCGCGTCTGCGGACGCGCCTCGGGGCGCGCCTGCGGACGCGCCTTTGGCGCGGGGCCGCGCCCGCGCCGGGACGGCCCTCCTGCGGCGGGCCGGCGACCGCATCTAGGCATGAACGGGCCTCCTGTTCTGCACACGATGAGATTGGGGAGCCAGGTTACGCCTAGCGGGAGATATGTGAAACGGGTAGGTGGCAGGGAATGGTACTGGGCCTCTCCCCCAGCCCCTCTCCCTGAGGGAGAGCGGCCCGGACAGTCCCGCTGCCCGGGCTGGCGGTACGCGGGCTTGGGGGTGAGGGTCGTCGCGCCTGCGCGGCCGCTTGACAAGCGCTGAACCCGCAGTACAATAGCGGTGACTGGTGGTCGCCTGAAGCTAAGGTCTTAGTTTCGAATCCCCGCATCGGCTTGGCGGCCAGAGGGGAGTTGCGTGCTGTGCGTTCTGCACTGGCGGGACGAAATTCTGTAGTCGTCATAACGACGATCGCGATCTTGGCGTTCGTCGCTGCCGGCATCTGGTCTTCCGCGTCCTGGAATAGTGCTCAGGCAGACACTGGGTACAACGGCGCAGTCGGCCCCGCGCTTGACGACCCGCCCTTGCCCGTTGACTCGGGGTGGGCCCGGTTCTCCTGGTCGGGCTCGGGCCAGCCGTTCGACGACCAAGGGCCGTTTACGTTCACGGCCACCGGGCCCGTTCTCTTGCGCGTTACGGATGATTTCTGTCGCGGTGACGTGTTCAGGGTCTACGACTACGGCGTAGGCATCGGTGACACCACGACTGTACCCGCGGGCGCCTGCGATTCGGTTGGACCAGACGCGGCGTTCGCCGACACCACCTACAGCAGCGGATCGTTCTTCTTGACGGCGGGCTCTCACGCGATCACGATTCAGACTATCGTTAATCCGTTCGGCAGTGGGGCCGCCTACATCCGTGTCGATACAGCAGGTCCCATCCCCACTCCGACTCCCTGTCCACCGGCTGGGTGCCCGACTTCGACCAACACACCGACGCCCACGGTCACGCCTACTCCGAGCAACACACCGACTTCGACCAACACGCCTACACTCACGCCCACACCCACACCATTGCCCTGCCCGGTGGGTGGCAACGATGGATTTGAGCTAGGTCTTGTTGATACGAACGCCATCCCGTGCTGGACGGTGGTGAACCTCGGATCTGGCAGTTGGTGCATTCAGGCTGGCGCGTTCACGCCGCAGGGACAGTGCTCTGGTATCAGCGACTCCGTTCCGATCCCGAGAGACCAGCAGGCTGCAATGACAAATCAATCGGGGCCCGGGTCGCACATCCTCTTTCGCTGCCTGACCGTTCCGCTGGACTATCTTAGTTTCGAGTTCTACATCAACAATCACGCAGGTGTGTTTTACACGCCAAACACGCTTGCGCATGCAGGCCCGCAGAATCAGCAACTTCGAGCAGATCTCGTCACTCAGGCTGGTATGGCCGCCGATCCGTTTACGCTCGCCGGCGGAGACGTGCTGCTCAACGCCTATCAAACTAATCAGGGCGATCCGCCGGTATCAGGCTACGCCACGGTGACGGCGAACGTCAGTGCCTTCCTTGGCCAGAAGCTCTGCCTCAGATTCTCCGAGGTCGACAACCAGGGCTTCTTCAACGCCGGTGTGGACAACGTCCGCTTTACGTCGTCGGCACCACCCACGGTTACGCCGACGTGGACGCCGACGGTCACGCCGACGCCCACGCCCACGCTAACGCCGACGCCCTGCCCGCCGGGCAAAGTGCCGGCGCCTATCGGCTGCGGAACGCCAACGACGACACCAACGGTCACCCCTACATCGCCCCCTCCTGCCAAGGGGAATGATGACTTCGGTGGGGCTGTCGTCGTGCCGGAGCCGCTTCCCTTCTCCAACAAGGGCGGGACACAGGGGGCGACTCTGGAGACCGGCGAGCCACAACCTTGCGCCGGCATAGGCAGTACGGTCTGGTATTCGTTCACGCCGACGAGTAATGTTGTCATCCACGCGGGCACCTCCGGCAGCAACTTCGACACTGCCCTGGCGCTGTACACGGGCGCCGCGCTGAACACACTCAGCGTTGTGGCCTGCGACGACGATAGCGGGCCCGGCACGCTCTCAGCGCTATCGTTCTCGGCCGGCGCTGGCGTGACGTACTACTTCCAGGTTGGCGGCTTCGCAGGCAGAACAGGAAACCTAGTCCTAAACCTCGACTCGAAGGGTACTCCGTCACCGACCTCCACTCCGACTCTCACGCCTACGTCGTGCCCGCCGGGGAAAGTACCTGTGGCCATCGGCTGCGGCACGCCAACACCAACATCCACGCCGACGTTTACTCCCACGCCTTGCCCGGGTGGGAGCTGTCCAAAGCCAGAGATGATCCTGAACGTGCCGGGCGGAGCATGCGATAATGCGAGCAGGCCGACCAAGTGCGACGTTCCCGTCGGCGAGAAGTTCACGCTTGTAGTAAACATCGTGGCGGCTCCGCCACAAGGTTATGTTGGCGTGCAGAGCTTTATCCATTACGGTTACGACCTTGTCAACAACATCGCGCCGTCCGCGACGGACGAGATCGTTTGGCCGGATTGCGATGACACGTTCGCCGTTCGAGCACAAACTCCATCCGGCGAATACGTCAATCATGGCTGCCTTAGCGGGGCGCTTCCACCACTGCCGATCAGCAATCATGTTGGCAACGTTGTGGAGCTTTCACTCGCCTGCTCAAGTGGTTCCAGCAGCACCGTAGTGAGGCTCTTGCCCTTCAATCACCCCATCGCCAGGACCAGTGGATCGGCGTTCGCAGACGCGGGCGGCGTCGTTATCGTGCCGAACCTTAGTGATCTCACCATCAACTGCGTCGCGCCAACGCCGACCCCGACGGCCACGCCCACGCTGCCCTTCCCCCGCATGCAGAAGAGCCCGGCGCTGCAGAACGTCTGGCTGACGCGGCAGGGTGCCAAGATCCCGCCCGTGGATTGCCTCTCCGGCACGGACATCGGCACGTTGACGGAGCGGCTCAGCCAGGCGATCACGTCGCCGGATCCCAAAGCTCCGAGCAACCACCAGCAGGTCGCCGCGTTTGAGTTCGAAGTCTTCTACGACCACACGAAGGTCTGCGTGGACATCAACGAGGGCGCGGCCTGGTCGGCCGCCGGAGCCATCTGCATCACCCAGGACGGGCCGGCCATGCCGCAACTAGAGGGCGTCGCCCGCATCGGCTGCGTCACTGTAGGTAAGGGGCTGGCCATCGACGAGCTCGACGTGCTGGCCCAAATCGACGTCTACCCGCAGCCGGAGCTCTACTCGCAGATGAAACCGAACCAGGACAACGGCAACGTCGTCCAACTCAGCAACGTCAACTGCGACCTGGGCGATGAGCAGGGCCACGCCATACCAATCTATGCCTGCGACGACGCGAAGATAACGTTCCGCTACCTGGAGGGTGACGTGGAGCCAGACTGCTCGGTCGACGCCATCGACGCGCAGGCGATCTCGTTCCGCTGGGGCGTGGAGAAAGGCAGCCTGATCTACAATGACTTCCTGAATCTGGAGCCGTCCGGGACCCAGCAGGACGTAGACATCGACATCAACGACCTACAGTTCGTCTTTGGCCGCTTCGGCAGCACCTGCGCCGACCCCCATCCGCCGCAGGGGCCGACGAACCCGGGGTTCGCCACGCCAACGGCGACGCCGACGAACACGCCGACCAATACACCGACGGTCACGCCCACGTTTACGCCGACAAGCACCCCGACGGTGACGCTAACGCCCACGGTGACACCGACGCCGACGGTAACGCCTACGCCGACGGTAACCAATACGAACACGGCAACTGCGACGAGCACGGTGACACCTACGCCGACGAATACTCAGCCTACGAACACGTCGACAGTGACGAACACGCCAGCGGTCACCAACACGCCGGTTGATACGCCAACACCGACGATCACACCAACGCCCTGTGGACCTGAGGGGTGCCCACCGCCGGAAATGCTGCTCAACGTTCCAGGAGGGAATTGCGACGATGCCGTCAGTCCTACGAAGTGCACCGTGCCTTTGGGCGGCAAGTTCACACTGGCAGTTGTTGCCCCAGTTGTGCCCTCCATCGGATATGTTGGGGCACAGACGTTCATCGATTACGGAAGCGATCTCGTGTACAAGCCGGCGGTCGCAGCGGCGGACGAAGTCGTGTGGCCGGACTGCGAGAGCCTCACGGCTGTGCGCGCTGAGCTGACCCCGCCGTCCGTGGTGCACGGTTGCTTGACGGGTCTCATCCCGCCGCTTCCCGCTAGCACGTATGCGGGGACACTAGTCGAGATATCGCTTACGTGCTCACTGACGAGCAGCAGCACAGCGGTGCAGCTTCTCCCCTTCGTGCCATTTGTCCGCGAATCAGGCACCTACTTCTATTTGCCGCCCGGCAATCCGGCACCGCTGGCTTCTTCGCTCACTGTCAATTGCCAGTGAAGTTCGCTTCCATATGAACAAAGAGCCGGGCGATAACTGCCCGGCTCTGCGTTGTTTCTAAAGACTTGCGAACGGGTTAGGCGGAGGCTTCCTTGCTGGCCTCTTCTTCAACCTCGTCCTCAGCCTCGACCTCGATAACGTCCGGAGGCTCGTCGGGAACCTGGTCGCCGTTGCGGGCCAGCAACTGCGGGCGTTCCAGGCCGCGGATGGAGTCGACCGTGACCAGGCATTTCTTGACGTCGGCGCGGGACGGAATCTCGTACATCATGTCCAACAGTACGTCTTCCAGCACGGTGCGAAGGCCGCGCGCGCCGGTCTTGTGCTTGATCGACTCCTCGGCGCAGGCCTGCAGGGCATCATCCGTGAACGCCAGCTCTACGCCGTCCATGGCAAAGAAGCGCTGGAACTGCTTGAGCAGCGCGTTCTTCGGTTCGGTCAGGATCCGCAGGAGCTCCGGCGTGCCCAGCGCCTCCAGGCTCACGGCCATCGGCAAGCGGCCGACGAACTCCGGAATCAGGCCGTACTGCAGCAGGTCGTCGTGGCTGACGAACTTGAAGAGCTCATCGATGCGGTCCTGGCCGGCCTTCTTGTTGTAGTCCGCGTTAAAGCCCAGCGACCGCCTATCGTGCGCCAGGCGGCGCTCGACGATCTTCTCCAGGCCCTCAAACGCGCCACCGCAGACGAAGAGGATGCTGGCGGTGTTGATCTGGATGAAGTCCTGGTGCGGGTGCTTGCGGCCGCCCTGGGGCGGCACGTTGGCGACGGTGCCCTCGATGATCTTCAGGAGGGCCTGCTGGACGCCCTCGCCGGAGACGTCGCGCGTGATCGATGGATTGTCGCCCTTGCGAGCGATCTTGTCGATCTCATCGATGTAGACGATGCCGCGCTCGGCGCGCTGGATGTCGAAGTCGGCGGCCTGGATTAGGTGGAGGAGGATGTTCTCCACGTCCTCGCCGACGTAGCCGGCCTCGGTGAGCGCCGTGGCGTCGGCGATGGTGAACGGGACGTCCAAGATGCGCGCCAGCGTGCGAGCGAGGTGTGTCTTGCCGCAGCCGGTGGGCCCCAACAACAGGATGTTGCTCTTCTCCAGCTCCACCTCGTCCTGGACGGGGGTGGAGCCGATGCGCTTGTAGTGGTTGTAGACCGCAACGGAGAGGACCTTCTTCGCCTGCTCCTGGCCAATGACGTAGTTGCCCAGTTGCGCGAGGATCTCCTTGGGCGGGGGAACGCGCTGGCTGCTCGTCTTCGGGCGGATCGCTCCGGAGACCTCCTCGTCGATGATCTCACGACAGAGGTCTACGCACTCGTCGCAGATGTATACGGCGCCGGGGCCGGCGATCAGCCGCTTAACCTGGTCTTGGGTCTTGCCGCAGAATGAGCAATTGTACTGCACTCTTCCGCTCCGGCTGCTCGTCATACGTTCCCCCTCATGCTCACGTGTTGGCTCCTCATCAAGACCAGGGCGTCCTACCCTCTATAACGTTCGTCGCGTCCGCAAGTTTCGCGCGTTGTGCTATTCGCCTCCGCTGCAAGAATCCCGCCTTGCGGGGGTCTTGCCGGGCGCCGGTCGCGCTCGGCGCGACTGGCGGCGCCTAGTCAGCATCCTCCACCTTCGTCAGGATCTCATCGATGATGCCGTAGGCCTTCGCCTGTTCAGGGTTCATAAAGAAGTCTCGGTCAAAGTCCTTGCGAATTTGCTCTTCCTTCTGACCGGTGTTCTTTACAAGGATGCCGCGGATGATGTCATTCTCACGCAGCAGCTCCTTTGCCATGATCTCGACATCGACCGCCTGGCCGCGTCCGCCGCCCAGCGCCTGGTGCATGTGGACCGTGGCGTGTGGCATGGCGTAGCGCTTGCCGGGCGTGCCGGCCGACAGCAGGATCGTCGCCATGCTGGCGGTGACGCCGACGCAGAACGTCGCGACATCAGCGCGCGTGAGCTGCATCGTGTCGAGGATCGCCAGGCCGGCGGAGATGACGCCGCCCGGGGAGTGGATGTACATCTGGATGTCCTTGTCCGGGTCCTCCCTGTCCAGAAACAGCAATTGCGCGATCACGAGGTTCGCGATCTGGTCATCGATGGGTGTGCCGAGGAAGATGATGCGTTCTCGCAAGAGCATCGAGAAAATGTCGAACGCGCGCTCGCCGCGCGGGCTCGTCTCGATCACCGATGGGATGATCGCGTCCAGTGGTGATGTGCTCGTCATGGGCAAGGTGCTCCTTCAACCATGCAGGTGTTCGTGCCTGCCATATGAGCCGTCCGGCTATCCGTTCCGTGTGACGCTTTCTTCGGGTTCCGTTGGTGGTGCCGCGTCCTGAGATGACGGCTCGTCAGATGAGGTCTCGTCTTCCGACGAGGTTTCGTATTCTGACGAGGCTTGGTCTTCCCCAGAGGCGATCTCCATCAGCCGTTCCAGCGTCCGTTTCGTTACCTGAGAGTGCCGCAGGTTCTCCTTCGACGCGTCGCTGGAGAAAAGGCGGCGGATCTCTTCCGCTTGCTCTCCGGCGCCGGAGCTGAGGCGTTCTATCTCCTCCTCAAGCTCGGCGTCCGTCACTGCTATATGTTCGGCTTCCGTGACTGCGGACAATACTAGGGATCGGCTGATGCGGGCCTCCGCGATCGGCCGCAGCTCGTCTCGCACCTCGTCCTCGGTCTTGCCGACCTGCTTGAGGAACCGTTCCAGGCCTTCGCGGCCGCCGGCGCGCGCATTCTGGGGCTGCATCTGACTCGCCTGTTCCTGCAGCATCCGATCCGCCTCGCGTTCGGCCAGAATCGGCGGGAACTCCGGCTGAACGCGCTCGACGAGCTGCTCCATGACCGCGTCCCGGTAACGGTGGTCGTCCTCTCGCTCCACGGCCTCACGCAGATCTTCCTCCACCCGGGCGCGGAGGGCCGTCATGCTCTCGAACCCTTCTCCAGCCAGCCGGGCGAAGTCGTCGTCCAGTTCGGGCAGCACTTCCAGCTTCACTTCCTTGACCGCGACTTTGTAGTGCGCCTGTTTGCCGCGCATGTTCTCGTCCGGCGCATCGTCTGGCACCGTGACGTCGACCTCAAACGATGCGCCCTTCTCCTTGCCGATTAGCGCCTCCGTGAAACCCGGCAGAGAAATGGGCCGCTCCTCCAGGATCTGGAACTCCGCGTCCTCCTCGTGCACCAGAGGCGCGCCCTCTACGGTGGCGTCCACGTCCGCCCGGACGATGTCGTTCCACGCGATCGGCCGCGACACGGGCTCCAGCGTAGCGTAGCGGTGCTGGAGCGACTCTATCCCTTCCTGGACGCGTTCGGGCGGCACGTCGATCGGTTCGCGCGGCACGCGCAGCGTAGTGTAGTCGCCGATATCGACGGTGGGCCGCACGGGCACGGTGAATTTGGCGACCAACGGCTCCTCCGTCACGAGCTCGTATCCAGCCTGGTCGATCGGTTCGATCTTCTCCTGCTCCAGCGCCTCCTTGTAGACCTGCGGCATCAGCCGGTCGATCGCCTCATGGAGGATGGCGTGCTCGCCGAAGTGGCGCTCGATCACGTCGCGGGGCGCCTTGCCGGGGCGGAAGCCGGGTATCTTCGCTTTGGATGCCAGCCGGCGGTAGGCGCTCGTCTTCGCTTTTTCGACGCGCTCAGCATCGACCTCGATCTCGAGGGCGATCTGGCTTCCTGGGACCTGTTCTGTTGAGACCTTCATGGGTACCTCCACCGTCAGTATACCAACCACCCCAGACACGCGGGAGCCATCGGCGGCGCGCGCAGACTCTCTCACCGGAGATGACAACGAAACCGGGCCGCCGGCCGGCCGTGAGACGCTTTGAGAAAGGATGTCAGGATTCCCTTAGGGGTGAAGGCAGGGGCGCGCCTGCGGATTCTCGGCCGTCAGCGGGCCTTGGGCGTCAACACGTCGTTGAGGGCGTCGCCCAACAGATTGAAGCCAAAGATCAGCAGGCCGACGACCACCGCAGGGAAGATCAGCAGGTGAGGATGGTTGCGGATCACCGGCTGGCTGCTGGCATCGAAGATCAACGCGCCGAAGCTGGGCGTCGGGTCGTGGACGCCCACGCCGAGGAACGTCAGCGCGATCTCCGAGCCCGCGATGGCGCCGAGCGACGCGGAGACGCCGACGATGATGATCGGGCTGACGTTGGGCAAGAGATGCGAGAACAGTATCCGTCCGGTGCCAGCGCCCATCGAGCGGGCGGCGGTCACGTACTCCGTCTCCCGCAGCGCCAGCACCTGTGAGCGGATCACCCGTGCGCCGCCTACCCAGAAGAAGAGCGAGAGGGCGCCGAAGATCAGGAAGTAATCGGAGGAGCCCGGCATCGCGAACACGGCCTGCATGCCCCAGAGAACGAGAATGGCGCCCACACTAGTCACTGCGAGCGCCAGCCAGCCGCCGGCGCGGCCCGAGGCCCGCGTCGCCAGCCACACGGCCAGCGTCGCGGCCGCGGCCGCCGTCAGCGCGGCGAGGATGGCGTAGAAGGCCGGTTCGTCGCTCGATAAGACGCCCTCCAAGTTATCCACCCAGCCGTTGACCCTGTCGCGCATCGTCGCGTTGATCAGGATCAGCATCGGCAGCGCCGGCAGCGACCCGAACGCCTCGCCCGCCCGCATGATGACGGTATCGACCTTGCCGCCAAGATATCCGGCCAGCATGCCGAGCCCGACGGAGAGGATCAGGCTGCCTGTGAGCACCGTCGCAATGGTGACGATGATGGTCGTGCGGGCGGACCAGATCACGCGGCTAAACTGATCGCGTCCCAGCCGGTCGGTCCCGAACGGGTGGTCCCAGCTTGGGCCGCTCAGTGTATGGTTGAGGTCTTGTTCGCGGAAGTCGCTCGGCGCCAGGATGGGCGCGAACATACCGACGACGTAAAAGACCGTGATCAGCGCCAGCGCGCCTACGGCCAACCGTTTCCGCAGCAGGCGGCGGCCGGCGACCCGCCACGGTCCTGCCGCGGGACGGATAATTCCGTCCCCCTCGTCCGGTCGTGGCGCGGCGGGCTGTGCGGCGGTCATCACTCTCCCTGCTGAGCCCCGAAGCGGATGCGCGGGTCGATCAGCGTGTAGGCCAGGTCGGTCAGCAGGTTCGCGAGGACGAACGCCGTCGCTACGATCAGCACCAGCGCGAGGATCACGTCGTAGTCGCGGCTCTGCGCCGCCTGGAAGCCCAACTGGCCGATGCCGGGGATGCCGAGGATCAGTTCCACGAAGAACGCGCCTTCCAGCAGGGTCGTCAGCGAGAGGCCTATGACTGTGACGAGCGGCAACAGCGCGTTGCGCAGGACGTGGCGGCCAACAACTGCTACTTCTGAGAGGCCTTTGGCGTGGGCCGTGCGTACGTAGTCCTCACCCAGCACGGAGAGCGTCGTCGCCCGCACGAGCCTGGCGACACCGGCGACACCCGGAAGCGACAGCGCCAACGCCGGCAGGATGATGTGCTTGCTGAAGATGCCGAGCGCGACGGTCTGCGGCCCGATATCAACCTCAGGGCCGCCCCAGCCGATGGCCGGCAGCCAGCCTAGCCGCACGACGAAGATCAGCACGAGGAACGGCAGGCTGACGAGGACGGGGATCGATTGGAATAAGAGGAACGTGCTGATCGAGAAGGGGTCCATCCAGGTGCCCTGACGCAGGGCCGCAAACACGCCGACCAGGGTGCCCATGGAGAACGCGATGATGAGGGCGATCAGCCCGGGCTGCATCGAGACCAGCATGCGCGGCCAGATGATCTCCCAGACGTCTGTGCCCCGGTAGATCGTCTGGCTCTCGCCAAAGTCGCCGTGGCGCAGCAACTGCTTCATGTAGATGCCGTACTGCTCGTAGATCGGCTTGTCCAGGTGCAGCTCCGCGCGGACGCGGTCTTTCGCTGCTTCGTCCGCGCGCGGACCGGCCATCACGTCGACGGTATCGACCGGGCCGAGCCTGGTGACGCTGAAGGCGAAGAACGAGACGACGAAGAGGATCACCGGCGCCCAGAGCAGGCGGCGGATTGTGTAGGCGAGCAGCCCTTCCATCAGGAGCCAGGCCGGCCGCTATTCGGTATCCAGGCTGATGAAGCGCAAGCGCGGCACGATAGATGGCGGGATCAGGTAGTTCTGGACGTACGGCTTGATCAGCGCATGGAAGCGGTCGAAGAAGAGCGGGAACCATGGCACGTCGTCTAGGATCATCCGCTCAGCCTGCTGGTACAGGTCGACGCGGCGGGCGGCGTCCGGTTCCAGCAGCGCCTCGCGCAGTAGCGCATCGACCTCTGGGTTGCTGTAGAAGGTGTTGTTGTTCGGGCTCTCGCTGTCAAAATGGATGTTGAGGATGTCCTCTTCATCCGGGTAGTCCATGATCCAGCCCAGCGTGAACATCTGGTAGCGGCCCTGATCCACGTCCTGGAAGAACGTGGCGGATTCCGCCTGCTGGACCTGGACGTCCACGCCCAGGTTCTGACGCCACATCTCCAGGATCGCACTGGTGCCGCTGCCGGCCGTCGCGCCGGTGCCGCTCTCCGCCAGCGTCACCTCCGGCAGGCCGTCCGCCCCGCCGTAGGACGAATCCGCCAGTAGCTGCAGAGCCTGCTCG
This sequence comes from Chloroflexota bacterium, assembly GCA_029262675.1. Taxonomy (GTDB): domain Bacteria; phylum Chloroflexota; class Dehalococcoidia; order DSTF01; family RBG-16-68-14; genus JADFKB01. Next base: position 130,000 of record JAJCYW010000018.1, on the reverse strand, counting down.
GGGTCGAATGTCGGCGCCTGCGCCGTCTCGCTGTAGGCGGCCAGGCCCGGCATCACGATGCTGTTTGCGGCGGGGATTGCGTCCTGGTAGACGGCGCGCGTGATCGCGTCCTTGTCGATCGCCATCGCGAACGCGCGGCGCACAAGCGGGTCATCGAAGGGCGGCGCGTTGGTGTTGAAGCCCAGGTAGTCTAACGACAGGCGGCTGCCGCTGCGGTACTCGCTGTTGAGCGGATCGTTCGGGTCCTGGATTCGCTCCAGGTCGTCCAGCGCGACGCCGGCGACGTCGAGGTCGCCCGCCTCGTAGAGGGTGATACCGCTGCCGGCCAGCAGGTAGCGCACGTTCTCGACGTTCGGCGCGCCCAGGTGGTAGCGCGGGTTCGCCTCTAGCTCGATGCGTTCTCCGAAGCGCCACTCCTTGAGTTGGTAGGGGCCGGTGCCGTTGGGCCGGCGCGTCCAGTTCTCGTCCCGCTCCACCTGCGAGGGATCGACGACGAACGATGTCGGGTAGGTCAGCTTGAACAGGAACGACGGCAGGTCGCGCTCGATCGTGATGGCAATCGTCGTGGCATCGATCTCCTCGATGCCGGAGATCTCGGCGGTCTCGCCGCGCAGCTTCTCTGTGACGCCGACGATGTCGCCGAGGAAGAACTCCGCGACGAGCGACCGGGTATTCGGGTCGGCAGCGCGTTCGAGCGAGAACTTGACCGTACTCGCTAGCACAGGCTTGCGGTCGTGGAAGAGCGCGTCCTCGCGCAGGTGGAAGGTGTACGTGACGGTGCCGTCGTCGTTGACAGCCTTGCCGCCGTTCTCCAGCGTCGGGATCTCGGTCGCCAAGTCGGGCTGGATTTTCAGCTCTTCGTCCAGCGTGAGCAGGCCGCCGAAGATCTCGACGACGTACAGCGCGGAGCCAGCGTCCTGGATGATGTGCGGGTCGAGCGTGATCGGCTCCGGCCCCAGCAGCCGCAGGTCCGCGCCGCTGGACGTGTCGCCGTTGCCGCTTGGCGTTTCGGTCTGCGAATCGCCGTTGTCGTCGCCTCCGGAGGCGACGACGATGACGACGAGGATTCCGACGGCGACGACGAGGGCCGCCATGATGCCGAGTATTGCGAGGACGGCTCTATTCATAGGTGGCTTATCTCCTTTAGCATCTTTAGGCGATGATACCAGAGCCGCTATTCAGCTTCAACGCGTTTGCGTCTGTCAGCTTCAACGCGGCGGTACTCAGCTTCGTTTCACTCCTGCCCGCGCGGCCCAGGGCGCCCGCCCCGCCCACAGTGAAAGTAGCGCCGGCGCGGCGAGCAACGCCGCCAGCGGCATTACGGGCGCGTGAAATCGCGGGTTGGCGAAGAATGCCAGGTGCACCAGCGTCCAGTACGCGACGAGCGACACGAGCAGCGCGCGGCCAGGGTCACGCAGCGTTAGCCAGAGGCGGACGCCCAGCGCGACGAAACTGAGCACCGCGAAGTAGTAGACGTTAGACAGCGCCAGCAGCCCCTCGCGGACATTGCTGTTGAGGAACACAAAAGACCCGTGGCCATCGTTCCAGCGCAGGCCCTCCTCATCGTTGTAGTAGAGCCAGAAGAGCTTCTGCAGCGGCAGCGCCAACTCCTCTATGGGGTGCGTCGCGGCGAACTCCAGACCCTCGCGGAAGCCGTCCCTGTTGACGCGCACCTCGCGCTCGACGCTATCCAGCTCCGGATAGCGGAAGACCAGCTCGTTGCCGCCCGTCGTGCCGAAGTCTCCGGATGCTCCCTCGTGGTGGCCGATCCAGAAGTCGACGCCGGCGTTGCTCGAGATCAGCACCGGCTCGCCCAGCTCGATCGCGTTCCTGACCGTCCACGGAACGACGACCAGCGCGATACCCAGCGCAAGGATCGCGATGCGTCGTACGACGCCTCTCCGTCCGATGCCGGACGCCAGCCAGAACGGGATGACGACAACCGGCAGCATCAACGCCTGGCCGCGTGTCAGCGTCGCTAGGCCCAGGACGAGGCCGGCGGTGATCAGGAGGAAGGCATCGTCACGGCGGCTCTGCGTCTCCAGCACCACCAGATAGATGCCGAGCAACGCGAAGAACGTGAACGCCACCTCAGAGAGCGCGACACCCGTGAAGAAGATCAGGCTGGGGAAGCCGGCCACGATCGCCGCGCCGATGAAAGCCGCCCGCTTGTCCAACGTGCGGCTGCCAATCAGGAACACCAGGACGACCGTAGCGGTGCTGAGCGCGACGTTCAGCAGTTGTGCGACGACGACGTGCTGCCCGAAGACCGTGTACAGTAGCGCCAGCAGGAGGGGATAGGCGGGCGGCCAAAACGCCGTCGGCTCGCCGTTCAGGTGGACGTAGCCGCGTCCGTCGGCCAGCGCCCGGGCGGCGAAGTCGTAGCGGAAGGCGTCGTCGTCGGGTAGGGGCTGCCACTCGCTGACGAGTACCCACGCGAGCCTCAGCGCGAAGGCGGCCGCGATGATGACGGCCAGCCAGAACGATGAGCTGAGAGGGGGGATGCGTAATCGCCGGGCGGTGGGCGACATGCCAGCATCGGCTGAATCGACCTGCACCTGCGTCGCGCGCCTCCCTGCGAAAGCCTGGCTTGCCAGCCGGGGTGGCGGGCCTGCCTGCGATCCAGGATAGCGGACGGTGCCCCAAAGAGTTAGATGCGCCCGCGCATACGCGTCGCACATACTAAAGAGGCAGGCCACGTGGCCTGCCTCTGATGTTCTGTTTGTAACGGGCCTACGCCAGCGCTGGCTCCCCCGAGGGTGTCGTCAGGATCACCTCGTCGTCTTGCACGTCGATGTGGACGCGGTCGCCGGCGTCGAAGCGGCCCTCGAGCAGTGCGTCCGACAGGCGGTCTTCGATCTCGTCCTGGATCACGCGACGCAGCGGCCGCGCGCCGAACACCTGATCGTAGCCCTTTTCGCCCAGCCAGTCCTTGGCCGCCATCGTCACTTCCAGCGTGACGCCCTTCAGCATGAGCTGCTCTTCGACGCTCTTGAGTTGGAGGTCGACGATGTTGCGGATATGCGCCGGCGAGAGTGAGTGGAAGACGACGGTAGCGTCTAAGCGGTTCAGGAACTCCGGCCGGAAGACGCGCTTCAGCTCCTCCAGCACCTTTTCCTTCATCCGCTTGTACTGGGCCTCCGCAGACTTGTCCTGGCCCTTCTCCACGGTAAATCCGATTGCCGATTCCTTGCGGATCAGGTCGGAACCGACGTTACTCGTCATGACGATGATCGTGTTGCGGAAGTCGACCTTGCGGCCCTTCGCGTCGGTCAGGTGGCCGTCGTCAAAGATCTGCAGCAGGGTGTTGAAGACATCCGGGTGCGCCTTCTCGATCTCATCCAACAGGATCAGGCAGTAGGACTTGCGGCGCACGATGTCGGTCAATTGGCCCCCGTCGTCGTAGCCGATGTAACCCGGCGGCGCGCCGACGAGCCGCGAGATGTTGTGCTTCTCCATGAACTCGGACATGTCGAGTCGAATCAGCGAGTCCTGGCTGCCGAACATGAACTCGGCCAGCATGCGCGGCAGGTACGTCTTGCCGACGCCAGTGGGACCCATGAACATGAACACGCCGATGGGTCGCTTGGGGTCCTTCAGTCCGGCGCGGGAGCGGCGTACGGCCTTGGAGATGGCGGTAATCGCCTCATCCTGACCCATCACGCTGGCGTGCAGGGCGTCCTCCATTTTCAGGAGCCGTTCTTGCTCCTCGGCGGCGATGCGCGTAACGGGGATGCCGGTCCACATCGAGACGACATCGGCGATGTCCTCGTCGCTGACGACGGGCATCTCTACCTCGCCCTCGGTCCCCAGCTCCTCTTCCAGCGTTTCCAGCTTCTCCTGCAGCTTCACCTCGCGGTCACGTAGCTCCGCCGCGAACTCATACTGCTGGGAGCTTATTGCGGTGTCCTTCTCCTTACGCAGGCTCTCCAGTCCGCGCAGCGCCTCCTTCAGAGAAGGTGGCGTGGCGGAGCGCTTGATCCGCACGCGTGACGACGCCTCGTCGATTAGGTCGATGGCCTTGTCGGGCAGGAACCGATCGCCGACGTAGCGGGCGGCGAGTTCCGCCGCTGACTTGAGCGCCTCATCGCTGATCTTCAGCTTGTGGTGCTCCTCGTAGCGTTCCCTGATGCCGTGCAGGATCTCTATTGTGTCTTCCATGCTCGGCTCTTCGACGAGCACGGGCTGAAGGCGCCGCTCCAGCGCCGCGTCCTTCTCGATGTACTTGCGGAACTCGTCTAGCGTCGTCGCGCCGATGCACTGCAGCTCGCCGCGCGCTAGCGACGGCTTGAGGATGTTTGCCGCGTCGACGGCGCCTTCCGCGGCGCCGGCGCCGACCAGCATGTGCATCTCGTCGATGAAGAGGACGCAGTTACCGGCGGACTTGAGCTCTTCGATCACCTTCTTCAGCCGCTCTTCGAACTCGCCGCGGTACTTGGTACCGGCGACGAGGCCGCCGATGTCGAGCGTGACCAGCCGCTTGCCCTGGAGCGTTTCCGGGACGTCGCCGGCGACGATGCGGTGGGCGAGGCCTTCAGCGATGGCGGTCTTGCCGACGCCTGGCTCGCCGATCAGGATCGGGTTGTTCTTGGTCCGGCGCGAGAGGATCTGGATCATCCGCTCGATCTCGGTCGAGCGTCCGACGATCGGGTCGAGCTTGCCCTGGCGCGCGGCGCTGGTCAGGTCCATGCCCAACTGGTCGACGGTTGGGGTGCGAGTGGAAGAGCGAGCGCCAGAGCCGGAGCTCTGCGGCACGCTCTGCGAGAGGATGCGGGTCGTCTCGGCGCGGACGCGCTCCAGGTTCACGCCCAGGCTCTCGAGCACGCTGGCGGCGATGCCCTCGCCCTCGCGGACGAGGCCGAGGAGCAGGTGCTCCGTGCCGATGTAGTGGTGACTGAGCCGCCGCGCCTCGTCGACGGCCAGCTCGATGACCTTCTTGGCGCGCGGCGTCAGGCCGATCTCGCCCTGGGTGGCGCGGTCGCCGCGACCGATGATGAACTCGACTGCGGAGCGGACCTTCGATAGCTCCACGCCCAGGTTCGAGAGTACCTTCGCCGCAACGCCGTCGCCCTCGCGGACGAGGCCGAGCAGCAGGTGCTCTGTGCCAATGTAGTTGTGATTGAAGCGCTGAGCTTCTTCTTGCGCTAGGGTAAGAACTCTGCGGGCGCGCTCGGTGAACTTGTCAAATCGATCAGCCATATAAACCTCTGCATTCACCCTATCACACGGCTATCAGCGAAGTCTAGACTGTCGGGGCGCGCTAGTTCAGGATGAGGTCTCTTCCTCCTCAGCGTCCCCGGCTGATGCCGATGCGTCCGCTCCCGTGTCTTGTTTCTCCTCTTCGTTATCTGTCTGGTCAGCTTCCTGGCCGGAAGCTTCCGGTTGCTCGTCAGTAGCCTCTTCGCCCGCAGCAGCCGGCTCCTCGGTCGCCGGTTCTTCAACGGCGGCTGGCTCTTCGGTTGCCGGTTCCTCGACGTCTGCAGCCGGTTCCTCGGTCACCGGCTCTTCGGCCGCTGGCTCCTCCTCCGCCGGTTCTTCGACCGCTGCTGGCTCCTCGGTGGCCGGTTCTTCGACGGCTGCTGGCTCCTCGGTCGCCGGCTCTTCGGCTGCTACAGCCGGTTCCACGGTTGCCGGTTCTTCGGCTGCTACAGCCGGTTCCACGGTTGCCGGTTCTTCGGCTGCTGCAGGCGGTTCCGCGGTTGCCGGTTCTTCGGCTGCTGCAGGCGCCTCGGTCGTCGCGCCAGCTTCCGGAGGTTCATCGGCAAGCGGCGGTGGTGTCGGTATCGGGCCTTCCCTAGCGACAAACTCTTCTCGAATCTCGTCAGGGACCGAAAGCACTTCGCCGCCCTCGGTGAATACGTAGCCGATTCCCTCGCCTTCCTCTCGGGCGCGGCGCAGGCTGAGACCCAGCCGGTGGCGGTCGCGTTCGATGCGGACGATCTTGAGCGGCAGCAGGTCGCCTTCACGCGCGACTTCTCGCGGGTGGCCGATGCGGCGGTCGACGAGCTCCGACACGTGGATCAGGCCCTCCACCGGGCCTTCAATCCTCGCGAAGGCGCCGAACGTGACCAGCTTGGTCACCAGGCCGGTGACGACCTGGCCTTCTTGGTACTTCTCCACCACGGCTTCCCATATCGCCGGGTTGGCGCGGCGGACGCTGAGTGCGATCTTCTTGTTCTCCGCGTCGATCTTCGTGATGAAGACGTCTACCTCGTCGCCGACCTTGAACAGCTCCGCAGGAGACTTGTCACGCTCCCAGGAGAGCTCGGAGAGGTGGGCGAGGCCGTCCGCGCCGCCGAGGTCGATGAACACGCCGAAGTTGCGGACGCTGCTCACGCGGCCCTTACGGATGTCGCCCTCGTTGAGCTCCTGAATCAGGCGCTCCTTCTGCTCCATGCGCCACTCTTGTAGCGCCGCGCGCTCCGAAAGGATGACGCGGTTGCGACGACGGTTGATCTCGATCACCTTCAGCCGCAAGCTGCGGCCAACGGTGCTCGCCAGGCTGCTGTCGCCCCCGGCCTCATCGCCGCGGTCGGGACGCACGCCGACGACCTGCGAGAGCGGCACGAACGCGTTCACGCCCTCTACGTTGGCCAGCAGGCCGCCCTTGTTGAAGCCCGTGACCTCTGCTTCGAAGCTCTCTCCAGACTCGAACCGCTCCTGGAGCGTCAGCCAACCCTGCTCGCCGCGCGCCTTGTCGACCGAGAGGATGATCTGGCCGTCGGCCGTCTCCGATTGGACGACGTAGACCAGGACCTTCGTCCCCGACTCCAACTGGCTCTCCGCCGTGGAGCCGAGCGACTGCATCTCGTGCCTGAGAATAATGCCTTCAGATTTCGCGCCGATGTCGATGAGTGCGCCGTCGCGGTCCCAGCCCATCACGACGCCATCGATGATTTCCCCGCGCTGTGGGGAGCGGAATTCGGGACTCTGTTCCAGCAGCGTCGCCATGTCCATGATTTCTTCTTCGCCGCCGGTACCGGCGTCGCCGTCGCTGCTGCTGGTGGTCTGCTCTTCTGAATCGCTGATCAAACTACGTGTTCCTCCTTATGGGATGGATACGCCCCAACCAGCCGATGCAACTATTGACCTCCGACAGGGCCGGGGCGTGGCACGCATTCTAACACAGGCCTTTCCGCCAATGGAAGAAGGCGTAGGCGGCTTCGGATCCGGCTGCGTCGCGATTGGTCAGGCTCCGGGGTCGGATTCGCGCCGTTCAGCGGCCTGCTGCTGGGCGCGTTCTCGGATGAACTTAATGATCGGCGACGGTTCGGCAGGCTGCCAGCGCTTCCGCCACTCGTCAAAGTCGCCCTGCCACTCGCCATCGAAGTCGGCCGTTGCGCCGGGCGAGTCGGCCTCCTCTAGTAGCTGGAGCGCGCGCCGCACGACTGACCGTTGCTCGCTGGCTTCGTTGGCGCGCCCCAACGTGTGACCGAAGGGGAACTCGACGCCAAGGGCGCGTGGTGTGCCCATCTTCGCCGCCCAGAAGGGCATCATCGTTACGAGCACGGTGCTGATGCCGGCTGACTCTATCGCACGTGCCAGCACGGGCACGTTCCGGCAGCAGTCCGGTCAGGCGGGGGTGAGGAGAGCGGCGTCGACCTGCTCCTCCACCATGCGCTGCGCGACGGCCGGGCCGTACTGGTCGCGCCAGGCCACGTCGTTCTCCTGGTAGCCCATGAACGAGTAGTGGTGGCTCGCCAGCCCGCCGATCTCGCCCTCGGCGGCGAGTTCGCGTAGGCGGTCGATCGGCAGCACGATGTTGAAGTCGGTCTCTAGGTCCTCCGTGTTCAGATGGAGGTGGGCCGCGCCAATCCGTTCCGGCGTGGCGTCTGCCGGGATCTCGCGGTACGTCGGGTCGCCCCAGGTCGGCTCGCGCCGCTCGCGATCGAGATCGAACGGCTCTTGCTCACTCCGCACGTACAGTCCGGCGGACGTGACCAGCGCGAACGTACACTCGGATACAGGCTTGGAGAGCGGGGTCCAGGGAATGCCGTCCGGCTCCGGCACCTGCATCGCTTGGTAGAACCCTGCGATACTGCGCGGCAGCCAACGGAAGCTATCGACGGGCATTTGCAGCCTCCTCAGGCATCTTCATTACGGCCCGCAGTGTAGCATGCCCGTCAGGCCCCGTCCCGCGCCGGCCACTGCTCCCGCACAGTGCGGCGCAACAGTTTGCCGGCAGCGTTGCGGGGCAGGCTGTCCACGAATCGAATTTCGGTTGGCGTCTTGTAGCCGGCCAGCCGCTGGCGGCAGTAGGAGAGCAGTGCCGCGGCGTCGATGTCGGTGCCCGGCCGCAGCGCGACTGCGGCGGCGACGCGGCTGCCCCACGTCTCGTCCGGCAGGCCGACGACGGCGGCGTCCGCAACAGATGAATGCGATCGCAACGTCTCCTCCACCTCCGCCGGGTAGACGTTCTCGCCGCCCGTGAGAATCAGATCGTCGCGTCTATCGAGCACGTGCAGGTAGCCTTCGCCGTCCACGTAGCCGGCGTCGCCCGTGTGCAGCCAGCCGTCCCGGATCGCGCGGGCCGAGGCGTCCGGGTCGTTGAGGTAGCCCGGCGTGACGGTCGGGCCGCGGACGATGATCTCACCCGCCAGGCCGACATTGGCCTCTCTCCCGTCTTCCAGCGCGATGCGTACCTCGGTGCCCGGCAGCGGCCGTCCCGCGGCTCCGGGCCGCTCGTCGTCTATCGACCGCGTCGCCACCTGCGACGCCGCCTCCGTCAGGCCGTACGTCTGGACGACCGGCACGCCGCGCTGTCGGCAGGCGGCGATCAGCGACTCCGGCGCCGGCCCGCCGCCCAGCAGCACGCAACGCAGCGCGGGCGGGTAGGGGCGTTCGCCGCGGGCGTCCAGCATTCGTTGGAGCATGGTGCTGACGACGGAGATGACGGTGACACCGTCGTCCTCAATAGACGCGTTGACGGCCTCGGCATCGAACGATTCGTGGATGATGGCCGCCGTGCCGTAAATGACGCTGCGCAACAGGATCGCCAGCCCGCCGACGTGGAAGAGCGGCATGCAGGCCAGCCAGCGGTCGTCCGGTCGCACGCCCAGGTTGGCGGCGGAAGCCGTCGCGCTCGCCAGGTGGTTGCCGTACGTCAGCATCGCGGCCTTCGGCCGGCCGCTCGTCCCGGATGTATAGATGACGCTGTGGACTGAGGACAGCTCGACTTCCGCGAGGGGCTGGTCAGGCCTAGCGTCTGTGGCCGACGTCACGTCCGCCAGCGCCGCGGCAGGCAGCCCGTCGGCGAGACTGCCAACGTCCGGCCGGTCGCTGACCAGCAGCGCTGCGGCGGAGTGGCGCAATTGCCATGAGAGCTCGCTGTCGCTGAGGCGTGTGTTCAGCGGCAGCAGCACCGCTCCGAGACGGGGTAGCGCGTGGACGACCGTCGCGAATTCGGTGCCGTTCGCCGCGAGCAGCGCGACGAGGTCGCCGCGCCGCACGCCGGCTTCGGCCAGCCGCGCCGCCGCCTGCCCCGTGCGCACGTCCAACTCTGCGTACGTCAGCGCGTCGCCGCCGCACAGCAGCGCGAGCTGTTCCGGTGAGCGGCGCGCGCGCTCCTGCAGCCATTCCGGCATCGTCTCGCCGCTCGCCGCCAGCATCAGGGCGCTTCTCCCGAAGCGATCGCGTAGCGGTGCAGGCGCTCCTCGTCGAGCTCAACGCCGAGTCCCGGCCCTGTGGGAACGTCCATGATCCCGTCGCGCACGGACGGGGATTCGGTGACGATATCACCGGTGAACAGCTCGCCGGTCGCCAACCCGCAGGCCGGCGCGCTCTCGGGCAGCGCCGCCGCGAGCTGCAGGGCGGCCGCCGTGCCGACTCCGCTGTCGATGGTCGTTGTGACGATGACATCGACGCTCGCGTTTGTGGCTAGGGAGGCGATCACGATAGCCGGCCGCAGGCCGCCGCCTCGCATCGGCTTGATGACGAGCGCGTCGGCGGCGTTCGCGTCTAACACGCGGCGCGCCGACTTCACGTCCGTCACGTCCTCGTCGGCGGCGATAGGTACAGCGACCGCTGCCCGGACGCGTGCCAGCTCGTCGATTTGCCCGGGCGCGACCGGCTGCTCGACGAACTCGATGTCGTAGGGCGTCAGCGCCTGGATCATCGCGATCGCCTCGTCCGCGTCCCAGGCGCCGTTGGCGTCCAGACGGAGCGCCGCGTCCGGCCCCAGCGCCGACCGCACCGCCGCGACGCGACCGCGTTCGTCGTCGAGCGACGCCGCCATGCCCACCTTCAGCTTCACGCAGGTGAAGCCAGCGGCGCGCGCGGCCGCCGCGCGTTCGGCGGCGTACGCTGTGCTGCGAGCCGCTAACGTGGCGTTCACGGCGACCCGCGTCCGCGGGCGCTCGCAGAGTAACCGCGCGACGCTGATGCCGCGGTCGCGAGCCAGCGCGTCGCAGGCGGCGGTATCGATGGCACAGGCGACGGCGGGCAGCGCCTCGACCGCGAACTCGCCTACTTCCGCGCCGATCAGCCCCGGTGTAACGTCCGCTAGAGCAGCGGCGATCTCCGCCAGCGCGCCGTCGGGTGCCCCTGGCATGGCCGACGCCTCGCCCAGGCCCGCCACCCCGCTATCGGTGGTCAGCCGCAGCAGGATGCCCTCGCGGGCCGTCACACCGCCGCCCGCCGTTTCAAACGGAGCGCGCAGCGGTAGCCGGAACACGGTCCAGTCCAGACGCGCGACCTTCATAGCAGCAGCCCCGCCGCCAGCAGCGCGCCAAATAGGAAATGGAGCTGGCCCGTTCGCTGCAGGATCGGGTTCAGCGCCCGGCCTGCGGCTCCGCCGAGCACGCTGCGGTTGAGGAGGAGGGCCAGCGGCAGCGAGAGCAGGGCCAGGAACACCCACGCTCCGGCGGCTGTGCGAAGGAGGGCAGGCAGGCAGGCGTATGGGCCTAGCGTCAGCAGCGCGTACTGCGCTCGCGTCGCCGGCGCGCCGATCAGTACGGCCAGCGTGCGTTTGCCGGCCGCCCTGTCGGTCTCGATGTCCCGCAGGTTGTTGACGACGAGGATCGCCGTCACCGTCATGCCCACCGGCACTGCGGCGACGATCGCTACGGCGTCGATGCTGTCCGTCTGCAGGTAGTAGGTGCCGGTGACGGCGACGAGTCCGAAGAAGATGAAGACCATCGCGTCGCCGAGGCCGTGGTAGCCGAAAGGCCAGGGCCCGCCCGTGTAGGCGATGCCCGCGACGATCGCCGCGACGCCGACGGCGAGGATCGGCCAGCCGCCGACGAAGAGCAGGTAGACGCCGATCGCTGCCGCCGAGACGAAGACGAGCAGCGCGGCCAGCCGGACGTGCTCCGGCGCGATCAGGCCGGCCTGCGTCACACGTGTCGGGCCCAGGCGCTCGGCGGTGTCCGCGCCGCGTTCGAAGTCGAAGACGTCGTTGGCGAAGTTCGCGCCGATCTGCAGCAGCAAAGCCGCCGCCATCGTCGCGATGAAGACGCCCCCGCGAAAGTTGTCGTCCGCGGCCGCCGCGCCGCCGACGAGCACCGGAGCGACGGCGGCCGGTAGCGTCGCCGGGCGTACTGCAGCGATCCAATGGTTCACTTGAAGCCTCCGCTGGCCGCTACGGCGTATGTGGTAATCAGAGCCTCCGGTAATTCCAGTGGCTTCGCCGACCGCTACGTGGTTCGCGAAAACGGAGCTTGCGGTGCATCACGTCGAATCAGACTGAAGGCGTGCCGCTCACGGAAGTCGGGGGAACTTGTCAAATTCCGGCTTACGCTTCTCGATGAACGCGTTGCGGCCCTCCTTGGCCTCCTCACTCATGTAGAAGAGGAGCGTGGCGTCGCCCGCCATCTGCTGCAGGCCGGCCAGGCCGTCGGTGTCTGCATTGAACGCCGCCTTAAGGAAGCGCAGCGCGGTCGGGCTCTTGTCCAGCATCTCGCCCGCCCAGCGCACCGTCTCCTCTTCCAGCTTGTCGAGCGGAACGACCGCGTTCACCAGCCCCATCTCCAGCGCCTCCTGCGCTGAGTACTGGCGGCAGAGGTACCAGATTTCCTTGGCTTTCTTGTGGCCGACGATGCGGCCGAGCAGCGTCGCGCCGTACCCGGCGTCGAAGCTGCCGACCTTGGGCCCGGTCTGGCCGAAGACAGCGTTCTCCGCCGCGATCGTCAGGTCGCAGACGATGTGCAGCACATGCCCGCCGCCGATTGCATAGCCGGCGACCATCGCGATCACGGGCTTGGGGATCGTGCGGATCTGGCGCTGCAGTGGCAGCACGTTCAGCCGCGGCACGCCGTCGTCGCCGACGTAGCCGCCGTCGCCGCGTACGCGCTGATCGCCGCCGGAGCAGAACGCCTCGTCGCCCGCGCCGGTCAGCACGATCACGCCAATGCCGGGGTCTTCGTGCGCGTGCTCGAACGCCTCGCTCAGTTCGAACAGCGTTTTCGGGCGAAATGCGTTGCGAACCTCGGGTCTATTGATCGTGATCTTCGCGATGCCGTCCGCGTGTTCGTAGAGGATGTCTTCGTACTCCGTGACGGTCTGCCATGCTATCGACATGCTGTCTGCTCCTTCTGCTGTACATGGGCGTGGAGGAAGCGGCGCACCGTCCTGGTGAACGCCCTCGGCTGCTCCAGGTGGACGGCGTGTCCCGCGTCCGCGATCACGGCCAGCCGCCCGTTCGGCAGCGCGGCCGCCGTGCGCTCCGCCAGGCGGCGATACTTTGCGTCGGTCGCGCCGGCGACGACGAGCGTCGGCGCCGCGATCTCCTGCAGCCGGTCGAACACAGGCGGCTCCTCGCCGGCGCCCATGCCACGGAGGCTGTTCGTCAACCCCAGCGCGTCGTTCGCCAGGCGCTGCTCGCGCAGCCGGGCGCGCACGTCCGCGGGAAGTCGCGTCTGCGACGCGAAGAGCGGGATCGACTGCCAATGATCGACGAACGCCTCCAGGCTGTCGCGTTCGATCGAGTCCGCCAGCTCTGCGTCGCTGCGGCGGCGGTTGGCGCGTTCCGCGTCGTCTTCGATGCCCGGCGATGCGCTCTCCAGCACCAGCGCGGAGAGCCGCTCCGGCGCGCCCAGTGCGAACTGCAGCGCGACGCGGCCGCCCATCGAGTAGCCCAGCACGGCGGCACGGGCAATGTCGAGCCGGTCCAGCAGCGCAACGAGGTCTAACACGCAGCGCTGCATCGTGTAGCGCTGCGCGTCCGCCGGGCTGTCCGAGCCTCCGTGACCGATCAGGTCGACCGCGATCGCCGTGTAGCCGTCCCAGTCTTCGGACGACCATGTTGCCACGCTGCCGGTGAAGCCATGCAGCAGCAGCAAGGGAGGGCCGTCGCCCGCCACGCGGACGTTGAGGCTGATGCCGTTCACGTCGATGCGCGTCACGGCGAGACCGCCTCTGGCTCCTCGATCACCTTGGCCGCTGCCGTGGCCGCGGCCGACCAGAGCTCGCGGTGGAGGCGGGCGTTGGCCTCGCGCTCCGTTCGCAGTTCGACGATCTGGACGCCCGGCTCGGCGAGCGAGCCGGCGATGGCCTCTCGGAAGCCGTCGCGGGTCTCGGCGTGGCGGTAGGGGAGGCCATAGAGCTCCGCCGCAGGCGCGAAATCAAGGCCGTGCGGCGTGCCGAAGAGCGTTTCGAAGCCAGCCTGGGCCCCGTCCGTAGTCAGTCCGGCCGCCTGCGGAAGGAAGGAGAAGATGCCGCCGCCGTCGTTGTTCACCAGAACAATCGTAACGTTCATGTCGTAGCGCTGCGCGGCGAGCAGGCCGTTCATGTCGTGGTAGAAGGAGAGGTCGCCGATGACGAGAACGAGGGGTTCATGCGAGACGGCGGCAACTCCTAAGCCTGTTGACATAACTCCATCGATGCCGCTGACGCCTCTGTTCGCCATGAAGTGCACGTCTGGGCCGGAGTGCGTAAGGCAGGTGTCGAGGTCGCGGACCGGCATACTGTTGCCGGCGAAGAGCGTCGCCCGGTCCGGCAGTGCGGACAGGACGTCGACTATGGCCCCCGGCTCCGACAGCGCCGATTCTTCCGCAACGCGACCCAGGAGGGCAGCGGTCGCGCGTTCGCTCGTGTGCAGCCACGCCTGCGCCCAGCCAGCCAGTTCATGGGCCGCGGCCGGGGACGGCAGGGCGGCCGCCAGCGCCCGACAAAACGCCGCCGCGTCCGCTGCGATGTTTTCGTTGCCCGTCAGCGCCGGGTCGTTTGGCGCGACCCCGGCGTGGATCTGACGGCGGTCGCCGTTGGCCTCGAGGTAGGTGAGGAGCGGCTTCGATACCGGTGCCGCGCCAAATCGGAGCACAAGCTGTGGTGAGAGTGCGGTCGCCATCGCGGCGTCGCGGAGGAACGCGTCGTAGCCGTCGACGACGAGCGACGTGTCGTGGCGGCCGCAGCGTACCTGCGACAGCGGGTCGGCCAGCAGCGGGAATCCCAGCGCCTCCGCCAGGCCGGCCACGGCGGCAGCGAACGTGTCGTCGTCTTGCGGGCCGCAGACGATCAGGCCGCGCTCCACGGCGACTAGCTCTCGCGCCAGCCGTTCGACCAGCCCAGCGTCCGGTTCTGCGGCGGCGTCCGTGCCGTCCGGCGCCTGAGGCGGCGCGCCCTCTTGGAACGCCGGGCTGCCGGGGGCGGGTATCAGCGGTTCGCGGAACGGGCAGTTGAGGTGGACGGGTCCGGCTGGCGCGGCGAGGGCGGTTGCGACCGCGTCGCGGGCCGTCGCAGTCACCTGCCCGATCGCCGGCGGCGCGGCGTTCGGCAGGGCCATCTGCGTGAACGACTTGACGTGGGTGCCGTAGAGCCGCTGCTGGTCGATGGTCTGGTTGGCGCCGACGTCGTGCAACTCTGGCGGCCTGTCGGCCGTCAGGACGACGAGCGGTACGTGGTCGTACATCGCCTCGGCCACGGCGGGCGCGAAGTTGACGGCCGCCGTGCCGGACGTGCAGACCAGCGCGACCGGCTCGCGCAGCGCCTTGGCGATGCCGAGGCCGAAGTAGGCCGCCGACCGTTCGTCCAGGTGCATCCAGACGCGGATAGCGGGCTCGCGCTGGAGCATCATCGCCAGCGGCGTCGAACGAGAGCCGGGCGCGATGCAGGCATGCCGTACTCCGGCCGACGCCAGCGCCGCGACGAACGCGCCGACGTAGTCGCGGAGCGCCTCGGCCGGGGTTAGCTGTTCGTTCCGCTCAGCGCCCATCGCATCGGTTCCAGCTTCATGCGTGATTCCTCGAACTCGCGGTCGGGGTCGGAGCCGGCCACAATGCCGCAGCCGGCGTAGAGGCGCGCCTCGCGTCCGCGCAGCAGCGCCGAGCGGATCGCGACGACGAATTCGCCGTCGCCGCGGGCGTCAGTCCAGCCGACCGGCCCGGCGTACCAGCCGCGGTCGAACGGTTCGTAGGTGTCGATGAGGTCGCAGGCCGCGCGCTGCGGCACGCCTCCGGCGGCCGGCGTCGGGTGCAGCAGCGCGGCGAGGTCGATGACGTTCTGGCCGTCGGCGAGCGTCGCCTCGATGGGCGTCTCCAGATGCTGCACGTTTGGCATCGTAAGCAGGCGTGGCTCGTCGGGGATGTCGAGAGCAGAAGCGATCGGCGCGAGCGTCTCCCGCAGCGCGTCGACGACCAGTTGGTGCTCCTCGCGTTCCTTCGCGTCGTGCAGCAGCGCCGCGCCGATCGCGGCATCCTCTTCCTTCGTCGCGCCGCGCGGCGCCGTGCCCGCCAGGGAGTCGACGCGGGCGGTGCGTCCGTCCAGCCGTACCAGCCGCTCCGGCGTCGCGCCCATGAAGCAGCTACTCCCGTGGGCGAACGCAAACGTCGTGCAGCGCTCGTAGCGCGAGCGCAGGCGTCGTAGGGCAGGCAATGGCTGGAGGTCTTCCCCTGATAGGGCGACGACCTCTCGGGCTAGAACCAGCTTGCGAAGATCCGAGTCGTTGATACGCTCAACGATCGTGCCAACCGTTTGCTTCCAATCGTCGGGCGGCGTGCCGTCGCTCATCCGGAGCTCCGATGTCGCCTCGACCTCAGCGGTGGTGTCAACAACTCGCGCTCGTACGGCGGCGAGCTCTTCGACCAGCGATTCTACCTCGTTGCGCCGCGAGGTTGCGATCAGCCAGGCGCCGGCGTTGGTAGTGACGAAAAGCAGTCGCGGCACCGTGAGCGCCGCCTCGGGAAAGCCAGCCCACGTAGCGCTGCCGCCGCCTGCAAAAGAAAAGCCGCCCAGCGCGACCGGCGCTGCTAGGGGGCAGTCGCTGGAGCTAGACACGGTTGTCTCCGCAGCGAGCTTTCGCCATGCAGCCGACATCTCTGCGAAGCGTCGGCTTCCCTCCGAACGGATCTCTGCCGCGCTGCCCAGGGCGACGAGCGAGAACGCCTGCGCCGGCTGCTCGATATACGACCGCGCATCGTACGCGGCGCCGGCCTCGAACAGCGCTAGGGCGTCGAGCGCTGGGACCGGGATCGTCACGGAGGCGAGGTCGCCCGGCCCGCCCGCTAGATCGGCAAACGCGCGCGCTAGCGTATCGTCGACGGCGGCGCTACGGAGGCCGGTCGTCATCGCGAGCGCTCCGCCGTGCCGCCGATACCGGCGTCGTTATCGACGCCGATGTCGCTCCCGACGCCCACGCTGCGCATCAGCAGCGGCCGCAGCGCGTCGTAGGCGTCTTCGAGTCGCTGCGGTTCACCCAGCAGGACCCACGTCGTCATCACCTCGTTCAGCGCGCCGAACCAGGCCACGCTAGCGATCTTGGTGTCCGTCGGCTCGATCACACCCTGCGCTACGGCGTCGTCCAGGTGGATCTGGATGATCTGCGCGAACTCCGCGTGGATCTCTGCCATCCGCTGCTGGAACTCCTTGCCGGCGCCCATTGCCTCAACCATGAACAGCCGGGCGAGGGCGCGATGCTTGCCGAACGTTCGCAGCACCGCCAGCAGGGCGGCGTCGGCTTTGGCGATTGGGTCTTCGTGTGCGGCCATCGCCTCGTCCGCCTTGCCGCGCAGGCGCTCGGCCGTGCGATTGAGCAGATGGAGGAAGATCGATTCCTTGCCGGGGAAATGGAAGTAGACGCCGCCCTTCGACGTCGACGACTCGCCTGCGATCTCGTCGACGCTGGCGTCTCGATACCCCTTGCGCGAGAACACGCGCAGCGCGGCGTCCAGGATGCGGCGCTGGCGGGCGCGGGCGCGGCCTTGTTGTAGCGCTTCTGTCATGCCTTTCCTTCCGTCATAACCAACCGACGCGTCGGTCGGTTTCAGGGTAGGAAATCGCGCGGGGATGGGCAAGGCGACTTCACGACTCGCTGGACTCGTGATCGGATGGCGGCATGACAAGGTGGCCGGCCAAGACAGATCGCCGTGCCCCTGCCGGGCCGGCTGTCAGCACGGCTAGTCGCTGTCGCCTACGATACTGTTCGCAAGGTCGTTTAGCCCGCCGCGCACGAAATCTGTGAATGATGTATAGGTTTGCTCGGGTAGAATGCCCGCCAACTCGCTTCGGAACGCTTCGACTTCCTGCAGTTGGTCTATGACACCCTCCATATCGCCATCGTTGTCACCTGTAACGATCCAAACGCGTTGGACGGAGCGCACGTTATCGGAAAGCATCTCCAGCACGTCCAAGTCTTTCGCACTGAAGCCAACAAAGAGAAAGTTACTGCAATCCTGAAGAAATTCCACCAACGCCGCCTCATGGCTGGGCGGGCAGACGAAACCGTATTTCCCTGCAACGGGAAGCGCAAGTGCGGGGTAGAGCGCCGCAGAGGCGATTCGTAGCCCGTGCGGATCATCGGCAATCTCTATTTCTGCGCGATCAAACGTCCGCAGCCCTTGGGTGAGAAGCGTGCTTGCAATCCCTTCGGTCGGCGTGCCATATCGATACCCCCAATCCACTGAACCGTGCAGTTTGGCAAGGAGCCAATCAGTTGATTCGAAGTATGATCCCACAGTCCTGAGCCTGTCGTCACGTGGCCCAGGACGGTATCTGCACAGGACTTTATCGAGGATGGCATCGTAGTTCACCGTGACGAAAGCAGTCGTGATCCCACGGCCCACGGTGCGCCCCACCAGGGCACTGTAATTTTCTGGTTGGTTGGTGTAGTCTTCGCTGACGCGAAAGAAGAACTGCTGCAGGGCTATCGGGACGAAAAGCATCTTAGACCGAATATGCTCGTTCGAGCTATCCTGCCTGCTGCGCAACGCCACTTCAAAGGAAACCTCTGGGCTAGTCTCCGCCCGCACATCACTGAGAACGTCGGCGGCATCCAGATGAGTGCTTAGGAATTCGTTGAATGCCTTGTTCTCAAGCATCTCGCTGACGATCGGGGGCTGCATTTCTGGCTGCTTGAGCAAGTCCTTCCTCTCTGGAGGACAACAATCGAAGGATGCTCCTGCCCCGAGTATTATCGCGAGTTTTGGCATTTCACCCACCGCACGCTCACACGGCACCAACACCCAGCGCCGCTCATTCCCGGCCAGTGTAACAACGCAGGCGGTCACGTTCATGCAGCTAAGTGCCGGATGCACCCTCGCCCATCAGCATCGGCGTATCTGAACGCCCAGGTCCGCAGTAGGTTCCGGCGCACAACAAAGAACCGGCTCCTTTTGGAGCCGGTTCTTGATCGACGTTGGTAGCGGGGGAGGGATTCGAACCCCCGACCTCCGGGTTATGAGCCCGACGAGCTACCGCTGCTCTACCCCGCGTCGGTGCGACGTATCGTCGCTCGGTGCGGCTTACTGCCGCCGTTCCTATCTAGTATACCAACTGAACAGATGCTTTGCGGACACCACGCATCTTGCGAACTTAGTGCGCGTACTTCACTGTAGGTCAAGCCCTCGGCCATTAGTACGGCTCAGCTACACGCATTGCTGCGCTTCCACCTGCCGCCTATCAAACGGGTAGTCTTCCCGTGGCCTTACTCCCTTAACAGGACGGGAGGCCTAATCTCGGGGGGGGCTTCGCACTTAGATGCTTTCAGCGCTTATCCCTTCCAGACTTGGCTACCCGGCGATGCTCCTGGCGGAACAACCGGTACACCAGCGGTCTGTCCGTCCCGGTCCTCTCGTACTAGGGACAGCTCCCCTCAAGCCTCCTACGCCCACGCCGGATAGAGACCGAACTGTCTCACGACGTTCTGAACCCAGCTCGCGTACCACTTTAACCGGCGAACAGCCGGACCCTTGGGACCTGCTCCAGCCCCAGGATGTGACGAGCCGACATCGAGGTGCCAAACTTTGCCGTCGCTGTGAACGCTTGGGCAAAATAAGCCTGTTATCCCCGGGGTAGCTTATATCCGATGATCCACGGCCCTTCCATACGGAACCGTAGGGTCACTTTGCCCGACTTTCGTCCCTGCTCGGCGTGTATGCCTTACAGTCAAGCTCCCTTCTGCCAATGCACTCAACGGGTGATTTCCATCCACCCTGAGGGAACCTTTGGACGCCTCCGTTACATTTTGGGAGGCGACCGCCCCAGTCAAACTGCCCACCAGGCAGGGTCCTCCTGCTTGCTCAGGAGTTAGAAGGCAAACCAGAGAAGAGTGGTATTTCACCGGCGGCTCCACCAAACCCGAAAGTCTGGCTTCAAAGCCTCCCACCTATCCTACGCATCTCTGACCCACCGTCAATGCCAAGTTACAGTAAAGCTCCACGGGGTCTTCTTGTCCTGGCGCGGGTAACGCGCATCTTCACGCGTACTGCAATTTCACCGAGTCCCTCGTTGAGACAGCGCCCAAGTCGTTACGCCATTCGTGCGGGTCGGTTTTTGGCCGACAAGGAATTTCGCTACCTTAGGACCGTTATAGTTACGGCCGCCGTTCACCGGGGCTTCGGTTTCCCGCGTTAACGGGTCCCCTTAACCTTCCGGCACTGGGCAGGCGTCAGCCCCTATACATCCCCTTACGGGTTAGCAGAGACCTGTGTTTTTGGTAAACAGTCGCCCGGGCCTGCTCCTGCAACCCCGAACCGCTCCCGGCGCGAAGCCGGTCACCGTCCAGGGCACCCCTTCTCCCGAAGTTACGGGGTCATTTTGCTGAATTCCTTAACGAGGGTTCTCTCGAACACCTTGGGGTACTTACCCCTTCCTACCTGTGGTGGTTTTGGTACGGGCACCTGTGGCGCTAGCACCGAGGCTTTTCTTGCCAGCATAGGATCGGCAGACTCGCGTTGACGAGATGTCTCTGCTTGCCCCAACTCCTCCGCTTAACCTGGTGGGGGATTTTCCTCCCACCAGACGCCTACGAGTTAGGGACGGACCATGTCCAATAGGCCCGCTCTGCGTACCTTCCTGGGTCACCCCTTGTGCCTTAAACGCTCCACCGGTGGTGCTGGAATACTAACCAGCTGTCCATCGCCTACGGCTTTCGCCCTCGGCTTAGGCCCGACTAACCCTACGCGGATTAACCTTCCGTAGGAACCCTTAGGTTTTCGGTGTGCTGATTTCTCATCAGCATTTTCGCTACTCATGCCGGCATTCTCGCTTCCGTCCGCTCCACTCCGCTTTACAACTGAGCTTCATCGCTGAACGGAACGCTCCCCTACCCCCTGCCCGATAGAATCAGACAGAGCCACGACTTCGGTGAGAGGCTTAGCCCCGTTACATTGTCGGCGCAGAATCACTCGACCAGTGAGCTGTTACGCACTCTTTAAAGGATGGCTGCTTCTAAGCCAACCTCCTGGCTGTCTCTGCAACGCAACATCCTTTCCCACTGAGCCTCTACTTTGGGACCTTAGTCGGTGGTCTGGGTTGTTTCCCTCTCGTCCGTGAAGATTATCCCCCACGGGCTCACTCCTGGGGTGGATACGTTGGCATTCGCGGTTTGGTTGGGATTGGTAGGCGGTAAGCCCCCTAGCCCATCCAGAGCCCTACCTCCAACGAACATCCCCCAAGGCTGCTCCTAAAAGCATTTCGGGGAGAACCAGCTATCTCCTGGTTCGATTGGCATTTCACCGCTACCCACAGCTCATCCCACAGTTTTGCATCACTGACGGGTTCGGGCCTTCACTCCGAGATTATCGGAGCTTCACCCTGGCCATGGGTAGATCACCAGGTTTCGGGTCTACTCCCGGCAACTTGTCGCCCTATTCGGACTCGCTTTCGCTACGGCTCCACCAGCTCCCTGGCTTAACCTAGCTACCGAGCGTAACTCGCCGGCTCATTCTTCAATAGGCACGCCGTCACCCCTCCGAAGAGAAGCTCCGACGGTTTGTAGGCACACGGTTTCAGGGACTTTTCATTCCCCTCCCGGGGTGCTTTTCACCTTTCCCTCACGGTACTGGTTCACTATCGGTCATCACAGGTATGTAGCCTTGGAGGATGGTCCCCCCAGATTCCCACGGGGTTTCCCGTGCCCCGTGGTACTCAGGATATCTGCCGGGAGTCTCGGTCCTTTCGCATACCGGGCTGTCACCGTCTACGGCGGCCCGTTCCAGGGACCTTCTGCTAGGAGACGAGATTGATCACTCCCTGCGAGCTCATGCCGCGCTCGCCGTCAGATCCTACAACCCCGACGGTGCATAGGCCGACATGGCCACTAAGCGCCGTTGGTTTAGGCTCTTCCCCGTTCGCTCGCCGCTACTAGGGGAGTCTCAATTGATTTCTTTTCCTCCGGGTACTGAGATGTTTCAGTTCCCCGGGTTCCCTCCATCAGACCTATGTGTTCAGTCTGCGGTGCCCGGAGATTAATCCGGGCGGGTTGCCCCATTCGGGAATCCCTGGTTAAGTCCGCTCGACGACAAACCAGGGCTTATCGCAGTCTTGCTACGCCCTTCTTCGGCCTGTGATGCCAAGGCATCCACCGTGTGCCCTTAATAGCTTGACCTACAGTAAAGCCCACGCACTAAGTATTTCGCTTTGCTTTATTCGTTTGGTTCTAGATGTGGTGTCATCTCCGTTCCGGGCTTGAATTCGGAACGGAGCGCATTGCTGTTCAGTTGGTAAAGTGCTCCGGACGTCGGTTGTCGTCCGCCGGCTCAATCGCCAGCCACTATCGCTCACCCGTCGTCAGCGATGGGGGTCGGCGTTCCAGCCCGTTATACAGTTCATCGGCCCGCTGGTCAGGCCGATGACGTGGTGTTACATCAGACTGATACGTGGGGGGCTATTCGATTGCGCGTTCCGTCTTTAGCATAGGCAGATCCTCACTGTCTGCAATGGAGTATACTCCTCTGTCCCAACAAGGACAAGCCTCCGGTACCGCGTCATGTGGTGGAGCTGGCGAGACTCGAACTCGCGACCCCCTGCTTGCAAAGCAGGTGCTCTCCCAGCTGAGCTACAGCCCCTGATGGTACGTGAGATCGACTATTCAGTTTAGCAATCAGGCTTTGTATCGGCAAGATGTAGCCGTTTCGGCAGTCGGGTTGGAGTGAATCCCAGACCGCCGTCAACGGCTGACGATATCGTTGAGCCAGCGCGCGGCACGATACAGGGGCCGGTCTAGATTCTCGTAGACGGCGTCTTCCGTGAGATGCGAGAGGCCGGTGGAGTACGTGGGGTAGACCTGGATCAGGTCACGAAACGCCGGCATCAGCTTGATCCCTTGCGCCATAGCCAGCGTAAACTGGCCGATCATCTCGCCCGCGGCCGGCGACAGGATGTGCGCGCCCAGGATATTGTGCGATTGGTCGGCGACGACGACGGCGCGGCCCGGGGGCGCGCTCTCGGCCCGGCCCCGATCAGATAGCCCGAGGTCCTGTTCGTACACGCGGATGTTGTCGTCTCCGTGCGCAGCGCGGGCCTCGTCGGCCGTCATGCCGATGTGGGCCAGCTCCGGGTCGGTGAACGTAGTCCAGGGGACGACCTCGGGGGCCACCGTCGTTCCCGGGTAGAACATGTTGCGCAGCGCGGCGGCAGTCTCGGCCCCGGCGCTGTGGGTGAAGAGAAAACGCCCGGCACAGTCGCCGACGGCGTAGACCGACTTGACACTGCTGCGCAGCGACTTGTCGACCACGATGCCGCGCGGCCCCACTTGCACGTCCGCGTTATCGAGTCCAAGCGACTCGATGTTCGGCGCGCGACCGGCGGCGACGAGGATCTCCGCCGCGGACCAACTGCGCTCCTCTTCTCCAAGCCGACCATGCAGCGTCTTACTACCGTTCTCAACCGTTGCGCGCTCCAGCCTGGCGTTGGTGATCACCTCGACACCTTCTTCGCGCAGCGACTGCGTGAGGAGGGCGACAAGGCTCGGTTCGTCTCGTACGAGAAGGCGTTCGGCCATCTCCAGTAGCGTCACGCGCACGCCCAGTCGGTTCATGGCCTGTGCCATCTCGACGCCTATCGGTCCGCCGCCGACGATCAGTAGCGATTCCGGCGCGCGCTCCTGCTGGAACAGACTCTCGCTGGAGAGGAAGCCCACGTCTTGCAGACCATCGATGGGCGGGGCGGTGGGGCGGGAGCCTGTGCAGATCAGGATGTACCTGGCCGTGAGCGTCCGTTCGCCGACGCGGACGGTGTGCGCATCCGCAAGCGTCGCTTCGCCGAAGACGACGTCGGTCCCGCCAGCGCTGACGGACTCCGAGCTGTCGTCGCCGGTGGCGATCGACTCCTGAATCTCGCGGATGCGCCGCCAGACCGCGGTGGTGTCGATGTCCGGCTCGGACGCTGTAAGACCGTACTTCGCGGCGCTGCGGATCGTATGCGCGGCCTTGGCGCTAGCGAGTAGCGCCTTGCTCGGCACGCAGCCCGTCCAGAGGCAGTCGCCGCCGAGACGCGACCGCTCGATCAACACGGCTCGCAGGCCGAGCTTCGGCGCCACGCGGGCGGCGAGCAGCCCTGCTGAACCGCCGCCGATGATGGCTAGATCGAAGTCGTGCTTCACGCTCAAGAAACCGCGACCTTGCTTGGCACGTCGCCGAGCTTTCGCAGGTACTGGCGCGTCATGATCAAAGCTGTAGCCCCCTCGCCAGCCGCGGCTGCGAGCTGCTTCGTGCTGCCGCCGCGCGTATCGCCTGCGACGAAGACTCCCGGCAGGCTGCTCTGGAACGAGTCGTCGGTCGCGACGAAGCCCCACTTGTCGAGGTCGACCGTGCCCTCCAGGAAGCCCGTGTTCGGCGTAAGGCCGATGAAGATGAAGACGCCCTGCGGCCGGAATTCCAGTTCCTCACCAGTCGCCCGATTCTTCGCTCGCACTGCCGCCAGCTTGCCGCCCTCGTTCTCGAACGCGGTGACCTGCGTGCTCGTCAGGATCTCGATCTTCGGGTGGGAGCGGGCCTTCTCCTGCAGCAGCGCGCTTGCGGCAAGCTGCTCGCTGAACTCCAGAATCGTCACCTTGTCCGCGAACTCTGTCAAGAAGAGCCCCTCTTCAAGCCCCGAGTTGCCGCCCCCGACGACGAGCACCTGCCTCGCACCCTGATAGAAGGGGCCGTCGCACGTCGCGCAGAAGTGGATGCCCGCGCCGATCAGATCCTCCTCGCCCGGCACCTCCAGCCGACGATAGGTCGACCCCGTGGCGACGATGACGGAGCGTGCGCAATATGTCTCACCGCCGTCCGTCTCGACGTGCAGATAGCCGTCGTCGCGGCGCACCGACTTTACGCCGACGGCCGAGAGCAGCTCGACACCGTAACGCTTCGCCTGGCGCACCATGCGGTCGACGAGCTCCGCGCCGCCAATGCCCTCCGGGAAGCCGGGGTAGTTGTCGATGCGCTCCGTGACACCGGCCTGGCCGCCCAGCGCGCTCTTCTCGATGACTAAGCTGTCGATGCCCTCGCGGGCGGCGTAGATCGCCGAGGTCAGTCCCGCCGGGCCGCCGCCGATGATGATCAGCTCGTAGAAGCTGCGTTCGGCGGTGAGGTTCAGCTCAAGCTTTCGCGCCAGCTCGTCGTTACTCGGTTCGGCGAGGAACGACCCGTCGGCGAAGACGATCGTCGGAATGATCTGCTTGCCGTCGTTCTTCTCGCGCACGTAGTCGGCAGCCGATGCGTCCTGGTCGATGTCGACCCAGTCGTAGGGCACGCGCATCTCGCCGAAAAACTGCTTCGCGCGACGGCAGTCCGGGCACCAGGGCGCCCCGTAGACGGTAATCTCTGACATGCTGTGTTTCTCCTTGGAACTCAGGCCGCCCGGCGGCCGCGGTGGTGGGGGAGTGTGGCTCCGGTTCTATCGTCGCCCAGCCTACCGCTAGAGGCTGGTGATCAACATTACAAAACGGTGAAGTTGGCGTTCACCAACGCAGTCGATCTACGCGCGGAGCTGCAGATCCGGCAGGGGACACGAAGAGAGAAGAGGAGAGAAGAGTGCTGGTGGGCCATGGTGGACTCGAACCACCGACCTGTCGCCTTCGGCGACCGCTCTCACCAGCTCTGCTACTGGCTCGCGAGCAATTCTGTCAACTCTTCTCGCCCCTGGCCGCTCTTGAGAAAGCGCTCCCGCCTGCGAGCGTCGAGTCTGGTGGGGTGTTCTTCGGAGTGAACCAGGGTGAAAGGGCCCGCGTGTCTGGTGTAGCGAGACCTTCCCCGCTGATGCTCGGCAAGCCTTCGGTCCAGATCGTTCGTGGAGCCGGTGTACAGACGGCCGTTCTTGTTGCTCTTCAGCACGTATACCCACCACATGCGTCACCAAGATATTGTGTCGGAGCCTACCTGGGAGGGGAGAGTGCTGGTGGGCCATGGTGGACTCGAACCACCGACCTCGGTCTTATCAGGACCGCGCTCTAACCAGCTGAGCTAATGGCCCGATGGCGCTGAGGGCGGTGAGCCCTGACCAGTTGAAGAACGACAGGAAGTCCTGCGAGGAGCAGGGCTCGGATAGGCTCCGAGCGAGGCCTAACGGTGGCCTCTGACGAATCAGAAGTGCACCGATTGACCTAAGGAGTGAAGGTACATCAGACGAGATGCCGGTGACAACGCCCACACCGTGGGTTAGCCGTCATCTGCGTATAACTCTCGCCCCGTACCCAGACTCTCCCTAGAAAGGAGGTGATCCAGCCGCACGTTCCCGTACGGCTACCTTGTTACGACTTCGTCCCAGTTGCCGATTTCACCCTAGACACCTGCCTCCCGAAGGTTGGCGCGATGGCTTTAGGTGCCGCCGACTCCCATGACGTGACGGGCGGTGTGTACAAGGCCCGGGAACGTATTCACCGCCGTATGCTGACCGGCGGTTACTAGCAACTCCGGCTTCATGCAGGCGGGTTTCAGCCTGCAATCCGAACTGGGGCCGGCTTTGTGGGATTAGCTCCGGCTCGCGCCTTAGCGACCCGTTGTACCGGCCATTGTAGCGTGTGTGTAGCCCAGGGCGTAAGGGCCATGCGGACTTGACGTCATCCCCGCCTTCCTCCGGGTTGCTCCCGGCAGTCTCGCTAGAAAAATCCAACTAGCGACAGGGGTTGCGCTCGTTGCGGGACTTAACCCAACACCTCACGGCACGAGCTGACGACAGCCATGCAACACCTGTGTACGCTCCCCGAAGGGTCCCTCACCTTTCGGATCGGTACCACGTACATGTCAAACCCTGGTAAGGTTTTTCGCGTAGCATCGAATTGAACCACACGCTCCGCTGCTTGTGCGGGCCCCCGTCAATTCCTTTGAGTTTTAGCCTTGCGGCCGTACTCCCCAGGCGGGGCACTTATCGCGTTAACTACGGCACGGAAGGGGTCAATACCTCCCACACCCAGTGCCCAACGTTTACGGCGTGGACTACCCGGGTATCTAATCCGGTTCGCTCCCCACGCTTTCGCGCCTCAGCGTCAGAAAAAGCCCAGAGAGCCGCCTTCGCCACTGGTGTTCCTCCCGATATCTACGCATATCACCGCTACACCGGGAATTCCGCTCTCCTCTGCTTTCCTCAAGTCCGTCAGTATCCAGAGACCTCTCCCGGTTGAGCCGGGAGATTTCACCCCAGACTTGACGAACCGCCTGCGCGCCCTTTACGCCCAGTAAATCCGGACAACGCTTGCCACCTACGTATTACCGCGGCTGCTGGCACGTAGTTAGCCGTGGCTTATTCGCAGGGTACCGTCAGTTACTTCCCCTGCAAAAGGGGTTTACGACCCGAGGGCCTTCATCCCCCACGCGGCGTTGCTGCGTCAGGCTTTCGCCCATTGCGCAAAATTCCTTGCTGCTGCCTCCCGTAGGAGTCGGGGCCGTGTCTCAGTCCCCGTGTGGCTGGCCGTCCTCTCAGACCAGCTACCGATGGTCGCCTTGGTGAGCCGTTACCTCACCAACTAGCTAATCGGCCGCACGCCCCTCCCAAAGCGCCGTAAGGCTTTGATCAACCGTATCTCAACGGCCGACCATATGCGGTATTAGCCCCGCTTTCGCGGAGTTATTCCCCACTTCGGGACAGGTTACGTACGTGTTACTCACCCGTCCGCCACTGCTCTAGAACCGAAGTCCTAGAACTCGTGCGACTTGCATGCATAAGGCACGCCGCCAGCGTTTATCCTGAGCCAGGATCAAACTCTCCGTAAAATCCATTTAACTACCTGTTGCCAGGCAGTAATGCTCTTGACGAGTTCCTCGTCACTTCCTGTCGTTCTTCAACTGGTAAGGTGCTCTGCCCCAAGTAGTTGGAGCATGCCGAACATAGCAGACCAGAACCCGCCCTAGCAACGGTTTGCTGCAGAACAGGTGGGGTGTGCAGGATTCAGCTGAGCGAACGCAAGCGTTCGTCCCGAGTTAAGGTAGCGCGGGCGCAGAGCAGTGTCAAGCCGGCGAGCGCGCGGCGGTCACGCGCAACACTCGCTTTGTCTCCGGCGTCACCTTCGCCCACTCCGCCGGCCGCTGCGACGCCACCCACGCGATGCCGCGTTTGGCCAGCACCAGCGGCAGGCCGTCGCGCTCCTGCCGCGGCACGTGGGCATCGACGAGGACGTCCTGCAGCTTCTTCTCGCTCCGCAGTCCCAGCGGATGGAAGCGGTCGCCGTGGCGCCGGCCGCGGAGCGTCAGGTTCTTTCCACAGGCGTCGGCGTCCAGCAAAGCGATGCATGCATCGCCCCCGCTCGTCAAGTCCGCCGGCTTCTTTCGCAGCAGTTGCGCGCGGAAGCGCCACGGCCCGAGTTTGGCCTCGCCGGGCACGGGCAGCGTCGCCGGGCGTTTCGGCAGCGTCCGTGGCCGCGCGGGCCGCTCGGTCGTGAGCTCGACCGCCGTCCGTGTGACGCGGGCCGTGAGACCGCGCGGCAGGTCGAGTCGCGCCCCCGTCGGCCCGGCTGCGGCGCGCACGACGGCTGCGATGTGGCGCTCGGCCAGGCCGCGAGCGTCGCCCGTCGCTTGTGTTACGGCCAGGCGTACGGCGTGGCGGCGGAGCGACTCCGGCATCGCCGATAATCGCTGGCGCGAGAGGCGTGCGTCTGGGCCGCGATGTTTCAGCAGCGCTTCGGCGGCGAGCGACTCCAGCGCGTCGACGTCGAGCGCAGCTGCGTCGGCCAGTCGCGCGAGCGCGCCGGCGATGCGTGGGTTGTAGCTACGCAGCAGCGGTGTCAGCTCGCTGCGAATACGGTTGCGCAGGTGCGCGGGCGACTGGTTGGACGGGTCTTTGATTGGGACGACGCCGGCGTGCGCGCAGCAGCGCTCGGTCTCGGCTCTCGTAACGGCCAGGAGGGGGCGGACCAGCCGGGGAGCGCTCTTGAGCCGCAGCGGCCACGACGCGTCGGCCGCCATCGCCGCGAGGCCGCGCAGCCCGCTGCCGCGAATGATGTGGAGCAGCACGGTCTCCGCCTGGTCGTCTTTGGTGTGACCGACGGCGACAGTATCGCAACCGGCCGCCGCCGTGCGGGCGAGGAAGCGATAGCGAAGCACTCGCGCCGCCTCTTCGATCGATAGCTTCTTCGACTTCGCGTGGGCGCGGACGTTGCCAGCGCCGGTGTGGAGACGCACGCCCAGCTGATTCGACAGCGACCGCACGGCGCGCAGCTCGGCTGCTGCGGTCGCCGCAGGCGACAGCCCGTGGTCGAAGTGCGCGGCCTCGACGTCGATGCCCAGCGAGCGGCGCAGCGAGCAGAGCGTCAGCAGTAGGGCAGTGGAGTCCGCCCCGCCGGAGACGCCGACGAGCACGCGGTCGCCTCTCACTACGAGCGCGCCGTCCTTGATGAAGCGGCGGACCTTCGCGACCAAGGCTCGTGGCGGCGCGGCTGGCGCGGTCATGACGACGCTACCCGCTCTGGAGTGTCCCGGTGGATTCTAGGGGCCGTACAGCTTCTCCCACCAGGGCAGGTAGGAGCCGTCTTCGCTCTCGCCCGGCACCGGGGCCGGGGTGACGTTGGACGAGACGATGACGAGCGATTCGCCTGGCCGGACGAGGCCGAGCAGCCTGCGCGCCTCGCCTTCAATGTACTCATCTGTTCGCAAGTAGTCGCGTACGGCTTCCAGCTTCGCCCTGTCGGCCTGCAGCCGTTCCACTTCCTGTTCCAGCCGTTCCTCATCTGTATTCACGCGCTGCGAAAAAATCGTGTCTCCGGCGCTGGCGACGACGAAGTAGCCGATGGCGAGGATGCTGAGGGCGATTAGTGTCTTCTTCAGAGGCAGACGCGACGGTTTCGGCACCGCTCACCTTTCCTGTTCAACCCACCACCACGTCTGGCGCAACCGTAACACAAGGAGGAATACCCATCAAGAGGGTGGGGGCTGCGGCCGTCGGGTGACGGCTGCGGCCGTCCGGGTGACGGCTAGGGCCGTCCGGGTGACGGCTAGGGCCGTCACCTTCGAGTTCGCGGCTGTGACCGCGAACTCTGGGCCGTCGGCTGCAGCAGGCGCAACGCCTTCGCGTAGCCGCCCCTGCCGCTAGCTTAGCCCGGCAGCCTCGCACTCCTCGCGCGTGATCTGCACGGCGCGCTTTTCGTCGGCAATCACGATCTCCTGCTCCGCTAACGCGCGTGAATATGAGAGGACGAAGGCCTCTGTTGCTTGATCGTCCGATAAACCGGCGAGGGCCGCACAGAGGACTTCATACAGTTCGTCGTCGTCTACGATCGACTCCTCAATCAATGAGCGTAGTTCGCGCTCCGTTAGCTGACCCGCGCTCAATTGGAGTAGGCGGTCTGGATCAGCACCGTTGCCGCCGCAGGCGACGGCGCTCGCCAGTACGGAGAAACCGAGAACAAGCACGATTAGACGGGTCATGTCAGGCTCTCGCACTCTTCTCTAAGGATTTCCGCCGCCCGCAACTCGTCTTCTGGATCAGCTTGAGCGACTGGTGTCTGTGCCGCGAATAGGCTTACGCGCGCGAATCGGTCCAGTACCTCGCCTACAGGAACATCGTTGAGTAACGGACACAAGATATCGAATGAGGGAGGCTGAGTGAGCGCTGTCTGCCGAATCTGGATCCTGAAGGCATCCTCAGTGATGGCACCGGTACTTAGCTGAAGAGTGGGGCTGCCGCCATTGCAGGCGTTCACAAGCAGCGCCAACGCCACTAGAGAAACAACACGTGCGAGTGACCGTCCCATCACCAACCCACTGTAGTCGAACGTGTGGAGTACTTGCAAGAGCATGAGGCCCTGGCGTTAGCGACCTCGACAGCGCGCCGGTCGAGAGGTAGGCTGGCAGCACGGGCGATGCAAAGTTGGCGGAGGTGTGAACAGTGTTCTCAGGCATATCGACGGGACCGTACAAGGCGGCAGTTATCGCTGTCGCTGTCGCCACGCTGCTGGCCGTGGCGTGTGGTGGTGGTGGGAGCGATGCGACTGAGCCTGAACCCACATTCGATGGCGCCCAGGTAACAGGCGATCATGACGCCATCGGTAGAGCGCTAAGGGTTGACAGCAGGGCTGAACTAACCCTCTGCGTTGACCGGGAAGGTGCCGTCCCATCAGACGCTCAGGTGAACCGGGTGAGGGACGCGCTTGGCGGCGCCCTGGCAGCTGCCACCGACTCGCCCTACGAGTACCCGAATCCGACGGTGGGTGAAGGTTGTCCACCCCCAGTAGTTCTATTCGGCGAGAAGCTTGACTACGGACATCGTTACTCTCTCGTCCCAGCCCGTCTTTTGGAGTCTACGAGTGACGCCAGCCGTTATCGCATACACGTATACGTGCTGCCATCTACCGTCTATGAGAGCACCTTCGGCGGGGACCCCTACGCCACGACAGCCGAGGAGCGTATCTGCGAAGGGGATGTATGCCTTTGGGTGACGCAGGGTTTGTACATAACACCCGGCACGAACGAGGATACGATACGTCGGGCGCTTCGAGCCATGCTGGGTCTAAATCCACCCCTGCCTGATCCGACCGAATATTCGCAGTTCTGTGTCTCCGGTACGCCCGAAGAGTGGTGTTACTTGTACACGTACTGCCAGGGCGTGCCCACGGATGCAAAGTGCGAGTGACCGTCCCATCACCAGCCTATTGAAACCGAGCTGGTGGGCTAGGCGGCAAGATTGTACTCAACGACTACACTGCTTTGACAGCGCTGGCCGCGCTGCGTATGATCGGGCGTAGGCGCCGGCGCTGGCCGATCTGGTTCGGCCCGCTCCGGGCCGAGGTGCGATCACCGTCCTGACGATTCCATTAGCAACGCTCGTTCTTTCCCTGCCCG
The DNA here is from genome assembly GCA_029262675.1 of Chloroflexota bacterium. Classification (GTDB taxonomy): domain Bacteria; phylum Chloroflexota; class Dehalococcoidia; order DSTF01; family RBG-16-68-14; genus JADFKB01. The sequence continues at coordinate 98,597 of JAJCYW010000018.1, read as the reverse complement.
GCGCAGGCCTGCTGCAAGTCGGCCTGGCGGAAGGCGGCCTCAACGTGCCGTGGAGCGTGGCGCTGCTGGCCGTTAGCGTGCTGGGCTACGCCCTCGTTAATACAATCGAAATCGCCATCGTAGGCGCCGGCCGCATCCGCATACGACACCTGGCGGCGGAAGGCAACAAGAGCGCTCGCGCCCTGGAGCGCATCCGCGAGCGCGACGACCGCTTTTTCGCGTCGATCGTTCTTCTCCAGAACCTCTTCGTCGTCGTTGCCTCGACGACGGCCGGTCTGCTGGCTGTCGATCTGGCGGGCGGCTGGGGCCTCCTCTTCGCAACCGTGATCGTCACCGCTGGCATCGCGCTCTTCGGAGAGGTGACGCCCAAAGTTCTGGCCGCGAGGGGGGCAGAGCGGATCGGGCTCTTCATCGCCCGTCCGACGGAACTGCTGACGATCGTTCTCCGGCCCATCGCCGTCGTCTTCGCTGCGGCGCCGAACCTCCTGGCCCGCGTGCTCTTCCGCGAAAGCGCGCAGGTCTCGCCGACGGTGACGGAGGCCGAGCTGCGGATGCTGGTCGACATCGGCGCGGCGGAGGGAGCGGTGAGCGAGGAGGAGGCGGCGTTGGTGGAGCGCGTGTTCCGCTTCTACGACCGGCGTGTGAACGAACTGATGGTACCGCGGACAGAAGTCGTGTGGCTGGAGTCGGGCACGACAATCGCCGAGTTCTACCAAGCGTTCAACGAGACGCCACACACGCGCTTCCCAGTCTACAAGGAGTCGTTCGATACTGTCGTCGGCGTCGTCTACATTAAGGACGTGCTGCGCGCTGTGGCCCAGGGCCGGGCCGGACCCGACACCTTGATCGATGGGCTGATGCGGCCGCCCAGCTTCGTGCCGGAGACCAAGCTGGCCGGAGAGCTTTCCGTGGAGATGCGCGCGCGGCGCCAGCAGATGGCCATCATCATCGACGAGTTTGCAGGCACGGCAGGTATCGTGACGTTGGAGCAGTTATTGGAAGAGATGGTCGGGCCCGTGGTGGACGAACTGGGCGAGGCCGAAACCGAGTTCGATACAATCGACGACCGCACCGTCCGCGTCGATGGTGGCATGGGTGTCCACGAGGCGCAGGAAGACCTGAACCTACCGATCCCAGACGGTGAATACGAAACCGTGGCCGGCTACGTGCTGAGCCTGTTGGGCCACCTGCCCGAGGCGGGGGAGAAGGTGGCGGCGGATGGCCTGCATATCACAGTTCTCTCTGTGACGGACCGCAAGATTGATGAAGTGATCATCACAAAGCTCTCCGTGGAAGATGAGGCAGAGGACTAGTGCCGGCGCAGCAGCCGGGCACGCCCCTGTCCGAGAAGGCCCAACGGCTGCGGCTGCGCTTCGCTCGGGGGAAAGAGGCGGCGGCGATCGGCCATTTGGACCTGAGCCGCATCTGGACGGAAGCGTTCCAGGCCGCCGGTGCGACCGTCTCATACTCGCAGGGCAACCGGCCGCACCCGCGTCTGACGCTCGCCGCGGGACTGCCGGTAGGCGTCATCAGCGACGCGGAGTTGCTCGATGTCGTGCTGGCCCGGCGCGTCGACCCGGCCGACATCCTGCCGGAGCTGGAGCGGCATCTGCCGCCCGGTCTGTCGCCGATCGACTGCCGCGAGGTCGGCGTTGGCCTGCCTTCCTTGCCGTCTGCCATTCGCTGGGCGGAGTACGAAGTGGACGTTGCGGACGAAGGACGCGACGATGGGTTGGAGAAGGCGATCGCTGCGTTTCTCTCGCGCGAGCGCCTGGATTGGGAGGACACGCGCGGCGAAAAGGTGCGCCGCTACGACCTGCGCGCGCTGGTACAGGAGTTGCGGCTGTCGGGCCGTTGCGACGGCGCTGCGCGCCTTTCGATGCGGCTCCGCTGTGACGCTGCAGGGGTCGGCAGGCCAGACCAGGTGGTGAAGGCGCTGGGCCTTCCGGAAGCGCGCCAGATCCGCCGCACGAAACTGGTGCTGGCAGGCGGCTCGCCCGCGCGCGAGGCCTGGCGCAAGCGGGGAAGGTTCCAGGAGTAACGTGCGCTTGCTGCTGATCCGCCACGGCGAGACCGACCACAACGCCGGCGGCATCGCGCTGGGCCGGGAGGACGTCGCGCTAAACGCGACAGGCCGCGCGCAGGCGCGGTCGCTGGCCGCGGCAGTGCAGGCAGATCGCTGGCCGGGCCCGATCGCCGCGATCTACACGAGCCCGCTGCAGCGCGCGCTGGCCACCGCCGAGCCGATCGCCGAGGCTCTCGGCCTCGCGGTCGAACCCGAGGACGACTTGATCGAGATGGACGTAGGCGAAGCGGAAGGCCTCAGCTTCGCGGAGCTGCGGGAACGGCATGGGGGCTTTCTGCGGGCCTGGCGTTCGGACGAAGTCGCCGACCTGCCCATGCCGGGCGGCGAGTCGCTGCGGCAGGTGCAGGACCGCGCCTGGGCGGTCGTCGAGCGTCTGCGAAGCCGCCACGCAGACGCGACGGTCGCGGTTGTCAGCCACAACTTTGTCATCCTGACGCTCCTCTGCAAGGCGCTCGGTCTGCCGCTGGCGAACTTCCGCGGCGTGAAGCACGACCTGGCGGCGGTCGCGCTGCTGGAGATTGGCGAGGAGCGTCACACCGTACTCGCAATGAACGACCGTTGCCACCTTCGCGGAGAGGGCTAGCGAGCGGTCCTGGTGCGTATGAACGACCGCTGCCATCTGCCAGCCAAAGATCACCAACGCGAGACTGCACGCTGAGGAACGCTCAGAGCGCTCTGCACTTCTTGATCCTACTCTGAGGCCTTAGTACACTCCGGCTTGTGGAGGCGACTAGCCTCCTTATCGTTCGCCCAAATACATTGCTTAGCATTTGAGCAATAGGAACTGTAGCGTCAGCGCTGGGCCGGATCCGCCCGAAAAGGCCCAGCACCCGCAGGAGAAGCGATCATGCTCCCCATAGTCATCGCCATCATCGCCGCGGCTGGAGCATTGCTCTTCGCGCTCTTCACCGCCCAGCGGCTCCTCGCAGAGGACCAGGGTGACGACACAATGCGTGGCATTGCCGCCGCGATCCAGGAGGGCGCCGACGCCTTCCTGCGTCGCGAGTACACCTACCTCGCGATCTTTGTCGCCGTCGTCTTCGTCGTCCTCGTGGTCTTCATCGACTACGACGTGCTCGACCGCTTCGGCGAGGAGGGCGGCAACCTCACGGACGCCCCGCGAGTTGGCGTCTCCTACGTCATCGGGGCAATCGCCTCAGCACTGGCTGGCCTGGTCGGGATGAAGATCGCCGTCCAGGCGAATGTCCGTACAGCTGCGGCGGCCCGCACCGGTCTGAACCCGGCTCTGCGCGTCGCCTTCTCTTCCGGCACAGTCATGGGCATGAGCGTCGTCGGCATCAGCCTGCTCTGCCTCTGCATCCTCTACCTGGTCTTCGAAAGCGTTCACCCGCTCACCGGCTTCGCTTTCGGCGCGTCGTCCATTGCGCTGTTCGCCCGCGTTGGTGGCGGCATTTACACGAAGGCCGCTGACGTCGGCGCCGACCTCGTCGGCAAGGTCGAGGCGGGCATCCCCGAGGACGATCCGCGCAACCCGGCCACGATCGCCGACAACGTGGGAGACAACGTGGGGGACGTCGCGGGCATGGGCGCCGACCTCTTCGAGTCCTACACCAGCGCCATCGTCGCGACGATGGCGCTGGCCACAATCGCCGTCATCGGCGTTGGCGAGAACGCCCGCTTCGACGTTTCCGCCGTCGCGGATTTCGACTCTGACGCCTTTGTCCTGCCGCTGCTGATCATGGCGATCGGCATCGGCTCCTCCATCCTCGGCACCTTCCTTGTTCGCACCGACGAGCAGGCAGGCATGGGCCGTCTGCTGTGGGCCCTGCGCACCGGAATCTTCTCCGCCGGCGGCCTCGTACTCATCGGCACGGGGATCGCCATCGCCGTCATGGGCCTCGACTTCGAGCTCTTCTTCGCGGTGCTCATCGGCCTCGTTGCGGGACAGCTGATCGGCACGGCGACCGAGTACTACACGGCCTACGAATACTCGCCGACGCAGCGTCTGGCGGACACGGCTGAGACGGGCCCGGCGACGCTCATCATCGGCGGACTCGGCCTCGGCATGCTGTCGACCGCCATCCCGATGCTCATCATCGTCGTCGGCATCTACGGCACGTTCGAGCTTGCCGGCCTTTACGGCATCGGACTCGCCGCCGTCGGCATGCTTTCGACGCTCGGCGTGACGCTAGCGTCCGACGCCTACGGCCCGGTCGCTGACAACGCTGGCGGCATCGCCGAGCAGGCCCACCTGCCCAGCGAAGTGCGCGAGCGCACCGATGCCCTCGACAGCCTGGGCAACACGACGGCCGCGACGGGCAAGGGCTTCGCAATCGGCTCCGCCGTGCTGACCGCCCTCGCCCTCATGGTCACGTACTCGCAAGTGGTAGGCATCTCATCCCTCGACCTGTTGGACGTCGACGTCCTCATCGGCGCTCTGATCGGCGGCCTCATGCCTTTCGTGTTCAGCGCCCTGACGATGCAGGCCGTCGGCCGGTCCGCCATGTCGATGGTCAACGAGGTGCGGCGACAGTTCCGAGAGATCCCCGGCATCATGGAGGGCACTGGCCAGCCGGAGTACGCCAAAGCGGTTGCAATCGCGACCGACGGCGCGCTGCGCGAGATGGTCCTGCCCGGCCTGCTCGCCATTTCCGTACCGATCGCGGCCGGCGCGATCATTGGCCCCGAGGCGTTGGGAGGCCTGCTGGTCGGCTCCATCGTCGCGGGCTCGCTGATGGCGCTGATGATGGCGAACGCCGGCGGCGCCTGGGACAACGCCAAGAAGTACATCGAGGCGGGACACCTCGGCGGCAAGGGCTCCGAGGCGCACAAGGCCGCCGTCGTAGGCGACACCGTAGGCGACCCCTTCAAGGACACGTCAGGCCCGGCGCTGAACATCCTGCTCAAGCTGATGTCGATCGTCGCGGTCGTGTTCGGGCCGTTGTTCGTCGGGTAGCAACGACGCTCGTAACAAAGCTAAGAGGCCCTGCCGAATCGGCAGGGCCTCTTGTTTCGTCTAACAGCGGAAGCTCCCTAATCAACCGCCGAGCTTGCCCTCAACCTCCGCCAGCCGCTGCTCGAGGTCACGCTGGCGCACCGCCAACAACAGCGGAGGCGCTTGGGACAATGCCAAGAAGTACGTCGAGGCCGGCCAGCTCCTAGACGACGAGGGCAACGTCATCGGTAAGGGCACAGACGCCCATGATGCGGCCGTTGTTGGCGACACGGTTGGCGACCCGTTCAAGGACACGGCTGGCCCTTCGCTCCACGTGCGCGTGAAGCTGCCAAGCACGATCACGTTGGTGTTGGCGCCGCTCTTCATTTCGTAACCGCACCACGTCAACGTTCGCAGCCAATGACGAGGCGGACGCTCGCAACGAGTGTCCGCCTCGTTTCACGCCGTCTTTTCGCCTAGGGGACAGTTTCGCCGCGAATTCGGTTCACGACCTTGCCCTTCAGGCCGATACTCCTTCGGGGGTGACCGCTCTGAAGAAGAACTCATTGGCATCAAGCACTGGGACTACATCCGAAGCAGCCGGCGCTGAGAGGCTCGGCAACAGGCCCACGCCGCGAGACTGGCCCGTTCCTGTACCTTCTCGCGCGGAGCTCGCGAGCGCGTTCGCGCAGGCACTGGACCTGGCGGAGGGCAAGCAGCCCGGCCACGCGGCGCGCGTATGCTATATCGCGCAGAATCTCGCCGACCTCCTGGAGCTGCCGAACGAAGTGCGCCGCACTGCGTTCTACGCCTCGCTCCTGCACGACGCCGGCGCAGCGCCGGCCACGGCACGCGTCTGCCGCGAAATGAACATCGCGGAGGAGACGCTGTTTGACATCGCACCCGGCGTGTCGCTGGAGGAGACCGCGTTCCAGCACGCGCCCTTTGGCGCGGAGGAGTTGGTGGAGGCGGTGCGATCGCATCCGCAGCACGGCGTGAGCGTCACGGCGGACCTCGGTTTCGACGAGGCGATCCAGGAAGCGATCGCCACGCACCATGAGCGTTGGGACGGGAACGGCTATCCGGACGGGCTCGCGGGCGAGGAGATACCTGTTGCCGGCTTGCTGGTCGCGGCCGCGGACCTCGTCGAGTCGCTGATCTCTATAGATCCGAATCCACTCGTAGCGCGGCGACAGCTCGCGAGCGGGCTGGCCGACCAAGCGGGCGGCATCATCTCCGAGGAGATGGCGGAGGACGTTCGGACGCTGATGACGAGCGATTCGTTCTGGCTGGGCCTCCACCAGGCGACACTGCCACACCAGTTGGCGGGTCTGCTCCCGGCCGACCCGGCCGCCGCCGAGCGCTCGCCGGTGGACGTCGACACGTTCGCGCGGACGTTTGCCGCGCTCGGTGACGCCAAGGGCGAGCATATCGACAGCCACAGCGAACGCACCGCGGAGATTGCGGACGACATCGCCGAAGCGCTCTCATTCGCGGACGGCCGGCGCGAGATGCTGCGCGTAGCCGCCATCGGCCATGATGTTGGGCTGCTGGGCGTGCCGGCGCGCGTGATGGCGAAGCCGGACATCCTCTCGCTCGCAGAGATGGAGATTATGCGCAGGCATCCCACGCACTCGCAGCTCATCATCGATGCGCTGCCGGGGCTGGAGGAGATCGGCCGCTGGGTCGGCGCCCACCATGAACGGCCGGACGGCAAGGGTTACCCGGAGATGATGGAGGAAGGCGATGCGCCAATAGAAGCGCGCATTGTGACGCTGGCGGATACCTACGTGGCCCTGACGTCGCCTCGGCCGTACCGCAAGGCGCTCTCGCACAAGGACGCACTCAAGGTCATGGAGGGGGGCGCGGGCACGCAACTGGATAAGAAGCTAGTGAAGCTGTTCTGTTCGCTACGCTCGCCGTCTACGTCTTCTCGAACCGCTCAACGTTCACGACGAACACGATAGCGCCGCCGACGCGCACTTCCACAGGCTCTGAGAGGGCCGCGCCTTCGCCGAAGAACGGCAGCGTCTGTACAGGCACGTTCTCCGTGCGAGCGTGGCACTCCGCGCGCACCATCGCGAACACCTCGTCGACCTCGTTCGATTCCACGCCGGAGAGGATGGTAGCGTTTCCGCGGTGGAGAAAGCCCCCCGTGCTGCTGATCTTGGTCGCGGGATAGCCGCGGCCGATCAGGGCCTTCATGAGGCGGTCTGCGTCGGAGTCGGCGCTGATGATGACGACAAGCTTCAACTGCCCGTTCGACATTGAGGCCTCCTCGCTGTAGCGGCGCGCCGTGGAGCGCCTGCTGACCGCACTACGCGGCTGTTTCGCCGACGGCTTCTGTCTGCGACGAAAGCGCCATGGCGATGGACGCACCTATTGCCGCGCCGATGATGAAGCCGAGGATGAATCGGATGCTCATCTGGTACCTCCTGCAGAAGATGCGAGCGTAAGATTCTCCACTTCCGCTCGTCGCGCCCCAGGGATGGCTGCTGCCCCGGAACGGAGCGCACTTCGATGCTACTTCCGGTCGCGCACAGTGTCAAGAACGCGCGAAGTGGCTGCGATCAACCGGGACGGGGCGGCCCCGGCCGGCCCCGCCGGCCGCGCTTCTGCGCGACACGGAGGCGCACGAGCGCCCGCTGGAGGGAGGCCTGCGTCTGGGCCAGGCTACCGAGATCGTGCTGTTCGCGAATCGCTTCCTCCGCGCGCCGGCGCGCCTCCTCCGCGCGCGCGATGTCGATCTCCTCGACGCGCTCGGCGGCGTCCGCAAGGACGACGACGCGGTCGTTGCGCACTTCCAGGAAACCGCCCGTGATCGCCATCGCTTCTTCTTGGTCGCCGCCCCTGGCGATGCGTAGCTCTCCCGGCATCAGCGTCGTGATGAAGGCTGCGTGTTGGGGCAGTACCGTCAGCTCGCCGGCCGCACCCGGCGCGACGACCTGCTGTACTCCTTCTTCGGAGTAGACCACCCGTTCGGCGGTAACGATCTCTACCTTTAGTGGCATATCGTCGGCTAGGCCTCCGAGCCTTCCTTCTCCATCTTGGCCGCCTTCTCCAGTACCTGATCCATCGTGCCGACCAGGTAGAAGGCCTGTTCCGTCAGCGCGTCGTGGTCGCCGGCAAGGATCTCCTTGCAGCCGCGGACGGTCTCCTTGATCGAGACGTATTCGCCCGCCAGACCCGTAAAGACCTCCGCGACGAACATCGGCTGCGTCAGGAAGCGCTGCAGCCTGCGCGCGCGCCCAACGACCTCCTTGTCTTCGTCCGAGAGCTCTTCTACGCCAAGAATGGCGATGATGTCCTGCAGGTCCTTGTAGCGTTGGAGGACGCGCTGCACTTCCCGCGCGACGGTGTAGTGCTCCTCGCCGACGACGAGCGGGTCGAGGATGCGCGAGAAGGAGACGAGCGGGTCCATCGCGGGGAAGAGCCCCTGCTCGAAGATCGCGCGGTCCAGCGTGACGAGCGCGTCCAGGTGGCCGAACGTCGTCGCGACGCCCGGGTCGGTGTAGTCGTCGGCGGGGACGAACACTGCCTGGAACGAGGTGATCGAACCTTTCTGGTTGGTCGTGATGCGCTCTTCCAGCTCGCCGACTTCCGTCGCCAGCGTCGGTTGGTAGCCGACTGCAGACGGCATGCGGCCCAGCAGTGCGGACACCTCCATGCCGGCCAGCGTGTAGCGGTAGACGTTATCGATGAAGAGCAGCACGTCCTGCCCTTCCTGATCGCGGAAGTGCTCGGCCATCGTCAGCGCCGTCAGGCCGACGCGCAGGCGGACGCCCGGCGGCTCGTTCATCTGGCCGAATACGAGTGCCGTCTTGTCGATGACGCCGGAGTCGCGCATTTCGTGCCACATGTCGTTGCCTTCGCGGGAGCGCTCTCCTACGCCGGCGAATACCGATACACCGCCGTGCTGCGTCGCGATGTTGCGGATCAACTCCTTGATGATGACCGTCTTGCCGACGCCGGCGCCGCCGTACGCGCCGACCTTACCACCACGCGTGAATGGCGCGATCAGGTCGACGATCTTGAGTCCCGTCTCGAGAATCTGGACCTTGGTCTCTTGCTCCTCGAAACTCGGCGCGAGACGGTGGATGGGTATCCGCTCGCCGGCGACTTCGCCGAGCCCGTCCAGCGGCTGGCCGAGCACGTTGAACAGCCGGCCCAGCGTGCCGTCGCCGGTTGGGACGGCAATCGGGCTGCCCGTGTCGACTGCGCGGGCGCCGCGCCGCAGGCCCTCCGTAGCGTCCATCGCCAGGCAGCGCACCCAGTTGTTGCCCAGGTGCTGCTCGACCTCGGCGACAAGCTGCTTGTCGTCCATGTCGATCTCGACGGCGTTGTGCAGTTCCGGCAGCGCCCCGGGCGGGAACTCGACGTCGATGACGGTGCCGATAATCTGTCGAACGTTTCCTTCAGCCATGCAGTCCTCCTACGAGCCGGCGGCGCGAACGTTGTCATGCGCCCGCCGTCCGCTGCTCTCTAGTTCATTCCCTCCACGCCGCCGACGATGTCCAGGAGCTCGTTCGTCACCTGCTCCTGGCGCGCCTTGTTACGGGCGAGGGTGAGGTCTTGTATCATCTCTTCCGCCGCTTCAGTAGCGTTGCGCATCGCCACCATGCGGGCGGATTGTTCGCTGGCGTTGGCTTCCAGAATCGCCTCGTAGATCTGCATCTCCACGTATCGCGGCAGCAACTCGTCTAGCACCTCTGCGCGGCCCGGCTCGTAGATGTAGTCCACGGCCTGCGTCGCCTCGTCCTGCGGCGGTTCGACAGGCAGCAACTGATGCACCCGTGGCTCCTGGGTCATGGTGTTGACGAAGTAGGCATAGACCAGGAACACCTGGTCGACGCGGCCGGCGGTGTAGTCGTCGATGACGATGTGTGAGATCGGCAGCACGTCCATGTATTCCGGGTAGTCGCCCAGGTCCGTGAACTCCGCCTGGATCTCCGTATCGGTGCGGCGGAAGAAGTCACGCCCCTTGCGCCCGACGGCGAGCAGCGACGACGGTACGCCGATGTCCATGTTAAGCGCGGCGGCGCGGCGGTTGAGGTTCGTCGGCAGGCCTCCGCAGAGGCCGCGGTTGGGCGTGATCAGAACGATGCTGGCCTTCTCAACCTCGCGACGCTGAAGCAGCGGGTGCAGCGCGCTCTGTTCCATCGACTCGAGCGTCTCGGAGAGATCCGCCAGCACCCAGCTCAGCCTCTCGGCGTAGGGGCGGCCGGCCAGGGCCATCTGCTGGGCGCGCCGCATCTTGGACGCGGCGACCAACTCCATCGCCTTCGTAATCTTGGCGGTGCTTTCGACGGAACGGATCCGCCGTCGGATCTCACGCGCTGTAGCCAACTAGTATCCTGCCGTGCTCATGAACTCTTTGATCGCCGCTTCCAGCTTCTGCTCTTGCTCCGGCGGCAGTTCGTTGGTCTCCATGATCGATTTGCCGATCTCCGGATGGTTGGCATCCATGTACTGGTAGAGCGACTTTTCGAACTCGTCGACCTTCTCGACCGGGATCTCGTCCATCAGTCCGCGCGTGCCGGCGTAGATGATGGTGACCTGCTTGTCCAGCGAGAGCGGGCCGTACTGCGTCTGCTTCAGCACCTCCTGCAGGCGGCGTCCGCGTTCGAGCTGCTGGCGCGTCGACGCGTCCAACTCGGAGGTACCGAACTGCGCGAAGGCCTGCAGCTCGCGGAACTGCGCCATGTCCAGCCGTAGCTGACGCACCACCTGGCGCATCGCCTTGCGCTGGGCGGCGCCGCCGACCCGCGATACGGAGACGCCGGCGTTCATTGCCGGGCGGATGCCCGCGTTGAACAGCTCCGATTCAAGGAAGATCTGTCCGTCCGTAATTGAGATGACGTTGGTCGGAATGTAGGCGGAGATATCGTTGGCCTGTGTCTCGACGATCGGCAGCGCGGTCAGCGAGCCGCCAGGCGTTCCGTCGTCTTTGTCTTCCATGCGGGCCGCGCGCTCCAGCAGGCGGCTGTGCAGGTAGAAGACGTCGCCAGGGTAGGCTTCGCGGCCGGGCGGGCGTCGCAAGAGCAACGAGACCTGGCGGTAGGCCCAGGCGTGCTTGGAGAGGTCATCGTAGACGATCAGTGCGTCCTTGCCCTGGTCCATGAAGTACTCGCCCATGGCGCAGCCGGAGTAGGGTGCCAGGAATTGCAGCGCGGCCGCCTCTGAGGCCGACGCGGCGACGACGATGGTGTGCTCCATGGCGCCGTGCTCCTCCAGCACGCCGACGAGCTGCTTCACCTTCGCCGACTTCTGGCCGATGGCGACGTAGATGCAGACCATGTCGCCGCCCTTCTGGTTGAGGATCGTGTCGATGGCGACGATCGTCTTGCCCGTCGAGCGGTCGCCGATGATGAGCTGGCGCTGGCCGCGGCCGATGGCCGTCATCGCGTCGATAGCCTTGATGCCGGTCTGGACCGGAGTGTCGACGCTCTTCCGCTTGCTGACGTCCGGCGCGATCTTCTCTACAAGGCCGGTCTGGCTGGTGTTTATCGGTCCCTTGCCGTCGATCGGATTGCCTACGGGATCGACGACGCGGCCGATCAGCTCTTCGCCGACTGGCACCTCCGCAACGCGTCCGGTCGAGTGCACCTCGTCGCCTTCCTTCACGCCGCTGTGGTCGCCGAGGATCATGACGCCGACGTTCTCTTCTTCCAAGTTCAGCGCCAGGCCCATCACGCCGTTGGGGAACTCCACCAGCTCGTTGGCCATCACGTTGGAAAGCCCGTGGATGCGGGCGATGCCATCGCCTGCGTCCACGACGGTACCGACGTCGGTCGCCGTGACGTCCGCGCCGAACTGCTGGATCTGCTCCTTCAGGATGGACGTGATCTCTTCCGGTCGTACTGCCATCTCTCTTACCCCCGGTGCGAGCCCGCCAGGCGGCTCTTGAGCGCCACCAGCTTGCTGCGCGTGCTGCCATCGATCAGCCTATCGCCGATGCGGGCGACGAGGCCGCCTAAGATATCAGGCTCTTCAAGCGCCTGGATCAGTACCGTCTTGCCTGTGAGCTCCGAGAGGCGGCCGGCCAGCGCCTGCTTCTCGTTGTCACTCATCGCTACCGCCGTGAGTACCTGCGCGTGCGTGATGCCGCGATGTTCGTCCAGCTGTACCTGGAATTGCTCCGCAATCTGCGGCAGCAGGGCCAGGCGTCCCTTCTTCTCCAGCAGTTGCACCAAGTTCCAGACCAGACCCGCCGGCTGGTCCGCTGCCCTGCGGAGGAACGTGAGTTTGGAGTCCGCCGGCACACGCCTGTCGTCCAGGAACGCCAGCGCCTCTGGCGATGCGACGGCCGCTGCCAGAGCGCGCATGTCCGCCTCCCACGTTTCGACGGCATTGCCGTCGCGGGCCAACTCGAAAGCGGCCTGCGCGTAGCGTTTGGCGGCGGGATCTCGCAGCACCTAGTTGTCCTTGAACGTCGATTCGGTCAGCACTTCGTCGATCAGCCGCTGGTGCGCCTGCCGGTCGAGCGATTGGCCGATCACCTTCTCGGCCGCGCTCACCGTCAGGTCCGCGAACTCGCTGCGCAGCTCGGCGATCGCTTGGTCACGCTCCAACTGGATCTCGCTGCGGGCGCGCTCCAGCATGGTGTCGGTCTCCTGGCGTGCCTGCGACTGCGCCTCGTCCTGAATGCGGGCGGACGCTTCCTGGGCCTGCGCGACGAGCGCCTGCCCCTGCTGGCGAGCTTCGTCAATCTGCTTGGCCACTTCCGCTTCCGCTTCGGAGGCTTGCTCCTTGGACTGGTCCGCCGCCTCTACACCTTCTCTGATGCGCTGGGCACGTCGGTCCAGCATCTCCAGGATCGGCTTGTAGAGAAAGAGTCGGAGCAGCACCAGCAGGAGAAAGAAGTTCACCAGCTGTGCGACGAGTACCGGTACGTTTAGACCTAGCTCATCCATATTGAGCCACTTCCCTTCGTCGAGACATCGACGGTTGTGCTAGAAGACGAAGCCGATCATGACCGCCACGACCAGAGCGTAGATCGCGATCGCCTCTGCGAACGCGATGCCCAGGATCATGTTGGTTTGGATAACGGGCTGCGCCTCCGGGTTGCGGCCCAGCGCTTCCATCGCCTTCGACACGAGCAGGCCGATGCCGATGGCCGGCGCCATACCGCCGATGCCGATCGCCAGCGCTGCCCCGATGAACCGCATCGACTCGTCGGTCAGCGCCAGCAGTGGTACCAGTGTTGTGATGTCCATTCTCTCTTCCTCCTTCTCCCTTGTTTAGTCTGCCTGATGAACTGCGGCGGCCTCGCCGCCCGGTGCGTGTGTCTCTTCTCCGTGGTCTTCGTGACTCGTTACTGCTAAGGCGCCGAAGACCAGCGTCAGCATCGCGAACACGAAGGCTTGAATCGCTCCAACGAACAGCTCCAGGCCGTAGAACGGCAGAGCCAGGAGCAATGGTACTAGGAAGGTCATCATCAGCAACAGGATCTCGCCTGCCAGCATGTTGCCGAAGAGACGGAAGGTGAAGCTGATAACGCGGGCTATCTCCGCCACGAACTCCAGCGCACCGACGATCATGTCGATCACGCCCATCGGGTTGCCCTTCGCCAGCCGCTTGACGTTGAAGAACTTGCTGCCGTAGCCGATGAAGCCCAGTGCGCTGATGCCCCAGAATTCGACGAAGATGGCCGAGGCGATCGCGAGCGAGAGCGGCGACATCAAGTCCGTGTTCACACTGCGGAAGTAGGGCGCGATGATGCCGACGGTCGCGTCGGGATCGACGCCCTCCTCCTCTAGCGCATGCTCGATCGCGACTTCGCGCTCGTGCTCCAGGCATTCGTCCTTCTCGTGGTCGTTGGTAAGGCCGTCGCAGGCGGCTTCGTCCAGGTGCAGTTCGATCTCCGTCGCGTCCGGCATGATCAACGAGAACCCGCCGCCGTCTTCGAATACGACGACGTCGTGGAAGAACTCCGCCTCCTCCGCGCCCAACACCTCAACCTTGCCGATGGCGTTGAAGACCGGCAGCAGCGCCATCCAGTTCGAGATCACGACGAGGAGGAAGATGGTGGCTATGACGGGGAAGAAGCGCCGGCCGTTCCTTTCGCCGGCGGTGTTGACGCAGAGGGTGTAGAGCGCCTCCACTACGGCCTCCATTAGGTTCTGGAGGCCGGATGGGATGAAGCGCATCTTGCGCGTGGACAGCACGGCGATGAGGACGAGCACGCCGACGACGATCCAGGACGTAAAGAGCGTGTTCGTGATCTCGAAGAAGCCGACCGTCCAAAGCGTCTCCGCTTTGATCGCAATGTGCGGCTGGGGGCCGCGCAGGAAGAAGAAGCCGACGCCGACAAGCGCGAGCAGGAAACTGATGATGCCGAGCGTCTTCAGGCGGGCTGCCACGTGTGCGTGGTTACTCCTCTTCGTCCCTGCGTGGTTGCAGTACGTCCATGAGCATCTGGTAGCCGCCGTAGAAGGCGAGTCCCAGGCCCAACGCCAATCCCGTCATCGTCAGCCAGGGGTCGGTACCCAACCAGCGGTCCAGCAGCAGACCACCAATAATACCGCCGACGATGCATACGACAAAGTACCAGCCAATGCCGATCAGTCGCGCGGTGGGAGGCATACGGTTCAGCATGCTTCCTCCTCATAGTACGGGCGACTTTGAGAACACTATCACAATTGAGTACGGTGATCAACCGGCCGCGGCGACGGCTTTCAGATACGAAAACGCCCCGAATCTTCGGGGCGTTGGCGGTTTGTCTGGGTGAGACGCTAGGACTTGCGCTTGTCGAAGTCGTCCAGGTCCAGGCCCTCGATGAAGTCGCGGAAGGCGGACATGCGCTGGAGCTCTTCTTCGTTGACCTGGCTGATCGTTTCCTGTGACCCAGACGAATCGATCGGCTGCCCGTCCTTGTCGAGCGCGACGCCGGCCTTGTCCATAACCGTATCCTCGGCGAAGATCGGCACTTGCACGCGCACCGCGAGCGCGATAGCGTCGCTCGGCCGGGAATCGATCTCGATCTGCTCCCCGTTGACGCTCACCATGATGCGGGCGAAGAACGTGTCGTCCGCTAGATCGTTGACGACGACGCAGACAACTTCGGCGCCCAGCTTCTCCATCACATCCCGCAGCAGGTCGTGAGTTAGAGGGCGGGAGACGGCGACATCCTGTAGCCGCACCGTGATCGCCTCGGCCTCCGCCGGGCCGATCCAGATCGGGAGGTAGCGGTCGGCTTCCTTCTCTTTAAGGATGACCACCCGTTGATAGTTCATCAGGCTCACGCGGATGCCTTCGATGGACATCTCAATCAACGCTGCACCTCCTCGACAAAAATCAGTCTAGCCGACCCCCTAGGTCGTGTCAATTGAACCTGGCACAGCTTGCGTCGGGCGGCTCCCGTCGGTGTTTCGGCCTCCCGATGGAGGAGGCCATTGGCCCCGATCCTGGAGCCAGCGGCGCTCAAGGTAGAGGCTAAAGACGCCGGCCCCAACCAGGAACGCGCTGATCGCAAGCACTACAGTGCTGACACCATAAAGATCGGCAATTCCGCCCATAACCACCAGTGGGATCAGCGCAATGCCGTTGGCAAGTACCATTTGGGAAGCGATCACCCGTCCTCGCATTTCGGGCGGCGTGCGCTCGTGGAGCGTCGTTTGGGCGGGAGTATTGAGCATCGCGTAGGCGAAGCCCATTGGGCCCGCGAAGATCATCGTTAGCGTGACCAGAATCGATCGGCCGAAGAACGGGTTGGTGCCAAACGGGTTGAACGTCTCCGTCCGCTCCAGCGCGTTAGCGATCATCTCAACAAAGCCGAGCGCTCCCAGGCAGAGGGCCAGTCCGAAGAGGCCGATTGCCACCGTCCGCGTATTGCCCAGCCGTGCGACGATCCACGGAACGAACCGCAGGCCGAGGAGCGCGCCAATCGCGACCGGCGCGAAGACGGCGACGGCGTCGTCGGGGGAGACTTTGAGAATCGCCTGCATGTAGCGCGGTACGAGGATCGCGAAGAGCAGTATCAGCGTGCTGCTCAGCGCGATGTGGCCCATCGCGAGGCCGGAGAGCGGGTCCGCCCGCAGGCCGCTGAGTGTCTTCGAGAATTCGGCCGCCGCGCCGCGCAATTCGTCGGGGCCGGGCCAGGCGCTATAAGTATGCTCTTCGTCCGCGTGGCCGATGTGCGGTTGGAAGCGGGCCAGCGCGCTGGCGATCAGGAACACCACGGCCATGCTGATGAAGAGGAAGCCCGCGCCCGCCGTCTTCAGAATCGTCGGCGAGAGCACGATCAGTCCGGCCACCTGCGCCAACGTGAAGCCGCCGCTGTACAGGCTGTTGGCTGAGATCAGTTGCTTGCGAGAGACGATGAACGGGATCGATGTGGCGCTGCTCGTCGTGAAGAGTTGGCTGAAGCTGGCGAAAACCGCGGTGATGATGTAGAGCGCCCACACGTGCTCCCTGGCGAAGAAGAAGGCGACCGCCATCAACGCACGGCCGATGTTGGTCAGGATCAGCAGCCGGCGCTTGTCCCAGCGGTCGACGAGGAGGCCCGAGAACACGCCAAAGAGCGCGATGGGAATCACGAACGAAAGTACCACGCCGCTCGCGCTCGTCGTCGACTCGGTCAGACCGAGAACAACAATGATGAGGGCGTAGAGGATGGCGTTCTGGGCCGTCTGCGAGATGATCTGGGCCACCCACAGCAAGCGAAAGCTTGAATTAGAGAGCACGGGCGGTACGTTCTCCACCGTCTCGTGCGATATGTCCTCAACTCGTCGCAGCATAATCCAAACGCTCCGGTCTGGAGAGCGCGCGTGCCAGCGCCCACAAGGCGGCGCCGACTAGAATCACCATCGTAAAGAACATGACGGGGCCCACACCGAGCAGCTCCGACAGGAGGCCGGCGAGTAGGATCGGCGGAATGGATGCCAGATTAGCCAGTACGATCTGCGCGGCGAAGACCCTCCCCTGCATCTCCAAGGGTATACGGTGGTTCACCAGTGAGCGACTCGTTACGCCTACGACCGAGACGGAGAACGTGGCGCCGGTGGAGAAGATGATGGTGACGATGATGCGGGCCGACGTAACCCCGAAGGGGCCGGGGTCGAAGAATCCGAACGGGTTGAGGCTCTCCAGTATCGTCGCGATGGGCGCCACCATCGCCATGCCGGCGAACGACACCACCAGCAGCCCAAACCCGGCGCCGACGAGCCAGCCTGGCGCCAGCCGTCGCTCCAGCCACTGCACCAGGCGCAGTCCCGCGACGATGCCCGCTGCCGCGGGAAGGAAGACGAAGATCGCGTTCCGGACGGGGATGTCCAGCGTGTCCTGCGCGAACTGCGGCATCAGCGTCACGGCGACGAGCGACGCGGTGCTGGAGAGGACGATCAGCACCACGCTCATGTAGGCCAGCATATCGCGACTGAGGTACTCCCAACTCTCCGCGAAGTGCTCACGCACGTCTCGCACGGCGTCGATCGCGGTTTCGATCGTGATGCGCTTCGAGCGCAGACTTTGAATGCCGAGGAAGAAAATGGCAGAGACGGCGAAGAGCGCCGCACAGATGAAGAAGAGCGGCCGTGCGCCCACGGTGTTGAGAAACAGCGGCGGCAGGACCGCAAACCCGACGATCTGGCTCACCAGCGCGCCAAAGTTATTCGTCGAGTTCGCCATCGTCAGATGCTCGCGCTTCACGATTTGAGGCAACGCTGCTGCCTCCGCCGGCGACGCGAGCTGCGACGTGACTGCGATGAGCAGGGCGATCACGTAGACCATCCAGAGCTGCGTCGTCGAGAGGAGCAGCAAGAACATCAGGCCCACACGTGTCAGGTTGACGCCCGTGAGTACCAGATTCTTCGGCAGCCTGTCGACGAGGACGCCGGAGACGGTGCCGAGTGTCGCCGTCGGCAGCAGGTAGGAAGTGATGAAGAGCGCGCTCTTGATACCGGCGCCGCCGCCTTCGCCTACGGCCAGGACGAGGAGTGTGTAGAGAACGGCGTTGAGGGCGGTGTGGCTGAACACCCGGCCCATCCAGAGCCGCCGAAAACCCTCCTCCTCCAGGATCACGGCGCCGCCCGTCAGTGACTCCCAGCGAAACGACCGTGATGCGCCATCGGCGGGTGTGGCGGCCGGCGGCTCCCGCGGCGCCTCTGTCGCGACGTGGTTCGTGTCGTCGGGGGTCACTGCGCGGGGTCGTCCTCGCCGTAGACCAGGCGCTCCTTGGCGGGGTCTGGAGGCGCGCCGCGTGAGACGAACGACTTCATTCTGCGCTCCAACTCCCGGCGCTCCAGCATGATGCGGCGACTACAGCCACTGCAGCGGAGGCCGATATCCGCCCCTAATCGCGTGACCTCCCACTCGAACGCGCCGCAGGGGTGCGGTTTGCGCAGTTGCACCACGTCTTCCATGCGGAATTCAGTTGGCATGGTCGGGGCCATGCTAGGTCGGCGACTGGGCGCGCACGGCGCCGCGCTCCCGCTCAATGGCGTCGCGGATCGCCAACGCCTCTGCGCGCGCCGCCTCGGCAAAGTCCGTGCCCTGAGAGGCGTAGAGCACGCTGCGGGAAGCGTTGACCAGGATGCCACCGGCGTCTGCGTCCAGACCGGCGCGCACCGCCGACGTCAGGTCGCCGGCCTGCGCGCCGACGCCCGGTACCAGGAAGAGCATCTCCGGGCAGATCTCCCGCAGATGCGCCAGCTCGGCAGGATACGTGGCGCCCGCAACGAG
This sequence comes from Chloroflexota bacterium, assembly GCA_029262675.1. Lineage (GTDB taxonomy): Bacteria > Chloroflexota > Dehalococcoidia > DSTF01 > RBG-16-68-14 > JADFKB01. Next base: position 79,935 of record JAJCYW010000018.1, on the reverse strand, counting down.
CCCGACGTTGTCCCGCGTGTTCCACGCCTTGGCGAGCCGGGCCACTGCTTCGTAGAGCGGCGCGCGGCCAGAGGGAGCGTCGACCGTTAGATCCTGTAGATCGCGGGCGCCCGGGTTCGATGTGCGGCAGACGATGAAGACACCCTTGTCCGGCCTAGCGACGAACGGTTCGACGGAGTCGCCGCCTAGGTATGGGTTGACGGTTACCGCGTCGAAACCCCACTCGTCGTAAATGGCGTTGGCGTAAGCCTGGGCGGTGTGGCCGACGTCTCCGCGCTTGGCGTCCGCCAGGAGTGGTATGTGCTCGGGGATGGCGTTCAGTACAGTGCGCAGGAGCTTGTAGCCAGCCTCACCCCGCTGCTCGTAGAACGCGAGGTTTGGCTTGTAGGCGCAGACGAGGTCGCTCGTCGTTTCGATGATGGCCGTCAGGAACGCCGCGGCGTCGCCGCCCGCGATTCGTTCCGCATCCGGATCCAGTCCGATGCAGAGCAGGCTGCCGTTCCTCTGGGAGGCCTCGGCGAACTTCTCGCGAAAGCTCATATGGCACCAGGACGTGCGGCCGAACGTCGCGGCCGCGTTGCCCGTTGGATCGTAGCGCTACGGTTGTGGCCCTACGATAGTAGTTCTACGATAGTAGTCCCGCGCTGGAAATCGAGTCAAGCAGCGGGAGGCCGCGGACAGCGGGCCGGGCGGCGACGCGCGTGGCGCCAGCTCGCATGCCGGGGAGGGGAGTGTCTGGCGGCCTAGGCGGCCTGGCTCGCTATGCAGCCTGGCTGGAGTCGACATCGCGCCAGGCGCGCGTGGTGTCGCAGCCGGCCACCTTGGCCTCGTACATCGCCCGGTCCGCGCGGCGGCCGAGGACGGAGGCGTCCGCGCCGTCCTCCGGATAGCAGGCGACGCCGATGCTGACGGTGAACTGCGGCCGCAGTGCGGAGTCGGACCGCTCCAGCGTGTAGCGGAGCGTCGAGTGGATGCGCTGCGCGAACGCCAGCGCGGCCTCCATTTCCATCTTCTCGATGCCGATGTTGAATTCGTCGCCGCCAATGCGGCAGATTTCGCCGCTGTCGCCTACGAGCTTCGAGATCACATCGGAAAACTGAATGAGTGCTGCGTCGCCGGTTTCGTGGCCGAACGAGTCGTTGATCTTTTTGAACCTGTCCAGATCGAGCACCATCACGGCGAACGCACTGCCGTTCTCTTTCGCGGCGGCAAGCCGCTCGCCGATCGCGGCGGTTCCTGCGCGTCGGTTGGGCAGTCCCGTCAGCGGGTCGCGATTGGCGGCTTCTCGCAGCGCCTCTTCGACGCGCTTGCGCTCCGTGATATCACGGAAGCTCCAGACACGCCCGATTACATCGATTTCTGTCAGGAGTGGTCGCGAAAAGCGCTCAAATACACGGCCATCCTTGAACGAGAGTACATCTGAGCCCTCTTGTGAGGTCTGGTACAACTCCTGAACCTTCGCCAGGAATCCCTCTGGATCCTCTAGCTGCTCGACGACATGAGAGAGCAGTTTCTCATCATCCCGTGTTTCAAGGAGTTCTTCTGGGATGCGCCACATCTTCGCAAACAGCTCGTTTGCATAGATCACCTGCCCGCTGTTGTTCACGACAAGAATGCCATCCGCAGTTGATTCCACGATCGCTTTCAGCAGCTCCTCGCTCTCGCGCAACGCGCCTTCCGCCTGGCTCCGCTCGATGGCGATGCCGGCGATGCGCGTCGCGATCTGGACCAGGCGGCTCGTCTCCTCGTCCGGAGCGCGCTCCTCGCGGTAGTAGGCGGCGAATGTGCCCAAGACAACGCCAGATGTGGAGAATATTGGCGCGGACCAACACGCGCGAAGGTCGTGACTCAGGGCCAGCTCGCGATAGTCGTCCCAAAGCGCATCGCTGGCGATGTTTGAGACGATGACGGGCTGACGGCGATGCGCCGCGGTGCCGCAAGAACCTGCGCCTTCTTCGATTGGCACGCCGTCCGCGAGACCCTGCACGTATTCCGGCGGCAGGCTGCCGGCGGCCGCGGGCGCCAGTCGGTCCTCCTCGGGAGTGACGCGAAGGATGCTGCAGATCATTCCGCTGATCTGGCCCTCGAGGAGGTGAACGAGATCGTCAAGGATGTAGGTGAGCGGGGTGCCGGTCGCAATCGATTCCAGCACCTGGCGTTGGCCAGCCAGCAGCGACTCTGCGCGGCGCCGTTCCGTGATGTCCGTCGCCACGCCGATCACGCCGGTAACGTTGCCTTCGTCGTCCCGCACGGGCGAGAGACGCGCCTCGAATGTGACGTTGATTCCGACAAACGTCGTTGTCGATTCGCCGGCCAGCGCGCGGCGAATATTGTCGACGGCGTCCGGCAGTTGCGCAAACATTTCGAGCGCGGATCGGCCCACGAATTCGGCCGAACCGATACCGAGATCCTCTAGGCCCTTGCCCTCCGCCAGCGTGAACACACCTTCGCGGTTCAGCGCGAAGAGGACGACCTTGGCGTTGCCGATCACGGTGCGCAGCCGCGCCTCGCTCTCCTGGAGCGCGGCGTTCGCCAGCTCGTAGAGCGCGGTGCGTTCCTGCACCCGCGCCTCCAGCTCCTGGTTCATGTGCTGAAGCGTCTGCACGGACTCTTCCGGCTGGCCCACGTTGGAACGCCGGGAGTCTTCAGTTTTTTGTATCTCCACAGGAGCGCCTCTCTGCCCGGCCAATGCCTCAGCTATGCTAAGGCCGTTGCATACACTTGTTTGGCTGCTGCTGTGATAGTATCGGCAGCGTTTGCTGGTGCGTTGACACCTCAGTCAGCGCTTCGCGGCTTGACCGCCACCGGAACGTGCCATATGCTTCCCTGGCTTATGAAGGCCGAAGTGGTGTCGATTGGCACGGAGCTGCTGCTGGGCGAGATTCTGGATACCAACGCTCGTTATCTGGGGGCTAGCTTGCCGGCCCACGGCGTCGACCTGTTCTATATCTCGAAGGTCGGCGACAACCTCGAGAGGCTGGCCGACGTGATTGGCCGCGCTCGGGATCGTTCGGACCTCGTCATTACAACGGGCGGACTCGGTCCGACGGAAGACGACCTGACGCGCGAGGCGATCGCTAACGTGCTGGGCGAGGAGTTGTCGGTCGACGACACGGAAGCCGGCCGGCTGCGCGAGTTCTTCGCCAAGCGCGGCGCGGCGATGCCCGAGCGCAACCTGAAGCAGGCGATGCTGATCCCCTCCGCTCGTGTTATTCCAAACCCGCGCGGCACCGCGCCCGGCTGGTGGGTGGAGCGCGATGGCAAGATCATCGTGGCGATGCCCGGGCCTCCCTCGGAGATGGAGCGCATGTGGGAGCGTGAGGTCGCTCCCGCGCTGGAGGCCCGGCCGGATAGCGGACGTTCGGTGCTGGTGACACGCACACTGAAAACGGCGGGCGTGGGCGAAGGGCACATCGACGAGATGGTCAGCCCGCTCCTGAAGACGAACAACCCCTCCGTCGGCGTCTACGCCCGCGCCGACGGCGTCCACCTCCGCATCGGGGCGAAGGCGCCGAATCGAGACGAAGCGCAGCAGCTCATCGAACCGCTGGAAGCGGAGATGCGCTCGATCCTCGGCGACATCGTATGGGGCGCTGACGACGAGACGATGGAACATGCCGTCGGCGTGCTAATGCGTCAGCACGGCCTCACGCTCGCCGCTATGGAGTCCTGCACGGGCGGTCTGCTCATGCACACGCTCACGAACGTGCCCGGCAGCTCGGCCTACGTGCGGGGAGGTCTCGTCTCCTACTCCACGGAGATGAAGATCGAGTGGGGCGTGGACGCAGCCGTCATCGACGAACACGGCGTTATCAGCGACGAGTGTGCCCTGGCGATGGCTCGGGCCGTGCGAGAGAGACTGGCCGCGGACATCGGCATTGGCATCACGGGCGTCGCAGGGCCGGCCGCGCAGGACGGCAAGCCGCCGGGCACGATCCACATCGGAGTCGACGCCGGATTCGCGGAGCCACAGAGCGTCAGCTACCAGTTCGCGCAGGGCCGCGAGGCAGTGAAACGGCGGGCAGTGAGCACCGCGTTGGCGATGCTTCGGCGCACGCTCATCGCGGCACTCTGATCTGGCGACACGGCGGTTCCGCGCCATAGTTCGAGCCTCGTTCCTACGTATGGTATAGTTCAGTTGTTGACTAGCTAGTCAGAATTGGGCGCGGGCCGGCCGCAAGGACATTTCGACGTCCTCGCCCGGCTCGTGTGCTATCTCCAGGACGAGGTTCAATAGTGGGAGAACGACTCTGATGGAGGGAGCGGTATATCAGGAGCTGAGGATCTTCAGCGGCAACGGGCACCCGGCGTTGGCGAAATCGATCTGCAGCTATCTAGGGACTTCACTGGGCGCGTGCAACGTCTCTGAGTTCAGTAACGAGAACGTGTTCGTCCAGGTGGAGGACAACGTCCGCCAGCGCGATGTCTTCATTGTCCAGCCCATGGTGTCACCGGTCAATACGCGCATCATGGAGTTGCTGATCATGATCGATGCGATGAAGCGCGCATCGGCCGGCCGCGTCACTGCCGTAGTGCCGTACTACGCCTATGGCCGCAGCGATAAGAAGGACCAGCCGCGCGTCCCGATAACGGCGCGGCTTCTAGCGAACATGATAGAGACCGCCGGCGCCGATCGCGTGCTCACGGTCGACCTCCACGCAGGCCAGATCCAGGGCTTCTTCAACATCCCGCTTGACGAGCTCACGGCACTGTTCATGATCAGCCGATACTTCCTGCAGAAGGATCTCGATGACCTCGTCGTCGTCGCTTCCGATGTCGGCGCCTCCAAGCGGGCGCGCAACGTCGCCCAGAGCCTCGATGCGCCGCTGGCGATCATCGAGAAGCGGCGTACGGCCAACGACGGCCAGAGCCAGGTGCTGAACGTGATCGGAGAGGTGGAGGGCAAGCGCGCGCTGATCGTGGACGACGAAATCGACACCGGCACGACGATTATCAACTCGGCGGAGGCGCTCATGGAACGCGGCGTGATAGACGTCTACGTGGCTTGCACCCACGGCCTGCTCACCGGCCCTGCCGTCGACCGGCTGGCCGCCAGCAACATTACCGAGCTCGTCGTCACCGACACCGTGCCGATGCCGCTGGAGAAGCAGCGCCCGATGATTACAGAACTCAGCATCGCCCCGCTGCTCGGCGAGGCGATCAGCCGCATCCACAGCGGCCGCTCTGTCGGCGAGCTCTTCGACATAAACGGCACGCCCGACTTCGAAGTCGCCGGCGCCGGCGTGGTGGCGGCGGAGCGCAGCGCGGGGTAGGACACAGACGATGTTCAAGTGGGTTTCCGGCGTCTTCGGCAGCAACTCGAACGAACAGGAGTTGCGCAAGTTCGAGTCGCCGGTCGCGCAAATCAACGCCCTGGAACCGGAGATGCAGGCGCTTTCCGACGACGCGCTGCGCGCCAAGACTGATGACTTCAAGTCACGTCTGGCCGCCGAGGAGGGGCTGGACGACATCCTGCCGGAGGCCTTCGCCGCCGTGCGGGAGGCGTCCGTTCGGCAGATCGGTCTGCGCCACTTCGATGTGCAGCTGATTGGCGGGATCGTGCTCCACCAAGGCAAGATCGCGGAGATGAAGACGGGTGAAGGCAAGACGCTTGTCGCAACACTTGCGCTTTACCTCAACGCGCTGGAGGGCAAGGGAGCCCATCTCATCACCGTTAACGACTACCTGGCCAAGCGCGACGCCCAGTGGATGGCGCCCATCTACCACACGCTGGGGCTCACCGTCGGCGTGCTGCAGCATGAGCAAGCCTACGTCTACTCCGCGGAGCAGGTGAGCGACGTGGAGAACATGGAGCATCTGGCGCCATGCACGCGCGCGGAGGCCTACCGGGCCGACATGACCTACGGCACGAACCACGAGTTCGGATTCGATTTCCTGCGCGACAATATGGGCGCCGACCCCTCCCGCATCGTGCAGCGCGAGATCCACTACGCGATCGTCGACGAGGTCGACAACATCCTTATCGACGAAGCGCGGACGCCTCTGATCATCAGCGGTCCGGCTCAGGAAAGCACGCAGACCTACGCCACGTTCGCCCGGATCGTGCCTAGCCTCCAGGACGAGGCGGACTACACCGTCGACGAAAAGGCGAAGAGCGTCAACATGACGGAGCAGGGCATCGCAAAAGTCGAATCACGGCTCGGCGTCGATAACCTCTTCGCGCCGGAGAACTACCGGCTGGTGCGGTACCTGGAAGCCGCGCTGAAGGCCGACGTGCTCTACCGCCGCGACCGCGATTACGTGGTGAAGGACGGCCAGGTCACGATCGTCGACGAGTTCACCGGCCGCCTGATGCCGGGCCGTCGCTGGTCGGACGGCCTCCACCAGGCCGTGGAGGCGAAGGAGCGCGTCAAGATTCAGCAAGAGTCGCTGACCTACGCGACGATCACGCTGCAGAACTACTTCCGGCTCTACGACAAGCTGGCAGGAATGACGGGAACGGCGGTGACGGAGGCAGAGGAGTTCTTCAAGATCTACAGCCTCGACGTCGTCGTCATTCCGACCCACATGTCGATGGCGCGCGAGGACCAAACGGACCTGATCTACAGGAACGAGCGGGCCAAGTTCAACGCCGTCGTCGAAGAGATCGAAGAGGTCGCCGAAGCCGGCCAGCCCGTCCTCGTCGGCACCGTATCGATCGAGAAGTCGGAGTACCTCTCGGAGCTGCTGAAGCGCAAGGGCATCAAGCACGAGGTGCTCAACGCCAAGAACCACGAACGAGAGTCGGCCATCGTCGCCGACGCCGGGCGTCTCCGCGCCGTTACCATCGCGACGAACATGGCCGGTCGCGGGACGGACATCGTCCTTGGCGGCAGGCGCGACGGCAGCCGCACCGATGCCGACTGGCAGCAGGAGCACGACGCCGTCGTAGAGAGCGGCGGCCTCCACATCGTCGGTACCGAGCGTCACGAGGCGCGCCGCATCGATAACCAGCTCCGCGGTCGCGCTGGCCGCCAGGGGGACCCGGGCAGCACGCGCTTCTTCGTCTCGATGGAGGACGACATCATGCGCCGCTTCGCTCCGGACTGGCTCGGCGGCATGCTTGAGAAGATGGGCATGGAAGAGGACGTGCCGATAGAGAGCAACATGGTCTCCAAGGCCCTGGAGCAATCGCAGACCAAGGTGGAGGGCCATAACTTCGACCTCCGCAAGCACCTTGTTGAGTACGACGACGTGATGAACACACACCGCGACGTGATCTACAAAGAGCGCGACAAGATCCTCTCCGAGGCTGATCTCAAGACCAACATCCTTGACATGGTGCGCGAGGAGATCGAAGAGCTCGTCGAGCTGCACGCGCCCGCCCGTTATCCGGACCAGTGGGACCTCGATACACTGCTGGCGGACGTGCGAGCGATCGTGAAGCTGCCGTCCGACATGAACACGCGGACGCTCGGAGAGCTGGACCACGACGAACTGCTCGAACGCCTGCGAACGCACGCGGAAGAGACCTACGACCGCCGCGAAGAGGAACTTGGTCCCGATGTGATACGGGCGCTGGAGCGCCTCCTGATGCTTCGCACGATCGATGGCCTCTGGGTCGAGCACCTGACGGCCATGGACGAGATGCGGCAGGGCATCGGCCTGCGCGCCTACGCCCAGACCGACCCCCTCGTCGCTTACAAGCGTGAGGCGCACGACATGTGGGGCCAGCTCCTCGCAAACATCCGCCACCAGGTCACGCACTCCATCTACCACGTTGAGCTCACGCAGAGGGATCGCCAGCCGCCTCCCCCGCCCAAGGCGCTGCAGACCAAGGCAGGCGACGAACCCGTCGGCGCTGGCGTGGGCGCGGGCGCGGCCGGCGCCGCTGCGGGCGGCGGCGTGGCGGGGACGCGGCCCGGCAAGGCGCAGAAGGTGGGGCGCAACCAGCCGTGTCCCTGCGGCAGCGGCAAGAAGTACAAGAAGTGCCACGGCATGGCGGCGTGAGGATCGCGGCATGACCCAGCGAGCTACGAATGACAACATGAACGGAGCCAAGACGAATGGCACCCGCCGCTCAAACGGCGCACGGCGCTCCAGTGAAACGACGCCGCTGCAGGAGTTCCTCGAGGAGCTGAAGACCAGCGACGACTGGTTCGACACGCTGCTGCGGGCGATAGCGAACTGGGAGGCGCCGGAAGAGGAGGTGGCGGGTCGCCGCTACCAGTACCTGATCGGCGGCGAGGCGTTCGACTGGCTGCTGCTCGCCGAGCGGCTTTGCAACGCGGCGAACGGCCGTATTCCCATCGCGGAGAAGGAGGAGCTGCTTTTCTTCGGCAGGCCGCCGCACCGGATGGACGACGATGAGTTTCGCCACCGGATCGGCAACAGCAAACACCGCGCGCACCTCAATTTCCTCTACGGCGTCGCCGTCGAGGAGGCGCTCCAGTGGAACGTGGAAGAGGACGTGCTGAAGAGTTGGCGCGCGCTGGGTGGCTGGAATCGCGGCCAGACGCTGGATGGCCAGGTCTTCGATCGGCTGTACAATCGCGGTCGCGACGAACTGCTAGTGGCCTTCCGTGCGGGCAGCATGCCGACGCAGCAGGCCGAGCCTCTCGATGCGCCGCTCGACATCGAGATCTCGTACGGCGAACTGCGCGCGTTTACGTACTGGCTGTTCAAGTACCGTGTCAGTCAGAGTGATCCGGCCCGCGTGGCGTCGGACACGCGCAAGGCGCTGGCCCAGCTTTCGGAGCTGGAGGCCGTCTCAAAGCGGCGCGCGCGATATTCTGCGATGCCGCGGGCCGACCGGCTCGTCGTGATAGACGGAGAGGTCGTGCCGGCGGCGCGTTGATGCAGGGCCACAGCGCCGGTACAATCCCACTGCTGAACGGCCCCGAACACTCGGGGCTGAACCATATCTGAGGTACATTTGGCCAGATGACTGCCGAACCCGACGCGCACACGATGCCGAAGGCGTACGACCCCGGCGCCGTTGAGGAGCGCCTCTATCGTATGTGGGAGGACGCGGGCTACTTCGCGCCTTCTGACAGCCAGGAAGGCGAGCCGTTCTCCATCATCATGCCGCCGCCCAACCTGACGGGCGAGTTGCACATGGGCCACGCTCTCATGGACACCGTGGAGGACATCCTCATCCGCTGGCATCGGATGCGGGGTGAACCGGCGCTCTGGCTCCCAGGCATCGACCATGCCGCGATCGCAGTCCACACGCTCGTCGAACGACAGCTCGCGGCGGAGGGGCTGACGCGCTACGACATCGGCCAGGAGCAGTTTCTGGAGCGCGTCTGGGCCTTCGTCAACAAGAGCCGTAGCCGCATCTTCGATCAGCACAAGCGCCTCGGAGCGTCGGCCGACTGGTCGCGCGAGCGCTTCACGATGGACGCCGGGCCGGCGCGCGCCGTGCGCGCCGTCTTCTACAAGCTGTACAAGCGCGGACTGATTTATCGCGGCGAACGTCTCATCAACTGGTGCCCTGGGTGTGAGACCGCCATCTCCGACCTGGAGGTGAAACACCGCGACGAACAGGGCAGCCTCTGGTACGTCCGCTATCCGCTGGCCGAGGGCGACGGCTTCATCACCATCGCTACTACGCGACCGGAAACGATCGTCGCGGACACCGGTATTGCCGTGCATCCGGAGGATGAACGCTATGACGGCATTCGCGGCAAGAGCGCCCGCCTGCCGATCCTCGACCGGGAGCTGCCCGTCGTCGGCGATGAGGCTATCGACCGCGAGTTCGGCACGGGCGCGCTGAAGGTGACGCCGGGCCACGACATCGTCGACTTCGAGATCGGCCAGCGCCACGGCCTGCCGACGGTCAACGCCATCGCCAAGGACGGCACAATGAACGAAGAGGCCGGCCCTTACGCCGGCATGGACCGCTTCGAGTGCCGCACCAAGATTGTCGCCGACCTCGACGCTGGCGGCTTCCTCGTCAAGACGGAGCCACACCAGCACAGCATTGGCCACTGCGAGCGCTGCGATACCATCGTGGAGCCGTTGATCAGCGAACAGTGGTTCGTCGCCGTCAACAAGGAGTACGATCCGGGCCGGTCGCTCGCTGGCGAGGCGCTGCGCGTCGTCAAAGATGATCTGGTCCAGTTCGCGCCGCAGCGCTTTACGCGAGACTACGTCAACTGGATGGAGAACATCCGCGACTGGTGCATCTCGCGCCAGCTCTGGTGGGGTCACCGCATGCCGGTCTGGTACTGCGACGGCTGCGATGCCGTCACCGTCCCGCCGCCCGATGTCGACGCTCCAGGCGCCTGCGACGGCTGCGGCGGAACAGACCTGCGCCAGGACGAGGACACGCTCGACACCTGGTTCTCGTCCGCGCTCTGGCCGTGCTCGACTCTGGGTTGGCCCGACGATACCGACGACCTGCGCCGGTTCTATCCGACGACGGTGATGGAGACCGGCTACGAGATCATCTTCTTCTGGGTGGCGCGGATGATCATGATGGGCCTCTTCTGCATGGAAGACCAGCGGGAGAACATCGAAGAGCGCATCCCGTTCCGCTTCGTCTACCTGCACGGCATGGTGCGCGACGGCGAAGGCAGGAAGATGAGCAAAACCAAAGGCAACGTCGTCGACCCAATTGAGCTCATCGACAAGTACGGGACGGACGCTCTGCGCTTCAACGTGGTTACAGCGGCCGGCACCGGCCAGGACCAGCGGCTCTGGGAAGAGAAGGTGGAGGCCGGGCGCAACTTCGCCAACAAGCTCTGGAACGCTGCGCGCTTCGTCATCATGCAGGTGGAGGAGGCGGGCGGCGGCACCGCGCTCGCGCCGCCCGCCCTCGCGGAACGCGCCGGGCTGCCGGCCGAAGACCGCTGGATACTCTCGCGCCTCGATACACTGACCGAGGATGTCGACCGCCAGCTCACCGAGTTCCAGCTCAACGAAGCCGGCCGCAGCATCTACGACTTCCTCTGGGGCGACTACTGTGATTGGTACGTGGAGTTGGCTAAAGTCCGCCTCCGCGCCGGCGACGCATCGCCGCTGGCGGTGCTCGTCCATGTGCTGGACACGGGCCTGCGGCTGCTGCACCCATACATGCCGTTCGTGACGGAGGAGCTCTGGCAGCGGCTGCGGCCGTACATGGCCGCGCCCGGCGGCGAAGCGCTGCCGGACGCGCTGATCATCGCCCCGTTCCCCGTGGCCGATTCCGCATGGCGCGACGCTGAGGCCGAGCGCCAGGTTGACGACGTGATCGACATCGTCCGCGCCATCCGCAACATCCGCTCGGAGAAAGGCGTGGAGCCCGGCCGTCGCATCGAGGCCTTTGTCGTCGGCGCGTCGGCGGAGTTGGCTGCCGGCGCGCCCTACATCGAGGCGCTAGCCCGCGTCGATCCGCTCCACATCGTCGCGGACGCCGCCGACGCCCCTGGCGACGGCGTTGCGACGGCGGTGCTGTCGCGGGCGCAGGCCGTCGTGCCGCTGGCCGGACTGATGGACGCGGACGCCGAGCGATCCCGCCTCGGCAAAGAGATTGAAGAGGCGGAGAGCTACGTCAAGAAGCTGGACGGCAAGCTCAACAACGAACAGTTTCGCTCCAAGGCCCCGGAGAAGATCGTCGCGGCGGAGGAGGCGCGCCGGGCGGAGGCACAGACGAAGCTGCAGGGGCTGCAGCGCGCGCTGACCGAGCTGGGCTAGCGTGGACGACCTTACGACGGCGTCCGCTGCGGATCTGGCGGCGGCCATCCGCGCGAAAAAGGTCTCGTCGCTCGAAGTCGTCGAGGCCCACCTGGAACGCATCGCCAACGTCAATCCCAACATCAACGCCGTCGCGCAGCTCGCGGCAGAGAGCGCACGCGCCGCCGCCCGCGATGCGGACGGCGCGCTGGCCGCCGGCGCGGCCGATCTCGGCCCGCTGCACGGCGTGCCGTTCACCGTTAAGGACTGGATCGAGACGAAGGGCGTCGTCTGCGCCGCCGGGTTCGAGGAGCGCGCGGACTTCGTCCCGAAGCGTGATGCGACGGTTGTTGCCCGCATGCGGCAAGCGGGCGCCATCATGCTGGCTAAGACTGCTGTGCAGGTGGAGAGCAAAGTCTACGGCCGCGTGCGCAACCCCTACGATCCCTCGCGCATCCCGGGCGCCAGCAGCAGCGGAGAAGCGGCCTTGATCGCGGCCTGTGGTTCGCCGCTCGGCCTCGCCAGCGACTCCGGCGGCAGCATCCGCGTACCGGCCGCCTACTGCGGCGTCGCCGGGCTGAAGCCGACGAGCGGCCGCGTGCCCAGCACGGGCCACTTCCCCCGTATCGGCGAGTTGGGCGACCCGCGGACGCAGATCGGCCCGATCGCCCGCTGCGTGGGCGACCTTGCCCTGGTGCTGCCCGTCATCGCGGGCGTCGACTGGCGCGATCCGAGCGTCGTCCCAATGCCGTTGCGCGACGTGGACGACGTCGACATCGCCGCGCTACGCGTCGCCTGGTACAGCGGCCACCAGGGAGTGGAGCCGGACGCGGCGGTCGCGCAGATGGTGCGTGACGTCGCCGAATCGCTCGCGGCCGCATGCCGGTTCGTGGTGGAAGCGGCGCCGCCCATGATCGAGCGGTCGTTTGACTTGACAATGCTGTACTGGCGGCGCGTGCGCTCCGCGTCCTGGCGGGAGTGGCTGCCGGGCAAGGAGAGTGAGCTCACGGCCGACGAGATCGAGCGGTCGCTGTTCGAATGGGAGCGGCTGCGGCGGGCCTTCATCTCGTTCCTGGAAGGGTACGACGTGATCGTCTCGCCCGCGACGGCAGGCCCGGCGCCAGAGGAACCGATTCTGGACGAATACCTCTACACACTCCCATACAGCCTCACCGGCTGGCCGTGCGTCGCGGTCCGCGCGGGCACGTCTCCCGAGGGCCTGCCGATCGCTGTCCAGGTCGTCGCGAGACCCTGGCGCGAGGACGTGGCGTTGGCCGTCGCGCGGCGGATCGAGCAGGCGTTTGGCGGTTGGCAGCCGCCGCGGATCTAGGACTGAGTTATTGGTCATGACCTGCGCCTTTCATCTCGTCGATGACCTGCGGAACGCCCGCAGCGAACTACTGACCAGCTGCCAGGACGTCTCGGAGGCCGACCTGCGCCGCCGGCCTGCGCTCCGGCAGGCTGAGCCTGTCGAAGCCGGCTGGGCCATCATCGAGCTGCTCGCGCACCTGCCCGACGTCGATCGCTACTACCTATCGCAGGCGCAGCAGATCCGCGATGTGCCCGGCCACACCTTCGTCTACTTCGACGAAGAGGCGTGGGGACGGGACAACGATGACGCCATCAAGCGGGACGTCCGGACGGTGAACCTCGCCATGTCGGTAGCGCATGGGGAGGTCGTGCGCTGGACTCGATTGCTCACCCAGGAGGAACTCGATCGCGCTGGCGGACACCCTAAGCGCGACTCGATCAGCGTACGAGAGATGCTTCAGCGAATCGCCAACCATGACCGGACGCATACGGAGCAGATACGCGACATTCGGCGGGCGCTGACGGAGCTGTCGTCACTCTGAGGACAGCGAAGGTTCAACACGACGTCGCGCCCATTCATCAGACCTTGCTTCGCAAATTGACGCTACCACTGGCCGTTGATACGATGGTTTCGGTTTCGTGAACACGGTCGCAATTAACAGCGTCACACTTGGCGCGTCACACATTGGTGGCCGGGTCACTCTGGGGAGGAACGGATCTTGCAAGCCTTGCTGGACAACTACGTCGCTGTCCTGCTGGCTGCTGTCGTCGGCTTCACGCTCGTCGGTACTGCCGTCATCGTTTCCAGGCTGGTAGCACCGTACTCCACCTCCAACCAGAAGGACATCTCCTACGAATGTGGCATGCTGCCGGCGGCGGAGCCCGTGCGCAGCCAACTGCACTTCCGCTACTACCTCTTCGCGATCCTGTTCCTAATCTTCGATGTGGAAGCCGTCTTCCTCTTCCCCTGGGCCGTTACGTTCCTCAACGTCGGCAAGGCGGCGTTCTACGAAATGGTGCTCTTCATCGCTATCCTGGGTGCCGGGCTCGCCTACGCCTGGAAGAAGGGCGTGCTGCAGTGGAAGTGAGTGGCGACGTAGCTGAAGAGACCGCCGCCGCGTCCGCCGAGCGACCGGAGAGCATCCGGCGGGAGGAGCTGCGGCTGATACCCGTCGAGGTCGACGCTGGCAAGGCCATTTATCGCGAGGTGCTGCCTGGGATCATGCAGATTCCGGCCGACGCCGCCCTGGCCCTCGCGCGCAGTTCGTCGATCTGGCCGATGACGTTCGGCCTCGCCTGCTGCGCGATCGAGATGATCGCGACCTACATGTCGCACTACGACCTGGACCGTTTCGGTATCTTCCCGCAGGCCTCCCCCCGCCAGTCGGACGTGATGATCATCGCCGGTACGGTGACGAAGAAGATGGGGCCCTCGGTGAAGCTGCTCTACGAGCAGATGCCGAACCCGAAATGGGTGATTTCCATGGGCGCCTGCGCCAATAACGGCGGGCCCTACACGCGCTACAGTCGCGTCGTCCAGGGTGTCGATAAGCTCATTCCAGTCGATGTCTACGTGCCCGGTTGTCCGCCGCGGCCGGAGGCGCTGATGGACGGCTTCATCGCGCTGCAGCACAAGATCATGGAGGAGCGCGGCAAGGCTTCATGACACCGGAAGACGAAGAGAAGCGGCAGGGGACGGACGGCGAGGAGGCCAAGGCGCCCGATGCGCCTGCAGAAGTACCGGCAACCGATGCGTCAGCGTCCGCTGACGCTCCTGAGAAGCCGGCCGCGGTGACTGACACGAGTGCCGAGCCTGCTGGCGAAGCGCCTGAGAAGGCAGAAGCCGCCGCTGACACTCCTGCGGCTGAATCTACGAGCGAGACGGCGAAAGCCGACGCGTCGCCTGCGGGCGACGCGCCAGAAGATGATAATCGTCCCAAACCGCCCGCCGGTAGCGTCGCCGATTTGCTGGCCGCGGCGCTGCCTGACGTCACGATGTCGGCCTATCAGGGCATGACAAACGTCGTCGTCGAGATCGAGCCGGGCGACGTGACGCAGGTGATGACGGCCGCCAAGGAGCAGCCGTCGCTGGATCTGGACTACGTGCGCTACCTCTGCGGCGTCGACCATGAGGCCGAAGGCCTCGAAGTCGTCTACCACCTGATGTCGCTCAGCAAGAGGCACGAGGTGCTGATAAAGACCCGGCTGCCGCAGGACGACCCCAAGGTGGCTTCCGTCGCGCAGGTCTGGCGCGCGGCCGACTGGCACGAGCGCGAGACACGGGACATGTTCGGCATCACGTTTGAAGGCCATCCCCACCTGGTGCCGCTGCTGATGCCGGAAGACATGGAGGATCAGTTCCCGCTCCGCAAGGACAGCCCGTTAGCAGACATCGAGGAGTGGCAGGGCGACCAGTTGCCGGAAGAAGGCGTTGGCGGGAGCAAGAAGAGATGACCGTGCTGGCACGCACCGCCGGCGTTGCTATGGTCTGTCTCGCGTTCGCCGCCTGCGGCGGTGGCGGCGATAGCGATGAGGCGGCGATCAGAGACAGCTTCCAGGCGTTCTTCCAAGCGTTCGAGAAGCTTGACGTCATCGCGCTGGAGGGCCTGCTGGCGGAGAGTTGCCCGGACCGCCGGGCGACGGCCTCGCGCGCCATCGGTGCTTTCCAAGCGCAGCTTTCCGGCGACGTCGATTTTAACATCACCGGCGTCGAGATCCAGAACCTGACGGAGACCAGCGTGGAGGCGATGCCGGTGGGCAGGTACCGATTCGACGACCGCGAAGGCCCGCTCGGAGCCGAAGGCGGGGAGTTCGCCGAGTTGGTGAAGGAAGAGGACGGCTGGAAGTTCGCCGATTGCAACATCCTCTTTGGGGTTTAGCGCGATGGTTCAAGAGACACAGCAAGAGCACCACATGGAAACCGTCGACATCAATGTCAACATGGGGCCCCAACACCCCAGCACCCACGGCGTGTTCCGCATGGTGCTGACCATCGACGGCGAGCGTGTCATGGACGTGGAACCCCACATCGGCTACATGCATCGAGGCGCGGAGAAGCTCTCGGAAGAGATGGACTACCGGCAGGCCATCGGCTACCAGGACCGGACCGACTACTTGGCCCAGTTCATGAACGAACAGGCCTACTGCATGGCGGTGGAGAAGCTGCTCGATATCGAAGTGCCGGAGCGCGCGGAGTACATCCGCGTCATCCTCTGCGAGCTGAACCGGATCGCCAGCCACTTCATGTTCCTGGGCGCGTTTGGTATCGACTTGGGACACTTCGGCACGTCGTTCACCTACGGGTTCCGCGAACGGGAACACATCCAGGACATCTTCGAAGAGGTCACGGGCGAGCGGCTGATGTACAGCTACTTCCGTCCCGGCGGCCTGGTCTGGGACGTGCCCGACAACTTCGTCCAGCGCGTGCGCGATGTGCTGCCGAAGTCGCGCCAGGGGCTGCAGGACCTCGACATGCTGTTGACGGGGAACGAAATCGTCTCGGTGCGGTCACGCGGCGTCGGCGTCATGAGCGCGGAGGACGCGGTCAGCTGGGGCCTCTCCGGGCCGCTGTTGCGCGCCGCTGGCGTGGAGTGGGACCTGCGGCGCGACAAGCCGTACTCGATCTACGACCGCTTCCAGTACGACATCCCGGTCGGCACGCACGGTGACGTCTACGACCGCTACCTGGTCCGCGTCGAGGAGGTCCGGCAGTCGATCCGCATCGTCGAGCAGGCGCTCGACCAGTTGCCGGACGGGCCTATCATGCCGGAGAAGATGCCACGGAAGCTGCGCGGGCCGGAGGCGGAGATCTACTCCGCCGTAGAAGGCGCGCGCGGTGAGTATGGCATCTATCTCGTTTCGAAGGGCGGCGACAAGCCTTACCGCCTGAAGATGCGCTCGCCCTCGTTCTGTAACCTCTCCGCGCTACGCGATATGACGATCGGCAACTACGTCGCCGACGCCGTGGCGATCCTTGGTTCGATCGATATCGTGCTCGGCTGCGTGGACCGCTGATGATGCTCGCACTGACCTACGACGTCGGTAACATCTGGCTCGATTCGTTGCTCGGCCTCCTTGCGATCATCGTCCTGATGACGGTGGGAGCACTGGCATTGATCTGGCTGGAGCGCAAGGTCTCCGCGCGAATCCAAATGCGGCTCGGCCCGATGCGGGTTGGCCCCTACGGGCTGCTGCAGACGCTGGCCGACGCCGTGAAGCTCGTGGGCA
Organism: Chloroflexota bacterium; assembly: GCA_029262675.1. Classification (GTDB taxonomy): domain Bacteria; phylum Chloroflexota; class Dehalococcoidia; order DSTF01; family RBG-16-68-14; genus JADFKB01. The sequence continues at coordinate 62,799 of JAJCYW010000018.1, read as the reverse complement.
AGGAGGACATGCGGCCCCGCAGCGCCGACCGCTGGGTCTTCGAGCTGGCGCCGTTCGTCGTCTTCGTGCCGGCTTTCGTCGCCTTCGTGGCTATCCCGTTCACGCGCGATTGGGCCGTGGCGTTCCTCGACCTCGGGCTCTTCTTCATCGTCGCCGTCACGGGCCTCTCGTTCGTCGGCTTCCTGATGGCCGGCTGGGCGTCCGACAACAAGTACGCGTTGCTCGGCGGCCTTCGTGCGGCGGCGCAGCTGATCAGCTACGAGATCCCGATGGTGCTTTCGTTGATCGCCGTGACGATGATTGTCGGCTCGCTCAACCTGAGCGATATCGTCATCTACCAGGGCCGCGTGCCGCTCTTCGTCTGGCAGCCGCTGGCGTTCTTCATCTTCATCGTGGCCGCGCTGGCCGAGCTGGAGCGGCAGCCGTTCGATATCCCGACGGCAGAGTCGGAGGTCGTCGGCGGCCCGTTCATCGAGTACAGTGGCATCCGCTGGTCGATATTTTACCTGGCCTCCTACACCAACCTGATCGTCTACAGCCTGCTGGGCGCGCTCGTCTTTCTCGGCGGCTGGGACTGGCCGCTGGGCCGCGAAGCCGGACTCTGGTTGCAGGTGCTGTTGACGTTCGGCAAGACGATGTTCCTGATCCTGCTCTTCATGTGGGTCCGCTTCGCGATGCCCCGCCTGCGCATCGACCAGTTGATGAGCTACTGCTGGAAGGTTTTGATACCACTTGCTTTTCTGCAGATTTTCCTGAACGGCCTGGTGCTGGTCTACGGCTGGCCGGACTTCACGCTCTTGCTTACGTCGGGCGCCGGGCTGCTGCTGGCAGGCTACATCGTCGACCGGACAGTGCGAGCGGACCCGCGAACGCTGCGTATGGTGCCAGCGAACCCCGGTGCAGCGGAGCCTGCGGCAGCCGATTCGGCGGGGTCGTGATGACTACGGTGACGAGAGGGTAGCGATGCTAGGCATACTCAAGAGCATGTACGTGACGATGAACGCGATGATGCGTAAGCCCGTCACGATCCACTATCCGGACCACCACCGCGATGTGCCCCAGCGCGACCGCGCGTTCCCGATCCTGCTCTGGGACAAGGAGGTCGATGAGCCGTTCTGCACCGGCTGCCACGCCTGCGAGCGCGCCTGTCCCGTTGAGTGCATGACGGTGGTGATGAAGGATAACCCGCTCCACGCCGACGGCAAGAGCGAGCGCCGCAAGATCGTCGACCAGTTCTGGATCGACTACGGACGCTGCATGCGCTGCAACATCTGCGTGGAGGTCTGCAACTTTGAGGCGATCGCCATGAACAACACCTGGGCTGGCCACGAGCTCTCCAAGTTCGACCGCAACGACCTCGTGCTCGACCTCGACCAGTTGCTCTCCCAGCACAAGCAGGGCAAGATCGACGCGTGGGTACCCGAATGACGCGGCTACGATTACCGAGCGGCACGAAGGGACACGTCCGATGACGGTCGCGCAGGTGATCTTCTACGTCGTCGCGGCGCTGGCGGTCGCGGGCGGGCTGGGCGTCGTGCTGGCGAAGCACGCCGTCTACGCGGCGCTCTTCCTAATCGTGGCGCTGATTGCCGTCGCCGGAGTCTACATCCTGCTGGCATCGGAGTTCCTGGCGTTGGTCCAGATCTTGATCTACGCGGGCGCGGTCACGGTGCTCCTGCTCTTCGCGCTGATGCTGACGCGCACGTCCGACCTACCTGAGGCGATGACAGGCGCGCAGTGGCCCGTGGCCGGCTTGGTCGCGGCCCTGCTCGGTGGAGCCATCATCGCGACGGTGACGACGAGCGATTGGCCAGGCGATGAGGACGGCATGATCACGCGTGTCCCGTTCGACGACCTCGGGTCGGCGCTCTTCCAGCAGTGGGCGGTGCCGTTCGAGATCGCCTCTCTCGTGCTATTCGTCGCGCTCGTCGGGGCTATCGTCCTCGCCCGCGAAGATGAGCCAGAGGAAGAAGGGGAGTAGGCGTGGAACCTGTCGCACAGCAGATCCCACTGGAGCACTTCTTGGCGCTTAGCGCCATCCTCTTCTCGCTGGGCGTATACGGGGTGCTGACGCGCCGCAATGCCGTCCTGATCCTGATGTCCGTTGAGCTGATGCTGAACGCCGCCAGCATCAACATGGTCGCGTTCGCGGCATACGCCTCGCCGGAGAAGTTCACGGGCATGATCTTCGCGGTCTTCATCATCACCATTGCCGCGGCGGAGGTGGGGTTGGCGCTGGCCATCATCCTGCGTATCTTCCGCAACCTCGGTACGGCCAACGTGGACGAAGTGGACGAGCTGAAGTGGTAGGGAGCCGGCAGCGATGAACATGACCGACGCCTGGCTGCTGCCACTGCTGCCGGCCGCCGCGTTCGTCGCGCTGACGCTGCTGGGACCGTGGCTGCCGCGCAAGGGCGACTGGCTCGCGGTAGGCGCGATCGCGACCGTCTTTGTGATGGTGCTGCTTATCGCCGCCGACTTCACGGACGCGCTCGCCGCGCACGGCGAGGAGTTCGCTGGCGCGGCGAACAGCACCCAGTGGCTGGAGGTGCCGGGCCAGCTCGAACTGCGCCTGGGCGTCCACGTTGATGCGACGACGATCGTTATGCTGACGGTCGTCAGCTTCGTCGCGCTGATGGTGCAGGTCTACTCGCTGGGCTACATGAAGGGCGACTCGCGGTACGGCTGGTACTACGCTGTGATCTCGCTCTTCGTCGCTTCGATGCTGGCGCTTGTGCTGGCCGACAACTTCCTGCTGCTCTATTTCGCCTGGGAGCTGGTCGGCGTTTGTTCGTATCTGCTGATCGGCCACTACAACCACCTTCGCTCCGCAGCGGAGGCGGCCAAGAAGGCCTTCATCACGACACGTCTTGGCGACGTCGGGCTGCTGATCGCCATCATCCTGCTCTGGCGCGCGACGGGTACGTTCAACATTCAGGAGGTGATCGCCGCTGCCGAGGCGGGCGAGGTCGGGAGAGAGGTCCTGACCGCGTCGGTTGTGCTGCTCTTCCTCGGTGCGATGGGCAAGTCGGCCCAGTTCCCGTTCCACGTCTGGTTGCCGGACGCGATGGAGGGCCCGACGCCCGTGTCCGCGCTGATCCACGCCGCGACGATGGTCGTCGCCGGCGTCTACCTGGTGACACGGACGCTGCCGCTCTTCCAACTGGTGCACGGCGGGCCGGAGTTGATACTGGCAGTCGGCCTGCTGACGACGTTCATGTCGGCGACGATGGGCCTAGTGATGACGGACATCAAGAAGGTGATCGCCTACTCGACGATCAACAGCCTCGGCCTGATGTTCGTCGCACTCGGCGTTGGAGCGCCCGCCGCGGCGATGCTGTACCTCTTCACACACGCCTTCTTCAAGGCGCTCCTCTTCCTGGGGGCCGGTTCCGTCATTCACGCGACTGAGCGCCAGGATGTCAGTTCACTGGGCGGCCTCTGGTCCAAGATGCCGATCACCTGCGTGACGTTTGCCGTCGGTGCGCTCTCCATGGCAGGACTGCCGATCCTGGCTGGGTTCTGGGCAAAGGACGAGATCCTCGTCGCGCTCTTGGACAACAAGGCTGCATTTGCACTAGCCATGGCAACGGTGCCGCTGACGGCCATGTACATGGCGCGCGTGCTGATCCTGACGTTCTTCGGCGACCCCAAGGAACCGGAATCACACGAGCACGCGCACGAAGGTTCACCGTTCATATTCGTGCCGCTTGTGCTGCTGGCCGTGCTGACCGTGTTCGCCGGGTTTGTCGCCTTCGACCAGGTGGGCGAGCTGATGGGCTTCCCGGGCGGCATCGGCGAGATCATCTTCCTCGGCCACCCGCACGCCTTCCACTTCGATTGGAACGTGGCCATCGGTTCGTCGGCGCTTGTCCTCGCCGGGCTGGCTGCTGGTTGGTTCGCTTGGGCGGCGCGGCCCTCGGTTCCGGGCGTCTGCCTCTCGATGCTGCGGCCGGTGCACGCGCTCTTCGCGAACAAGTACTACCTTGACGACATCTACCAGGCCGCGATCGACCGCGTGGTGCTGAGCATCGCGCGGCTGGTCGCCTGGTTCGACCGCAACGCCGTGAACGACACGGGCATCGACGGCGGGGGCTACACGGCGAAGTTTGCCGGCTACCTGATGAAGTTTCAGCAGACGGGCAAGATGCCCAATTACGCACTCGGCATGGTGATCGGCGTCGTCGCACTGACGCTGGTCGCGTTCACGCTAAAGGGCTGACGATGCAATCGGGATACATCCTCCTCGCCACAATCGCCGTGCCGCTCTTCGCCGCGGTGGCGCTGCTGTTCGTGCCTTCCCGCCACAAGGACGCGATCCGGGCGTTCTCCGTCGCCGTTGGCTTCGCGCTGTTCGGCCTCTCGCTGTACGCCTTCTTTGCTTATCAACTGTCGCAGGTGGAGCAGTACCAGTTCGACATGCGCTGGATGTGGATCGAGAACGTTGGCATCCTCGGCGAGAACGGGATTACGCTCCACCTCGGCATCGACGGCATCGGCGCGGCGATGCTGCTGCTGACGGGGATCGTGACCTTCGCCGGGACGCTGATCTCCGCGAAGATCGATTACCGCAACAAGGACTACTTCATCCTCCTCTTCCTGCTGGTGGCGGGCGTGTTCGGCGTCTTCGCGTCGCTGGACCTCTTCTTCTGGTTCTTCTTCTACGAGTTGGCCGTGCTGCCGATGTACCTGCTGATCGCCGTCTGGGGTTCCAGCAGCGTGTTTTCGACGTTCGCGCGCACCAAGGAGTACAGCGCGATGAAGCTGACGATGGTCCTTGTCGGCGCCAGCGTGCTGATCTTCATCGGTATCTTTGCTGTCTTCGTCGAGGCCGGGCTCGGAACGTTCGACCTGCCAACGTTGTACGAGGTCGAGTTCGACGAGAACTTCCAGAAGATCATCTTCCCGCTGTTTATGCTGGGCTGCGGTGTGCTGGCCGGCCTCTGGCCGTTCCATACGTGGTCACCGGACGGCCATGTCGCCGCGCCCACGGCCGTGAGCATGCTCCACGCCGGCGTGCTGATGAAGCTGGGCGCGTTCGGCATCATCCGCCTCGGCATGCAGCTGCTGCCGGAGGGCGCCGAGTTTTGGATGCCGGTGCTGATTATCCTCGGCACTATCAACGTGCTCTACGGCGCGATCTCCGCGATGGCGCAGACCGACTTCAAGTACATGGTGGGCTACTCGAGTGTGAGCCACATGGGCTACGTGCTGATGGGGCTGGCGACGATGAACGCAGTCGGAGTGAACGGCGCAGTGCTGCAGATGTTCTCGCACGGCGTGATGACGGCCCTGATGTTCGCCATGGTCGGCTCGCTCTACGACCAAGCGCACACGCGGGAACTGGCCGCGTTCGGCGGGCTGGTGAAGCGGATGCCGCACTTCGTGGCCTTCTTCTCGATTGCCGGACTGGCATCGTTGGGCCTGCCCGGATTCTCCGGCTTCGTCGCAGAGTTCAACATCTTCTTGGGTGTCTTCCGCACCTACCCGGCGCTGGGCGCGCTGGGAATCCTGGGCGCCGCTATCACCGCCGTCTACATCCTGCGAATGATGGCGCGCGCCTTCTTCGGGCCGGAAAACGATAAGTGGGAGAGCTTGCAGGACTTGAGCCGCGTTGAGTACGCCGGAGGCGCGGTGCTGATCGCCTTCATCATCCTGATGGGCGTCTACCCCAGCCCGTTCGTCGACCGCATCGCGGACTCCGTGCTGCGCATTCCGGGGATCGGATAGTGAGACGAATGAACGTGTTCGAGAACGGTCGCCATGTCGTCTGAGCTGAACCTGGACTACTCGCTGCTGACGCCGGAGTTCTGTCTGGCAGGGCTCGCGGCGCTGATTCTCGCGCTCGACCTCTTCGTGGACGATTTCCGAAAGAGCTGGCTGCCATACGTCGCGGCGGCCGGCCTGGCCGCCGTGCTAGCACTGTCGCTGGGCTGGGTGAATAAGGAGAGTGACTTCGCCGGCCTGCTCTCCGTCGACAACTACACCACGTTCTTCCGCGTCTTCTTCATGGCGACCGCGGCCGTCGTCGCGCTGGTATCGGCGCAGTTCGTCCAGGACAAGCTGCGCCACCCCGGCGAGTACTACGCGCTGCTGGTGCTCTCGACGATCGGGGCGATCTACATGGCCGCCTCGCGTGAGTTGCTCACCGCCTACATCTCGCTGGAACTGCTGAGCTTCTGCCTGTTTGTTCTGGTTTCCTACGCGAAACACGAACGCCGCTCCAACGAGGGCGGTCTGAAGTACATGCTGCTGGGCGCATTCGCCTCGGCGATCTTGCTCTACGGCATCAGTATGATCTACGGAACATCAGGCTCTACCTTCTACGCTGACATAGCCGCCGCATACGCAGGCGACACGAGCGCGTTCGACCTGGCGCTGCTGCTGGGGCTGGTGATGGTGCTGGCCGGCCTAGGGTTCAAGGTGGCTGCCGTACCGTTCCACATGTGGACGCCGGACGCCTACGAAGGCGCTCCGTTGCCGATCACGGCCTATCTCTCCGCGACCTCGAAGGTAGCCGGCTTCGCGCTGCTGCTGCGGCTCTTCTCAGGAGCCTTCATGCCCGTCCTCGACGACTGGCAGTGGATCGTCGCAGCGCTGGCGGCAATGACGATGGTGCTCGGGAACCTCGTTGCGTTGCAGCAGCACAACATCAAGCGCCTGCTGGCCTACTCGTCGATCGGACAGGTGGGCTACATGCTGATGGCGATCGCCGCGCTCTCCGCCGCGACATCGAGCGCGCTTCTCCTGCACATGACGGGCTACGTGATCACCAATCTGGCAGCGTTTACGTGCATCATCGCCTGGTACAACCTGACGGGGCGCGACGAGATTTCTGGCTTCCGCGGCATGGCGGAGCGCACGCCGCTCCTGGCGGCTGCGCTGACGGCCGCGCTGTTTTCGCTCTCCGGGATGCCGCTGTTCGCCGGGTTCTTCACCAAGTTCATGCTCTTCCAGGCCGTCGCCGACGAGGGCTTCCTCTGGCTGACCGTGATCGCGGTGGTGATGAGCTTCGTGTCGCTCTACTACTACCTGCTGGTCATCCGCGAGATCTACGTGTCGAAGCCAGAGGAGGGCGAGGAGCGGCTGCCGGTGCCGGCGCTGATCAGCGGCCTCACCGTAGCGCTCACCATCGGCGTGTTCTACGTCGGCATCTTCCCGCGCCATCTACTGGACGTGGCGGAAGAGGCGACGAAGCTGCTCTTCGCCTAGTTAGCCCCCGTACCCAACGGAACCCAACGGAATTACGGCGAAGAGCCGTTGTTTCTGTCCGTGCGACGGTCGCCCTCCTTGCGATCGTTGACGGGCCTGCTATACTAGCGGAAACCAAACAGCGAGCCACGGAAATCAAACGGGGAGCCACGTAGGAGGGCGTATTGAAGTATCTGGTAATCGTGCTCGCAGTTGCAGTGGCGGGCTTTGTCGGCCTGTCAGCGCAGCCGCAAGAGACATTGGCGACGAACCCCGCGAAGTGGCCGCCGCTGAGCACAACGTGCAACGACGTGACCGGTGACGGTACTGTCGATCTGCTCGGCGACATCCTCGGTGTCATCTATCACCACGGCACTAAGTTTGGCGATCCACCGAACGCGCAGGGCTACGAGTACTCGCTGCTCTACGACGTGAACGGCGGCGGTGAGGTCGACCTCCTGGGCGACATCTTGAGCACCGTGCAGTCCCACGGTCAGACCTGCTCGCTCGTCGATACGCAGGTCGTCCAGGCCACGGTAGCCACGCAGAAGTACCTGGATCCGGCGGTTGCCATCGCGGACGGATACGAGCAACATACGCAAGACGTGGGCAGCATGGGCATCCATATGTACAATGTCGGCTACCAGACGCTCTACCCGGACTTCGCCAGCCAGATGACGAAGCCAGTGGGCTTGGTCTATACGGATGCCAATCCTGACCCTAACATTGACACTCCTGACGTGTTGATCGGCGTTTGGTACATCATTCCTAACCAGCCTGTCTGTAACGCCTACGGCATCCCCGGCACCTGCGACAATGGCCAGCCAGAAGGGTTTGCCGGGCCTGAGGACTTCACGCCTGACACCGGGGCGTTCCAGCAGGCTTGGCACAAGCACATTAACCTCTGCACCGGGAATACTGGCACGACGCAGGCCTGGGTAATCGCCGACATTGGCGGGTACACAGAGGCTCAGTGTGATGCCGGCATTAATATCCTTCCAGGCAGCCCTCAAGGCTGCGGAGCTGACCCGTGCATGTGGATCGCGGATTACGGGTGGATGATGCACATGTATAACTTCATCCCGAATTCGGAAGGGCGCTTCCTTCGTTGGAACTCGAACGTTCCGTACACGGACTAATCAGGCAGACAAAGCCAGAGACAACGCGGCCCTCCGTTTCGGAGGGCCGCTGTTTCGTCTTAGCCGGATGCGGGCACGCTGCGTTCAGTCGCGCTAGAAGCCCGCACCATGGATGCAACTGCGTGACGGTATCGTGTTACCGCAGCCAGCGACGGCGGCCAACGAGCAGCGTCGCGCCCAGGGCGGCTGTGCCCGCCGCGGCCACGCCCATCGCCCAGCCGACTCCGAACAGAGATTCTCCCGTTTCCGCATCGCCCACCGCACTGGCGTCGAGGCTGGAGAGCGATGAGACGCCGCCTACCGGCCCGGTGACGGTGATCGTTCCCCGCATGAAGGGCGAATGTAGCGTGCAGAGGTAGGGGAACACGCCAGCCGAGTTGAACGTGTGCTGGAAGGTGCCGCCGCCGGAGATCGTTCCGGAGTCCCACACAGCGCCAAACGGCCCCACGGAGCAATTGCCGCCGCAGTCGGTCGTCGTGTGGGCAAAGGACGCGCTGTTGAAATCCCAAGAGACCGTATCGCCGACGGTGATGGTCGTTGGACAGACGCCGCCCTGGAATCCGGCGCTGCAGAACCAGGAGTCGCCAACCAGGATGTTCGTCGTCGCGCCTTCGGTGACGGGCGCAGGCGCAACCATGAACAGCGCCGCGACAAAGAGCGCAAGCGCCAACGGTCGCACGGCCAGCGCCGCGAATGCTCCTAGGGAGTGAACGGACGTGTGCGTGTGTTCCAGTGCTGCTACGGGCACGATCAACCTCCGAAAGCTAGGCGGGGAGACCTCATTCTCGCCAATCCCGACAGAGATGTCAATGTGATCCGGCGCACCGAGCCACAACCGCAGGCGGCCGCGGACGCCGCACGATCAACTGCAAGCGCGGCGTGAGCTAGAGGATGCCCAAGTAACGTTCACGTTCAAAGTCGCTGACGTGGGCGCGGTAGGCGTCCCACTCGATGCGCTTGTTCTGGAGCAGGCCCTCGTGGACGTGCTCGCCCAAGAGGTCACGCATTTGCTCGCTCTTTTCGGTCGTACGAATCGCCTCGTCCGGCGAGCCGCGGCGCTTGTAGCTGAAAAGCCGTCGGCGTACCATGAATCGTTGTGACGTGGATCCACTCCTTCAGGCCACACGGTGGACCCGCCAGGACGCGCCGGCGTGGCGCGGCGTGGTCCGTCGTCGCCGCTCTCGTAGCCGCGGCGGTCGCTGCCTGCGGCGGTGGTGGTGATGATGCTGACGCGCGTCTCTCCGACCGGCTGCTGGTAGTGCGCGAGAGCGGTCTCGTCGAGCTGTCGCTCGCCGACGGCGGCGAACGACTCCTCCTGCCGCAGCTAGAAGACTCAATGCTAATCGAACCGTCGCTCTCGCCGGACGGCCAGACGCTCGCTTACGTCCGACAGTTCGTGGACTTTGTCCTTCCCGGTATCTCCCGGGATCTGGGCACGGACATCTTTCTCGCAAACAGAGACGGATCGGATCCGCGCCTGCTGGCTGAGCACGCGGACGTTGGTGAACAGCTCCGCCACCCGGCCTGGCTTGCGACCGGCGAAGAGTTGCTGGTGACCGTCCGGCACATCGTACCCAACAGTGTCACCTCGGCGATCGAACGAGTCGATGTCGCTACCGGCGAGCGGACGGCCGTCGCTGACGACGCCTTTGCGCAGTCGGTTTCGCCGGACGGGACGCGGATGGTCTTCCTGCGCGAGAACGACGAGCTGCTGCAATCGCTTTGGGTGGCCAACGTCGACGGCAGCGGAGCGACGATGCTGGCTGGACCAGACGACAACTGGAACAGCTTCAACTCGCCCCGTTTCTCACCGGACGGAACGCAGATCGCGTTCGCTGGTTCCATGCAGATCGAACAGCAGGTCGGCCATTCTTCGCTCACGGACGACGGATGGCTTGGTTCTTCGCCTGCGGGCCAAAGGCGGCCACGTGCTTCCGCGTCGGCGGGCGCACAGCCACCGCGTAGCGTCTCTCTGCGGCCGCTGCGGGCTGCGGAACCACGCTCGGCAGTCGGGGCGGATGCCGTCACTTCCTACTACAATGGCCTGCCAATGGACATCTGGACGATTCAGGCCGATGGCAGCGGTCTGCGGCAGCTCGCTGACACCCAATTGGATCAGCCTGGCCTGACCTGGTCCGGCGACGGTGAGCGCCTGTTCGTCCTCTCCGCTTTGGGACTGCTCGCGATCGATGCAGAAGAGGGCTTGGTGTGGCAGGTCGGGGCTGGCACGTTCCACGGCCAGCTCGACTGGCTCAGCGCTGACGAAGCTACGGAGTAGACTCTGCCGGCCGGCGACCCACGACGCGACGACGACCGCGAGCGGGGAGGCCTTACGTTCGCCAACAGAGACGTCAACGTGATTCCGCGTACTGAGCCATGCCCGCAGGCGGCCAGCGTTGCGGTCTTTCGAGCCACAGGCGTCTGCTGTTACGCCGTCTAGAGGATGCCCAGGTAGCGTTCGCGTTCGAAGTCGCTGACGTGGGCGCGGTAGGCGTCCCACTCGATGCGCTTGTTCTTGAGCAGGCTCTCGAACACGTGGTCACCCAGGCAAGTGCGCATCAGCTCGCTCTCTTCGGTCGCGCGAATCGCCTCATCCAGCGTTCCCGGCAAGACATCGATGTCGAGCTCGCGGTGCTTTTCCTCCGTCATCTCGAACACGCTGCCTTCTGAGGGTTTTCGCAGCGGGTAGTCGTGCTCGATGCCGGCGAGGCCGGCGGCAAGCATGACTGCGAACGCCAGGTAGGGGTTGCAGGCGGGATCCGCCGCCCGGTACTCGATGCGCGTCGCCACCTCCTTGCCCGGCTTGTACTGCGGAATGCGCACCAGGTCCGCCCGGTTCTTTCGCGCCCAGGTGACGTAGACCGGCGCTTCGTAGCCCGGCATCAGGCGCTTGTAGGAGTTGACCCACTGGTTCGTGACCAGCGTGAACTCTCGCGCGTGGCGCATCAGGCCGCTGATGTACGACCGCGCGACCTTCGATAGATGGAAGGGGTCGTCCGCATCAAAGAACGCGTTGCGTTCCCCCGTAAACAGGGATTGGTGGACGTGCATGCCGGAACCGTTAACGTCGGCCAGCGGCTTCGGCATGAACGTGGCATAGACGTTATGCGCCAACGCGATTTCCTTAACGACGAGGCGATAGGTCATGGCGTTGTCTGCCATTGTCAATGCGTCCGTGTATCGCAGGTCTATCTCGTGCTGGCTAGGCGCGACTTCGTGGTGGCTGTACTCCACGCCGATGCCCATCTCCTCCAGCGTCAGCACGGTCTCGCGCCGCAGGTCGCTGGCGGCGTCCAGCGGTGTTAGGTCGAAGTAGCCGCCGAGGTCCAGCGGCTCCAATCCTTTGTCGTCCCGGAAATAGAAGTACTCAAGCTCCGGACCAACGTAGAACGTGTAGCCCAGTTCCGTCGCGCGCTTCAGGTTTCGCTTGAGGACGTAGCGTGGGTCGCCCTCGAAGGGCTCGCCGTTCGGCGTCAGGATGTCGCAGAACATGCGGGCCACCCCGCGCTCAGATGGGCGCCACGGGATCAGCGCGAACGTTGAGGGATCCGGCATGGCGACCATGTCGGACTCGTCAATGCGGGCGAAGCCCTCGATCGACGAGCCGTCAAAACCCATGCCCTCTTCCATCGCTTGTTCGAGCTCCTCGACAGTGATCGCAAAGCTCTTCAGCGATCCGAGGATGTCCGTGAACCACAATCGGATAAACTTTACGTCTTGGTCTTTGCAGGTCTGCAGCACGAAGGCTCGCTGGTCGTCCATAATGGTCTCCTCTCTAACTATCTTCTCCCTTAGTATAGGCGGGTCTTGTCGGCGAGACCATGGCTGCTTGTTACAACACGGTTACGTCTGGCCGGGCAGCAACCGCTGCCCGGACAGTGTCGAATATGGCACAGCCCCACGACTGTGCCATATTCGCGTCCACGCGGCGGCCCGGCCACGCCGTATTCGACACTGTCCCGTATACGGTCTGCGCGGCGGCTCGGCCTCGCCGCGTTCGGGTCTGGTCCGAGCGGTCACGTCTGCGCATGCAAAAGGGCCACCGATACGGTGACCCTCCTGCCGAGACCGGGCTGTGCGCTGTGACCTAGATATCGAAGTAGAGGTGGAACTCGTACGGGTGCGGGCGCAGGTTGATCTCGTCGACCTGCTGGCGCTTGAACTCGATCCAGACGTCCAGGACGTCCTGCGTGAAGACGCCGCCCTTGAGCAGGTATTCGTGGTCCTCTTCCAGGGCGTCGAGGGCCTCTTCCAGCGAACTCGGTACTGTGTGGAGGCTGGCCTGCTCCGCTTCAGAGAGTTCGTATGTGTTCGAGTCCAGCGGCTCGCCGGGGTCGATGCCGTTCTCGATTCCGTCCAGCCCGGCCATCATCATCGCGGGGAACGCCAGGTACGGGTTAGCAGTGTTGTCAGGAGAGCGGAACTCCAGCCGCTTGCTCTTCGGGCTGTCCGTGTAGACGGGGATGCGGACGGCCGCGCTGCGGTTGCGGGCGGAGTAGACCAGGTTGACGGGCGCTTCGTAGCCGGGGACCAGCCGTTTGTAGGAGTTTGTCGTAGGGGCGCAGAAGGCCATCAGCGACCTGCCGTGCTTCAGCAATCCGCCTGCGTAGTGGCGAGCCGTCTGACTGGTCAGGGCGTAGCCGCTCTCGTCAAAGAAGAGATTCGTGTCGCCGTTCCAGAGGCTCTGATGCGTATGCATGCCGGAGCCGTTGTCTCCAAAGAGCGGCTTGGGCATGAAGGTCGCCACCTTGCCGTGCTTGCGGCAGACGTTCTTGACGATGTAGCGGTACCACATCATGCGGTCGGCGACCGTGAGGAGCGTGTCATAGCGCATGTCGATCTCGCACTGGCCGGCCGTCGCCACCTCGTGGTGGTGCACCTCAATGGGGATGCCGACCTTGGCCATCTCCAGGATGATCTCGCTTCGCAGATCCTGTAGCGAGTCGTGCGGGGGCGCCGGAAAGTAGCCTTCCTTGAACCGTGGCTTGTAACCTAGGTTCGGGTTTTCCTCGCGGCCAGTATTCCACTCGCCCTCGATGGAATCGACGAAGTAGTAGCCAGAGTTCTCAGTCTGGTCGTAGCGCACGTCGTCGAAGATGAAGAACTCGGCCTCCGGGCCCCAGTAGCTGTTGGTAGCGATACCTGTCGACTTGAGGTATTCCTCCGCCTTCTTCGCGATATAGCGCGGGTCGCGAGAGTACGGCTCTCTGGTGAGCGGATCGAAGATGTCGCAGATCAAGCTGACGGTGGGGTGCTGCAACATCGGATCGATCATCGCGGTGGCCGGGTCGAGCATCAGGATCATGTCACTCTCTTGGATCTTTTGGAACCCGCGAATGCTGGATCCGTCGAACCCCGTGCCTTCCGCCCAGATGCTGTGGGCCAGGTCATGGATGTCCGTCACCTCGGAGACGGGCATCGAAAAGTGCTGCCAGAGCCCCGGCAGGTCGTTGAACTTCAGGTCAACGATCTGGATGTTCTGGTCTTCGATCAGCTTGACAACTTCTTCGGGTGTCACTACCGGTCCTCCTCGTTACTCTGCGTCGCCGCTGTTAGACGACGTCTTCTCCTCGTTCCCCGGTACGCACCCGGATCGCTTCGTCAACAGTACTGATAAAAATCTTGCCGTCGCCGATATTGCCGGTCCGGGCGGCGTTTGTGATCGCCTCGACCACCTTCTCAGCGTCCGCGTCCTTGGCGACGACATCGATTCTTAGCTTGGGCAGCATATCGACCGTGTAAGTCTCTCCGCCACGCCCACCATGCACGATGCCCTTCTGTACGCCTCGCCCCGTCACGTGGACGATGTTGAGGCCCAGGAATCCGGCTTCCTCCAACGCGTTCTTCACGTCGTCCAGTTTCTCTGGCCTGATGATGGCTTCTATCTTCTTCATTCTTTCCTCTCCTGTTAGCCATGGTCGCGGACTCGATATCCGATTCGGCCGCTGGCAGCCTGCAATGTCGGGTTCAGGGTTGGCGAACCATCCTACACATCGAACACGTAGCCGCGCTCGCCGTGTTCGCTGAGGTCGACGCCGACGCGCTCTTCGTCCTCTGTGACGCGGAGGCCGATGGTGAGGTCCAGCGCCTTCAGGATAATGTACGTAGCGACGAAGGAGTAGGCGAACGTCGCGCCGATTCCCGTCAACTGGCGGGCGAGCTGCCCCGCGTTGTCGTCGATCACTCCGGCGCCGCCGCCGACCGTGGCGACTGCGAAGATACCGGTGGCGAACGCGCCCCAGGCGCCGCCGACGCCGTGTACGCCGACCACATCCAGCGAGTCGTCAAGCCGCATGCGAATGCGGAGCTGCACGGCGCCGTAGCAGATCGCGCCCGCGCCGACTCCGATGGCGATCGCCGGCATCGTGTCGACGAATCCCGCCGCCGGCGTGATCGCGACCAGCCCCGCCACCGCGCCCGCGGCCGCGCCGACCGCGCTCGGCTTGCCGGCTAATGCCCAACTGATGCCTGTCCATGTCACCATCGCCGCGCCTGCAGCCACAAACGTGACGACGAACGCATTGGCCGCGATGCCATCTGCCGCCAGCGCACTGCCGGCGTTGAAGCCAAACCAGCCAAACCAGAGGATGGCCGCGCCGAGCAGGACGAACGGGATGTTGTGCGGTTCCATCGGCTCGCTGCCGTATCCCTTTCGACGGCCGTAGACGATCGCAGCGACTAGGGCGGCGGCGCCAGCGTTGACGTGGACGACCGTACCACCAGCGAAGTCCAACGCACCTGCGCCCCAGAGATCCTGGAGCCAGCCGTTGTCGCCCCATACCCAATGGGCGACCGGCGCGTACACTACCAGCGACCAGAGGCCCATGAAGATAAGGAACGGCCCGAACTTCGCTCGCTCTGCGAACGCGCCCGTGATCAGCGCCGGTGTGATAATGGCGAACGTCATCTGGAAGACCATGAAGACCAGGTGGGGAATCGTGTCCGCGTACGGCCCCGGCTCCTGACCGACGTCCTTCAGGCCGAAGTAGTCGAGGTTGCCGATAAGCCCCCCGCCGGCGTCCGGCCCGAACGCCAGCGAGTAGCCGACGATGACCCAGAGTACGGAGATGAGGCCCATGACGATGAAGCTGTGCATCATCGTCGTGAGCACATTCTTGGAACGCACAAGGCCGGCGTAGAAGAACGCCAGCCCGGGCGTCATAAACATCACGAGTGCAGTGGATACTAGTATCCACGCAGTGTCGCCGCTGTCGATCATCGTAGATTCCTCCTTACGAGGCTGCGCATCTGCGCTATTCCCGTTCTGCGTAGTCTTGTTACTGCGCGGTTCTCCTAGACGCAGTTTGCGGGATGGAGGTTTCTACGATGTTTCGCCCATGTTACGTTCGTGTTACGCAGATCATCCATCCAGCGGCGGTCTAGACGGCTGATGGGCCTGTCTCGCCCGTTCGAACGCGCATGACGTCTGCGACATCGATGACGAACACCTTGCCGTCGCCGATCTCGCCGGTGGCGGCGTTTGCCTTGATGAGTTCAAGAATGCGATTGACGTCTTCGTCCGTCGACACTACTACCTCGACCTTCACCTTTGGAAGAAACTCCACGATGAACTCGCGGCCTCTCCACTGTTGCGTCACGCCCTTCTGGACGCCGTGGCCCCGGACTTCGGTAATCGTCATCCCCGGATAGCCAGAATCCTCTAGAGCTGCTTTCAACACGGGCAACTTCTCTGGCCGGATGATGGCTTCTATCTTCTTCATGGTGTTTGCTCCTTTACCTTGACGGCCGTCCGGCGGCCTCTCGGGCCACCGGACGGCCTAGACAAGTGGCTATTCGGGACCTCTCGCGGCGGAGGTAGAGGTCGCTGGAACGGCTGCGGTCGCCGGCTGTGTGACCGCCAGCATGTTGGCTATACCACCCATGCTTGGCGACGGCTGGAAGTCTGGGTAGGCTTCCACTCCGTGCTCGCCGAGGTCCAGACCGCGCTCTTCTTCCTCCGGACTGACGCGCAGACCTATGGTGTACTTGATTATGAGGAACATGATGCCGGATGTCACCATCGTCCAACCGGCGATTGCGGCTACTCCGAGCGCCTGGATGCCGAGCTGCTCGGCTCCGCCGCCGAGCAGCAGGCCATAGCTATCGCTCGCGACGTATGCCTCAGCGATGCCACTCTTTGACGCGAACAGTCCGACGGCGAGGACACCCCACACGCCGTTGAAGCCGTGGACGGCTACGGCGCCAACCGGGTCGTCGATCTTGAGCCGGTCGAGCCCCTCGGTACCCAGGATAACGATCGGCGCCGCGATGAAGCCGATAACGACCGCCGCCCAGGGATCGACGACAGCGCAGGGCGCCGTAATAGCGACGAGTCCGCCGAGCGCGCCGTTGAGCGTGAGGCCGATATCGAAGTTGTGGACTCGTGTCCGTGACAGGAACGCGCAACCGACGGCGCTCGCACCCGCAGCAAGGGTAGTGTTCACTGCGACCTTCGCGGCGAGCGCGGCGAATCCGCCCGTCAGACCAAGAGTTGAGCCGGGGTTGAATCCGTACCAGCCGAACCAGAGGATGAAGACGCCTAGTGCGGCCAGGCTGATGCTGTGTCCGGGAATCGGATTGATGGAGCCGTCTTTCCCGTACTTGCCGATGCGCGGTCCGACGATGATGGCGCCCATCAGGCCGGCGAAACCGCCCACCATGTGCACCACGCCGGAACCGGCGAAGTCTAGATAGCCGTTTGTGCCTATCGGGTTGCTCGCAAAGGCGCTGAGCCAGCCGTTGCCGTCCCACGCCCAGTGGACAACGACAGGGTAGATGATGGCGGTGATGAATACTGAGTAGAACAGATAGGCGCGGAACGCCGTGCGCTCGGCCATTGCGCCGGAGACGATCGTCGCGGCCGTGGCGGCGAAGGCGAACTGGAAGATCCAGCTTGCCCAGTCGTCGAAGCCGACCAGAAAGAAGTGACCGGTGCCAACAAAGCCGTTTGTCGCGTCACCGCTGAAGCCATAGGCAAGGCCCCAGCCGACGGCCCAGAACGCCAGCGCGCCCGCAGACACGTCAAGAATGTTCTTCATCAGGATGTTCGCGACGTTTTTGGAGCGGACGAAGCCTGCCTCCAGCATCGCGAAGCCCGCCTGCATTAAGAAGACGAGAAATGCGGCGATCAGCAGCCACGCAGTATCTATTGCGGCAACAAGATCGGCGATCTCCTGATCCGGCTCTTGCGCCCAGGCCGTGCTCGTCATGACAAGCAATGCGAATCCGGCTGCGGCCGCGCCGAAACCGATCCGGATGCCGACGCGTTTCATCAATCCCATGCTGCTACCTCCTCAACTCTTCGGGCCGTTGAGGGCAGCGTAGGCGCGGGTTGTTTCGGGCGAGTTGCGGCGACGTTGCGACTAGATTGCCGTTTGGTTACGGCTGCGTTACGGGCCGCGCGTTGGGCGCGGCCCTCGCGTTACGCCAACGTGAGGCTATTCGGCGTGCATGCGGTAGCCGACGTTGCGCACGGTCTGGATGAAGGTGTGGCCACGGTTTTCGATCTTGCTGCGCAGTCTACGAATATGGACGTCGACGGTGCGGCCGCCTCCGTAGAAGTCGTAGCCCCAGACCTGGCTGAGCAGCATCTCGCGAGTGCAGACCTTGTCCTGGTTCAGCGCGAGGAACTTCAGCAGTTCGTACTCCTTGAACGTCAACTCGACCGCGCTTCCGGCGACGAAGACCTTGTACGTCGCCTGATCGATCGTCAGGTCGCCGCAACGCAGGACGTGGGCGCTCTCCGGCCCGGCCCGGCGGCGCACGGCTCGGCGAATGCGGGCGATCGCCTCGGCGGCCGGGGCGGGGAAGACGATGATCTCGTCGACCGGAAGATCCGCCTCCGGGCCGCTCAGCTGGTCGATCGACAGCACTGCTACAGTTGCCGTGTGCGGCGAAATGCGATCGTTGCGCAGGAGCTCCTCCACCGCCGTGGTTCCGGGCTGGTTTGAGAGGTTGATCAGGATCGCCTCAACCTGGGCACCGCCTGATAGCTGCTCGGCGACTTCGGGCAGGCCGCAGGTCCGCACACGGTAGTCCGCGCGCGCCAACTCTTCGGCCAGTGCGTGCAACTCCTCTGTCGCTTCGACGAGTAACAGTTCGTACATGGATGGCCAGTATACCAAAGGCGATCTGCATCGCCGTCACGGCGCGATTTGCCATTGCGGGTGGATAAATCGCTTCCGGACGTGTATTCTAGGGGCCTGAGATGCATCCCCGGGAAGGGATTAAGACGGCAGGAGGTCACAATGCCAAGGTACATGTACGAAGTAGCCTACACACCGGAAGCCTGGGCGACACTGGTAAAGACGCCGCAGGATCGAATCGAGGCGATCGCGCCGGCCGTGCGGAAGCTGGGCGGCAAGATCGAAACCGCCTACTTTGCTTTCGGCGATTACGATATCGTCGCGATAGCTAACATGCCGGACAACGTGACGGCGGCGGCGTTCTCGCTCGCCGTGTCCGCCGGTGGCACAGTGAAGTCGATGCGGACAACCCCGCTAATGACGGTTCGCGAAGGCGTCCGCGCCATGCGCGTTGCGAAGAAGTCGATCTACCGACCGGCGACGGCGAGCTAGGTCTGTTCCGAGCCCATCAGGGCTCGGAACAGAGGCCAAGATAGGTCCCGTTTCGGGACCTATCTTGGCGGTCTGTGCTCGTTCAGAACCGGCCCTTGTATTGATGCCAGTGCTGCATCCGTTCCGGGCTCTAGACGGGCAGTGGGCGCTCGTTCGGAACCGGCCTTGAATCAAGGCCAGTTCTGAACCAGCCGGCCGCCGTCAGGCTTGGGTAGACCCAGGCCAAGAGCGTGATTCGGACGACACCGGTTCCGGAGCGTCCCGGTGGCCTCCGGTTCTAGCCAGGGCCGCAGCTAGTTGGAGAAGTCCCGCTCCAAGGTTCCGTTGAACCAGTCCGGGTCAGCAACCAGGTGGGAGCGCAGGTCCTGATACCAGGCACCTTGCTCCGGGGTGCTAGAGTTCGCTTCGTAGTTTTCCTTGGTGTCGAACATGACGCCCGCCATCAGCTCATCCGGGTCGTCGAGGCTGGACGTGATGACCGAGCGGACATACCCCGTTGCCCCTGGCCTTCGCTCTGCCTGCCATTTGTCGAAGACTGCCAGTACTGCCTCGCGCTCGCCCGGCTTTGCTTTGATTCGGAAGTGTGTTACGTGTGCCATTTTGGTTCCCTCCTTCAATTCGATTCGCTTGGCATTCGGATCCTCAGTTGGTGTACTATGCCTTGGGTAACACCACACCTTAGCATAGGCTAAGGGCAACAATCTGGCAATCCAGCAAGCTTTGAGGAGGAACACGTTGGCAGCAACCACTCAGGAAGTCCTCGACCATCACCTGCAGGCATTCGGAGCGGGAGACCTAGACGGCATCTTGGAAGACTTCACCGACCAGTCCGTCATCATTACCCCAGACGGTGTCTGGCGGACCCAGAGCGAAAGGTCCGAGTTTTTCTCGACGCTTTTCGCCGAGTTCGGGAAGCCCGGAATGTCGTTCAGCATGGATCAGCAAGTTGTCGATGGGAAGATCGCGTACATCAGGTGGACCGCCGAAACAGCAGAAAACACGTATGAGTTGGGGACTGACACTCTCCTGGTCCACGATGGGAAAATCGTTACACAGACGTTCGCGACCAAGACCACGCCGAAGTCCTAACGCCGTTGTCGGCTGACCATGCTCGGTCTTCTCCCAGGCAGGGTTCTTCCCGCCCGGCTGTTCACCGGCGCTAGCCTGTCGTCGAGTTGCAGCGCGGAGTCTAGGAATTGTCCGGAGCAAGTGGGCGGACTGTGCGTCCGGGTCGGGCCCAAGTTCAGCCTGCGTTTCGGCCGACACGAATATTGATGACGGCCGTTGTCGCTGTAACGCGCAGTCGCTAGACTGTCCGGTAGGCGATGCCAGCGTAGCTCAGTGGTAGAGCAGTCGATTCGTAATCGACAGGTCAAGAGTTCGAATCTCTTCGCTGGCTCCACATAACGATTCGATGCGCCCGTCCCGGAACGCGGGGCGGGCGCATCGCCGTCTGCCCGTCTGCGAACGCAGAGAAGCCGCAGCTAGCGCGCCGTCCAGCCGCCGTCGACGATCAGCGGGCTGCCCGTGACGAACGACGCGTCGTCTGAGGCCAGGAAGAGCGCCGCCTTGGCGATCTCCTCCGGCTGGCCGCTGCGTCCCATGGGCGTCTGCGTCATCATCAGTTCGTTGATCGCTTCGACCTCCCGGAGCGGGTCCGTCATCGGCGTCACGATCCAGCCCGGGTTAATGCAGTTGACGCGGACGCCTGCGCCGCCGTAGGCGATGGCGAAGTTGCGCGTGAGGCCGACGACGCCGTGCTTCGCGGCGACGTATGGGTCTTCCGCGCCGATGCCGACCAGCCCCAAGATCGAAGATAGGTTGATGATCGAACCGCCGCCGTGCGCGGCCATGTACTCGGCGGCGTGGCGGCAGCCGTAGTAGACGCCGGAGAGGTTAACGGCGATCGTCGTGTCCCAGTCCTTTTGCGCGACGCCGGCGTTGTTTACGACAACGTCCAGCCCGCCGAATGCGTCGACCGTCGCCGTGATCGCCGCCTGCACGTCCTCCTCCGCGGACGTGTCGCAGCGCAGGTAGCGCGCTGCGTCGCCGATCTCGTCGGCGACGGCCTTGCCAGACGATTCGTTCAGCTCCGCGATCAGCACCTTCGCGCCCTCATTGGCGAACTCGATCGCGATCGCGCGGCCGATGCCGGAGCCGGCGCCTGTCACCAGCGCTACCTTGTCTTGGAGTCTCATCTTCGCCGCTCCCCCTTCTCTCTTTGGCGCTTCGGCGAACTCATACTGCACTGACGTGACCTGCGCTGAGGCCATGAGCCGAAGCGGCTGCTTATTGCTTCACCAGGCCGATGACGTTGCCCTCGGGGTCGGAGAACATCGCCATGGTGGGTCCTTCCGGGATGTCCATTGGCGGCATCACCGTCTTGCCGCCCATGCTCTCTGCCTTCGCAAGCGTCTCGTCCAGGCTGAGGACCTGGACATAGATCGTGACCATCGGCGCAGCGGGCGAAGTCGTGATGCCGCCGCCGATGCCGTCTTCCGGAGCACCTTTGCCGGCCGTTACCATGCCGTAGTTCATCGGGTTGTTGGCGTCTATCTCCCAGCCGAAGAGCTCTCTGTAGAACTCCTGCAGCTTGGGAGCATCCTTGCCGTGGATCTCAAAGTGAACTACCGGTCGTGTCATTGTGCTGAGTCCCTTCTAGCGACCGCCCGGTGTGCGTGAACCGCACGACGGCGCTCTCTTCCCCCGCGAACGTTCGCCACGGGCGGCGTGTGTGTTGGGTTGGCTACTCGTTGCCCTCCAGCTTGTTCAGCCGGCTGTAGATTTCGTACTCGACGCCCACGTGGTTTGCCAGGGCAGTGCCGACGATGCCGACCGCCAGCACGATACCGCCCGCGATGGCCAGCCAGTCGGTGTCGGCTGCCACGGCGATGCCGAGGACGACAGCGCCCGCAGCCGCCGGCAATACACCGAGAAATGGCATTCCGTGGCCCTTCTCACTGGCGAGTATGCTCCAGATAGTCTGTAAGCGTGCCATTACGTTACTCCTTTCTTTCGCACTGGTTTAGAAGCTGGTGCCGAGGGGCAGACTCGAACTGCCGACACCTGCATTTTCAGTGCAGTGCTCTACCGACTGAGCTACCTCGGCACCGAAGGCATTCTATCGGCGGCTCTCCGTTGCTGGCAAGAGCCGTGGCTCACGGGCACCAGCGTTCGCCATCGTCGTTCGACCAATGGCCTGCGTCTCGCTATACTGGCGCCGATGTCTACCATCATCGTTGCGTCGCTTGAAGCGGGTGAGGGCCGCTCGGCCGTTGCCGCGGGTCTCGCCGCCTGTCTCGCCGAGCGTAACCAGACCGTCCGGTTGCTGCGGTTGCGGGCGGAGTCTGGCGCCGATCCCAGCGCGGAGGACGATGCCCGGGCTCTTGCGCTGGTACCCGGCTGCGAGTCATCTGGCGACGCCGTGACCGAACAGGCCGCCCGTTCGGCCGGCGCCGGCGACGGTGTCACGATCATCGAAGCGCAACCCGGCCTGCCCAATGACCTGGCGGCGGCTTTGTCGGCGAAGGTGATTCTCGTAACCACTGACACGGCCGACCAACGCCTGGGAGAGCTGGCATCCGCCGCAGAGACGATGGGCGAGGCGTTGCTCGGCGCCGTCGTGACGCGGCAGGCCGAGCGTGCTATGGAGGGCGCGCGCGCGGCGCTGGCGGAGCGCGGCCTGTCGTGCTTGGGCGTGCTGCCCGAAGACCGAATGCTGGCCGGGCCAACGCCGCGCGAGATAGCGGAGACGCTACACGCCTCGCACCTCGTCGCCGACGGCGAGGACGACGAAGCTGTGGAGTTCGTGATGCTGGGGCCGCTGTCGTCGGACCCCGGCCAGCCCTACTTCCTCCGGCACGGCGCGAAGGCGGTGGTCAACCGCTTCGACAAGATGGACCTCCACTTGGCCGCGCTGGCTACGGAGCCGGACTGCCTGATCCTCACAGGCGGCCAGCAGCCCAGCCCCTACCTCCTGGACCGCATCTCCGGTGGCGCGGGCGGGCTCTCGGTGCTCCTCTCCCCGGAGGGGACGGTTCGCACGATCGAACTCGTCGATGAGCTCTACGGGCGGACGCGCTTCGCGGGCAGGCGTAAGGTCGCCCGCGCGGCCGATCTCGCCCGACAGCACGTCGACCTCGACGCGGTTGCCAAGGTCGCCGGCTAGGCCGCCGTTCTCTCCAGCTAGCTAAGGACTGAAGGAAGCAGAACCGGGCGCAGGCGCGCTACTTCTTGGCCGGGGATGGGGTCGGCGTCTCCGCCGGGTAGCCGGTTTGCGACGACTGCGGCCGTCCGTCCGTTTCGGCCTTCGCAGAACCGTCCGCCGCATTCGCGGCCGGTGCTGACGTGGCCACTTGCGCGCCGTTCGTTAGCGTGGCGCAGTAGGGGCAGGCGGTCCACGCCAGGTCCAGCGGCCTATCGCAACTGGCGCACGGCTGGCGTAGCTTGGTCCGGCACTGCGGGCAGACGATGAAGTCGTCCTTAATCCCGCGCTGGCAGCCTGGGCAGGCCGGCTGCTGCTCCGGCATGTCGCGCAGCAGCGCTTCCGCCTCCAGCCTGCGTTCGTATGCTTCGTTCAGCGTTTCGTGGGGCCGCAGGATCAGGTAGAGCACCAGCCCGGGCATGTTGAACACAGCGACTATCAGCAGCGAGACGGATTGTGTCCAACCGTCGCGGGTGCGATCGCGGACGTCACGATAGGTCCAGACGAGGGTTCCGATCCAGAGCACGACGGCGTAGGCGATGAGGATGGCGACGATCACCGCCACGGTCGATTCCCAGCTATCGAACATAATGCCTCTCTTTGGGGTACCGCGCTTGCGCGATTATATCACGCGGCCGGATTATTAGCACGGACGGCAACCGCGCCCACACCAGCGCAGGTGACGATAACGCGAGGCGGCCGCTACTGTGCTGACGGACGGGTTACGACCGCCGCCAACCCTATGAAGACACCTCCGCAGTCACAATCCCCGCCCGGCTTGGGCGATACGGCCTTGCTGCCTTGCCCGGAGTTGGCCGGCGAAGGCTGGTGGCGCACGTTCTCGTCGCTGCGGATCCACGACTTCCGCGTCCTCTGGATCAGCATGCTCTTCTCCTTTACCGCAATCCAGATGATGATCACTGCGCAGGGCTACCTCACGTTCCAGATTACTGGCACGGCGACATCGCTGGGTTTGTCGGCCTGGGATGGGGGATACCGCAGTTCTTATTCTCGCTCGTCGGCGGCGTCGCCGCGGACAGGCTCCACAAGCGCGTGCTGATCGTCGCCAGCCAGACGGGGATGGCGCTGGTGTCGCTGATGGGCTTCGTGCCTATTGTCCTGGCGATGCCGTACCGCACCTTCTTCCCTGTATTCTAGGAGGAGGTGTACGGCGTGGGGTCGCTCGGACTCGGCATGATGGGCGCTGCGATGGCGATCGGGGCCGTATTCGGGTCGCTGGGCGTAGCGTCGATGCAAAATACGTCCGGCCGTTCAGTCATCCAACTCGTGGGCGGCGTCGGCTTTGGCGTATCGCTCATCGTGTTCGCCGCTATGCCGGTGCTGCCGCTCGGTCTGGTGGCGCTGCTGTTCGTTGACCTCATGTCGAACGGTTACTGGGCGCTGAACAACGCGATGATCTTGGGCAGCACCGGCCCGGCGTACTACGGCCGCGTGATGAGCATCTACATGCTGAGCCGGTCGATCATGCCGTTCGTGGCGCTGCCGGAGAGCGCGCTGGCCGACAGGATCGGTGTGCAGTGGATGATGGGAGGCGTAGGCGGCCTGCTGGTGCTGATTCTGCTGGGGATCGCTCTGCTGCTCCTGGGCTACCAGCGCCTGCGGGCGGCGGAGCAGCCGCGGCAGGTTAACCCGACAGCTTCCGTTTAGCTGAACCGTGCGCGCCCGCACACAGCGGGCGCGCGTTCTCTCAGTTCCTTCCCTAACCTTGACGTGGACGTTAGATATCGCCTAGGATCGATGGGTGCGCGACGGCGATTCCATAACGCCATCCGATAGCGAGGGGGCGAACCAGCTAGCTGGCTCGCCGGGTACTCTCGCACCGACCGGCTGGCGGCACACCTTCTCTTCGCTTTCCGATAACCGCGACTTCCGCAATCTCTTCATCGGCAACATCGGCTTCTTCTTCGGGATGAACATGATGATCGTCCTGCGGGGATGGCTCGTCGAGGATAAGTGGCACAACGCGGCCTATCTCGGCTACCTGATGGCGTCGGTGGCCGTGCCGCTGCTGCTGCTATCGCCGGTGGCGGGCGTCGTGACCGACCGCGTCGACCGGAGGAAGCTGCTGCTCGTCGCGCAGTCGGCGCTCGTGGGCGTGAACGGGATCGTCGGTTTCCTGATCATCACCGACGCGATCGCGTACTGGCACCTGCTCGTCGCGTCTTCGCTTACGGGCGGGGCGTTCGCGTTCAACATGCCGGGCCGGCAGGCGCTGGTCGCGACGCTGGTGCCGCGCGAGAAGCTGATGAACGCCATGGCGCTGAGCACGGCGACGATGAACATCAGCCGCATCATCGGCCCGACGATTGCCGGTGTGCTCGTCGGACCGATCGGCATCGGAGGCGCGTACATGGTGACGACCGGGTTCTACATCGCTTCTGTCGCCGTCACATTCGTGTTGCCTCCGCAGCCGCCGCATCGAGAGAAGGAGTTCACGTTCTTCGAAGACTTCGTCGGCGGCTTCTCCTACATCCGGCGTTCGTCCGTACTGGTGGCGCTGATACTCTTCGCCACGCTGCCCATGATCTTCGCCATGCCCTACATGACGCTGCTGCCGGTCTTCGCCAACCGGGTGTGGGATGTCGGTTCCACGGGGTTCGGCGTCATGCAGGCGGCTAGCGGCGTCGGCGGGCTCGCGGGCGCGCTGGTGATCGCCAACCTGGACGCCTATCCGAAGAAGACGCGTCTGCTGCTGGGCGGCGCGGTCGGGTTCGGGACTGCTCTCGCGCTCTTTGCCATCTCGCCGTCCTTCTATCTTGGTCTGTTCTTCATCGCGCTCGTTGGCTTCGGCTCGATGATCCTAATGACGGTCAACAACACGGCGATTCAGCTCGTGATCCCGGAGGAGATGCGCGGCCGCGTGATGAGCGTGATGATGATGACGTTCGGGCTGATGCCGCTGGGCGCGGTTCCGGCGGGCGTCGCCGCACAGTCGTACGGCCCGCGGCCCGTGGTCGTGATCGGGGCGCTGGCGTCGGTCACGGCCGTTGTGATCTTGTTCACTACGCTCTCTGCATTCCGCAGCCTGGACCGGGACTTGGAGCAGGGGAAGGAGCGTATGGCGGCCGGGAGGCGGCCGGGAGGCGGGCCGCGGCCGACTGTTCCCTCCCCGATCCCGGGCTCATCGGCCTAGGCCCTGCGGCCAGGGGTTACGGCCCAGGGGCTAGGCCAGAAGGCCTGCGCTGATCTGAAGGATGAGTGACGCATCGATCGCGTCGATCTGGCCACGGCCATCCACGTCGGCACGTTCCGGGCAGGGGAGCGACTGCAGCAGCCCGGCGACGAGCTGCAACACGAACGCTGCGTCGATGCTGTTGACCGCTCCGCTGCAATCCGCGTCGCCCCGCGGGCCGGCCGGAGTTGCCGTCGCTGTCGGCGTTGCCGGCGGTGTTGGCGTCGCCGCAGGCGTCGGCATCGCCTTCAGCACCGGCGCGAGGAAGCTCACCCGCCCGCCGATGAATTCGGCGATGAAGAGCGTGCCGTCCGCGGCGACGGTGACATCCAGCGGCCAGTTGAAGTCGGATCCCAGTGTCGCTGTCTCCTCCACCGCTCGGCCGTCCGCGCTGAGCACGGCGCGCGTGACGTTGCCGCGCGTCAGCTCGACGTAGATCAGGTCGCCGTGCA
Source organism: Chloroflexota bacterium (assembly GCA_029262675.1). Classification (GTDB taxonomy): domain Bacteria; phylum Chloroflexota; class Dehalococcoidia; order DSTF01; family RBG-16-68-14; genus JADFKB01. The sequence goes on along the minus strand of JAJCYW010000018.1, from coordinate 36,043 downwards.
TGGCGTCGTTGAACACCGTCGACGTGTACTCGACGATGCCGTCACAGGAGCAGTGGCGCGGCAGAACGGCGATGGGTGCCGCGTAGCCGCCGCCTCCGGCCTCCTCTGGCGGATGGTACGTGCACTGGCGCTCATCCGTCATGCCGCGGTTGCGGTTCGGGAAGCCGTAGTAGTTACCTTCTTCGATCAGGTTTAGCTCGTCCCGGTTGCTGCTGCCGACCCCCGCCTCCGTGCAGGTGAGCGAGAACTGGCCACCGATGGCGCCGTTGTCGGCGGCGTAAATATGGCCGTTGCTGTGGAACACGAGGTCGTAGGGGTTGCGCAGTCCCGGCGCATAGATCGAGACGTCACCGCTCACGAGCGCGACGTTGTGGTCGACCGGCTCGCCGGGCGGATCGTATGTCAGCGCGCCGTCGAAGCCGGGCGCGTGGATGTCGGCGACGAGGATCGCGCCGGAGAGCGGTGACTCCGGCCAGTAGAGCTCCGCGCCCGGTGGATCGGGGATGCCGGCGTCCGTGTTGGAGCCCTGGGCGATGAACAGGCGTCCGTCCGAATCGAACGCCAGGCCGTTCGTCATGTGGTTCAGCAGCGGCGCGGAGCTGGGCAGGCCGGTGATAACGTCCGTGCGCTCCCACGATGGCGCCGCGAACCTGCTGACGGCGCCTTGATAGCCCGGCGTAGCGCCTGGTTCCTGGCGTGAAGCGTACACGGCAAGCTCGGCCGACGTGGGGTCGAACGCGATGCCGAGGACACCTTCCAGCCCTGTGGCGATCACTTCCGTGGCGAGGACGGCGTGCGTGCCCGGTTCCAGCATCAGCGCCAGGATCTGATTCTGTGAGCCGACGTAGAGGCGGCCGTCTGGACCGAACGCCAGCGTAGTGTAGTAGTCGAACGGGGTGGCCAGGACGCCGCGGGTGAAGAGCGGCTGGTCGGACGCGGAGGCGGCTGCAGAAGCAGGCGCAGAAGCGCCGTCCACATCGGCAGACCAGGGCGCGAAGACGGCGGTCAGCGCCGCGGACGCGGCCAGCAGCGCTGCTGGCAGACCCAGACGGGAGCTTATGCGATAGAGGTGTGTCATGAGCTAACGAAGCTAACGACGGCGGCGTTAGGGCGGCCCGGCGCAGCGGTGGCCGAACTGCGAAACAGCGCCGAGGATGTCGTTCACCAAGTCGATCGTGCCGTCAGGAGGACCCTGCTGCCACGGCGGCGAACCGGCGGCGGACGGGGAACGGTCGAGCGCGAGTTGGTAGGCCGGTCCTGTGTCCGGTCCCGCCGCGCCGATCACGGCAAGGATGTCGTCGACGAGGTTGACGGTGCCGTCGCCGTCTACGTCGTAGAAGTCCCAAGGGTTGAGTGGGTTGCGCTGCCCGCCGAAGCGCGCGATCGCGCCGTACTCCTCCGCGTTGGTGCAGCCGTCCGCGTCGGCGTCGCCGTGGTCCGTGAGCAGCGCCACTCGCGCGTCGATGCGCGGCGTGGTGCGGTTCGTCTCCGGGTCGCTGTCGTGAAGGTCGTCCGTGACGGGCGTGCCGGCCGCCTTGATCCGGTTCTCCAGCTCGTCAACCGTCAGATCAGGGAACGCCTCCAACACAAGCGCGGCCATGCCGGCGGCGTGCGGCGCGGCCTGCGACGTGCCGCTGAACGACGACGTGCCGCCTCCGGTCCCTGTGGACGTGATGACGGAACCCGGCGCCAGGAGGTCGAGCCCGTTATCGGAGTCCGACCAGCAGGCCACCTGGTCGGCGGCCGTCGTCGTGTCCGTGCAGTTAACCTTCCAGCCGCTGCGCTCGCCGACGTCGCTGTCGTAGGTTGCGCCGACGCTGATGCCGGCGGGCAGGCAGGCCGGCACGGACAGGATGTGCTTGGCGCCGTGGTTGCCTGCGGAGATAAAGGTCGCGACGCCGGCATCGCGCAGCATGGCGACCGCAGTGGCCATCGCGGTCGCGGGACAGGCGTTGCTGCTCTGCAGGCTCATGTTGACGATATCGACCTCCGGATGGTTGACGAGGATATCGTCCATGGCGGCGACCCAGTCGGAGAACTGACCGGAACCGGAGCTCGTCAGCACCTTGTAGACCGCCAGCTTCGCGCCGGGCGCGATGCCGCGCGGCGCGAAGCCGCCGTCGCTGGTAATTATGCCCGCCACGTTGGTGCCGTGGCCCTGATTGTCTTCAGCTGGGTGCGGCTCCGGCGGACAGTCCTGGAGCTGCAGGTAACAGGCCTCGTAGAGGATGTCGTTGGCCAGGTCCGGATGGTCCGTGTCGATGCCGGTGTCGAGCACGGCGACGACGACGCCCGCGCCGGTCACCCCCGCGTTGATCACCTCGTCGGCCCGGATCAACGTCGCGCTGCGCGACGTCGCCGCGACGCCCGTCCCGTCGAGCGAGACCTCGGCCACGTCGGCGCGCTGGAGAAGCGCCTCCAGCCCGGCGGCCGTGACGCTCCCCGCCAGCGCCGGAACCGCCTGGTAGCGATAGCTGAGCTGCAGGGCGTCCTGTGGTATGCCGGCCAGCACGCGCTCCTGCGTGGCGGCGACCCGCGACCGTAGCGCGGCGAGGTCCGCCCGCCCGCCGCCGGCTGCCGGCGGCCCGCGCAGACTGACGATGATGCTCACCGTCTCGTTCTGCGCGAGCGCCTGGAAGACCTGTGGCTCCACGGAGGGGCCCGCGGAGACGGTTTCCACGCGTGTATCGGTTTGGATGGCGAACAGCAGCAGCGCAGCGCTGAACGCGAGTACTGCGAGGAGGGAGGCGCGGAGTGGGGCGATCGGCATTGGCAATTCGTCTCGGATTCTGCTCCCAGACGAGTATAGCCTACTCATGGGCTACGGGCTGTTGCCCCGTGCGGATAGCGGTCAGACCTGGATCTTGTTCTGATTTGGGGTCTGCTCTTGCGGGTCTTCCTTTAGCGCCGCAGGGATCGGCGGCAGGTTGCCCATTAGCACTTCCCGGCTGCCCGCGCCTTCCGCGGGACCGACGACGCCGCGGTCTTCCAGCTCGTCCATGATGCGGGCCGCGCGGGGGTAGCCGATGCGGAGCCGCCGCTGTAGCATCGATGTGCTCACGGTGCGGTGCTCGCGTGCCAACTCGATGGCCCGCTGGACGATCGGATCCGCGTCGGCCTCGACCTGCGCTTCTGCGAGTTCGGACTGCGCCTCGTCCAGCAGTTCGTCGAAGACCTTGCGCTCCACGTTCTCGAATCGGTCCTGCGTCCAGAAGTCGACGAGCTGCTGGACTTCCTCGTCGGAGACATAGACGCCCTGGAGCCGGCGCGGCTTGGCGGCGTCGGTCGGTAGGTAGAGCGCGTCGCCGCGACCTAGCAACTTCTCCGCGCCCGCGGTGTCGAGGACCGTCCGGGAGTCGACCTGGGAGCTCATCGCGAAGGCGATGCGGGTCGGGAAGTTGGCCTTGATCAGGCCGGTGACGACATCGACCGACGGCCGCTGCGTGGCGACGATCAGGTGGATGCCCGTCGCCCGCGCTAGCTGGGCGAGCCGGCAGATCTGCTTCTCCACCTCGTACGGGGCCGCCATCATCAGGTCTGCCAGTTCGTCGATGATGAGAACCCAGTAGGGGAGCTTGCTGGGGCAGGCTTCGTGCTTGTTGTAGGTCTCGATGTTGCGCGCGCCGATCTGCGCGAAGCGGCGGTAGCGGCTCTCCATCTCGTGGATGACGGCCTGCAGCGTGCCGACCACCTGGTCCATCTCCGTGATGATGGAGGAAAACGCTAGGTGGGGGATATTCGCGAACGGCGCTAGCTCCACCCGCTTCGGGTCGATCATGACGAGGCGCACCTCTTCCGGAGAGGCGTGCATCAGGATGCAGGCGATGATGGCGTTGATGCAGACGCTCTTGCCGCTGCCGGTCGCGCCGGCGATCAGGAGGTGGGGCATCTTCGCCAGGTCCGCGACGCTCGGCTCCCCGGCCACGCTCTGTCCCAGCGCCAGCGTTATGCGCGAGCGGTTCGACAGCCGGGCAAACTGCTTTGATTCGATCACGCTGCGCAGGGTGACGAGCGCCGCGCTGTGGTTGGGTACCTCGATGCCGACGAACGGCTTGCCCGGTACCGGCGATTCGATCCGCAGCGACGGCGCTGCCAGGGCCAGCGCCATGTCGTTCGCCAGCGCGGTGATCTGGTTGATGCGCACGCGCGTGCGGGAGACCTCCTCAATTTTCACCTTTGGGCTGCCGTCGCGCTCCAGCAGCGGCCGCCCGGCCTCGTCCCGCTCCGGCACGCGCTTCGTCTTGATCTCCCAGCCCGGCTCGATGCCGAACTGCGTGACGGTGGGGCCTTCGTTGACCTGCACGACGCGCGCGTCGACGCCGAACGACGCCAGCGTCTCCACGATCACCCGCGCGCGGTCGGCGTTGTCCGCGTGGCCTTCCTGCGGGCCGACGTCTCGCAGCATGCCAAGCTCCGGCAACTGCCAGCCCGCCGCCGACTTGCGGCCGTTCGCCGCCACGTCGCCGGCGACATAATCGTCGTCGCCGTCCAGTGGCAGCGGGACCTGCTCGCCCTTCTCCGGCGGGGGCGGCGGCGCTCTAAGCGGCGGTGCCTCCATTGGTTCCGATTCCTGGTGGGCCACTGCGGCGCTCTCCGGCTCGGCGTGTTGTGCCCAGATGACGCTGTCCAGCGGTACCTTCTCCGTGCCGTGGGGGGGTGTGTGTGTCGGGAAGACGAGCTGCGTCAGCGCGTGCGCCGAGCGCCAGACTCGCAGAGGGATGCCCCAGCGCCAGACCGCCTGGATGGCACGGCCCAGCGCGCGGGCGGTGGATTCCGCGCCCGTGGGCGTGACCACGGCGAACGCTGTTGCGCCAATCGCCAGCCACACGGCGATGCCGGGCAGGCTCCCTGCCATCAGGTAGCCCAGGTCGCCGCCGGCCGTCACGTCCTGCAGTCGCACGTTGCCAAGCTGCCACTGCGGCCGGAAGAAGCCGAGCAGCCCGCTGGTGAACGTGGCAAGCAGGCCGGCGATCAGCCACGGCCGCCAGCTGGTGAACGCTTCGTCCAGCCTGCGGCGGAATACGGCGAGGCCAACGTAGGCGATGAGGCCGATGATGCTGAATACCATGAGACCGAACGTCCGCACCAGACTGTCGCGCAGGTCCGTTGCGCCGCGGGCGCTGGGTACGAGCCACGGAATGGAGAAAAGTGCCAGTACGAGGAGGGCGATGCCGATGGCTTCCAGGCGGAAGAGGAACCCGAAGAGCGATCCGAGAGGAGACGGCCGCGACCGGCGCCGGCCGACGTTCGGCCTGCCGGAACGGGTGGTGGGGGCCTTGGCCCTCGCCTTGGGACCGGGACGCGCACGTACTTTCGTCAAGGCAACCTCGCCCGCCTCAGTCGGGCCAGCTACCGACCGCCCACCCCGGCGTACCGGCAACTCGCTGCGCAGTATACCACGAGTGGGAAGATTCGACCAGTGTCAGAGCTAGGGTATACGCACCTGCGCAAATGCCCAGATTCGGCTGCGGCGTGCTGAATGCGCGCGGAACGCCGTCAGCGGGCCGGCGAAACCATGTCTGTCATGAAGTCACGGATCTGCTTCGGGTGCCTGGCGATCCGTACCTGCGCCTCGAATTCGCTCGCTGCGCCGGCGGTAGCCGGCATGGCGTATCTAGCGCAGCGTGTACGTGCCGCCGACCGTTACGTCCATCTCGTACTCTTCGGCCAGCGTCTCCGCTTCGCAGTCCAGCACCAGCAGGTCGTAGACGCCAGCCGGGAGCGGGAACGTCCGGACGTCGCCGGGCTCGATTAGCTCCGAAGCGCCGAGCTCGTCGTTGCCCCAGTTTTCGGCTTGCGACGGCGAGAGGAACACGAAGCAGGCGGGTACAGCCGTTTGGACATCCAGGTCGAACGCGACGATCTCGTGGTCGCCGCCGACGAAGACGCCGTCGGCGGCCTCGTTATCGCCTTCTACAGAGATCACGATTTCGTAAAAGCCGTCCACGAGCCCCTGCTCGTTGAAGAGACAGACCCACCAGTTGCCGGACTCGCCGCCGACCCAGGTCGCGTCGATGATGCTGCCGGCGTTGTTCAGCTCTCCGTTGACGAACCAGAGCGCCTCCCACGACACGCCGTCCGCCATGCTGGTGTAGTCCCAGAACGCGCAGACGTCCGTCGCGCCGGACGGCAGCGATGCCACGACGTTGGTTGGTCTGTCGTCCTCCGTGACGCCGTCCGCGAAGACAAAGCTATCGAAGTCGATGTCCTCCGCGTCGAAGGTGCCGGCCGGGTCGGATTCCTGCGCAAACGACGACACATAGGTCTGGCCGGCCTGCGCGGCATCGATCAGCGGCAGGGCGAGGGCGATCGGACGCAGGCCGTTAATGAACCCGCCGACGGGCACGCAGTCGTCACTGCCGTCTACTGAGCCGTCGCGGTTCGTATCGACCACGAAGCGGCAATCGACGATAGACTCGGACCCCTGGCCGGAGCCGACGATCGTCGGCACGCCGATGATTTCGCCGGCCTCGTTCGCGGCCAGGCCGCCGCTGTTGCCGCCGGAGATGGTTGCGTCCGTCTTGATCCAGGCCCTATCGGCGACGGCGCGCTGCGCCGTGAAGCCGCTGATCGCTCCCTCCGTGAACGTGATCGTTTCGCCGCCGATGCCCGGGAAGCCGAGGATGCGAATTGTGTCGCCCAGCTCGACTTGCTCCGAGTCGCCCAGGCGGATCGGTCGCAGGCTGGGGCTGGCGGCGTTGCCATCCAGGTCTGTGACGATGCGGATCACGGCCAGGTCCAGCGCGTAGTCGACGGCTGTGATCTCCGCCAGGAACGCCGGCTCAGGCGGCTGGTCGGTGCGGTCCGTAATCGCAACACCCAGCAAGTCGTACTCATCAAGGCGGTCGTCGACGACGTGCGCGTTGGTCAGGATCAGTCCGTCTCCCGTTATGACGGTGCCGGAGCCCGTCCAGACCGGTTGGAAGTCTGCCTCGAGGGCGACGATCTGGACGACGGACTGCGCCAGGTCTGCGATCGCAGGCGCCTCTGCGACGGTGGGCGTGGGGGCCGCGGCGTCATCCGGCGTCGTGGTGGGCTGTTCGTCGCCTCCGCCGCCGCCGCAGGCCGCCAGCGCTACGGTGAGCGCGGCGAGGGTCGCCAGGGCGGCGAAGAGCGGTGCGGCGAATCTCGCTCTGCGTGCTGTCATGGCTCTTTACACCTCCACGGTGACGGGCAGTACCATAGGCCGCCGCCGCGTTTCATCGTACAGGAACTTGGCGACCGCGTCCTTGACCTTAGCGTTCTCCACGTTCCACTCAGCGACGTGGTCCGCGCCCTCCAGGGCGGCCACCACCTTCTGCCGCGTTCGCCGGAGCAACTCTTCTGACTCCTCGATGTCGACGAAACCCCTCGAGACGACCTCCGGCTCGCCGACGAGGCGCCCCGTGTTCTTCTCGACCGCGAGGATGACGACGACCATGCCGTCGTTCGCCAGGTGATGGCGGTCTCGCAGGATGACGTGGTCGATTTCGCCGACGCCGAGGCCGTCCACGTAGACGAAGTCGGCGGGCACGTGGTCGACGACGCGGGCGTCGTCCTTGTTCAGCTCCAGCACATCACCGTCGGAGAGCACGAAGATGTTGTCATCTTCCATGCCTAGTGAATTCGCCAGGTCCGCGTGGAGCACCATGTGCCGGTACTCGCCGTGGATCGGCACGAAGTACTGCGGCTTCACCAGCGAATGGACGATCTTCAGCTCTTCCTGCGCCGCATGGCCGCGCACGTGGACATCGGCGATGCGGTTGTAGAGGACGCGCGCACCCAGCCGGAATAGGTTGTCGACCGTGCGGTACACGAGCGACTCGTTGCCGGGAACCGCGCTCGCGGAGAGGATCACGGTATCGCCGGGCACAATAGTTATATGGCGGTGATCCTGGTTCGCCATTCGCGTAAGCGCAGAGGTTGGTTCGCCCTGGCTGCCTGTGGTGATGATGGCCAGCTTCTCGTGCGGAATGTTGGCCAGCTCACGCGGGTTGACCATGATGCCGTCAGGGACCTTCAAGTAGCCAAGGTCGCGCGCCATCTGCACGTTGGCCTCCATGCTGCGTCCGGTTACGAACACGCGGCGGCCGTGGTCGGCGGCGGCGTCGATGACGAGCTGCACCCGTGCGATGAGGGACGCGAACGTCGTGACGATGACGCGGCCGGTGGAGGAGCCCATGATGCGGTGCAACGCTTCGCCCACCAACTGTTCAGACGGAGTGTAGCCGGGCATCTCCGCGTACGTAGAGTCGGCCAGCATCAGTAGCACGCCGTCCTCGCCGTGTTGAGCCAGCCGGGTCAGGTCCGTCGATTGGCCCATCACGGGGGTGTGGTCCAGCTTGAAGTCGCCGGTGTGGATCACTTTGCCGACGGGCGTCGTAATCGCCAGGCCGGTCGAGTCCGGGACGCTATGTGCCACGCCGAACGGCTCGACTGTAAACGGGCCGACCGTGGCCGTCTCGCCGGGGTTGAGGATGTTGATCTCAGACTCCTTGAGGAGTTTGGCTTCCTTGAGCTTCACCGTGATCAGGCCTGCCGTCAGCGGCGTGCAGTAGACGGGCGCCTGGATCTGGTGGAGGATGTACGGCAGCGCGCCGATGTGGTCTTCGTGGCCGTGCGTCAGGAAGATGCCGAGGAAGTTCTTGCCGCTGTCCAGCACGTAGCCGATGTCCGGGATCACAAGGTCGATGCCGAGCATCTCCTCCGTCGGGAACATCAGGCCGGCATCGACGGCGATGATATCCGCGCCGTACTCCAGCAGCATCATGTTCTTGCCGATCTCGCCGAGACCGCCAAGCGGTATTATGCGTAACTTATTCTGTTTTGCCATATGCCTTCCTATAGTAGTTGCATTTGTATTGGTTCCGGTTCTGGAGGCTCTGCGTTCTCTGCCATCGCCTGCTCCAGCAGCGCTGGCAGCCTCTGGAAGTCTTCCATGATCGTCTTACGGAGGCTGCCCTGGTGCAGCGCGGCGGCCGGGTGGTACATCGGCACAACGAGCACGCCGTCGATGACCTGGGCCTGGCCGTGGATGCGGCTTATCGACGCGCGGGGGAAGTAGCGGCTCATCGAGAATCGGCCGAGCGTGACGATCATGCGCGGGTTGATCAGCCCCAGTTGCTGGGTCAGCCACGGCGTGCAGGCGTCGATCTCGTCGCTCTGCGGGTCGCGATTCTCCGGCGGCCGGCACTTGACGACGTTGCAGATGTAGACATCCTTCCGGCTGAGATTGATCGACGCGAGCAGCTCATCGAGGAACTTGCCGGCCGCGCCGACGAACGGCAGCCCTTGTTTGTCTTCGTTGAACCCCGGACCTTCGCCGATGAAGACGATCTCGGCGTCCGGGTTGCCGGAGCCGGGCACGGCGTTTGTGCGGCTCGCCGCCAGCCCGCACTTGGTGCATCCCGCGATCTGCTCAGAGAGTGTATCGAGATCGATCGCCTCGGTCGTCATGCTAGCCGGTCTCCTCTCCAGCTACCGCGGTTGGCTGTTCTCGCCAGGCCCGCCACATCATCGACACCCCAAAGTACAGTGCCACTGCGGCGAAGATCCGCCTGAGCGTATCGGCGTCCAGCACATCCGCGAGGAATGCCGCGCCCAGCCCGGCCCCTGCAGCGGCCGGCGCCACCCAGACCACCGTCGGCACGTCGACGTTGCCGCGACGGTAGTGCGTGGTACCGCCGATTGCGGCCGTGGCGATGATGGCCGCGAGCGACGCGCCCTGCGCCAGGTGCTGGTCGACGTCGAGCACTAGCACCATCGCCGGTATGTAGATCACGCCGCCGCCGACGCCGAGCAGGCCGCCCGCGAAGCCGCCGATGAATCCGATGACGAGCGCAAATATCTCTTCCCACATGCCTACACGAAGAACATCCTGATGGCGACGGATACCAGGAAGAGCCCGAACGTGAAACGCAATGCGCGCGGCGCGATGCGGGACATGGCGATCGCTCCCGCGTACGCCCCCGTGGCGCTACCCATAGCCAGCCACACCGCAAGGCTCCATTCTACGTTGTTCGTGCTGCCGTAACCGATCAGGCCTGCGGACGCGACGAAGATGACGATCACCAGCGACGTGCCGTGAGCCCGGTGCTGCGGCATCTTCAGCAGGGTGGTGAGCAGCGGCACCATTACCACGCCGCCGCCCGCACCGGTGAGTCCGCTGAAGAAGCCGCCCGCGAGGCCGGTAGCGACTGTTCTGCCTCGATTACGTGCCAGCTGGGGGCCTCGCCATTTCGTAGCCGATCGTAGCATGGGGCCCGGACGCGGTCAATTTCGCGGTCAATTTGTCCCCGTCCCGGACGGCGTCCCCGACGACGTTTGCGGCGGGATGACGGGGCTTCCTTCGACGAGCTTCGCCAGGCCGATGCCGGCGAAGTAGAGCACGATAATGGGCCCTGCCACGAGCGACTGCGTAATGGGATCGATCGATGGCGTCACGACCGCGGCCAGCACGAAGGCGAAGATGATGGCGTAGCGCCACCAGCCCAGCAGCTTGGACGATGTCACGACGCCGATCTTCGCCATGCCCATGATCACCAGCGGCAGCTCGAACACGAGTCCCGTTACCAGCAGCAGCCGTGTAACGAAGTCGAAGTACTTGCCGGCGCTGATCAGCGGCTCACCGATTCCTTCCGGTGGGTTGAGCAGGAATCCCAACGCCGGTCGCAGCTCGACGTAGTAGGCGAACGCGACGCCCGCGACGAAAGAGAGCGACGCGCCGATCGCGATCGGATAGACCCAGCGCCGTTCGTTCTTGGTGAGCCCCGGACTGACGAACGCCAGTAGCTGGTAAACGAGCACGGGCATCGCCATCGCGATGCCGAGGAGGAGGGAGACCTTGAAGTACGTCGTCCAGCCTTCCAGCGGTTCAAAGAAGACGAGCTGGAAATTCTCCCTACTGTCTTCCGCAGGCTTCTTCAGGAAGTCGATGAAGTAGCCGGTGAGCGGCCAGAGCGAGGCGCCAACGCCGACGACGAGCGCGCCCGCAGAGACCATCGCGCGGTAGCGCAGCTCCTGCAGGTGCTCCAGGATCGTAACGGTGCGCGAGCTTGAATCGGGTCCTTTGGACGCGTCCGGCGTGGCCGGCACGGGTGGGTTGACTGCCATCTAACCGTGAGGCTACTTAGCCGGCGTGCCGGGCTTAGACGGCCCTTCCGCCGCCGACTTCGCGTCGCCTAGCGCCTTGCGGACGTCGCTGTCGGTCGCGTTTAGCTCCTCCGTGACGGCGCTGGTAGTCTTGTCGATACCTTGGCCTATCTCTTTCCAATCGCCCTTCATGTCGTCGTACTCTTGCTCCAGTTCGGACATCGTCGTGTTGAACTCCCGCGTCACCTGGGAGCTGAGCTTGCGAGCGGTACGAATGAAGCGGGCGAGCTGAGCGGCCAACTCCGGCAGGCGAGCCGGACCGACCACGATCAGAATGAGCGCGAGGATGACTACGAGTTCGGGGAGGCCAATGCCTAGGAAGTCCACGGTGTCCGGTGGCGGATTCTACTGCCCGTCGCGTCCGCCTGCGTCGGCGTGGAGAGCGGCGGGTGGCGAACCGGGCCTACTCGTCCTCTACGCCCAGGTCTTTCAGGTAGTCGACGGCGTCCTGTACCGTGACGATCTTCTCTGCATCCTCGTCGGAGATCTCCATCGCCGTGCTGCCTTGGCTGAACTCCTCCTCCATGGACATGATCAGTTCCACCAGGTCCAGTGAGTCCGCGTTAAGATCGTCCACGAATGAAGCGGCGGGAACAACTTGGTCCTCTTCCGCGCCAAGCTGTTCGACGATGAGTCCTCGTATCCGTTCAAAGACCGTTGCCACCTGGTCACCCCCTTCCCTAGGTCGGTTGATCGGCGTGCGTGCCGATATTCTGCTTCGAAATAGAGCCGAGCACACCGTTTACGAAGCTTCCGGACTTTTCGCTGCCAAAACTCTTGGCCAGCTCTACTGCTTCGTTGATCACGGTGCCCACCGGCGTCCCATTATCACCTAGCATCTCGCTGATGGCAAGCCTAAGAATATTGCGGTCGATCGGGGGCATCTGGTCCAGTGGCCAGGCCGGAGTGGCCGCCGCGATGATGCCATCGATCTCGTCCCGGCGCGCCAGCACGCCGTCCACTAGGGCCCGCGCGAAGTCCGCGGTGTTCTGCTTGAGATTCTGGTCGGCGGCGATGTGGGCAAGGGAATCCTGCGGAGTGTGGGTGGATGTGTCCCCTTCGTAGAGCGACTGCAGAGCGGCGATGCGGGCCCGCCGCCGCTGTCCCACTGCCATCAGTGCATGACGAGGCCGCCATCGACAGTGATGACGGCGCCCGTGATATAGCCCGCTTCTTCGCTGGCAAGGAATGCCACGATCGGCGCCACTTCCGCCGGCGTCGCGGCGCGGCCCAGCGGCACCATCTGCAGGACGGCCTGCTGCTGGTCCTCTGTGAGGTCTGCCGTCATCTCCGTGGCGACCAGCCCGGGCGCGACGGCGTTCGCCGTGATGTTCCGAGACGCGACCTCTTTCGCCACGGACTTCGTCAGGCCGATCAGGCCGGCCTTGGCGGCCGCGTAGTTGGCCTGACCGGCGTTGCCGACGAGTCCGGCCACGCTGGCCATGTTGATGATGCGGCCCCAGCGCTGGCGGACCATCGGCCGTAGCGCGGCCTTGGTCGTGAGGTAGGCCCCGCGCAGGTCGACAGCCATCACGCGGTCCCAGTTCTCCTCCGACATGCGCAGCATCAGGTCGTCCAGCGTCAGACCGGCGTTGTTAACGAGGATCTGCACCGAGTCGAACGCGGTGATCGTGTCGCCGATCAGGCGTTTGGCGTCGCCGGCGTCTGCTACATCGCCCTGAATCGCGACCGCGCGGCCGTCGCCGATCTGGCCGACGACCTCCTCCGCGGCGTCTCGATTCGAGACGTAGTTCACGGCCACGCGCGCGCCCTGCTCTGCGAGAGCCAGCGCGATAGCACGTCCGATGCCGCGCGAACCGCCGGTGACGAGGGCAACTTTGTCCGTCAGGTCGAACATATCGACTCAATAATGCGGAGCAGAGGCGGTGGCGTCAAGGGGGGCAGGCCGAGCTATGCGTCGGGCGCGCTTCTCGCGCTGGCCAGATCATTCACGTTGCGAACGGAGAGCGAGCGGTCGATGCGCTTCGCGAGGCCGGTGAGCACTCGTCCCGGCCCGAACTCCACGACATCTGCGACGCCGTGCGACGCCATGTACTCGACGGATCGTTGCCACTGCACAGCGTGGTCTAGCTGCCGCACCAGTTCATCGCCGAGCTGGCCCGCCTCCGTGAGCGGCTCTGCTGATGTGTTGGCGATGACGGGAGAGGTGGGAGCGCGAAACTCGATGGACGCCACGGCCCCGGCCATGCCCTCCGCCGCGTCCGCCATGTGCGTGGTGTGGAACGCGCCATTCACGTTGAGCATCACCGCGCGCCGCGCGCCGCGTTCGGAGGCGAGTGCGATCGCCGCTTCCACGGCCGCCGTGTCGCCGCCGATGACGATCTGCCCCGGGGCGTTGTAGTTGCAGACTTCCGCGTTCGTCTCCTGACAGACCGCCGCTACGGCGCTCTCCTCCAGACCCAGCAGCGCCGCCATCGCGCCGGCCCGGCGCTTCGCGCCGTCCTGCATTAACTTCCCGCGCTGCTGCACCAGCCGCAGCCCTTCTTCGAAGCCGAAGGCGTTGGCCGCGGCCAGCGCCGTGTACTCCCCCAGGCTGTGTCCGGCAAAGAATGCTGGCGGTTCTTGCGGGATCGTCCCGAACTCGCGGGCGGCCTCCAGGCAGGCGTAGCTGGTGACGTAGAGCGCCGGCTGCGCGTATTCAGTCTGACGCAGGCGTTCGTCCGGTCCTTCAAAGCAGAGCTCGCTGACCGCGTAGCCGAGGACGGCGTCGGCGGTCTCGAAGATGCGGCGGGCGGAGGCGGAGGCATCGTAGAGGTCGCGGCCCATGCCGACGGCCTGCACGCCCTGGCCGGGGAAGAGCCAGGCGGTATTCGTGTCAGCCACGATGGGTGCGGGTGGTCGCTACGTTGCGATCGCGAGGAGCGCGCGCCACCAGGTTATTCCGGAAGCTCGGGCTCGCCGATGATGACGGCTTCGCGTCCCTTGTAGTAGCCGCAGGTGGGGCATACGGTGTGGGGCAGGCGGGCGCTGTGGCAGTGCGAGCACTCGCTCAGCTTGCGGATCTGCGCCCGGTGGTGGCTGCGACGGGCGCCCTTGGCGCCCTTGGGCGTCTTCTGCTTTGGAAGTGGTGCCATCTCCTAGCTTCCTTTCATGTCCTTCGCTAACGCCTGCAGGCCGCTCCAGCGGTCGTCCGCCTCGGGCGGACAGGCGCAATCCGACTCGTTGAGATCCTGTCCGCAGCGCGAACAGAGCCCTTTGCATTCCTGCCGGCACAGCGACCGCAATGGCAGCGCCGCCGTCCAGGCCTGCCGGACCGCTTCTTGCAGGTCCAGCGTTTGCGTTTCGTCGATGCGGAGCGCTTCCGGTTCCTCCGGTGGCGCAAGCTTAGCGTCCGTCTGCGCGTCGACCGTGGCCACGTACTCGTCGCCGATCTCGATCTCGACTGGCAGCGAGACATCGCGGAGGCAACGGCTACAGATATCCTGCCGTTCACCGGCCAAGCCGCCCGTGACCAGCACGCCATCCTGCGTCCGCAGGAACGTCGTCTCGCCGCTCACGTGCTGGCGCGTGCCGTCTACGAGGACGTCACCTTCGACGCCGTGATGGTTGGCTGAGCCGATCGGCTCGCGCAGCAACGTCAGGACGTTGAACTGAAGCGACACCACGCACCTCCCAGTCAGGATAGAAGCCGGAGCGCTGCTGCGTCAACATGCGTGAATTGTTTACGCAGCGCATGAATCTTTTCGCCAATCTGGCCTGGCTTGACATAGGTTCTTGCATCGCAGGCTATCCGAAACCTATAATTCCCACGAGAGTAACGTCGGCAGGGTCGCCGTTTGCCCACCGATGCTGAGTCGGCTCCACCCCACGAGAGCGATCTAACCGCTCGCTGCACCAGATTTGGAGACTTCATGGCCGTCGGTTCGCTCGTCTCCCCGGGAGACCACATGACTTCCATCGCTGAACTGTACGCGCTGCAGGAGACTGACCTCGCGCTGGCTGCGGACCGGTCGATGCTGGCCGATGTCCGGTCGCGACTCGGCGACAACGATGAACTCTCCTCCGCGCAGCAGCTCGTCAGCGAGCGTGAGACCGATTTGCGGGCGGCAGGGAAGCACTTCAAAGAGCAGGAGTACGAAGCCGACGAGCTGCGTCAGAAGATCGAGCCCGTCGAGAAGAAGATCTACTCCGGTACAGTGCAGAATCCCAAGGAACTCGCGGATCTGCAGATGGAGTTGGAGAGTCTGAAGCGTCGCCGCAACGGGCTTGAGGACAAGGCCCTGGTTGCGATGGACGCGCAGGAAGAAGCGCAAACAGCGCTCGACGAGGCGCGCGCCGAGCTGTCGTCTGCTGATGCGGCGTACTTGGCGGACCAGACAGAGCTGCAGGAGCAGCAGACCGGTCTGGAATCGAACATCGCAATGTTGGAAGCGCGGCGGGAGCTGCAGGCGGGGCAGGTAGAAGGCTCGCTGCTCAAGCTCTACGACCAGATCGCCGTGAACCACAACGGCCGCGCGGTGGCGAAGATTGAAGGCGGCGCCTGCCAGGGCTGCCGTCTTACGCTGCCACAGAACGTTATCCAGCGGGCGCGCGGACGCGGCAACTTGGTGCAGTGCAGCAGTTGCGAACGCATCCTCTATCTGAGCTGAGATGAAGGCGATCGGGTACTTCCGTGAACCGCCTGCCGCGAAGCGGGGCGAGTCGCTGGCCGCGCAGAACAAGGCGTTCCTAGCGTACTGCGAAGAGCACGGCTACGACGTCGCGATGACGTTCGTCGACAGCGCGGACACGAACGGCGACGCTCCAAAGACCGCGGAGCGCGGCGGCTTTCGCCAGCTCGTCGACTACCTACGAAGGCCGGAGCTGGGGTTCGTACTCGTCGTCGCGCGGTCGCTGGGGGGCCTCGGCGGCGCGCGCCAGGAAGCGACGCGCCGCTACTTCCAGTTGGAGGGGCTCGGCGCCAAGGTGGCATTCCTGGATGGCTCCGAAGACCCGCTCTCGGAGCTCGTCGACGAGTGGTCGGCAGAGTCGGAAGACCAGAACAACCTGGGCGACCGGGTGCGCGCCGCCATGCGCCGCAAAGCCGTCCGCGGCGAGGTGCTGGGCCGGCCGCCTTACGGCTACAAGGTCGGCAGCAGGCGGCGGCTGGAGTTGATCCCGGACGAGGCTGTCGTTGTGCGCTACATCTTCCGCCTCTACCTGCAGGAGGGGATGGGCATCCGCCTAATCGCGCGGCGGCTAAACGAAGAGGGTCTGCGGACGCGACGCGGTGGCAACTGGAGCATGGTTAGCATCCGCGACATCCTGCGCAACAGAGTCTACCTAGGTACCTACTCGCGGTTTGGCGTGCGTGTGCCCGGCAGCCACCCGGCGCTGGTCAGCCCCGACGACTTCCGGGCTGTGCAGGACCGGCTCAGCGCTCGCCGCAACAACTACGCGCAGCGCAAGCCGACGCCGTTCCTGCTGGCCGGGCTGGTGCGCTGCGGCCACTGCGGCAACAAGATGATCGGCGTCAGCCGGCGCCAGAGCTGGAAGCGGCGCAGCGGCAGCGAAGGCAACGCCTCCTACCGCTACTACCAGTGCGAAACGCGCACAAACCAGAGCATGTGCGACTACCACACCCAGCGGGCCGAGGCGCTGGAGGAGCACGTCCGGTCGGAGCTCGCCGGCCTCGACGTCGACGCGCTGCTGCCGCAGGCCGGCAACGGCGATGGGGTCGTCGCGGAGTGGGAAGAGAAATCGAATCGCCTCCACGTGCGTATGCGCCAGCTCGATCGAAGACTGAACGAGCAGCTCACGGCGGCGGGCAAGGGCCGCATCAGCCGCGAACAGCTCCGCAAGCTGAACATCGCAACGGCGTCAAATCAGCTCAAGCTGGAAGAGGAGCTGGAGGAGATCCAGCGCAGATTGCAGGAGCATGTCAACGCCGGCGAGCGGTCTCGGGGGCGGCAACGGACGCTGGCGGCGCTGCTGGACGGCTGGGCAACGCTGCCAATTAACGAGAAGCAGACGCATCTGCGTGACCTCGTCGACCGCGTCGTCGTCCGCGACGATGGGCTGCAAATGCTGCTCCGTCCGTGAGCGACACACCCCCACGCAGCGCCGTCGCCTACACGGACGGCGCTTCGCGCGGCAACCCCGGCGCCGCGTCGCTAGGCGCCGTGATCTACGACGACGCGGGAACGGAGTTGCGCCGCATCTCGCGGGCGCTGGGCCACGCTACGAACAACCAGGCCGAGTACCAGGGCGCGCTCGACGCGCTGGAGGCCGCGCTGGAGCTAGGCGCGACGTCTATCGAGTTGCGGATGGACTCGCAGCTCGTCATCCGGCAGCTGGAGGGTCGCTACAAGGTACGCAACGCCAAGCTGCGACCGCTGTATGATCGCGCGCGCGCCCTGCTCAGTCAGTTCGAGAAATTCAGCCTGCTGCACGTGCCGCGAGAGGAAAACAAGGTCGCGGACGCTCTCGCCAACGAAGCTCTGGACAACTAGCGGTCGCAACCACGCGCGTCCACATGCGACAGCATGTGGAGCAATGAGATAGAATCAAACTGGAGTCAGGGGGCCGGGTGGCCGCCGCGGCCGCAAGGCCGGGGAGGAACGTCCGAGCTCCACCGGGCAGGGTGCCGGGTAACACCCGGGCGGGGCGACCCGACGGATAGTGCCACAGAAACATACCGCCCCGGCCGCTCCGATTCGTCGCAGCGGTTCGTGGTAAGGGTGAAATGGTGCGGTAAGAGCGCACCGGCGTCCTCAGTAATGGGGGCGTGGGGCAAACCCCACCCGGAGCAAGGCCAAATAGGAGGACACCTCCGATTCGTCGGAGAGGGGCGCCCGGTCCCGTCCTCGGGTAGGCTGCTCGAGCCCGCTGGTAACGGCGGGCCTAGATAGATGGCCACCGGCCTGCCGGATGCCGGCAGGTTACAGAACTCGGCGTACAGGCCGCCTGACTCCACCCAGTCTCGGACGTAACGGCGCGATTTCAGGCCGACCCTTCAAGCGGCGCCGGCGGTGTCGGCGGCGCGGCCGGAGCGACCGCGGTCTGCGCGGCCCGTACCTCTTGCTTCTCGCGATAGAGCAGGGAGTCGGCGTAAGCGATCAGCGTGTGGACGCTGCGGCCATCCTCCGGGTAGGTGCAGACGCCAGAGCTGAACGTGGTGCCGTCCGTCCAGCCGCGCAACTCCACGGAAAGCTCGTCCATCGCCTCCAGCAGCTTCTCCACGGTCGCCAGCGCGCCCAGCTTGTCAGTCTGTGGCATGATGATGCAGAACTCGTCGCCGCCGTAACGTCCGACAACGTCGTGCTGGCGCACACGCTGCTGGATCGCCTGCGCGATGCGTCGCAATACCTCGTCGCCGACGAGGTGGCCGTGACGGTCGTTGACGTCTTTGAAGTTGTCGAGGTCGAGGATGATGATCGACAGGGAGCGCGCGTGGCGCCGCGCCAGGCTGATCTCCTCCTCGATGCGCGTGAGCAAGTAGCCGTGGTTGTGGAGGCCAGTGAGCGAGTCGCGTGTCGAGAGGTCCTGCAGGCGGAGTGCCAGCCGGCGGACCTGGTTCAGGTAGCGCTCCATCACGCGGACCTGCGTGGTATGCACGTAGTAGGCCAGGAGAAAGCCCATCGCCGTTGCTTCCACGCCGACAAGCACGCCAAACAGGAGCTGTGTTTCTGAATCCAGGCTACGGCCCAGAATGGCCCACAAGATCAACAACATGCCGATGCCGGCACCCATCAGTAGGCTCAGCCAGACGGTGCGGCGCGCACGCGCCATCTCCCGCCCGGCTTCTCGGTCGATGCGGGCGAACTCACTGTCGCCGGGCGTGGCGGCGTCGGGCGACCGAACGTTGGGCACGCGTACGTTGGGTACGGGCGGCTCCTCCGCCGGGCGCCGGAGACTGTCTGGCATGTAGCCCTCCTCCTGTAGACAAGTATCGGCGGGGCAACAGTGTGAGTTGCGCCTCGCCCGGCAGAGCGGCTACGGCGGTGGCCTGATCGGGCACATCGTGCGCCCTGATATAATGACGCGATTCTATGGCTGGCCCCCCTTTCGCTTCTGACGCACCCGCATGGCTGTCCATGCTAGATGGCGCTGTCGTCATCTCGGGTCGGCCGGGGCCCGTAACCAGTGTCTGTGCCGACAGCCGTCGCGTCGAACACGGCGCCCTCTTCGTCGCCGTCCCCGGCTTCGAGACGGACGGCCACGATCACCTGGCCCAGGCCGCCCAACGTGGCGCGACCGCGCTCCTGGTGCAGGAGGACCGCCGCGAACAGTGGCACGCCTTTGCGCAGGAGGCGGAACTGACCGTCGTCACCGTGCCGGACACGCGGCGCGCGCTGGCGCAGGCGTCGGCCGGGTTCTACGGCGAGCCGGCGCGAAAGCTGGGCGTCGTTGGCGTGACGGGGACGGACGGAAAGACGACGACGGTTCACCTCATCGCCCACCTGCTGGAGTCGGCCGGACGTTCCTGCGGCTACCTAAGCAGCGTCGCGTTCCAGACAGGCGGTGAAGCGGAACTGAACGACAGCCATATGACGACGCTGGAGGCGAACGACGTCCAGCGCCAGCTCGCCGAGATGGTGGAGGCGGGATGCGCCTACGCCGTTATCGAGGCGTCGTCGCACGGCTTGGCCCTGCATCGCGTCGACGGGTGCCACTTCGACGTCGGCGTGTTCACGACGCTGAGCCGCGACCATCTCGACTTCCACCGCTCCATGGACGAGTACCGGCGGGCCAAAGGCCGGCTGTTCGAGATGCTGGGCGACGTTGAGAAGGACGGCGTGCCGCAGGCGTCCGTGCTCAACGCGGACGACCCGGCCTCGGAGTACTTCGCGTCGCTGACGGCGCTGCCTGCCGTCACCTACGGTATCGATGCGGCGGCTGACGTGCGCGCGGCGGGTGTGAAGGCGAACGGCCTCTCAACGGCGTTCCGGCTGATCACGCCGGAAGGGGAGCGAAAGGTATCTGTTCAATTGGCAGGCCGCTACAACGTCTCCAACTGCCTCGCCGCCGCCGCGGTGGCGCGGTCGCAGGACGTTTCCCTGGACGATATCACGGCCGGGCTCGAGTCGTTCACCGGCGTGCCGGGCCGGCTAGAAGCGGTCGATGCGGGGCAGAGGTTCCGCGTGGTGATCGACATCGCCTCGACGGCGGAGGCGCTGCTGCGGGTGCTGTCGGTCCTGCGTCCGGTGACTGCGGGGCGGCTGATCGCCGTTTTTGGCTGCGCCGGCGAACGCGACGAGGCGAGGCGGACGGGCATGGGCGCCGCCGCCGCCGAGCTGGCCGACTTTTCCGTGCTGACGAACGAGGACCCACGCCGCGAGGACCCCGACGCCATTATCGAGTCGATCACCGCTGGTCTGCTGGCGTCCGATCGCCATGAAGGCGAAGACTTCGAGCGTGTGCCCGACCGCCGTGATGCGATCCGCCGGGCGTTTGTACGGGCGCGCGAGGGCGATACCGTGCTGCTGGCTGGGAAGGGTACGGAGCGATCGATTATTATCGGGACGGAGCACGTGCCCTGGAACGAATCGGAAATTGCGCGTGAACTGCTGAAGGAGCTGGAATGAACGCACAAGAGGTCGAAGCGCTGCGCAAGAGCGATCTGAGCCATCAGATCCACCCCCAGTACCACGTCAGCGACCACCAGGATGCCGTCATCTTCGTCCGCGGCGAGGGCGCGCTGCTGTGGGATGCCGAGGGCAAGGAGTACATTGATGGGCTCTCCTGTCTCTGGAACGTCGCCGTTGGCCACG
Source organism: Chloroflexota bacterium (assembly GCA_029262675.1). Taxonomy (GTDB): domain Bacteria; phylum Chloroflexota; class Dehalococcoidia; order DSTF01; family RBG-16-68-14; genus JADFKB01. Next base: position 15,200 of record JAJCYW010000018.1, on the reverse strand, counting down.
GCCGGAAGGAGCTGGCAGACGTTGCGGCGCGGCAGATGGCGCAGCTGGCGTTCTCCAACTCTTACGTCGGTTTCGCGAACGTGCCGGCGATCGAGCTTGCCGAGCGGTTGATGTCCCTCGCCTACGACAACCTGCAGGCCGTCTTCTTCTGCAACAGCGGTTCTGAAGCCGTAGAGGGGGCGCTTAAGATCGCTCGCTTCTATTGGCACCTGCGCGAGCGGCCGGAGAAGACGACCGTCATCGCGCGGCGCGAGGCCTATCACGGTGGAACCTTCGGCGCGACGGCTGTTACGGGCCTGCCTCCCTTCCATGAAGGCTTCGGCCCTCTGCTCGAGGGTGTCGAGCGCGCGGCGACGTGCTACCCGTATCGCTGCGGCCATTGCCCCGGAGTGGACGACTGCACGCTGGCCTGCGCCGATGACATTGAACATGCGATCCTCAGCGCCGGGCCGGGGAACGTCGCGGCCGTGATCGGCGAGCCGATGCACGGCGCCGGTGGCATCATCCCGCCGACGCCCGGCTACTGGCCGCGCGTCCGCGAGATCTGCGACAGGCACGACGTGCTGCTCATCGCCGATGAGGTGATTACGGGTTTTGGCCGCACAGGCCGCTGGTTCGCTCTGGAACACTGGGGCGTGCAGCCGGACATCATGACCGTCGCCAAGGCGATCACCAGCGCCTACGTGCCACTGGCGGGGTTCCTCGTCTCCGGCAAGATCCACGACGCGATGCTCTCCTCGCCGCCGGCCGCCAAGTTCATGCACGGCTACACGAACTCCGGTCACCCGACGGCCTGCGCCGTCGCACTGCGCAACATTCAGATCATCGAAGATGAGGGGCTCGTCGCACGCGCCGATGAGCTTGGCGCACAGCTGCAGCGCGGCCTGGAGCAGCTCTCCTCGCACGCCAACGTCGGTGACGTGCGAGGACTGGGGCTAATGGCCGCCGTTGAGCTGACGGCCGACAAATCGATGAAATCGCCCTTCGACCCGGCGCAGAAGGTGGGGCCGCGCGTGATGATGGCCATGCGCGAGCGCGGCGTGATCACGCGCGTCAAGGGAGATAGTATCCTGCTCGCGCCGCCCCTGGTGACGACAGAACAGCAGATCGACCGCATCGTCGAGGTTACTGGAGAATCGATCGCCGCCGTGCTCCGCGGATAGGAGCGCGCGTGCTCGGCGCCTGAGCCCTGGCGAACCTACCGGGGGCACCTCACGACGCCGGCGTGCCATAATGGGTGTAGGAGATTGCCGATGACGTATCTGCCACGGCTCACGTTCTCCCCTCGCACGCGAGGCCTCTCTCGCTGGCGGCTCTTGGTGGCGGGCCTATTGCTGCTGATTGGCGTGTTCGCCGCCTGTGCCACGTCGATTGACGCCGAAGAGGCCGTCCACGTGCTGACCTACGACGGCATCGTTGACCCCGTGATGGAGGGCTACGTCGACCGCGGCATCGACGAGGCGGAGGACACCAACGCCCGCGCCGTCGTCTTCCGGCTCGATACGCATGGCGGCCTGGTCTCGTCGATGGAGAAGATCGTCAAGCGCATCAACCGCTCCCGCGTTCCCGTCATTGTCTACGTGCAGCCGGCCGGAGCACAGGCCGCGTCCGCAGGGACGTTCATTACGATGGCCGGCCACGTCGCGGCGATGGCCCCGACGAGCGTGATCGGCGCCGCCAGCCCTGTCGGCTCCGGCGGCGAGGACATCGAAGGGACGCTGGGTGAGAAGATCACGAACGACTTGGCCGCGCTGATCCGCGGGATCGCAGAGGACCGCGGCCGCAACGTGCAGTGGGCGGAGAAGGCCGTGACGGAAGCGATCGCCGCCAACGCTTGCGAGGCCACCGGCGAATGCGAGGTGGGAGAGGGCAGGGAACCGCCCTGCCGCACCGGCGATGACGGGGTCCGGCGCTGCATCGTCGACTTCCAGGCCCGTACGCTCGAATCCGTGCTGGAGCAGTCGGAAGGCCGCACGGTCAACGTTGGCCCTGAAGGCCGGCCGGTCACGCTCCAACTGCTCGACGCGCCGGGCGGCATCGTCTACAACGACCGCACCCTCATCGAGCGTTTTCTTTCGCTGATCGCCGACCCGAACATCGTTTTCCTGCTGCTTAGCCTGGGCGCGGCGGCGCTGTTTATCGAGCTGCTGAACCCGGGCCTCATCTTCCCCGGCGTTTTCGGCGTGATCGCGCTGATCCTGGCGTTCTTCGCGTTGGGGGCGCTACCCGTGAACTGGGCGGGCGTCGCGCTGATCTTCCTGGCGTTCGCGCTCTTCATCGCGGAGGTGTTCGTCTCCGGGTTCGGCGTGCTCGGCATCGGCGGAGCAGTGTCTCTTGTCTTCGGCGGGCTCTTACTCACCAGCTCCAGCAACCCGGAGTTCCAGGTGAGCGTCTGGCTGATCTATCCGATGGCGGCCGCACTGGCGCTCTTCTTCGTGCTGGTGATGGGCGCGCTCGTGGGCTCGCGGCGAGGCTCGGCCTACATGGGCCCCAGCGGTCTCGTTGGCAGGGAGGCGGTGGCGCGCACGGCGATTGATCCGGAGGGCACCGTGCTGTTCGAGGGCACCGGCTGGAAGGCGCGCGCCGAGGGCGAACCGGTCAGCGAAGGCGAGCGCGTCGTCATCACGCGCGTCGACCACCTTACCGTCGTGGTTAGGAAAGCGGACGAAGCGCCGGACAGCTGGCCGGACTCCGGGGCTACGTAGCCGAGGGATCGCGCAGCGTCACGTCGCCGGCTTCGATCCTGACGTGGCTGCCATCGTCCCGCCGCACGATCAACGACCCGTCCGAGTCGGCATCCACCGCCACTCCCTCTTCCACATGGCCGCCGGCATCTTCCACGCGCACATGCTGGCCGAGCGTATCCAGCCGCTGTTTCCAGGCGACAGACACGACATCCCCCCGGCCGACGGCGAGGTAGAACTCCTCTAGATAGTTGAGCGTGGCGGCCAGGAGCGACTCGCGTTCGACGTCGAATCCGAGCTCGGTCCGCAGGCTGGTGGCGATCTCGCGGATCTCGCTGTGGGCCGCCGCGTCCAGATTGACGTTGATGCCGGCACCGATCAGTGCGTAGTCGACGGCGTCCGCCGTGATCTCCGAGTCGACCAAGTTGCCACAGACTTTCTTTCCAGCGAGCAACACGTCGTTCGGCCACTTGATGCGCGGTAGCAGGGCCGTCTCCTCCTCGATTGCGCGGCAGACGGCCAGCGGGGTGACGACGGCGAGCTGGCGGAGTTGCGCCATCGTGGGCCGGACGACGATGGTGAGGTAGAGGTTTTCGCCGGGCGGTGATATCCACGAACGGCCCAGCCGCCCGCGTCCCGCCGTCTGCTCCTCTGCTATCGCGACGAAGCCCTCCGTGGCGCCGCTGCGCGCGGCTGTCGCAGCCTGCTCCATAGTGGAGCCGACGCTGCGCTCGTAGGCGACGGCGCGGCCGAACGACTCCGTCTGCAGCAGCCCATCCAGTTTGGCAAGGTCCAGTTCTCGGCTCATCCGGAGACCATTATCTCACAGGGTGCAAGAAAGAAGCCACTCCAGCCCTCTTGTGCCTGATCTGGTAGTTCGAGAAGCGAACGAGAAAGCCACTCCAGCGCAAGGCACGTCGGGTGGCCGCTAGTTTCACGTAGTGAAACCAAAAGGTGACCCCAGCGCGAAGGTCCGCGCAACCCGTTAGTTTCGCGCAGCGCACGAGCAAGCCGCCCCCGTGCGAATTGCCGCGTAACCCGTTGGTTTCGCGCAGCGAACGAGAAAGCCGCCCCCGTGCGAATTGCCGCGTAACCCCTTAGTTTCGCGCAGCGAAACTAAAAGGTGACCCCAGCGTGTAGCTGGGGTCACCCGTGGTCGCTAGGCCAAAGCGCCTAGCACACCCTCCCATGGAGGGAGGGCCGACGCCTAGGAGATGGCTACCTCCAAGGAGTCGCGGATGGCGCGAGGCGCAAGGCCGTCGCAACGTTTAGCATGCATCCGCATCACCTCCTTTCCTAACATTGATGCTATCACGATGCGAGAAAATTCGTCAAGGAACGCAGGTCACACACCTGCTCGCAGCTGCAGCCATGCCGCGAGCTGCACGCATCGCTTGCCCGGATAGTGTGTGCTTGGACAAGGCCCCATGTTGCGCGGAACGCGCAACATGAAGCTGTTGCGACCTTCTGTGTCTGGGGTCCGTGTTGCGCGGAACGCGGAACACGAAGTTGCTTCGACCCTCTGTGTCTGGGGCCCCATGTTGCGCGGAACGCGCAACATGAAGCTGGCGCGTCCCTCCGGGACGCGCCAGCCCTACTGCTTATTGCGGAGCGCGCGGGCGATCTCGCGGTTGGCGTCACGTTTCGCTATCACGGCGCGCTTGTCGTAGCTCTTGCGGCCGCGCACGAGCGCGATCTCGACTTTGGCGATGCCGTCCTTAAGGTAGAGTCGCAGCGGCACTATCGTCAGCCCCTGCTCCAGCACGGCGCGGGAGAGTTCCCGGATCTGCGATTTGTGCAGTAGCAGCTTGCGCGATCGCGTCGGCTCGTGACCGTCAGCGCCAGCCGGCGCGTACTGCGCGATATGGGCGTTCAGTAACCACATCTCGCTGTTCTCCGGCCGTACGTAGGCCTCGCGGATCTGGACGCGGTTGTCCCGAATCGACTTGATCTCGCTCCCCATGAGAGCGAGCCCGGCCTCGAATCGCTTCAAGACCTCGTAGTCGTGGAGGGCCTTCTTGTTGGTGGCCACCTGGACGACGGCCATGGCAGTAGGTGCCCCGGCTAGGGCGCGACCGACGAGGGCGCCGGTTCGGTCGTCGCGCCGAGGCCGCGGAGGTGGTCGATGGCTGCGTAGATCTGGGTGTCTGCCAGCGCGTCGTAGAGCGGTTCGAACGGGCTGGGCGAAATCTCGACGTCCGGCCGGATGCCGACGCCGTCGATCTGGACGCCGTTCGGTGTCAGCCAGTGGCGGATGGTGACGAAGATCGCTCCGCCAGCCTCCAGTTCGCGCGAGCGGTTCACGGTCCCCTTACCGAAGCTCGTCTCGCCCATGATAGTCGCGCGACCGTTGTCCTTGAGCGCCGCCGCCAGCACTTCGGAGCCGCTTGCGCTGAACCGGTCGACGAGGATTACGATCGGAATGTCGGTGCCGACGCCGCCGGGCCGCGCGCGGTAGACCGTCTCTTCGTCGTTGTCGCTCAGTTCGATCAGCATGATGCCTTCGTCCAGGAAGATGTCGGCGGTGTCCAGCGTCTGGTTGAAGAGGCCGCCGGGGTTGCCGCGCAAGTCGACGACGAGACCTTGTTTACCGTCCGTCACAGCTTGACTGACGGCCTCTTCGACTTCGTTTGGCGTTAGCTCCGTGAACTGGAGGATACGCACGTAGGCCATGTCGGTGGCTTCGTCACCGTCGGTGTCTCGCAGCACGCCGCCGGGGGGCGAAGTCGAAACGCTATGGACGCGGATCTCATCGCGAACAATGCTGTAGTCTTCCACTTCACCATCAACGTGACGAATCGTGAGGAGAACTTCGCTGCCCTTCTCGCCGCGGACCCGGAGCACGGCCCGGTCCAGAGGCCAGCCGGCGATTGATTCGCCGTCGACAGCCAGGATGATGTCTCCGGTAACGAGGCCGGCCGCTTCGGCCGGGCTACCCTCGAACGGGTTGACGATCACGATCTCGTTCTCCTGTTGGTTGACGGTCGCGCCGATGCCCTCGAAGCTGCCGGACGGGCCAAGCGAGAGCTCGAAGGAGGTCGGGTCGATGTAGAAGGTGCCCGTATCGGCCAGGCTGTCCATCATGCCCTGGATCGCGGCTTCGTAGAGCAGCGCTTCGTCCAGCGTGTCGCGGCCGAAGTACTCGCGCTGGAGGATGTCGACGATCTCCTCGAGGGTGCTGAAGTCGACCGAGCCATCGCCGGAACCGGTGTCGATCTGGACGTTGGGCTGCGTGCTGCCGCCCCCGTCATCGTTCGTGACGTAGCCGAGGGTGAAGACGAGCGCGAGTAGTACGGCTCCCAGCACTGCTCCCACGGTCCAGGCGGCTCCTCGATACATGAGCGGCGGGTCTCCTTCGTTTCGCCTGCGATGCGCGCTTCGCCTCGGATGCGCGATCGGCGAGAGCGGGCGCTTCTGTAAGGCGTGAATCTCTCTGCACAGTCAGTCTACCACGCGCCTCTTGGGGCGACAACGAATCCCGGCGGCGCGTGGTTCTCAAATAGGAGAACAGGCGGGAGCCTGCTGGCGTTACGGCCGTGGTGCGGCTGCAGCGGCTATCCGGAGCGGAGGCGGCGGTGGTCCGTGTTGCGGCTCTTCTCCGCGTAGACTCGTTCGTCGGCCAGTTGCAGCAGGTCGGCAACGGTTCTCGCCTCGTCCGGGCAGGTCGCGACGCCAAACGACGCGCTGATGGGTATGCCATCGCCGATGGGGTCGCTCGCGTCGTGACTGCGGGCGATGGCGCTGGTCAGCTTGCGTGCCGTTATCTCCGCGGCGGCGCGCGGGGTGTCCGGAAGGATGACGGCGAACTCATCGCCGCCGTAGCGCGCAGCGATGTCGGCACTGCGGACCTGCGCGGAGATCACGCCGCCGAGGAAGCTGAGCAGCTTATCGCCCATCAGGTGGCCGTACGTATCGTTAACGTTCTTGAAATTGTTCAGGTCCATCAGGATCACGGACACCGGCCGGCCGTATCGCACGGCCCGTTCCACCTCATGGCTGAGCTGCTCGTAGAAGTAACGGTGGTTGTAGAGCTCCGTAAGCGAGTCCTGGTACGCCAGGCTGCGCAGGCGCTGGCTGAGCCCCTCCAGGTGCGCAGAGTAGTTGCGTTCCGTCCGCATGCTGTTATGGCGGATGCGGAACGCGAGCAGCGTTCCGGCGATGCCAATGACGGTGATGCCTGCGACTTCGCCGACCTGGTGGACCTGGGCTGCGACGAGCCGGTCGCCTTCCAGCGACCACGTGATGGCCGCGGCGACGAGAGGCAAGATCGCCCACATGAGCATGCTGGACTGCGGCCTGGCGAACGGGCGTCGTTCCTCCGGCGCGGATCTGGCCGTAGACGCGGGCGCGGCATCGACAGAGTCGTGGAGTGGTGCGGAACCCTTGGTCGCGCTACCGAGCATCTCCTGCCCCTCATCATGTCGGGGCGCACCTTCGGTAGCGTGGCTGCCAACGTTCCGTGGCTGCGGAACGGAAGGCCAAACGCTTTGCGTCCCACCCTTTCGAGTGGTTTGCCTTTATCGCGGCACGCGATACGTTTTCCTATTGCCACTATCGGCTCTACTACGGGAATCCGTAGGGCTTAGTAGTGGAGTTGGCCTGAATTAGTGAGGGAATACCCCTACTGGCGGACCCTAGAGCAGGCCTTCGTTTTGTATCTGGAGGATTGTTCGCTCGAACGCCTGCACTGTGTGGTCGATGTCCTCTTGGCTGTGGGCCGAAGAGACCATCCCGCCGCTTCCCATCAGGTCGACGCGTTCGTTGAGCATTCCCCGGCGGAGCGCCCACACGACGTCGGCCGCCGTGCGCGGCACGCGATCGCCGGGGCGTCCCTGCCAGTCCCAGTCGAACCCATCGACGGGCGCGGGGCACTCTGCCCCCAGGACGATGTGGAACATCGAGGTGTGGGCGTACGCGCAGCCGGCCGCGCCCGCCGCGCGCAGCACATCGTTGAGCCGGACGACGAGGTCTCGCGAGAGGGCGTTGGCGTGGCGGTGCGGTTCTCCCGTGGCTACACGGTCCAGCGCCGCGACGCCGGCGGCCGCCGAGAGCGGGTTGGCGTTGTAGGTGCCGGGATGCGGGATGCGGCTGCCGAATTCGCCGCGGTCGCCGGCGCCGAACTCGATCAGCGAGACGATCTCCCGGCTACCCGCGACGGCGCCGCCCGGCAGGCCACCGGCCAGGATCTTCGCCATCGTCGTCAGGTCGGGCGTGATGCCGGTCGCGGCCTGGACGCCGCCGGGCGAGGCGCGGAATCCCGTGATCACCTCGTCGAAGATCAGCACCGCGCCGGCGGCGGTTGTCGTCTCGCGCAGCAGCGGCAGCATCGCGGGGTCGAGCGGAATCTCACCGAAGTGCGCGCCGGTCGGCTCCAGGATCACGGCCGCGACATCTTCTTCCTTCAAGGTCTGCCGCAGCGTCTCCGGATCGTTCTGCGGTACGACGACGACGTTCGCGAGCGATTCGTCCGGTATGCCGAAGGCGTGAGGATGGACGCCTTCGCGGTCCGGCGCGCCGACCATGATGTCGTTCCAACCGTGGAAGTTCTGGCTGAAGCGCACAACCGTAGAGCGTCCTGTGTAGCCGCGGGCCAGCCGCACGGCCATCATCGTCGCCTCCGTGCCGGAGCTGGTGAAGCGGAGTGATTCCGCGGATGGGATGAGCTGTTTGACGCGCAGACCCCACTCAATTTCGGCTTCGTGGGACGCGCCGTAGTGCGTGCCGTGCTGGAGCTGGGCGGCGACGGCGGCCTGGACGCTGCGCTCGTTGTGGCCCAGCAGCAGCGCGCCGTGGCCCATCACGAAGTCGATGATCTCGTTGCCGTCGACATCCCACTTGCGGGAGCCCTGCGCTCGCTCCATGTACAGCGGGAAGGGCGTGAAGTAGCGGATGTCGTGCGTGACGCCGTTCGGAAACACGTCGGCGGCGCGCCGGTGAAGGCGGAGCGAGTTGGGATGCAGCTCTTCGAAGCGCTCCAGGATCGCTGTCACGACGTGGCGCCCGTTCCGGCCGGCGGCGGCAGGTCTAGCATCGTCGCCAGCCCGCCGGGGTGCGCGAGTACGCCTGGGATCGAGTTCACGATTACGCTCGGCGTCGCTTGGTCGCCTGCCACGCCGCCCTCGATGACGAGTCGCACGCCGGGCGTACCGGCGATGACGATCTCGTCGCGAGGGCGCTCCGCGTTAATAGACATCTCCACGACCGCTTCGATAACCGTACGGCCTCCGATGCTGCCCCGCACCGTCTGCAGTTGACCGGCTCCCGTCGCATCGGTCCCCGCCACCGGCTCCAACGTCTCCGTTAGCTCGTCGAACCGCCAGCCGAGCGCGGCGGCGATCATCCAGCAGGACTCTTTGAGGCCGACGTGGCCGAAGCGCCCCGTCGCGGCCTTTTCGCGGAACTCGGATTCCGGCAGGCCGACGCCGACCTTGCGTTGGAGCTGCGACCGGCGAGTGCCGACATCGACGATGCGTGTGAGGCGGATGCTATCGATCACTTGGCAGACGCCGCTCAGCGTCACGGCGAGCGTGTCCATGACGAAGCCGGGATTGATGCCGGTCCCGAGCAGCGTCACGCCGTTGGCCTTTGCTTCCGCATCGAGCTGTTTCGCCAGCCCCGGGTGCCGGACCCAGGGGTAGGAAAGCTCTTCACAGGTTGATACGACGTTCGCGCCGCCCTGCGCGCAGGCGACTAGCTGCGGTGCAACGTCCTCCAGGTACGAACCCGTGGCATGCAGAACAACGTCCGGTTTCGCTGACGCGAGGACGGCCGCTGCGTCCGCCTCGACCTGCGGTTGCGGCGTCGCCGAGGGGGGCGTGGTCTCCAGCAGGTCGTACAGGGGCCGGCCCACTTTGTCGGGTCCGCTGTCGATCGCGCCGACGAGCGCTATCTCATCGCGCTGCGCGGCCAGCCGGCCGATGCCGGCGCCTATCGGCCCAATGCCGAAGAGGACTGCAGTGATCGGCATTCTGGCGGGGCTCATGGGACGGCTCCCTCATGGGACGGCATCCATGAGAGGACCGGTCCCCTCATGGGACATCCTCCCTGATGATGCTCGAGAGTAAATCCTGTGCGTCTTCTATCAGTTTAGCGTTTGGCGGCCTAGCGTCGCGCCCCAGCTCCAGACAGCGTCGCAGGCTCGCTTCCGCCTTGCGGTAGAGCTCGTCGGCATCGAGCCGCTCTGCCGATGCGGATCCGCCTTTGGCGGAGTGCTGCGGCCTGCGCGACACCCGATACGCAACGAATTCGTAGCTCCAGCCCAGCGTGTAGTGGATCGCGGCGTCGTCTGCCGCGGCGGCCACTGCTTGTTCCAGCGTCGCCAGCCCCTCCGCGTAGCGCCCGGCGCGCGCGACCAGCGTCGATCCCAGGTACGAGAGCGCGTCGGCGAAGCGCGGCGCGATGTCGAGGGCCGCTCGCGCCGCGGCCAGCGCGCCTTCGATATCGCCGTCTTCGTGGAGGGCCATCGCGGCACGGAGGTGCTGGCGTGCGGCTTCGGGGACGGGGGCGGGTGGTTGCATCATTGGCTGAACGATCCGACCGCCATGATAGCGCGCGGCCGTGGGAGGCGCCCGTGCCGCCGGCAGCCGCAGGCGGGCTATAGGCCGTTCGGCCCTAGACAGGCCTCGCCATCCTGCATACGATAGCCGCATCCAATCCTAGGTGCTCTCCCCGCCGACTCCTGGTGATACTGAAGAGGCTCAAGATGTTCTCTCGCTCGTTGCCGCGAATCGCGATAGTCTCTTCGCTGCTGTTCGTCATCGCCGCGCTCCTGGCAGGCGCGTCCGCCGGTGTGCCGAAAGGCCCGCCCGCCAATGCAGGCAGTGCCGGCAACGTCACCGTCTATCGAGACGGCTTCGGTGTGCCTCACATCTACGGGGATACACCCGAAGCCGCTACTTACGCCCTGGGCTACGTCCAAGCCCAGGATCACCTGGACCAGATGCGCCGAAACTACCTCACGGCCGCCGGCCGGCTGGCCGAGTTCGGCCTGGGCAGCGCGGACAACGACAACAATGTGTACCGCCTCCACGTGCCGCAGACGGCGCAGGCGAGCTATCAGGCGTTGGCGCCGGAGCACCGCAGCCGCATCGACGCTTTCGTCGCCGGCATCAACCGCTACATCTTCGAGGAAGCGGACACGCTGGCGAACTGGATCAGCTACGTCCAACCCTACGAAGTCCTGGCCTGGATGCACTACCTGGCGATGGCCGAGCAGAACAGCATCGCCACGAGCGATATGAACGCCGGTGGGGCCGGCAGCGGCACGCAGGCGGAGGACGCCTCCAACATGTGGGCGGTCTCGCCCTCCATGTCCACCCTCGGCGTCACGATGCTCAACGGCGACCCTCACTTACCGTGGACCGGCTTCACCCGCCAGTGGTACGAGGCGCATCTGAACTACCCCGGGACCAACGTGGCCGGGTCTCTCCTCTTCGGCTTCCCCGCCATCGCCATGGGCGCCAACGATGAAGTCGCATGGACCATGACCAACAACGGTGCTGACACGGCCGATATCTACGCGGAGACGGTGAACCCTGAAGCCGCCCTCCAGTACCTGCGCGACGGCCAGTGGGTGAACGTGCAGGCGGAGACAGTGACGATCAAGGAGAAGGTGGGAGAGGACATCGTCGAGCAGACGTTCACCAACTACTACTCCGTCCACGGCCCGCTTATCGGCATCGGCTCAGGCGTCTACTACGCGGCGGCGATGAGTAGCTTCGACAACGTGCTCAGCCGCCTCGTCCTCTTCGACGCCAACGAGGCCACGTCGATCGCTACCGTGCTGGATCCCACACAGGTGCCCGACATGCACAAGTGGAACATCATCGCCGCCGACCGCGCCGGCAATATCAGCTACACCTGGAGCGCCCGCATGGCCGACAAGCCGGAGAGCATCGACTGGTCGCAGCCGGTGGACGGCTCCATGTCGGCGAACGACTGGGGCCCGCTCCTCACCAGCGGTCAGATGCCACAGACTGTCAACCCGTCGTGGGGCTACCTTCAGAACGCCAACAACTCCGCCTGGACCACCGCCCCCGACTTGAATCCAGACGACTTCCCTAGCTACGTCGGCGGCAGCAGATCCGGCGGCCTCGGTGATCGCGGCACCCGCGCCGTCGAAGTGCTGGAGTCGCGTCCCCAGCACGGCACTCAGGACATGATCACGATGGCCTTCGACAGCCTCTCCGTGCGCGCCCGCCTGTTCATCCCCGCCGCCCTTGATGTCTGGACAGTCGTCGGCCCCGGCACGCCGGACCCCAATGGCGACCTCCAGGCCGCCATGGACTTGTTCGCCGGGTGGGACTTCGTCCAGGATCGGGAGAGCCCGGAGACGGCGCTGGGCCGTCTCTTCATCGATGACTTCTACGAGGCCAACCCCAGCTTCTCCGCCTCGAACGTGCCTCCGGCCGGTCAGTGGGGCCAGGCGGACAAGGACAAGTTGGTGGCCGCCCTCCAAACGTCGACCGACTTCATGCTAACCAACATCGGCCAGCTCAATTCTCTCTGGGGCGACGTGCACAAGATCCAGCGGGATAGCCATATCTTCCGGGTGGGCGGCGGCAACAAAGAGCTGCCCGCCCTCCACATGGCAAACGTAGATCAGTTCGACAGCGGGGTCTGGTGGGCCGAGAGCGGCTCCTCCTATATCTTCACTGTCGCCTTCACCGATCCGATTACGTTCTATTCCATCCGGCCCCTCGGCGAGAGCGAAGATCCCTCCTCTCCCCACTACGCGGACCAGACGCAGCTCTTCGTCGACGGGCAGGTCAAGCAGGTCTGGATGACGCTGGCCGACGTCCAGGCGAACGCCGAGTCCAGCTTCTCCTTGAGCTACGGCGGCCCCGCCCACAACACAGACGGCGACGGTTGCGCAGACGGCCGGGAACTTGGCGCCGACGAACTCCTCGGCGGCCGGCGAGACCCCACGAGCCCCTGGGATTTCTACGACGTGGAGACGATCTCAGGGCCGGGCCAGGACGGCGTCGTCGACCTCCTGTTCGACATCCTGGGCGTGATCAACCACTACCAGCCTGCCCCTGGCGGTGCGTCGCCGTATGATGCGCACTACGACCGAGGGCCATCGGCTGGTCCCAATGCCTGGAACATGACCGCGCCGGATGGGGTTGTCGACCTGCTGAACGATATCCTGGGCGTGATTCAGCAGTACGACCACAACTGCACGTAGCGCCTTCACTCCCCGCCGGGGCCGGGCTACGGGGATAGGACTAGGCAGGTCACCGCGTCGCCCGGCTCGATAGCGGGGACGTCCTCCGGCACGACGGCGAGCGCGTTCGCCATCGCCATCGACGTGAGGATGCCGGAGCCCTGCGGCCCGGTAAGCGCCGCGTAGTAACGGCCGTCGCGCTCCGAGAGGATCGCACGGGCGTAGACACGGCGGCCGTCCGTGTTCTTGATGCGCTCTTCCGCGATTGCCAACACTTGTCTGCGCTGCCAGCCGGCCTTGCCCAGCATCTTGAAGATCGCCGCCCGGCCGAAGAGCTCGAACGTGATCATGGAGCTGACGGGGTTGCCCGGCAGGCCGACGTGGGGGACAGTTCGCTTCTCGCCGCCCGTGCCGAGCTTCAGCGCGCCGAAGGCCAGCGGCTTGCCCGGCCGCATGCGCACCGTCCAGAAATCGATCTTGCCTTCGCGTACCAGCACGTCTTTCACGACATCGTAATCGCCGCGGGAGACGCCGGCCGACGTGATCAACAGGTCGGCTTCGGCGCCTTCGTGCAGCTTGGCCGTAAGCGCATCCACAGTGTCGGAGGCGATGCCCAGCATGAGCGGCACGCCTCCGGCCTCGCGCACCATCGACGCGACGCTGTAGGCGTTGCTGTCGAAGATCTTGCCCGGTTCGATAGGTTTACCAAGCTCGAGCAGCTCATCGCCGGTCGATAGCACTGCGACGACGGGCCGGCGGTAGACGGTCGCGTCCGCCTGCCCCAGCGAGGCCAGCACGCCGATCTGCGCCGCGTTGAGCGTGGTCCCTGCCGGCATGACGACGTCGCCTTGCGCCACGTCCTCCCCGGCGTCGCGGATGTTGGCGCGCGGCGCGGCGGCCTTCAGGACGCCGACGGTCTCCGCGCCCTTCTGGAACGTGCCCGCGCCCTCGCCCGGCGCGCGCGAGACCTCATCCGTCTCCTCGAACGGGACGACTGCGTCGGCGCCGGCCGGCATCGGCGCGCCGGTCATAATGCGCACGGCTTCGCCCTCAGCGACAGCGCCCTCGTAGAGGTAGCCGGCCGCCAGTTCGCCCGAGACGCGCAGCCGCACGGGGTACGCCTCGCTGGCGCCTGCCGTGTCGGCGGCGTGAACGGCATAGCCGTCCATCGCGGTGTTGTCGAGCGGCGGGACATCGAACGCCGCGACGGCGTCCTCCGCCAGCACCTGGCCGAGCGCGTTTTCCAGCGGCTTCGTCTCCGGCGCCAATCGGTCGACGTAGGAGAGAATGCGCTCCAGCGCTTCCTCGACGCTGATCATCTCTTGGTTCACGTGGTGATCGGTGTGATGACCGGAGGGCTAGCCCAGCCGCACAGCCAGGCAGGTGGTGGTGCGCTGGACGCCTTCCACGCGCTGGATGCCGTCGGTGATGCAGGTCCCCAACTTGTCCAGGTCTTCGGCCTCTAGCTGGACGATCACGTCGAACGGGCCGGTGACCGTGTCGACGGAGATTACCTTTGCGTCGGTGTGCGCCAGCGCCTTCACCAACTCGCCCACGCTCTTGGCCTGGCCTACCTCGCCCTCGATGAGAACGTATCCGCGAACAGTCATGCTGTTATCCTCCTACCATGGCCGGATGTAGTGTGATCTAGTGTCACGCTATGGTAACGCCGCGCCGCTCGCGTTTCAAGCGAGCGCAGGCGTCAGCGTCCTGAGAGGAGTCAGCATGAGCGATGAGCCGGCGCCCGGCCAGATCGTGATCCTGAACGGTGCGCCGCGGGCCGGGAAGTCGAGCATCGTCAGCGTTATGCAAGACACGTTCGATGGCGTATGGATGAACCTCGGCGTCGACGTGTTCGCGAGAGGCGTGACGCCGAAGCGATACCAGCCCGGCGTCGGCCTGCGGCCCGGCCGTGGCCCCGGCCTCGGCGGCGACAACTCGGAACTAGAGGCGTTGCTCCCCGCGATGTACGCGGCGTTGTTCGATTCGATCGCCGCGCACAGCCGCCTCGGCCTCAACGTCGTCTTCGAGGGCGGCCTCCACGGCGCGATCCACCCCGGCCTGCCCGCCGACTGCGCGCGACGGCTAGTCGGCCTGCCGGTGCTTTTCGTCGGCGTCCGTTGCCCGGTCGACGTTGTCCTGCAGCGCCGCCGCGACAGCGCGTCCGGCAGCTACGTGACGTCCGCGCCCGGCGAGCCGATTCCCCCGGCCGTGCTGCTCTGGGAGCAGGAGGTCCACAAGATCGGTGCGTACGACCTGGAGGTCGATACGTCGCTGCTTGGCTCGGAGGAGTGCGCCGAGGAGATCCGCCGACGGTTGGCGGAAGGCCCGCCGGGCGCGGCCTTCGCGCA
>JAJCYW010000017.1 GCA_029262675.1 Chloroflexota bacterium | reverse complement strand
ACGGCCCGGACCGGCGCCGGCCGCGCTGTCCTCGCTGCGGCCTCAAGACCGTGCGCATCTTGGAGAGACGGACGGTGATCGACGTGGAACGCTGGACGTGACCGGCACGGACAGGCGGCTGTCGAGCCTCTCGTCGGCACTCACCGCCAAGGAGCGGGCCCTGCTCGTCCTGCGTTCGTGGAAGGAAGACAAGGACGAGGACCCGGCCTGGCGGCTGACGATGCCAGCCGACCAGGGCCGCGACTTCAACTACTACATCGACCTGATGAACGGCATCAACCGCAACCTCGTTCCGCTCGTCATGCAGCTGGAGGCCAACGTCGAGATGCTGAGCCTTCGGTCGGGCTGGCTCTCGACCTTCCTGCTCTGGCAGGTCAACGTCGACCGGATCACCGAGTTCATCGAGTGGGAGACGACGGAGCTGGTCACCGAGAGCGAGTACGCAGAGCTGGAGCGGAAGGCCCGCGAAGAGTACAAGCCGCTGGACGAGCTGGTGGCGCTGCTGGTGGAGCGCCACGAAGGCTGGACAGACGCTGATCTCGCGCCCGAACAGCCCGACGACCCACACGATGGGGTCATAGTGATGCCTCAGGCGTGGGAGCGGGTGGAGGGCGAGAAACGCGCTGAGGTCGCGGCATTAGTCGAAGACGGGACGCTAGTGGGCAAGGGGAGAGGCAAGAGTCTGCAGGTCGGCTCGTTCTACGACTGGTTGGGCGATCAGGTGCCCGTGAAGCCGGAGTGGGCGAAGGCCTACGACGTCAGGCCCGACGACCAGGCGGACGTGGTCAGGGCGCACCAGTTCGGGCGTGAGCGGGCCTGGGAGGCCTATCGCTCGGGACCAACGGTGCCGATCCCGTTCATGAACGGCTTGGAGCTGGACACCGGCGAGCAGTCGCGGATGGACGAGATCATCGAAGCGCACAAGGTGCGGATGCAGGCCGGCGTCGAGGAGCAGTGGTCGCTGCTGCAATCTCTTGAGACTGTCGTCTCGGAGGTGCGAGGGAAGTTCGATGGCGAGGACCCGGCGCTCCCCGTTCTGCGCGACGTGCTGGACTCCTCCCGCGAGAAGCTGGATGAGCTGAAGGCCGAGACGGAGCGTTACACGGGGCCCTTCGAGTTACCTGAGCCGGGCGAGGCGGAGGTCGCACTCGTGCGCGAGTTGGCGGAGCGCTAGCAGCCTTGGCCGTGAGTCTCCCTGGTCGCAGTTCGGTCCCCTTTCGCCACGCATTGAATGAGGGACGTAGGCGCCACGGGCATTTCCCGAGTATATTTCGGCCAGGAGATTCCGGGCCCTGCTAGAAGACCGTTTTGGCGAGCACGAGCGCAGTGATCGCTGCGGCAGCGGCTGCGGCCAGGACCAGGTTTAGGACTCTGTGGAACTCGGGGCGCATGGGCTTCAGTATTCTAGCCGGTGCCATTCGGGCCGCAGCGACGTCACGTGAACAATCCAGACCCCAGACGCCGCGACCGAAATCAGTGACGAAGGCCCGCCAGAAAATTATCCGCGATATCTCTCTGGCTACGTGCAGCCTGGGTTAGGACTGTACTGCAGGATAACCCCAAGAATGTCGTTGAGCAGGTCGATTACTCCGTCCGGCGCGGTCATGTTCCAGGAGTTGGGTCCTGCGGTTGGCCCGCGGTCGTACAGCACGTCATAGGGCGGAAGCTGATTACCTGAAGTTTCGTAGTGCTGGATGACGCCGAGGATGTCGTTGAGTAGGTCGATGACGCCGTCCTGGTTAACGTCGTACCAGTCCCACGGGTTCTGGTAGTCACGCAGGCCGCCCAGTGTCTCGTCGAGGCCGTTCTCCCGCACGTCGGGGCAGCCGTCGCCGTCCGTGTCGCCCGGGAACGGGAGCTTCTTGGGTTGCAGCAGGTCGAACACATATGCCGCGCCGGCGTCGCTACCCCCAGCATCCTCGACCCAGGCGCCCACAACGATCGTGTCGCCGCTGACCGCCACACTGATGCCGAAAAGGTCGCCTGTCTCGGCGTCAGAGGCGGTGAGCTTCTTCACCTCACCCCAGTTGTCCGTGCCGCCCTGGTTCCGCTGGAAGACATATGCCGCGCCGGCGGCGCTGCCCCCGGCATCCTCGACGTATGCCCCCACGACGACGGTGTCGCCGCTGACGGTCACGCTCCAGCCGAAGTTGTCGCCGCCCTGGGCGTCGGAGGCGATGAGCTTCTTCACCTCGCCCCAGTTGTCCGCGCCACCGTGGTTACGCCGGAAGACATATGCCGCGCCAGTGCCGCTGCCCGCGGAATCCTCGTCGTTCGCCCCGACAACGACGGTGTCGCCGCTGACTGCCACGCTGTAACCGAACTGGTCGCCGGCCTGGGCGTCGGAGGCGGTGAGCTTCTTCACCTCGCCCCAGTTCTCCGCGCCGCCCTCGTTACGTTGGAGCACGTATGCCGCGCCGGCGGCGCTGCCCCCGGCATCCTCCAACTGCGCCCCGACGACGGCGAAATCGCCGCTAATCGCCACGCTGAAGCCGAAGCGGTCGTCGGCCTCGATGTCGGAGGCGAGGAGCTTCCTCGCCTTGTCCACCAATCCGGGCGTGGGCGTAACGGTGGGCGTTGGCGTGATCGTTGGCACAGGCGGCACAAATCCTGGACAGAGTTTCACCAGACTGTTTTCTCCGGTGACCGTGCCGTCGTCGTAGCGGGTGCCGTCCTGAGTAAGGTAGAGACATCCGTCGGCACCAACCTGGGAAAGATCACCACGGAAGCCGCCGCTGGCGAACACACTCACCGTATCAGGACCAGGAACGATCTTGGACATCGTGCCGTCAAGGTTGTTGGTTACGATGAACCCACCCGCACTGTGGAACGCGATACCGTCTGGCTCGGATGGGAGCGGGATGTGTCTGTCTATGGTTCCGCCGGGGTTCAGCACGGTTGCTCTGAATGAAGGGCTACGATTTGCCAACCACAGCTTCCCATCAGGTGCGAAGAAGAGGCCGTCAACAAAGTTGCCAGTGGTGACGGCTGAAAACGTAGCGGATGCGCCACCGACCGGCGCCGTGAGAATCGTGCCGTTGGAGCCCACATAGACGAGTTCGCCGTTCGCCGGGCTAGGTGCGATGCCCAGCGCGTTACCGGCAGCCCCGAAAGCCGGCAGGCCGGTTGGCGCGCCGGTACTCGCGTCGAGCTGCACTACGCCCCCAGTCGTGTTGGAGTACATGAAACCATCGGGATGGTTGGTCAGGCCACACCCGGCATTGCTGGCCACAACGGACTCGGGATGTAGCTTCGTGCTATTGACTTCTGCAGACACGCCCTGAGCGTCGTACCGGTGTAGGTGACTCCCAAAGGCCACGCAGTCGTCAACCCAGGGATCGCCGTCAGGAGCGAAAGCCACGCCGCCGATGAAGTGCGGCGCAACCCCAAAAACCTCCTGCGTAAACGGAGCCTCCAAAAACGTGAATGACTGCCCGCTTGCGGTACCGTGGTCCGCCAAGATGCCGGGTCCGCCTGGGCCGAAGCCGGCGGGGCCGGCTAGCAGCACGCCCGCAGCAATTAGTACGGGCAGTACAAGCAGTGCACCGACCTTGAAGGTCGCGTTGAGCGATGAGATCATGAGAGAGCTCCCCAGGTCATCAGGAGTTGGCGGGGACAACGCCTGGGATACGAGCCGTGGCCGCCGGCGGCTGTCAGTGCCCCCTACTATACAGGTTGACCTCGGTTTGTCAAGCGGCCGGGGTGGGCACGCTCAGGCTGATGGGAGGGCGTGACACTATGAGCGCATCGTGTCGACGAAATCTGCTTGGCCGGCCCGTTCACCGCCGCTGCATCGGCGCCTTGCAGGACCAGGTTGAGTACTGACTCCGGATTGCAGTGCTCGGGTCGCCGTATCGAGGGGCCATACGATCCAGTGCCCAGCGACGTCCAGTGACGCGTGCCAAGTTCATGCGCCTATCGACGGAATCTGGCTAGTGCGCCTCGTCCGCCGCATGCGGGAATCAGAGCTCCGCGCGGAACAGGGGCATCAGCGTAGCCCCGCGCCGCTACGACCCTAATTGCAGTCGTGGCCGAATTGGAGTTGGACGCCTGTGATGTCAATCAATAGATCGATTACGCCGTCTGGCTCAGTCAAGTTCCAGCCGTTCGGACCCGCCGAGGGACCGCGATCATAGTAGGCGTCGTAAGGTGGGTCTCCAGTCGGAGCGTAATGGTTGACTACTCCCAAAATGTCATTCAGCAGGTCGATAACGCCATCTTTCGGAGAGCTTACGTCGTAGAAGTCCCAAGGATCGAGCCAATCCCGCTGGCCGCCTAACGTTACGTCCGTACCCAACTCCTTGGCGTCAGCACAGCCGTCACCGTCCGTATCGCCGGGGAACGACTGCGGCGATACGCAATTAACAGTAATTGAACCCACCTTTGGTACGATCAGCGTTAGCCCAACCGGCTCTACAAAGGCCGAACCGGATCCCTCAGCGATTGGATCGGCATGAGGGAGGAGGGAAATGGGCGACTGGATTGGGCTGGCAGGACAGCTCATTTCCAACTCAACAATCGTGCCCAGATGAGTGCTATTCGGGAATGGCGGAAGAACCCCTGTTAGTCCGGCGTGGCCGACGAAGCCGGGGCCGAATTCATGCCGGAACGCTGCAACTGGTGCTAGTTCGGGCCAGACAATCTCGCGGGCTGGTCCTCGCTCCGAGTTCTCTATCGTGGTACTGCCGTCAAGATCCGCGTCCGGAAGAGGGCTGTAGGAGAGATGCACCGTCGCGCAGTCTTCATCGAGCCGATCCTTCGCACCATCGTGGCCGTTGTCCCAGCCATCGTCGCAGCTACCTGGAGGGTAGATGTCCTCGCTGGCAGCAGGTTCGAAGATGCCGTAGTCCACAAACGTTTGGATTGCGGCGTACCCAGCCGCAGGCGCCGTGACAACCTCCACGCCCAGCGTGAAGTCCTCACCGGCGGCAGCGTAGCATGCGCTCCCGTTGCAGAAGCCGCCATCGACGACCGTCAGCGCCATTTCGGGCCCGCCTCCCGCCGCCGATGCGCTGTGAGAGGAAAGCCAGTTCTGCTGAGTCGCCGAAAGCAGCACCGCGATAGCTACTATCACTGAGCTGAGTATCGCGAGGAGCGTGTACTGCCTTAGGATCCTTCGGGCCTGTGGGTTCTTCCGCATGTCTGACCTCCTCGCTTCGCCTTTGTAGCGATCTCTCAATTAGTGTACTCGCCGGAACTAGTGAACTCCGTCTCTGCTCCCCTCGAGATGGGTCTCGCCATCGTAGCCAGCAACCATGAACTCTCCGCCCTTAGTAGCTAGCACCTTGGCTCACAGTCTGCTCGTCTCTCTAGTGGTGGCAAATCCGAAAGTTGAATCGTCAGCTTGAGGTCACGTTGCTCTCGGAACGCACTTGACGTTGTATCTAGCTGTAGCACGACACAACCGGACTCATCACGCTGGTATTTCCTTTCTCAGGATTGCTTACATCGGCCTTGCCAGCCTTCGATCGGCGGTCAAGGTCTGTACTCTGTGACATCAAAGTCCTCAGCGGATGGCATGTTCAGCAGAGGCCTTCCGTCAGCTCTTACGACTTCCATTTCATGGAGCTCGCCATTCGATACACAAAGTAGGATGTACACGTCTGCCCCATCAGAGTCCTTTCCGTGAGCCTCGGCTACTGTGTAGTGTTCCCCCAATGGTCTAGCGCATTCGAATTCGATGCTCCCATAATTGTCATTGTACTCTTGTACTTCGCGAACAAGACAATCGGCGAGCTGGCCCATCAGCTTTTCGCGCTCATCGTCATCCATTGGCGCCTCAAGTAGCCTCTTCAAGAGAATTAACTCAGCCTCTGTGAGATTTCGGAATCCATCGCTCATTTTGTAGACCTAGTAATCTACTTCACGATACGTCCCAACGTTGATCGTCCCGTCAGGAAGTACGTGTGCCCGATACTCGAGGGGTATTCCATCAACCCGGACGATACCATAGAAGCCGCCGCCAGGGGCTTGAGCTGCGCGCATTGCGACATCGTCCGCAATAGCTTGGTTGACCTTACCGACGTTTAGACCCAACTCCGTAGCGTGTCGGCCTCCATGTTTGAACGTAATGGTCAGATTGCCACCCCTGAACGTGTCTGTTATTTCACCGCCCTGAAGGGCTCGCTTGCCAGCGTTCAAAGCATCAGCGGCTTCATCTCCGGAACGGAACATGCTTGAACCAATGAAGGGCACGAATATGAAGCCTGCGCTGATGCCTCGCTCCTGCCACGTCAGGCTGTCTCCGAAGCAAGAACGGCCTGTGGCCGCCTCGATTCCGCCACACACTTCACCGGCGACCGGCAGAGTTCCAGCGCCGAAGTCTCCTAGTGCGATACGTACACGGTCGAGGATTCCTCTCCCCCCGTGCTGCTCCGAGTATGTGTTTCCGGGCCAGCCACTTGCATGTGTCGGCAGAGATATACCATAACTGCGATTCGTTCCTGGCCCACACAGACCGAGCAAGTTGTTCGAACGCGCGTCGTTCGCGCTGAAACCGCAGTGTCCTGTCGGATCCGTGTACGCCAGCGGGTTGTTCAGCACGTAACTGTAGCGGTTGAGTGACTGCGGGTTCGTGTAGTCCGGCACGATACTGTCCGGCTGGAGGAAACGGCCGGCGTCGGGCCGGTAGAAGCGCGCTCGCATGTAGTAGAGGTCGCCTTCCTGCTGGTGGCCGGTGAAGAGCTTATCGGTCACCATAGGGTCACTGGAGGGTCGCGTCCCGCCGAAGGGATAGTACTGCTGGCTGGCAAGCACTGTGCCTGTGCTGCTTAGAGTGGTGGTTGTGGAACCCAGGTGGTCGGCGAGCAGGTAGAAGAGGCCGTTCTGGTTCTTCGCTATTCGCTGGCCGTTGAAGAAGTAGTACTTGCCGACTGTGCCGCCCGTCTTTTCGTAGATGTTGTCGATGTAGACGGTGGTGACACCACCGGATGTCTTCTTGGCCAGCGCGCCCAGGCCATCGTAAAAGTACTCTGTCTCAACGCCACTTACCGTCTGCTTTGTCAGGCGGTTCTCCGCGTCATATTCATAGGTTGTGGAGAACGGAATTGGCTGCGCCGCGGTGTCGGGATCATGTTGCTGGATTACTCCAAGGATATCGGTAAGGAGATCGATGACGCCGTCCGCCGGAGACCTATCAGCGGGATCACCTCGGTCGAACGCGGGATGATACGCAGGAGCAGCCGGCGCAGGACTAAGCGGGTCAGTGTGAGAATTGATGATCGCTTGCTCACTTACGCCATCCGGGTTGTACCGTTGAACCACCCCGAGAATGTCGGTCAGCAAGTCGATGACACCATCGTGGTTAACGTCGTAGCGGTCCCAGTAGTTGGCGGGATCGTGGTTACCACACGACGCTTCACCCTGCTCGGTAGTGGTGTCTCGTTCTTGGGCGTTTTGACAGGCGTCTCCGTCGCTGTCGACGAGCCCGGCATTTGTATCTTCTGCTCCGATCATGTTGCCACTGGCGTCGTACTGGTAGGCGGCAACGATGGAGGTATTGGATGGCGAAGAGCTGTTGTCGACGACGTGTACGGCGTGAGGACGTGATCCAACACCGTACTTCGGATAGAGATCGCTGCCGTCCTCTTGGATGCGGGTCATGTTGCCAATGCTGTCGTATTCATACACTGCGGAATACGCAACGCCCGAAGCTGTCCTTAGACGGTCAAGATCATCATATGTGAAGGAGACGGTCCCTCCGGCGGGTGCCGCATCGCTGATTTGCTCGACGTTGCCGGCGATGTCGTATTCGTAGTGCAGGTCTTGGCGGGACAGGTTTTCAATGTCTGTTACGCGGCCGAGGGCATCGTAGTCGTACGTCGTCGGCGTCCCATAACCCATCGTGATTGACGCCGGCCGGAAGCCCGCATAGTACGACGCAGAGGTAACAAACGATCCGAGAGCGTTGGGCTGCCCGCTAGTCGAGTCGTAGTAGTAGTGCATCACCTCGCCATCGGGATAGGTCAGGTCCTTGAGCTGGTCTGCTTGGTTGTAGGTGCGGGAGACATCGTACGTGGTGCCATCAATGACTCGGCTCTCTTTGACTTCGCGACCTCTTGCGTCGAAGCACCAGCGGGCCGTGCCACTGTCGTCAACCATCTTGGTGAGTTGGCCGACTCCTGTGGCACTTGGCGTGGAGCACACACCTCCGTCGTAGGAGTCATACGTGTACGTAGCAACCGCACTTCCGGACGAGCAAGGCGATGCCGTATAGCATTTGCGAGTCAATCGGTTCAGCGCGTCATATTGCATCGATACGTACTCATCACGGGCGTCAAGCTGTTCGATCAAATTGCCAGCTACGTCGTATGAATACCGCTGGTGTCCAAGATCAGGATCCATCAGGTCAGTCCTACGGCCCAAGGCATCGTAGAACATCAGCGTCACGTTTCCGGCGTCGTCTGTAACCTTCACCAAGTTGTCAAGCACGTCGCGGTCATATTGGGTTTCCGCATAGACACTGTATGTTGCCGCACTCGTGCCAGTGAACTCCTCCACCTTCGTGAGTCGGCCGAGCGCATCGTGGAAGAGCTTCGTCTTGTGGCCCTTCTCGTCGATTTCCTCGAAATCTAGGAAGACGCGATTGCGGTAGCTTGGGATGCCGTCGGGGTTGGTTATCTGGGTGACTTCGCTGAGTGGGTTGTACGCGTACAACGTCTTGTCGATGAAAGGGGTGTCCGGCTCCGTGCAATTCTGGTTTGTAGGGTAGGAGAACGGTTCGCTGTTGTAAGCCACGAGACCCTGTTCGTTATAGCTCGTTTCCAACACGGAATCGTTGGCCGATGTGTGGCTCCTGCGTACCTGAACCTCACGCCCGAACCCGTCAGAGCAATGGACCTCCCACGTGTACGTGGAGCCATCCAGGAGGCTTCTGGTAACGGTACGGTTCAGATGGGTTGAAGCCCAATCGTATTCGTACATTGTTGCTGGCACTGCGGCCGATGTGAAGTCGTCATATACTATTGTTGGACGGCCGAAGATGTCGTACTGAGTGATGATGTCGTTGCCTGATGGCTCATGGCGCTCAAGGAGTGTCGCCATCCGCTGGTCCCAGAGGAAGGTCGTCGTGTGCCCCTCAGGGTTCGTAGTGGACGTCGGGAATACTCGCATAGACGGATCATAAGACCACGTCGTCTTAGCAACGCCGGCCGGGATCTGTGCGCTTCCGCCTGGGTAGATGCTGATGTCGGTTGGAACGGACTGTGCGGTCAGGTTGCCATATGAGTCGTATTCATAGTAGGTATTGGTCTCGCCGAGGTTTCTGTGGACGCCCGTCAGCATTCCGACTGAAGGGGCGGCGATGTAAGACCAACTACCGTCATAGTAGAATGCTGTTTCGCTTTCGCCCAGAGGGCTAACCAGCTCATAGTACGCCAAGTTCCCGCTGCTTCCTTGATATATACGCTCGAACTGGGGCAGCATGATCCAGTCTTCAAGGAAGGTCGGATTGGCTATGGTTGTTGGAACGTGGTGCGGCCGCCATATGGTGCGATCGTCTTCGCCGGTTGTGTCGACTCCTTTTTGAACCTCAAGAACAAGGTTGCCTGCCGTATCGTATTCATAATTCGTAGTTGTTTTCAGGGCAGCATCGACAGTCAGTGATGGCCCCGTGTACACTTCAACACTGCCCACAAAGATAAAGTGCGCGCATTCGCCGGAACATCCGCTGGGTAACGTGCGGTTGTTCCAGGTGACATCTGTTTGCCGCCAGAGCACACCTAAGCCATCATAGGCGACCGTCGATTTCTCCCGACCTGCTTGAATGTCTTCGAGCCCTGGAGGCAGTGGATAGTTGGTGGTATGGAAGCTGTGAACCGTGTACGGGTCAGGGTCGCCTCCGGCCGGCCCGTGAAACTCCGTTACCGTACCGAACCCTCTGTACTCGGCGGCTTGGTCCGGTATCCAGTCCTGGCCTTGAAGTAACCACGACGGTTTGCTGTATGCTGGACCGTCATCGTATGAGTAGCGCTTTACGACGGAGGGAACGGCGCCGGTGATACCCTCATCCGATGTCATTTTATCAACCACGTTCCGATTCCAGAACCCCACACCAGGCGGAATCGGATCCACTATCTTTTCAACGTAATCGTATGTGACCGTTCCGCCAAGACCGTTGCTGGCCTCTTCTAGGAATGGGCGAGAGTAACCACCTAGTAGGCCTGCCGAAGAGTATGCAAGGACGGGCTCATTGCTGTAGAGGAGGTCCATTCTTGTAAGTTCGCCCGATCCGTCATTTCCGCGGACGCTCACCGATTTCAGAGTGTGTTCGCCGGCAATCGGAAAGCAATACTCGGTCCACCTTGTGAAGTCGGTTGTGTCGTAGGTGAATACATAGTCGCGGACTGCCTGCAGTGCGCCTGAACCTTCGGCTCGAACGCTGATCCCATCCAGGCGGCGTGTCTGACCAGATCTGTATGGAGAAATCCACGCCGAGAGGCACTGCGGTGGATCGAGTGCAGCCAGGTTTCTAGGTGTATCGTCGCGAAGCGGTCCTAGCGGATACCCGCCGGACTGGATGGAGTCGAATCCTAGGTCGAATGTTATTTCGACCTTGCCGTCGTTGTATGAGATCTTCTTCGGATAGGCACTATACACCCAAGGTTGCACGCCACCCCCTGCCGTATCGATTTGACCGTCTTGCTGGTACTCGTATGAGATGTCGTTGCCTAGAGTGTCTTCCACCTTAGCCAGGTCCCATCGATAGTAATAGAGCTGGTAGCCAGACCCGGCCCAATAGTAGTCATAGTATCGGGCATAGTCACCATCCGCTCCAATCGTGCCACCAAAAGAGTACTTGGTTCCCTGTTTGTCCGTTACGACCCACCAGCAGGGAGGCGTTGGATTCGCTTGACCGGTCCCGGCGTTCACCAACGCACAGGATCCCTTCTCCTCAATCCTCAAGTAGTCGTGGCGTTTGGTACGCCAAAGATTGCCGTTTGTCGGATCCGGGATCAACTCATCGCTGAACCCACCTAGGTCCAAGAAGTACTGTGTTCCACCTCCATCAACGAAAGCCTTTCGAATTGATCCGACGTTGAGATCCCACCCAATTCCAGTCCAAGAACCCTGGGACGCCGAGGCACCCATTTCGTTTGGCAGGTTGGAGTCATACGAGAGAGTCAAGTTCGGCTGTAACCCACCGCGGCCCTGCGGAACATCTATCGGGTATGTTACGCTGCTCGCCCCAGTTTGCAAATCCGTTTGGAAAGTCTGGCCTATAGGGGGCATCGGATTGGCCGGGTCGGCCGTTCCAGAGTACACGCTGAAGTGATCGACCTCGGCAACAACGATGCCCGAGTACGGCACCGGGGTTACCGGAACGGTTTCCCACTTCTGACCGGCCTCCGACCAATTCCAGAGCCTTATGGTGCCTGGATTGAGCCCGAACATGTCCTCCGGCCCAACGTTTGTGATGATGCGGATATTCGAGTCAAATGTCTCGATCGGTGCCATGTCGCGGTCTATCGCGTAGGCCTCAAGCTCCCATGCCGCGAACATCTTGGCTTCTTGGTGGAAGCCGGAGTTCTGACTAGTGTCTACGTTCGGAAGTCGCTTCACATCCAGATGCTTGATGCTGATCCTCATCCGTTCATTCGCAGCTTCATCCGGGATTTCGATCGTAAGCCGCCCGTCAGCAGCATCGATTCGCCCTCCAAGCTCTGAGATGTCTGCCTCCGCGATGAGGCCTGGCTTGCCAAGCTCGCTGTCTCTCGTTGGTAACGATGGCAAATTCAGATCTATGGTCGGAGTTGGCGTGGGAGTGGTCGTCGGCGTCGGGACGATTCCGGGAGTTGATCCCGGGGCTGGGGATGAATTCGGTGTGGGAGTGACTGGGGTCACGGCTGTAACGGCGGGAGTCGGCGTGAACTCTGAGACCGATGTCGGAGTAGGTGTAGTAGTTGTGCTCAATCTGGGCGTCGGCGTGGGTAGCGGATCGGCGCCTACCGTCGCGGTTTCAGTCATAGTTGGCGTGTTAGTTGGGTTCTGGCTGGTAGAGGATGGATTTGCAGTTGCCTGAGCTGTCGGAGTCGGAGCTGGTCCAGCATAGGTTGCTCCGGTCGCGAATCTCGCTAGAAGAAAGACTGTTGCCGCCAGGAGAACGAATGTGGCGAAGACTGTGCCGCTTGGACCCAGAGGGAAACGACCCGAAGACGCGAACTGCTGCGGTAAGTGTTTCAATGAAACCTCCGTGTCGCTTCCCGCCAGGGAAGTCCACTGCGCATCCGGATGCGCCGTCGCACGATACAGTTCAGGCAGACTGTTGGATTAGACGGCCTGCCACCAGTTGACCCCGACGTTACAGGCCGCTCGTTGCGCTGTCAAGACTGTTATGTCATCGCGGTATGAAATAACTTGAATATGTGTCTCTCAGCATCGGGCCTTTTGTCTGCGATCTTGCCCTGGCCCTCTAGATCACTTCCCCGCGTGGGACTTGCATGAGACGTCGAACGTGCGGCGGAGGATCGGCGAGTAGGACGACTGGAATCCCTGGCCGCAGTCCAGATGCGTGAAAACAACTCTCGGGCGAGTCACATGCGTCACCAATGGTGCGTGCCATACGGCAAGTACCGTTCGGCGAGCAGTACGGCCTCACCAACCCCGCGTTAGGCAGTTACATGAGAAACACAGGCGGCACTTGAGAAGACTCGTCATTCAACGACCCTTGTCAGATACCGACAGCGACGCCAGAGGAGCGTGATTTCTCAAAGACTTGATGAGGTCGGGAACAGAGTGTCACGTTTCGGAGCGGGAATGCGACCAACTTCGAATTGACGCCGAGCGAGCCATCTTAATGTTGATAACCAGTTTCAGATGGCGGTCGATGCCCGCAGGCTTACCCCACACGATTCCGGGGTGTCACTAAGTCTTCTCTGTAATGTTAGAGTCAGCCCGGCGAAGCGGGCTGACTCGACTAAGTCTTGGCGTTCATGCCTTGTATGCAGCCTGTCGCCCGCTCGTCGTGCTCACCGGGGCCTGACCTGATAGGAGCCAGTCGCTTTCGACCCGAGAGAAGATAGTCGGTTCCGGTTATCGGATCGGATCAGTAGGCAAGGAGGACGCTAGATGATTGCGGTGGGGGTAGATGCGCACAAACGAGTACACGTCGCACTGGCCGTGGACGAGGCAGGCCAGGAGATAGGTCAATGGACCGGGCCAAATCACGCCGTCGGCTGGGAAGCTCTGGGCCAGTGGGCTGCAGCGCTACCTGGGGCGCGCGTGTGGGGAGTCGAAGGTGCTTGGGGCTACGGCCGTGGACTGGCTCAGCAACTCGTCGCTGCAGGTGAGACCGTCTACGAGATCAACGCACGCTGGACGGCGCAGGGCCGGCGTCACGCTCGCAAGCCGGGCAAGTCGGATCGTCTCGATGCCCGTGCCGTGGCGCTCTTCGTGCGCCAGGAGGCCCCGAGCCTGCCGAGAGTGCAGATCGAGGACGAGACGGCGGTGCTCGACCTCCTAACAACAGAACGGGGAGCGGCTCTCGCTGAGGCGACGCGGTTGCGCAACCAGATCCACGCGCTTCTCGTCCAGGTCGAGCCCGAGTATCGTGCTCGCTTCAGGAATCTGCGGTCACGTGCGGCCCTCGACGCTCTCGAAAAGTACTCTCCATCTGGGGACGGGATGGTGGATGAACAGCGGGCGGCTGCGGTCCGCAGACTGGGCAAGCGTCTGCGCTTGGTAATGAGCCAGGTGGACGAGCTGGCTAGCGAGATCGAGGTACGGGCGGCGAAGGACTTCTCCCCACTCACGAAGCTATGCGGCGTCAGCCTGCTGACTGCGGGAGCCCTGGCCGGCATCTTGGGTCCGGGACGACGGTTCTCAAGCGATGCTGAGCTAGCGGCTTATGCCGGCGTGGCGCCCTTGGAAGCGTCGTCGGCCGGATCAATTCGCCATCGCTTGAACCGAGGCGGCAATCGTCGGCTCAATTCTGTCCTCTACTACATTGCTTTGACGCAGGCACGTCATCTTCCCAACGCTAGGGCCTATCTCGATCGGCGGGTGGCGGAGGGCAAGACACGGCGAGAGGCACGCCGAGCGCTAACGCGCTTCATCGTGCGTGCTGTCTGGCGTCTGTGGCAAGAGTGCTGGCCCAAAGCGATGGACGCACCGCAGGCTCAGGCCGCGTAGTCTTGCACATAGGCGCGCTGCATATCGTGGGCCGGATGGGGTATAATGGCCGACGCGGTGTATAGGGCTGCCAAGCCCTCGTCGCAGGGTGGTGCAGCGTGAACCCAATGCCTAGTGCCGAAACCGAGTTCATGGAGCACGCGGCGATGGTCCGCGACTCCGCCTCGATGAGACTCAGCGAGGCGGACACGCGGGTGCACCTGGTCGACCCTGTGTTGGCCATCCTCGGCTATCGCGCGGTGGACGACATGCGACGGGAGGTCACCATTCCCGCCACCAGAGAGTTCGTTGATTACGAACTCCGTGCCGGTGGTCAGCCACACGCGCTCGTGGAAGCAAAGGCACTCAAACATCCGATCACGGATCAGCACGCGGCTCAGTGTGTTCAATACGCGAGCGTGCTTGGTGTGCGGTGGTGCCTCATAACGAACGGCGTGTCATGGACCATATACGATGCGCATGCCAAAGGTCCGCTTGCCGGGAAACACGTGGCTCATGTGCGCCTCGATTCAGATGCCCAGGCTGCCGCGAAGGCCTGGTCTGTGTTGTCTCTCTTTTCCCGAGAGTCCCTTGCCCAGTCGCCTCCGCTTACAACGCTTCTCGTTGAGCGGGTCGTTAGCGATGAGCTTCAACGCACGGACTCGTCTGCGATCACTGCACTGCGTCGCGCCGTCAAGGGTCGGTTCGGAGAGAACGTGTCGTCACAAGCAATACTTGATGCCGTTAGAAGTATCATGACGCCGTCAAGCCTTGAAGTGGGCCAGGAGGAATCGACGACGAGCGCTGAAGTTACTGGTGCGAAAGCTCGGAGGCCGCGCAAAGCCCCACGCTCCGGGCTCGTCGAACTCATGGAGGCCGGGCTCCTGCCCAGCGATGCGGCTCTCGAATGTACGCTCTACGGCGCAACGCATGCGGCGCGAGTGCGCGACGGCGCAATCGAACTGGAGGGGAAGACGTACGCTACGCCTTCGGCGGCAGCGTCGGCTCTGCGGGGCGGCAAGGCTTCTAATGGTTGGGTGATCTGGAAGTTCAAGGGTGAGTTGCTCGCGGACCTTCGCGCGAAGCTTGCGCCCAAGTCGCAGGAACAAGGCGCCCCGAACGCCGGCTAGAG
This sequence comes from Chloroflexota bacterium, assembly GCA_029262675.1. Lineage (GTDB taxonomy): Bacteria > Chloroflexota > Dehalococcoidia > DSTF01 > RBG-16-68-14 > JADFKB01. The sequence continues at coordinate 108,396 of JAJCYW010000017.1, read as the reverse complement.
CCCCACACCATGTGGGGATAGTGTGGCCTAGTCGGTAGACTACCTACCTCCGAGGCAGATGGGCATCAGCCCTGCCCAGATACCAGATGGTCGAGGTTAGGGTAGCGGAGAGGCCGCCGAAACGGCGGCAGTCGCATTCGCTCCTAGCCGGTGACGCGCTAGACTTGTAGCAGGTTTGTACCGTCGAGAAAGCTCGGTATGCCCATAGTGACCAGGCATAAACGTCGATCGATCTCAAAGCTCGCGCCGAGGGCGCTGGGGCGGTCTAGTGCGGGAACTGGGTTGCCGGACCAATTCTCTGTCTCATGGAAGTTGCCTTTGCCTCTAAACACCTGCGAACGCTTTGCGAGGACGAGTCTGCTGCAATGCAGGAGTTAGGCGCCGACAGAGCAGCCGCACTGAAGAGGCGCCTTGCTGACCTTCGCGCGGCGCGGGTTTTGGATGACTTGCCATTCGGCTACCGGCCGGACTCCGACCATCACGACTGGCTGGCCATCGACCTCGATTCCGAAACTGCAGTCTTTCTGCAAGCAAATCACCGCAAGAACCCTACGGACGACCAGGCCAACATCGACTGGCCGAAAGTAAGGCGGCTCAAGGTTGCAAAGATTGGAGGCGACGGTGGCTAGAGCTACTGGCTTCGAACCGCTGTGGGCTTCTCCGCCCGGAGAAACCATCGCTGAAATACTTGAGCTCAAGCATCTCTCGAGTGCCGACCTCGCGGTCATGATAGAGACGACGCAGGAGGACATCGACGATCTTCTCGAAGGAAAGACATCCATCAGCCTTGGCGTTGCCAGGGACCTTGCTAGCGCACTCGGATCGTCCGTTGAGTTCTGGATGGCCCGAGACATCCAATATCGAGACGACGTATCCAGACTGCAAAATACAGAGCTTGAGTGGCTTCGTGAAGTTCCGGTTGGCGACATGATCAAGTTCGGATGGGTGAGCCCGAGACCACATCCTGAAGAGGAGGTCTCCGCCTGCTTGGCTTTCTTCGGCGTCCAGAGTGTTCAGACCTGGCGACGGGCATATGGTGGCTTGGAGAACATGGCTGCCTTCAGAACGTCGAGTTCGTTCGATTCGCACCCTGGCTCCGTCGCTGCGTGGCTTCGGCGTGGTGAGATCGAAGCCGCCGAGATCGACACGAAGCCATGGAATCCGGAGCGGTTCACCGAAGCACTCGAGAAGATACGCGGGCTTACTAAGGTGAAGGACCCTCATCGCTTCATCCCAACTCTTCGAGACCTCTGTGGCGATGCCGGTGTCGCCGTTGCCGTAGTCCGAGCTCCCTCAGGCTGTCGGGCCAGCGGTGCAGTACGTTTCCTGAATCCCGACAAAGCTCTGGTGCAACTCAGCTTTCGCCACTTGTCGGACGATCACTTCTGGTTCTCGTTCTTCCATGAAGCTGGGCATCTCCTATTTCACCAGGAGCGGATAGCCGTCTTGGAGTCGCTCAGAGGTGACAACTGCGGCCTCCTCGAAGAGACTGATCCTCTGTCTGAAGAGGAAGAGTCAGAAGCTAGCGTATTTGCGGCCGAGACACTTATTCCTCCGCAATTCCAAGAGCAACTGCAGAAACTCCCCACCGTCACGCGTTCTGTTCTCAGGTTTAGCGCGCGAGTTGGCGTGTCTCCTGGAATCGTCGTGGGCCAACTCCAGCACTCCGGCAGAGTCGCGCCCAATCGCCTAAACAGGCTCAAACGGCGCTACAAATGGAGCTAACGGTCGGTCACGATCGATACGGGCGGAACTCAGCTGGGCTCTTCTGCCAGTTACAGAGAGCGTCTTCAAGAACGTGCATGCCCAAGCCCAGTTCGCCGTCGACCTCCAGTAAGTAGCTATCTAGAAGCGCTGCTACGTCCTTGGTCCCAAAGAGCATCCGCGCTCCCGCCTTCGGACCTGTCGCTCCAGACATGTAGGTCGAACCGGGTTCTATAGGACTCAGCCCAATTCGCCCCACGGTTGTGAGATAGTCGAACTTTCCTGTTCTTCCGAAGCTCAAGACGTCCATGCTTCTGTAGAGGAGGTCAAATGCTTCCCGAGCATCACCGTTTGCAGCATTCACGGCATCGTCGAAGAGCTCTTTGTGAGTCCGAGGGGGATTAATCCAACCTACGTAACTCTCAATGACTCTGCCAGTCCGCTCTAGTGGTTCGTACTTCCGATGATTACCGAATCCTCCGGTCTGACCGGTCTGGAAGGCCTGAAGGTTTGGATCGAACCACGCGCGGAAGGCAGCCGGGTTGGAGCTAACGGCCGCCCAGTCCCAAGTCTGTGTACCTCCAAGACGCCCATACAGTTGCCGCGCATAATGCCACTTGCTCTTCGCATGTGGGCCAAAGTGAACGAACAGAAACACAAGCCAGAATGCTTCTTCAACGTCGCCAGCGCGCCTCTGCAAGATCGCTGCTCGCAGAGGATCAAACATGTCGTCGTGCGGAAGTGCGCGCTTAGGGCTGATTGAGCGGGTCTCGATGACAGTAGGGAAGGACACGCGGCGCCAACTCTCCACGAGCTGCTCAATGAATGCGCGCCGGGCTGCAGCTATGCGTATACCCGGGAGCTTTCGAGTCTTGCTCGCTTTGGTCAGACCGGCATCGATCCTATTAGCTAGTGCCTTGTCTCGCGGTCTCAAGTAGGCATCTGCGCAGACTTCTGAGCAACCCATGAACCGATGGACGAAATAGCTTTATTTGTCACGCCGTAGCTGCTCTGCAGATTGTGGTTGTACCCAACCACCAGGACCTCACGGTCCAAGATCTCCCCAGCGAGGGTCTCAATCTTTCCCCAATACGCCATACCGTCAATGTTGCCGTTCTGACGTGGCAATGACCAAGCGGGCATCACTTTACTTTCAAGATCAATTCCGGCCAACTTCTGAAACAATTCGACGACCGAGCTGCCATTCAACACAAGCATCACTATCGGCGAGTCTCGCAAGAGACTTCCGAGCGCATTGCCAGCCGAGGCCAGCAGCAACGAGCGTTGCTCGGGTCTGAGTTCGCCCCACTTCCGCATCGTCGCGTATGGGATTAGGTCTAGATGGCAGGCCGTGCGCTTGTAATAGGAGGCACCGGCACCGGAAATAACGACCTCGAGGCGCCTGAACCACAGATCGTACGGGTTCCCATCGAAGTATGAACAACAAGCGTCAACCATAAGATTCAAGTGCCGGCTGTCGGCCTCCATCCAGGATGAGATTCCCAGTGATCTCAGCGTGTGGAATCTGCGTTTGGGTCCATCCAGCTCGGTCCCTTCGCTATCCACGAACTCCCGGCTACTCGGGTTGAGCCCAAGGCTTGCAGCCTTCGAGCCTTTGATGTCACCAAAAGCCGGTATCGGGCAGCCCCATTCGATCACGTCGGCGGTCGGCAAGTCGTGCGCGTCGATGCGGTCTATCAGCGTGGCAAGTGTGGCTTGCATCCTTCCCAAGACTGTATTATTTCCTCCTCCGAGATTTGTCAGCGATCTGCTCTATGAACGGCATATAAACCTGCGTATGCATCTGGCTGGTTAGCTCTGCGATAGCCTCGGGCTTGCCCTTCTTATACATGCAGAAAATCTCTAGGAGCCGAACCAGGTCTTGCCAGTATGGATCTAGTTCGGAAACGGAGCTTGCATCGAGCGTGCCAGTTTTTCGAAGGCTAGCCTCTGCCTTCATCACGAGTCCTATAGACGCCCAAGGGTCACCGGCGGGCATCTGCGGCATTTGCGTTGTCGCCTGGAATCCCTCATCTAGGAATTGTTGCACGTCGTCAAGATTTTCATCATAGATGTGCAGGCTACCGACTGCGTGCATGTATACCCCCACCTCCGCCGCTACCGACCTGGCCACGACCTCCTGCAGCATCGTGAACGCGAAGATGTCATGCGGCATCCCGAGGTATGCATCGTTGGAGCGCATCTGGGTGAACATGTCCACACGTCCTCTTCGGAGCAAGAACTGGAGCGTGCAAGTACACGGGATATCCTTGTGTGGCTCAAGTATGTCCGTCCTGTCGAACAGTTGGATCACGGCCTGTCGTGAATCATTCTTTCTTTTCAGCAGCTCGATAACGTTGCTGAACTGGTCTAGTCCGTCCCAATCCAGCATCCTGGGTCCATATGCTCCATATATCGTCTCACCGTCAGCGTAATCCTCGTAATGCGGAAGGTAATAGGCTATATGATCGAGTCTATTCTTTCTTCCTAAGTACCAGCACAACTCCCCCAGGCAACTGAATGGTTTACCTCGGCTTTCAGTCCGGCTCAGCCGAGATCGAGGATTCTTGATTCTCAGGAGGACGCCTCTGAGTTCTTTAGCGCCGCCCTTCGACGGTCGGATGTCCTCGCCTCCTTCTAGGATGGCCTCATAGGCCAGGCGCATCGCGTCGTCGAGTGTTTCAGCAGAGAAGTAACGTTCGGCCACGCCAGACTCCAGACTCTGGGAACGTCGTTTTGCTCCTGTGTAAAATTGTACTTGGCCTCGCGCTCGCCTGCCACCTTCCCCTCCCTCTAGATCGCCCGCGGCGTACGATGGCGTGATCGAGAGGAGGCAGCATTCCGCCTACAATGTAGCGCCTGCCATTATATGTTGTGGTTGGAGCGGGAGACGAGAGTCAAACTCGCGACCCTGTGCTTGGGTAGCAGATGCTCCGCCAATTGGTCGGACGCATCACGATCAGGTCATAGTGATGCAGCAGCACTTAAGCGACGAACCCACGGCCGCTTGCCCCCGTGGTCTGCAAGCGCGATTGTGCGACGAAGGTTTCTGACCGCGGCAGACGGTCGATGGGTGACGCCAAGGTCAAGCAATCTGTCGTGAAGTGGAGGCTGCGGTGACTCCTTCGGGCCCGCCGAGCGACCTAGATCGACTCCCTAGCGAACGTCCTACGTCATGAAGGGGTGGGCTTAGCTGTATAGGCTCTCAGTCTGTCTGCAATCATACAGGTACTGCTGTGGCCCATGCCGCGGTGACCGCCGCCTCTACCACCCGGACCTCCGACGGACCCAGCAATCGGAAGTGAGTAAAGCGATGACCAAAATCCTTCAAGGACGCGTCGAAGTGGTACCTGGCACCGTCCACATATAGGAATCGGGTATGCGGTAGCAGCGAACGATGTACCACGCGACATTCCGCGCCTCCTTCATTCCAACTGCTCGCCCATTTCGCCCAAGCCTCAAGACGGGGATCCGTTCCGGCTGGCCGCTGGTTCGACATCATCAAGAAGCGTCGCGAAACACGAGACGGTGCGGCGTTCGCGAGTATGAATGTTTCTTCCGCAATGTATCCGTCGACCACGAGTAAGGAGTGTTGCGCCTGCTGGATGAGCTTCCGGATCTCGACTGCGCCTTCAAACCGTTGTCCGCTCCGAAAGTAGCGCGTGCCGATGTTCGACATCTCGTGTTGGTCAGGGACGTCCTGAGGTTGCATTTCGGCTCGCTCACCAGGATCGACATCGACGAGTTGGAACGCTAACAGCCGGAGTTCTCGAGTTCCGGTCGCCGCCGTCCTCATCAAGCCCTCGACCACTTGAGGCGCAGGGTCTCCATCGACTCTCGGTGGCCAGCTTATCATTTCGAACTGCATGGGCGCTTGCGACCAACACAGTGCTTGAACCTCGTCTAAGGAAGCGTCCCACCGCCGTCTCCAATGCTCGAAGGTTCTTCGCCAAGAGGCGTTGCTCGCGGCCACCCCCATCATCCTCTCACCCTCCTCGCGGAGCATCTCCAGCCGCGCCGCGGCGTCCTTCAACGACTGCCCGGGCGGGACCTGTTCGCCGGTGGACAGCTTTGGCCGCTGATTGTCGGTCACTGGCTGTCGTGACCGAAAACTCGCTCTCGGCGCTCTTCCTCGGCGGCTGCTTCTCGCCGCTTCTCGAAGTATTCGATGCCGGCGACGACAATTCGCTCTCGATGTGCGTCATCGAGCTGATTGCCTTCGCGGAGACTCTCAAATGCATCGATTTTCGCCTGCCAGTGTCGGCTTTCGTCACCAGACCATACACGCTCCGCGAAAATCGTGTTCGCGACAATCTGAGCAGGTTCCCAACCTTGTCCGAGGGCCATGAGCGCGCGAGCCATCCAAGCCTCGTTGGGGCCGTCGCGCAGCGCGACCCACTGCAGATCTTTGAGGTCGGTTCGTTCGAAGAGGGCTCCGGCAACCTCCACGTCGCTCGAAATGAGGCGCGTCACGACATCCTGGACGTAGAAGGAAGGGACATCGGAAGGCACGTCTCGAATCAGCTCGGCACGCAGCTCGACCGGGAGCCGTCCAATCGCCTCTTCGAGTGTATGAGGGAAGAACTCGTGGGTTGAGTCCTCGCGGAGTCGCCCAAACCACGCACGCAACCAATCAGCAAAGAGCTGGGAGTCGCGACCTAGGATCACGGAATACCAATAGTCCTCGGCAGGGCTCGTCACGATGACCGCGCGCCATCGGGCTCGGGCGGACTCCGATAGGTCTCCGAGAAGCGTTCCACGCGACGCATGTCCGAGCGCCACCGCGACGTCTCGGGCGACAATCCGGTCGTCAGCATTGAGCAGGCGTTCGAGCGTGTCAGCATCGGCCTGTCCCGTGGCGATGATGAACTCAACCAAATTCCGGTACGCTGCTGTCATGCGGCTGATCGCAAGATCCTTCAGCCTGGGTCCGACGGCACGAACGAGCACGACCTGTGTGGCTGGCCATACCATCCGGGTATCTCCGAGAAACCGCTCGACTGTCGATGTCCAGTCGTTGCGCTCTAGCTCAACAGTGCGATCCAGGAACGGCAGGACGATATCTCCAGGGGCATTCAGCTGTTCAAGGGGATGAAGATACGCCTCCGGCTCCTCGGTCCCCGCAGCTAGTAACTGAGCGAGTGCCGGCGTCATGCGCGGATATGTGATCCCGGCGCTCGCGGCCTCGGCTTCCGCTCTTGTGATCCGACTCGTGACATCTCCGACTGGCAGTTGCTGTAACTCCGTAGCGAGCGAACGCACGGCCTCGTTCGCGCGCCGCCCCCATCCGTCGTAACCGCCACCGTCCTCTGCGCCGTCCCAATCCGAAGGAAACAAGACCTCGAACTCGACCGGAACGTTTATTGTGACATCGAGTTGCGCCGTAGAAACGTAGTCACGCAGCCTGTGAAGAATGCCTGGCCGATCGGGAAGTAGGTCTGCCAGTCGCGAGATGACTCGCTTCGCTTCGTCGTGAAGCACGGCAGCTGTCTCTTTCTCGGGTCCGCTTCCGAATCCGAGGGTGCCCGGATACACCCACGGATGCAGCGCGTCGACTAGTGGCGCAATCACGCCAGTCCGTTCACGAGCCACGATTTCGAGTACAAAGTCCCAGATCCGGGACAACTCCCGCACCGCAGAAATCGGTAGAGCCGCTTCGGAGATTGTCACTGTGTTCCCAAAGCCGGGGTCAGAATAGACGCGACGCGTACGCGGTGAGAGGGCATGCATGAGTACGCGGAACCCGATCTCGGAGTTTTCGCCGTCTGCCAGCCACTGGTCGGCCGCTGATACCGCCAGCCTCCGCGCTTCGATGGTCCCGGAGGCGCCAGCCAAATGGTCGCCGATCACCCTGAGAGGGTGATCGGGCGAGTTGTGCTCCTCCCGTCGATCGCCGACGGCAAGTTCCATTAGTACGCGGAGGCTATCCTCGGCGTTGATACCGGATTCGTACGCCGCACGCGTGATCGCGAACCGGTGCTGAGGAGCCTTCTCCAACGCTCTACTCGTCTCAGTCGGACCAAGAAGCGCATACGCAACCACGCCTTCCGCGTCACCCGAATCGATCAGTTCGAACAGGAAGTCAGGGTCGATGCGAGCACCCCTATGCTTGGCGCCAACGAGGGGGAGCAACGCAGTCGAGGGTCGATCGAGTTCTGCTATCGCCGCGGCGACTTCGAGCGAGCCAGCTCCCACGAAGAAGACATCACGCACGAGCGCATATCGAAGGCTTTCGGGTTGAACCCGCAGCCGGGTCACCTGCTGGGTCCGGGGCGCTTCATCCACCGTTCCGCCGGACGCGAGGCCGCGTATGAGATCGCTGACGCGTGTCCTATTGAGTTCGAGAGCGCGCGCGACCTGTTCCATAGTTGCGCCGCTATTGCCCGCCAGCGCCAGGACGCCGAGAACATGTCGACTCTCGCTCCCAATGGAGCGCGCGAACCAGCCGACGATGTCCGTGAGCAGCGCGTCCCCTGAAGCAACCTCGTGGACATGGCCGCTGATGCAAGCGTGAGCGAGCGTAACGGCTAACCCGGCTCGCCCCAACGCCTGATTAACGAGAAGGGCCTGCATTTCGGGTGGACCGGCGACCCCCACGTCCTTGATGATCTGAAGGATCTGTTCCCGATCAAGCTCGCGGACTTCGAAGCTCGATGAACCGACGAGGGCGGCTGCCACGTCCGCCTGCTGCCCAGGCCATGACACCGCGACGATGTCAAACTCAGCATCCATCTCGCGTCGAAGCTGCCTCAGCACTGCAATGCGGTCCTCCTTCAAATGAGCGTCATCAAGAACTACGCGCCGGGGCCGAAGCTCCCTGATCGCATCCTCAAGAGCCGCCACAGCCCAGCCGTCGTCGAAGAGGCCCCAGTCTTCGCTCATGAGCTTCTCAAGCAAGAACGTCTTCCCGATGCCGGGCTTGCCGACGAGCACGAGATCTCCGGCAATTCTCCGCAGCCGTTCGAGATCCTCGTCTCGGCCGGTGATTGGGATGTCCGGCACGGGACGTCGAGTGGCCGGCAGGCGGCTTAGGGCCCTTGCCTGCCCAGCCACGCTCAAGAGGTCTTCCCGCCACTGGGGGCTTCTGTTGAGAAACAGGACGAAGTCGGCTCGGTCGTACACCTCGGCCAGCCGAATGCCGAATTGCTCTTGGAGGTGATTCGCTAGTTCGACGCGACGTTGGCCGGAGACCTTACGGGTCGTAGCGAAAACCACTACACGCCGGTCACCGCCAGCTTTCAGATGGCTCTTGACGTTCCGATCCAGATTGCCTCGTGCATCCTTCGAAACTGTCGACACGAGGAAGAATCGTTCCCCATCTGGGAGCTCGCCTACACCGTCCATACCGGCGTCGCCGCCACCCTCCACGGGCCGAAGTGTCGGGTAGTATTCGCGGAGCAACTCTACTGCGCAGCGTTCGAACACATCGCCATCGACTGGCTTTTCGATGGCCCGCGCTATCGCATCGTACAATCGGTCGGGCATGGTTCCTCAAATAGACGCGCTTGGTTCCGCGCCGCCGGGCGCTCACAATGGTGATGTCGACTCGGCCAGGATCAGGCGCGGGCCGAGGATGTCACCTTGGAACGCTAACACAAACAAAATAATCCTTGCCAATACAGGAGACGGCACGCCAAAGGCGAACTGGGCTGGCTCGTCCCTAACCAATTCGCCGACTGCTGGTGGTGGTCGTGGAGGTAAGGCCTGCCCGCGTTTCGCTAGGGCAGGTGCGATCTTGCGCTTGGACTCGGCACTTGACTTCCCGCCACACTATCGCAATATATGGATGCTAATTCTAGCAGAAGGAGGCATCGACGAATGCAACAGCGAGAGATCAGAGTCTTTGACGACACAGCGGAAGGCTGGGAACGGTCCCTCATGGCCTTCCTGGCAGAGAAGGAACGACGCTCCGGTTCTCGACGAACCATGGAGAGCTACAGCCGGATGCTCCAGGACTTCTTCGGCCGGCTGGGCAAGCCGCCTGATCAGGTGACGAGCCAGGAGGTTTTCACCTGGGCGCACGGCAAGGGGCTGTCCGGCAAAGAGCCGGGACCAGTGACCATCGGCGCCCGCATGGCCTGCATCAGCAGCTTCTACAAGTTCTTGATCCGGTTGGAGATCGTGACCTCGAACCCCTGTGATGCCCTGGAGCGACCACGGGTCCAGCAGAGCCCGCCGCGTGGCCTGAGCGGTGAGGAGATCCAACGCCTGCTGGCCGTGATCCCTGTGACCAGATCGGGGCTCCGCGACAAGGCCATCATCCTGACGCTGACGCTAACTGGTCGACGGCGCACCGAGGTGCTGAGCCTGACCCGTGGGGACATCAGCGAGGACGGCGACACGATCTACTATTCCTACCGCGGAAAGGGCGGGAAGGCGGCGAAGCGCGAGTTGGCGCGGCCGGCGTTCAATGCGATCATCGAAGCGCTGACTGTTTGGGGCAAGAGCCTGGAAGCGATGGAGCCCGGCGAGTCATTGTGGCCCACGGATCACGCCGAGCGGGCAGAGCAGGGACTCGGGCTCACGAGTGGCACGTTCTACGCCAACCTCCGGCGATACCTGAAGGTCGCAGGTCTGCCGCTCGCCGGCGTCCACATCTTCCGTCACTCTGCGGCCAAGCTGCGGCGCGACGCGGGGGAGTCCATCGAGGACGTCAGCCGGTTCCTGGATCACAGCAGCTTGCAGGTGACGACAACCTATTTGCGCAGGCTAGAGGGGCAGGAGGACAAGAGCTGGCGGAAGGTGGCGGAGGCGATCGGGGTCTGACTCCAAACCAAGTGACAGGGACCTTTGCCGAGGAGTAGAATGAAGGACTGTCGGACCCGAGGAAGAGAGTTGGCTGATTCTCATGGGGCACATCCGCCTTGGCCGTCTGCCGAAGACGCTGCGTTGGACGCAGGTCGTCGAGTTGCTCGATACTGCGCCAGAAGATGCGCCGAACATCGCTGCGGCCGTCGCCGCGGCCGCAGAGCACCGACTTAGGCAGCTTTCCGACGACCCTTCCCTAAGGTACTGCTTCTGGATACTCACCCGCGTCGCCTGGGCGTCAAGGGGGGAGCGATTCGTACAGGACCTCTCCCGTATTGGCATTGAGGTAAGGGCCGACGCCTCAACGCTCACGTTCATCTCCTCCCTGACGGAGCACATCCGTCGAGAGCTGGCCTCAGAGACGGATTCTGGCCACTTCACCGAACTTTCCTCGTTGGCGTTGCGAAGGGCACTTACAGAAACCGTTGGCGAGCAGGGACCAAGTCTTTTCGGTACGTCTCTGGAAGACCTCCAGAGAGCATTTCGAACTAGCTCAACGAGTCACCAGTTCGGATTGCTATCGCGGCGATTCTTTGGTGACTTCTTAGCACGGACGCTTCGTTCGTTCATAGACCGCGACCTCTCGCAGCACGTTGGCGGCGGAGGTCAGCTAGCAGGCATTGGCGAGAGCCTGGAATTTACGAGGGCCCTCGATGTTTACGCGAGGCAGTCGGCACGAATCGTAGAGAATTTCGCAGGAGGCTGGTATTCGAAACACAACTGGGAATCTAAAGGCGAGGTCAGCCTGGACGATGCCCAGAAGTTTGTTGCGGTGGCGCTGCGCAAGCTGCGGATGGAACTCAAGTTGGGGACGGCGTAGCCGTGCCACCGCTACTCTTTCGATGCGACGACGCCCGAGTTCCTCGCGAGGTTGCGTCTCTAGGTCCTGCGGTGAAGGAGATCCGTCACCGCGGATCTCGCGCGAATCTCAATCTTCGGATTCAGGAGCTATCAGACTCCCTCCGAGGGAGAGTGGAGCGACGGGGCATGGATCTCGTGAGGATCGCGGCGTACGCGTACTCGGCGGATCAGATGGTGAGCCGCGGGGGACCGTCCGATATCTACGGCAGAGATTGGCGTCGCGAGTTCATCCTGTGTGCTCCCGTAAGTGATCCGGACTTCTGGGCCGCTTCTGCCGTTCGTGATGCGCTCCAGGAAACACTCGGCTTCGTGTCCGACGACGTCTGGCGTTTCCACTTCACCAAGGCGGCATTCGAAGAGCAGCTGGGACTCCAGACGGATCTCAAGGGTCCCCGACGCGACCCCGACACGGTCGTGTCACTCTCCGGAGGTGCAGACAGCCTGTGCGCCGTAGTCGAAGCTGTGGCGCGCAACAACTCGAAGCCCGTCCTCGTTAGTCACCGGCCGGCGCCCAACATCGATCACCGTCAGAAGGCCCTCGTTCAAGAGCTAAGGGAGCGTTTCCCCGGCTGGCACTTTCCTCACACAAGCGTGTGGGTGAATCGAATGCGATCGGAGGCGATGGAGAGCAGCCAGCGCTCAAGGTCGTTCCTGTTTGCGAGCCTGGCGGCTGCGGTGGCGAGTGCTATTGGCATCTCGAACGTTATCTTGGCCGACAATGGCATCGTCAGCCTCAACCTACCCATTAACGGCCAACTGGTTGGTGCACTGGCTAGCCGGTCGACACACCCTCGATTCATTGAGCTATTCAACAAGCTGTCGGAGCTGGTTCTACCATCGAAGCCCCGCGTAACGAATCCGCTGTGGGCGCGCACGAGAGCCGAGGGGTTTGGCGAGCTCAAGAAGGCTGGGGTCGGTGAGCTTCTTCAAGAAACGTTTTCCTGCTCAAGGGGCAGGGGTCTGACTAGGGCGGCACCTCATTGTGGCGTCTGCTCACAGTGTGTGGATCGGCGCTTTGGCTCTCTGGCCGCTGGCCTGGAAGGGTTCGATCTCAGTGAATGTTACGCTACTGATATCTTCAGAGAGGCTCTCACTGGCGACGCCAAGACGGTGGCCGAATCTTACGTTCGATTTGCCAGGAACGTGGATGGCATGACCGACGATGAGCTGTTCGGAGCGTATCCGGAACTCAACGCCTGCATCCTATCCTCAGACCCGACACCGGCCAAGACTGCGGGGCAGCTCACAGATATGCTGCGGCGCCATGCGTCGGCAACATTGGATGTCCTTAGCAGCCAACTCAAGGTGTCCGGTCCTGATTTCGTCAAACACAAGCTCCCCAGCACCTGCCTACTCCACCTAGCTACTATCCGCAAGGCTCCGGGGCCGGCGAAACCTGATCTGCCCGCCATAGAGCTGAGCTCTGCCGACGAGGAGCAGATTCTACAACACCGCCTCAAGAGCCGCCTGAGGATTCGGATCACGGGACAGACAGAGGGTAGAAAGAGCAACGTAGTGCAGGTTGACGATGCGGAGGTCGTTCTGCCGGATTCCCAGTTTCGGCTGTTTCTTCGGCTTGTGGTTGGTGTGTTCGAGACGGTAGATGGGTTCGTTGAGCTGAAATTACTTGGAACGCCGGGTGACCTGAATTCCGAGGAGCCATTCCTGCCGGAGGGCCTGGACCAGATGATTAGCCGCGTTCGAGCGAGGTTTCGTCCTGCGCTGAAGGAACTAAAGGCAACACAATTCATCGAGGTCCAAAGGAGACGGATGCGGGTGTCCACGCATCGTAGATACGTAGCGGTGGATGCTGACAAGCTGCTGAAGCACCCTGATCACATCATTCGAGCACTGGCAGCTCGGCTGGGCTAGCATGTGCGCTGGCGAGGCCGGTTGCTAAGGGGCGATGGGGCCCAGTACCTGCGTGACACGAGCACGGGAGATGCCTTCTCGCCGAGCAAGTTCTGCTCGATTGCCAACGACCCCTTCTTCGAGCAGTCGCCGCCATCGGCTGGCCAGGGCCTCGGTGCTCACTCGGAGTCTGGCGCCTCGTCGAGCCCAGGCTGCCAGACTCGGAAGTCGCGCCCTGAACACGTCTCGGATGACGCTTTGGGACACCAATTCGGGGAGCCAAACTAAACCACCTTCACCGCCCATCTCGCCGCCGAATCTCTCCTGCCAAATCGGCTAGAATAACTACCTCACTAAGATTACGATGAGGAGGGTTGTCGTATGGCGGAGCTAGAAGTTGGTCAGGCCGTGCGCTTGCGAGATCAGCCCGGATGGGAAGGCGTGATCGTAGGGGGTTCGAAAGAGGAAGCTAACGGAGAGCGTAGCCATGAAATCATCGAAGCCCACGGTGGGTGGCCGGGCGCGTTCCAGGCGGTAGAGGAGGCGAAAGCATGACCTGGCAGCAACGTGACTACTACGACCTACTAGAGGTCGAGCGCGATGCGACACCTAAGGAAATAAATACCGCATACCGTCTGCAGATGCAGGCATGGGCGCCAGACAAATGGACCAGGAAGATTAGCGCACAGGTCCGCGCACAGGTCAACGAACGAGCGCAGGCGATCAACGAAGCGAATGAGGAACTCGGAGACCCCGACCGACGTAGGCGCTACGACGCGACCTTGCCGCCGCAGGACGATGACATCGCTCCGTTTCCTGAGCGGATACAGAACGTGCCGAGTGTCTGGATGCGCATGTCTCACTGGATGACGGAAGAGGACGTGGGAAGCGGATCCAACCACAGCTTCGCCTACAACGCTGGCAAATTGCTGGCACAACGATTGCAGCCGAGCGAACTGCAGATTCCATACATGCTTGAGGCGTGGAAGATTGCGATTGACGCTGGCTTCGACCCGCTGGAGGACGACATGGACGAGAACGATGGCTAAGAACATCGTACCGTACAAGCGGCGGCGTTTCTCACGCGCGGTACTCAGGAAGTGGCTGGAGATGAACGGGGCGAGCGCGATAGAGCAGGTGCACATCCAGGCCACGCTACAAGTTCCTGAGATCACAATTGAAGAGGTCGAAAGCGATCTCCGCGAACATCCAAACCTGTTCCACATGACTCCCGAGGGACGTTGGGAGGCCGCGCCGAAGCGCGCATTCGTCGTCTATCCGCGCAAGCCCCCTGCGCGACGGGCAGAGAAGATAGCCGTGACGAAGCGGAGGGGAGCCCGCGTCTCCAAAACGAAAGCGGCCGAAAAGGCTCCGCCGCGCAAGAAGCCAAAGGCACCGCCGCCGCCGTCTATGGATCCGTTCTTTGTTCAGGATGAACGCCTGGTGAGCCTCGTCTTTCGCCGCGATGTCCAAGACAGTGGTCAGCCATACGAAAGTGGCGGACACTTGCTTGTACCCGTGCCACAGGACTCCGATGTAAGCGAAGCCGTGCGAGAGGCTATCATGGCCGCGTGCCGCGAGGCCGGCGACGTGCAGGTGTACGAGGGAATCGAAGAGGGAGGGTGGATCTTCCGCGGCACACGGCGTTTGCTGCAAGCCTCGGAGACCCCGGATGGCACCAAGATTCACTTGGTTTTCGCCTTCGCTCCGGACGACGATGGCCGTCAGCACGCGCTGACGTTGCGGGCGGGCACCAGCGGCCTGCTGCCCTCCGGTACAACGCGCGCACTGGCTGTGGCAGCGCCTCGCGACGCCATCGCGACCACCGAAAGAGTGCCAACGGGCATCAAGAAGCTTCTGGCGCTGCCGCCGGCTCCAAGGAAGGCCGACCGCAAGTCCGCCTACAGACGCGCCAAGACGTTACTTCAAGCGGCGAAAGGTGATCCTGAGAACGACTGGCCGAAGTTCCGCGACTGGCTGATCCAGAAGAAGCCGGAGTTCGACCAAGAACTAACCGAAAGCATCCTGACGATGGCGTTGAACACAGGCTGTGATGCTATCGGAGCCTTCAATCTCGCCAAGATGATCCTCGGCGACAGGAACCCGAAGACAACTGATTTTGCGCGAACGTACTGTGTTGCGCTGGCATCGACAAGGAAGCACGACGCCATCGCCTGGGCTGCCACGCTGCTGCCAAGAGCACGCCAACCTGGCGTGCTCGACCCTGACCTGAGCGGCGCAACAGGGCGGATCGAAATGGAACGACAGAACTACCAAGCGGCGTGTGAGGCTTTCGATGAAGTCATTGCTGATCCCACAACGTCTGACGACCCCGAGCTCATCGAAGACTACATGCTCGCGGCGGACGAATGTGTCACCAAGAAGCCAAAGCGCAGAGCCCTTGAGCATCTAGACGACGTCGTCCAGCGCTGCGGTTCTGCCACAGCGGTCAATGAGTACAGGTCGGCGTTGCAGTTTGCCTGCGACATCGAGGAGTCGTTCGGGGCACGCCCGGTTGACCGTATAGAGCAGATTCTCCAACTGCTCGTTGCGACGGACGAGGAGGACGCAATCAGAGAGTACGAGACTCGCTTCGCCGGCGAAGCCGTGAAGCCTTCCGAGAAGCTGCGAGCGCTGTCAGTTCTGGAGGACTGCGAGACGCCGACGGCAGTAGCGTTCCTGCACAGCGCACTTTCCGAAGTTGTTCGCGCCACGTTAAGGCAGCCCTCGTCCAACCTCATCTCCGAGGCGATCGCGCAGCTGAGATACGTCGAAGCCGCCGTCGGCGACGAAGGTCATGAAGGTTCAGATGACTTCACGGCGCAGCTTGAGTTGCGGATAGAGCAGGCTGGCCTTCGGGAGAAGACGGTAGCGGCAGCCGAGCGGAAGTCAATCGATGGAAAGGTCGTGCTACTCATTGGGGGAAGAGGGCCAACGAGGGGACGTGTCACCGAAGAGCTAAAGCGACTTGGGGCTGCCGACGTTCGTGAAATTCCTCCGTCGTGGGAAGGACATGTAAACGAAGACGTGATCCGCTCTAAGGCGGAGCGATCGGATGTCGTAGCAACTCTCACCGACTTCATGAAGCATGACGCATCGAACATCGTAAGCGAGCTGAGCAAGGCAGGGCTGGAGTTTCTGCTAGTGCGAACGGCTGGCGGACCAAGCAAAATCGTTCGAGACATATTGACCGCGCAATGAGGGACACTCAGCTGAGGCGGGTGGGGGAGAGCCTCAACGCCTCACGAACAGCCGGAACTAGCTGCTCCCGCAGATCCGCTTTGTCCATCAGGTTGATCCCGAACCTCTTGGCGCGACGGCGCACATCAGGGAATTCTGCTGCCCCAGTCTGTAGGATGATCGGCAGCGAATCACCGCGCTGTATGCGGGCGACCTTGATCGCCATCCAACCACTGCCACCAGGCATGGTCATGTCGGTGATGACTAGATCGATTTCTTGCGAGAGGTCGCAGAGAAAGAACGCCGCCTGACGACCGTTCTCGACGGTGATTACATTGACCTTGAGCGGCTCCAGTAGATTGAGGATTTCAGCGCTGTAATCAAGGTCGTCCTCAGCGAATAAGATGGTCGGGGCGTCACTCACTGGATGCTGCTCGGTATCAAAGAGCCGATGAACGGTTCCATGATTATCATTCTACCTCCAATGTCCTAGAGGCAGACTCCGAAAGAGCTTCAGAATCGTCCGGGGCGGATGTACAGCTTAATCATATAGAGCCTCACCCGGGTCGGCCTCCTTCGTGCGGGCCTGGAAACTCGCTTATCCGCCTTGTAATCGGCAGCAGAAGCGGGGTTTTTGGCCTGACCCTAACCCACGTCCACTAACTCAACCTGACGAACCTGGGGAACGCCGGCACACGGTGCGTGCCGTTCGTACTGCGAATATGAGTCATTGTGCCCTGGCGACGGCTGAATGGAATCCGCCAAGCTGAGGGAAAGAGCATACGCCTTCGGACGATGCGACCCACCAAATCGGCACGGGCTATGTCTGCCCGTGCAGTGGAGCTACTCGAAATGACCAACGATGGCCAAGAAGAAGCCTAGACCTCGCGCCCCGAGCGACGAAATCGAGGCCCTCCTTTGGCCTCGAAGTATCGCTGTCGTGGGGGCGTCCGCAAACGAGCGCAGTGCGGGTTTCGAATTCGTGCAGGGGCTACAGAAGGTCGGATTCCCCGGTCCGATCTACCCTGTGAACCCGAAGCTAGATGAACTGCTTGGACTGAAGGCCTACCCGCGGTTGGAGGACATACCCGGGACGGTTGACTTCGTCATGTCCGCGGTCCCCGCCACCGCGGCACTGGATATGGTCGAAGGAGCGAAGGCAAAGGGGACAAAGCTCATACACTTGTTCACCGCTCGCTTCAGCGAAACCGGACGAAAGGAAGGCGCCGACCTCGAACAGGAGTTGCGGAGGCGCACGAGCGAAGCCGGCATCCGCGTGATCGGCCCGAACTGCATGGGCGTCTACTACCCGAAGGCCAAGCTCACCTTTGACCCGGAGCTTCCGACCGACCCTGGCAACATCGGCTTCCTGTCACAGAGCGGCGGTCACGCCTATCGCGTCATCGGTCGTGGCGCGTCCCGAGGGCTGAAGTTCAGCAAGGTCGTGAGCTATGGCAACGCCCTGGACCTCAACGAAGCGGACTTCCTCGATCACTTCGCGCAGGACCCAGATACGGACTTCGTTGCCGCCTACGTGGAGGGCGTGCGCGACGGCAGGCGTTTCTTCGATGCACTACGTCGCGTCGCGGCCACGAAACCTGTGGTTGTCCTCAAGGGCGGCCGGACCGACGCAGGCCACGCTGCCGCTTCTTCTCATACGGCGGCCCTGGCAGGTCAGCAGACCGTCTGGCGCGCAGCCGTTCGCCAGGCGGGCGCAATTGAAGTGGGTAGCATCAACGAACTGATCGACATGTTGGTGATGTTCCGAACCGGCGGCCTCGCCAAGGGACGGCGCGTCGCCGTCCTGGGCGGAGCCGGCGGCGAGACCGTCGAAGCGGCCGATCTGTGCCAAGAGGCCGGACTGGAGCTTACGCCAATTCCGCCGGAGGTACGGGAGAAGCTCCGGGACGACTTGCCGTTCGCCTGGGACTGGATCGGCAATCCCATCGACCGCTCGATTCTCGAGTGGGGACGGTCGGACGCGTTCGGCATTATCGACCTGATGGCCGCCGATCCAATCTACGACGCGATCATCGCCAACGTGAGAGGCATAGAACACGCCCTCAGCCGCGATGACGATGGAAAGACTTTCCGTGAGACCGTCGACCGGGTCAAGAAGCTCGCGACCGAGAACGGAAAGCCCGCTGCGGTAGTCATGGGAGACACCGAGTCGCGGGAGGAGTCGCGCTGGAAGGCGGTCAATGAGACGCGCGACGAACTGGCGGCGGCGGGCGTCGCGATCTTCCCTGACATGGAACGGGCGTCCCGGACTATGGGCCGGTTCATTGAATACATGACCGACCGCCAAGGCAGGCTCTAGCTCAGGTAGCTACCGGCGTTCCATCGCGTCAATTGCCCGCGCTGCAATTGCTATGCTGGCGAGGCGGAGGGGGCAAGATGTTCGAGCAGGCCGTTGAGGAGAAGCGGCTAGAAATAGTACGGGAACTGGGCTAGTGCGCGATGAAGAGCTGGGCTGACCTGCAAGCAGAGCTGCGAAGCGCTGACGAAGCGCTGGCGCAGCGTAGTCGCGAACGCTTGGGGCCCTACCACGAGCAGTTTGAAGAGACGCTTGCGAAACTCCATGGGATCATGAGCGATGTGTTTGAAACGGCTCACCAGGAAGCGTCGTCCCAGCGGCAGTTTGGTCTCGCAGCCCTTTATACCTATTGCCTGGGCCGTCTCACGAATAGCTACAGGCGGCTTCTCGAAGGCCATCTCTCGGACGCCGTGATACTTTCGCGCGCTGCGTTTGAGGGTCTCTGGCTTGCGATCGATCTCGAGATCGACGCAACGGACATCCCACCTGAATCCGAGGCTAGGATGGACCGATGGCTTAAGGGACAACAGTTTGTGAGCATCGGCGATACCATCAAGAGAAGGGGAGAGCATAACCAGCGTTTGAGTGAGCGGTGGAGTGCGCTGAGCGCTCTCTCGCATCCGGGTAAATTCGGGGCGGTTAGCTTGGCTTTCAACACGACGGAGCCTGGCAAGCCACCGCAATATCAGTTTGGGATTCTTGGCATTGAACGCCCTGTAATCGCAGACCTTGTCCTTCACATCAATTGGGAACAAGCACTGGCGCTGATTGACTACGCACAGCTTGCGTTCGCGAACTCCATCGAAGGACCCGCACAGATCAGCGAGTGGCTAGACAGTATGCGTTCGACGATGCAGGAATTCGAGCACGAGCAAGTGCTCCCCACGTGGCGTCGACTGTTCCCTCCTGAGGAAGAGACTCAGGAGGAGTCCGATGGTCGGCGAGAAGATAGCTGACTCCCTCCGTTCTCTGTCTGCTCATGGTCTGAGTTTGCTGGGTCGCGGGATGCCAGGCAGCGGGCAGACGGAGTCGTCGGTCGCGGCCCATGCCGGTCTCTTCGAAGAGCAGTCGTACGGCCAACACCCCTCTTCCCTCAAATCGGCCAGCCACATCCCAGGTGTACGCTTATGCCACAGCTCCGAGCTCATGAAACCCTTGTCCAAGCGGTCGCACTTGACCTCGTGCGTCAACTCGTCGCCGCCCGATATCTGTGCCACTATGACCCAGACAACGAACGTGAGCACCAACAACGCAACCACGTTCAAGACCTGCCCGCCAAGCTTCTTCAGTCGTGTCCCGGAGTCATTCTTGAGTATTTCTAACGCGCATTTAGGGCAAGTGGTTTGCTGTGACGACTGCCATTCTTGGCACTTCGGGCATCTCGGCATGTTTCTCTCCGCCTCTTCGACCGAAAGTGCGTCCCGGCGGCTGTTGAGGTCACAATTATATGATGGCCGATAGAAGGGCGTCAATGAACCGGTGGTCCCTCAACGATGTCCTCGATGTGTCGGGAGGCCCCGCAAACAAGGTGGCTACCAGGTGTGGAAATCACTCGTTCTGTGGTCGAACGCGGGTGATGGCCCACAGATACCAGCGTCATGAAATTCTCCTGATTACCGTCGCCACACGCGCTTGCTAACGCAGATTGATGGGCTCCTAGGTGGTACTCGTAGATGCTTCACCTTTACTTGTGGGGGGCAGGCTGGAGCGCACGGTAGCTGTAGAAGGCGTCGCCAGAGCCGTCGATCGCGTCAATTGCCCGGCGTGCGATGCTATGCTGGCGAGGCAAAGGGGGCAAGGTATGGTCATCACAAGCACAATATCGCTGCAGACTCAGGGCAACGCCGACACCCACGACATCACAGAAGCCGTCGCCAGAGCCGTCGATCAGTCCGGCATGACGGCTGGCACCGTCACCATCTTCTGCCCCGGTTCCACTAGCGGCCTCACTACGATCGAGTTCGAGGAGGGTGCCGTGGCCGACCTGCAGCAGGTCTTCGACGAGATCGTGCCGCCCGGCCGCGAGTATCGGCACAACGAGCGCTGGGGCGACGGGAACGGTCACTCGCACGTGCGGGCAGCCCTCTTGGGTCCCTCACTCAGCGTTCCGTTCGTTGCTCGGCGCCTGACGCTCGGTACGTGGCAGCAAGTGATCTTCGTCGACTTCGATAACCGTCCCCGCCAGCGTGACATCGTCGTGCAGATTGTGGGAGAGTAGGCTGCCGGGCAGTCGGCGCAGCTATTGACGCACCGTGCGTGCGTCCCGCAGCTTGAGCGTACGTGTGTCGTCTGTAATCAACGCGTCGAGGTGGGCAGGGGGACGTCTGACGCCTGGTTCTGAGCAGGCGCTTATGAAGAGGAGGGTTTCGCCATGAGAGAGGCAGTCATCTGCAGTCCAGTGCGCACGCCTGTAGGCCGTTACGGAGGCGCGCTGCGTGACGTGGACGCCGAGTCGCTGGCCGAAACCGTCGTCCGCGCGATCCTCGAGAGGACAGAGCTCGACCCGCAGGCCGTCGACGACTGCGTCTTCGGGCACTCCAATCCGAGCGGCGAGGCGCCGGCTATCGGGCGCATCGTCGCGCTCGCCGCCGGCCTGCCGGTGGAGGTGCCCGGCTTCCAACTCGACCGGCGCTGCGGATCCGGGCTCCAGGCGATCTGCCTGGCGGCGATGCAGGTGCAGACAGGCGTCGCCGATCTCGTGCTCGCGGGCGGCGTCGAAAGCATGAGCAACGTCGAGTTCTATGCAACGACTATGCGCTGGGGTCCCAATCGCGGCAGCGTCGAGCTCATGGACCGCCTCAGCCGTGCCCGCGTGACGGCCGGCGGCCGCCGCTATCCGGTGGAGGGCGGAATGTTGGAGACCGCCGAGAACCTGCGCCGTCAGTACAAGATACCCCGACAGGAGCAAGACGAATTCGCGCTCCGCTCCCATCAGCGGGCGGTCGCGGCGTGGGAGGCCGGCAAGTTCGACGCCGAGGTCGTGCCCGTATCTGTACCCTCGAGGAAGGGTGAAGACACGCTGTTCGCCCGGGACGAACATCCTCGCGCGGACACCACACTGGAGAAACTCTCCTCCTTGCGGCCCGTGCTTGGCGGCAAGGACCCGGAGGCGACGGTGACGGCGGGGAACGCCAGCGGCGAGAACGATGCCGCCGCCTGTTGCATCGTCACGACGGCGGAGAAGGCGAACGAACTGGGCCTGACGCCTATGGGCACGCTACTCGCGTGGGGCGTGGCCGGGGTTCATCCTGCCTACATGGGGTTGGGACCGGTATCGGCGACGAAGAAGGCGCTGGATCACGCCGGGCTTGCCCTTGACGACATGGAGTTGATCGAGATAAACGAGGCGTTTGCCGCACAGGTGCTGGCCTGTACGCGCGAGTGGGGCTTCGGGGAACGCGACTTCGACCGGACGAACGTCAATGGGTCCGGTATCTCCCTTGGTCACCCCGTGGGCGCCACCGGCGTTCGCATCATGGCGACGCTGCTCCACGAGATGGAGCGGCGCGACGCCCAGTTCGCTCTCGAGACGATGTGTATCGGCGGAGGGCAGGGGATCGCCGCCGTCATCAAGCGCTCCAGATAAGCCCTGGAGCGCTGTCTTCCTGTGTGAGGCTGGGTGGCGGGCGGCGCTACTGATGACCCGGCTTCAACAGGCGACCCTAGTTCATCACCGTCTCAGGGGCGAAGGCCGATCTACGTGGAGCGCGCCCCAGCCAAGAAGCGGAGGCCAGAGGTCAGGGGTGTGTCGAATGGGTGATCGGGCGTGAACGTCCTGCTCGTCTCCCTTGTCCATCGGCCAACCCCATAGCCGCACGCTATTGAAATGCCAGCGGACGATGCTCCCCCGGGACGTCAGAGCTCAAGGGCGACAGCCTCGCAAAACTTGGTGGTAGAGGCAGTGCCTCCCTGGTCAGGCGTGAGGCAGCGTCCGTCCAGGTAGACGCTCTCCACGGCGCTCGTCAGACGCTGACCAGCCTCCAAGAAGTCGAGGTAGTCCAGCATCATCACAGCCGAAAGAAGCGTGGCCGTGGGATTGATGATGTTGCGCCCGGCGATGTCGGGGGCCGATCCGTGTGCCGATTCGAAGTAGGCGTAGTCATCGCCATAGCAGCCGCTTGGAGCCAGGCCGAGGCCTCCGACTAGGCCTGCCGCGGCATCCGACAGGATATCGCCGTAGAGGTTCGGCAGCACGACTACGTCGAGCTTGTGTGGCTCCGCCAGCAGTCGACGGGCGAAATCGTCTACGATGAACGCCTCGAAGGCGATGTCTGCGTAACCGCTTGCTACCTGGCGGGCCACCTCAAGGAAGAGTCCGTCACTCTCAGGGAGCATGTTGTGCTTGGTGGCGCAGGTTACCTTGCCCGCCCTCCCGGAGCTCTTCCGCTTGCGGGCTAGCTCAAACGCGAAGCGCGCGATTCTCTCCGAGCCCGCCTCCGTGATGACTTTGAGCGCGAACCGGCCGGTGCCCATGTCGGCGACCGGATGGCCGGACGTTCGCGAAATCAACTCTAGCGGACGGAGGCTCTCGACATCACCTTCGACGCCGACATACATGTCTTCGAGGTTCTCACGCACGATGATGAAGTCGATATTCTCTGGTCGAGCCAGAGGGCTCTTGTATCCCGGCACCCAGCGCGTGGGCCGAACGTTCGCGTACGTCTGGCGACCCCAGCGCAGGTAGAAGAGGGCATCCATGCTACGACCGCTTGTTGCACCAAACAATGTTGCATCGGCTTCGTCAATCGTCTGCCGCGCCTCTTCTGGGAATGGCGTGCCGTGACGAGTGACGCCCGATTCGCCTACGGGCGGGTACAGCCACGCGATGTCGAGCCCCAGCGAATCGATGAGGGCCACGGTTGGCCGCACGGCCTCGGGAGCGGCGTCCTCGCCTTCGATTACGACGACCTTCTTCACTATCGCGGGCTCCCGGCTTGACCGCCGAGCTGCTCCTTCGGCGCTGGTTCAAGTCCGTCCTCGCCCTGGTGTGGCTCGCAGTCGACATTGACGCAACGGTCGAAGGGCACGGGCTGCCACTCTGTCGGCGAGTAGAGGAGGTGTCCATAGTCGCCGACGAGGTGCAACCACTTGACCATTCCGGGCTCTACCTCGTTTGAGCCCTTGCCGCCAAGGAACATGAACCCCTCGAAGCCGTTGTAGATGGTGAGTCCTTCCGGCCGCTGGGCGGGACTGGTCCGGGCCGGCGCAATGAACTCCCCCACGTCGTTCCAGATCCGCACCATGGCGTCGTCCTCGATACCCTTCTCGCGGGCCACCGTGTCGTTGATCAGCACAAACGGCTTTCCACGGCGCGTTTCCAGCAGGATGGGATTCGTCATGTTCATCGCATGGTGGCTCCAGCGCCCGTGGCCTCCAGAGAGCCGGAACGGATGATCGCCGCCCATGGCCGGCGGATCCTTGTGTGCCGGGATATCCTCTCCGGCCTCCTGGTACCAGGGGTGGTCGATGAGGAACTGGGCGCGGCGCGTCAGCGTGGGGTAGGGGTGGCCCAGCTCGATGTGATTCCGCAGGGGCGAGTGCGTCTCGTTCTTCGGGAACGGCGAGGCGTTGGCCTTCGCCATGGCAATGAACGCCCAGTCGTTGTAGTGGCTGTGTCCCTTCGTGCGAAACGTGTCCATTGTTGTGCCCGGCGGCATGTTTCCGGACGCTACCGCGTCGGCCAGTGACTCCTCCGCCACCGCCTCCGCGTCCTTCAGCGTGCCGTTCAGCGTGAAGACACTCCACAGCTCGTCGTATCGGCGAGGCAGGCCGCTCGAGTGTCTATATTGCTCGAGTCCACGGGCGCGCGCCTGCTCCTCTATCTTCTTGCACAGGGCGCCAAGCGCCACCCATTCCTCTTGCGAATCGGCGTATGGCGGGACGGGGGCGTCGTTGAGGGAGAGGAACATCGTGTACGGTCCGGGCATGCCGAACATCGTCTTCTCGTATTGCTGGGCCGCCGGCAGCACGATGTCGGAGTGGAGCGCCGTCTGCGACATACGGTAGTCCATGCAGATGACCTTGCTGAGTTGCGGCCAGAGCTTCTCGAAGACGGCATTCTTGCCGCCGCGCGTACGCCGGAGTGTGTTGCCGCCGATCTCCAACAGCACTCGGGCCGGCTTGTTGTTGGCGGCGGCGGCCGCTTCCTTCCAGGTCTCCTGTTGGCTGGCCTCCTGATAGTATTCGTCGAAGCTGCGCTTCATGCTCGGATCGCTCCACTCGGGCCGATTCCAGCGCTCGCGAAAACCCGCCTGTTGGTACCAGAAGAAGGCCGCCGGCACACTGTTGTTCCGCCCCATCATCCGCCACAGGACGCGATCGGCCAACTCGCCCGTAAGGGTCGGGTCCTGCTCGATCAACTGAGCTCGTGCTTGGCGGGCCATGTTCATTATCTCCATCCCGCCTTCGACACCCGGCTTGGACTTTGCCATCACCGACGTGGTGCCGTCGAACATGAACGAGTTCCAGCTCCAGATGCCGGTCCCCTTCTTGCCCCAGTTCCCGGTGAGCGCGAGCACCAGCAGAATAGAACGCGTCATGAGGTCGCCGTGGTAGTACTTTGCGGCTCCCATTCCTAGGTTGACCCGTGTGCGCCCGGCCGCAGCCTTGCGGGCCAGCAGGCGGATTGTGTCCGGATGGACCTCGCAGATCTTGCTGGCTTGCTCCGGCGTGTAGTCTGTCTCCAGCAGGCGTGCGACGCGGGCGAAGAGCGGCTCCACCTGGACCCGTCCCGCGTCGATGGTCTCTACGTCCAGCGTTCCGTCGAGACGCGGTGCGAAGTCGACGAAGAGGCTGGCAGGATCGGCAGGGACGACGCCGTTGCTGGGGTGGGCTTGGAAGAAGCGTTCGTCATGGCCACCCGCCTCTAGGTGGCTCTGGCGCAAGAAGTGCCCGTTGTCGCTTCGCACCAGCAGCGACAGGTCGGTCTGCGACGCGACGAAGTCCCGGTCCAGCAGCCCTTCGGAGACGATGACCTGGCACATCGCCAGGGCCAGGGCAGCGTCTGTGCCGTGGCGAATCGGAACGTGATAGTCCACATGGCTGTGGCTGGGACTGACGTCGGGCGAGATCAGCGCGAGCTCCGCGCCTCGGTACCGCGCCTCCGTCATGTAGTGGTACATGGGGATGGCTGTGTATGCGGGATTGGAATGGAAGTTCAAGATGAAGTCGCAGTGGAACGTATCGTCGATGGATGGCGTAAACGAGAACTTGCCGAAGGTTTGCTGCAGGCCTGTGAGGAAGTCATTGATCGTGGCGTCGACGTCCAGCGTGGTCCCGCCAAGGGTGCTCATGAAGCGAGATGCCGGCAGGCTAGCCGCGATCTCCGGGCTCATCTCCATCACGATGGACTCCGGGCCGACCTCCTCGATCGCGTCGATGATGGCGTCGGCGGTTTCCTCAAGGGCCTCGTCCCAGGAGATATGCTCCCAGCGCCCCTCGCCGCGCTCCCCCGCGCGACGCAGCGGCTGACGCAGCCGGTCGGGCGCGTCGAGTTCGCGGCTCCAGGCCAAGCCCATCTGGCACAGAAGCGGGTTCATGTCGGGGACGCCGTCCTCGACAGGCTCGATTACCCCGGCTGTCTCCTCACGCACGATTTTCCCGTCCTTCACGAAGAGATAGAACAAGCAGTCAGCCGGTCCGCAATTGATACAGTGTGTCCCGAAGTTGACCCGGTCCCAGTCTTGATTGATGCGGCTTCGACCGCGTTCCTCAGTCTCGTTGGTCTTGTCAGCCAGGGTCATTCCGCACCCTCCCTTGCAGCACTTACCGTCGCAGGCTCCTCCGTGAAGGGGCCGAACATAGACTTCCAGCGGTAGACGATCAGGGTGTCTAGTAGCTCCGAGCGTTCGCCTTCCCGTACGCGCTCCCTCTCCCGGACAAGCGTCGCCAACGCTTCGTGTACTGCGGGGCCAAAGAGTGATTCCAGATAGTCCGGCGGGATCCGCATCGTCTCCGTGTCGATCGAGCCGTCCTCGCGCAGCCGGTAGGGTGAGAGCGGCGGGACGTAGAAGACGTTCGGCGCGGTTCCGAATTCAGGATGTAGCGGCAGCGCGACCTTCCACTTGTTCACGAGACGGTGGATCGGGCCCTGCTCGTCATCGAGCATTCCCACAAAGATCAGGCGGCCGGGACAGTTGCGAGCGCAGGCCGGCGCCACGCCTTGCTCCAGCCTTGGAAAGCAGAGATTGCAGTGCTGCGCCACCCCGCGCTCGTGGTTGAAGTAGATCTTCTTGTACGGACAGGCTCGCATACAGTTGCGTGAGCCCTGGCAGCGTTCCTCGTCGCGCAGCACAATCCCGTCCTCGGGGCGCTTGTACATCGCGCCTGAAGGACAGGCCTCAACACAGGCCGGGTGCGTGCAGTGATTGCAGATGCGCGGCATGTAGAAGAAGTAGGCGTTCGGGAACTCGCCCGCACCCTGGTCCTCGTCCCAGTTCGGTCCCCAAGTGGGCGGCGTGCCCTCGGCGGTTGTGGGGGTGAGGTGGATCGATTGACCCTTGCCGCCGAAGAACACCTCCTCCTTGTTGAACTGCCAGCCGCCGCCGAACTCCTCGAGCGTCGGCTCTCGACCGAGTTGGAGCTCACCGTCGCGATAGCCGCCGCCCATTTGCTCCCAGTCACGCGGTGTTCCCCGCCCCGGCATGGTGTTTGTGGTGCACCACCACTGGTGCTCCTCGCCCTTGTCGCCTGTCCAGAGCGTCTTGCAGGCGACGCTGCAACTCTGACAGCCCATACATTTATTCAGGTCGAAGACAAGCGCAACCTGGTGTGATGTCTGTGGTTCCGTATCGCTCATCGATGCCCTCCTTCGGTCCGTGCTCGGCCTGCTCGGCAGACTAGACGATACTAGTGCGAGTCGCCCGGTGCGGGCCAGTGCCATTTGGGCCGAAGTTTGACGCCGAAGGCCAGACGGAAGCGCGCAGCGGAAGCTGTGTCAATGCCTTGCCGCCGTCCGTGCGCGTCCGCCGCCGAAGCTAGATCGGCGTTCGCCACCCCTCTTCGCCCACCAACGGTTGATGTCATTCGCCCAGATTGCTGCCAAGAATCGTTTCGGAGCGCGCTTCTCACAGGAAGCGCGTGAAGGATTCCTCTTGCTTTCGGTAGCGATACGCACCGGCGCTTCGGCCTGTGAAACCTTGACCGGCAGCGTACCACTCGCCAGCCGGTTTCTGACGTGCGGCAACGCCGCGGCGCCTCACTGCGCAACCCCCTAGTCGTGACCCCTACTAAAGACTTTGTCTCACTCTGCCGACTGTCCATGTAGAAGTTAGCCGCCTAGCGATAGCCGGAAACAGAGAGTAGTAGTTGAGAGTACCTACCAAGACAGGGTCTTACGCTGGTCGCCTGTTGGCGGCCATGCTTGCCGGATTCGTATTCGCCTACCTCGCTGGAACGCCCGTCGCGGCGCAGCTGCCGACCCCCACGCCGGGCCAGCCTGACCTTACTATTACTAAGAGCGACTCCGCCGACCCGGTCGTCACGGGGGAGACCTTTACCTACACCGTAGAGGTACGGAACGACGGCTCTGCCGGCGCCCAGTTCGTCCGGATGGTGGACAGCACCCCGGCTATCTTCACGCTTATCGGCTACACGACCACGCGAGGCTCGTGTGTTCTCGTTGGCCCCGCCACCGGCGGCGACATTGATTGTGACCTCGGCTCGCTCGGCACGGGCCCGGCCGCGTTCGCGACCATCACGATTACGGGCTACCTGACGTCCGGCGTCGATGTGAGCGTCGACAACACCGCGGACGTGGACCCGTTGAACACAGTCGCAGAGTCCAATGAAGGAAACAACACCGCCGTTGAGAGCACGACCGTCCTTGGCCCGACGCCGACGCCCACAAACACGCCGACAGTGACACCGACGCCGACGAACACGTTAACGCCGACGCCGACGGCGACGGCAACTGCCACACCAACGGCAACACCGACGAACACACCGACCCCTACGGCAACGCCGACGGCAACTGCCACGAACACACCGACCGCCACGCCGACGGCAACACCGACGGCAACGCCAACGGCGACACCGACGGCTACGCCAACGGCAACACCGACTGCCACACCAACGGCAACGCCGACGGCAACGCCGACCGCGACCCCAACGGCGACGCCGACGGCAACGCCGACGGCCACGCCAACGGCGACACCAACCGCGACGCCGACAACCACACCGACCGCAACGTCGACGCCAACCGCAACCGCCACGGCGACGCCGACGACCACACCGACCGCAACGCCGACGGCGACCGCAACCGCCACTGCAACGCCGACAACCACGCCGACGGCAACGCCGACCGCGACTGCAACCGCCACGGCGACGGCTACGCCCACAGCGACCGCGACTGCAACGGCGACTGCCACAGCGACAAGTACGCCGACGCCTACGACGACGGCCACGCCAACGGCGACGTCTATCGCTCCGGACCTGACGATTACGAAGTCCGATTCGGCTGACCCAGTCGTCACCGGAGAGATGTTTACCTATACGATCGAAGTCCGGAACGTAGGGCCCGCCGGCGCTGCGTTCGTGCGCATGATCGATTCGGTCCCCGCCGAGTTCACATTCACGGGCTTCACCACCACGCGCGGTAGCTGCGTGATCGTCGGCCCGGTCACCGGAGGCCAGTTGGACTGCGACCTCGATGACTTTGGAACCGGACCCGCCGCGTTCGCCACCATCACCATCACGGGCTATCTGACGTCTGCCGTTGACCTGACGGTCGATAACACCGCAGTCGCCGACCCGCTAAATGTCGTTTCGGAGCAGAACGAGAGCAACAATACTGCTGTAGAGAGCACGACCGTCCTTGGGCCGACGCCGACGCCGACTTCAACGGCAACACCAACGAACACACCTACAGCGACCGCAACTGCTACCGCGACCGCCACCGACACGCCGACAAACACGCCAACGAATACGCCGACGGACACTGCGACCGCGACGCCGACGGCCACTGATACGCCGACTGATACACCGACGAACACGCCAACGAACACCGCGACTAACACGCCAACCAATACATCAACCAGTACGCCAGTGAACACCACGACCGCGACGCCGGTGGCCACCGCGACCGCGACGTCGGTTCTGCCAACGCCCACCGGCACGGTCGCGCCAACCGTTAGCTTTACCCCAACGGCGACCGTTGCCGTAACGCCGGCGGTCACGGCCACGCCGGGCGCCGGCTCGACCCCAACGGCGACCGACCCCGCTGCGCCTGCTACGAGCACTGTGACGCCGACTGCAACCGGCACAGCAGCCAGTACGTCCACGCCAGTGCCGACGGCTACGGAACAACCGGCGTCACCGCCCGCATCCTTCCCTAGCGAAGCGATCGTCGTCGTCACCGCGGACAATCTCAGCCCGTCGGTCGGTGACGATGTGATGCTGATGGTTGTCGTCGTCGAGACCACGGGCGCCGTGGCGGTCGACACGACGTGTATCGTCCAGGTCTACTCCCAGCCGGGAACAGACGCCGGCGTAGACCTGATGGTTATCACAACGGGCGCTGATGGCGAGGCGTCGACGACGCTCCACGTCGGTAGCACGCCTGGCGCCGTTCAGGTGATCGCTCAGTGCGGCGATCTGGACTCCGCCGTATTCACGCTGGAAGTTACGGGCGTTTCGGGACCGGCTTCGCTGCCAGACGCTGGCGT
Organism: Chloroflexota bacterium; assembly: GCA_029262675.1. Lineage (GTDB taxonomy): Bacteria > Chloroflexota > Dehalococcoidia > DSTF01 > RBG-16-68-14 > JADFKB01. Next base: position 78,012 of record JAJCYW010000017.1, on the reverse strand, counting down.
TGGCGCCGCCGCTGGCGGCGCGTCTGGTACGCATGCCCTGCTGCCTGTCGCGTTGCTGACGGCCTCGGGTATGCTCCTCGTCGCCACAGCCTTCGTGCGGCTGCGCCGCGATCGCCGTGTTCAGGTGGAAGCGTTCGTTCCGCGCATGATGCCGCTGTTCTAACCGGCCGTCACTCTCCTTAGCCAGCCGTCCGTGTGTTGCTGACCTGTGAGTCTACGACAGGCCGGGATGCCAGGCGCCTGATTCCGACTCCCTTCACGGAGGGCGTTGGCGGGAGTGCATGGAAGTCGAATCCACGCGGGATGGGGCTATCGACCGCCGGCACCGGAAACGGTCGTGCCCGGCCAGGCTCCGCTGTCGCTCCGTCCGGCGGCCGCAGGCGCGGGGAACAAAACGTGCCTGCCGTTCGTCTGAATGCATGGAGCGCGTTCATAGCTGCGACACAGGAGGTCTGCATGGAGTGGGGCACATTCGTTTGGTTGGTGTTGGCCGTTCTGGGCGCGGCATCGATTGTCGGCGGCATCGTCGCCTATCGCGGGAGCATGAGCATCGGCGGTCGGGCCTTCGGCGCGGCCGCGGTTGCTGCGGGGGTCGTGATGTGGGCCATCGTTCTCGTGACGGTGCCGGTGTCCACTTCGAGTGGCGAGGCACCCTCCCCCATCATCGAGGCCGACATACGCGCTGGCTAGGCACTACGCGTTGATCGTGTGGGTCGAGAACGAGGACAGGCCATTGCAGTCCGGCCCTGCAACGAGTAGTTGATGGCCCGCGATCCTAGGCCTTCTTCGACCCCTTCAGTTTCTTGTCCTGCTTAGGCTTCTTGACTTCCTTATGGCCCTTGTCTTTTCTTCCCATCGTAGACCTCCTTACCTGTCGCCCTGATAGTAGCACGGGCGGCAGATACGGGACCCGGCCAGGGAGTGGCCGCCTAAGCCGCACTATCTTATTATCGCAAGCCTTCTGAACTTGTAGTGCCGTTGGTTGGGCTGCTATGCTTCTGGCTCGAAAAGGGGGCGAGTGACTATGAATCCTTACATCACCTGGCGCGGTAGGCTCGCGCTACAGTTGGCAGCGATGGCGGTGCTTGCTGCCGCAGCCGTCGGAGCTCTCGTGTCATTGGCCGACAGGCCGGCCTCGGCCGTTGGCCCAGGCGAACTGTTCGTCGATGCCGATGACATTTCGTGTACGGACGAACCAGCCGAAGACGCGGGTGCCACGACCACGCCATTCTGCACGATCACGGCGGCCATCGGCTTCTTGGATGAGCAAGGGCCTACAGGCGGCAAGCTAACGCTGCGCCCCGCCGTGTACGACGAAGGCACCATCACGACGAATCACGGAAACTTCAGCATCCGCGGTCAGCCAGCGCATCCCAGAGGCTCTATCGTTATCAAGCCCACCAGTAACGGCGCCGTCGGCATTCACGTGACCGATCCACTTGGCAACTGCGACAGCCTGACGATCGAACACCTTACGCTGGACGGAAGCGGTCATCACGCGAACGACCAGGGCATCCTCGTGGATGATGTCTGCGAGCCAATTACGATCCTGGATGTCGAAGTCTCGGACTGGGGCAGGGAAGGGATCTTGTTCGCCGACTCCTCCGGTGACGAGTCAACGACGGCATCCGACGGTCTACGGATTCTTGATGCTCAGGTTCACGACAACGGCCGGGCGGGTATCGAACTGTTCGACGGGGCCGGCCACCGTGTCGAGGACGGGGCCATCTTCGCCAACGCTAGCAACGGCCTTGTCGTTAACCGGCAGTCCGGCCTGCAAGTGGTCGGCGTCACGATCGAACGGAACGGCCTTCACGGGTTCCACGATATCGAAGGTACGAACACGAATGTCGAAGGCAACACCATCTCGGAGAACGTGGCGAATGGCATTCTCCTGACCGGGCCTCACTCCGGCGTAAACATCGAGTCGAACACCGTGTCCGACAACAGCGCGATCGGCATTCAATCCGAACCGGGGCTAGTTGGCTTCGGGGGGTCGGACACGATGCTGTCCGGCAACACGGTGAGAAGCAACGCCTCGCATGGGATACATGTCGCCGAGCAAGAACGCTTGACGATCAGCGACAACGAGATTCTCGAAAGCGGTGCATCAGGCGTATTCCTCGATAACGGAAGTGACGCCGTCGTGCGCGACAACGACATCAATGAGAACGTGGCTTCGGGCTTAGTCGGGCACAATCAAGACGACTTTACGGTCTCTGACAACACAGTCCTCACGAACGGTGGCAATGGCTTAGATCTCGCGCGAGGCCGCTTCAACGAGATAGTCCGCAACCAAGTCGCAGACAACGGGGCGGCCGGTCTCCGGACAGACGAGGCTGTCGGGCTACGGATCATCAACAACACGATCCGGGATAGCGCGACGCACGGCATTGAGTTGTTCGATGGCGCAACTACGACGGTCGAACGAAACGACATTCGCCGCAATGGGACGCACGGCATTGTTGCCGCACGTGAGCTGTCGCTGAGTATCGTCGCCAACTATATCAGCGAGAACGATGCGACCGGCGTTCGCCTGGTCGACGGCGCGAACAGTCGTGTCGTCGCGAACGCTGACATCGCCGACAACGGCACCGAAGGTTCGGTTGAGGACTACGGAATCAGCGCGAATGGTGAAACGAACCTGCTGATCGAGAAGAACGTGCTGAGGCGCAACTCCACGGCGCAACTCCTCCTCAATTCGTCAACCGGCGTGCAGATCAGTAAGAACGACTTTGAATCTGGCGTCGACGGCATCGTCTTCTCGAGCGATTTCGCCGGTCAAACGACGGGCATCGTCATTGGTGGAAGCGCCGAGAACGGGAATCGATTCCGGGGTCTAGACCCCGCGAACAGCGGATGCGACACTCCGGAGAGTGCCTGCTATCTGGAGATTCCGGGGTCTCAAATCAACGCAGGTACCATCGACGCCACGTACAACGATTGGGGCACGACAAACCTCGAACAGATTGCGGAGCTGATCTGCCACGAGGTTCCCTGTCACGCGACCGATGTGGACTTCTCGAACCCGCTCTCACCTGGCGATTCGCCAGTCAACAAGGCGCCCGTGATCCTGCGCGGCGATGCCGATTGCAATGGTTCAGTGGATAGCCGGGACGCTGCGATCATCCTCCAGCAGAGTGCGGGCTTCATCGCCGTTGTGCCGTGTCCGGAGAATGCCGACGCTAGCCAGAACGGCAGCGTGAACTCACTCGACGCGGCGCTGGTGTTGCAGTTCATAGCCGGACTGCTGTCGGTGCTGTGAACGGGAAGCTCGCGGCCGCGGTGTTACTTGTGGATGCGGCGTAGCGCTGCTGAATGAGGGCTGCCGAGAGCCTGCGGCCCAGCGATCTGCCGGACCAAGACTGACGCCATCTTCCAGCATGTCTACGAGCGCCATAACGGCGAGGGCCGGAGTGTGCATAGAACCGTCGCCTAGGTCCGCCGGTTGCGGGGCGTCTTCAAGCCTCTGTTGAGCTGCTCCGAAGGCAGATGGTCACGGGCTCCGGCAGGGGAGAAGACCGCCAGATAGACTGCCTCGCCCACTACATATATGGCTGAAGCTGGAGACGAGGTTCAAACTCGCGGCCCTCCGCTCAGAAGGCTTCGGATCTACTCCTGAGCTACTCCGGCTCTGCCCGATGACGACCTACCCCTACCATTCTAGTCCAGCTGCCGGTGGCAGGTGGCGGCGGCGTTTCTGACGAGAATCGCGCCCATAGTCAAGAGATACTAGTAAGAGAGTTGAATAGGGCTGCCCAGCCTAAAGCTAAGGCTTCCGCATCACTCCATGAGGGATATCCATGATATCTAAGCTGCCTGCCGTCCTTAATACTGATCTTGCGGGCAGCTACCACCGCCGTTCGGCGGCGATTGGCGAGGTTGCTCAGTGCTCATTGTGCAGGTTTCTCTGAGATACGAGACGGCCTGGGTACCAAAGGAGTTGGATCTTGCCCCTACCATCCTCTGAGAGCCACACAGAGCTGTCCGGGTACCTCGCAATGGCGAAGCGGTGGTGGTGGCTGCTCATAATAGGTGCCACGATCGCGGGCGTCGCGGCGTTTCTGGTAACGCGGACGATCACGCCGACGTACAAGACTTCAGCGACGCTTCTCGTCGATTTGACGCAGCAGCCCGGCACGGTTGTCTATAACGACATCCTCGCCAGCGAACGGCTTACCAAGACCTATCGTGAACTGATCACCCAGCGCCCGGTCCTTGAGGGCGTGTTGGACGAGGGTGACTTTCCCGGCATGACCGCGGGCGAGCTCCACAACAAACTCGATGTGAGCATCACCGGTGATACGCAGTTGCTGAAGGTCTCGGTCACGGATGAAGACCCGGGTCAGGCCGCTCTGCTCGCCAACGCGGTTGCCACGACATTTGTGACTCAGCAAGATGATGTCTCAGTGTCGCGGCCGGGCACGGTAAGCATCGTTGAGAGCGCTGTACGCCCCAACTCGCCGGTCTCCCCTAACATGCGCCTTAACGTCCTGCTGGCCGTCGCCGTCGGGTTCATTCTCGCGGGTGGCCTCGCTTTGCTGTTGGAGTATCTCGATGACACCGTGAAATCAACAGACGATGTCAAGTCCGTGGCCGGCCTGCCGATCTTGGGCGAGGTGGGGCGCTGGCGCAGCCACAAGGGTGAGATCCACCTGGTTAAGCGAGGTGAGCGCGCAGCGGAGTGGGAAGCGTATAGCATGCTCCGGACCAACGTGCGGTTCAGCACGTTGGGCAAGTCCGTGCGAGTCGTCCTCGTAACGAGTACGAACGCCAACGAAGGTAAGTCGACGACGGCCGCGAATCTTGCGGTCGCAATCGCTGAGACAGGCAAGAAGGTGGCCCTGGTGGACGCCGACTTGCGCCGACCGTCTCTCCACCGAGCTTTCGGATTGGAGAACCGCGCCGGTCTCACCTCCGCCCTTCTCAAAGACGCGTCCCTGGATGGTAACGTTCTGCAGCCAGCCCCCTTTTACGCACTCTCCTTGATGACCAGCGGCCCGCTGCCGCCCAACCCGGCCGAGTTGCTGGAATGGGAGGGCTTCGACGCTCTGTTGGAGCGGTTGAAGCGCGCGGTCGATCTCGTGATTCTAGATAGTCCGCCTGTGCTGGCGGTTGCCGATGCGCGAATCCTCGCTGCCAAAGCAGACGCCACGATCCTGGTGATAGACAGCGGGCGGACGCGGGCAGAGGCGGCTAGAAAGGCGCTCCAGGCGCTGGCGAACGCCAATGCGGACATCCTCGGCGTCGTCCTGAACAAGGTACGGAAGAGCAGTCGCTCGTACGGCTACTACTATGACTACTCCGCTACAAACGCCCGTTCAAACGGCCACTCAAATTCGGCGAAGAAGCCTCCGCCATCGATGTTGGAGGAGCCTTCCGCCGGATCGGTGAGCGGTGACGTGAAAGACAGCGTCGAAGCAGCCTAGCCGTGAACCGCCGGAGAGCTATCAGAAGGTGATGCCAATGAAGAAGTAGATCAATGCCAGCGGCGCAGGCAGCCAGGCGAGTGCGCCGGCAACAAGATGGCGAAAGTACAGGACAACGGAGGATCAAAGATGAAGATCAAATTTGCAGTCGGCGTCTTAGTCGCCACGGCGATGTTGCTGGCCGGAGTCTTCTCCAGCACAGCTCTGGCCGACTACCCGCCACCCAATGGGAGCGTAGAATTCGAGGTCGCAAGTACGGCGGCTGGCACCGGTGAGGCCGTGGTGGTGACGGTGATTGTGCTAGACGCAGATGGGACTCCAGTAGCCAGCGCGGCCTGCGCGATGAGCATTACAGGTCAGCCGGGCTCTGGCGCCAGCGTGGCTCAGGACAGCCCTGAGACAGACGCGAACGGCGTGATCACGGGAACCCTTTATGTCGGCGGCAGCGTTGGTAACGTCGTCGTAACTGCTGTCTGCCCTGCCGGGACGGATGCTAGCGACGTTCTCTCCGCAAGCGGCACGGTTGTCGTTACGGGGACCGGCGGACCCGCATTGCCGCCCGCTAGCTTGCCCGATACGGGCGCTGGACTTGCAGACAGCGATGGTGGAGCAGCATACGCCCAGGCAGCGATCGCCTTTGGCGCACTCGGTGGTGCTCTGTTGATGTTTGGCATGGCAAGTCTCGCTGCGCGACAGCGCGGGCGTAGGAACTAAGCTCGGAGTCGTGCTTTCGCGGGGCAGGATACGTGGCCGTCATCTTCTGTTACTAGCGCTCTCGGCGCTGGCGATCGTCGGAGGCGTTGAGGCGTACCGTTCCGCGGGGATCGTTCACGACGTCGATCAAGCGCAAGAGTTGCTGCGAGCGGGACAGGATTTGTTGGAGTCGAACCGGCTTGATGCGACTGAAGAAGAGCTCGGAGCAGCGCGCGTGAATTTCGAAGCGGCAGGGGAGAAGTTTGCCTCGGCACGGTCGGCCCTACGAAACGATCCCGCGGTGTGGACACTTGGACGCCTGCCGGTCATCGGAGGCCAGGTGCAGACCGTAAGCGACCTGGCAGCGATTGGCGAAGAGGCGGCCGGCATCGGTGTGGAGGGTGTGAGAGCGATCGAGCAGTTTGCCGAGATTCGATCGCAGGAGGAAGGGACGCTTCCCGAAAGGACGATGACGATCTTCGAGCGCACCGATCCACACTTCGCGGCCATCGAAACGCGGCTGGCCACGGTCGATGCCCTCCGCGAGGAGATCGGCGATGGAGGGCTGCTGCCTCCCGTACGGTCTGCGGTGCGTGAACTCGACGATCGCCGGGAAACGGTGGACGAACTCATCGCCACCTATTGGCGGGCGCGAGCGTTTGCGCCGGAGTTCCTCGGGTTCTCCGAGCCGAAGACCTACCTGATCCTGGCGCACAACAACGCGGAGCTGCTGCCGACAGGCGGACTGGTATCTGTGTACGGCACAATGCGGGTGGAAGACGGCCGCATTGAGGACCTTGATTTCGAGGATGCGGTCGAGTTCAGTCGCAACTTGCGGCTCAATGGCGATGTCTATGTGGAGCCTCCGGCGCCGCTGCAGCAGTACTTGCTGAAGGACTTTACGTGGAACCTGGATGTCTCCAACTGGTCGCCAGATTTCCCCACCTCTGCCGGAGACGCCCAACGCTTCTTTGAACTAGGCGGCGGATTCCCGGTCGATGGCGTGATCGGAATCAACGTGAGCACGCTGGAACGGCTGCTTGAAGTAACCGGGCCGGTGACGGTGCCCGAATTCGACATCACGGTCACGAGTGACAACGCCTTCGACGTTACTGAGGAACACACTCGCGTCCCCTTCGAGCCAAAGGGAGACCGCAAGGAGTTCGTGGCGCTGCTCGCAGACGAGGTGCTGGAGCGCGTGCTTCGGCCGTCGCCGGGGATGTGGTCGCCGCTCGTCGATGCCATCCAGGACTTGGGAGACGAGAAGAACCTGCTCCTGTATTCTCACGACCCCAGCCAGCAGGAGCTAATACGGGAGTTCGGCTGGGACGGCGAGGTAGGCGCCTCTGCCGGCGATTCTCTCATGCTGGTCGATGCCAGTGTGAACAGCACGAAACTGAACGTCGTGCTGGAGCAGACGGTCGACGTTGAGGTGCGGCTAAGCGCCGCCGGCTCGGCGCGGACCGTCGTCACCGTGGACTACAACAACAACCTCGCGCCGTGGGTAGAAGGGCGGGACCCCGAACTGGTGGAGAGGCTGATGCTGGGCGGGCTGTACGGCGGCTATCTGCGACTGTTTGTGCCGGAAGGAAGCCGCATCGTTTCAGTGCGCGACGACCGCCGTGAAATCGGCCTGGAGGAGGTCGGAGAGGAGTTGGGCCTGACGGTCTTCGGCCGCTTCTTCGCCCTCCCCCGCGATACCCGGCAGCGGCTGGTGTTCGAGTACATCGTGCCCACGGCCGTCGGAACGAAGAGCGACACGTGGCGCTACAAGCTCGAACTGTCGAAGCAGCCGGGCCAGCAGCCCTTACCGGTCACGTTGCGGGTGGTGCCGCCTGAACAGATGGAGATCACGTCAACGACGGCGAACGGGGACGCCCATGCGGCGGTCGCGGAGCTCGAACTCGTACTCGATCGGGACTGGTCGCTGGAGTTCGAACTAAGCCGCCGCTCGTGAAGGATTCGGGGACGATGGGACGCATGGATGCATCCGTACTCTTAAACCCGGTGACTGAGCCGCAGCCGCAGCCTATCCAAGCTGCGCCTTCTACGAATGGGTCGGCTCAGACGGAAAGAGCGATATTCCTGGACCGCGATGGCGTGATCAATGCGCTGCGGCCCGGCCATGTGACTGGTTGGAAAGCGTTCCAGTTTCTGCCGGGCGCGCTTGAGGCGATACGTCAGCTCAGCCTGCTCAATTGGCCCATCATCGTTGCGACCAATCAGTCCGCTATCGGTCGAGGATTGCTTAGCGCAGATGGTTTGGAAGAGATCCACGGTCGGATGCTGGCGGGGGTAGAGCAGGCCGGTGGCCGGATCGATCTCATTGTGCACTGCCCGCACATGCCGGAAGACGAATGCACCTGCAGAAAGCCGGAACCGGGCCTCTTTCACGACGCGGCAGAGAGGCTGAACGTGACGCTGACAGAAAGTTACTTCGTCGGCGACACGCTGAGTGACCTCGGCGCCGCACAGCAGCTTGGGATGACGTTTGTCCTTGTTCGCACTGGCCTCGGCTCGATGTCGCTTGAGGAGCAACCCCTTCTCGCGAGACAGGCAGATTGGCTCGCCGACTCCATCGCCGACGCCTCTCAGTGGATTCTTGAACGCGAAGACGCGGTCGTTGACACGCGTCCAGAAAGGCAGGCAGCATGAACGGTCGCAATCACCCTGCTCCCAAGGCGATGATCCTGGCGGCCGGCAAAGGAACCAGGCTACGGCCTCTGACCAATCGGATGCCGAAGGCGATGGTGCCTGTCGACGGCCGGCCGCTTCTGGAATACACGATCGAGCTCCTGCGCGAGCACGGTGTACGCGATATCGCGGTGAACCTGCACACGCACGCCGATTCGATTACAGAGCACTTTGGCGATGGGTCTCGCTTCGGCGTCAGCCTTACGTACTCGTTTGAACCGGAACTGCTGGGCACGGCCGGCGCGGTGAAGAAGCTGGAGGAGTATTTCTCGGACGGCCCGTTCTACGTCGTCTACGGTGATGTCCTGACTCGGCTGGACCTGGGCTCGCTGCTGGAGCATCATCGTGATTGCGGCGCGATGGCGACTATTGCGCTTCACCAGACAGAGGAGCTGGCCCGCTGCGGTGTGGTCCGACAAGACGAGAACGGCTGGATCACCAGGTTCACCGAAAAGCCAGGCATCGGTGTCACACCTGGCGCCTGGGCGAACGCCGGGATTTACGTGGTGGAGCCGTTGCTGCTGCAACGGATGGGAGCGGAGGCTCCCCAGGACTTTGGCAGGGATGTCTTTCCAAACGTCGCCGAGGACGGCGGTAAGCTGGCGGGCTTTCGCTCCGATGCGGTGTTCTGGGATGTAGGCTCGACTGAGCGCCTCAGGCTGGCTGAGGACTGGCTCCGCATTGAGGCGGGCCGAGAGCCGCGCCGTAATGAGATCGCCGCCGTCGCGGACGAGTACCTCAGTGGCGTGCAGGAAGCGATCGCCGGGCTCGATCGCGACGCTATCTCGCAGGTGGCCGAGCTGCTCCTTGACGCGCAAGCGCGTGGCAATCAGGTCTTCATCGCTGGGAACGGTGGGAGTTCGTCGACTGCGAGCCACATGGCTGCCGACCTAACAAGGGCCGCTTCCACTTCCTTCGGGCTTCCGCTGCGCTGCCGTTCACTTACCGATAACGTGCCCGCCGTCACGGCGTGGTCGAACGACGTTGGCGTCGAATCAGCGTTTCAGTTGCAAATGGAGCAGGTGGTTGAGCCGGGCGACGTGCTGATCGCGATCTCCGCGAGCGGGCGATCGCCCAACATCATCGCCGCCGCCGAGGCTGCGCACAGGCAGGGAGCTTCTGTCGTGGGTCTTGTCGGATTCGGCGGCGGGAAGCTCGCAGAGGTCGCCGACGTTGCTGTCGTCGTGCCGAGTGACGAATACGGTCCCGTAGAGGACATCCACCTGCTACTTGGCCATCTCCTGGCGACCGAGGTCCGCCTGGCGGCGGAATCTACAGATGACGTTGAGCCGGTCGAGGAGACCAGCCACGCGCTACAAGCGGCCGGCGTCGGCGAAAATGGGCAGAGGGCGGCGGCGTGCTGATCGCCCGGGCCCCCGTTCGCGTTAGTTTCTTCGGCGGCGGTACAGACCTGCCAGCCTATTACGAGCGTTTTGGCGGGACCGTGCTGAGTACGGCTATCAACAAGCACTTCTATGTCGTTCTCGGCCACGCAGAGGGAGCTGTTCAGGTCTCCTCCGCAGACTATCGCACCTTCTTTCGCCGCTCAGAATTGACGCCCTGCGAGTGGGACGATGATCTGCGCCTTCCGAAGGCGATTTTGGATCACTTTCACATCTATGACGGCCTGTCAATTTTTCTCGCCTCTGAGGTTCCGCCCGGAACCGGGCTGGGCTCTTCGGGGGCTGTCACTGTTGCGATCGTCAAAGCGCTGGCCACATCGTTGGCCCAGCCTGCCGAGGCGTCCGAAGTCGCAAAGATCGCGTGCGAAGTCGATATCGGCCAGTTGGACCAGGCCGTCGGCAAGCAGGATCAGTACGCGTCCGCGTTCGGCGGCCTCAACCTTATCGAGTTCAGTGATGATTCGGTGCAGGTGAAGTCTATTGAGTTACCTCTCCCGCTCTTGCTGGCCCTGGAGCGCCGCGTGCTGCTGTTCTTCACCGGCACCGCTCGCCGTTCATCGTCGATTCTCTCCGAACAGCGAGCGAAGATATCAAGCAACGAAGGGGAGACGCTGGCGGCGCTGCACGAGATCAAGGCGCTGGCATACCAGGCGCAAGAGTTGCTTGAGGCGGGGAAGTTGGATGACTTTGGTCGCCTTCTCCATCAGGGGTGGGAGGCCAAGAAGCGTGCGTCGCAAGGGGCGACAAATCCGGAGATAGACCGCCTGTACGAGATCGCGCGATCCGCCGGCGCCCTCGGAGGCAAGATTGCTGGGGCCGGCGGCGGAGGCTTTCTCACGGTGTTTGCAGAAGAAGGTCGTCAAGAGGAGATCACGTCTCGCCTAGAGGGCGAGGGGCTGTTCTCGATGAATTTTGGATTCGAAAGCAGAGGGGCAACGGTACTTCTCAATGCAATGGGTACTGCCTAACAGCTTCACGCGGCCGGACGGTTCGGTTCGCCAGGACTGGCGCGCCTACATTCTCGCGCTTGTGCTCGTCGATGCAGCCGCTGCCGTTGGTGCGTTGGCCCTGTCGTACTATGTGCGATTTGACGCTGCGCGTGACGTCTTCCGACCAGCAGACGTATCGCTGGCTCGTTACGCGCTCCTTGCGGCGGTTGTGATCGTGGGGTGGCTGGCCGCAACGCGGTCGCTTGGTCTCTACGAACGCGACCAGTTGCTGGGAGCTACCGACGAGTATGCGAGAGTGGTGCAGGCGAGCACGCTCGTGCTCGTGGGCGCCGTTCTGGTCGACTTCGTGGTCGAATCGAACGTGATTTCCAGAGGTTGGCTGGTCCTGTTCTGGGTGAGCCTGGTGGGAACGACCGGGCTGGCTCGTTTCGTGGCGCGCCGTTTGGCGTACGCCTCTCGGCGCTGGGGGCTGTTCCATTCGCGTGTGATCATCGTAGGCGCCGACGAGCGAGCCGTCGAACTGGCACGGCACCTGGAAGGCTCGGCGTTCGAGGTGCTCGGCTTCCTGGACGATTATCGTTCGCCCGGCTTCCCGCTGGGAGGGAACGGCTGGAGCGTTCTTGGGTCTGCATCGCAGCTAAGCCGGCTAAACCACCTTGAGGTCGACGAGATTGTCGTGGTGCCCTCCGCCATCTCCTGGGAGAGCAGGCAGGCGGTCATCGAGTTCACGGAGCAGCGGCGTTTCGATGTCCGCGTCTTGGCGAGTCGCGAAGGCGCCTTGACGGCAGGTGTCAAGATGACTCACCTAGCTCATGTCCCCGTGTACGCGATTGAGGCAGCCTGTATCACCGGCCTTGAGGCCGCCATAAAGCGGTTCTTCGATGTGGCGGTTGCGCTTGCGTTGCCGGTCATCGCTGGGCCGTTCGCAGCGCGCAGACTGGCCGCCCGTGCGATCCGGCGCCAGCCGCTGTTAGAGCGCCATCAAATCATAGGGAGAGATGCTGCGCCGATTACGGTCTACTCGCTGGCCGGCGAAGGCAGCCGCGTCGTATCGAAGCTTCCGGCTGTGGTCAACGTCTTGCGAGGCCAGATGAGTATCGTGGGGCCGCTGGCTGTCGAAGAGGGAGAGGAGGCGCAATCTGCTGCGGAGTTGCGGCTCGTACGACCGGGGCTCACGTCAGTCGTGCCGGCGGACCACAAGCATCTGGACCGTGAGTCGGCCCTCTCAATTCAACTGGATTACGTTCGTAGCTACTCAGTCTGGCGAGATCTTCAAGTCGTCTGGCACAGAGTGATGTCGGCCGGGAGCACTAGCCGGTCCAGCAACGGCGAGCGCAGCGTTCTGTGGCCGCTGATAGAGCTGCCAGTGAGGCAGCGGCTACACCTTGTACCAAAACAGCAGCCGGTGCGAGAAGCCGAGCCGGGAAATGCACAAGACAGGTTCGCCGCGTGACGGCGTGCCGAGGGACGAAAGGGCAGTCGAGTGAGCGTACCGAAGCACTGCGATAACGGCTATCGCCCCCGGACGATCTGCGTGTTCGGGTGCGGGTACGTGGGACTGGTGATGGCACTGAGGCGCATCTTTCCACGCCAAGGCGCGTCGCCAATTAGTATCTTGCGAGTTTCGCGGGGTGCGTGAGATGGGAAGCTGGCGTCCACCGCTCGCTGGTCCAGCTGCGGGTAACAACGCCTCCCGTTGGGATGCGGGCGCCCGCGGTTCGAGCGGCATGGGACGCCTGTACGGCCTGCTTGGTCTTGTGGGGATGCTGACTCTAGTGGGTAGCCTCCTCGGCTATGCCCGCAACGCTTCTATTGCTTCAGTCTTCGGCTTGTCGGGGGAAACCGACGCCTACTTTGTCGCCATATTTATCCCGATTACTCTGCAAGCGGTCCTAGTGTACGGGGCCATATCGCCGGCTCTGGTCCGCGTCTACGTCAACTACATCGAGAAAGGGAAACTGGAGGACGCCCGTATCACCTTCAGTGCGATCCTGAATCTCCTGTCCGCCGGGCTTGCGGTGGTGGCGGTGCTGGGCATCGTATTCAGCCGCCAACTCGTCGGCGCCATTGCCCCCGGTCTAGACGCGGAAAGCGCCCGGTTGAGTTCCCACCTTATGAGCTTCACCCTACCGCTCTTGGTGCCGTTGTGCGTGGCTGCTCTCGTCGGCCCTGTCCTCAACGCCAAGGGCCACTTCTTCACGCCCGCCCTGAATGCGTTGATTCTCAACGCATTCACAATCGCCTTCATCGTGGTCGTGGGCAAGACCATGGGAATTACCGCTGCAGCCGTGGGAGTCCTGTTGGGCGGCTTCGCGCACGTCGGGCTGCTGGCAATCTGGTTGAGAAGGATGGATATTTCCTACTCTCCGACCATACGCTTGGCGCATCCCGGTGTACGAAGCGTGCTCCTCACCTCGGGGCCGCTATTCGGCTACATGGCAGTGGCCTACTGCGCGCCGCTCCTCGAGCGGTTGCTGGCCTCATTTCTGGTTGAGGGCAGTGTGTCCATTGTGGCGATCGCGGTCTCCATCTTTGCCCTTCCCACGCTTGTGTTCAACGGTTCACTGGGCGTCATTGTCTATCCGCAGTTCGTTCGTGCGGCCGCCAGGGCCGGAGCCGACCTTGGCGACGCATTGATGCAGGCGTCGCGGCTGGTTCTGTTCGTGTTGATACCAGCCACCCTGCTTTTGATGGTTGCCAGCGGCCCCTTGACCAGGCTGGCCTATGGTCCAGGGAACGTATCGTCAGCGGATGTGCGCACCGGCGGAGCCTTTCTGGCCGTATACGTGGTCGGCCTCACTGCCGTAGGGCTGACCCAGATTCTGCAAAGAGGCATCTACGCAACGGGGGATTTCGCGACCCCGCTCAAGGTAGAGGTGTTGGCCTTAGGACCCTATGCCGCATTGGCCGTGGCGCTGAGCCAGATGGGGTCCGTGGTAGGGCTCGCCTTGGCCAGAACAGTCCATTTCGCCCTGGTCATGCTCCTTACGTTTTGGATCGCCAGGCGTGTCCCAGAGGTGCCATCGCTGAGAAAGCTAGCCGCCTTCGCCGTCAGGCCGCTGCTGGCCGGGATTGGCATGGTGGCCTTCTACGCTGTGGCCTATCTGGCGATAGATCATGCTCATGCTTCGCCTTCGTACGTCGTAGGCGCCGGCGAGCTGCTTGCCCTCCTTGTGGCGAGCGCTTGCGTGTATCTGCTCGTCTGCGCCGTCCTTGGCGTACGGGAGGTCGCTGGTATCTGGGACCTACTACCGGCGCCTGGGCGGCGGAGCCTGGTTAACCGCCCGCCCGCTGCAAATTCGTCACCGCCGCTCCGGTCGGGCGCGCAATATGGAGGGAGATCATGAACGCTAACGGAAGCATCGATCACTTTCGCAGGCAGTGGCAGACCCACATTGCCGCGGCGGAGTATGACATGACGTACCCCGCGGAGCGGCCTCGCAATCAATGGCAGCTCCTGGAACGGTTCAAGGCGGACCTTATGCGGGACTTGCTCATCAGCGAAGGGTACGGTCCTGGGAGCACCGTGCTGGAGTGCGGATGCGGGGCCGCTGGTATCGGCATCGACCTCGGGCTGCAGGGCTGGCGTGTGACCGGATTAGACATCTCTGAAGACGGTCTGGAGATGGCCTCCCAGAACGCCGCGTCTCACGGGCTGGGGGAAGAACTGGAACTGCTCGTCGGCCACGTCGAGGCGCCACCGGTTCCGGACGGCTCATTCGATGTCGTCACCAGTTTCGGGCTGCTGGAACACTTCGAAGACATGGGGCCGGCGATGGACGGTATGGTGCGTACTCTTCGCCCAGGCGGACTATTCGTGGCGGAAGTGGTGTCGTTCCGGCCGTCGGCGCTCGTAGCAGGCCGGCTGTTCGATATGGCCGCCTCCGCCTCGTACAACCTGGCCAGGTTGCGGGTGCGAAAAGCGCTCCATAGCTGGCGAAAGCTTGTGCCTGACTTCTATGAGAAGCCCTTGGGGAGGAACGGTTCCCGGCGAGTTCTGGAGCAGGCGGGATTGACGGATGTCAGGGTTTGGGGCATCAGGCCATTCCCGCCGCTGGGGTTGCCAGCATCGCTGGAGCAGAAGTACATGACCCTGATTGATCGGGCATCATCGTTCGTCAAGTGGTTCGACTCGGCGGACAACGTCATCACAAACTCGTGGGGTTGGAGTCTGATGGCGGTGGGGAGAAAGCCCAGCTTGTCCGATCAGGATCGCCCGAGTCCATGAGAACGTCTCTCGATCACCGAGTTCCTAAGAAGGAAGAATCCATGAGTACACAGGTGACCGCTACAAGCGTGTCGTATTCAGAGCAGTACTACTCTGAACGCCAAGCGAGTTCGATGTTCCGCGTGGAAACGCGCTATCTGTGCTCCTTGTTAGACCCGAAGCCGGGCGAGTGTGTTCTAGAAGTCGGATGTGGCGGTGGCGCACTCTTGGAGTTGTGTGAAAAACGCGGCGCAGAGCCCGTTGGCCTAGATACGAATCAAAGGGCGCTGCGGCTTGTGCGGAAGCACCAGCCCTCGGTGGCCGTCATCCACGCAAACGGGCTAAGACTCCCTGTGGCAGACAATTCGTTCGATGGTGTGGTTGGCCAGCACGTGGTAGAGCACCTCACGGATGGCGACGCGCTCCTGACGGAATGGCATCGGGTGCTCCGGCCAGGAGGTCGGGTGGTGTTGGCTACACCGAATGGCAGGTATCCAGACCCGGACCTCTTCCATGATCCGGATCACCGCCTGATCTACTCGAAAACTGATCTGGTCGAACTCCTCGTCCGAACCGGATTCGTGGTCGAGCGCTGGTACACGCTGGCTCCGTATTTGGCCAACCGGCGGCTGACGTCCAAGGCGGCCCGCTGGCTTCTTGGGCTCCGCCATGTGCCCTTCTTTGCGGAGCTTGGTTCAGCACTCCACGTTATGGCCAGGAAGCCTGTGCTAGCTACTAGACGAACACGAGGAGAGGGTAGGTAACCCGTGCGAATCGCAATTCTCATCGCAGAGCTCAAACGGCAGGGAGGCGGCGAGCGCCAGGCGGTCTATTTGGCGAGAGAGCTGCAAGACATGGGTCACGAAGTGGTGCTGTATACCACGGCCCATGATCCGCAGCGCTGTTACTCTGAGGTCTGCGCTCAACTGCGTATCGTGGTCACTGGACGGCACATGCTGGCGCGCCTGCCCGTTCCGTCAAGGCGGCTTCGCGATTATCTGGACATGCGTCACCTCGCGCGCTACCTGCGCGGGCCCTTTGACATTCTGAATCCTCATCACTGGCCTCCCCACTGGGCGGCGGTGCGGGCGGCACGGCGGAGCTTTCCGCCGCCAGCGGTGGTCTGGATGTGCAATGACCCACCCTGGGATCCGCCCTCGCCGTCAGATGACTTTCCCCCCGGCTTTCGCGGCCTGATAGCGCCTTTGCGGCGGCTCATAAGTCGTGTTCAGCGCTGGCATGACCTTCGCACGACTCCCGACGTTTCGAAGATTGTCGTGCTCTCCCGCTTTGCCAAGCGCCAAGTCGACGAAACCTATGGCACCGACTCTGGGGTAGTCAGGAGTGGAATCGACCTGACTCCCTGGCTAACTGATGACCCGGTGGAGCTAGCTGACATCCGCGGGGAGCATGCGATATCGCCTGAGACATTCCTTCTCTTGTCCCTGGGCATCCTCATGCCCCACCGCCGGTTGGAGGACAGCCTGGCTGGAGTCGCCAAAGCCGTCGCTGAAGGCCACAACATCCACTACCTAATCGTCGGCTCCCCACTTCTGCATCCCGACTATGCCAAGCGCCTTCGATCGCTGACCTACGACCTAGGGCTAAGTCAACGCGTCACCTTCACAGGCGCTGTTTCGGAGAATACACTGCCGCTCTATTACCGCGCCTGCGATGCGTTCATCTTCCCCAACGAGAATCAGACCTGGGGCTTGGCCGTCACCGAGGCAATGGCCTGTGGCAAGCCCGTCATCGTGTCCACCGGCGCTGCCGTGCAGGAGATCCTGGAGGACGGCAAGACTGCGTTCCTGGTACCACCGCGTCGTCCGGACGCCATCGCCTCAGTACTGTCTCGTGTCATAGACAGCCCTGAGCTCAGGATGGCTGTTGCAGAGCGTGGGCGCCAGCACGTCGTCGATACGCTGTCCTGGCGACGGTACGCTCAGGCCATGCTGGGGATCTTCGAAGAGAGCATTGAGCTTCTCAAGGGCGGGACCCCTGGCGTGTCAAAAAGCCAGACGCCTGCGGTGAGAGTGCCAAGAGAGGCCTCATCCCGCAGGGAGGTCGAGAGTCATGTATCTCGAAGAGGTGGATCTCGAGGGGCTCTGAGCGTTGCCTCGACGCAGGAAGGTGCTGATGAAGATGCTGGCACGCGATAAGGATCTGCCGCCAGCGGCGGGGCCTGTATCAACTGATTCTCCACACGTCGCGTGGGACATGACCCACGCCGGTCGTATTCTTACCGGCACCGGCGTATATGCGCGGAGCCTGATGAGCGAGCTGGAGAGCGCGCAAGGCGTGCGCGTCAGCAAGGTCGCTGCGCCACGCTTCCTTGACGGCCGCGTACGTCCCTATGCGAGAATGCTGCGTGGCGCGCACCAAGTGATATGGACCCAACTCGGCCTCAGGGGGGAGTTGCGGCGGCTGAGGCCGGACCTCCTGCACGCTCCGGCGTTCGTTAGCACACTAGTTGCCGACTGCCCGGTGGTAGTAACCATCTATGACCTGGCCTACCTTCACTACCCGAGTCACTACAGCAAGAGCTGGCTATGGTACATGAAGGTTCTCGTTCCGCTGGTGGCCCGTCGCGCGGCGGCGATCATCGTCATCTCCGAACACACCAAACGCGATGTCCAGCAACACCTGAACCTACCGTCACGCAAGGTTCATACTGTGCACCTGGGGGTGGACAATCGCCGCTTCCGGCCCTTGGCTGCATCCGAGACGGCGCCGGTGGCTGCCCGTTACCGCCTCGATTTTCCGTTCATCCTGCACGTGGGCACTCTGGCCGCCAGGAAGAACATCCCTACCCTGCTGAAAGCGGTTTCCCGCTTGAAGAGATCTGGCTTCTGGCACGGCAGACGTTTGGTCCTGGCCGGCGGCGTTAGCCCTGGACTCGCCGGTCACGTCGAGGTGAAGGCTACTGTCAAGAGATTGCGCCTCGAGCAGGACGTCGTCTTCCTGGGCCACGTCCCAGACGAGGACGTCCCGGCGCTCTATAGCCTGGCCGACCTGCTGGTAATGCCCTCGCTGTATGAGGGGTTCGGCCTCCCGCCATTGGAGGCAATGGCTTGTGGGACGCCGGTGGTCGCTTCAGACGCCACGTCGCTACCAGAGGTGGTGGGCGACGCTGGCTTGCTTGTACCTCCGCGGGAGGCCCGCGCATTAGCAGAGGCCATCGAAACTGTCCTAAGCGACTCCGAACTCCGAAACCGCATGGTTGAGGGAGGCCTGGCACGTGCCTCCGCGTTCACGTGGGAACGGGCCGCCGAGGAGACGGCGTCGGTTTATCGGCGCGTGCTCCGTATGGCCGCACCGCAGACTTCTGGGCCAGAACACAGCGAGGAGGCGAGATGTTCGCGGCCGCCGTTCGCCTAAGACAGAGCAGTTCAGAGATCCCCTTCCGTGCGTTCGTCGCGACTATGATCGGCGCGGGAATCGTCGGGCTCGTGGTGCCGATGATAGACCGGCCGTGGATCGTACTGGGTTCCTTAGCCGCCGTGGCTTGCGTTGTCCTGTTCGCCTGGCGCCTGGAGCTGGGCATATGGGCATTCATCTTGGCCACGGCGCTGAATCGGTACAGCTTTGAGGTGGCGGGTTGGCAGATGAAGATCGAGCATATGGTGCTGCTTCTGGTGCTGTTGGCATGGGGCCTGCGTCTCCAGTCAAGGCAGGATCGCATCGAACGGTGGCCCTTAGTTGGGCTGATCGGGGTCTTCCTTGGGTTGAGCCTTTTCGCTTCCATAGCCAACTCACCGGACCTGTACAAGAGCATACGGATCCTCACGCGCATGGGTCTGGCTGTCGCGGGCTACGTCCTCATTGTGAATCACGTCCGGGATAGTGCGCGGCTCTGGCAGACGGTGAGGATCTTCCTGGCCGTGGCGGCGGGTGCGGCAGTCTACGGCATCATTGCCGCCGTCGCCTGGCGGATGGCGGGGCTCAATATCGGCCTTCAGTACAACACCATGGACCGCACCTGGTATCCCTACGGCACGTTATGGGAGGCCAACATCTTCGGGGCCTATGTCATGTCGGCTTGCATTGTCAGCCTGGTGCTGCTGCTTTCAGGACAGCGCGTCATCAATCGCGGGTTCGTATCCGTGGTCTTCACTGTGACCGCAGTGGCGATGCTCCTGAGCCTGGCACGAGCGTCGTGGGTGGGGTTTGGCGTCAGCGCCTTCTTCATCGTCCTGTTCATGGGGCAGTTCCGGTTTCGGAATCTGGGGGTGATGGTGGCGGGAAGCGCGCTGATGCTTCTTGTCCTGAGCAGCGTGAACCCGGGCGGGGTCTTTGAGGACATGGCGAATCGCTTCCAGACGTTGGGGGCTGCGTCCCAGGAAACCAACGTCATATCCAGGCTCACGAATTCTGAAATCGCCGTACGAGATTGGCAAGAAAGCCGATGGCTGGGCTGGGGAACTGACGGATTCCATATTAACCATCCGGAGATACCCTCAACGCTTCCCAGTCCGCAGCTCAACGCCTTGTACGATACCGGCCTTGTGGGTGTCATTCTCTTCGCCACGCTGCTTCTCGCCTTCGTGGGGCGGGCGTTGGCCGTTGCGATGAGTGCCGAAGACAGGCCGGAGAAGACGCTGGTGATCGCGCTGCTGTTCTCGTTCCTTGGCCTGTTAGTTGCCTTTCAAGCCACGGACGCGTTCTGGCTGGGGTTCACCTGGGTTCACCTGGCCTTGCTGATGGCAGCGGTCCTCAATGTCCAATCGCAGACGCGGGGCGGCGGCGTCCCAATGGCTGGACAGGCGGTTGTCCCGGAGACAGCTAAGACGGCGGAGCGTGAGGAGTTAAGAGTATGAACGTCCTGTTCATTGGTTCTGGGGGCCGCCTGGCAGGCGCAGAGCGATGCCTGTTGGAGGCAGCGTCGGCGCTGGCACAGGGACAGGTGCAGCCCCTTGTTGTGGTTCCCGATGCCGGTAGGCTCTCGGTCGAGTTGGCCGCGCGGGGGCTCGACGTGCGGATCATGGAGCTGGGCGTGGTGCGTAGCCGCACAGAACTGCGGTCGCCCATGCTACTCCTGCGGCTATTGCAGCAGTTGCCGGCTGTCCTCCAGTTGGCGTGGCTCATCAGGTGCGAACGCATCGACCTGGTGCACAGCAACTCGAGCGCTGTGTTCGCTGGCGCCGTGGCGGCGCTGCTCACTAGGCGTCCACACGTCTGGCACGTGCGCGAGATGCTGCCACCGAGGGGCGCGCTGCCCGCCTTGCTTCGCTGGCTCATTCCTCGTTTGTCCCACCGGGTGGTTTGTATCAGCATGGCCGTCAAAGACCAGTTCGGCAACGGTTCTCCAGAGCAGCAGCAGAAACTACGCCTGGTGGCGGATGGCATCGATGTTGACAAGTTCCTGGAGATGGCGCAGGCGCGAGAGCCGCGTCCGGACGGACCGCCACGGGTGGGCATGAACTCACGCATCAATCCGTGGAAGGGGCAGCGGACATTCGTGGAGACGGCAGCGCGAGTCCGGCAATGGTTTCCGGACACACACTTCTTCGTCGTCGGCGAGTGTCTTGAAGTGTACCGACCGTTGAGAGACGAGATTGTCGCGCTGAGCGAGCGGCTGGGACTGGACGGCCACCTGACGCTGACGGGATATCTGCCGTATGACCAAGTTGCGCGGCTCCTGGCCAGATACGATGTCTTCGTTCTGCCCAGCAGTGCTCCTGAGCCGCTGGGCATTGTGATGCTGGAGGCGATGGCGTGCGGCAAGCCGGTTGTTGCCACCAACCAAGGCGGACCGCTGGACGTGGTGCAGCACGGGGTTACCGGCCTGTTAGTACCGCCGGACGACCCTGCGGCGCTGGCTGCAGCCATCACCACACTTCTCAAGTCGGAGGAAACGCGTCGTGCCATGGGGCGGGCTGGCGCGGCTCGAGTGCAAGCCCTCTTCACTATCCAGCGGCACGTCGCGCAGCTGCTGGAGGTTTACCGGGAAGTCATGGGCGGAAACGAGCCAGGAGTGGAGCAACGACCTGTTCAGCGATACCGGCTAGGTGGTCTGCTCAACCTCCTCTATTCGCGCGTAGACTTTGGGCGCGGCAGGAGCAAAGATGAAGATGAATGAACTGTCCGAGCAGATGAAGCGGTTCTGGAACGAAGGCACCCGAAAGCACCCCTACTTCTGTGTGGTCTCGGGCCTGAGGCACCTTCGTGCTGACATCGACGCGGTTGCTTTAGGAGAGCACCGTCCCGGAACATCATCGAGGCCTACGAGCGGGCGTTTGAAGGGCGCCTTGCCTTGCCCATGAAACGAACCGGATCTGACAGGAAAAGCACCGAATCAGGTAGCGGAGCAGGGAGATAGAAGCCATGCGAATCGCAATGATGGGAAGCCGCGGCATACCGGCCCTCTACGGTGGCTCTGAGACCGCCATCGAGGAGATCGGCGAACGCCTCGTGCGGCAGGGACACCAGGTCACAGCCTACTGCCGTCGACACAATAGCAAAACTTCTGCAAGGTATCTCAAGGGCATTGAGCGAGTGGTGCTGCCCTCGATCAACACCAAGAATCTAGATACGCCTAGCCATACTTTCTTGTCGGTGCTCCACGCCATAGCGTTCCGGAAGGCGGACGTCTATCACTTCCACGGCGTGGGCAATGGGCTCTTTTTGCCGCTCGTGGCGCTCGCACGGAAGCGCTCCGTGGTCACTATCGACGGGCCCGACTGGGAACGACCCAAGTGGGGCCGGCTGGCGCGCCTCGTGCTGAAGGTATCGGCCTGGCTGTGCGTGAGGTACGCGGCCGCGCTCATCATCGATAACTTCTCAGCGCAGGACTATTTCGAGCGGCACTTCGGCACACGGGGCGTGTACATCCCGTACGGAGCGCACGTGGAGCGGGCCGAGGGCATCGAGGCGTTGGAGTCGCTGGGACTGAAACCACAGCGATACGCTATCTACGTCGGGCGGCTCATCCCTGATAAGGGTTGCCACACGTTGGTTGAAGCGTGGAAGCAGGTCCGAACCGATATGAACCTCGTCCTGGTGGGAGATAACCCCTACTTCAAGGACTACATTCGTGAGTTGAAAGCCAACGCTGACGACCGTGTGCTCTTCCCGGGCTACATTTTCGGAAAGCCGTACCAGCAACTGGTGAGCAACGCCTACGTCTACGTCCACCCCCTCTTCGTCGACGGCACCTCACCGTCCCTCTTGCAGGCGATGGGCCACGGCAACTGCATCGTTCTCAGTGACGTTCGCGAAGCGATGGATGTGGCCGGCGACGTGGGCTACAGCTTCCGGCTGGGCGACCCCTCCGACTTGGCGAGGGTGCTCCAGATGCTCGTCGATGACACGGACCTTGTATTGCAGGCACGAGAGCGTTCCCAGCGCAAGGTGACGGAGTTCTACAATTGGGACCGTGTGACGACCCAGCACGAGGAACTCTACGTGCAGGTGCTGGGCGGGCGGTCCTTTGGGGAGGAGCGCCGAGAGGAGCCCATGAGCAAGAGCGCGAAGGCCGCATAGCGAGAGCTGAGCCGCAGAAGGAAGGGAGTCTTACGCATGGACGGTGAAGCCATCGCTCCAGCGCCTCACGAAGCGCTGCAGTGGAAGCGGCCCCTGGACCTAGTGACGGGAGCGGTGCTGCTCTTGGCATCGTTGCCGCTGTGGGTTATCATCGCCGCGCTGATTAAGCTCGACTCGCGAGGGCCGGTATTCTACGCGCAAGAAGCCATTGGCAGAGGAGGCCAGACATTTCGCCTCTACAAGTTTCGGACGATGCGCACGGACGCCGGCAATAAGGATCATCGCGACTACGTCGCGTCCTTTGTTCGCGGGAGCAGCGAGCAGTTTGAGGACGACCGCGAACGCAAGGTCTACAAGATGGTCGACGACAACCGCGTTACGCGCGTCGGCCGCTGGCTACGACGGCTCGGCGTCGACGAACTGCCGCAGCTAATCAACGTCATGCGAGGAGAGATGAGCGTGGTTGGCCCGCGCCCGCCACTGCCGTACGAGTACGCGCTGTACGACGACTGGGCGCGACAGCGGCTGGCGGTGCAGCCGGGGATCACGGGGCTGTACCAGGTGACACTGCGAAGCGAAGCATCGTTCAAGGAGATGGTCGAAGTGGATCTCGATTACATCCACCGTCGCTCGCTTTGGCTCGACCTCGGCATCATGTTGCGCACGGCGCCCGTGATGCTGCTTGGAAAGGGCGGCTACTGATGCGAGCGGCTGTCGTGGGCTACGGGTACTGGGGGCCGAACGTCGCCCGTTCGCTCGCCGAGCTAGTAGGCCCGAACAACGTACTGATCTGCGAGCGTCGGCCGGAGAGGCTGGTCCAGGCCGCGCAGGACCTGCCGGAAGCGGAGCAAACGACGGACTGGGCCACCGTACTGGGCTGCGCGGACATCGAGGCGATTGCCCTCTGCACGCCCGCCGCGACGCACTTCGGCCTCGCGATGGAAGCGCTGGCGGCCGGCAAGCATCTGCTCGTCGAAAAGCCGATCGTGACGTCGACCGAGCAGGCGGTTCTGTTGGCCGATGAGGCCGAGCGGCGCGGCCAAACGCTGATGGTCGGTCACGTCTTCCGCTACCTACCTGCGTTCCACGTGCTGCGCTCGCTCATCGCGGACGGCACGCTCGGCGAGCTCCGTTACCTCCACTCCGACCGCACCAGCCTAGGGCCGCGCGCGAGGGAGGACGTGACGGTGGTGTGGGACTACCTGATCCACGACGTCTACCTGCTGCCGTGGCTCGTCGGCCGGCCCGTGTCGTCGGTGCGGGCGATTGGCGGTTGCTATCTGCGGCCGGACATCGAGGATGTAGTGTTTGCGCACTGGGACTTCGGTGGCGGGGTTATCGCTAGCAGCCGCGCGAGCTGGTACGACCCGGAGAAGGTCCGGCGGTTGGTCGTGGTGGGCAGCAGCGGCATGGCAGTGCTCGACGATCTGAAGCTGGACGGCCGCCTCACGCTCTTTCGCCGGGGGTATGCCCCTGCTGAAGGAACCGATGACTTTGGGAACCAGGGGCTGCGCTTGTTCGACGAGGGCGGCGAAACGGTGTCAACGTCGGATGAGCAACCGCTTGTGGCAGAGTGCCGCGCGTTCCTCGCCGCCATCCAAGACGGCGAGGCGTTACCGCAGGGGCGAGATGAGATCGTCGCGACGACGGCTGTCTGCGAGACGGTCGAGCGGTCGCTGAAGACCGGCGATCAGGAGACCGTGTCATCGAGCGCGGTTGGCGTGAGTGGCATAAATGGACGGAGGGAACCGTGAGCACGAATAGCGACCAAACGCAGGCCCCCATCCCGTTCCTCGACCTGAAGGCGGAGTATCAGTCACAGAAGTCCGAGGTGTTGGCTGCCATCGAACAGGTGCTCGACTCCATGCAGCTCCACAACGGGCCTGAGACGCGCGCACTGGAAGAAGAGTTCGCGGCGTACTGCGGAGCTCGGCACGCGGTCGCGGTAGGGTCGGGTACCGATGCGCTGCTTCTCACGTATGCTGCGCTGGGCCTGGGGCCGGGCGACGAAGTCATCGTTCCGTCGCATACGTTCATCGCGACGGTGGCGCCGCTGGCGTTCCTTGGCGCGACACCGGTCTTCGTCGACATCGACCCGGTGCTGTTTACGATAAACCCGGAGCGCGTGCAGGCGGCCGTGGCGCCTCGCACGAAGGCGATCGTCCCCGTGCATCTCTACGGCCAGCCGGCCGACATGGCAGGCATCCAGGAGATCGCGCAACGCCACGGCCTCGCTGTCGTCGAGGACGCTTGTCAGGCGGTGGGGGCTTCCTACCAAGGCCGGCCCGTGGGGTCGCTGGGAGACGCCGCCGCGTTTAGCTTTGTGTTCACGAAGAACCTGAAGGGCTACGGCGACGGCGGTATCGTGACGACCGACCGCGACGACTTGGCCGAACAGGTGCGCCGCCTGCGCGACCACGGCCGAGCCGGCAAGTACGAGCACGCGGTGTTCGGATTGAACTGCCGGCTGGACGAAATGCAGGCGGCGATCGTACGCATCGCGTTGCGCCGGCTCGAAGAACGAACGGAGCGACGACGGCAAATCGCCCAGCGCTACACGCAGGCGTTGCAGGGGACGGAGCTTCTGCCGCCCGCAGAGCGGGATGATGTCCGGCATGTCTACCATCTGTACGTGCTGCGATCGAACCGGCGGGATGAGCTGGCCGCTCATCTGAACGAAGCCGGCATCGCGACTGGCATTCACTATCCCATCCCATGCCACCTACAAGAAGCGTGTCACGCAGCGGGTTACGCCCCGGTCAGCCTGCCGGAAACCGAGCAGGCTGCGCGCGAGATCCTCTCGCTGCCGGTCTACCCGGAGCTCACGGATGAGCAGGTAGACCGCATCATCGGTGCGGTGGTAGCGTTCGACGCAGCGACGGCAGCAGTACAGGGGGTGGCTTGATGAAAACGCTCGTTACCGGAGGCGCAGGCCTGATCGGTTCCCACATCGTGGAACGGCTGCTGGAGCGCGGCGACGAGGTCCGCGTCGTCGATAGCCTGTCGCCGCCGTGCCACGCCGCGGAGATTGTTCCCGGCTGGATGCCGTCCGACGTTGAGTTCATCCACGCCAGCGTCTGCGACAAGGAGGCGATGACGCGCGCGCTCCAAGGTGTCGACGCGGTGTTCCACCTGGCCGCCACGCAGGGGCTGCTACCGGAGTTTAGCCAGTTCTGGCAGGTGAACTCGGCGGGCACCGCGTTGTTGTATGAGCTGATCGTCGAGAACTCGCTGCCGGTTCGCAAGATCGTCGTTTCTTCATCGCAGGCGGTCTACGGTGAGGGCTGCTACCGTTGCCCAACGCACGGAGCGGTCTATCCGGGGGCCCGGCCCCTGGCGCAGCTAGAAGCAGGGGAGTGGGAGCATCTCTGCTCGCAGTGCGGCGCGCGACTCGAACCGCAGGCGACGCCCGAGAGCGACGTGCGACCGGCGACGATGTACGCGCAGTCGAAGTACAGTCAGGAGACCATCGGCTTCCACTTAGGGGAGACCTACCGTGTGCCGACGGTCTGCCTGCGCTACGCGATTACGCAGGGGCCCCGGCAATCGCTGACTAACGCCTATTCCGGCGTCTGCTCGCTCTTCGCGACGCGTATCGCCAGCGGCAGCCGCCCCGTGATCTACGAAGACGGCCGGCAAACGCGGGACTACGTGTCTGTCTCTGACGTGGCTAAGGCCAACCTCTTCGTCATGGATCACCCGGAGGCCGACTTCGAGGTGTTCAACGTGGGGACGGGGAACTCCGTCACTGTGCTCAACCTCGTCGCTGAAATAGGCCGGCAGCTTGGGCAGACGGTCGAACCCGAGGTGGTAGGAGAGTTTCGCTTGGGGGACATTCGCCACTTTTCGCCAGACGTCAGCAAGCTGGCGGCGCTCGGATGGCGGGCGAAGGACGGTCTGGACGAAACGGTACGGCGGTACGTCGAGTGGTTCGTGACCCAAGGCGACGTGCCCGATCGCTTTCCTGAAGCGGAAGCCATCATGCGCCGCCAGGGCGTAATCCGGCCGGTCGCGACGAGAACAGAGAAGGCGGGATGAGCCAACGCGAGCAGGCGATCGCCGCGCCGGCCATCTTCGTGCATCCAACCGCTGATGTCTCTCCGGATGCGGTGTTGGGGCCGGGCAGCCAGGTTTGGAACGGCGCGAAGGTGCGAGAAGGCGCCGTTCTGGGTGAGCGTTGCCGCATCGGCCACGGCGTCTATATCGACACGCGAGTGACGCTAGGTGATGGGGTCAAGATACAGAACGGCGTCTCCGTGTATGAGGGCGCAACGATAGCGGACGGCGTCTTCGTCGGGCCGCACGCCACGTTCACCAACGACCTCCACCCACGAGCAATCGATCCGGACGGCACGCCGCGCGACGAATGGCAGATCGTGCCGACTCGCGTCGAGCACGGGGCGTCGATAGGCGCAGGAGCCGTCATCGTTTGCGGCGTGACGATCGGTCGCTGGGCGATGGTGGGAGCGGGCGCGGTGGTGACCAGGGACGTTCCGGAGCAGGCGCTGGTGGTTGGCGTTCCGGCGCAGGTGGCCGGCTACGCGTGTCGCTGTGGCCGCTCGGCCACGAGTCGAGAGCGAGATGGCTGGCGGTGTGATGCCTGTCCGGCCACCGTCTAGTTGAACGCTCTCCAATTCGCTTCGATCCCCATAGCAGAGCCAGATAGCCTTCATCTGAACCGCACGGAGAAGTAATCCCTCATTCGGTTCCTAGTCGCCGCCGCCAAGATGCGCTTGATCGGCCTGTACGCGCGCCTCAAGCTCCTCCAGATGGACAAGCTGATCTTCTGACAGGAGTATGTCTGGGCGGGCGTCCCTGACCGTATTGAGGGCTGAGCCTAGTCGGTGGCCTTCTCCAATCAGGATGGCAACCGCCATACAAGCGCTTCTGCTCTTGCCGATCCTGCAGTGGACAAGCACGGCTCTCCCCGCGGCCATCTCGGCCAGCGACCAGCGTACGCCCTCCTCGAGCTGCTCCAGCGTCGGCGGATCGTACTCCAGCATCGGATGGTGGCAGTAGCGGAGGTTGGCCTCCGCGAGCATCGATTCGTCATGGCCTTCGGGTTCGCGCAGGTCCAACACGCTTTCGATGCCCATCTCCCAAACCAGGGACGCTTGCTTGCTAGGGAAAGAGGGGCCTTGGATGAGCTGGGGGGTGATCCAGGCGAACTTCGCCCGCAGCGCGCGGGCGGTTAGGCGCTGAAACGGCCACGCAATGAGGCTGAGGCCACGACGCATACGCGGTCATCGCTTCCGACGGTTCTTAGAAGAATCGGTTATGCCGATCGCTTCCTGGCTTGTGGCTAGTATAGCGCCAACAACCTTGCTCAGTAAGCAACCGGCTGTATTCTCGGCAGAGCGAAGAATGCAGCCTGGCACGGTGGCCTTTACCGTTGTCGGCTCGGGAGCGCTCTTCGCCTTAGCTCCTTCTGCCAAACTCCGAGCACTACAGCGGGAGGCGGCTAACGCGCTCTCGTTCGGCGGGTCGTTGGTGTCCAATTGTTGCGGATTTGATGTAGTCGCTGGTCAGACGGGAAGTTGGGATGATGAAGAAAGTCGTCGTTATCGAAGGCGAGGACGCGGCTCCTGAGGCCGTGCGGCCCACTGTCGCCCTGATCGATTCACTGGGGCTCGACATCGACTGGCTCTATCCTCTAGTTGGCGAAGCAGCCGTCGCTGATGGTGGGACGCCGTTCCCTGACGACGCGCGCCAAGCAATCGACGATTCCGATGCAACGCTGTTCGGAGCGACCAACGGAGCAAGTTGGGACGCCCTCTTCTATCTGCGCTGGGGCCGGCGGACATATGCGAACGTGAGGCCGACGCGTTGGATGCCAGGGTGCAAGAGCCCCCTGAGCCGGCCGGAGGACATCGACTTCGTCATCGTCCGCGAGAACCTTGAAGACATGTACGTCGGCGTCGAAGGCGACGTCGAGAGCCTCCGTCCGCTGGGCCTGACCTCACGCACGTCAGGCCTGCCGGTCGTCGACATGGGGCCGGGCCGCTTCGCGCTCAAAGTTATCACGGAGGCCGGCACGGAGCGCATCGCGCGATTTGGTTTTGACGTCGCCCGCAAGCGGAAAGATTCCGGCAAGCAGGGGAAGGTTACCTGTGCCGTCAAACATAACATGCTCCCTGAGAGCGACGGTCTCTTCCTTGAAGTAGCGCGCCGGGTGGCTGAGGAGTACGCAGACATCACCTTCGAGTCGTTTATCGTGGACGACTTTGCCCGTCGATTAGTGGCCGAACCGCACAAGCTGGACGTCGTCGTGCTGCCGAATCTATACGGCGACATTCTTTCGGATATGGCGGCCGGCCTCATCGGTGGCCTCGGTCTGGCCCCGAGCGGTTGCTACGGGGACGACTACGCGTACTTCGAATCGGCCCATGGTTCGGCGCCCGACATCGCGGGTCGCAACACCATCAATCCCACGGCGACGCTGCTCTCAGCCGTCTTGATGCTCGATCACCTCGGTTTTTCAGGGGTGGCGAGGCGATTGACGAACGCCTCGGAAGCTGTATACGCCGAAGGCCGCTGGATCACGCCTGACCAGGGAGGCCGCGCGTCGACGACAGAATTCTGCGAAGCTGTCTCCCGCGAACTGGGACATAGCGGGTAGCTCCGGTCGGCGGCCAATCGAACCGAGACGCCAAAGTACCTAAGGGGTCTCGTCGACAGAAGGCGGAGAGCGGAACAGCATCTAGCTGGGCCAGCTTCGATAAGCTTCCGCTCGTGAAGCACAATGCTTTGCGCAAGACACTCAGGAAGCATTGGGCGGTACAGTTGCTGAACGCTCATACCTTGTCCCGCTGTGCGCCAAACACGTAAACTTATCGCGCCCTAGGATTACCAGTACATGTCAAATGTAAGGAGGCAACCGTGTCACTACGATTGGGAGACGAAGTTCCTGACTTCACACAGGAGTCGACACAAGGTTCGATTCATCTGTACGACTGGATGGGGGATGGCTGGGCGGTACTCTTCTCACACCCGGCGGACTTCACGCCCGTTTGCACAACTGAACTGGGAATGGTGGCAGCACTGAAGCCTGAATTCGATAAGAGGAACGTGAAAGTGATCGGTCTCAGTGTGGACCCAGTGGACTCACACGAAGATTGGGCGAAGGACATTGCCGAGACTCAGGGGTCGGAGCTTAACTTTCCTTTGCTCGCGGACGCGGAACGAACGGTCGCGCAGGCGTACGACATGATCCACCCGAGCGCTGACTCGACAGCGACGGTGCGGTCCGTGTTTGTCATCGACCCAAATAGGAAACTACGCCTAACCCTGACGTATCCTGCCGCGACTGGGCGCAACTTTGACGAGTTGCTTCGCGTCATCGACTCGCTACAACTCACGGACAACGAGAAGGTGGCAACGCCCGCGAACTGGAAGGATGGCGACGACGTTGTCATTCTGCCTACCATCCCGAATGAAGAGGCCGACAAGCTCTTTCCGAAGGGCTACAGGGAATTGAAGCCTTACTTGCGAATGACGCCACAACCCAACAAGTAGGTCCGCCCAGCGGCCCTTGCTGCTGCCTCTGAGGCAGTGGATGTCCCTAGAGTCTTCTACTTGCGCGTCGCCGTAGGCACTGGCGGGGCACCGCTGCCACAAGCGTCCCTCGTGCCACCGTTATGGTACGCTGGGGCGAATGCGAGAATGTGGCGCAGTGGCGCGGCGGCATCGGGGCGCCATTGGGTTGCGGCGCGGTCGACCGGTAACGGTGGGAGCGACGGCGCCGTTCTGTGTACAGGCGACTATCAACGCGCGCCGCGACCGCAGCGCCGTTGCTCCAATGTGAGCGTTGGATGGCAGTTCCCGGCCTGAAGCACCTCGATACGTCTTCGCAGCGCGTGGGGCGGGCGGCGCTCGTCACGGCCGGCGGGTTTGCGGTCTACGCCGGGCTGCTGTTCACGCAGCTACCGTCTCTGCTGCCCGGCTATCCCTCCGTTTTCGTCGCCTTCGTTCTCTGGCTTGTCGTTCCCGGATGGCTGCCGCAACGCGCGTTAGTTTGCGGCCGCAGCAGCGCGGTCTTGGCTGCCCGCGACACGTCGATTGTTGAACGCGTCGTCCTCGCATTCCTGTTTAGCATGGCGCTCGCCGCGATTCCTGGCCTGCTGGCGCTGCGGCTGCACTGGACGCTCGATACGTTCGCCCTGGCGTATGCGACCGTCGCGGCGCTGGCTGGCGGCGTATCGCTGCTCTGGTCGCCCGGTGACGAACCCGCTGAAGCCGAACCCCCTGCGTCCGAGCGCGGCGTTCGGTTCGCTGTCTGGCCGCTGTGGCTGCTGCTGGCCGTGCCCCTGCTGGCGATGGCGACGTCGCCGTGGTGGGCGGGTGACCGCATCGCGCGCGATTTCGACGACACGGTCTACATGGGGTTCGTCAATGAGTATACGACCGGCGATGGACTGGACGCCGCCGTGCCGTTCCAGGACCTGCGACCCGGCCAGTACGGCCGCATGCAGCTCAACGTCTGGCTGGTTGGTGTGGCGCTGGTGGCCGACAGTGCGGATGTCGAAGCCATCGACCTGCTTCACGACTATCTACCGCCGATCATGACGCTCCTCGTCGTCGCCGCGGCGTTCATGCTCGCGCGGGGTCTCTCCGGCAGTACGCGCGTCGCGCTGCTGGCGTCGGTTTTCGTCCTCGTCTACGGCGCGCTGGATCTGGCGCCTCACGAGGGCTACGGCCGCAATATCTTTTTGAGGATCGGCGAAGACAAGATGGTCGCGAGTTACATCTTGCTGCCAGCGGGTCTGTTACTCGCGGCGAGACTTGTGTCGGCGGCGAGTGTGTCGAACGCCATCGCCTTGCTTTTCGCCATCGCCGCAGTCTTCGTAACGCACCCTATGGCGCTGATCTTTCTCGGCATCGCTGCCGCTACCCTGGCGGTGGTGCATGCTCTTTCGGGCCGTTCTACGGAGTCGCTGCGTACCTCCGCACTGTTGATCGCGCCGTGGGTTGTTGTGGGCATCGGACTGCTGGCAAGCTCGCGGTTCGGGAGGGAGCGTATCCTTCTCGGCGACCCGTTCCGCCGCGACTTCCACGTTAGCGAGGTGTTGGGCGGCTCGATTGTCGCGAATTTCCACCTGATCCTACATCCACTGATGATGGCCGCGGTGCTCGTTGTTGTGCCGCTCTGGTTTGTCTCCCGGCGCGACCTGGGCCGGCAGGTGCTACTGGCGGCGGTGGCCGGCGCGCTGGTGTTCATGTTCGTACCGCCCGTGGCCACGCTCGTCGCGGACGAGGTTAACGAAGAGGCCGTGTGGCGTTTGCCCTGGCTGATCCCGGTGCCCATCATCCTGGCCTACGCCGTTCACGCCGGCGCGTCCTGGCTGGCGGAACGGTGGCCGCGGGGCTGGTTCGCCGGCGGGCAGTTGGTGGTGTCTCCGGCGTACGTGCTCGTTGCCGGTGTCGCTGCGTTCACCGTTGCGGCGTTCCTCCTACAGGAGCACTACGCCTTCTCCGACGAAGGCGCATTCTACAACCGCACTAGTGGGACTGCCTTGGTGCCGTGGACGGACGGGTCGATCTTCCTGGGTGGGGTCGAGCGCATGTTCTCGTCGGACTGGCGTCCGGGCGAGGACGAGGCGATGGTGCTTGCCTACTTGAAGGAGAACGCCGAACCAGGTTCCACGGTACTGTTGCCGGCCTCCGTCAGCACCCGCTTCTTCCCGGGCGTACTGGACGGCATCCGCCCAGTCGACTACCAGGGTGCGCCGCTCGCGAACGAGCGTAAGTTCCTGACCGCAGTGTTTCAGCGCGGCTTCGTCAAGTCCGACGTGCTGGACGACGCGATCGAGAAATACGACATCGACCTCGTGATCGTGAGAAAGCACACGCTGGCGGACGTTGCCCTGCGTGCATTCGCCGAGGCCTCCGCGGAGGAGTTCGAGGTGATGCGAGGCGATCCGGGCAATGCGTTGGGGAGAGACATTGATGGCAACTCCTATGCCGCCTGGGCCTTCGATCCGGACAGGGTGGAACAAGTTGGCGGTGTGCGGTTCACGGTGCCGGACGACATCGATCCCGCGGGCCCGCAGCTCGATGTCCTGTTGCGCGTGGCGCCGCCCCGCGACCTCCTGCGCGATGAGTCGGTGCGTATGGCGGTGTCCTACTTCGAGCCGGTGGAGGATGGAGAGGAACTGCTGTCGCAGGATATCTTCGATATCGTCATGGACGTGCCGATGCCGAGCAACGCGGTCGAGGGCGAAGTGATTCGATGGCTGCGGACGGTGAACACCGAGTTCCATGCCGGCGACGTGTACGACATCTTGGTCTGGCGCATCCCCGTCACCGAAGAAGAGACATTTCCCTTCGATGTCTGGTTCATCGGGTTGGAGCTCAGCTACGCGTCGGCAGACCTCAACTTGATTGATGGCTCCGACTACTATGTGTACGAAACAGAGCGCTGACGCGGGCCGCCCGATGAAATGCTAGAAGACACAGCGGCAAAGTCGTCCGGACTACGCGCAGGCCGTTCGCCGGACGAGCTGCTGCGGCCGCTGCTGACGTGGCGTCTGGCGGCCGCCCTGCTGGCGATACCGCTGCTCTTGATCCTGCTGCTCGTCGTCTATGGGGAGAGGCCACTCGGCGCGCTGCCGCCGTACCCGGCCGTGCTGCTGGCATTCATCGTGATCGTCGTGCTGCCGGGGCTCTGTCTCCAGCAGGCGCTGCTGCGTGGCCACGGCCCGCTGGTCCGCGTCGCCGTCGCCCCGGCGCTCGGCCTCAGCCTCACCGTCGTCCCAGGCCTGATCGCGCTCGAACGCCACCTCTCACTGGAAGATTTCTCGAGCATGCACGCCGTGGTGGTCGCGGTCGCCTGCGGCCTCTCCATCATATTCTGGCGCGCCGGCGACGCCAACTCGCCCTACAAAGACGCTGGCGGCGCCGGTGAGAGCCGTGGCGGCACGTGGCTGCTGCTCACCCTGGTGGCCGTCGTCCTGGCCGGCGTGATGACGATTCCGTTCTGGGCGTCCGATGAGCTATCGAGCGACTACGACGACTGGACGTACATGGCCTACGTCAGCGAATACCTGGTCGCGGACGAGATGAACGCGCGCGAGCCGTTCCTCGGCACGGACGGGGGCGTCAACCCTCGCATGCGCAGCAACGTCTGGGTGGTGCTGCAGGCGATGATCTCCGACGTCACGGAGGTGCCGCCGGACGAGGTGCTGCTGGAGTATCTGCGCCCGATGCTGATCGTGTTCGTCGCGCTGGCAACGTACGCGCTGACGCAGGCGATGTTCCACCGCAGAGATATCGCGCTGGTGGCCGTAGCCTTCATGTTCGGCTACGCGTTCCTGGATATGTCGGCCCACGAAGGGTTCGGCAGGAATCTCTTCATGCGCATCAGCGAGGACAAGATGGTGGGCGGGTTCATCCTCTTTCCGCTGGCGCTGGTCTTTCTCCTTCGCTTCTTCTCGGAACGGTCGCTCGGTGCCTATGTTGGCTTCTCCCTCATCGTCATGGCGATATCGGTCGTGCATCCGGTGCCGCTCGCCTTCTTGGCGACGGCGGCACTCTCGCTTGGAGCGCTGCGGGCGCTGACGAGTCGCTCGCCGGCCGAGGCGCGGAGCGCGGCCCTGCTGCTGCTGCCTGTCGGACTGGCGTCGATCTGGCCGTTTGTCCAGCGGCAGTTGCTGATCGACGCCGCGCCGGATCTCTTCTCCACGACCGGCGGCAACGTCACGTTCCGCGACGAGTTCCATTTCGTGGAGTTGGGCGGCGGGCTGCTGATAGGCAACTTCCACATGATCATGCACCCGATGATGCTCAGCGCGATCATGGTGGCACCGCTCGTCTGGTGGCTGGCGCGCCGCGATATCGGCAACCAGCTTGTGCTGGCGCTGACGGGCGGCGCGCTGGCGCTGTTCTTCTTTCCGCCCTTCGCGACGCCTCTGGCGGAGATTATGTCCCCGCAAACGCTCTGGAAGGTCCCGTGGATGATCCCCACGGCGCCCGTGTTCGCCTACGTCACCTTCGCCGGCGTCGAACGGTTGCAGACGCTGCGGCCGCTGCGCTGGCTACGCCGTGGGGGCCTAGCAGCGCGGCTGGCGGCCGCCGGGGCGCCGGTCGCCGTCCTCATCGTGACGCTGGCGGCCGTCCTCGTCGTGCATGAGCAGTACGCTCGCGCGGACGGCGGCGCCTTTTACGATTGGACGAGCGACGACGCGCTGTTGCCCGGCTCGGAGCTTTCGATCTTCAGAGGCGGGGTCGACCGCGCCTTCTCGGAGAACTGGCGCGTTCCGGACGAAGAGAGGCCGCTCTTCGACTACATGGGCCGCGCGCTGCTGTCGGATTCGGTCATTCTGGCGGACCCGACTTGGATTAACCATATGCTGCCCGGTCTGTACGCGAACTTCTACCCGCTCGATTTCGGCGGCACGGCCGGGGCAGGGGAGCGGCGTGAGATCTCAAGCCGCTTCGCGGACGCAAACCTGACGGTAGAGGAGCTGGCGGCGGCCGTCGCCGAGTTCCGCGTCGATTACATCATCGTGCGCGAGGTGCATGCTGCGAACGACATCGTACGCGAGTTGCCGGACGTGTTCTTCCTGGAGGAGATATCGCCGTATCAGATCTACCTAGTGCGGCGTTAGGGGTAGTGACGGATACGATATTGCTTGACACTTTCCGTATAATGTCGTCAAGTCCGCAGGCGTGCCGGAAGATGCGCGCAGTAGAATTGCGACAGGAGGGAGAACAACGTTGGCGATAGCAGAACCGCCCGGCACGAAGAGGCCGGAATTGGCGCGGCCTTCGCGGGATCCAGCGGAGACGGCCGTTCAGGTGTCTGTCGTCTTACCGTGTCTGAACGAGGAAGAGACCGTTGCCGCCTGCGTGACGAAGGCCCGGAACTGGTTCGAGAAGTCCGGCGTGCGCGGCGAGGTACTTGTTGTCGATAACGGCTCCACCGACCGCTCCCGGGAGGAGGCCGAAGGCGCCGGGGCCCGCGTCATCGAGGAGCAGAAGCGCGGCTACGGCGCCGCCCACTTGCGCGGCTTCAACGAAGCGCAGGGCGAGGTGATCGTCATGGCCGACGCCGACGATACCTACGACCTCGTCGATCTCGAACCGCTGATTGAGCCGCTGCGACAGGGCTACGATATGACCGTCGGCAACCGCATGCGCCTCATCGAGCCGGGCGCGATGACGTGGAGCCACCGCGTCATCGGCACCCCGGCGATCTCGTTCATACTGCGGATCTTTACCGGCTCGATGATTGGCGATAGCCAGTGCGGCCTGCGGGCGTTCACGCAAGAGGCCTTCCGCAAGATGGAGCTGCGATCGTCCGGGATGGAGCTGGCATCCGAGATGATCCTCAAGGCCTATCGCCGCGGCCTCAGGGTCGCCGAGGTCGACACGGCCTACGCCGTGCGCAAGGGCGAGACGAAGCTCAACACCTTCCGCGATGGCTGGCGCCATTTGCGGTTCCTGCTTTTGTACACGCCGCACTACCTGTTCCTGGTTCCCGGCCTGGCGCTGATGGTGCTGGGCCTGCTGTCGCTGGGCATCACGCTTGGTGCCAGCAGTGGCGTGAGTGTCGGCACGCTCACCTGGCAGCCGGTCTTCGCCGGCGGCATTCTGCTCGTCGTCGGTACCAACGCGATGGTGATCGGCATCGCCACCCACCTCTTCGCCGCCTCGCGCGGCATCATTCCCGAAGACTGGGTAACTCGGATCGCACGCCGCCACGCCACATTGGAGCGGGTGCTGGGGCTAGCCTTCGCGATCGTTGCGATCGGCGCCGGCCTAGATGCGCTGCTCTTCTACGAGTGGGTGACGGAAAGCGATCTGGGGCTCTCCACGGCCGGCCTGGCCGCCGTCGCGCAGACGAGCATGATCGTCGGCGCGAACCTCGCGCTGGGCGGCTTCCTGATCGCCCTGATGGACGTCGAGTAGGCGGTTCCCGCTTGCCCGCGGCCGCGCCACTGTCGAACATTCCGATATGACCGCAGCGGATGCACAGGAAGGCGCCGAAGAGCGGGACGCGGCGCGTCCGCGCGCCACCGTCATCGTCCTTGGCTACTTCGGCTGGCACTACGTCGAGCCGTGCCTGGCGTCGGTGCTCGACCAGGACATCCCGCTCGACGACTACGACGTGCTCTACGTCGACAACGCCTCGCTCGACGGCTCCGCAGAGCGCGTGCGCGAGCGCTTCCCGCAGGCCCGCGTGCTCGCACTCGATCGCAACTACGGCTACGCGGAGGGCAACAACCGCGGCTATGCGGAGTCGCGCGGCGAGGTGGTGGTGTTCCTCAACGAGGACACCGTGGTGCATCGGAGCTGGCTGCGAGGGCTGCTGGCCGCCGTTCACTCCGCTCCCGACGTCGCCGCCGCGCACGCCAACATCATCCAGCCCTGGTATCCGGAGTTCGCCGGCATCGACGAACGCGCCGCAGCGCCGGCGGCCTACACGTCGGAGGTGAACCGCCTCGGCTACATTCAGTACAGGCGACTGCCGTCCCTGGCCGGACTGCCGGAGACGCTCTTCCTCCACGGCGTCTGCATCGCCCTCCGCCGCGACGTGGCGGAGCAGCTCGATTACATATTCGACCCCGACTTCTTCGCCTACGCGGAGGATCTCGACCTCGGCCTGCGCGTGCGGTCGCTCGGCTACCGCTCCGTCGCCGTGCCGCGGGCGGCCGTCTACCACAAGCACACGCTGAAGACGGAACTCTCGTGGGGCACATTGGTGAAGACGGTGCGCATCATCCGCAACCGTTACCTGGCGTTCTATAAGGTGATGGCGGGCTGGGAGTTTGCGCTGATGGTGCTGGTGATGTCTATCGGAGCGCCGCTCAACTCCATGGAGTTCGGTCTTAGCCGCGGACGTCAGGTGCTGTACGGAGTGGCGCTGGTTCCAGTCACGGCCGTTGCGCTTATCGTGACGCTGCTACAGCTGCCGGCGTACGCGGCTAAACGGCGCAGCATCCGCAGCCGGTCGGCGTCGCGCGGCGCCTGGTGCCTGCGGGCGTTATGGCGCGGCGGCTGACGTAGGGCCGTGCTAGTACGGCGTCACGAGCACCGGCTCGCCGTTTTCGTACTCGACTGCTAGCTCCACACCCGACCACGGCGTATCGCGCTCCAGCGTCTGCGTCAGTTCGATCTCGTGGCGGCCGGCGGGCAGGTCGATCGTTTCGCCGAACTCGTCTGCGCCCACGCGCGACCGCTCCGCCGCGAACAGTTCCTTCCCGCTGACATCCAACGTTACGTTGCCAGCCCGGAAGGCGCCCGAAAATCGGAGCGTGGCCGGCGCCGCCAGTTGGACGACGCCGCGCCAGCGCTCCTCCGTGACGAAGGCCTCGCCGGTCGGTGACGCGAGCCGCAGCGGCGTCGTCCGTGCCATGTGCGGCGTGAAGTCGAGGCGGTGCGTGACGGAGGCGCGCGGGTCGTTCGACAGGCCAACCGACCTTTCGTGGGTCCAGCCCGTTACGTCCTCGAGCGGGAAGAGGTCGTCTGCTGCCACTGCCGACCGCGTGCCGTCGCTGCCGACCCAAACGAGCCGCACCCTGGCGTCCGCGTCCTCGCCACGCAGCGTGACTTCGATCGGATGCCAGCCAGGCAGCAGATCGGACGGCGGGGAAGAGTCGACGAGCGGCGACGTGTTGAACACCGTTGCGCCGTCAATTGTGACGAACGCGGGGTCATCGGCCTCCAGCGCGAGGCGGGCCGTGGCACCCTTCGCGACGTAGATGAGACCGGTCCAGCGTGCGATAAACGGGGCGGCGAGGGGAGCGTCGTCGATCACGCCGTCGAGCGTGTGCGGGCGCGATTGCGGTACCTCAACGCCGTCCGTGTCGGTGTACCTGGCCCAGAGACCTTCCCGTCGCAGCTCGTTACCGCTGTCGAACTCGTAGCCGATCAGCTCGTAGGTGCCGCCTGGTCCGTCGACGGCGTAGGACGGGTCGCCGATGCCGGGATAGACCCGTTTCAGTTCCGCAACAATTTCGCTGGCCGGCCGCAAGGAGTCGGCGAACACGAGGGCCACGGGGCCGGCTGGCAGATCGCGCAGCGGCCAGGCCTCTTCGGGGGCGGGCAACGCCTCGCCCTGCAGGTCGTGGCAGGCCCAGATGAAGTCGCCCCAGGCGCG
Organism: Chloroflexota bacterium; assembly: GCA_029262675.1. GTDB lineage: Bacteria > Chloroflexota > Dehalococcoidia > DSTF01 > RBG-16-68-14 > JADFKB01. The sequence continues at coordinate 39,055 of JAJCYW010000017.1, read as the reverse complement.
CCGCTGCTCGGCGTCCGTGCCACGCGGCCCGGCGAACCCGTCGATAGTCAGCGCGCTGCTGAATGCGTAGGCGTACGAGTCGTCGCCGCGGTCTCGCAGGTAGTTACACATCGCGTACGTGTGCGAGATCTCGCCGCCGTAGACGCGCTGCATCTCGTGCGACTCTGCCACGTCGTTGAACAGCGTGTCGGCGTTCCACCAGAAGCTGAAGACGACAGCCGCCACTAGCGCCGCCGCGAAAGCCCGCGCGCCGGGCGCGCCCAGCCGTTTCGCCACCTGTCCGCGCACGTCCTCGACGAAGAACGCCGCGAGTAGGAGCAGCACGGGCATCAGGCCGAAGAACGACCAGGGCGCGAACTCGCTCAACGTCAGCGCCCCGCCGGCGAGGCTGGCGAGAACCCACGAAACGAACCAGAACCGATAGCCACGGAACGCGAATACCAGCCCCGCCGCCACGCCCAGCATCGCGAGCGACGCCGTGAGCGGATCGAGCAGGTTGACGCCGGGCGCCTCGCGCGGCGGGGAGACAGGGAAGTCCTTGGGGCCGATCGGCAGGTAAAGCTGCGCGGCCCACTGGAGCTGGTCCTCCCAGCCGTCCGCGATCCGAGAGCCCGCGCGGTCGTCCTCCTGGCGGTGAACGGACGTCAGGTAGAAGTCCTTGCCCTGCGCCGTGCCCACGATCATGGGGACGAGGACGATGCCGGCTGCCATCAGGAAGATCAGCGCCGGTCGCCACGCCGTCCGCAGCAACTCGGTGGCGCGTGTCGTCGTGTCTGCCAGCGGGCCGCGAATGACCAGCCAGAGCCCGGTGGCGCCGAGGGCTGCCACCGCAATGATGGGTACAGCGCGGTAGGATTCGTACTCGTAGGAGAGCAGTCCGGCGAGAACCCCGGCGGCCAGGAACAGTAGGGGGCTTCTCGTGCGCAGCGCGCGGACGAGGAGGAACGCGAAGAACACGGCCAGGAGCTCGCCGCCGGCCGTCTGTCGATTGCGCAGCGCCGGCCACCACGCGACCGCGTAGAGCGCCAGGCCGAACAGCGCGGTCTGGACGCTGACGAGCTGCCGCGCCAGGAAGTAGAAGACGATCAGCGTCGCCACGCCCATCACTGGAAAGAAGACGCGCAGCCCGAACGTCGTTTCGCCGAAGATGAGGAAGCCCAGCGCGGAGGTCCAGCGCACGAGCGGAAAGAGCACCGGCCTGTCGCCGTGGAGCGCGTCGTAGGCGACGCCGCCGTTGATGTGCTCCTCGCAGCAGAGGCCGATCTCCGGCGGCAGCGAGGTGTTAAATCGAAAGAACCTCATGAACACCCCGGCGGCGATGATCAGCGCAAACAGGACGATCTCGACCCGATGCGCTCGCCAGAACGCGGCGATAGCAGGCCGCCACGACTCCGGCTGCAGTCGCGGCACCAGCGGTCGCCAGGCCGCGACGGCGAGCGCGAGCAAAGCCAGGCCAAGCCAGAGCGCGGCTTGATCGAAGTCGTTGAGGAAGAGGTCGGCGGTCTGAGGCGCGCCGTCCAGGATGCGGGCGGCGTTGGCGGCAAATGCCGCTGCCGCCAGCAGCGCGAGCGTTTGAACGAGCGCCCAGCCGCGCAGGCTCTGCGCTACGGCCCTGCGAAGTGCGCGGACGAGATCTTGACCGGCAGTCACATCAGGTACGAGACAAACTTGCCCCTACTCGCCTCCGCGTAACATGCGTGCGGACCGCATCGCTCTTGTGCGCCTGCGCTCCATCTCTATGCGAGAGTATCACACGTGGCGCGGAGAGACGTAGTGGCCCGCGCCGCTCCTAGAACGTGTCGGCGCAGTAGGGCGGGTAGCTCGTCGCGAAGAGCGCGTCGGCGGTGGCCAGCGCGGCTTCGCCGTGAACCTCCAGGCGGCCGGCGAACGCGGCTGCTGTCGCCGAGAGGTAGCCGTTGAAGAGCGGCGCCAGCGTCGTCGCCGTTAGCGTCAGATCCGGTTGTGACTCTGTCTTCTCGACGTCGACCGTCCCGTCCGCGACCGCGATTCGCCAGCGGCCGCCGTTCCAGGGCGCCGTGTCGTCACGGACCTCGAGCGTGAGCGCAAGCCGCGCTTCCGGGTCGGCCGGTGGCCGCTGCCGCAGCGCGGCCTCGACGTCGCAGATTCGATTAAGCAGGTCATAGCGCGCGGTAGTCGTCACGTGGCGGGCGTCGTCGATGACGCTCAGGAACGGGTCCTCCGTGGGCGCGTCCCAACGGATGGCCTTCGCGATGTCGTGCCGGGACAGGTACAGGATCAGGTTTAGGTAGGCATCGCTCGTCAACGCGACCAACTCCCGCACCCAGAAGCTGCCCATGTATTCGTCCGGCTGCGCCGGCGTCGGCTGGTGGTAGATCACGTATCCCTGCGGTTCGCCTTGGCGGTCTTCCCACAGCGCGATGTCGGCCGGTGTCGGCGCGTCTAGCGAAAGGAGGTTGTTGCGCCACCAGACGTCGCCGCGGTGCAGCGCGCCGTTGCGGCGGGCGGAGTGCTGCCGATAGACGCGATCGGCCTGCGGCCAGTCGTCCGGCTTCAGCATGCGCGTCCTACCGCGCTCGCCAGGCTCCGATTTCAGCGCCACATCTTTGGGCGGGAACGTGTACGAGCGCCGCTCCGAGGCGATCTCCCAGCCGAAGCGCTGGTAGAGCGTGGGATGGGGCGTGTGGAGGCCGGAGAGCACCTGGCCGCGTTCGCGCATCACCTTCAGCGATTCCCGCAGCAGCGCGCCAACGTGGCCTTTGCGCCGGTGCTGCGGAAGCGAGACGACGGGCCCGACGCCGCCGTAGCGCAGGCCGTGGCCGTTGATGCGCGAGACCAGCGGCAGCATGCGCAGGTAAGCCGTCATCTCGCCGTCCTCAAACGAAGCCAGCGACCAATCCGTTGGATACAACTTCAGCGCCTGCTCCGTCGCGTGGGCTAGATCGCGGCGGTCTGGCCTGTTGAACGCGTATGCGCCGATAAGCTCGGACTCTTCGACCTCGCCGGCCGTCATCGGCCGGATTTCGAGTGACATCTGATCCTCCAGTAGTGTGGCTTCCAGAACGTTGGCTGCAAAATGAAAAACCGCGCTTGGTGCGCGGCTCTTGCCTGCGGCTGAATCGGCGGCTATCCGGAGCGGGTGCAGGAAAGAAACGCGTCACGTTGGCTGAGTAGTCTACGCATCGGTCGCCTCCTTCCTAGGAATCCCAGTGTGTTCGGTTGCGTGCAGACGGGTTCGCGCACGCTGCCGTGCCATAATACGGACCGGTGGCGTCCGCGTCAACCTGGGGCGGGATCAGGTTGGCGAGTTATCCAGGAGGTGCGGTCAGCAGTCCGGCAGTCATCTGGAGGATCAGCGCCGCGTCCAGGACACCGATCGAATTGTCGCCGTTGACGTCGCCCTCGGCCGGGCAGGCGAGCGAGCTTACGAGGTGGGCGCTTAACTGTAGAACCAGGATTGCGTCGAGGCTGGTGGCGGATCCGCTGCAATCGACATCGCCGCTGGTTACCGGCTGGCTCGCGGGCGGAGGCGGAGGAGGCGGCGCAGGTGTTGACGTTGGCGGCGGCGGTGGGGGAAGCGGCATTTCCGTATCGATCACGCCGCCGAATTCTGTCGTCCAGTACCAGCCATAGGGCGTGTTCGCGCCGTGCGCGCGGCCGATGCCGATTGCGTTGAAGTTGACGTTGAGCATGTTCGCGTTGTGGCCGGAGCTGTTTCGCCACTGGTCGAACGCCGCCTGGCCCGTGGCGTTGCCCGCCGCGATGTTCTCGCCCTTCCAGGTGTTCTCGTTGTAGCCGCAATCGCTGAGGCGATCGGTGAACGAGCGGCCGAGGCCGACGTCAGTGTGGTCGAAGTAGCTGTTGCTTGCCATGTGCTGCGACTTCCAGGCCGCGGCCTTCGTAAGGGTTGTCGACAGCGCCAGCGGACCGAGACCACTGTCGCGCCGATAGTCGTTGATCAGGCCGAGGAAGGCCTGCTCCTCGCTGTCGATGTCCGAGTTGACGCTGCAGTTCGGCCCGGCGAGCGCCGCCGGCGTTGGCAGGGCGATGACGCCAGCCAGCACGGCGGCGATTGCGAGTGAGATGAAGAGTTTGATGGTACCCATAGAGAAGATTCCAGTCTTGAATTGGACCATCACGACTGTGTACCGCGAACTTGGCCTAGCGTCAATATCGGCAGTCAATAGTAGTATCTGTGGGAGGATACGCGATGTTACGGGCATGGAAAGGCTGTCGCAGCGTTGAACGTGGTGTTACAGCCTGCGACATTGCGCGTTCTAGTAGACGGCAGCAATTCTGAGCCAGCTTGTGAATCTATAGATGCGTTTGAGTTTCGTTTCCAAACCGCCTTCCGACCGCCCGGATGCCGAGCCGATAATCTCCCGCCTCCGCGACGCAATATCGGCTGACGTGGGCCGGTTGCGCAGCCGGGAGCACGCGCTCAAGATGGAGGCGCTCCAACAAGCCGCCGCGCAGCCGGCCGCGATTCCTCCCGCAAGCGAGGCTGCGGATGCGGTGGCCGAGCCTGAGCGTGAAGAGCGCGTACGGGCCGCGGTGGCTAGGGAAGCGCCGGTGCGACGTTCTATCGAGACTCTGTTGGCCGCGGAGGAGTCGGGAACGCTGGCGACCGCAGCCGGTTCGCCTGTCGAACGCGAGCCAACGGTGAAGACGGCCGTCCTCCCAGCAGCCAAGCCGATGAGCGCGGTGAAGGCCCCGGCCGCACGCAAAGGTTCGACGGCGAAGGTACCGAAGGCGGCGAAGACATCGACGCGAGCCAAGGCTGCGCGGGCACCGCGCGCCAAAGTGGGGACGGTCGCGCAGAAATCCAAGCGGCCCGCCAAACCCGCTGCCGGAAAGAAGCCGGCGAAAGTACGGGCGAAGAAGAGCTAGCTGAGGAAACGTGGCGCGGCGGCGCGTCAGACCGGATTGCCACCAGACGCTTGAGCCCAGTCGATGTCGATGCCTGCCGCGGCGATTGCGTCCGCAAATGAAGGCCGCGCGCCCGTCGGCAGCAGCCGGGAAACGGCGTGGCCCTCGGCATCTGTGCCCGTCTCCTGCAACGCGAAGATGTCGCGCAAGGGGATAGTTTCGTCTTCCATGCCCGGGCCACCCGGCCCTGCAATCTCCGAGACGGCGCTGACTCGCCGCCTGCCATCGCCGCCGCGCGTGAGTTGCACGACGACGTGGATGGCGGAGGTCATCTGCTCGCGGATGGCGCGCGACGGCAGATCGAGCGCCGCCATCAGCACCATGTTCTCGATGCGTGCCAGCGCGTCGCGGGGCGAGTTGGCATGCACCGTCGTCATGGAGCCTTCGTGGCCGGTGTTCATCGCCTGCAGCATGTCAAAGGCCTCTGCGCCGCGCACCTCGCCGACGATTATCCGGTCAGGCCGCATCCGCAACGCGTTGCGTAGCAGGTCGCGCTGCGTGACTTGGTTGCGGCCTTCGATGTTGGGCGGGCGCGCCTCCATGGAGATCACGTGGCGCTGCTGCAGACGCAACTCCAGCGGGTCTTCGATGCAGATGATGCGCTCGCCTTCCGGCAGGAACGTGGAGCAGACGTTGAGCAGCGTCGTCTTGCCGGTGCCGGTACCGCCGGAGAGGACGAGGTTCATACGCAGCTCCACGCAGGCGCGCAGAAACGACACCAGGTCCGGCGTCAGCGTTCCGCCGGCGACGAGGTCGTCTGCCGTGAAGGCCTCCTGGCGGAACTTGCGGATCGTCAGCGTCGGGCCGCGCGGGACCAAGGGCGGGATCACGACGTTGACGCGCGAGCCGTCCGCGAGACGGGCGTCGACGAAAGGCGAGGACTCGTCGACGCGCCGGCCGATTGGCGAGATGATGCGCTCGATGATGCGCAGGATGTGCTCGCTGTCGCGAAAACGAGCCGGCGACAGGTGGATCACGCCGTCGCGCTCCACGTAGACCTCGTCTTCGGCGTTGACCATCACTTCGGAGATTGTGGGGTCGTCGACCAGAGGTTGGATCGGGCCGAGGCCGGCGACCTCATCGATCACGGCGCGGACGGCCGCCTCGCGCGCCTCACCAAACAGCCCCGCAGCGAGCTCCGCAACGAGAGATCGTACGGTCGCCTCGATGGCCGAACGGGCGGCGTCCTGCGACCCGCCCTCTAGCGCGGCGAGATCGATGTCCTGGAGCAGGCGCTGGTGAACACGCTGCACCAAGGCCGCCGGGTCGATGACCTCGCCCGTTGGCGGCGCGACCGGCTCGGTGCGGTAGCGGACGCTTGTGTCTCTCACGTTACGGTCCTTGTGTTGACGCAGCGACAGGTGGCGTCCATGCCTCCCTGCCGCTGCGCCGTCTGGACTTCGCCCGGGTCTGCCTACGGGCCGCACGTCGCGGCGCCGTTGAGGCAGTCAACGACATTTTGGAATGCCCCTTCTAGGGCACCTGTAAGCAGCAGAATCGCACCGCCAGCAGCGAACAGCGCCGCAATTAGGCCGCCCAGCAGAGCGTACTCCATCAGGTCCTGGCCGCGCTCGCTCCTCGCGCGCTCCCGCAGCGACGTGACGGCCGTCATCATACGGACCAGTGCATTGTTGATAAGACTCATTTCCGTTCCTCCTCCTTGCGTTGTTTCGTGTACTTCCGTGTTCAAGCTATCTGCGGCCTGGATTCCCTGGCCGCGGATAGCCGGGTTCCTGTGTTCGTGACGGCCGGGCGTCCCTGCGCGGCCATCGGGTCGGTCTCAACTGGTAAAGAGCGCGCTGCCGTCACCCCCTCCCGCGTTTAGGACGCGCCGCCGCGCTGCCGTGATCCTCACGTCCCTGCGTCTCACGAAATGCTCTCCGCAGGCAGCGGCAGCGTCAGGTGCAGGGCGGGCGCGGCCGGTCCTGCCAGCTCCACCCAGAGCACGCCGCCCTGGTCGCGCACGTCCTGCGAGGCGGCCTTGAGCGCTGCTGTGTCTTCGCCCAGCTCCTCGGCGCTATCGACGGCGCGCCGGCGTACGCCCTGAGGCGGCGTCGCGCCGATGGCGATCAACCACTCGTCGTTCGCTGCGCGGGCCTTGATCGAGATGCAGGCACCAGCGGGCGCGAGCGAGATGACTAGGCCCAGCAGCCTGCCGAACATGCGACGCAGCTTGACGCGCCGGCCGATCACGTGGCCGTCCGGGCCCAGCACGGTGATCTGGAATCGCTGCTTCTTCCGCTTGGCGTCCCGGTAGACCGTCGCGGCAGCGCTCTCGATGATCTCTTCCAGCTCGACGTGCTCCACGTGTGAGGCGTCGCCGTCGTGGCTCTCGTCCCAGGCGCCCGCGCTGATGCTGGTATCGACGAGCCGGGCGACGTCGCCGGCCGGGAGATGGCCCGGCACGTAGCGCACCGTACCGCCGCGACGGCGCTTCGTCGAAAGCGGCAACGCGTCGGCGCTGCCCAGCAGGATTGTGTGCATCGGTAGGCGTACACTGTCCAGTACGGCGGCGATCTCGGCCGCTTCTTGCGAGCTGCGTACGATCAGCGTCGCGACGTCGAAGCGTTGTGCGTCCAGCAGACGGTGCAGCTCGGCGGGCGTCGAGGCCTCGCGATGCGAGTGGCCGGCGGCGTCGAGGCTGCGCGCGAGCGCGTGACGCCGTCGCGCGTCCCTGGCGTAGACGCCGACGTGGCCCTGAGTGGCGGCCGGACGTTGACGGGGTTCCGTTACCATGCCGGCGTCTCGTCCGGCCCGTCGCCGCGCCTGCAGCGCCAAGCACCCGTGCTACGTGATCGTATCGTTCGCGCCACCAGCGTCCTCCTCAAATTCGTGTTCTGAGGAGAGCCTACGGCCTTGGGCGCGCGGGAATGCTAGGAGCTGGCGGGCAATTTTCTTGGAATGGCGCGCGGCGCGCGCGGGCTAGGAATGGCGCGAAGCTAGTGCGGGAGCGTTTGGTTGGCAGAGACGGTAGCCGATGCCCCACTCGCTGAGGATCAGTTGCGCGTCGTTCGGGTCCGGCTCCAACTTCTCGCGCAGGTAGCGGATGTAGAGGTGCAGGTAGTGGCGGGAGTCGACGTACTCCGCGCCCCAGACGCGCGACATCAGCGCGTCGTGTGTGACAACCTTGCCCTGCGCGGCGACGAGGCAGGAGAGGAGCCGGAACTCGATTGGCGAGAGGTCCGCGCGGCGGCCGCCAACGTCGACGGACTGGTCGTCGATGGCCAGTGCGATGTCGCCGTACGCTGTCCGCAGCGACGGCACGCGGGCGCCGAGGCGGCGCGCCAGCGCGTCGATCCTGGCCGCCAGCTCTCGCTCGCCGATGGGCAGCGCCAGGTACTCGTCGATGCCGGCCATGAGTGTGCGTGTCACGCGCAGCTCGTCGTGGCGATGCGAGAGGACGACGATCGGCCGGTCCGTGGCGGCGCGGACAGTCTCGCAGGCCTCCATCTGGCCCGACTTTTCCTCTGGCGGTTGCAGCAGTACGAGTTGCGGCCGCAGCTCGTCGACCAGCGCGCCGGCCGGCTGCGAGAGCGGGCAGGTCACAATGTCGTAGCGCCCGGACGCAGAGAGGGAGCGAACCAGGTCGGCTGAAGCGGCGGCGTCCGCGTAGAAGAGCAGCAGCAGCGTACGGCGCTCTTCTTCGGCGCGGGCGCTCGCGGCCTCATTCCGCCTGGCGATACCGGCAGTCGTCACGGCTTCCCCCGGATCGTGGCCTGGCCGCAAGGCCAAGGCCGCGAACACAAACGCCAGGGCAGCCCCGAATGCGGGCCTTCCTGGCGTGCTACCAACAGTCGAGCAGTCGAGCGACAGCCAGCCCGTATCTGGCCTCAGTGCTGTCGCTCTCGTCAGACGTTACAGGACATAAGGCGCACCGGCAACGACGTGCCGGGTGGATGATATCTGTTCTCAGACCGGCGGGAACGTTAGACGCTTCGGCAAACCCTAACCGGCGCCGGTTGCGCGACCCGGCCGGATACCGCCGAATGGCTCTGGAGATCCAGCCTCCTCCTCGTCGTGGAAGGGCGGAAAGCGGTGGATCATCGTGCCGGCGACGAACGCTAGCGCCGCCATCGCGACGACGATGGCCAGGATAATCTGGAAGACGCCGGTGCCGGGCGTGTCGACGCCGCTTGTGTTGAGGATTCCCGTCAGGATGCCCGCGCCGATGATGCTGCCCAGGTACCGCATCATCGAGTTCGCGCCAGCTGCCGCGCCGGCAAGCGACCGAGGCGCCGACTCTATCGCCGCCGTCGACGCCGCGCCGAAGCCCATGCCAACGCCCGCGCCCAGCAGTGCCAGCCCAACCGCGATGTAGGCCATATGCACGTCCTCGTCGAGGCCTGCCAGAAGGAATGTCGCGGCGGCTACCGCCAGTGCAGCTCCGGTGATCGCAGGCCAGCGCCGGCCGAAGGCGTCCGATAGGCGGCCGCTCACGGGCGCGATCACGGCCATCAGCACCGACATCGCGCCCAGGAGGAGGCCGGTGACCGTCGACGAGCGCTCCAAGACCTCCTGGATGAAGAACGGCACCGTCAGCAGCGTCGTGTACATGACGAGGTTAGTAAGCAGCGTGTAGCTAGTCGCGGCCACGAACGTCCGCCGCGCAAAGAGCCGCCACTCGACCACCGGTGCGCTGGCCGCGAACTGCCGCAGGGCGAACCCGGCGCCGAAGATGGCCAGCGCCCCGCCGGCGATGCCGATCAGCAGCGCGCTCTCGCCGCCGCGGACGGAGTTAAGCAGGTAGGTGAGTGCGATCAGCGCTAGCGCGAAAAGCCCGATGCCGGGCAGGTCGGCCGGCGTCCGCTTCGCGGCGGGCGAGTCCCGGTATGCGACGCGGGAGATCGCCAGAAAGGCGAGCAGGATGATGGGTATGTTGACCAGAAACAGCAGCCGCCACGATCCCAGCGCCAGCACGCCGCCGCCGATCAGCGGTCCGGCGGCTGCGGCGGTGCTCACCGCAGCGCCGTAGAGCCCGTTGATCCGTCCGAGCTGCAGTACCGGCACAGTCTCGCGCAACATCGCCATGCCGTTCGGGATCAGTACCGCGCCGGCGACCGCCTGGCCGGTGCGGAACGCGACGAGCGTCGGGTAGTTAGGGGCGAAGAAGGCGGCCAGAGAGAAGACGAGGAAGCCGGCCAGCCCCGCGCGATAGACGCGCGAGCGGCCGAGTTGGTCGCTCAGCCTGCCGCCGGCGGGCTGCGCCACCGCCATCGCGATCAGGTAAGCGGAGATCAGCCAGCCGACCTCGGCGTGACTGATGGCGAAGTCCTGCCGCAGCTCCGGCAGCGCCACGGCGATCATCGTCGAGTTGATGGGCGCCAGCAGGCCGCCGATGCAGACGGCGGCGAGCAGGGCGTAGTGGTTGGGCCGGTTCAGGAGACGATGCGGACGACGCCTTCGTCGCCGTCCACCTCAATGGTCTGGCCGTCCTTGATCGTACTCGTCGCGGTGTGCGTCCCCAGGACGGCCGGGATGTCGTACTCCCGCGCCACGATCGCCGCGTGGCTGAGCACGCCGCCCGCGTCAGTGACGACGGCCGAGATCGACGCGAAGAGGGGCGTCCAGGCCGGCATCGTCGCCGGCGCGACGAGAACGTCGCCGGGCTTTAGCTTCGCCGCATCCGCCAGCGATAGCACGACCTTGGCGACCCCCGTCACCTTGCCACGCGCGCCGGCGTTGCCGTTGATGACGCCGCTCTCGTCTGATTGCACCGGCGGCGCCCCGTTGAAGCGGCCGAAGGCCCGCGACAGCGGGTTTTCCGGCGGAGCTTCTGCCGGCGGCGTGCCGAGCGCCGGCGGCGGGTTGATCTCGCGGAAGTGGTTCATGTCGGCCTTGCGGCCGGCGACGACGGCGCGCTGGTCGGCGGGCGCGTCCGCAGTGATCTGCTCGCGTATCTCCTCCAGCGTGAGGTAGAAGACGTCGTTCGCCTCGTCGATCGCGTTCCCCGCAACCAGCCGGCGCCCGAACTCCAGCAATACCATCCGCACTTTGTACGTCGCGCGCTGGTCTATCCAGTAGTTGTGGTCCTCCTGGATTCTGGTGGCGGCCTGTGCGGCTTTCAGCAGGAACTCGAACCCGTCCCTGGCCGCCTGCGGGTAGCCGGCCAGCTTCTCGCGCGCCTTGGCGATCAGCTCCTCGCGCTCTTCCGCGAGCGCTGCCAGCTCGCCGCCGAGGTCGCGGTCTTCTTGGGCCATGTAGTTCTTCATGTTCTGGATAGCCGTCGATGGGTCCTCCATCCAATGGAGACTGCCCAGTTCGGTGAAGACGTTGCTGCGCTGGCCGAACTCCTCTAAGTAAGCGTCCAGATCGAGGAGGAAGGCGCGACCCTCATCGCTCTGCTCCAACGCGGCGGGCACGGCAGCTGCTTCGTTGCTCTCTATTGCTTCGCGCACGGGCGGCGAGGCGATCGCCTTGCGGCTGAGCGCCCAGAGCGCGTGCCCGCCATCGACTGTGCGGTTGCCGAAGCCCTGCAGTAGGCCATAGGCGTCCAGTGTCTTCTCCCTGCCGAACACGTCGGCGTAGAAGTCGTCGAAGAGGCTCGGCGCCCCGATGAAGGGGAACGCGACGACGAAGTGGATGTCCCAGAGCCGCGTCAGCCGCTCCAGTGTCTCGCCGACGTGCGCCAGCAGCTCGTCCGTCGACGCGCCCTCCAGATCGAACGCCTCCCACCAGACAAGGTGTTCCTTCACCTCCGGCAGCAACTCGTTGTCCCATAACTCCTGCAGCCGGCCCATGGCGCCTGCGATCTTCTGCTGGGCGGATGCGGCCTCCGCTTCTATGTTTGCAGGATCGATGTTGAGGCTAACCGCGGAGTAGAAGTAGGTGTTGAAGCGGCCGTACGCCATGCGCATGGGCAGGTCGTAGGACGCCGCCGCGCGACTGAAGCCGGTGTTGAAGCACTCGACGAAGGCGTCCATGAGCGGCGTCGCAGGGTCCGGAAAATGCATCTTGTCGTGGTTCCAGAACTTTGCCTCGTCCTCCGGCGACTGCCACGTAACCGGGAAGTCTTCCGGCACCGGCACCGGCACCGGCGTGTCCGTCGCGCTCTTAGCTGTCTCTCCCGTCGTCACTGGTTTGCTCCGTTTCTTGGGTCGCACACCGTGTCGCGCGTGCGTACTCGTGTCTTCGGCTCCTGTGGTCTACACGCTCTCGCGTGTGGGGCAGTGAGAAAACGAGCACCCACACGCGAGAGCGTGTGGGGCTTGCGGATTCCTCCGTTTGTGACCGTGATTGTACCATGCTAGTATTCGCATTCGTGAAGGAGGCTGGGTGTCGGTTCGATGAGAGAGCGATGGCGCTGTGACTGACGTGCGCTGGCTGGGCCACGAGGCCTGCCACGATACCGTGGAGGTCGGAGGCAAAGCTGCGAGCTTGAGCCGCCTTGCCGAGCTGCACACTGTGCCGCCCGGCTTCGCGATTCCGGCCCTGCCGTCGCGCGTCGACGAGCCGCTGCCGGACGCCGTCGCCGCACTTGTCCGCGCGGCCTATGGCGACCTCAGCGAACGGACGGGTGAGGCATCCCCGAGCGTCGCCGTGCGCTCGTCGGCGATCGACGAGGACAGCGTAGGCGCGTCGTTCGCCGGACTGCACGACACCTATCTCAACGTAATCGGCGAAGTCGCCGTCGTCGACGCCGTTGCCCGCTGCTGCGGGTCCGCGCGGTCGGTCGAGGCGATGGCCTACCGGCAGCAGCAGGGCCTCTCGCTCGACGACGTGCGTATCGCCGTCCTGGTGCAGCAGCTCGTCGCGTCGGACGTCTCGTCGGTTGTGTTCAGCGCCAACCCGCTGACCGGCAACCTCGACGAGGTGATGATCAACGCTAGCTGGGGTCTCGGCGAGAGCGTCGTCGGCGGCACGGTCACGCCGGATACGTTCATCGTGCAGAAGGCGGACCTTACCATCACGTCCGCCCAGATAGCGGAGAAGGAGCGGATGACCGTGGTAGTGCCGCATGGCACGGAAGAGGTCGTCGTGCCGCGCATGATGAGCAAGGAGCCGTCGCTGCAGGATGAGCAAGTACTCGAGATGGCGCGTCTGGCGATCAAGCTGGAAGCTGCCACTGGCGCGCCGGTTGACGTGGAGTGCTCGTTCGCGGCCCAGCAGCTCTACTTGCTCCAGTGCCGCCCGATTACGACGCTGAGGTCCTAGCGCCGGAGCGCGCGGCGCAGGGGCGTAGTCAGGTCACCGCGCCGGCCGACCGTCACCCGCTCGAGTTCCAGCCAGCCGGCCAGCGACCGTAGCTCCTCGGCGAGGGCCGCCGCGACGCGTGCTGCGTCTACACCCTGCTCCGCGAAAGCGCCCCGGACCAGCAGTCGGGCCGCCTTGCGGTCGGCCTTGAGGTCGACGCGTGCGACGAGGCGGTCGCCGAGCAGGAACGGCAGCACGTAGTAGCCGTAGCGCCGCTTCTTCTCCGGCACGTAGATCTCGATGCGGTAGCGGAAGCCGAAGAGCCGCTCCGTTCGTGCGCGCTCCCAAATCAGGGAATCGAACGGCGTCAACAGCGCGCGGGTAGCCCCCAGGTCTACCGACCTTGGCAGCGCAGCGTCTGGGTGGACGTAGGCCGGCTCCCGCCACGACTCGACCGTCACCTGGCGCAGCGCTCCCTCCTCCGCTAGATCGCGCAGGTGGCGGCGACTCTCGACGATGGGCGAGCGGTAGTAATCGGCGAGGTCGCGTGCCGTGCCGATGCCGTGCGAGCGGGCGGCCAGCAGCAGCAACTCGCGCTGCGCCGTGGCCTCGCCCGGCGGATGGCCGTTGAGGTGGTCGGCGGCCAGCACGCGCTCCGTCACGTCGTACACGCGCTCGAAATTGGCTCCCCGGCGGGCCATCACCGCTCCGCGCCGGAAGTGCCACTCTAGTGCGATCTTTCCTTTGGAGCGTTGCCACCATGTCCCGGCGCGTCTCCCTGCGTCCTCCAACTCGCCCGCAGCAAGCGGCCCGTTACCCCGCACCTCCTCCAGCACGCGTTCGACATAGTCCCTGTTGGCCTCCGCCCAGGCGCGATGTCGCGGCCAGGCCTGCTCCGACGTCATTCGATGACGTAGCAGCGGGTAGTGCCGCGCCGGCAGCAGCGAGGCTTCGTGGGCCCACGCCTCGAACAGCTCGCCGCGCACGTAGGCAACGTCCTCCAGCAACGTTTGCGGATAGGGGCCGAGGCGGGAGAAGAGCGGCATGTAGTGGGAGCGGACGAGGACGTTGACCGAGTCGATTTGCAGCAGGCCGATGCGGTCCAGCACACGGCGCAGGTGGCGCACGTCGACACGCCCCCGCGGGCGGGGGTCCGTGAAGCCCTGTGCCGCCAGGGCGATGCGGCGGGCTTCGTCTAGCGAAATGTCTGCTTTGGTGGGCATGGGTGCGGTGGTTCCTCGCCGGAGCTATGCTGGCCCGAGACTACGCTTACGCTGACGCTGGGTGTATAGTAGCGGCAGAGCTAGATGTCGCACAGTACGCGCTGCCAAGGCGATCGCCTGCGGGCGCGCTCGAAAGGAAGGTCACCCCATGTCGAATCGACGAAATGTCTGGGCTATTGGTCTGCTGCTCGCCACCGTCGCGTTCGGTCTGCTGCTCGTCGCTGGCGGCAGCCTGGCGACTGCATCCGAGGATGCCGCGCCCGTGGTCACAAGCGCCGGTGACCAGGCCGGCATCGTCGAGCCGGCCGGCCCCTGCTTCCCGGACTGCATCATTGAGCCGATCTGCCCGCCCATCTGCCTGGGCCCAACGAACACGCCGACGCCGTTCTTTGTTCTGCCGGAGCCCTGCTTTCCGGACTGCATCATTGAGCCGATCTGCCCGCCCATCTGCCTGGGCCCAACCAACACGCCGACGGACACGCCGACGCCGGTCCCACCCGCGCCCATCGCGACGGACACGCCGACGCCGCTTTCGCCCGTCCCGACGGACACCCCGGTGCCCGGCGCGGCCAATGGCGACGTTGACTGCAGCGGACTCGTGAACGCGATCGACGTGGCGTTTCTCCTCCAGTTCAACGCCGGGCTGCTGGGCGCCCTGCCGTGCCCCGACGCTGCGGACGTGAGCGGAGACGGCATGACGAATGCCATCGATGCGTCGCTGATCCTGCAGTTCTCGGCCGGTCTGCTGGCGATGCTGCCGGTATAAGGCTGCCGCCTTCACGGCAGCAGCTAGCTGTCCGCCTCCGGCTGACAGCTGTCTGGCTTCGCCTTCACGGCAGCAGCTTGCTGTCCGCCTCCGGCTGAAAGCTGTCTGCCTTCGCCTTCACGGCGGCAGCTTGCTGTCCGCTACTGCCGGACAGCCGCCCGTACTACGCCGGTGAGGGCGGATGCCTGCTGCCTGCGGCAGGCTGCCGCAGGCCAATCTAGCGGTCAGACGCTGGCTAACAAATGACGGCAGTCGCCGCGTTGGCTGACTGCCTGCGGAGCTACTTCGCGCTCATCGTCGGCTGGTGGACGGAGACGGCGTAATCGTTCCCGTCCACCCACGGGTCGGCGTCCCACGTCGCCCAGCGTTCGACCAGCTCAAGGCCGGCAGATGTGGCGATTGCGTCGTACTCTTCAAGGCTGAGCCTGCCGGGCATCAACTGAAAACCCGAGACCAGGCAACCGCCGGGCGCCAGGTGGCGGGCCATGTTGGCGACGACGGCGGCCTCCGTTCCGGCCGCGAGGAAGATCATCACATTGCCCGCCATCACGATGATGTCGAACGTGCGGCCGAGGTCGGCGTCGGCGAGGTCGGCGAGCCGCCAATCGACATCGGGCGATCTCTTGCGCGCGGTCGCCAGCATCTCCGGGTCGATGTCCACGCCGGCGACATCGATACCGCGCCGCGCTAGCTCGCGGCCGACGCGGCCGGTGCCGCAGCCGGCGTCGAGTACGGAGGCTGGGCGAAAGCGAGCGACGAAGTCGGCCTCACCGTGGACGTTCTCGCCTGCGGCGGCGCGGCGGTCGTAGGTGGAATCGTAAGCGTCGCCGGAGACGCTGCGTTCTCGCAGCCATCGGTTCGATGAGTCTTGCGCCATACGCGCCTCGCCCTCCTCGCCTCTGCGGGGCTATCCGTGTCTCGGTGACGTGTCTGACGAGTCTATCACCAGCGCGGGCGCATGGGCTATTCGGCACCGCGAGATCAGCAACGCCCCGGCGATCTCTCGCCGGGGCGCGCTGATTAGGTTTCTGGTTGCGTGGCTACACAGGCAAGCTTGGGATGAAGCCCGCCGAGAACTGGAGAATGATGGCCGTGTCGATGCTGTTGACATCGCCACTCTCGTTCACGTCCGCTCCACCGGGGCAGGCGAACGACGGCAGCAGTCCGGCGATGAACTGCAGCACCAGCGCGGCATCGATGCTGTTAACGTTGCCGTCGCAGTTGACGTCGCCGTCACCCCCGGATGAAGTAGGCGTGCTCGTCGGCGGCACGGGCGTGTTCGTCGGCGGCACCGGCGTGTCCGTCACAGAGGGCGCGCCGCCGCAATCGAGGAACATCTCGATGTCGAACACCGGCGGCGGAATCTCGTAGACGATCGTTTCCGTGTACGGCTGCGCTGCGTTGCTCGGGTCGACGCAGCCGGCCTTCTCCGCGCGCACCTTGTAGTAGCCGGCGGCGACGTCCCAGCGGAAGAAGCCGTCCACGTTCGTCAGGTCGGGGTTGGTGCGGTTGGACGGCGACATGGTCGGGCTGCCGTCCGGTACGACCACGAACGGCCCAACCGCCGCTTCCGCGCGGTAGAGCGTCACGGTCGCGCCTGCGATTGGCGTCTGGGTGCCGGCATGATAGACGTTGCCGCTCGGGTCGATGTAGACGTCGAACGTGTCGTCTTTGTCGCCACCGCCCGGGCAGTCGATCGTAATGTTCAGGCGGGCGCGGCCGTTGATGCCCGGCAGCGGCGGGATCGTGCCGGTGTACGTTCCCGGCGGCGACTCGACCATGGTGCCGCTCGCCAGGACAACGCCGCCCTGTGTGAGCGTGAACGTTGCGAACCCGCCCGTGCAGCTACTGTCCTGCACGACCGGTGCTCCTGTCGTCGAGGAAATCGCTGGGGTGCCGCCAGCTGTCACGAACGGCGTCACGACCGTCACGTTGGGCGGCGGCAGCGTGGTCGGGATCAGTGTGATGTCCTGATCTAGCAGCACCCCGTTCACCGCCAGGAAGAGCGCGCCGATCCTCCGCGAGCCGAGTTCTGAGCCGGTGGGCGGGAAGGCGGTGATGAAGTAGTTACCGTTGCCTTCCAGTCCAGAGAAGATGTACTCACCCTGAGAGTTCGTCGTTGTCAGGTCGCAGGGCGTGACAGGCTCAGCGAGGAAGAAGCAGGCCTGCACGACAGAGCCGTTCAGCGGCTGGGCCCCGGCAACGCCGGCCGTGCCGTCAGGGTCGCCAAAGATGCGGCCGGAGATCGTGCCGCCTGTGGGCGCTACGCCGCTGCGGACGGGGAAGACATAGCGGCCGTTCTCGACCGAGCCGCGGTTGTTGCGGGTGAGGCCGCTCGGGCTGCTATCCAGGAACGCGCCGTTCACGGCTGAGCCGGGGAGTTCCAGCGACGTGTCGATGCCGTTGGAGTAGCCGGCGCGGGCCGAGCTGCCGCCCAGGCCGAAATCACCGCCGCTGGCGTTGCCCGTCTCCCACTGGATCTGGTTGTAGTTGAAGTACATGTCGAAATCGCCGGTGCTGACATCTGAGCGGTCGACGATGATCAACTGGAAGCTGTTCAGCTTGTCGTCGGCACTGGAGAAGTAGCCAACGTTGATCCAGTTTACGCAGAATGCAGGCCGGCCTCCGAACGACGTGTTGCCATAGGTCACGGTGCCGGAGCCGTCGCCACGGGTATCGACGTCACCGAAGAACGGCGCGATGATGGCCGTGCTGGTCGAGGTGAGGTCGAACGGCGTGTAGCTAGAGAGAGGCGTGCCGAACGTGACGTTACCGTTGTTGTTCACCCACACTGAGTTGTGGGTGATGCCGAAGTAGTTGATCGCAAAGGCCAGGGAGTGCTCCGCGCTCGGCCGGTCGTCGATCGCACCCAGCGTGTTGTCGCCGCAGCCGGCCAGGCTCTTGATTGCAGCGGCGTCTACGTTGCCCGCCGATAAGTTGAGCCAGGTGGCCGCGGAGAGCGCCAAGACCGCGAATAGCAGGATGCGCTTCATATCGTGCCTCCTCTGCGCTGTGAGCGCCGCTCATCGCGTGGCGAGCGGCCGTGACCGCATTCGACAACTAGCTTATACTCGAGCCCCCGCGACCGTCAATGCGCTGTACTCGTTCAGTACGTCAGTGACTCATTGCTTGGTCTTGCGCGCGCCGACAAGGCCGCGGAGGTGCTGCTGCGGAGTCCGGTAGCCGAGGGTCTGGAGGGCTTGGCGGTGGAGGTGACGCTCATGCTTCATGATGCGTTCGAGGTGAATATCCGGCGGCAGGATGCGAAGCTCCATTTGCTCCTCGATGATCGCGGGCCCGGGATCGATGATGTCTTCCTTATCCACCTTCGTATCCACGTTGGTCCTGGCGCGATATAGCACACTCGTGAAGAGCGCATCGGCGGTGCCCTCAATAGAGTGCATGGTGACGGCGACCTCGTAGCGTAGAACGCGGTTGAGACGCCAGTAGAGGCTTGCGAGGCGTTGAGCGAGGTACTCCTCAAGGCCTCCGACGGGTTCGAGGCTGGCAACGATGCCATCGCAGTGGCGTTTCCAGTCGGCCTCTGTCTCCATGCCTGGGATGACGGGGCTGTCGGAGGTGATGCCGTGGAGGAGGGCGTTGTGGCGCTTCCTGGACCTGCGGGCCTCCTCGCTGGGGGCCCGGCGGGGTTTGCGTTTGGGCCCTTCGGCTGCGCTCAGGGCAGAGGCGCGCGGGCCATGCCTCCGGGCATGGCCTGGCTTGGCGCCGCCTGACCCGGCGGGGGAGGTTTGTTTTGACGAAACAGTGTTTGTATTGTCTACGCTCTTGAGTGGTTACCGCCTTGGCTAGAAGTGAGATACTACCTCTATTGGTAGTCATACGCTTATGCAGCTCAGCCTATAGGGTTGGCGGATGTCAAGCGGAGTAGCACGGGTGTGCGGCTGGGCGCAAGAGGTGAGGGGGAGTGGAGGGGCGAGTGGAGGCCGACGGGGGGCTATTGGTTAGGCTAAGCCGTCTTGCCAGTCGAATCTGTCGATGACTTGGTAGGTGACTTTCGCGCTGTCCGAAACGGGGGAATAGCCAAACAGTAGGACGTTCGACGTAATGACGAAATGCTTCTTGAGCCGGCTGCTCCGGCGGAAAGTGACGTGATCCAACTGACTATGTAGCTGGCGCTTCGAGAAGCTCAGGATTGCAGGCGTAATCTTCACAAGCAGAGGGTCGCGAGTTTAACTCTCGTCTCCCGCTCCGACCCTACAACTCAGGCCAGGGTGGCTAGGACCAGCCTGCCACTTTGCGCATGCGGGCGTACGCCGCGATCTGAGTGCGGTTCGTCAGGTGGAGCTTCTCCAGGATGTTGTGGATGTGGTTCTTGACCGTCCCCACAGATATGAAGAGCTGATCGGCAATCTCCTTGTTGGTTGTGCCCTGTCTCACCAGGTCCAAGACCTCTCGCTCACGCGGTGAGAGCTCTACGTCGCTCTGGTCTTCCCCGCCCCTGCGCTGAGCCTGCTCCACGAAGGCGTCCAAAAGGCGCTGGGCCATAGGGGCCGCTATCACCGCTTCGCCCCGAAGGGCGTCCTCCAGGCGCTCGAGCAACTCCTCAGGACGCATATCCTTCAGAAGATAGCCGTGCGCGCCGCCGCTTATCGCCTCGAAGAGATCCTCTTCCGCGTCAGAGACCGTTAACATGATGATCTTCGTCTCCGGCAGCTCCGCCTTAATCAGCCGCGTCGCCTCGATCCCGTTGCACTCGGGCATACGGATGTCCATCAAGATGACTTGGGGCCGGAGGCGTCGCGCCTGCTCCAGCGCCTCCCGGCCGTTGGAAGCCTCGAATATGAGGGCGTCCTTCCGCCACAAGCCGATGAGCTTCGCCAGTGAGCCCCTAAGGAGTGTGTTGTCGTCGACCAGCAAGAATGTCTCGTTTGCAGTCATGCGCCCTTTCCCTTCTCCAGGGGGACCATCACCTCCACCGCCGTGCCGTCACCGGGCCTGCTGTCGAGGCGTAGACTTCCCCCAACACTCTCCGCCCGCTCTTTCATTGTGTGCAGGCCATACTGTCGTCCCCTCACGATCGTAGACTCCAGATCGAAGCCCGGGCCGTTGTCCCTGATAGCCACCAGCGCCTCTTGGTTCCTGACTTCTACGCTCAACCAAGCTTCGCTCCCGGGCGCATGCTTCTTGACGTTGGTCATCGCCTCTTGGACGATGCGGATGAGTTGAACTTCGGTGGTGGGCGAAAGGACGGCCGGCGGCCCACGGTGGCCTTCGAAGTGACAGGGAATCCCCGTCTGCCGGCTGAACTTCTCCGCGTACTCCCGCAGCGTGCGCCTCAGCCCAGGCGTGGAGGAGAGCGGCATGCGTAGGTCCACAATCGCCTGACGGAGGTCTTGATAGGCTTCCCGCGTAACTAGCGCCATCTCACCCACCTCGGACTGCGCCTTCTCGGTTTCACCAGAGGTGAGGAGGCGGTCCAGGATGCTCATCTGCACGTTGAGGTAGCCCAGCGTCTGGGCCAGGCCATCGTGTACTTCGCGGGACACTCTCTCTCGCTCCTGCAGCACTGCCAACGCCTCGGCCTTGCTGGAGAGTTGGGCGTTTTCCAGGACGGTTCCGATCTGCGCTCCCACGGCAGTGATCAGTTCTACGTCTTCGCGTTGCCAGGGCCTGTTTCGGTCTCGCGCCACGAAGATGGCGCCGGTAGTGCGTCCTTTGGATTTGACTGGAACGGCCACGCATGTGCCGGTCCTTTCGCCGAGGAGACCGGTACAGGGCATGCTCTGGGTCGTGTCCTCCACGAGCACGGGGCGGCCCAAGGCCACTGCCTTCCGACACTCACAGTCGTTCTCTCCCAGCGGAAACGCGCCGATCTCCGGTGTGCACCGCACGTTCAGGCCATCCTGTCCGACGAGTTGAAGGCTACCGTCCTCCTCCGACACCAGCGCTAGACCGGCGGCCTCGGCGGACATGGCAGCCAGAACGCTGCGGGTGGTGGCAGCCGCCACCTGCTCCAGGTCCCGCGACTCGCTGACGTCCGCCGCCAGCGCGTTCAAGACGGCCAGCCGGCGATTGCGCTCCATAATCTCTCTTTCCACGCCTCGCATGCTGGCGAACACGAACGTCGAAAAGGCGAAGGCTGCCACGGAGACGGCGGCGAGCGCCACCACCACGTGGACCCAGGGCGGAACCAGGTTGCCATAGAGGCTCCTCGTCACGATCTCGAAAGCGCCCACGAAGACGGTCGGCGCGATGACACTGATCCAGCGAAGCCTGCGTGTGCTCATGTACCGAATCCCCAGCATCGGGTACTCCTTTCACTACCAGTATAGGCCTATTGATGCCCGGATCGGCTTGGCCATACGGCCTATTCTCACTGTCCACCGGGCACATGTTTCCTTGCCCGAATCCTGTATCCGAAGGCGCGGAGGTCGTTGGGGTCATGCGTACGCAGTATCGGAGGGCGGATGCCGGCGCCATTCTGGGCACAGCGCCGCTGCCCCCATTCTTCGTACCGCTGGAGGCCATCAACGTACCCGATGGCGGATAGGAACGATGCGCCTACACGCCTAAGATCATAGTAGAAGATCGAACTAGAGAAGACAGCAATTAGGGCAGAGAGGAGGTACGAGCGATGGAAGGCGTATACTTCATGATTGCAATCATTGGCGGCGAGCTTGCGTTAGCGGCACTCATCACGTGGTTCGTCGTGCAACTACGGTCAGAGCAGAGCGAAGCGGCAGACCGGCGTAAGCTGGCTGACCTGGAGCGTGAAGAGGAGGATCTGAAGACGGCGGCGTAGAACTTCTACGGGCGCTCTTCTTGCCGGGCTAACAAACAGGCTGGCTCGCGACACGCGATGCATGGGAAAACCGAGGGCTGCCCAGCCTTCAATCATGCGGGCGTGATGCGGGCTGGCCTGCTTCAGGGACGGGCTGACCAGACTCGGCGCGTGGGGCGCGACTGGACCACGTCGGCGGTGGGATGTAACGGGTGACAAAGGTCGACGGCAGCATCTCCCCTGCCGAATCTGTTCCCAAGCTCAGCCAGAGCACTGCACAGCAGAATGAGAGCCCGGGCCCGCGGCGCGACCGTCTCTGAAGCAGGCTCGCCCGTCGTCTTCGGATTCATGACGTCATCCGCGATCCGTTCGAGTGATCCTCCGGAGGCGCTTCGCTAACCCTCGAAAGTCCATCTAGGAAAGCGGCCAGCAAGTCGCGGTCATACAGCGCAAATGCCGCGGCTCCTTCGCTCACGCTGCGGTAGAAGCCAACCTTGTCTGCCACCGCGAGCTGGCGCGCGAACGCCGGCAGCCAGACCGCCAGGTGGCCGTCGAGAAAGCGTTTGGCTCTGCGCATCGCCTTGACAGCGCCCGCCACATCGTCAGCCTCCCAGGCCGCGGCTTCCTGACCGGACAGCATGGCCATGAACTCGAGCTCGATTGCGACATGGTCAGGTAGTTCGCCGGTCTCGGGTGAAGGCGTAATACCGATCTCGGAATAGGCCGCTTCGATTCCTGCCATCAGTAGCGCATCTGGCTGGCCGCTCCGCGACAAGAATGCCGATTCGTACGGCGGACACAGCGTGCCCGCCTTGCTGGCGCCAAAGAGAGCGACGTGTTGCTCTTCGAGGTCGCGGCGAGGCCTGCCCACGTCCCGCAGCCGCGCCAGCACGCGGCGCCAGTCCGCGAAGAACGCGAACTGAGCGAGCACGTGGTCGTCCTGAGCCAGCTCCTCCGTGGCGGTGGCCAGTGCTGCCAACCGTTCGTCCGCGGGGTAGAGCAACGCCTGGCTGAACAGCCGATAGGCTCCTTCGCGGAAGCCCGCCAACTCGAGCGTGGGCATGGAGCGGCCACGCCGCGTTTGTTTCCGGCGTGGCCGCTCGTGCGCTAGATGGCCGTTGCGGGACACAGCCATGTCAGCCTCATGGGCGGCTCCCGATACAGGCGGGGAACGTCATGCCATCATTCCTTCACTATCTCGCTCAAGGACCCGGCATCCTCCTCCATGGGCAGGACCCTCGTCAAAACGGAGTAACCAAGAAGCACGAACGACACGATAGCCAACGCGATGGAGCTCTCCGTCCACGTGGGGAAATAGTCAGGGGATTCGAGGAACGGCATCAACGGCGGTGCTTGTCCGACGATGGTCAGGTTGTACCGGTAGGATGCGATAGCGACGAGAGTGACGGCCGCCGCAACAGTTAGCCAAGGCGTCTGCCTGCCTCGCTTGGTCAGCAATATCGTGAGAGCCACGGCGTAACCCCCTACATGCACGATGGAGAAGGGGAGATTGCTGCCGCGCAGGAAGTCCATAGCGGTATTGCCCGTAATCGTGTCGCTGTAGCTGAAAACGATGAAGTCAAACACGTCCATGACTGCTGCGATCGCGATGAAGAGTCCGAGTAGGGCGCCCAGGTGGGAGAACGTCTCCTTGCTTAAGACCTGCCTCCCAGATGCGGCGGAACTCGCAGTCGCCACGAGCGTCATTGCGGAGATTCCGGAAAGAAGCGCCAGGACAGCAAAGTGCGGCGGCAGTAGCGGGGTGTTCCAAAACTCCCTCGCCTTGACTACCGCGAACAGGCTACCGTGAGGCGCGTGGACGACGATGAGCGCAAACGGCACGGCGCCGATAGCCAGCCACTTGGCCCAGAGCTTTTCACTGTCGGATCCTTGCCCCCGCGTTATCTTCACCGCGAGGTAGATTTCGGCCACCAGCAGCACGGCGAAGAAGTAGTACGTAATCGATGTGTAGGTAAACATGGACGTTTCGTTTCGCCATATGAACGGAAGCCTCATCATCCGCGGGATGCTTCCAACGTCCACTGTGATGAAGAGGATGGCGCCAATGAGAGACATGAGTCCAAACACTAGTGCTCGCGTCCCAAGGGGCGCGTAGTCCTTGCGCTCGAACCCATGGATCATAAACCCGATGATCGTTGCCCCGGCACTCGTGCCGACGAAGAACACGAAGCCGACGATGTAGAGCCCCCACGGATTGTCGTTCGTCAGGCCCGTCAGGTGGTGTCCCTCTGTCGACTGGCGAATGAAGTTGACGAAACCGAGCAAGATTAGTGCGGCGAGGACTCCAAGCCAGGCGACCAGGCCAGGGCTTATTTCTATTCGGCGTCCCATTGGTGATATCGTAGCCATGGTCTACTCCTTCCCCTTGACGATGTCGAGCTGGCGGGCGTCCTTGCTCGGCGGTGATCCGCCGATGTAATGCACCCTCGGGTTCGTGTTCGTTTCATCGAGCAGTTGGAACCCGACTTGCTTCTGGAGAAGCTGAGAGACGTTGCTCTCAGGATCGTCGAGGTCGCCGAAGTGCATGGCGAGGCCTGGGCAGTTGTCGACACAGGCCGGGTCGAGACCCTTCTCCACCCTGTGAATGCAGAACGAGCACTTCCCGACAATGCCGTGCTTGTGGGCGCCACCTGCTATGTGGGCGTTCTTCTCTCCGTAGCGTCCGTCCAGGTCAGGGTTGGCGTACCCGGGGACCGCTCCGCCAGTAGCCGCCTTCACGTCCGGGTCGTCCCAGTCCAGGTACGAGATGTCCTCTGGTTCCTCCCAGCCGAAGTAGTTCACGCCGTAAGGACAGGCGATCATGCAATAGCGGCAGCCCATGCACTTGTCCCAGTCCATGCTGGTCGTTCCATTTTCCTCCTTGTACCGGGCTTTTACGGGGCAGACCGTTACGCACGGCGCGTCCTCGCAGTGCATGCAGGGGCGCGGCAAGAACGTTGTCTTGGCGTTTGGGTACTCGCCCTCCTCCAGCCGGAACATGTACATCCAAAAGTGACCTTCGGGCGTGTTGTTTTCGATCTTGCACGCAACCATACACGCCCGGCAGCCGTAGCATTTGTCTAGATCGATGACCATTCCATACGTAGTCATGCTGCTCTACCTCCCTAAGCCTTGGAGACCTTGACCTTCACGTGGAAGGACTGGTCGGCCGTGTTGCTTACGTACCCTTCTCCACTGAAGAAGAGGGTGTTCCCTGAGGGTCCTTGGTCTTTCGTGATCGGGTTGGTGAAGAAGCCGTAGTGGTGCGGCAGGCAGACCGTGTCTGGCCGCATCGTCTCCAGGTGCCTGACGATAGTCTTCACTTGTCGCGTCTCGCCGGTTAGGGCGTTCTGAGACTCGATCACCACCTCGTCCCCGTCGTCAAGGCCCCTATCCTTGGCGGCCTGCGTGTTCATCTCCAGGAATTGCCTCGGGGCCAACTCGTTGAGCACGGGGATGAACGTACTCCTTGCCTGCTTGAATTCCATCAGCTTGCGGCTGATCAGGTAGAGGTCATATTCCGGAGGCGAACCCTCCAGCGTCGCCGTCATCCAGGTTGGGAACGGCGTGTACAGCCGCCAGAAGATCTCTCCGGCCCCCAGGTCCTTCATATCGTTTTGCGCCCGCAGCAGGGACTCTCCGTAGAACCGATGCCGGTTCCCGTCAAACGGTGGGTCCTGAGCGTAGCCGTAAAACTTGTCCGCGGTGACCGGGCCCTTCTGCCAGACGCCCTCTCGCTCGAAGAACTCGATACCTTCGAGGCCCTGTTCCTTCGACCAGCGGTCGAAGATGTCGCGGACCTCAGGCCTGGTGCCGAGAGGAATGGCATACTCCTCAAGCTTGAGCTCCTTGTTGACCACTTCGATGTACTTGTCCAGGATGCCTATCTTCTCGCACAGGTCAAGGTAGATGTCGATGTCGCCTCGCGACTCGAACAACGGGTCCATCGGAGGAATACGGAGCGCCTTGGCGTCGTTGTACTGGTCCGTGGCGCTCATCACTCCTTCGTACTTTTCGATCGTGGCCGCCGGGAGCACGACGTCGGCGAAGAGGTCGGCCGTCTCGCTCAGCCAGGGGTCGACAATGGCGATGAACTCGAACAGTTTGTAGGAGTCTATGATCGCCTTCTGGTCGGGGAAGGCGATGACCGGGTTGGCGTGGTGAATGATCATCACCTTCGGCATCGCTTCCAACTCGTACTTCTCCGGGTCGAGCATGGCGTGCGCCACAATCGAGGAATTGTTGCTGTTGATGGGGAAGAACTTGCTCGCCTTGAGGTACGGGTTGTACGGCCCTTCCTTGACCGAGATGTCACCGAAGGGCTCCCAGTTCTTGTAGACCTTCCATGTGTAGTCGGTCCGCTGGCCGCCAACCGCCTCGATGCTGCCCAGCAGCATCATGACGAGCGCCGCGGCGCGGCATGCCTGGAAGCCAAGCTCTTGCTGCGTTACGTGGTATCCCATGATCGCGACCGGCCGGTACGGGAGCGTGATGCCGTCCACTACGATGGTGCTGCCGATCAATGCGGCCTCGCCCATCTCCATCGCGACCTTGCGGATCTCATTGGCAGGAAGGTCGCAAAGCTCCGCGGCCCACTCCGGTGTCGCGCTTGCGACGTGTTCCTTGAACAGCTCGAATCCGGTCTTTACGCTCACTCCATCGACCGTGTAGCTGCCTTCCAGAGCAGGCTGGACGCCCTCGGTGTCAATTGCCACGGCGCCTCCGGAAGCGGTATCCCAGACCATTTCGATCTGGACCTCTTCCTGTTCTTCCTCACCGTCGTCGTTCTCGACGGTCACCGTGCGTGTTTCCGTCAAGAACGTGCCGTCGGCCTTCGCAAGAGACACCGCGTTACTGTGCTTGGTCAGGTACTCGGTATCGACATACCCGTTCTCGACGAGGACGTTTGCCAGAGCCAGGAAGAAGGCCATGTCCGTGCCCGGCCTAATGGGCAGCCAATCGTCGGCAAACGGCCCAGCCGAACGGCGCGAAGGGTCGATGTGGACCATCTTCAGGCCCCGTTCGCGCGCCTCAATGAGCTGGTGGTGCCACGTGATCTGGCAGGTCTTGTTGCCGCCGCCGTTCATCGCGTCCCAGCCGTAGGAGAGCAGGTATCGCGTGTGGCGGAAGTCCGGATGGAGCACGCCGTGCAATCCGGTGGTCAGCTCCATGGCGCGATAGCCCGCGTCGGAACAGAACGCTCCGTGGTGCAGCTTCAAGGCTCCAGTGGCTTTGACGAAGGCGTCGTCGTAGAAGTCCTTGGCCTTGCTGCGGCCCTTCTGCCAGATCAGGTGCTTCGAGCGATCGTCTTCGGGGATCTCCTTGACCTTGTTCGCGACCAGGGTGAGGGCTTCTTCCCACGTGGCCTGCTTCCACGTTCCGGTCACGCCTTTCTCGTTGGTGCGGACCAGCGGCGTCTTGACCCGGGCCGGGTCGTAGATCGCCTGGATCTGGCCTATCCCCTTGGGACACAGTGTCCCTCGGTTGCGAGGGTTGTCCGGATTGCCCTCGAATTTGACCACCCGGCCGTTGACCTTGCGGGCGATCATGCTGCAGTCCTGCTTGCCGATCCAGCAGGTCGTGTGCACGAACTCCTCGTTTAGTTGGGCTAGTTCGGCGAGCTCTTCAGCCGTGCCGTCTGACCCGCCGCCTGGCCAGCCAGGCAACAAACGGGTGACGAACAGCCCGGCACCGAGCACGCCTCCGCCCTTTAGCACAGTTCGACGTGACGCTCTCATGGAGAGGCCTCCTTTCGTGAACCCTTCGGCGATGCGGCGTTACGGCAAGGCCAAGGTCTTGATGAATCGGTGGGATCGTTGCCACCGATGTGCGTTCTGTACGAAGGGAAAGGTGTAGAGGATGCGCGAAGCCAAGGTGTAACTGCTGCCGCCACTGGTGTCTGTGTGCGCTCCCCGCGTTGTCGGGCTCCACCAGCCCACCATGCGAGAGCCGCTTTGCCGTTCATCGCACTCCTCTCTAACCTTTGCGCGAGGTTATCTCAACCTCATGGCCACGTTATCGTGCTTGTGTACACAAGCACTAGTTACTTTCGGCCTCTATCCGAAGAGCCACCTGGCCTGTCGGTTGTGCTTTTCCTCACAAATATAGTCTACGGGGCGGTTGGCGTGGCGTCCATCGCGGGCTGCGTGGATGTTTCACGCCAAACGCGGTGGCGAAACAGGGACTGCCGTCCTGGAAGAACAGTGAGAGGGAGATGTGGAACGCCAGGAAAGTAGTGAGATGCTCTAAGAGGGCTCGCCTGTGAGAAGACCCCGCGCGAGCGCGTAGCGAACGAGTTCGGCTCGCCCCTTCAGCTCCAACTTCTCCATGATGTGGGCACGATGCGTCTGCACGGTATTGACGGTGATGGAGAGCCGGTCGCCGATCTGCTGGCTGGTGTAGCCCTGCGCGACGAGTTGCAGGATCTCAGTCTCGCGCGCCGTGAGCTTCCCGTGTGAGCCCCGTTCTTTGGTTACCTCCGGCTTATCGAGAAAGCGGTCGACAAGGACTCCGGTGAGCGAAGGATAGATGTAGGTTTCCCCCCGTACGACCGCCCGTACCGCAGCCACCAACTCTGTGTCAGCAGCCTTCTTCAAGATATATCCCGATACGCCAGCCTGAAGGAACTGCCGAAGGTACGCCTCATCGTCGTGCATTGTCAGGACGAGTAGCCGCACGTCCGGGACTGCACGCCTCAGCTCGCTCGCGACCTCCAGTCCGTTTAGGCCGGGCATAGTGACGTCGAGCAGCACAAGGTCCGGGCGAAGGGACGTAGCCTGCTCCACGGCCTGCCAGCCGTCGCCCGCCTCGCCGATCACTTCCATGTCTTCCTGACGGTCGATTAGGAGGCGAATGCCGGCACGCACCACCGCGTGGTCGTCGGCGATGAGGACTCTGGTCGGATTCATGTGAGATCGTCCTCGTCGATGGGGATCTCCAGGAAGACGGCTGTACCCGCGCCCGGCCGGGACTCGATCGTGACGCGACCACCAAGGAGGGCTGCGCGCTCCTCCATGCCGCGAATGCCGAGGCGGCGTGCCTCTGCTGGGCTGAGTTCCTGGCCGCTGGGATCGAACCCGCTTCCGTCGTCCTCGGCTACTACGACGGCGGTCCCGTTGCGCCTGTCCAGGGTGACGCTGATATTCTTTGCGCTGGCGTGCCTTGCGGTGTTCGTGAGCGCCTCCTGCACGATGCGATAGACGGTGACCTCATGCTGAATGGGGAGGCGCCTTTCGCGAAGAGCACCGGCATGGAAGTCCACGTTGATCTCGTACTTGCGACCGAAATCCTTAGTGTAACGCTCCAGCGCCGCGACCAGCCCCAAATCGTCCAAGCTGCTAGGCCGCAGGTCCAAGGAGAGATCGTGCATGAGCTCCAGGGTATCTGATGCTACGGTTCGGAGGTCCGCAACCCGCGCTCGGACGGTGTCGTCCACAGCCGTCTCATGCAGGTGCTTGAGACCGAGCATGAGAGAGGTGAGGGCTTGGCCGGCCTCGTCATGGAGCTCGCGGGCTACGCGCTTACGCTCGTCTTCCTGCGCAGATATGACCTGGGCCAGGAGGCGACGACGGTCCTCTTCCTTCTCCCTAAGCTGATCAGTCATAGCGTTGAAAGCAGCGGAAAGCTCCCCGACTTCGTCGCTGCTCTCGATTGCAACTTTGCGGGAAAGGTCGCCACGGCCCACGGCTCGGGCGGCGTCGGCCAGACGAGACAGCGGGCGGGTCAACAGCGTGGCAAGCCCGTAGGAAACAAGCAACCCGGCCAGTAGAATGCCGCCTGTAATAGCCAAGAGCCTGAACGTCAGGCTCGCCACGTCGCTCTCGACGCGCTCTCGGGAGAGCCCCACGCGAATGACTCCTGCCTCGCCGCCCAGCACGGGCCTTGCCATATCCAGCAAGGATCCTTCGCTCGTCTCAAGGATCTCCGTCGAGGATGCCTGGCCGTCTGGAACGGGATTGGCCTCGCGGAGACCGACGGGAAGACCCCCGGCAAACGTGCTCGCCTTGACCTCCCCGTTCGGGCCCAAGATGACGACATAGCGCATGTCGCCCTCGCTGTTCATGATGCTGTTGATGCGCCGATAGAGACCGTAGATGTCGTCCGTGAGAAGCAACTCGCTGGCGTGGCCTTCCAGGTCGCTCGCGATCGCGTTGCCGCGCTGTTCCAATAAGTCCTCGGAGATGCCGGAGAGCGTGAAGCGGGCGTGGAACGTGCCCGCCAGACCCAACACGAGGATGAGACCGGCAATGGCGAGGACGATTTGCAGGCGAAGGCTCATATCGACCTGTCCGGCTCAGGGTGCGAGACCGTGCTCTGCAAGGTAGACCCGCATTGTCAGCACGGAGTCCCAGAGGCCGTCTTCGGGAGTCACGAATCGTTCGATCATGAGATCGCGGAGTATGCGCGCGCCGCGCGGGTCTCCGTCCATGTCCAACAGCGCGTTTCGCAGACCATCCTTCAGCTCCAATTCGAGCAGCGGATTGACTACCACGGGGTTGATGCCGAACGGGCCCCACGTTTCGACAACCCTGACCTTTTGCGCCACTTCGGGTTCCGTGATGAGCATGTACTCGTAGACAAGGCTGTCGACCGCCGCCGCAGCGACGACCCGCTCGGCGACCGCGCGAATCGAGTTGTCGTGCGCGTAGGTGAAGGCCGTTCGGTCGAAGAATGAATCCGGCGTTTCACCAAGGAGGGAGAGTTGGTACACGGGCGCGAGCCGTCCAGTGTTCGAAAGCGGGTCAGAGAAGGCAAACGTGCTGCCTCTCAGATCCTCGAGTGATGAGGATTCGTCGTCATCATGCACGATCAAGAGAGAATAGTAGGAGGTGTCCCCGTGAACTTGGGGGACCACCAACGCCTCCATGCCGAAGTCCTCGTTTCCTTGGAGGTATGGATTCGTGCAGACGACGGCGACCGTCGCCTCGCCTGACTTCACGAGGTTGTTGATCTCTGCGTACGTCTTGCCCTGAATCAGCTCCACCGGACGATCGAGCTCCCCGGAGATGTAGTCTGCCAGCTCGAGATAGAGACTGAACGTCGGGACAGGAGAAAGGACGGGCGCCACGGCCATGCGGATAACGTTGTCGGGAGGGAGGGCGAGGCTGCCCGTGGGCTG
This sequence comes from Chloroflexota bacterium, assembly GCA_029262675.1. Classification (GTDB taxonomy): domain Bacteria; phylum Chloroflexota; class Dehalococcoidia; order DSTF01; family RBG-16-68-14; genus JADFKB01. The sequence continues at coordinate 8,168 of JAJCYW010000017.1, read as the reverse complement.
CGGCTCGATATTGGCGAAGTCGATGGCCGCGTCAGATTGCGAGCAGGCGGCCAGAAGGAACGTCATTGAGGCCACCAAGCCCAAGAGTGGGATCGCCGCCTTCAGCACGGGCTGCACCTGTTCGTCATCAGCTTCGTTGCGGTGGTCGAGGCCCCGTGAGCCTGCTGGCACTGCCAATGACACGAAGGAAGTGTCAGAGACATGGCCAGCTATCGTCTCTGACCTGTCGAAACCTCCCCACTATGACCCATTCAGCGTCCGTGTGCGCAGAATCACCATTCCCATTTGGCCTTTTCTGTGGGGCCATTCGGCTCTCACCTGGCATCATTCGTCCGTCGGATTTCGGTGGTCATCTTCGCTCATTGGGCATCTCCCGCAGCCACGCCTCACTAGTTCTTCTGGAGACCACTCACGACTGCCTGATGACCCGAGCCTTCGAATATCCCAGCCTTCTGCTATGGGCAACGTCACCTCGAATCGCGTATCCTCGCTTCCATAGACGCTCGTCGCCCGCGCCCGAGGTCCATTGCTGTCAGGCGGGGAGATGGGCGTGGCTGTCCGGTGTGTCCTCGCCCACAATGACAGGTTCAAGTGAGTGGCGTGGCTCCAATTCCCGGAGTAGCTGTGGACAGAATGGCCAAGAGCGCTGGTTCAAGAGATGAAAGCTCCTCCAAGGATGCGTGCGGGGCCACTTTCTTTGGAATCCCGCTGCCTCCAGGCGCGACCGCGGGCGTGACAGGGACGATTAGCTGGAAAGGCCTGCCGTTCTTCCTCGTGCCAGATTTGGAAGTGGCCCCGGCAGATTTCGGTGAATTCGTATTTAGAGAGTTCAAGATGGACTTTACTCCCGGATGTGTACTGGAATTCTTCCACGAGAACCGCGGCGGTTGGAAAGAGCGCTTCTCCGCCGCAGAACCATGGGGAGGTATCCTGCTATGGACACGGGCCGACGGAGCCTGCGCAGCGTGGATATCTGCCTCTGAGGAGAGCGCCCGAACGGACGTTGCCATCGCCACAGCGGAACGAAGCGGTTCGAGTAGTTAAGCAAGACTTCCCGGGGCGGCTCTCGAATTGCGTGGGTGAATCTGCCCTTTGCCAAGTGGTCTCCGCGTTGGCTTCGTACAGTGCAGATTGGACGCAGCCGCGGATGAGCATTCCTACCAGACCCGCCAAAACCGCGTGCGCGATGCAGCGGGTGAGGCGTGGGAGGGCAATACTGGTCCGAATCTAATCGATCACTCTTCGGTTGCTCTTCGCCACTGTGAGGAGCGCAGTTCGGTCACGGCGTGACGTAGCTCTTGAATGTTTCGCTCGCATTGGTGGCTACTATCCCACACCGCGCAGACCCAGATAACATCTAAGCAGCGGGTCGTATTGGGCACGGTTGTGTCCAGCACGCTACTTGACTCCACGTCAGGCCAGAGCGATGTATACACACCAACGTACGTGGCCTGCGTAGGTGGAGCTGTTGACGATTTCTCCCCTAGTAGCCTGGCGTCGCGCAATGCGCGTTGAGCGATGCGGGCCGGGCGGACAGACCCTTCCCTATGCATGAGGGCATGCTCTACGCCTGAGGCGGACCAGGTCCGGTCTGTCCTGGCAGGTGCGACAGACGCGAGCAGGCGGTTCGCGAACCGCCCCTGCGGTCCATGCCCTTGGAGGCGGAGGGCCCCGCGCGCTGTTCCACCAAACATACGTATAGCGACAGCAGTCTACATGTCAACCATGTATCTGAACGAGTACATGCGAGCGCGGCCAGTTCCTGCCGCGACCGCGGTACAATCGAGGAACTGCGCCAACGGAGCCAATAGCAAGCAACGAGCAACTGCGAATGGAGGAGACGTTGAACAACACAGCAGACATGACGGGCCGGGTCTGCCTGATCACCGGCGCAAACAATGGCATCGGCAAGGAGGCTGCCGTGGCGCTGGCGGGGATGGGGGCGACGGTGGTGATGGTCTCCCGCGATCGCGCGAGGGGCGAAGCCGCGCTGGCCGACGTGCGGGAGCGGTCGGGCGCGGACGCGGCGGTCGACCTGATGCAGGCGGACCTGGCGTCGCTGGCGTCCGTGCGCAAGCTGGCGGCGGAGTTCACGGCGCGGCACCGGTCTCTGCACGTGCTGCTCAACAACGCCGGTGCCTACTACGCGACGCGCCAGACGACGGAAGACGGCCACGAGATGTCGATAGGCGTTAACCATCTGGCGCATTTCCTGCTCACGAACCTGTTGCTGGAAACGCTTAAGGCCTGCGCCCCGGCGCGCGTGATCAACGTCAGCTCCGGCGCCCACATGCGTGCGACGATCGACTTCGACGATCTCCACGGCGAGCGGTCGTACGCCGGCTTCGGCGCGTACGGGCAGTCGAAGCTGGCGAACGTTCTGTTCACGAACGAGCTCGCGCGGCGTCTGGAGGGGACGGGCGTCACGGCGAACAGCCTGCACCCGGGCGTCGTGCGCACGGGGTTCGGCAGCAACTCCGCCGGCGTCACGCGATTGTTCTTCCGTGCACTCCATCTGGTCGGAAGGCCGTTCATGGTCGATGCCAAGCAGGGGGCGGAGACGTCTGTCTACCTGGCGTCGGCGTCCGATGTCGAAACGACAACGGGTATGTACTTCGTGAAATGCGACATCGCGCCGGCGAACGCTATCGCCAACGACGCCGCGGTCGCGGCGCGTCTCTGGGAAGTGAGCGAGCGGCTCACCTCGTAGCTGCCGTCAGACGCGGCGGTATAGCGCTGCGGGGCGGTGTGCTACGGCCAAGCACTGTTGGCGTACAACACCTGTAACGCCACGAGGTGAGCGGCTCACCTCGTGGCCGGCTGCGACCGTAAGGGAATCGCTCCGCGGGGCGGCGTGGTGCGACCGAGAATCCCTGGCGTACAGCACTTGTAACGCCACGAGGTGAGCATCTAGAATGGGGCAATCATGACCGCTCCTGTCGCTCCTCAACGCCAGCCGGCAGCCTGCCCGTCCTGCGGTCGACAGGATCCGGGCACTGGAGCTTTCTGCGTCGGATGCGGGCAGTCGCTAGCTCCGGCATCCGCCACGACTGCGGCTGATCCGTCCTCCGCACCTCCGGGAGCTCAGGTCGCGTGCCATAGCTGCGGTAGCGCCAACCCGGCGGCCACTGCCTACTGCCGGTCCTGCGGGAGTAGTCTGAATGTGCCGCAGGCACCTGCCGCCGCCGCGCAGCCGGAATCGCTTGGCTCCGGGCTCGACCGTCTGGTCGCGGCGTCGGGCGGCCAGAGTCTCCTGCAGTTGGTGCAGGCGAACATCATCCCCTTCATCTACGTAGGGTCGATTGGCTGGTACGACTACTTGTCGCACCGGCAGTTGCCGGCGCTTGTGATCCTGGGCGCACTGGCAGTTGGCGGCATCATGTTCCGTCAGGCGATCTACCGGAGCATGGCGCCGCTTCAGCAGGTGATCCCCCAGCGCCTCTTCCCGGTCGTCTTCGCCGGGGTGCCGGCGATCTTCTACTTCCTGATCCGCGGCTCCGGCACGCTCAGTTCCGGCGGCACGCTCCTGACGACCGTCGCCGTGGGTGGGCTGATGGCGCTAATCGTCGCGCGTGGCTCGGCCCTGGACAAGCAACTGGCCGGCTGGTACGAGGCGCGAAATCGCATTCTGCCGCGGCCCGTCCGCATGCTCTCGCCGCTCGTCGTCGGCGTCTTTCTCTCGTTCGCGCTCGTGCAAGGGTCGATCAGCGACATAGGTGCGCTCTTCGGCGGCACGACGAGCACGGCGGCGACGCCGTCTGGCGGAAAGATCTTCCTGGCGACGATCCTGACCGTGGTCGCCTCGTTTCTGCTGATGCGCGATGCGCCCGGCGAAGCGCCCCAAGAGGAGCGATCCTCGTGAAGGCGCTCGGGCTGGCGCTGGACGCTCGTTTGCGCAAGCTGCGCGACCCGATCCTGACGCTGCTCGTCGTAGGCGCTAGCGGTATGGGCGTCACGGCCTTCTTGCTCGACGTCGCCGACGTCATCTCGATGCCGTGGACGCTGTCGTTCGTGTCGTTCCCGGCGCTCGTAGCCGTCCTTGGCATCGGCGTCTGGGCCCAGCGTGTCGACCGGCAGCCTTTTTTGAACCGGCTCGTCGCCGGTGCCGTGGCCGGTCTGATTGGGACGTTCGTCTACGACGCCGTCCGCATCGGTGCGCAGGCGACGACGCTGTTCGACTACAACGCCTTCAAGGCGATCCACATCTTCGGCTCGCTAATCCTGGACCGGCCCGACACGGCGCTGGAAGCGCGTATCGCTGGTTGGACGTACCACTTTTGGAACGGCATCAGCTTCGGGGTGATCTATGCGCTGATAGCGGGCCGGGCGCGGTGGTATTGGGGTCTGGCGTGGGGGATGATGCTGGAAGTGATCATGATCGGCGTGTACCCTGTCGCGTTCTCCGTCCAGCGCACGGATCCGGCGTTCCTCTCGATTAGCCTGATCGGCCACGCTGCCTATGGCGCGGTGCTGGGTGCGCTGTGCGTGCGCTGGTGCCGCGACGCCTCGTCGTACGTGACCGGGGAGAGTGTGCGATGATCCGGCGCGTTCTGCTCGCAGTCCTTGGCGCGCTGGCGCTTATGGCAGTCACGGCGGGCATCGCGAGCGCTGACAACTGCGACATCAATCTGAACCCCGACGATTGCAAGAACACGGGCTGGGTCGTTGGCGGCACGGCGGCGGCGACCGCGGCCGCCGCCGCTGGCGCGGCCGTCGCCAGCAGCGGTTCCAAGAAGAGCGCCGCAGAGTGTGCAGACAACGTTGCCAAGTTCCGCACCGCGCAGGCTGCCTGGCGTGTCGCGAAGCAGGACCTCGACACCGCGCTGCAGGCCGCCAAGGTATCGAGCGTCGCTGAAGTCGAAACGAGGGTCGCGCGCGTCGCCAAGATCGCCTCCGACCTGCGCAATGACTTGGCCCGTGGCGAAGGCGAGTACGCTCAGGCCGTCGCGGAACTGGATGGTATGCAGGGCAGGCTCTGGGTCAGCATCACGCTTGGCGCGGTCGCGGCCTACCTGGCCTGGGGCGCCGCGCTTGCCGTGAAGACGGCGATCGCTGCGAGCAGCGCCTTCAAAGGGGCCGTCCTCGGCGCTGCGATGCACATGGAGCTGGCGGCCCAGTGGGGCTGGGCAACAATGATGAGTGCGGCGTCGATCCTCGGGTACACCCAGAGCAACGCCGCACGCATCAGCATGCTCCTGGCCGGCGCGCGGAGCCTGCTTGCATCCGCATACAGCCATCTGTCCGCGGCCGCCTCGACACTCATTTCGGCGGCGGTTGGCGCAACGGCTGTTATAGCCAGCCCGCTCGAAAGCTATAATCGCGCTCTTGAGTCGGTCATCTCCTCTCACCGGCAGGCGCTCGACTTGCAGGCCGCCACCGCCGACAAGATCGGCGGCTCTCTTACCAGACTGCGCAAGCTATTGGAGAACCTGCGGAAGAAGCAGGAGAAGGAACGAGAACTCCGCGAGGAGGCGAAGGCCGCAAAGAGCGCGCTCGCCGGCTGCGAGGGCATGGAGCACATTCTCGCGGAGGAGCCTAACTAGGAGGGGTCGGACTATGAACGGAGAACAAGCGGTCCAGCAGCTCCCGAAATGGTGCGCCGACATCGGCGCCGCCGACTTCAACCCGGCAGAGGGCATCGGCGCCTTCAGCCTGCCGGAGTCGAAGGCCCGCGCCGCGATCGCCCCCCACGGCGACATCGGCTGGGCGATCGAGACCAGCGTAGCGCTGCCGCCGGCCGCTCCGGGCGAGATCAACCTTGAGAGCACGATCATGGATGTCGTGCGCAACCGCGCCGGTCCTGTGTACGGCGTCATCCAGCCGGACGGCTCCCTCGCGCTGCGCGGCCTCCTCTTCTTCGACGGCATCAGCGAGAATGCTTTCGCGCAGGTCGCTCTCGAGCTCGACAAGGCCTCCGTCCTCGCCACCCGGGCCGCCCAGCAGGTCCAGGAGCAGAACGCAACGCTCAAAGAGATCGACGCGCAACACCAGGCCTTCACGCAAGAGGCGAACCGCGCCGTTCAGGAGGCCGAGAATGCCGCCGCCGAGTACGACCGCCTGGAGCGCGAGGCCAGCCGCGTCGAGACCGCGGCGCTGGAGCAGCAGTCCGCCGCCGCGGAGTCGAACGAGGCGAACCAAGAAGCCGTGGAGACCATCCAATCGCCGGGAGGCCTGGAAACAGCGCCCGGAACGCGGTATTGTACGGCCTGCGGCACGGAGAACCCGTCCACGAACAAGTTCTGTTCGATGTGCGGGGGAGGGATGGGCTAACATGACTATGCCAACAACGTGTGGTAGTTGCGGCGTCGCCGTCGCGCCTGGAGCGACGTTCTGCGGCTCCTGCGGTGCGGCCGTCGTCCAGGCTCCCCAGCCGGAGCCCGCGCCGCCCCAGTCCGTGCAGGCCGCCTGCGCATCGTGCGGGGCAGCGCTCGCGCCTGGGATGGCATTCTGCGGGTCTTGTGGCTCCCCGGCGAGCGGAGCGCAGCAACAGCAGCCAGTGCAACCACCGCCGCAGGCGCCCGCCCAACCACCGCCGCAGGCGCCAGTGCAACCAGCCGCCTGCGCATCCTGCGGCGCGCCGCTCAACCCGGGCGCAAGGTTCTGCCGCAGTTGCGGCGCGGCTTCTGGTGGCGCGCCGGCGACTGGCGTACAGCCGGCTCAGCGCGTCGCGCAGCCTGCGGCCGCGCAGAATCTCATGTCACAGCTCACATGGAGCAGCGCCGCGGCGGCCGTTGGTTTCCTGATCGCCTTGATCAGCCCGTTCATGGCGTGGGTCTCGGTGGGCGGCTTCAGCGCCGACCCGTTCGATACGAATGCACGCTTCCGAATCGCCGACTGGATGAGCACCGATAACGCGGACGGATACCTGGTTCTCTTCGTCGCGGCGGGCGGCCTGGCCGCCCTGATCGCCTGGCTGCTCGGCCGGCTGCCGGATGCGACGGGCCGCTCGGCGGTCATGGGAATCGGCGGGCTGCTGGCTGCGCTGGGCGTGCTCGAGATGCAGTTCATCGCTTCGCAAGACGGCATCAGCTTCTCGAACGTGGGCTTCGGCCTCTATATGCTGCTGATCGGTGGCGCGCTGGCCGCAGCGTCGCCCTGGATACCGGCCAACAAGCTGACAAGCGGCTAGCGAACACCGTAGCTGAAGGAGGGAACCGATGGCTGTCACTTGTGGGTCATGCGCGACATCCTCGCCGGACGACGCGATCTTCTGCGAATCGTGCGGCATGAAGCTCTCGAGTCCCGCCGCCAACGCGGTGGTGACCAAGGAGTGCGACGCCTGCGGAGCGGCCAACCCGTCGGGCGGCAAGTTCTGTGAGGACTGTGGCAAAGAGATCCCGCAGGGCGCGAAGGATGGCGGCCGCAAGCCGGGATTCCTGAAGACAGCCGGCAAGGCAGCGGCGGGCGGAGCAGCGCTCGGCGCGGGCGGCGTCGGCCTCGGCAAAGTGATAGAAGGTGGAGGTGGTGCCGGCGGCGCGAGTGCCGGCGGCGGCGGAGCGACGCCGGGGGGCACGCCACCCGCACCGGGAGGCGGCGCAGCGCCAGGCGGCGGCACACCACCACCGGGAGGCGGGACACCACCGCCGGGTGGCGGCGCAGGGCCAGGAGCGGGAACGACGCCGGGTACACCACCGCCGGGAGGCGGCACCCCACCACCAGGAGGCGGGACGCCAACACCGGGAACACCACCGCCGGGAGGTGGCACGCCACCGCCGGGGGGCGGAACCCCACCGCCAGGAGGCGGGACGCCAACGCCGGGAACACCACCGCCGGGAGGAACGCCACCGGGGGGCACGCCGCCGGGAGGTACGCCGCCGGGCGGGACGCCACCGGGCGGGACGCCACCAGGGGGCACGCCGCCGGGAGGTACTCCGCCGGGCGGGACGCCACCGGGAGGGACACCGCCGGGCGGGACACCGCCGGGAGGGACGCCACCGGGAGGTGCGCCGCCAGGAGGCACGCCACCGGGAGGTACTCCGCCGGGCGGCACGCCGCCAGGAGGGACGCCGCCGGGAGGCACGCCGCCGGGAGGGACGCCGCCAGGAGGCACGCCGCCGGGAGGCACGCCGCCGGGAGGCACGCCCCCGGGAGGTACTCCGCCGGGCGGAACGCCACCGGGAGGTACCCCGCCGGGAGGGACGCCCCCGGGAGGCACGCCACCAGGGGGG
>JAJCYW010000016.1 GCA_029262675.1 Chloroflexota bacterium | reverse complement strand
GTGTTGGTCGGTGTATTCGTCGGCGTGGCCGTCGGTGTTGGTGTCGCCGTAGCAGTGGCTGTCGGCGTTGGCGTCGGCGGCACCGGCGTGTTCGTCGGTGTATTCGTTGGTGTGTTCGTCGGCGTGTTGGTCGGTGTGTTCGTCGCTGTGGCCGTCGGCGTTGGCGTCGCCGTAGCAGTTGCTGTCGGCGTTGGCGTCGGCGGCACCGGCGTGTTCGTCGGCGTATTCGTTGGTGTGTTCGTCGGCGTGTTGGTCGGTGTGTTGGTCGCCGTGGCCGTCGGCGTAGGTGTCGCGGTCGCAGTTGCTGTCGGCGTCGGCGTCGGCGGCACCGGCGTGTTCGTCGGCGTATTCGTTGGTGTGTTCGTCGGCGTGTTCGTCGGGGTGTTCGTTGCCGTGGCCGTGGCCGTTGGCGTGGCTGTCGGCAGCGCCAGCACCACGTTGTTTTCGCAGATCTGCGGGTTAGTCAGGCCTTTGTCGAACGAGTTGTCTTCGTTCTCCCACGGATGGGTCGAGTGGTTGCCCGTCGTTTTCGCCTCGCTGTTTGGCGGATCCGTGTGCGGGTGGTCATTCTCATCCCTGATATGAACGTCATAGATGATGACGCAGAGGTCGTACGTACCAGCAGCGGCGTAGGTGTGCGTGAATGGACCCCAATCGCCTGTGAGCGCTCCCGGCGCAGGGTTGTCGCAGTGATCGGCGTTGGTCCATCCCGTTGTGTCGTTAGGGTCGAACGGATCATCCGAAAGCTGCGGTTCAGACGGATACACGCCGTCCCGGTAGTTGTTCGGCGGAGCATCCGGATCCAGCACACCCGTACCGTCGTCCCAGACCATCGCGAATCCAACGTGCTTCTTCAGAGCGACTTTGTTGTCGCAGGCGTCCCACTCCCAGTCGCCCGAGACGGTGACCTGCAGTCCGTTCGTGACGACCGTGAGCGACGTCGGGAACGCGGTGTCGTCGTTCCAGAAAAACGTCGTAGCCAGTTCGTAGGTAGGTATGTGTGGAGCGCTGGCGTCGTAGACGCGCACGTCGTACCGTCCCGGTAGGTCCGTGGCCTCCGGATTGAGCTGATAGTTGTAGCCGAACATACCGGATGCGTTCGACCCGACGGTGTCCGAGCCCGGCGTTTCGCTGCCATCACCAATGACGATCGAGCCGTCCGGCCGTTGAACAACGATGTCGTAGGAACTGCTGGCGGCAAAGTTCATGCCCACCAACTCGACAAGGTCGCCGGCCGCATACTGTTGCTTGCTAGGCGAAACCTGTGGGCTGGTCCCCGCCAGTATTTGGGAGACGGCGAAAAACGCAGCAGTCGCGACCATGGCAAATGCAAGCAGCACTTGCCAATGCAAAACTTGGCGCATACGCTGCGCCTGCACGCGGACACGAGCCATGACTCGATCCCCTCAACTGTCTCGGCGGGGTAAGCCAATATAGCTCTGTACTGAGGAAGCGATGGGACCTCTACACCGCAGTACTGAGCCACCAGTCACAGCTAGTATACAGGGTTGAACAGGTTTGTCAACTAGACTACGCGCCAATTAGCAAACATTTATGTGCTACGATGGCGAACTGTGTGAGGAGGTGCAGACGTGAAACCAGATTTGAATCCCGGTGTGAGCGAAGAACAGACGATTACAACGACGCCCGATATGGGAATTAGCCACCTGGGGCCGACCGCCCCGCCCATGTACTCGACGCCTTCGATGGTCGCGCTGATCGAGGCGACGTGCGTGGGGCTGATGACGCGCTACGTCGATGAGGGCGAGCAATCGGTAGGATTCCATATCGACGTGCGCCACCTGGCGCCGACGCAGATCGGCCAGCAGGTGACCGCGAAAGTAACCGTGAGCGCCGTAGACGGCCGCCGCTACAAGTTCGACGTGGAATGCACCAACGAGGACGGTGTGAAGATCGGCGACGGGATCCACGAACGCGCGGTGATCGACATCGCGCGCTTCGGCGGGCAGTAGGTGCCCGGGGCAGTAGCTGCCCCGCTAGCCGCCGGCGCCGTAATCCCCCAGCGCTTATTGCGATCAGCGCCGTCTCAGCCTTCGCCGTCGCCTCGCCCGTGCAGCGGTCGAACGCGACACACGTTGCGAATGCCACGAGTTGCCCAGCGCGATCCAGCGCGCCGCCGGGCTCGAACTGCGCCCAGACGGCGAGCAGGCCATCGATAGCGAACTAATCACCAGTGAACTAATCACAGGCGACGGCGGATGTGGCGGCGGTCAGCGCAGGACCCAGGCGCCATCCGCGAGAACCCTATCAGGGTCAGCCCGTATACCATTTACTGACTACTAGTCCGAATATGTCGTTGTCGAGCCGTGCATCCGGGAAGGAGCAGGCGGGACGCACAACAATGAAGATCTTGGTACCAATCGACCGTTCACATCGCGATGGCGTCGTGCTGCCCTACTCCACTACGGCGGCGAGAGCGTTCGGCGCCAGCATCACCGTTGTGCACGTCCTGCCGGCGCGCAAGGCTATAATGCCCGGCGCCTTGAAGGAGGCGGAGGCTTACGCTTCCGCCGTCTCCGCCGGCCTGCGAGAGAGCGGCATCGAGACGGAGAGCATCGTACGCCGGGGCGATCCCGCAACGACGATCGTCGTCGTCGTCGAAGAGACTAAGGCCGATCTGATCGTTATGGCCTCCCGCGGCCGCAGCGGAATCGGCAAGATGATGCTGGGCAGCGTGGGCGATGCCGTCCTAACCAATTGCGGCAAGCCGGTGCTGCTGCTAAACGAATCCGTGCCGACGATACTGTCCGATGAGAACGTGCGTAAGCAGTCGGCGTACCTTGCCACCGTCATCTGGAACCGGCAAGTGCGCGGACTCTGTACCCCGGAAGAGGCGCAAATCGAACTAGCGACCCTGGCGGCGTCCGGCCTCAATAGGGACGTGCTGATATCCAGCTACGAGGGCCTCGTAGAGGTGGGCGGAACGCCCTTCGACTGGCTGGACATCGACTTCCAGGTCAACACCCTGCGACAATTTCTGCCGCAAGAGGTAAACGGCACTCTCCAGTCAGATGGTATTTCGGCCGCAGATACGGCCGCAGATGCGGCCGCCGAGGAGCAGGCTGCCTAGACGGCGGCCTGAAGACAGTTGGCGGCCGAACCTGATGACGGTTGCCGCTACGAAACTGCACGTACGTGTGCAACGCCGCCGGTTCAGGCATATGCTCCGAAACCCTGATACGGCCACAGGCCGAATCTGTTGATACTTCCTGTAGGTGATCTCCGTGGTATTCGGACGCAAACAGAAGCAGGATGAGATTCCGCAGGCGGCTGCCGCGGCAGCCGAAGCAGCGGCATCGGCGCCAGCGCCGGACGCTGCAATCCGCGATTCCTCCGGTCTCTACAAGCTCTGGTACCTGGAACGACGGCTCCAGGACGAGCTGGCCCGCGCGCCGCGAGAGAACGCCACGTTCTCGCTCGCCGCGTGGAGGCTGCGTATGCTCCCCGGAGAGACGCCGCCTCCGGAGCTATTCGAAAAGGCGGCGTCCCTTATCGCGACCAGCCTAAGAACCTACGACGTCCACGCCCGTATTGATGAACAGCGCATTGCGGCCGTGTTGTTCGATGCCGACTACGAAGCCGCGTCCACGGTCGCCTTTCGGCTGAAGTCGACACTCCAGATGCAAGCGGCATCGATGGGGAAGTGGCAGGCGGGCGTCGCCACGTTTCCCGATGACGGCGTCGACCCCGACGCACTGATCCAGGTGGCCTTTCGACGGCTGGAGGAGGATACGCGGGCGGCCTAAGCCAAACACCGCCGCCGTCGCGGGACCACAGCTTAGCGGCAGGCGGTACAGCATGCCGTGCCACGGCTGCCAGTTTCGCACGCCTCCTCCGCGCGCCACCTTGATCCCCTCTACGCTGCCGCCGTATCATGCACCTGGAACCGGCACATGAATCCGGTAATGCCGCGTCCGCGCCCCGTTATGGAAACTTAACAACCGAGCAGTCTGGCCAACGACTATGACGACGAATGCGGTCCCGATCCAATTCGACGACGCCGTAAACGCGGCCATCCTGCGCGTCTCTGAGGACGAGTTGCAGGGTTTTCAACGCGACCCATTCGGCGAGATCGCCCGCCGCTCCGGCATCGACCTGCCGGTCGTCGTCGAGCGCATCAGCGAGATGCTGCGCGCCGGCACCATCCGCCGCGTGCGACAGACGCTCCTCGCGACGAACCTGGCCCAGGGCGCGCTCATCGCCTGGCAGGTGCCCGGCGAGAAGCTGCAGGCCGCGTTTGACCACATGTCGCAGCGGGACGCGTTCTCCGGACACGTAGTCATCCGCACGACGGACGCCGCCACGCCTGGTGCGCGCTACAAGCTGTGGACGACGCTCAAGGTGCCGCAGGGCTACTCGATCGAGAAGCACGCGGCGTTTCTCGCGCAGTGCGTCGGCGCGGAGGACCACCGGCTGATGCCGGCAAAGCGCCTGTTCGCGCTCGGCGTCGGGCACATGCGCCGGCAGGGCATGGAGCCCGGCAGCCGCTCCGACGAGTTAGCCGACGTGACCGACGTTGCGATCGCCGAGCTTTCGGAGTTGGACTGGTGCGTGCTGACGGCACTGAAGCGCGAGTTCACGCCGGAGGAGGTCTGCGCGGAGCCGTGGCCGGCGCGGGCCGAGGAGGCGGAGGTCCCGCTCGAAACGTTCTACGACACCGCCGCGTCGCTGGACGAGCGCCGTATCATCGGCCGCTTCTCAACGTTCCTGGAGCACGTCAAGCCGGTCGCGGGCGGCCCGCCGGTAACGCGCTACAACGCGCTCTTCCACTGGGCCGTTCCCGAGGGCCGCGAGATCGAGGCCGGGCGCGAGGTCGGCCGCCACCACGTCCTCACGCACTGCTACTGGCGCGAGGGCGGCCCGGAGTTCCATGACGTAAACATCATGGCCGTCGCCCACGGCACGGACAAGGAACTGCTGCTGGCCCACAAGTCGGCCATCGATGCGCACCTGGAGGAGGCCGGCATCCCGGTCGCGTACACGGCCGTATTCTGGGGTGGCCGCAGCGAGATCAAGCCGTCTGAAGTCTCACCATTCGTCTATCGAGCGTGGTGCGTAGAGAACGGCATCGACCCGGAGACTATGCAGGCCTAGGGCTGAAGCCTCTGGCTTCAGCTTGCAGTCTATGCCTTCGGCAGAGACTGCTGGCCTGGCCCGCAGCATGAGCTTGCAGTCTATGCCTTCGGTAGAGACTGCTGGCCTGGCCCGCAGCATGAGCTTGCAGTCTGAGCCGGTGGCACCGACTGATGGCGAGGGGTGCGTTCACCCGTCCGGCTTCCGCATCACGTAGACCACAAGTGCATCGTCATCCCCTACGCTGCCGCCTACTTCGACGCCGGGGCCGGCCAGCGATGCATGGCGCTCGATGTCAACGAAGCCACAGCGGGAGAACAGGTTCTCGTACTCTGCCTCGGCGCGCGCCTGCAGGCTCTGCGCGTACGACGTGACGCGCCCCGATTCGGCGTCGACAACGAAGTAGCGGATGGTCGCTGCGCAGGCGTCCTCGTCCCAGGAGTGCTCCTGGAGCACGAGGTGAGGACGTGCCGAGAATAGGGCCCCATTGGCCGCGTACCAGGAAGGCCGCTGCGCGCCCAAATCGCGCACGGCGGCCTCCGTGTGCGGCTCCGCGACGAAGAGGCCGCCCGGAGAAAGGGCGGCCAGCGCCTTGCGGAGGATGGTCTCGGCATCGGTGGAACGGAACACGTTTAGCTCACCGAATATGAGCAGCGCGAGGCCGTAGTCCTTTCCGTACGAGGCCGCCCGCAGGTCGTCTTCCACGTAGCTGCAGTCCAACCCTTCGTTCTCCGATTGCTCGCGGGCGTAGGCAATCGCCGCCGGCGAGTAGTCGATGCCCGTACAGGCGTGACCGCGCCGGGCGAGGCGGCTGGCGTAGAGGCCGGGGCCGCAGCCCAGGTCCAGCACCCGCGCCGGACGGCCCTGTAGCAGGTGGGAGTCGATCCACTCAACGTGGGCGTCGATAGTATCGAAGCGCCGGCTGGCGCGATCGTGGAGTTGCGACAGGTGCTCGTCGAGCATCCGTTCGCTGAAGCCGAGCTCGTGCCAGGGGATGTTGTCGCCGTCCCGCCACGGCGCGGGCGGGGAGCGGCGCACGAGGTCGAGTAGCGACTGCGGTGACTGCGGCGACTGCGCCGACTGCGCCGACTGCGCCGACGCGGACTCGCTATCCGCCAAAACTCCAGACCTCCAGTTGGTGAACCCCTGTGTTGATCAGGACCGTGTCCATATCGCCGTAATGGACACGGTAGCGCGGCTCGAACTCCGAGAAGAACGCCCCGAAGAGTTCGTCCGGGTACTCCCACGTCCAGGAATCGATGCGCTGGCGCATTCGCTCCAGGTTGTCGCCGGGGGTCAGCCGATCGTCCAAGCGGGCGAATTCGTTCTCGCGCAGCTTGCCGCCGTGCGAACGCAGCTCGCCGGCGATCTCGTCCGGCGTTGGCCGAGTCCTGCGCTGGAACTGATGGCTGGTCACGATCTCGTCCCAGAGCGCCTTGCTCTTCGTCCAAGGGTTCGGCTCCGGGTAGCTGGTGACGACGTGAACGAAGACACCATCATCCTCTAACACCCGCACGGTCTCCGCGACCGTCTGCCGCCAATCGGATACCAGGTGGAGGACGTGGGTCATCATCGCCATCCGAAACGTGTTCGCGACGAACGGTAGACGCGTGGCGTCGGCGAGCAGTAGGTCGGGCGGTTCGCCGTCCGCCTGCAGTTGCGCGGTGAGCTGTGCCAACATCAGCGGCGCGATATCGACACCGACTACGCGCACGCCGCGCGCCGACAGCGGCCGGGCGATGCGTCCGGTGCCGATGCCGACTTCGAGGACACTGCCGGCAACGATCACGCTGCGCTCGGCCAGGAGAGCGTCCGTCAGATTGGCCGCCACCCACGCCGGATCGGCGCGGGTCACGTCGTAGAACTCGGCCGCGTGGTCGAAGCTGACGCTGTCTCCCATAGGTCAGGAGTTGCTCAGCATGCGGCGCACTGCCGTGAGGGAGATGGCCATGATGCCTGCAAATGCGAGGCTGGCAATGAGCCAATGCGACGTTCCCTGAGCAGTTCCGGTGCTCGTGCCGGTCCCAGTCGCAGGTAGCTCCGACGCGTCGACAGGCGGGTCAACGCAGGTGATTGAGCCGTCAAGAATCTCCGGCGGCGGTGGAGGAAATCCAACCGTGCCAACACCCCATGTGGGCAAAGCTATGGTGACTGCGCTGAGGCCTTCCGATTCACAGGTGAATCCTATCGATGCCAGGGAGAAGTCTCCCGTCAAGCCTTCGGCGCTAGCGCTCGTCACACGGAGCGATGTCTCGCCGTGTTCCAGGTCGCAGAGACCGCCGTACTCGGCAACGCACTTCACAGGTTGGACAGTCACAGGGTCGTATTCGATGTCGATCATCCATGCGCCGAGCAGATGAGGGAAGTCGGCTACATCCAGCGTCACCGTACCCTGTTCTCCAACAGCGACGGAGCGTGAGGCGATGCCAATGGTACCATCGCTACCCGCCACTGCGTTCGCTGAAACCGACCCGAGAATGACTGCCAATGCTAGTACGAGCAGTTTCATTCTCGCCATCATCACGATTCCTTTCGTTCTAGCCGCGCGGTGACCTAACTTTGACCCTAGCGCCACCCGACCTCGTAGATGCGGACCGGGTCCTCGAAGCCGCGCATCTCGAATTCACCGCGGTCCGCGAAGAGGAAACCCTTCCCCGCGACGAGCTCCCGGACGACGTTAGAGACGAGGATCTCGCCCGGCTGCGCGCGGTCGCAGATGCGGCTGGCAAGCTGCACGGCCGTGCCGAAGAGGTCTCGATCTTCAGCCACCGGCTCCCCAGCATTGAGGCCGATGCGAACGTGCACGTGATCGTCACCCGCTTCACTTCGGTCGGCCAGCGCTCGCTGGATCGCCACGGCAGCGGCGAGCCCGGAAGACCCGGACGTGAACGAGGCCATGATGCCATCGCCCGTGTGCTTGATCTCGGTGCCTCCGTGCTCGGCCAGCGCGTCGCGGACGACGCTGTTGTGCAGCCGCACCAGCGCCTGCGCCTTCTCGTCGCCCAGTCGCTGCGTCGTCGCCGTGGACGATTCCATGTCGGTGAAGAGAATCGTCAGCGGCGCGCCCGCCGCGGGCGCGTCGGCGCCGCCGCCAAGGTCGATGCCGAGGAAGCTACGAATCTCGCGGGCCAGGAACTCCTGGTGCTGCCATGGTGACGCGGCCGATGCCACGAAGGGCACGAAGCGCGCGTTCGGAAGCCGCGCAGCAAGATCGCGTCCGAGCGCAAAGCGCACAACGGAGTCTTCCTGGCCGTGCATGACAAGCGCCGGCATCGATATGCTATCGGCCAGACCTCGGACATCGGCCTCAAACATCGCTCGCACTACTGCCCCTTGCACCTCGGTCGAAGCCGACTTCCGCTGCAGGCGCACGGCGGACTGGAGTTTCACCACTTCTTCCGCTTCCATATCCATATCCATCCCCGCCGGCAAACCATACGCGGTAATGTAGTCAATCATCGTCTTCGCTCTATCGGGAGGAGACAGCTCAGAGCCAAGCAGGAATGCGCTGGAGAGGATCAAGTTCTTCACCTTGTCTACATGCGACGCCGCGTACGTTATCGCGATGGGGCCGGCGAGGAAACCGAGGCTGAGCAGCGTGAACTGGTCGAGGCCGAGCGCATCGACGACGGTGCGCAGGTCCTCCACCCAACGCTCCAGCGTCAGCTCCGGCACGTCGCGGTCAGACAGTCCGCTGCCGCGCATGTCATAGCGGATCAGCCGCACGCCCTGCGATAGCTCTTCGATAAGGCCGCGGGCGATCTCCGACTCCCACTCGAGTGAGAGGTGGCCAGGGAAGCCAGTGACGTAGACGACGGGCGGCCCTTCGCCTGTCGTCGCGTAGGCGATGCTGATGCCGTCCGCCGTGGTGCAGAAGCCGATCTCTTGGTCCATCAGCCCTGGTCCTCCCAACTCAGCTCCCAGAGCTTTACGGGGTCCTCGAAGCCGCGGAGGACGGTATCGCCGCGATCCGAGAAGAGGAACTGCTTGCCAGCGGCGAGCTGCCGGATGACGTCCGACACCAGCACCTGGCCGGGCTCCGCCGCATCGCAGACGCGCTTGGCGAGATCGACGGACGTGCCGAAGAGATCAGCCCGGCCGTCCGGGCCGTTTTCGGCTATCGGTTCGCCCGCGTTCAGGCCGACGTAGACGGCCAACGGCGAATCCGGCTCGGCGCTCCGGTGCTCGGCCACGCCGCGCTGAATCGCGATCGCGCAGTCGAGCGCGGCGGTCGCGCCGGAGAACGAGGCCATGATGCCATCGCCCGTGTGCTTGATCTCGTTTCCGCCGCTGGCTGCTAGGGCGGCTCTGACGATGTCGTTGTGCGCGCGCCGTACTTCCTGAGCGCTCGCGTCGCCCACGCGCTGTGTCAGCGCCGTCGACGACTCCATATCGGTGAAGAGGATCGTCACCAGCCCACCCGACACCGGCGCTGATCCGGACTGCACCGGCGCCGCCGGTTGCGCCGCTCTTGCTGGTGCGGCAGGAGCCGGTGGGACGGCAGGAGTGGGTGAGGTGGCGGCCACGGCCGCCGAAGCGCCAGCGTCTGCGGAGGCGGCGAGGAACTCGTCCCTGGACTGTTCCATCATTGCGTAGGCGGGCTCGTCCGTGGTCATCACGTGGTTGTCGCTCTCCAGCGGCACGAACCGGGCGTTGGGGATCTCTGCGGCCAGCTCGCGGCCGCGCTTAAACGGTACGGCCTGGTCGCCGCGGGCGTGAAACACCAGCGTGGGCACTGTGAGCTTAGGCAGCAGATCGCGGACATCGAACTCACGTTGTTGCGTTAAGAGGTTGGCCGCCGTTTCAGGCGTCGCCGAGGCGCGCTGCATCTCGTTAAACCACTGCAAGCGTTCCGGATCGGCGTTCGGCAGAAACATACTGGTGAAGGCCATGCGGAACGCCGGGCTGTCTTTCCCCCAGCCCTGGCGCACGAGCGTGACCAGCGCGTCGCGCATCTCTGCCGCCTCCTGGCTTCGCGGAGGCGGCATATGCGCGAACGAGCCGTAGAGGATTAGGTGGCTGACCCGCTCGGGATGTCGCGCCGAGTATTTGATCGCTATCGGACCGCCCTGCGACACGGCAAAAAAGGCGACCTGCTGCTGCCCGGAGGCGTCGATCACGGCCTCAAGGTCCTTCACGCGCGACTCTATCGAGAAGTCGTCGACGTCCCGGTCGGAGAGCCCTGTACCGCGGCCGTCGTACCGGATGTACGTGTAGCGGCGGGCGAGACCTTCGACATCCGACTTTACCCACGGCGCCGTCCAGTCGTGCTCCAGGTGCGTGAACCAGCCGAGCACGCGCACGAGCGGCGGCCCTTTGCCAACGGTCGCGTAGGCGATGCGGACCCCGTCCGACGCAGTGCAGAAGCGGATGTCTTGTTCCATAAACAACCTTGTGATGACGCTTGACGCCCCCGGTGGCGTTCTTAAGATTAGCGAGAATCGCTGACCTCTGCCTAAGGTAGAGACCTCTGCCGTAGGCAGAGACCTCTGCCCCAGGCAGAGACTACCGCTCTGCTAGAATACTACTGACATGACAACGGAGCCACAGTTCCGCGAACTGCCGGACGAGATACTTGAGCGCCTGAACCTTACGCGCGAGCGCTGGCACGCGATCCAGACGGAGCAGGCCAAGCGCGAAGCCCGTGTTCCTAGCGTCGGGGATGTCGCACCGGATTTCGAGCGGCCGGTACTCGGAGACTTGGAAACCACCGTCCGGCTTTCATCGTTCCGCGATGAGCGGGCGGTCGCCTTGATCTTCGGCTCCTTCACCTGACCGCCCTTCCGCAAGCAGGCCGGGCGCCTGCAGGAGATGTACCGGACGTATAAGGACCGCTTCGAGTTCTTTGTCGTCTACATTCAGGAGGCGCACCCGGAGGACGGCTGGCAGCTCCAGATCAACGTCGATGAGGACGTCGTCCATGAAACGCCGAAAACATTCGACGAGCGCGAGCACCTGGCGGAAGCCTGCTCCGTGCGACTCGAACTCGACATCCCGACGTTGATCGATGACATGGAAGACAGCACGGACCTTGCCTACTCCGCTCTGCCGGACAGGTTGTTCCTGATCGGCAGGGACGGCCGCATCGCCTATCGCAGTGAGGCCGGCCCGATGGGCTTCCGGCCGGACGAGCTGGAGGCGGCGATAAAGGCGTATCTAGAGGCAGACTAGGGAACGGCGCATGGTCTACTCGCTCGCTATCACGATCCTCGCCACCGTGGCTATCCTCTTCGTTATCTCTTTCGTCGCGCTGCTCGTGCGCCGCGCCGCGAACGGTGAGAGCGTCTTCTCGCTGCGCGGCTGGCGCTGGTACCCGACGCCGCTCGGCCTGCTGGTGCTGGCGCCCATCATCGCGCTGCTGGCATGGCGGATGCTCCCCGCGCTGTTACTACTCCCTATCGTCCTGCCGTTCTTCCGGCGGCGCGGCGGCGGGCAGAACGGCCGCGGCGGCGACTCGCGCGACGGCCCGCCTCCCCCACCACCGCCCGCGCTACCCGGCAAGCCAATTGAGGCGCAGTTCCGCCACCTGGACAAGCGCTAGCGCCCACGCCCCGCCCATTGCTTCAGCATTATTCAAAACTCCTCCAGTCACACCTTCGTATCTAATTCCTACTCATCGCTGCTCTCGTCCTTGTAGCAGCTGGGGGTTATCGCTCCGGGCTCACTGCCATACCGCCAGCTAACGAGCGCAACTCGCGATCAAGCGCGTTGAGCCGTTCAAGTCTTCCCCGAATCTGTCTACACGATACGGGTGTAGACTCGTCAAAGAAGTCTATGTTGTCGTTCACAAAGTATCCAATACCTTCGGGGTAATTCTCAACGAGATATTTGACGCTATCGAACAACCAGTCATTGACTTCTTTGCCTACCGGTGTTGGAGACTCTGGCCGACAGTAGATGTCTAGCAGGGCATTGCCGCTACCAATGAACTTGCTTAACCCAATCGCAATACCACGGTACTTTGTGTGATCGGCAAACGCCCGATACAGCGAAACCTGCGTCCAGACAGCGAAAAGCATGAACAGAACACCGCCTGCCATTGCTACCCATTGCCAGCCGATAGCTTGCTCGCGTAGCGTAATCTCCGTTATCTCCTTGGCGTCCAGAGCGAGGCCGACAACCAACAGAATGGCACCTAGCATCTGACCGCCAGCCTTGGGTATTGCGTGGAGCATGCGGCCATTCTATCACCACCTTGCGTCAACAAGTCATTTACGAGCGGGCGCTTCGGGCGTCTCCACGCCCAGAATCTCTAGCGCAGCCCGTATCCTTCTCGCTTGTTCTATATGATCAGCTAAGTCAGCCCTTCTCCGCTCCATTTCTGCCTCAGCCTAGGTGAGAAACCTGTCCTCAGACTCAAGAGCGGCCATCAGCTGTGCTATAATAGGTGCTGATATATTACGTATGGAGGCACTATTACGTCTTGACCTAGCTACATCTCCTATGCGATACTGTTGTCAACGTACAGAAAGGACGGTCGCTCATGAGTAATGACATAATGGGTTCTCAGTTGATGGAGGCGCTCCACATCGAAGACGTGGCTATCGTACAGCTTGGTGAGGCGCTGGCGAAGGCTAAAACCAGCTTCGAAGTGGGGAGCGTTCGGTACGCCGCCGTCCGCGATATGGTGTGGCATAGATTGGGCGATCCCTATCAGCGGCCAGAAGCCAAGCAACTGCTGCCAAGCAAGGGGAAGTATCGCTTTATCGGGATGGCCATCGGCGACGCGGTCATGCATGTACTCGTCGAAGAAGGCAGCCCCATCCCTCTTGGGATTATTGCTCTGCGCCTCTTTGAGGGAGGCATGCGGGGCGAAGGTGGCGGCTTCATCGATGGCAGAGCGACTAATGCTGCGCTGATGACGATGGTGCGCACCGGCCAAGTCAACAAGATCGAAATGGAAGAGGATGGCCCTACCCACTACGAACCGATGCCAGAGCCGAAGGAGCCAGAATGGGAGGAGGTGGATGAAGACTAGGGCAGGCCCGCCGGTCAAAGCAAAAGCCTGCCCCACCTGATTAAGCGCTAGGCGGTCGTCTATCGGAAGGATCCCCGGCTCTCACCCGGGAGACCCAGGTTCGAATCCTGGCCGCCTAACCATTCCATTATCGAGCAAAATACGCGCTTTGTCGATACTCGCAGTTCTCCCGCTCACTTGGACGCCTTTTGCCCGCCTCCATAGCTTGGCTCGTACGCGCTCCGAAATCGCCACGGCGTCGTCACTCGAGCGGTTGCTTGTGCCGCGCGAGAGGCCCTAGCTACAATGAGCCGTCGCCCCGTAGCAGCGGGGCGGCGTTTTCGGAGGAGCCATGCGCGTCATCGGTCTGACAGGCGGCATCGCCAGCGGGAAGTCGCTCGTCACAAAGCAGCTTGACGAACTCGGCGCGACCGTGATCGACGCCGATAAGGTCGGCCACAGCGCCTACCTGAAAGGCAGCGAGACGTTCGACTCCGTTGTCGCGGAGTTCGGCGACGAGATAGTCGGCGACGACGGCGAGATCGACCGCAAGGCGCTGGGCGGCAAGGTCTTCGGCGACCCGGCGGCCAGGCGGCGGCTGGAGAGCATCGTCTGGCCGGCGATGCGGAAGATGATGGACGCCCAGCTCGATACGCTGCGGGCGGAGAGCACGGGCATCGTCGTCCTCGAAGCGGCGGTGCTAATCGAGGCCGACTGGCTGCCGCTCGTCGACGAGGTGTGGCTGGTGAGCGCCTCGCCCGCAACGGCAAAGCAGCGCCTCTTCGAACGCAACGGACTGAACGAAGAGCAGGCGGACGCCCGGCTCCGCGCACAGCTAGGCAACGACATCCGCCGATCCTACGCGGACGTCGTTATCGAGAACGACGGCACGCTGGAGGAGCTGACGGCCGCCGTGAACGAGGCTTGGTCGAAGCTGGAGACACGAGCTCGCGCCGCCAGTGGAGCCGGATAGGTTGGGAAACGACATGACAATCGCCGACGAGACCGATGGCGCGTACCAGCTCTACGCAATCGAGAAGTACCACGCGCACGAGGAGCCGTTCTACGTGCCTATTGGGGACGAGGTCGAGCTCTTTTCGGCCGCGTTCAAGCAACGCATCCCCGTGCTCCTGAAGGGGCCGACGGGCTGCGGTAAGACCCGCTTCGTTGAGTACATGGCCTGGAAGATGGGCCGTCCCCTCACCATAGCCCAGAAGGGTGACAAATCAGGGGCGGACGGCGACGGCAACGAACCGACCCAGGCGCTGCCACTGGTCACTGTCGCCTGCCACGAGGACCTGACGGCGTCTGACCTCGTCGGCCGCTACCTGCTGGAAGGCGACTCTACACGCTGGGTGGACGGACCGTTGACCAGGGCGGTCAAGGTCGGCGCTATCTGCTACCTCGATGAGGTGGTGGAGGCGCGCAAGGACACCACGGTGCTGATCCACCCGCTGACGGACCACCGCCGCATCCTGCCCATGGAGAAGCGCGGGCAGCTACTGGAAGCGGCGGACGGGTTCCTGCTGGTGATCTCCTACAACCCCGGCTACCAGAGCGCGCTGAAGGACCTCAAGCACAGCACCCGCCAGCGCTTCATCTCGATTGAGTTCGGGCATCCACCGGCGGATCTGGAGGCCGGCATCATCGAGCACGAGAGCGGCGTTGACGCCGCGACGGCGCGCTCCCTCGCCAAGCTCGGCGAGAAGGTGCGCAACCTGAAGGAGCACGGGCTCGCCGAGGGCGTCAGCACCCGGCTGCTGATCTACGCGGGCCGCCTCATCTCGCAGGGCATCGAAGCGAGGCGGGCCTGCCAGGTGGCCGTCGTCTGGGCGCTGACCGACGATCTGGACGTGCAGCGAAGCATCGAAGAAGTCGTCAGCGCGATCTTCGAGTAGAGGAGCGACCATGCTGAAGAAAATCGTACTGCCGCTCGCGATCGCCGTCGCGCTGGCGCTGCTGATCGCGGCGTGCGGTGGTGGCGACGATGACGATAACGGGGGAAACGTAGACACCGGCAACGGTGGCAACGGTGCCACTGGCAACGGAGAGGAGCAGACCGTGAGTTTCGCCGAGGGGTGCCAGAAGACTGACCAGAAGTCGTGGGACGCAGCGCCGGAGCGCATTATCGATACGTCGAAGACCTACATCGCGACGATCAGTACCAACAAAGGCGATGTCGTCGTCGAGCTGAACAGCGACGTGCCGTCGACGACGAACAATTTCGTCTTCCTGGCCTGCAGTGGCTTCTACGACGGCCTTACGTTCCACCGCGTGGAGCCGGGCTTCGTCGTGCAGGGAGGCGATCCGGACGGCACGGGCGGCGGCGGCCCCGGCTACGGCATCCCGCCGGAATTCGAGGGCTCGGACTTCTCCACGGGCGCGCTGGGCATGGCCCGCAGCACCGCCCCGGACTCCGCCGGCAGCCAGTTCTTCGTCACGCTGGGCGATGCCCCCCACCTGGACGGCAGCTACGCATCCTTCGGACGGGTGACGTCCGGCATGGACGTCGCGCAACAGCTTGCTATTGGCGACGTGATGAACTCGGTGACCATAGTCGAGCAGTAGGCGCTGCCTCGGGCCAGCGAGCCGCCCTGCGCTAGACTGCAGGCATGAAGCTCGGCATCGTCGCCGACATCCACTGCAACCTGGCCGGTCTTGAGCGCGCACTCGACCTGATGGGCCCCGTGGACGAGCTGCTCTGCGCGGGCGACGCCGTCTACCAGTTCCGCTTCTCGAACGACGTGCTGGCGCTGCTGCGGGAGCGCAAGGCCCGCTACGTACTCGGCAACCACGAGCGCGTGCTGCTCGGCCCCTGGGGCGAGGCCGCGCGAGAGAGAGACGGCGTCCGCAGGGAGCTCCTCGAGTACATGGCCGCGCAACCGTACCGCATCGATACGGAGATGGGCGGCCGCAGGCTGACGATGGTCCACGGCAGCCCCTTCGACCCCTACGACGAGTACCTCTACCCCAACAGCCCGAACCTCCAGAAGCTGGCTGAGATCGACGCCGACTTCATCATCCTGGGCCATACGCACTACCACATGGCGCAGCCGGTGGGCCGATCTCTGGTGATCAACCCCGGCTCGGCCGGAGAGTCGCGCGACCATCGCAACGGCTTCCGTCTCTCCTGCGCGGTGCTGGAGACGGAGACGGGCGAGGTGCAATTCCACCACTACGACGACCCGACGCGGCCGGCCGTCGACCCAGCCGTAATCCCACAAGCGAAGCCGGGGGCCACACGGCACGAACAGACGCCGGAGAACCATGCCTGGTGGGAGGCCCCTTCCTGATGGAAGGGGCTTCGGGCTGCTGCGGTCCCGCAGCAGCTTCGAGTCGCCTCGTTGCCGAGGCGACTCGGGGGCACGTTCATGCGGAAGCAGCTTCGAGCCGCCTCTAGCCGAGGCGGCTCGGGCCCCTTGTGACCGAGGTAACTGCGGAACCATCTCGGGCGGTGATTCGTCTTGCTGGATGACCGCGCGGCCCCGCGCCGCTACATTCCGCCAGGAGAGCGAGGGGGAGTAGGAGCATGCAGATGAGAATCGGCATCGTATTCACACTCGCCGCCGTAGCAGCGATAATGGCCGCGGCGGGCCTCCTCGTCGTGGCGCCCACATCGGCGCTGCCGCCGCGACTGACGGACGGCGACGCCAACTGCGACGGCAACGTCGACAGCGTCGATGCAGCCGTGATCCTGCAGGCAAGCGCCGGCCTCATCGACGCTACGCCCTGCCCCGACGTCGCGGATGTCAACTTCGACTACGAGGTGAACAGCCTGGACGCTGCCATAGTGCTGCAGATGGTGGCGGCGCTCTGCTGCCCGCAACTCGCCGCCGAACTCTCCATAGTCACGTTGCCCACGGGCGCGCCGTACGGCGAACTAATGGACATGACGCTGACGATCACGAACACCGGCGACGCGCCGGTCACCAGACGCTACAACAGCGGCCAGAGCTACGACTTCATCGTCCGCGACGGGGACGACATCGTGATCTGGCAGTGGTCGTTCGGGATGGCGTTCACGGAGGCGATAGAACATCGCACCTGGGCGCCCGGCGAGACCGTCACCTACAGCGCCGTCTGGGACCAGCAGGACTACCTGGACAACCAGGTACCGGCCGGGCCCTACTCGCTCAGCGGCCGCGACGTCGGCTGCAGCCTGACGCCGCCCCGCGCCTGCGATCTTTCACGACAACTCGACTTCGAGATCGTCCCGCCGCCGCAGTAGGGCGGCCGCATCAGCGGCCGCGTGTTGTAGAATAGGCGCACGTATGAAGGCGGAACGGAGCGTGACCGCATGAGTACACCACGTACATTAGCAGCAGCCGCGCTGGTAATTGCGCTGGCCGCAGGGATTCTCGCCGCCGTGGTGATTGCCGTCTTCGTTCTTGTTGGCTCCGGCGAATCTGGCGGAGCTTCTGACAACGGGCTACGTATTGAGGCTCGCCAAGGGGTTGGGGGTGAACCTCCGGGGCTAGAACGAATCGTGACTTACCAGCCGGGGTTTATGGCCTTTGACAGCTTCCAGGATATCCGGACGCTGGTCGATGATAGTGCCAATATCGTTATCGCTACGCTGCAAGACCGGCGCCTTGCCGTCACTCCCCAGCCCTATGATATCCCTGTCGTCTGCGGCACACCCCGCCCTTACCACGTGGGTAAGGAGTGCAGCGGAAGCATGACGGGAACGGCTGGCCTTTACATGAGTGAGTACGTCTTTTCGATCGAGGACGTCCTCAAATCGGACGGATACGAGGGATCTTCTATCACACTGGTTGAACCAGGTGGCATCGTCGACGGCCAAGAGCTTGTATACGTGGATCGACCGTTCTTCGAGCCTGGCAAACGCTATCTACTCTTTCTGCTGTGGTGGACGTCCAAGCCGAATACGGCAGGCACAAACGATGGGTTGTGGGGCGCATACGAGATCAGGGAAGGCTCCATCTCGCACTTCGATTACGCGCCGGCCATAGCTAGCGGCGCTCCCGCCGCACTCATTGGGCTATCGGAAGATGATGCTAAGGCGCTGATCGCGCAGACGTTAGCAAGCCCTTGAGCCTCATGCTGCGATCATCCGCACGGGATGGTTGACATCTAAGACCCCCGCCGTAGTAGACGGCGCGACCCTGCTGCTGTACGATAGGCGCACGTACGACAGGCGGAACGGAGCGTGACGGCATGAGTGGACTACGAACGTTGGCATCAACCGCACTGGTAGCGGCGCTGGCCCTTTGGATCGGAGGCGCACCCGCGCAGGCAGTTACACCACCGAACCCGGAAGGCGATGCCAATTGCGACAAGGTGACGAACAGCATCGACGCCGCTCTCATCCTGCAACTGGACGCCGGCTTGATTGACGACGCGCCTTGTCCCGACTTCGCAAACGTCAACTGCGATCGTCATGTTGACAGCCTCGACGCGGCTCTCGTACTCCAGATCGTTGCAGGTCTCTGCTGCGAAGAACCGCTGGTCGCAGAGCTTACCATCGTTGGCTTGGCGATGGGCGTGCCATTCGGCGAGCCGTTAGAGATGACGCTCTCGATCACAAACATCAGCGATGAGCCAATCAAACGAGGCTACGGCAGTAGCATGCTGTTCGATTTCACGGTTGACGACGCGGACGGAAACGAAGTGTGGCGCTGGGCGCGCTACTTGGTGTTTCTCCACGTTCTGGGTAGCCAAACATGGGCGCCTGGCGAGTCCGTCACGTACACCGTGACGTGGGATCAGCTGGACGACACAGGCGGCTTTCTCTCAGACGGCGAGCAGGTACCGGCGGGCATCTACACACTGAGGGGATGGGATGTCGGTTGCGGCAGTGGCCCGGGCGGCCAGCGCGACCTGGGCGCCAGGCTGACGTTCGAGATTCTTCCGCCGCCTCAATAGGCTGCTTCCAGCCCTTCCCCGCGTCCCCCGTTCGGTACAATGGCGGGGCCATGAACTTCGATACGTTTATCGCAGACGCCGAGAAGCGGCTGGCGAGTCACAACGCCTCGCTGACGGAGGAGTTTCGCCTCGCGCTGGCGGAGCTGCGGCCGCACCTCTCGGAAGACACGCTGCGGGCGTGGGCGGAGGAGGGCGTGACGCTGGCCGAGCACTCGCTGCGGTCATGGGAGGCGGCGGCGGAGTACTACCGCGTCAGCCCCAAAGTTGTCCAGACGCTCCAGCCCACCGCCTACCGCCGCTGGGTACACGCCGGCCGCGACCTGGCGGAGCACTCGTCCGTGATCGCGGCGGCCTACTTCCGCGCCGGGCCGGACGTCATCTCCTACCTCGGCGAGCACCAGCTCACGGAGTGGGCGATGCTGGGGCGGCACCTCTATCGCGGCCACTGGAAGTCGATCTCGCTCGCCTCGGCGTTCTTCGCCGCCGGCCCCGGCCTGCTGCCTCTCATCACGCTGGAGAACATGGCGCAGCTCACAACGCTGATCGATACCGTCGCCGAACGATCGTACGAACTGGCCTCCGACTGCCTGGACGCCGCGCCGAACCTGTTCGGCACGCTCGAACGAGACGACCGCGCACCGTTTCTCGCTCTCGCTGCGTCAGTCGCCGACGCGAGCTGGGCCGACGTCCGTCAGCTCTTCCAGCACGGTGCGGCCCTGGTCGCGCCGATCGCTGCGACACAACGCGCGCGGCTGCTGACGCTGGGCGGCGACGTCTCCCCGAAACTATCGCGGCAGGCCTATGCGCTCTTCAGCGAAGCGGCGCAGGCGTTGGCTGAGGTTCCCAACCAAGCGCACGGCGACCTGCTCGGTCTGGCTGAGGAGCTGGCCGTCGGCTCCCCGACGGCGGCGATGGAGTTTCTCAAGAGCGCGCCGACCGTGCTGCAACGCGTGCGGCCGGATGACCTGCAGCGCTGGCATACGGCAGGGCACCGCATCCTGGAGGGCAGCGAGGCCGGCGGCGAGGCTTTTTTCCGTATGGAGTCCGGCAAAGGCGAGGAGGTGCTGCAGACGCTCTCGTCTCGCGTCGAGCTTACGCAGGTGGGCGGCGTGCTGCGCCTGTACTGCAAGGCGCTCGCCGGCACGGACGTGGCGATCCAGCCGGCGCAGTCGTTGGCCGAGAAAGGCATCGGCTGGGTCTCCGAGAGCCGGCCCAGCACCGAAGGCAGCGCCGTCTACCTGCCGGAGTCCGTCGACGACCACATCGAGAAGATCGAGAACTTCGCGGTCTACAAGGTCTACGCCACGCACCAGACCGCGCACCTGGAGTTCGGCAGCTTCTGGTTCAACTGGGAACGCGAGGGCAACGTGCTGCCGCGCCGCCGCCACAACGTCGAAGCCGGCCTGCGTGCGGCCGAGGGCGGTGAGGCCAAACCGCCGATCACGGACATGGAGCGCTTCTTCGACCTGTTCCAGGAGCGCCAGACCGCACTCGATATCTTTACGATCGTCGAGGACGCGCGGATTGACTCGCGCGTCCGCTCGGAGTACGGCGGCGTGCGCAAATCATGGGCGCAGACACAAGAAGCGGAACTGGAGCGGCGCCCGAACCCGCGCTCGCTACCGCTGCGGCAGGCGCTGCTCGAGAACTTGCTGCGCGTCACCCTGGACGGCCGCGACCGCATCGTCTGGCCGAAGAACCTCAACGCCGTGCTCGCGCAGTCGCTGCGCCTGCTCGCCGCGGTCCAGGAACCTGGCGCCATCGTCGAGGACACGGCGGAAGCGACGCTTTCGCTGTACGAAATCGCGATGAGCGTCCCCAACGTCGCGCCGGAGCTGCTCGACCCGGAGGCGTGGGACGAGCTGGACGAAGAGTCGCTGGCGCTGATGATGTCCCAACCCTCGGGCGCGGGCGAGGCCGGCGAGACGCCGATGCCGGACGGCGAGGAGGAGGCCTACCAGAGCCCGCAGCCGGTCGATTTCCGCGGCGACTTCAAGCCAGAGCTGGTGCAGCTACTGATGCGGCTGCGGTTACAGGACGGCAAGGACGCGCCCGGCGGCCTTTCGCCGCTGACGGCGGACCAGCTCCGCGAGTTGATGGAGAAGAGCGTCGAGATCAACGTCGACGGGATGGCGGAGGGCGACCTGGCATCGACGATCGGACTCTTCCTCAGCAACCTGGAGAAGGAGGCCGGCACGCCGATACCCGAGCAGAAGATAGAGTCGGCGGACGGCACGCCCGTCGAGGACGAGGACGGCAGCGGCGAGGGGGAGGGCGAGCTAGCGCAAGAGCCCAAAGCCTTCTACTACGACGAGTGGGACTTCCGCGCCGCCGACTACAAGCCCGGCTGGTGCTGCGTGCAAGAGCGGCCGCTGGAAGAAGGCTCGGAAGAGTTCTTCGAGGAGGCGCTGCAAGAGCACGCGGCGCTCGTCGCGGAGACGCGCCGCCAGTTCGAACTGCTGCGGCCGGAGCTCTTTCGCAAGATCAAGCACCTGGACGACGGCGAAGACTTCGACCTCGACCTGGTCATCGACTACTTCGTGGAGAAGAAGGCCGGCGGCGCACACACAGACAAAGTCTACTGGCGGCGCAACAAGGTCGAACGCGACGTGGCGGTGGCGTTCCTGCTCGACATGAGCGCTTCGACCGACGAGGAGATCGAGAAGCGCCGCCAGAAGTACCAAGACGAGCCGGAATTCGACAACGACCCGCGCAAGTACTTCCAGTGGCTGGCCAAGCGCCGCTCGCAGCAGGCCGTCGCGCCGCCGAAACGCATCATCGACCTGGAGCGCGAGAGCATGGTGCTGCTGATCAAGGCGTTAGAGACGATCGGCGACAGTTACGGGATCTTCGGCTTCTCCGGCTACGGTCGCGACAACGTGGAGTACTACGTGATCAAGGATCTGGAAGAGTCGCTATCGGACACCGTTACGCGGCGCATCGACAAGATCGCGCCGATCCGCTCGACGCGGATGGGCCCGGCCATCCGCCACACGACCGCGAAGCTGGACGACTACGACGCGAAGGTGAAGATCCTCTTCCTCGTCTCGG
Source organism: Chloroflexota bacterium (assembly GCA_029262675.1). Taxonomy (GTDB): domain Bacteria; phylum Chloroflexota; class Dehalococcoidia; order DSTF01; family RBG-16-68-14; genus JADFKB01. The sequence goes on along the minus strand of JAJCYW010000016.1, from coordinate 203,809 downwards.
ACGGGCGGCCGCAGGACCACGGCTACGGCCGCGACCGCACAGAGAAAGAGTACGCCATCCACGACACAAAGCAGGCGCTGGTGGAGGCGCGCCGCAAGGGCATCACGCCCTTCGCGCTGACGGTGGACAAAGAGGGCCACGACTACCTGGGGCAGATGTGCGAGGACATGGGCTACGAAGTCCTCGCGGACATCGAGGCGCTCCCCAGCCGCCTGCCGACGCTGTATAGAAGGTTGACGGAGTAGCTAATCGTGTGCTCCACCGAAGGAAAAGACGATGTGGTTGCTATCTGGCGACCAGGTCAGTCCCGTGACATGATCAACGGCATTTTGGATGTAGTTTAACGAGTCAGCAAACTCAGGCCAGACTCGATACACGCCACTCGGGACTTCCGCGCCGCCTGCGTAGAAGGCAATCGTGGATCCGTCAGCTGACCAGGAGGGCGTTTCGATAAACGAACTCTCGAAAGCGGTGAGTTGTGTAGTCTCATTCGTTACCAAATCCAACACGAAGAGGTTCACGGGGTCTCCGCGAAAGCTCCACTCGGAAACATAGGCGAGCTGCGTTCCATCAGGCGACAGAGCCGGCAGCGAACCCTCGACACTGCGTTCAACGACGCCAGTTGACGCATTTAGGATCTCAATGGTCAGTTCCGGATGAAGGAATGTGACGATCTCTCCGCCATCTAGCGTCCAGGTGGGCTGACGACCTTGGCCGATCTGAGTTGCATTCCCTTCGTCCGCATTCGCGTCGATGATCCAGATGCCAGAGAGGCCCCTTTCTATCGAACCGGCAGAGCTGGTGACCGCGACACGACTCCCCTCAGGCGACCAGTTCGTTCCGTTGACCGGTTCCTCCCACAGGCGTATTGGACTATCACCGGTGGACACGTTGAGGACGTGAAGATTCCTGCTGTTGTCGAACAGCAAGACGCGGGTACCGTCCGGCGACCAAACGGGGCGCTGCATGGGAAGATGCGCGTCCTTACTCGGCAGTTCGTAGCCTATAGCAATCGTCCGCACCTGGCTTGGATCCACGAGCGAGGCAAGACACACTACCTTTTCATCTTCCTCTCCCTCACCTGGCAGAGCTTGGTATACGATCCATTGGCCGTCTGGAGACCAATGAGGTGTCCCTCCTGGTCTTGGCGGAAGTAGGCTGCTGCCGTCACGCACATCAATTGCCTGCACAAACGGTAGTGAAGGAACAGACTTGTAGGGATTGGCTGGCAAGAAATTGCTCTCTGCATCCGCCAGTTCGCGGTGAACGACATACGCGAGCCCGTTCCCATCGGGCGACCAGGAAAACGAGCGCAGGTCACCTAGCCCGAGGTAGTGATCTTGTATCAGGCCGGTTGTGGTTATCACATGGCTTCCGCCGGGGAAACTTCTCTTCACCGGGCCGATGCCACGCCCTGACTCCGTACATCGAACCGACACTGGTAGGTCGCCGCCCCCACCGTCCGCCGCCAGCAGCGCCATGGCAGCCGCGACGCTGAGCACAGCCAGCGCGAAGAGAGGAACTACGATTCGTTGCGTCATGGCCGCCTCCCGTGTCTGCCTAACGCTGGCGACAGTCTAGCAGACGGTCAGCTTCGGCTGGCTTCTAGAACGGACACACACTCTCAGGATCAAATCGCGGATTCGCGTGGCCGTATCGCCAAGCTTCCTCCAGACGCTCCAGGTTTTTTCGGGCGAACTCGGTGACAGCGTGACAGCTCGCGCCAAGGTCACCAGAGTGCCCCGCGCGAGTTAGATCGATTGCGTTGCGAAAGATTACCGCGGCCTGGCCTATGACGCTAACGGGATAGTTCGCTATGGCCGTGTTGATTTGCCGGGACGCAGCATCCGTATCGCCCAACAACAGATAGCTCAGCCCTAGTCGCAATCCCGTATAGGCCATTAGTTCGTCACGGCTGCCGAAATACATCACTTCCTCTAGAACGTCGTCGTCTCTCGCCTGTGTGTACAGGCGAACTGCCTTTGCATAGTCTCCGTCCGCGAAGGCGGCGTCCGCGTCGCGCACCACAAAGTACCGGAGGCCGGACGGATCGAACTCCGTGCCGACCAGCGTGTACTGATCTCCATCCCATGTGTAGATCTCCGTTCGTTCCCGCTGGGGTCCAGCGCCCGCCGACCGGATGATCCCGCCACGCAACACGATCTCCTCGTCCCCGTCGCCGTCGACATCTGTCACGCCCACGTTTGCAGTAGCCATCGACAAGCCGCCTTCCGGTGTGAGTGATCGATAGCCCGCGTCACTGCCTGTAATTGCGTGAACTTGCCACGTGCACGTGTGAGCGCCGCAGATTGGCCTTCCATACACTAAGACTCCAGTCCCGCCGGCATTGATGTCTCCTGTTGCTACCAAGATGTCCGGCACAGGTGAGTGTGAGCCGAGCGAGCCGAGCGATTCTTCAAACGCGACGCGATACTCAGTCCCAGTACGGTCGAACAGGACAAACTTCGCCTGGATCTCGCCGCTCGATGGCGGATCCGGAGTCGGAGAGGTCAGGACCACGATCACTTCATTATCGAGATCCGTATCCGTACTTCCGACCAGGCACGGGGCATAACCGGTCAGATCGCCCACCCGCCCTTCCGCTCCGGGTGGCATCTCCCAGGCCGCCAGCAAGCGAACCAGGCACGGCGGATCTAGTGCGGCGTCACCAGCAGCCGTGAGATAGGCTGCGATTACGTCCGGATAGTCGGCGAAATCTGTCGGACGCGGCGGCACGTCGACGAGTGATCCGGGTGCATGGTCAGTCGGCAATTCATCGGTTGGAACGTCCAGCGGTGTCGCAGTAGGCGAATCGGCGATCGCCGTCGGCCGCAGGACGAGTGCCGGCGTGTCCTCGTCGTCGCCGGAGACCAGCAGCAGCGCGACAGCCGCGGCACCGATTAGCACCGCCAGGACGAGGAGAGGAACTACGATTCGTTGCGTCATGGCCGCCTCCCGTGTCTGCCTAACGCTGGAGACAGTCTAGCAGACGGTCAGCTTCGGCTGGCTTCTAGAACGGGCATACGTTCTCCGCGTTGAACTCGGGGTTGGCGTAGCCGTACTGCCAGATGTCGTAGAAGGCACCCTCGTTCGCGGCGATGTGGTTGCGGACGGCCAGGCAGGCGGTGTGAAGGTCGCCGGAGGCCTCGTAGGCCGGGGCGAACGTAGTAGACAGCGTGTTGTTGAGGATGCCCAGGTCGTCCTCCGGGAAGTAGGCGTAGAGGATGCTGCCGCCGTTAGCGAGCTGCGCCAACCCGGCGCGGAAAGTGGCGTAAGCGCTCAGCTCCGCGCGCTCGTTCTCCTGCATGCCGGTCTCCTGCAGGCTGCTGCTGGCGAGCGCGGCGCCGTAGGCCTGCGCGGCGTCCAGGTATAGGCCGTCGTCGAAGAGGCTGTCGGCGTCGATGATGGCGAAGTAGAGCAAATCGCTCGGTTCGTAGACGGTCTCGGCCAGCTCGTAGAGCTCGCCGTTCCAGGCGTAGGTCTCCGTTCGCCCCCGCTGCACGCCGGCCCCGACGGACCCGAAGTAGCCGCCGGACAGGACGATCTCCACGATGCCATCCGCGTCCGCGTCGCTGAAGGAGATGTCGGCGGTCGACATGGAAAGCCCATCGTCTGGCGTGAGGTGGACGACGCTCCCGCCAACGCCGCTAACGGCGTGGACGGTGTGTGTGCATGTGCTGGCGCCGCAGGTGGTGATGACATAGGTCAGATCGCCGATGCCATCAGCGTTGATGTCGTCCACGGAGAGCACGGCCACCGGCGCCAGCTCCGGGTAGTACTCGCCGCCCGGCGGCGCCGACTCGAACGCGACGACGAACGCATCGCCGCGCCGGTCGAACACGACGAGGTTAGAGAAGAGGCCGAACCCGTGGTCGCCTTCGGGCTCGGCGGTTAGCGTAACGGCGAGCTCCATGTCGGCGTCGGCGTCAACGTTGGCCAGAAGGCAGCCGGAATCAAGAATCGACGTCGCCGGCGTCAGGAACGTTGCGTCCGACTCGGGCATCTGCCAGGCAGCCAGCAGATCGGCGAGGCAGGGGATCTCGAGCGCAGCGTCGCCGGCGTCGGTCAGGTAGGTGGCGATCACGCCTGGGTAGGCGGTGAAGTTGGCGGGGCGATCGCCGGGTTGGGCGGCGGCCCGCGGAGTTGTCGTGGCATCGGCCACGGCGGTTGGAGTCGGCGTCGCGCCGTCATCGCCGCCGCCGCCGCCGAAGCATGCAGAAGCTAGCAGCAGCGCTGCCGCAATCGCGAGGGCTGCCAGGAGGCCAACACCTAGCGGGGTGAATCGGTGCATTTCGTTCATAGCATACGCCCGAACGCACCAGAATACTAGATCAAGCTGTACCCCAGGTAGAGCCGCCATCGGCCATTCCGTAACCATCTGCTACCCTCTAACACGATGACACAGGTGACTAGCGACGCTAAGGCAGATGCGAGGAAGCGACAGCCGGGGCAGCCCACGGCCGAGACGGCTGTGGTCGTCAGGCTGGGCGAGATCACGCTCAAGGGGCGCAACCGGCCGCTTTTCGTGCGCCAGTTGGGCCGCAACATCCGGCAAGCGCTGAAGGGCGTCGATATCGAGAACAGCGACTGGGGGCCGCAGCGCATCGTGATCACGCCGGGGCCGCGGCTCGACTGGCCGGAGCTGCGCGAGCGCCTCCAGCGCGTGTTCGGGCTGCGCAACTTCTCGCTCTGTCGCGTGCTGCCGTGGGACCTGGACGCCATCCGCGAGGGCGTGCTGAAGATGGCTGCGGACGCCGAGTTCGAGAGCTTCCGCATCACCGTCCAGCGCAGCGACAAGCGCTTCCCCGGCTCCTCGCAGGAGCTGGAACGAGAACTCGGAGCGGCGGTGCAGCAGGCCACCGGCGCGCGGGTCGACCTGACGAACGCGGATGCCGACCTGCAGGTCGAGATCATGCCCGGCGGCGCCTTTCTCCACACGGAGCGCGTACAGGGGCCCGGGGGCCTGCCCGTCGGTGTCAGCGGCCGCGTCGTCGCGCTGCTCTCCGGTGGCATCGATTCGCCGGTCGCGGCCTGGCGGACGATGAGCCGCGGCTGCGATGTGGGTTTCGTCCACTTCCAGTCGTTCCCCTACCTCGACGCCTCGTCGCGCGACAAGGCGATCTCGCTAGTGCGGCAGTTGACGCAGTGGCAGTACCGCAGCCGCCTCCACGTCGTCTCGTTCGGCGACCTGCAGCACAAGATCGTCGCTGGCTGCCCGCCACCGCTGCGCGTCGTACTCTACCGCCGCTTCATGCTGCGCATCGCGCACGTGATCGCGGAGCGAGAGGGCGCGGAGGCACTGGTGACGGGCGAAAGCCTGGGCCAGGTCTCGTCGCAGACGCTGTCGAACATCGCAACGATCGACGCCGCGACGACGCTGCCCGTGCTGCGACCGCTCGTCGGACGCGACAAGGAGGAGATCATCAGCGAGGCGCGCCACATCGGTACCTTCGAGACGTCGATAGAACCCGACCAGGACTGCTGCACACTCTTCGTGCCGCGCAACCCCGCCACACACAGTACAGTCGCCGAAGTGGAGGCGGCCGAGCAGGCGCTCGAGGTCGAGGCGATGGTCGCGGAGGGCCTAGCCAACGTAGAGACGCTGGAGTTCCGCTGGCCGGAGGCCTAGCGCCGCCATGCCTCCCGATCCTCAGCTTCCACGCAAGCGCTCGGTCGCCGTCGCAGTGCGCAGCGACGACGATCTGGTCCTCGCAGTGCGCCGCCCGGAAGAGCCGGGCGAAGAGCTGCCAGGCGTTTGGGGCCTGCCCGCCGTCACGCTGCGCGACGGCGAGTCGGCGGACGACGGCGTACGACGCGTCGGACGTGAGAAGCTCGGCATAGACCTGACGCCGATGCGGCGACTGGCCGCGGGCGAGCAGCGGCGCGAGAGCTACCTGCTGGAGATGACGGTCTGCGAGGCGTCGACGCACGGCGAGCCGTCGCTGCCGGAGCGCGCGGAAGGCGCGACGACGACACTCTACGACGCGTTCGACTGGCTGCCGGAGGCCGCGTTCGCCGCGGCGGCGGACGCCGGGTCGCTCTGCTGCCGGCTGTTTGTGGCCAGCGCTCGCGGTCACGAGTGACAGCAAGCGCCCCTACGCCGCCTGGAGCTGCTTGATCATCTCCTTGAGGCGCTCCTCATCGTCCGGGTTGCGGACGGGGAGCGCGAAGCTGACGCGGTCGATCACACCGGCACACCGTTCGATAATCTTTGGGATGATCTCGTCGTATGTGCCGATCACGCCGAATTCCTGCAACATGTCGTCCGTGATGCGGCTTGCCATCTCCTGCCACTTACCTTCCAGCGACATCGCGAAGAGTTCTGTGTTGAGGTCGCCCCAGCCCTCGATATCCAGCACGGGTTTGTACGTTCGAGTCGAGGCGTAGAACGCCAGCTGTTGGCGAGTAGGCGCCATCGCCTGCTCGACCTCTTCCTGCGTTTCACCCGTCATCACGAAGCCCATGCCGCAGACCTCGATCTCCTTAGGATCGCGGCCGGACTTCGCCGCCCCTTTCGCGATATTGGGCATAATGACTTCCCTGAGGTACTTCGGCGTGCTGAAAGGGTGGACCTTGATGCCATCACAGAGTTCTCCCACCAGGCGGCAGTTGTACGGCTTGATCGCCGAGATATGCACCGGCACCTTGGGGTTGTCGATAGGGCCTGGGTTGAAGAACGGCGACGTGAGTGTGTAGCGATAATGCTCGCCTACAAACTCCGGCTTAGTGCCGTTCTGCCAGGAGTCCCAGATAGCCCGCATCATCAACACGTAGTCGCGCAGGCGCGGGCCGGGCGGCACCCAGTCCATGCCGTAACGGCGGACGATATGTCCCTTGACCTGGGTGCCGAGGCCGACGACGAAGCGGCCGTCCGAGGCCTTCTGCAGGTCCCAGGCGATCTGCGCCGTCGCCATCGGGCTGCGCGGGAAGGCGATCGCCACGGCGGTGCCCAGCGTGATCTTCTCCGTGTGCTCGGCCGCGATGGCATGGGCCAGGAACGGGTCGTGGCCCGTCTCCGGTGTGAAGAGACCGTCGTAACCCAGCGCCTCGGCGTGCCGTGCTGCCTCCGGCACCTGCTTCAGATCGAGCGTCAGCCCGGTATCGACTTTCAACGCATCCTCCTGTCGTACATGTACGCCTGGGTAACCAGCAATCGGAAGCATACCGACGGATAGACTCGTCCGGCAAGGCGCAGCGGCCGCTAAACGTTGCCCCGCTGCGGGAGACGATCGCCAACTACGACGAGCTGCAAGAAGCGTTCCAGGGCGCGCCGTCCGGCGACTACATGGACTGAGCCCGCGCGGCCGGGCTTGACAGCTATGGCACGCCACGTCGTATCCTAGTGCGCAACCGGGCGGAGGGAACGCGTATGGCCAGTCGATTTCTGATACCCGCAGCGCTCCTGCTGCTGGCGCTCGCCGCGGGCGCGTACCTGCTGCCGCGAGGCAACGCTGTGGCGCAGGAGGAGATTGACATCTCCGGCGAGTGGGCTATCGACATCAAGGGCGACATTCCAGCGTCCTGCAGCAGTCACTTCACTCAAAGCGACACTCAAGTATCGGGGACACTCAATTGCGCCGGTGTTGGCACAGGAAACCTGAGCGGAACTATTGACCCCGCGACCGGCAGCTTCAGCCTCACCGGAACGATTTCCATCGCGCAGTTGGAGATCGAAGGTACGGGTACGCAAGATGGAATGAGCATTAACGGAACGTGGTCCGCGTTCGACGTCTTTTCGGGGACGTTTACCGGTACGCGCAAGACCGACCAGACCGCCGCCGATGTCGACCTGACGGGAACCTGGGTTGTGGAATTCGTGGGCGGGGTCTCTAGATCATGCACAGCAGACATACAACAGGCAGCGGCAGACGTGACCGCCATAATCGAGTGTGGTGAAGATACAGGAACCGCAAACGGCACGGTGAGCAGCCAGCAGCTACACCTGAAAGGGATGCTCTTCGATTCCAATAGACAGATGGCCGCTAGCGTCACGCAGGACGGAAACGCGATTGGAGGTACGTGGCAGGCATCGTCTGGCGGTGCGTCCGGCGGCTTCGTCGCTGTGCGAAACGAGAAGCGCTCAGGCAGTTTCGATATGACGGGCGTCTGGGACACTGCGCTTACCGGCGCGTTTCTGCCGATCACCTGCGACACCGTGATCGAGCAAACCAGCACAGAGCTGGCTTCCGTGTTGAGTTGCGGAATCGCGGGGGCAGGAGCCTTACCGGCGCTATCGACCTTGGAACGGGTGCGTATCGCATGGACGGCAGGCTGTTCGGGCAAGCTGTTACGCTCGGTATGCTGTCAGACGACGCCCAGTCCGTAAGCGGGGCTTGGGCGGTTACTGGCATCGCCGATTTGTCTGGCACTCTCGCAGCGACCAGAACAAGCGAGAGCATCTCACTGCTAGACCTGACCGGCGATTGGAACCTTGCTCTCGTGGGACAACGAACGGACACCTGTACGGTGAGCATGACTCAGGCTCCAGCCAACCTTACGCAGACGGGCGTTAGCCTCACAACGAGCGTGGAATGCGGGAGGCTGGGAGCCGGAGACATGAACGGTTGGCTGACGCTTCTGCGAAATCAAGTCAGATTGAACGGAACACTCGACGGCCTCGAGTTCTTCCTGGAGGGAACGGCTGAAATCGATCAATCACTCATTCAGGGCGTCTGGTACACGCCTCTCGATCCGAGCCGCGACATCACGGAGCAGAGCTTCGGTTGCTTCGTTGCGGTTAGCAGAGACCTCTCCAGCGCAGATGAATGCACTCTTCCAAGTCACCATCCGTTGATTCAGTACTCTGGCGCGCTAGACATTCAGACCACTCAGGCCTCTGATACGTTTGTGCTGACTTCTCAGACCCGGAACGTCCGCGCGACCATCATCGGCGCCGCAGCGCTGGCTGCCGTGGCGCTCACCGCAGGCCTCTGGAACGCTTGGCTGCGCTGGCGCCAGACTGACTAACCCCCAACCTCCTCCCCCTCCCCGTGCTAGACTGCGGCGGTTCTAAATTCGCCTTGCTCTGGAAAGGACGCCGCAGATGAAAAACTCAACACGTCTACGGAAGATGCTGGACGAACCGGAGATCGTCGTGCTGCCGGGCGCGTACGACGCGCTGACAGCGCGACTGGCCGAACGCGCCGGGTTCAGCGCCGTCTTCACGACGGGCTTTGGTTTCGCTGCGACGGTGCTGGGCATGCCCGACTTCGGGCTGCTGACGATGTCTGAGACGATCGACCGCGTGCGCCACGTGGTGAGCGCCATCGACGTGCCGCTCGTCGCCGACATGGACACCGGCTACGGCAACGCGCTGAACACGGTGCGCACCGTGCGGGAGTGCGTGGCGCTGGGAGTCGGCGGCATCATCCTGGAGGACCAGGAGTGGCCGAAGAAGTGCGGCCACTTCGAGGGCAAGCGCGTGATCCCGGCCGAGGAGCAGGCGGCCAAGCTGCGCGCCGCCGCCGACGCACGCGAGGGCGACGACCTGGTGATCATCGGGCGGACGGACGCGCGGGCGCCGCTGGGGCTGGAGGAGGCGATCCGGCGCGGCAAGATGTACCGCGACGCGGGGGCGGACGTCGTCTTCGTCGAGGCGCCGCAGTCCGAGGACGAGCTGAAGGAGGTAGCCCGGCAGATACCGGACGCGCCGCTCTTCGCCAACATGATCGAGGGCGGCAAGACGCCACCCCTCACGTCAACCGAGCTGCGGGCGCTGGGCTACAGCATGGTCGTCTTCCCGCTCTCCGCGCTCTTCGCGGCGACGAAAGCAGTGCAAGAGACTTACGGCGCGCTCTTCGAGGAGAAGACGACGGCGTCGCGGCAGGGCGAGCTGATCGGCTTCGCGGAGTTCGAAGAGATCATCGGTGTGCCCGGCTGGCGGGAGTTGGAAGCGCGCTACGCAGCCGAGTAGCGGCTACTCCGCCTTCTCGCCGCGGTTCATCGCCTGATAGCCGAACGCGACGACGACGGCCAGCCCGGCCAAAACCGCCACCGCTATCACGACGATCACCCAAGTGCCGAGCCCTGAGTCACGACCGCCGCCGCCTCCGTATGCCGGCACGCCGGTGAAGTCGACCGCCATCGCTTCGATCGTCGCCATCGGTCCTTCGCCGTACAACGTCACAGGCGGATGCTCGGCGTCGAGGACGAGGTCGCACCTGTAAGAAATTCGCTCATCAGATCGGCCATCGCCGAGGTCGATCTCGGGGCAAGTGATGACGATCGGCTCGTCTTCGATCGTGCGGATCACGCCGAGGGATGTCGTGTCAGCCTCGATCCGTATCTCGAAGCGCCCTTCAGCAAGGCCGTCCACGACGTCGTTCCCGTTCGACTCGATCTCGCTGACAACGCCAAGGACCGTTCCCTGAATGATCTGCGTCAGATCGTCCTCGTCAGTACTCGGGTCGAGCAGGCAAAGACCCGTCGCGTCGACGAGCTTGTCAGTGACGTTGTAGGCCTCCGTGTCCGGGACACGCTCGGAGCCGCCTTCAAGCGATCCGCTGATTGTGCACTCGAACGGCTCCAGTCCCTCGACCGCTATGAACAACGTCGCAGTGAAGTCGCCGTCGCCTATGGCCAGCGCACGGTTGCCATCGCCATGGCTTATGGCCAGCGCAAGCACCATGACTGCTAAAGCGACCATCGCCATAGCCGCGAGCCACCGGCCCAATTGCCCCGTTAGCGCTACATGAGAGACCATGTGCCTTCCCCCTTCGACTCCCGCGTCTGTGGGAGTCCCGGCCGCCCGGGTCTTTCCGTCCAGAACGGGCGCCATCTTAACAGGTTCGATGCGTTTACTCAACCGCATGACCCCCAGCCGGACACAATCGTCACACGTGTTGACGCAGAGTACGGACCTGTTCAATAAGGCTCGTCATGCCGAGCGGCTCGGCGAGACTCAGACACTCGCCCAGCAATCCCTGCGCACGCTCGCGGTCGCCTGCGGCGTCGCGAGCGAGGAGCATCCCCGCGTGGTCTGCGTGCGTGTGTGCGAGCCACGGCTTGGCACCCATACTGAGACTCATGGCGGCAGATTCCTCGAAGTGGCAAGCCGCCTCCTCCCAGCGAGACATCGTTCCGGCGAGGAGGCCAAGGTAGCGGGAGGCCGGACCGAACGAAGCCGCGCCGTATCCCACGACGATGTTATAGCCAGCATGGGGAAGCAGCAGATCGTAGAGATCGCGGGCGCGGACGGAGTCGCCAAGCTTGGAACAGGCCTCAGCAAGGTACACGATAGGCATGATCCAGTTCGTGTCGTGAGGGATGTCAGCGAACCCGCCGCCAGCCAGCCTGTCGAACTCGCGGCGGGCTTCGCCCTGCTGGCCGAGTTCGCAGAGGAGCAAGGTGAGCGCGCATCGATACGCGGGAATCTCTGCGAACCGCTCCGCCAGGACCTTGTGTGCCTCCTCGATCTCCCCCAGGCGTCCCTGCTCCTTCCGCATGAGGAACGTCTGGATGCTGAACATCGCCAGCACAGTGCGACTCCGCGCCCGCTGGCCGAGTGCCAGGGCTTCAGCCGCCAGCCGCTCGGCGTCGCCGAACGCTCCATCCAAAAGAGCGCGCATCGCTGAAAGCTGCTTCGCGTGTAGGACGTGGCGCTGAATCCGCGATTCGTCAGCGAGGCGGGCGTGGACGTCAAGCGCCCGGTCTACCGCCTCGATATCGCCCAACTCCAGCATGTCCTCGATCTGGCTGGCGTACCCGCTCAAGCCAAGTCCGCGCGCGCCCGTCTGCTGCGCCAAGCTCAAGATCTCTTTTACGGCAGCTGCGCGTTCTTCCGCGTACGCGGGACCGCGGATGCAGTAGTGTCGCGCGACGAGTGCAAAGGCCAGTGTCTCAGAATCGCCGGCTCGTCTGGCCATCTCAACGGCCTCCCTGCTGAGTACGAGGCGCCGCTCCTCATCGGGAGACATGTAGTACTCGCCTGCAAGGTAACCGAGCAGCCCCGCACGAAGAGCGCTGTCTCCTTTACCCAGGCGTTCCAGCGCTTCGTGTAGTAACGCGATGTAGGACTCGTCGGGGCCGCGGACGGGTACCGCGACAAAGCCGTCGCGCGAACTCAGCACCGCCTTCGCAAAGAGCTCTGGAGCCGTCAGGTTACGGGCGATACTGATCGCCCGTCCGATCGCGTCTGTCGCCTTCTGCCAATCGCCCGTCATCCGAACGCTGAGCGCCAACTCCAGCAGCAGCCGGACCCGGTCTTCGCTGTCTCCCTCATCCTTCAGCTCGAGGGCCTGCAGGGCGCGGTCATAGTGCTGGGCGGCCTCTTCGTACGCGTAAAGATTCGTGGCTCGATGGCCGGCGCGCTCGGCGTACGTTATCGCCCTGTCGACGTCGCCCCGACCCCAGATGGCCTCGAAAAAGTGGTGCGCGAGCTCCGAAAGATAGGCAGCCTCGTCATCAGCGGCAAGCTCCTCCAGCGCTTCACCCACCTGCCGGTGCATCCTGACACGGCGCGCAGTCGTAAGCTCGCCGTACAGGGTCTCACGCGTGAGCGGATGCGTGAACCCGTAGCTGCCAGAATGACGCGAGACCTCCGCGAGTACGTCGGCCGCGAGCGCCTCGTCTAGCGCATCGAGAAGCTGTTCGATGGTGAGTTCGCTGACGCGCTCCAGAACAGCGAAGTCGAACTCGCGACCGATCACGGAGGCGAGCGAGAGCACAGCGTTGCAGTCGTCGGAGAGGCGCGATAGGCGGCGGCCGACGACCTCCATGATGCCCTCGGGCAGGCCGTACTCGTCGATCGAGGTGGCGAGGCGCGAGGCCCACTGGTCTTCCCTCGCCTCGACAGCGCTCATCTCCCAGAGGTGGGCCAGGACCTCCTGGACGAAGAAGGGGTTGCCCTCGGTGCGAGCAGAGATGACATCTACGACGGCGGCCGGAATCTCATGGCTGGTCCAGGTCGCGATCATCGCTCCGGTGTCGGCCGCATCGAGGCCTTCCAGCAGAACCCGGTCGAAAGCCCGCTCACGCCGCAGGTCGGCAAGGGCATCGGCCAGCGGATGCGACCTTCCGAGCTCGCCTTCGCGATACGTGCCCAATAGCAGCAGCGATACGTCCTCAGGGACGCGCATGATGTGCTTAAGGAGCTGAAGCGTCGGAGTGTCTGCCCAATGGAGGTCGTCGAGGACGAGGACGAGCGGTCGCCGCTGGGAGATTTCGGCGAGCATTGCCGCTATCGCCTCAAAGAACCAATAGCGTTCGATCTCATCCCGCTCCGGATTCGGCAGCATTCTGGCCGGGAGGTCCGAACTGAGAAGATCCGGAAACTGCTGGGCGAGTTCCGGTATCAGCCGGGAGAGTGCCGCGCCATTCGCACCGAGCTGGGCACGCAACGTCGTGCTCGAACTCGACTGAACGTAGTGACGGAGCGCTTCCACGAACGGCTGGTACGGAAGAAGCGTTTCTTCGTAGCAGCGGCCGTATAGCACCGCCGCGCCTTCCCCATGCGCGCGGTGGGCGAACTGGGAGGCCAGCCGCGTCTTGCCGATGCCGGGCTCGCCGGCGAGCAGGACGAGGCGGCGGCGGCCAGCCCGTGCCTGCTCCCAGCAGGCTTGGAGCTCGCGTAGTTCCGGTTCCCGGCCGACAAAAGCCATCCTCTCGCCGGCTGCGAGGAGAGGAGGCAAAGGCAAGACAGCACGTTCCAGCCCGGCCTGTTCGTCCTCCGCGATCGCCTCGTCAGGAAGCGGCTCCCACGCGACATCACTGATTGCGAGAAGTTCAGGAATGCCCTTGAGTAATCGGGGTTCGAGCTCGCGGAAGGTGTAGCCGCCGCGGCTGCCGACGAGACGCTGGACGAGTTGCGAGACGAGGATCTGACCACCATCTGCGTCGTTCGAGAGCCGGCTGGCAACAACCACCGGCGTCCCATGGTAGTCGTTCCCCTCACGAATAGGCTCGCCGACGTCCATCCCGACGCGAAGCGGAAGTCGGTCCGAGTCTTCGCCCTGCTCATGGTGCCGGCGGATCTCTTGCTGCATTGCGACGCCGCAGCCGACAGCGTCGACTGCGCTGACGAAGACCGCCATCAGGGCATCACCTTCAGACTTCACCTCGTCGCCACGGAAGGACGCTATCTGTTCGCGCAGCAGTTCCATGTGGCGCCGGCGAAGCGCGTCATAGCGATCGTCGCCAAGTCGCTGCATGAGTTCTGTTGAACTCACGATGTCGGTGAAGAGCACCGTAACTGTGCCGCGGCGTGCGTTTACCACCACATTTCGCCTCTTGCCTATGCGAGGCGATTATAGCGGTCTGAGGCGAGCCTTGCTACTTAGTCCATCCGCTCTTGGAACTCAGAGAGCTTCCGTTCCAGCTCACGCTGGCGGACGGAGACGGTGAGGTCGCCGCGGGTGCGTTCCAGAATGCCGCGCGTAGCGTCAGTCGTACGGCGGAGGCCACCAGTCATCGCCTCCGGGTAGTCGACGGTGACGAGGACCCCGTAGATGTCGTCCATGGCGGCAAGGATGCCCTCGCAGTACTCGACGTCACCCTTGCGCAGCCTATCGAGCAGGTGGCGGCGCAGTTCGCCGACGGTCTCGCCGAGGCCGTTCAGATAGGCTGCCGGCGAGGCGGCGAGGTCGTCGGGCGCCGGCAGGGGCCGGCCCGCGATGACGGCCAGCGTCGTGCAGGCCTCGACGTACTCTTTCACCGCGTCGTGAACGAAGCCAGCGTGGTAGATGTCCGGATGCTCGCTGAGGGCGTCTCGCGCATCGTCGAGCATGGCGCGCGCCTCTCCGATCAGTTTCTCGGCCTTCGCAACGTCCTGTCGATGAACGGCACGGATCGCGTTGGCGGAGTGCCGCAGCGCGGCGCGGCAGAGCGGCAGGGCGCGTTCGCGGGCCTGGTTCTTGGCCCCAAACACGGCATTCGCCGCGTCCATGATCGGCTCTAGCTGGCTGGCGACGTCATCCATTGGGCAGCTTCCTTGCCGTGTTGCGGCTACAGTTCGTCGGCCGGTGACGGGAACTCGCCCTCGCGCGCGGCGTCGATCATGTTGCGCGCCTCTTTGGGCAGTTCCATGCCATACTCGTCGAACTTGCGCTCGGCCCAGCGGCCGATCTGGCGCGGGTCCTCGTATTCCTCCAGCGACTGCGGCTCCGCGCCGTACCGTTCCAGAACCTGCCCCGTCGACTGGTGGTGGGCGAACTTGGAGAGGGCACGGGAGAGTTTGGCGCTGCCGCAGTGGCTGCACGTGGCCTCGACCTTGGCGCTCATCGACTTGGTGAACACAGAAGTCAGGCGGCCGCAATCGTCGCAGTTGTACTCGTAGATTGGCACGACTAGAAGTCCCCGTCCGAGCCCATCATGTCGACGGAGGCATCGTCCGGCATCTCTCCCGCTTCCATCTGCTCGATTGCCTGGTCGAAGTCAGGTCCCAGCTCCTCCCCCATCTCGTCCTTCATCCGCCGGGCGAAGCGGGCGACGCTGCGGGGATCGTTTTCGTCGACGTCGGCCAGCATGCTCTCGTCGAAGCTATCGAGAGGATCGCCGCCCGACCGTGGCGCAACGACGCGCGAGACGAGGCGGTTCATCTTCGTGCTCTGGCAGTGCTCGCACCTGGCCTTGACCGTTGCATTCATGCTGCGGACGAAGACGCTGGAGCGCTTGCGGCACTCCCGGCAGCGATATTCGTAGATCGGCATTGCAGTTTCAGTATAGCGGTAGCCTGAGGGTCGAAACGCGTCTGAGGGTCACACACCCTGAGGGTTAAGACCCTCAGCTACCGGTTCCGAATGGGAGTAGCTGCGGGATTCATCCCGCAGAGCGCTCCCTCACCCCGGCGCCTCTCCCTCTGAAGGGAGAGGGGTGACGGCAGTCGGGGAGAGAGATTAGGACATCTCTACTACGTCAACCGTCCTACTCCTCTTCGACGGCGCTTTCGATGTGTTGGAGCGAGACGAGCACGCCGTCTTCATCGAGATCGATCGCGATCACGTCGATGCGGCGGCCGGGCGGTAGCGGGATGTGGCTGCGTTCGTAGGCAGCCGCCGCGGCCAGCAGCCGCTGTGCCTTCCGCCAGTCGATCGACTCGACTGCCGACCCCATGGAATCGCCGCGCCGCGTCTTCACCTCGACGAAGACGACGTCGTCGTCCATCTGCGCGACGATATCGATCTCGCCGTCGCGAACGCGGAAGTTGGTGTCGAGAACGCGATAGCCATTCGCTTCCAGGTGTTGCCGCGCTACGCGTTCGCCAAAGCTGCCGAGCTGTTGTCGTGGGGTTGTCATCGGCTAGCCGCCCAACAGCTCGTCGCGGGCGGCAAATCGCGTTTGAAATGGAATTGCGAACTCACGTCGTGGCCTCTGCACGATTAGTCACCTTCACTGATCAATGTCTCAATCCGTCGGTTTAGGTCGTACCTCTGTTCGCTGGTTTTATCCAATTGCGCCTTGGTCTCTTGAAATGCCTCACCTAGCGCCTTCTCATCAGGGGAATGCCCTGCTGTGATCCCAAGCGAGACGAGCTGACCGCTTGCGCTGTGGTAGTCGTTAGCAAGCTTCTGAGCAAGTTCCGCAACTTCCTTGTCGGCGACCTGCATCGCCGCTTGTAGAATTCGGCTACTTGTATCGACCCTGATGAAGTGCTCGAGCGAAGCGCGCAAATGCTCCTTCGCCGCCGGATCAGGGGCATAGGAGTTTAAGGCGAGGTTCATCCTCCGTACCGCTGCATGAAACTCACCCAAGGCGGCCAACAGTTCGCCGTATCGTTCGTGCCTCCACGCCGTCAGCCTCTCCGCGCGCTGCTGGGCGGCTTGGGCAGCGTTGGTCTGCTTTAGATTGTCGCGCTGGGTCACGTTCTGCTGATGTACAGCGAAGAACCCGATGGCCGCGACAAGGGCACCACCGATTAGCGGCCCGACGATCCGGAGCACCTCTAGCCACCAGACAGGCGAATCATCAGCCCTCAGCTCCTCAAGAATCTGCCGCAGAAGTTCCTCCATCGGCGCGCCTCCTTCCTGCGAGGACTTTCTTCATCGTACGCCTTCATCGCCAGGTGCTGGCGCGCGACGCGTTCACCGAAGGTCCCGAGCTGCTGGCGCGGAGTCGTCATCGGCTAGCCGCCCAACAATTCGTCGCGGGCGGCGACGGTGTCCGGATGGAGCGGCCAGCCGCGTTCGACGGCGCGCGCGACCTGGAACTCAAGGATGCGGCGCACCGCGGCGTCCAGATCCGTCTCGGCAAGCTCCCGGGCCGCAGCCAGCGCTGGCTCATGGGCCGCCTTCTCCGCCTCGATCTTGTCGGCGACGAAGAGCAGGCGTTCCAGCCGCGACATGCCGGCCCGCGCCGTCGTGTGGTAGCGGGCGGCGGCCAGCACGTCAGCGTCGGTGACGCCGTAGCGCGCCGTCAGCTCGCTCGCAGCGAGCGGCCCGTGGAGCAAGATCGGCTGGGAGCGCGCGGCGTCCCCGATGTCGACGCCTGCCCGCTCCGCCTCGTCCAGCAGCTCCGCCGGCGATAGGCCGCGATATAGATCGTGGCCCAGGGCGGCCAGCGTCGCGCGGTCCGTGTCGACGCCATGGAGCAGCGCCAGCCGCTGCGCTTCGTCGACGACGCGCAGGACGTGGTCACGCAGGCCGCTTGGTAGCCGCGCGACGGCGCGCTGGAGCTCTGCGACGGTGTCGATGGCTGTCATCGGGTCGATGATACCAGCTTGGCTGTGGCAGGGGACAAAGAGCGGCCCTTCTGGCGAAGGGCCGCTACGTGTTCGAACTGGCAGCCGGCCTACGGGCCCTTGTAGCTGAAGTCGGGCCGGGCGCGCATTCCGCGCAGGCGCGCCACGCGCTCTTCCATCGGCGGGTGGGTGCTGAAGAGATTGGCCATGCCGCCGGCCTTAAACGGGTTGACGATGAAGAGATGGGCCGCGGACTCGGCCATCGGCGAGGCCTCCATAGGCCGCGCCTTCACGCCCTGGTGCAGCTTCTCCAGCGCGCTGGCCAGCGCCTGAGGGTCGCCGGTAACCTCTGCGCCGGTCGTATCGGCCTGGTACTCCCGCGTGCGTGAGATCGCGGCGCGGATCAACCCTGCGGCCATCGGCGCGATGATCCAGGCGACTATGATCGCCAGGAAGGCGTACGGACTGCGGTTGTTCCGGAAGAAGATGCTGATGAAGGCCAGCACGCTGATAGCGCCGGCGATGGTCGCCACGATGGAACTGATCAGGATATCGCGATTCATAACGTGGCCGAGTTCGTGACCCAACACGGCGCGTAACTCTCGTTCATTGAGGATCGCCATGATACCGGTCGTGACCGCGACCGCCGCGTGCTGCGGGTTACGGCCGGTGGCGAATGCGTTAGGCGTGTCGCTCTGGACCATGTACACGCGCGGCTTTGGCGTGCCGGCGCGCTGCGCTACCTCCTCGACGATGGCGTGGAGGCGCGGCTGGTCTTCTTTCGACACCTCTTCGGCCTTCATCATCCGCAGCGCCAGCTTGTCGGACGACCAGTACGAGAAGAAGTTCATCACCACGGCGAGGGCGAACGCGATGATCATCCCTGGGACGCCACCAAGCATGAACCCAACGCCGATGAAGAGGGCCGTGAGCATTGCCAGCAAAACGGTGGTCTTGAATAGTGCCATAATCTGTACTACTCCCTGAATCGGTACGGGGTTACTTCTAGTGTAGCAAAGCGACCGTCCATCGACGGCGTAGCAGTCGCGTGTCAGATACGCCGTTGAAGCTGGAGCGTGAAGCCGATAGCGCAGCCGTAGAAGATAACGCCTGGGGTTCTGCGTAGGCGTTAACCCCAGCCGCAGAAGCCTTCGCTGTGGCGTGACTTCTGCAAGCCACCGCTTGGACGAGTCTTAGGCTGCCGCAGTTGTCCTTGCGATAGCAGGGGCAACTGCAAGCTAACTGCTAGGCTCTCGCCTAGCAGTTAGCCTTCTGCACCGAGCTGTCGTCCGCCGAGGACGTGGAGGTGGATGTGGTAGATCGTCTGGCCGCCCTCGTCGCCGACGTTGAACGCCAGCCGGTAGCCGCGCTCCGCGAGGCCCTCATCGCGCGCCAGGCGGTTGGCGACGACTGTCATACGGCCGAGCAGCGCGCTGTGGTCTTCGGTGAGGTCACGGACGGTGGCGATGTGCTCCTTTGGGATCACGAGCAGATGGACGGGCGCGCGCGGGTTGATGTCGCGGATGGCGAAGCAGAGCTCGTCATCGTGCAGCGGCTCTATCGGAACGCTGCCCGCGACCATGTTGCAGAAGAGACAGTCTTCAGTCATGGGAAGGTAACGGGGAGGGCGCTTGAAGCGCCCTCCCCGACCGATGATTCGCTTACACCTCTAGGGCGTCTGCTACCAGTTCGCGGTGGTAGTCGCCGTCGCCCCAGGCTAGCTCTCCCGCCTTCTGCCGGCGGAAGAAGAGTTGGATGTTGTACTCCTTGGTAAATCCGATGCCGCCGTGGATCTGCTGGCCGTGCGCGACGACGCGGCGCGACGCCTCGCTGCACCAGGCCTTAGCCATGTGGACGTCTATATCGGCCTCATCCGTGTCCTCGGAGACGGACCACGCGGCCTTGTACATGATGAAGCGGGCGCCATCGACGTCCGTCACCATGTCGGCGGTCTTGTGCTGGATCGCCTGGAAGCTGCCGATCGGCCGGCCGAACTGGATGCGGTCCTTGGCGTACTGGACGCTGATCTCGAAGTCCTTCTGCGCCAGGCCCACGAGGTAGGCGCACTCGATGACGGTTGCCTTGCGAGCGATCCGCTCGTATAGCGACCAACCCTTGTCAACCTCACCGATGACGTTCGCCTTCGGCACCTTGACGTTCTCGAGCTTGACTTCGCACTGCTTGTCGGAGGCGATCGTCTTCAGCACCGTGAAGGAGACGCCGGGGCTCTTGCTATCGACGATGAAGAGCGTGATGCCATCCTCCGCGTCGCCGCCGCTCTTGGTGCGCGCAACGACGGTCATGTAGTCGGAGACGTGGGCATCGCGGATAAAGAGCTTCGTGCCGTTGAGAACGAAGTCGTCGCCCTCCGCCTTCGCTTCGAGCTCGACGCCCTCCGCGTCGAAGCGAGCGGAGGGCTCGGTGTGCGCCAGCGACCAGATCTGCTCGCCGGAGGCGATCTTCGGCAGGTACTGCGCCTTCTGCTCGTCCGACGCGCCTTCCATCAGCGCGATGGCACCGCCGACGGCCGTCGGGATGAAGGGGCCCGGAACCAGTGCCCGGCCAAACTCCTCCATCAGGATGATGAAGTCGATGTAGCCCATGCCGCTGCCGCCCTGGTCATCCGGAATGATCAATCCTTGCCAGCCCTGCTCCGCCATCTTCTTCCAGAGGTCCTGCGAGTAGCCCTGCTCGTCCTCTTCCATGTCGCGAACGTGCTGCTCCGGGCACTCCTTCTCCAGGAAATCGCGCGCGAAGTTCTTCAGCAGCTCTTGTTCTTCACTCAGTCCCAGGTCCATGCTCTTCCCCTTTCAATTCGTTCTCGTGTGAATCTTCTCTTCAGGCCGCTTCCGGCAACGCTCATCCCAAGCGCACCGGCGCGGGCCGATAGCAAAACGTGACTAGCCGCCGCCTCCTTCCAGTTCGTCGATCTTCGCGGCCATGATGAAATCGTTCTCCGAGAGGCCGCCGATAGCGTGCGTGTAGAGCTCCAAGTTGACCTTGTTCCAGGAGATGTAGATGTTCGGGTGATGACCCTCCGCTTCCGCGATATCTGCGACCTTGTTGACGAATTGCATCGCCTCCACGAAGCCCGCGAACCGCAGGTCGCGACGCAGCTTGCGCGGGTCTTCCGTGATTAGCTGCCAGGCTGGCGTCTGCGTCAGGTAGGCCTCCGCCACCGATGCCTCGAGCGGCTTCGTGCCGCCTTCGCACGGTTCGCACTTCTTCGTCGCCAGTTCGCTCATATTCCCTACCCCCGCGGCAGTCCCAAGCCGCGCGTGGCGATGATGCTGCGCAGGATCTCGCTGGTGCCGGCCGCGATCGTTGCGCCGACCGAAGTGAGGTACGTCCGCCCAAACTCGCCGGCGAGCCGCGCGTGCGGCGAATCGCCCTTGAGCTGGCCGTGGAGACCAAGGATGTGGAGGCCGGCATTGGCCAGGCGCTGGCTGTACTCCGAGTTGAAAACCTTAATGATCGACGCCTCGTAGTTCGGCACTTGCTTCTGCGCCTGCATGCTTACGACGCGATACGACAGGTAGCGCAGGATGCTGAGCTCGATCCAGAGGTCGGCCAGCTTGGCGCGCAGCTTCGGTTCATCGAGCAGACTGCCGCCGTTCCACCTCGTCTCCTTCGCGTAGGCGGTCAACCCTTCCAGTGATCGGCGGTACTGGCCATACACCGACGACGACGAGCGCTCGAAGTCGAGCGTAGTCGTCGCAATGTACCAGCCACGGTTCAGCTCGCCGACGAGACCCGAACGCGGCACGCGCACGTCCTCAAGAAAGATCTCGTTGAAGCCCGCCTGGCCAGCCATGTTTACGAGTGGCCGTACGGTGATGCCGGGCGTCTTCATGTCGACCAGGAAGTAGCTGATGCCCTTGTGCTTCGGCGCGTCCGGGTCCGTCCGCGCGAGCATGAACATCCAGTCAGCGTAGTTGGCCTGGCTCGTCCAGATCTTCTGGCCGTTAATGACAAACTCATCGCCGTCCTCTACCGCGCTCATTTGGAGCGACGCGAGGTCGGACCCGGCCTCCGACTCGCTGTAGCCCTGGCACCACTGGACATCGTTCGAGGTGATACCCGGCAGGTGCTGGGCCTTCTGCTCGTCGGTGCCGTACATCATGATCGTCGGGCCCAGGTACCCCGTGGCGGCGAAGTTGAGCAACGGCGCCCGCTGGTAGGCCATCTCCTCGTTGAAGATGACCTGCTCCCACAGGCCGAGCCCTAACCCGCCGAACTCTTCCGGCCACGCCGGAGCGATCCAGCGCTTCGGTGCCAGGCGGCGCAGGAACTCCTGCCCGAACGCGTAGTCGTCCTCCGCCAGCGCGCCGGGCAATGTCGCCCAGCCTTCGGGCAGCTCCTGCTTCAGAAAAGCGCGTACCTCTTCCCTGAAGGCCTCTTGCTCCGCCGTAAACCTGAATTCCACGTTATTCTTCTTCCCCTTAGTCGCGCGGGAGGCCGAGGCCGCGCTGCGCGACGATGTTGCGCTGCACCTCGCTGGTGCCGCCTTCGATGGTGTAGGCGACGGAGCGCAGGTAGGTGTAGCAGTTGCGGCCTTCGTTGGGCGCCAGGTGCGAACCACGGCCGAGCTGGCCGTAGAGGCCGAGCACGTGCTGGCCCGTACGCGCGATTCGCTGGTTCATCTCCGTGTTGTAGAGCTTCATCATGGAAGCCTCGTAGTTCGGGATCATGCCGCGGCTCTGGAGGCTGACGACGCGGTACGACAGCATGCGTGCCATCTCGACCTCGATCATGCGGTCGGCCAGCTCGTAGCGCAGCATCCGGTTCTTCTTGAGCGCACTGGTGTGATCGCCGACATGCTCCCGCGCGAAGTCGATAAGCGACTCGATCGACTGCTTCATGCCGATAGTCGAGCCGATTGCTGAGCGCTCGAAATCGAGCGTGGTCATGGCGGAGTACCAGCCGCGGTTCTCCTCGCCGATCACGTTCTCCTTCGGGACGCGCACGTTATCGAAGAAGACCTCGTTGAACTCGTGCGTGTCGGCCATGTTCATCAGTGGCTGGACCGTGACGCCCGGCGACTTCATGTCCATGATGAAGTACGTGATGCCCTTGTGCTTGGGCGCGTCCGGGTCCGTGCGCGCCAGCAAGATCATCTTCTTCGCCATGTGGGCCAGCGTGGTCCAGATCTTCTGGCCGTTGATGATGTAGTCGTCGCCATCGCGAACGGCCTTGGTCTGGAGTGAGGCGAGGTCCGAGCCGGCCTCGGACTCGCTGTAGCCCTGGCACCAGATGTCTTCACCGGCAATCATTCCCGGCAGGTGCTCCTTCTTCTGCTCTTCCGTGCCGTGGACGATGATCGTCGGGCCGGCCATGCCGAGGCCGATGATCAGGTGCATCGGCCTCGGCACCCGATTTAGAGCCATTTCCTCGTTGAGCACGAATTGCTGCATCGTCGAGAGGCCGGCGCCGCCGTACTCCTCCGGCCAGGCCGGCGCGATCCAGCCCTTTTTCGCCATCTTCTTGAACCAAGCCTGGTTGACTTCCCAGTTGGCCACCAGCGCCTCTTCACCGCTGATGCCCTTTTTCGCGGTCGGCGCCTCGCTCTTGATAAACGATTGCACCTCTTCGCGGAACGTTGCTTCTTCCTGGTTATCGTTCAGATCCACGTAGTCCCTCCTTTGGGGTCCGTTCCATTCGTTGGTTCGCACGCAGGCATCGAACGGCGGATCGCGTTCGATCCGTCTCCGCTATCGATACATGCTAGTGTTTCCTCCACTCTCTCCCCTTTCTCAACCGTTCAGTTCTTCGGCAGCCCCAGGCCGCGGGTGGCGATGATGCCGCGCTGGATTTCGCTGGTACCGCCGGCGATGGTCGAACCGATCGTCTGCACGTACGAGGCAGCGAAGCGGCCGCGGGAAGGCGCCCACTCGCTGTCGACGGTGAGCTGGCCGTAGAGACCGGCCATTCTGACGCCCGTGCGAGCGATGCGCTGGCTGAGCTCGGAAGAGAAGAGCTTCGTCATGGACGCCTCGTAGTTCGGCACCAGGCCTTTGGCCTGCATAGAGACCACACGATACGAAAGCATCTTGGCGACCTGCGTCTCCATCAGCCTCTCGGAGAGCTCGTAGCGAAGGTTGGGGTTATTCTCCAACGTCGACTGGCCGTCGCTGCGGTGCTCGATAGCGAATTTGATCAGGTTCTCGACCTGCATCCGCATGCCGACCGCGGAGCCGATGCTCGACCGCTCGAAGTCGAGCGTCGTCGTGCCGATGTACCAGCCCCGGTTCTCCTCGCCAACGAGGTTCTTGGCCGGGACGCGGACGTTGTCGAAGAAGACCTCGTTAAACATCGCACTGCCGGCCATGTTGACTAGCGGCTTGACGGTGACGCCCGGTGACTTCATGTCCACCATGAAGTAGCTGATGCCCTTGTGCTTCGGCGCGTCGGGGTCCGTGCGCGCCAGCAAGAACATCCAGTGCGCGTACTGCGCGCCGGACGTCCAGATTTTCTGACCGTTGATGACAAAATCGTCGCCGTCGCGGACGGCCTTCATCTGCAGGGACGCCAGGTCGGAACCAGACTCGGGCTCGCTGAAGCCCTGGCACCACACCACCTCACCTGAGAGGATGCGAGCCAGGTGTTCTTCCTTCTGCTCATCTTCGCCGTGGATGATGAGCGTCGGGCCGATCATCGAGACGCCCATGCCGCCGACCTGTGGCGCGCGGCTTTCGGCCATCTCTTCGTTCATGATGAACTGCTGCATGGTGGAGAGGCCGGCGCCACCGTACTCCTCCGGCCAGGCCGGCGCGATCCAGCCCCTATCGGCGAGCTTCTTTCGCCACTCCTTCATCTGTTCGAAACGGGCGCGCATGTCGCCGCCCACGATGAGCGGGTTGCCCATACCTTTGAATCGCTCGGGCAGTTCTTCGCTAATGAACGAGCGCACTGCTTGGCGAAAAACAGCTTCTTCGGGTGTGTCGTTGAAGTCCATGCTCGGCTCCCCTTCCGGCGGCCGCGTCCGCGGCGGCTGCGTTACCCCGTAACCCCTTTACCCCCGTGGCAGTCCCAGCCCTCGTTGGGCGATGATATTTCTTTGCACTTCACTGGTGCCGCCGCCGATAGTGCTCGTGGTGGCGTAGAGGTACATCGACTGCAGGCGGCCGTTCATCTCGGCGTGCGGACTCCCCTTGACGAGGTGCGCGTACAGGCCGAGGAGCTTGAGCCCCGTTTCCGCAATCCGCTGGTCGAGCTCGGCGGAGAAGAGCTTTGCGATCGACGCCTCATTGCTCGGCACCATGCCGCGCGCCTGGACGCCGATCACTTGGTAGTTCAACATCTGTTCGACCTGCGCCTCGATGGCGCGGTCGGCCAGTTCGTAGCGAAGGGCGTCCCCTGCCGGCGACGCGCCGTTCTGGCCGCGCAGGTACTGGACGTAGTCCTCAACAGTGAGGGCGTGGCTGACGCCGGTGGCGATGCCGGAGCGCTCGAAGTCGAGCGTCGTCGTGCCGATGTACCAGCCACGGTTCTCCTCGCCGATGAGGTTCTCCTTGGAGATGCGAACATTGTCGAAGAACACGTCGTTGAAGTCGTTACTCTCTGCCATGTTCGTT
The DNA here is from genome assembly GCA_029262675.1 of Chloroflexota bacterium. Taxonomy (GTDB): domain Bacteria; phylum Chloroflexota; class Dehalococcoidia; order DSTF01; family RBG-16-68-14; genus JADFKB01. Next base: position 178,624 of record JAJCYW010000016.1, on the reverse strand, counting down.
ACCGGCTGGACGGTAACGCCCGGCGATTTCATGTCCAGCAGGAAGTAGCTAATGCCCTTGTGCTTTGGAGCGTCCGCGTCCGTGCGGGCCAGGAGGATCATCCACTGTGCGTACTGCGCGCCGGAAGTCCAGGTCTTCTGGCCGTTGATGATGTAGTCGTCGCCGTCGCGGACGGCGCGCGTCTGTAACGAAGCAAGGTCGGAGCCCGCCTCCGGTTCAGAGAAGCCCTGGCACCAGATCGATTCCGTGTGCAGGATGGGTTTCAGGTGCTGCTCTTTCTGCTCGTCGGTGCCGTAGAGGATGATGGTCGGCCCGGCCCAGCCGAGGCCGATGACGTTGGGGCTCTTCGGCGCGCCGACCGTGGCCATCTCCTGGCTGAGGATAAACTGCTCGATGACTGTGAGGTCGGCGCCGCCGTAGTCTTTCGGCCAAGCCGGTGCGACCCAGCCGCGCTCGTTGAGCTTGTCCAGCCAGCTCTTCATCTCGCCCCAGAACTCGGGCCGGTCCGAACGGCCGCCGCCGCCGCCGCCGAACATGGCGCCGCCTGTGCCGCGGCTCGAGAGCTCCGATTTCATCTCCTTGGCCAAGAAACCGCGAACCTCGTTGCGAAACGCGGCTTGCTCCGGGGTATCGCTGAAATCCATACGCCCTACGCCTCGATTGGCCAGCTCTGCGGCGGGGCGAGTTCCGATACGGCCCGCACGCCGGGCCCCGTGCCCTGCTGCTTGCCCGGGGATTTGTCAGGGGATTTGAGCATTTCCTGGTAGAGCCCAAACCACTGCTCCATCTTGCCGCGGTCGATCTCGGATGTCAGGCCCAGCGTCTGCATCAGGTCCAGCGTGAGGCCCATGCCAAGGAACTGCCAGGCAACGAGTTCGGAATCGAGGCCGTGGCGGATGACGCCGCGCCGTTTCCCCTCTTCCAGCGTCTCCGCGACGAAGTGGACGAAGCTGAGGAAGTTCTCCCGCAGCGCCTGGCGAATGTCCGGCTCGTCGGCCTCCGACAGAGCCTGGAACAAGAGCCGCATGCTACCCGCGTGGCTCTGCAGGTGGTCGTAGTAGCGCACGCCGATCGATGCCAGCGTTTCAAGCGGGTCGTCGACCTCGGACGCAATCGTTTGCCAGATCTCGAGGAGCCTCGGCCCCGTCGGCCGGAGCGTGGCGAGAAACAACTCTTTCTTGCTAGAGAAGTAGCGGTAGAGTGCCGGTTCGGAGACGCCGGCGGCCTTTGCGACGTCGGCGGTGCCAACTTTGCGGTAGCTCTGCGAAGCGAATAGCCCGCGCGCAGATTCGACAATCTGGCGCTTTCTGTCCTGTGCCGGTAGCCGACGTGCTCGTACCATTTGGCGTACTAATCGCGGCCCATTTGCAAACTGCTCGTTAGTTAGTGATGACTCACTAATGTTACTGGCAGCATTAACCTACCACCAGCCGCCGCCGATGTCAATAGAACTACAGGTCAGGGATTGAGTCAGCGCCTCTACGCGGAGGCGTGCAGCTCCAGCGCCGCGCGCACGGCGGCCAGCGCGACCTCCATCTGCGGCTCGTCGGGGTCGCGCGTGGTCAGCGCCTGGAGCGCCATGTTGGGGCCGAAGAGCAAGCGCAGCGGGCCGGAGCGCGTTGTGTGACCGAAACGGATCGCCTCGTAGCTGAGGCCTGCAACGACCGGCAGCAGGACGATTCGCGAGACGAGACGCCGCCCCATGGTTTGCGGCCCCAACGCCGCGTACAAGAGCGAGGAGACCAGCGTCGTCGTCAACAGAAAGCTCGTTCCGCAGCGGACGTGGGCGTTCGGGAACTGATAGAGCGACTCGACCTCCAGCGGCTCGCCCGCTTCGTAGGCCTGGATCGCGCGATGCTCCGCTCCATGGTAGGCGAAGAGGCGCTGGGCCTGCGGCAGCCGTCCAATAGTTCGGAGGTAGCCGATGAGCATGCCGACGCGCGCCACGCCCTCCACGACGGCCGCCAGGCGCGGGTTCTTGATCCGCCGTTCGATACGGCGCGTGGCGGCGGCCGGGGCAAGCATGAAGAGCGCGGACATCGCCCCGATCGACATCACCATCGTCGCCCGCAGCGATTTTTCGTCCGGCTCGTCCGGCTCCATGCCGGCGGCGATCTGCGCCGACCAGATCATGGCCCGCATCCCCTGCGTCATGGTGTCGCCCAACGTCGCGACGCCGCGGAGCACCGGGACGCGCCGAAACACGCCGCCAGCCAGCTCGGCCCGCTGCGTGCGCGAGACGATCTCGCCGGCCGGATTGCGGACGCAGACGGCGGTGCCCTTGGGGCCGCGGATCATGACGCCTTCGACGACGGCTTGGCCGCCTAGAGTCGGGGGGAGGGGGGACGCACCGTTGGACATGACTGGGCCACGAGAGTGAGGCCCTTACTCTTCCTTGATGCCGTAGCGGCGGCGGAAGCGCTCAACGCGCCCGGCCGTGTCGACGATGCGCTGCTCGCCCGTGAAGAATGGGTGGCAGGAACTGCACACTTCCACGTGCAGGTCGGGCTTCGTCGCTCGCGTCTCGAAGCTGTGGCCGCAGGCGCAGCGAACGACTGCGTTTACGTACTCTGGGTGGATATTTGCCTTCATCTGTATTCCTCTGACGTTGCTGTGAAGCTACTCGGCGGCTGGAGCGAAGACGCTGACCTGCTTGCGGCGGCCCTTGGCGAATGGCCCGAACTTCACTTTGCCATCGATCAGCGCAAAGATGGTGTGGTCCCTGCCGAGGCCGACGTTCTTGCCTGGGTGGAAACGTGTGCCGCGTTGGCGAATAATGATCGTGCCGGGCCGGACCAGTTCGCCGTCGTAGCGCTTGACGCCCAGGCGCCTGCCCGCGCTGTCGCGGCCGTTGCGAGAACTGCCTCCGCCTTTCTTATGAGCCATTGCGGGTTACTCCGTTTCCTTCTTCTCGGCTTCGGGCTTCTCAGCCTTCGGCTTCTTCGCTGCGGGCTTCTTAGCCGCCGACTTCGTCGGCGCTGCTGCCTTGGCAGTCGACGCCTTCGCTGCCGACTTCTTCGCAGCGGGCTTCTTGGCGGCGGGAGCCTTCTTGGCAGCCGGTTTCTTCGCGGCGGGCTTCTTGGCCGCTGACTTCGCCGGCGCCGCTGCCCCGGCGGTCGCGGCAGTCGCTTCTTCCTTCACGTCGTCCGGCGGTACGGCTGCTGCTTCTTCGGCTACCGCCGCTTTGGCTTTTCGCGCGCGCTTCGGCTTGGCGACCTTCGATTCTTGGCCGGGGCGCAGGATCTCAGTGACGGCCAATCGCGTGAAGTACCGGCGATGGCCCGTCTTCTTCCGCGTCCGGACCTTGGCGCGGTACTTGAACACGACGATCTTCTTATCGCGGCCTTGCGCTTCCACCTCTGTCAGTACGCGGGCGCCTTCGATCGTCGGCGCGCCAATCGTCACCTCACCATCGTTTTCGATGAGGAGGACGTTGTCCAACTCCACCGCGGAGCCTTCCTCTGCAGGAAGGCGGTCCACTTCAACGGAGCGACCCTCTTCTACGCGGTACTGCTTACCGCCTGTGCGAATGATTGCATACATGATGGAAGCCCATACATCTTAGCGGCCTCTCGCCGATTGCGTCAACGTACAGGCCGCCCTTTCCCCCGCCTACGGCGGACAGGCCGACTGCCGTCACCCCTTCGGGCTGGGCCTCAGGACGTAGCCCTCTCCCAAGAATGGGAGAGGGGCCGGAGGAGAGAGGCTACGCTGCGCGTAGCTTTGCGTGTAGCCTGCGGCTACGTACAGCGGTGATCGTATTGCTGAATCACGCCCAGGATGTCGTTCAGCAGGTCGATCACCCCGTCCGGCGCGGTCATGTTCCAGGCGTTGGGCCCAGCCGTCGGCCCACGGTCGTAGTGCGCGTCGTAGGGCGGTGCGCCACCGACAGCAGGCTGGTAGTGGTTGATGACGCCTAAGATGTCGAACAGCAGGTCGACGACGCCGTCCTGACCCGGCCCTGAGAGCGTCTCCACGTCGTAGAAGTCCCAAGGGTTGTGCGGACCGCGGACGCCGCCGAGCGTTTCGTCTTTGCCGGCCTCCTGGGTGTCCGAGCAGCCGTCATTGTCGTCGTCCGGATCGCTGCCGTTGGGGATCGTGTCGCCGTCGGTGTCGCTGTCTGTTGGCTTTGGGTAGATGGATACGCTGACCTTGTCTCCAGAGACGATGACGGGAACCGCATAGTAGCAGCCAAACGGCGTGCATCCCGGAGACGTGACGACAATTGTGTGCGCCCCGTCCGGAACGCCTGAGAATGAAAATGACCCATCCTGGATCGAGGTGATGGTCTCAAAGCCCAGGGGCTCCAACCGCACCGTAGCGCCACGCATGTACCCGCTGAAGCTTTCGTAGAGCGTGCCGTTGATTCCGCCGGGTATGGCGGTCGCTGTGATGTGCTGGCAGTTGATGGTGAGCGAACTAACCTTCGGAACGATGATGTTCTCGTCCTCATCCGTGAAGGCAGCGCCGCTTTCGACAGCGGGCGGTGAGCCGTAAGGCAGCAACTCGATGACATGCGTGCCCCACTCGAACGGACACGTGAGCGTGACGGTGAAGAGAGAACCTACATGGAAACTGACCGGGCGCGGTGGGATCAGGCCGGAAATACAGCCGGCATAGTAGGAATCGAAGTTACTGGCGCCGGATTGGTCGGTGTTCGCCTCAAAAAGGAGTCCCGCGTCACAGTCAGGCCAGACAGCACTCGCAGCTTTGACGGCCCCGTTCGCGCTCTGGTCGCCCAATACGTCACCGTAATCAATCCAGGCCTGCGCCCCGGTGTAGCCCAGTGCCGGAACGCTCAGGGCGTCGACTGACAGGTCGAACGTACTGCCATTGAACACTGTGCACTTCGTCGGGCGCACAGGGTCGTCACACGAACCTCCGCTTACATTAAGGACCATCTCCGGACCGCCGCCGCTGATTGCCGAGACCGGTCCGCTGGCGCCTTGTGAGACCACGCCGAACGCGATCAGCGCTATGAGGACGCCAAACAGCAATAGAACGGAAACACGTTTGTGGTTGTTTGGGTCGCCGCCCATTCCGCACCTCCCACGGGTGCATGGTCACCGGCCGCCTATGGCGCCGATGCTAGCTCCAAAGGGGGAAGATGTCAAGGGCGGTCAGGCTCACGTGCAGTTGTGGTTGCCCTGCAGGACCACCCCCAGGATGTCGTTCAGCAGGTCGATAACGCCGTCCGGCGCGGTCATGTTCCAGGGATTCGGTCCAGCAGATTCTCCCCTGTCGTAGTGCGCGTCGTACGGCGGCGCGCCGCCAGCGGCAGGCTGGTAGTGGTTGATGACGCCTAAGATGTCAAACAGCAGGTCGACGACGCCGTCCTCGCCCGGCCCTGAGATCGTCTCCACGTCGTAGAAGTCCCAGGGGTTCTTGTAGTCGCGCTGGCCACCCAGCGTCTCGTCCGGGCCGTTCTCCTGCGCATCCGTACAGCCATCCTTGTCGGAATCGCCGGGATCGGGCTGCTTAGTGGGGGTGGGGCCAGGCGGGATGATACTACAGGAAATCTGCGCGATGCTGGCGGGGGGATTGGCAATGCCACCGTTCACTTTCGTGCAATACTCCACACGGATTCTTCCGCTGCCGCCCGCACCGCCCCCGCCGTCATACGTGCCATCGCCTCCCAGTGTGGCACCTCCCGAACCACCGTTCCCACCACGCCCGGTAGTTCCGCCGTTGCCAAATCGAGCAGATACCAGACTTGTCCCTACCGAACCCGAATTGAAACGCAGCAGAATCGAACCACCGGCGCCTCCACCACCTGCTCCACTATTTGTGGAGCCTCCAGTGTCCTGGCCCGAGTTCGCGTCTGCTGAAACCGTTCCAGTGGAAATCAGAGACGATGCCCCAATGAAGATGAAGCCACCGCCTGCGCCGCCTGCACCACTAGGCCCCTGATTACCACCGGATCCTCCACCACCACCGCCGCCAAAGGTGGCAAGACTTAAATCCGTACTTCCTGAAGTGTTTCCTCCTGAAGGTCCGGGCTGACCTGCACCGTACCAGCCCCTCCCACCTGACGTGCCATTCCCACCACCGCCACCGCCACCGTCTCGAACTACGCAACTAGCTAACCCGGCGTTCCCATACTTCTCGACTCCGGTGCACGAAACGGAGGCGCCGGATATCCCCTCGCCGTAGAACCCAATATTGTTCTTTGCGACGGATTGACCACCACGGAATCCTGTCCCTGTTGCGATGATGACCCCGTCAATGGTCGCGGTCCCGCTCGCCATCGCGGCGAAGATGCCGCCCGTGGAGCCGTCCCAGGCTTTCGCCGTGACAGTCACACCCACGTTGACAGTGAAATCGGTGTACTCCGGAACTACGTAGACTTGAGCGCGTTCCGGATCCGACGGCCCACCAGTACTATAGGCATTGTTCAGCGGAGACATCGTAATTATGTTGCCAAGAGCGTACGACTGAACCTCATTTAGTTCCCAAGAACCGGCAGCAGTACCTCGTGTCTGGTGGATGAGTATCTTTTCGCCCGAGACGAATCCAGCACCTACTCCTGACACAACCAGCGTTGTGGTTCCAGCCAATCCTGAGTCAACGACGGCGTCCTTGGCTGCATCGGTTTCACTAGTCGAGTACGTCTTCGACCCATCAGACCCATCACCAAAGAGACCGTTGCCAGTACCCGTGGCCGTGTCCTGGCCGATCCCCCCTAAGAGCAAGGTCAGAACCAATACCGCCGTTAGGCCGAGAGCTACCGAGATCGTTCGTACGCGCATGCCATGCCTCCCAGACCATTCCAGCCAATCTTAGGGCGGCGCGAGGGTACCGCCAGAGGGGGTGAATATACTGAGCGCGGCAGAGGTTGTCAAGGGGGGTGGGCGTGCCCTCACCCCGACTGCCGTCACCCCTCCCCCCCGGGGTGTGGGGCCGGGGGTGTGGGCGTCTAGCCACAGGCGGGGGTGAGAGGTCAGTATCGCCCGTACCCGCGCCTGCTGTACACTGAGATAGAGAGACGAAACGACCGCAACGAGGACCCCGATACATGAACGAGCTACGAGACGAACTAACATCGATGCAGGCGCGGATCGCGGAAGTCCTGGTGCGCCTTTGACGTCCCCCAACTAGAAGCCACCGCTCGCGAACTGGAGGAGGCGTCAACCGCCGCTGCCTTCTGGGACGACGGGCGGGCGGCGCAGGCCACGATGAAACGCCTCGCCGACACCAACACAACCATCGATACCTGGCGCGGCCTGGAGCAGCGCGCAAACGACGCGCTCGGCCTCGTCGAGCTAGCCGCGGCGGAGGACGACGACGCCGCGGTCGGCGCCGTGGCCGCCGACCTGGAGTCGGAGGTGGCCGCGCTGCGCGAGCAGCTCGAGGCACTCGACCTGGAGCTGCGCCTCTCCGGCCCCTACGACAGCCGCGACGCGATCCTGGCGATCCACGCCGGCGCAGGCGGCACGGAGTCGCAGGACTGGGCGGAGATGCTGCTGCGCATGTACCTGCGCTGGGCGGAGCAGCGCGGATTCGAGACGCAGGTGCTGGACATGACGTCGGGCGAAGAGGCCGGCATCAAGAGCGTCACCGTGGAGGTGCGCGGCAAGCTGGCCTATGGCTACATGAAGTCGGAACGCGGCGTTCATAGGCTTGTGCGACTCTCTCCGTTCGACTCCGACCATTCGCGCCACACATCGTTCGCGCTCATCGAAGTGATGCCGGAGGCGGAGAGCGCGGCGGAGGTCACGCTCGATATGGACGACCTGCGCATCGATACGTTCCGGGCCAGCGGCCACGGCGGCCAGAACGTGCAGAAGAACTCGACTGCCGTCCGCGTGACGCACGTCCCGAGCGGCATCGCCGTCGTCTGCCAGAACGAGCGGTCGCAGTCGCGCAACAAGGAGAGCGCGATGCGGGTGTTGGAGGCGCGGCTGCTGGAGGTGGAAGTGGAGAAGCAGGCAAAGCAGCGCGCGAAGATTAAGGGGGAGCACATCGAGGCTGGCTGGGGCAACCAGATTCGCAGCTACGTGCTCCATCCCTATAAGCTGGTAAAGGACCACCGAACGGACTTCGAAACGAGCAACGCCGAGGATGTACTGGAGGGCGACCTGGACCCGTTCATCGACGCCTACCTGAAATCGACCGTCGGCCAGGAGGCCTAATGCGCCTAACCAACATGCGCCGAACCGCCAGGCACCGCAGGGCTGCCATTCGCGGCAGGGCTGCCATTCACAGCGTCGCCGCCGTCGCGATCGCGCTGCTGCTCACCGTTGCGGCGTCGCTGTCGCTAGTGGCGGCGCAGGGCGAGATCGAGGTGCGGATGAACGAGGCCCGCAGCGACTTTCCAACCGGCCTCGTCTTCAACCTAACCGCCGCATCGCCGGACGGACTGGACGACGTGCGGCTGGTCTATCAGGTGGCGCCGGACGGCGTGCGGACGAGCGCGATCCCGGAGTGCACGGGCGGCACCGTAGTGAGCTGCCGGTTCGACCTGCTGGCGACGCCGCGCAACGTGCTGATCCCCGGCGCAGAGGTGACCTACTTCTGGCGACTGCTGTCGGCAAGCGGCGAGTTGGAGACGGAACCCCAGGACATCATGTACGAGGACAGTCGCTTCGACTGGCAGAGCCTGTCGGAGGGCAACCTCACCGTCTGGTGGTACGACACCAGCGAAGACGAAGCGCGCGACATCCTCACCGCCGCCCGCGAAGCACTCGATAATGTCGGCAGGATGCTGGAGACGACGGTCGACTTCCCGGTCAAGGTCCGCTACTACCGCACCGCGGCCGAGATGGAGCCGGCGATTCTGTCGTCGTCGGGCGAGGGCGTCGTCACGCGCGGCGAGGTCGTCTACTCCGATACGGCGATGGTCTCGGCGGACTCCGCCGCCGGCGACATCACCCGCCACGAGGTCGCGCACATCGTCGTGCGGGAGGCCGTCAGCGGCCCGTTCGGGGTGCCGGACTGGCTGAACGAAGGTACGGCGGTCTACGCCCAGAGCCAACCGCTGGGCGGACAGTACCAGTCCCTACAGGCCGCCATCCGCTCCAACGATGTCTTCTCGGTCCGCAGCCTCAGTTCGGCCAGCAGCGGCGCGCTGAGCAGTCGCGTGTCGCTCTTTTACGGACAGTCCTGGAGCCTCGTCGAGTACCTCGTCCTGACGTACGGCGAGGAGCAGTTCGCGGAGCTGTTCCGGGCGTTCAAAGCGGGCGACACCACGGGCGGCGCGCTGGAGCAGGTCTACGGGTTCGACCAGGACGGTCTGGAGAACGAATGGCGCGAGTCGGTCGGTCTGCCGCCGCGCGAAGAGGCGCCCAGCGACGAACCGACCGATGGTCCGGGCGACGATCCTGCGGAGCCGACGCGCGCTCCCGACGCGGCCGATAACGGCAACAGCAGCGGTTCTGCCGTGCTGATCATCGTCGTGATCGGCGTGACGGCGGTGGTGGCGGGCGGCCTTGTGATCGCAGGGCTAATGCTGGCGCGGAGATCGCGCTAGCGGTCCGTACTGGCCGTACCCGCCGCGAGCGACGGGTTGTCGCGGCTGAGCTGTAGCTCCAACGCCCCGAAGTACCCCAGACGGTAGCCGTAGACCGAGTACGTGCTGCGGGCGGCGTCGTCCGTGTAGTAGACCGTGCGGCCGCTATCCAGATAGTGCTGGAACTCATCGAATTCGAGCAGCCAAACGTACTCGATATCCGGGCGCACGTTGCAGGCCGGGTCGCAGGCGCGGCCCTTATCGGAGAGCTGGCTGATGGCCGATTCGTCCTTCTCGAGAATCGCGATCTCGAGCTCGTCGCGATAGAGGCTCACGAGCTCCGGGTAGATGAAGCCCACGACCACCACGGCCGGCAGAACGATGGCGCGGTGGCTGACCGTCAGCTTCCGCAGCTCCTCCGCGAACTCCTTCTGGTTGCGCAGCGTGTCGACATCGGAGAGCAGCATCCCCTTCCCCACGCGGGCGCTGGTGAACGTTGAGGCGCTGATGCCTGTCGTGTCGTCGGGCGACGTGAGGTCGACAAAGCCCGCCGCCACGATCACGACCAGCGCCGTTACCAGCAACGGCCGGCTGAGGTAGCGCGCCATGAGGAAGAATCCGAACGGGAAGACGGGGATCAGGTAGGCGATCTCGTGCGGCAGCCGCGTGTACGACGCGAAGACGACGCCGATCGCGACCGCCCAGACGAGGACGTTGGCGTCGCGCAGCAGGTCGCCCGGCAGCCGGAGCAGCCGCTTGGCCGAGAGGAGCAGCGCCGCTAGCACGGTGAGCCCGCCGATGATGCCGAGGCCGTCCTTACCGAGCCGCTTGATGAACTCTTCAATGTGGACGTCCTGGTCGTAAAAGTTGAGGAAGTCCAGCCCGTACGTCATGAACACCGGCGCGTAGACCAGCATCGTCGTGGCGAGCGCGGCAATCGCGAACGTCCGGCCCTGGTCGCGGAACCGCATTCGCCAGATCAGCAGCAGGAACACGGGCAGCATGAACATTGAAGTGAGCCGGAACCCTGCCGCGATGCCGAGCAGAATGCCGCCCGCAGTGGGCCGCTCGTCGAGCAGCGTGAGGTACGCGGCCAGCAGGAACGTGAGCGCCCACATGTAGTCCATGGTCATCACGCTGTTGATCCAGAGCAGCGGCGCGAAGGCGAATCCCAACGTCAGCGCGCCACGATTCGGCAGCTCCAGCTTCTTCGCCAGCGCTGCGAAAACGTAGACACCGGTCAGCGATATCAGCACGGTTGTCAGGTTGGTCCAGATCCAGCCCTGCTTCACGAACGCTGCAGTGACGAACTCGTGGAGCGGGTAGCCCGGCAGCCGCGACGGGAAGTACTCGCCTTCCGCCCAGAGGTGTTCGGCGACCATGGCCACGCGCCAGGCGTCGGGGTCTGTGCCATAGCCCAAGTTCAGCCAGTACGCGCGCGAGGCGACGTAGACGAGCGCGAGGACGGCGAACGGCCAGAAGCGCGTGAACTCGAGGTCGACGGCGCTATCAAACAGGCGCCGCAGACCGGAACGCAGGCCGCCACCGGACTGGCCGGCGGGCGCTGCGGGTGCGCCCGGCTGGTTCGCTTCGATTACGCCCATCGCTAGCGGGGCAGGATCAGGCCCGAGCCCGGCTGCGCCGGGCCGGCCGGCTTCCCTGGACCGGATTGGTGCTGGACCGTCGTCATCGCGCCGCCGCGTACCGTGGGCGCTCCCACGCCGCTGCCGTCGGCGGCGCGCATCACCGCCTGCACCAGCCCTGCCTCGTCCACCGCGCCGGCGACGGCCGGGTGGCCGTCGATCGCGATCAGCGGGACGGCCTGGATGCCGAGCTGCTGGACGATGCGTGGAAATTCGCCGATCTCGACGGCAGACGCGGCGATGTGGGAGCTAGCGTGGGCCAGCCGAAAGGCTGTGTGCACGACGGCGGGCGAATGCGGACAGCCCGGCGTGACGTAGACCGTAATCGATACGTCGTCTTTCAGCTTCTTGAGTTGCGTCGCGGTCTCCGGCGCGACGATTGCCTGCTGGCGGGAGACGCCCAAGATCGTCTCGATAAAGCTGGGGAGCAGGTTGCCCGCCGGCAGTCCGAAGAAGCGCAGCGGCCGATTAGACGGGCCGCGCAAGACATAGGCCGGAACCTTATCGACGCCGAGCTTCTGGGCGGCCTCCGGCTCGTCCGCGTACTCGTGCTCGGAGAGCAGCAGGCGGGGGCTGAGCGACGTCACTTCGCGAACCAACATCCCTGCTTCGGGACAGGTGGCGCACTCTTCGCGGCCGGGGACGAGGATCGACGACGCCTTCTGCGTGAAGAAGTCGACCTTGACCTTTCCGGCCAGCTCCTGCGCGAACTTCTGCGCGATGTAGTCTTGCTCCCGCAGGGGGATCACGGTTGTTTCTCGTTCATGGCATTCGCGTCCGGCTCGGGCACGGGCTGCGGTTCTGGCAGCTTACGGAATCCGTCCCAGGCGATGTAGATGCGCTGGAGGCCGGTCGCCAGGGCGACCACGGCCAGGATCCAGAGTCCGATGCGCACTTGGTCAATCATAAGCGCGGCGGCCAGTAGGATCACGCGCTCAGCGCGAGTGAACAGCCCGTCGCGCGACTCCAAGCCGTGGGCCAGCGCCTGGGCTCGGACGTAACTAACCAGAACGGAGCCGGTCAGCGCCGCGAAGCAGAGCACGGTCTCCTCCGTCTGGTGGCGCTCGGCGAAGTAGAACGTGAGCCCGCCGAGCACGGCCGCCTCCGACAGGCGGTCGAGCGCCGAGTCGAGCACCGCGCCGAAGCGCGTCGCGCGGCCGGTCGCGCGGGCCAGTGCGCCGTCCAGCAGGTCGAGGGCGCTGAAGACGAGCATCGCGATACCGGCGTAGAGGAACTCTCCTCGCGCCGCCAAAACGGCGGCCCCCACGTTGCCGCAGAAGCCAAAGATGCTGAGCTGGTTCGGGGTGATGCCCGTCCGCGCCAGCAGCCTGACGATCGGATCGATGACACCGCGCGGGACCTTGTGCGGTAGGAGCGTGAACGAGCGCAGTCGCGACATCCTTGCCTGCGTCCTACCCCGCCTGCGACGAGCTGCGTGCGCTGCCGGTGAGTTCTCTCTCGTGCAACAGCCGTTCGTAGTAGGAGAGCACCTGCTGCGACACGCGCTCCCAGGCAAACCGCTGTGCGCGCCGTTTGGCCTGGCTCGTCATCCGGCGGCGCGCGCCGTCATCGGAGAGCAGCTCAAGCAACGCGGCGGCCAGCGCCTCCTCGTCGCCCGGCAGCACCAGCAGGCCCTCCACGCCGTGCGTTAGCACTCCGGCGTAGCCCTCGATATTGCTGGCGACGATCGGCAGGCCGGCCGCCATTGCCTCTAGCAAGACGATGCCCTGGCTCTCGAACCCGGTAGCCGGAGCGCAGAAGACGTCGGCCGCTTGGTGGTAGCGCGGCAGGTCTTCGTCCGAGACGTAGCCGCAGAACTCGACATCGGCGAGGCGGCGGGACTTCACCTTGCGCTCGAAACGGCCGAATTTACCGGCGCCGACGATCAGCAGACGCGTGGCGGGCCGCTGGCTTTTGACCCGCTCGTAGGCGTTGAGCAGGTGATCCAGGCCTTTGCGCTTCTCCGGCCGGCCGACGAAGAGGATGGTCTGCTTACTGTCCGGAGACTTCTCCAGCGGCGGGGCCGGCGCCGAGAAACGCCGGACGTTGACGCCGTTCGGGATGATGTTGTAGTAGCCGGGAAAGTACTCCTCCACAAAATTGGCGGCGGCCGACGAGACGGCGATCTTGCCGTCCAATCTCCTAAACCAGCGTCGCAGGTGGCGGCGGCCCCATCTGTAGAAGAATTGCGACTTCTCTCTGCTGGCGTGGAAGGTGCCGACGTTGACGGCCTCCGAGTAGCGCAGAAAGTGGATCGGCAGCATGGGCATGAACGGTTCGTGGACGTGGACGATATCGAATCGTTCCTCCGCTAACACCTTGCGCACCGGCGGGCCCAACGTCAGCGAGAGCGAGATGCGAGCGAGCGAGCCGCTAGCGGGCACGCTCACCGGACGGCGCCCTATTGTTATTACCCCCTCATCGTCGACTTTGCGCGATGCGGGCGCGACGATGCGGACATCGTGTCCGGCGACCACGAACTGATCGCGGAGGTGGGCACAGTGGCTGTTGACGCCACCGGGCACCGTCCAGTCGTACGGGGAGACGAGAGCGATCTTCACGAACGCACCCGCCGGAAGAAGCTGCCGATCGTCGGCAGCCAGCCCATCTGGCGGGGCGTGGCCATGATGCCGCGCCACTGCTGGCGGATCACCTGCCCCATGCCAAGTTGGCGCAGGGAGGGATGCCGGCCGGCCACCGCACGCGTCTGGCGCTGGAGAATGGCTTGCTTCAGCTCCGCAGCTGAACTGCCTTCGAACTCCGTGTGGCAGGAGCCGATCGCTTTGAGAAAGTGGGCGTCGCTGCCGCCGACCTCGGCCAGGTGGTAGCGTTCGCGGTTGAGCCGCAGCGCCTTGTCCGCCGTCACGCGCGCGGCGGGGCTGACGGAGCGTTCGATTGCGTCGAACGCGATGCCTTCGGCGGCTTCGGCGATGATGCGCTCGATCGCGCGTCGGCCGATACTGCGCGTCAGCCAGCTCATCGGATGTGGGATCACGCAGATGCCGCCCTGGCTATGCACCGCCCGCAGCGTCGGCGCGAGCGGTTGCAGGCTGGGCACCGTTTCTTCGATGAAGAGGGCAAGCAGGTGTCCCTCCAGCGTCGTCACCTCCTGGCCCAGAACAACGCCAAATCGGTAGCTTCCGCGCGCCCACGCCTCGCGTGTCTCGTTGGCCGCGCGGATGTCATCGTGCTCTGTGATGGCGATGAGCGAGAGGTCGGTCTCGTCCTCAACGTAGGCCAGCAGCTCCGGTATCTCTGCCATGCCGTCGCCCAGAGCAGTATGTACGTGCAGGTCTGCGGTACCCATCGCGCAGAGATTGTACCGTATGCTATTCGGCCAGCCGTTCGGCGTCAGCGGAGGTATCGTCCGCCCAGATGCGTTCCAGCACCGCCCACTGGCCGGGGTCGGAGCGGATCTGCTCCTCCAGGATCCTCAGTACCTGCTCCGCGTAGGCGCGGGCGTCCACCTCGAAATCGCCTGTGCGCTCGATCTGCAGCGGCGGCCCGACCTCGACGCGGAAACGATAGCCCGGCAGCCGCCACGACTGCGCGATGATCACGTCGGCCCCGGTTCGCAGCGCCATCTCGATCCCACCGACTGGGATGCTCGCCTCCGCGCCGAAGAACCGCATCGGCAGGCCGCTGCCGGTCACGTCGCGATCCAGCAACACGGCAACGAGCCCGCCCTTCCGAATGTGGCGCATCGCTTCCTTCACCGCGCGGTAGCCGACCGTGTGGTAGACGTGTCCGTGGTGGGAACGGAGGCGGTGCGTGAAATCGGAGAGCGCGGGGGGTTCCAAAGGCTCCGTGAAGCCGAAGAACGCGTACCCCATCGCCGCCAGGCCCTGAACGGACATCTCCGGGTTGCCGAAGTGCGCGCCGACGACGGCTGCGCCGCGACCAGAGCTGCGCGCGGCCTCAAGGTGTTCGACGCCGGTGATCTCGATCCTGTCGCGGAAGAAGGCCTGGATATCGGTACGTCCGACGCGAAGCAGGTCTGCATAGTAGCGGGTGACGTTGCGGAAGACTTCCCGCGAGGCCCGGCGCACGTCCCGATCTTCCGCGTCCGGTCCCATCACTCGCCGCATGTTCGCTCGGACGGCGTTGCGAGCGTCCGCGCGGAAGAGATGCGCGCCATCAGCGAAGATGCGCGCGATGACGTAGAGGACGGGCACAGGCAGCCGCCCGAGGAGGATGTAGGCCAGCCGGAGCGCGTAATACCTCCACACGATGCAGGCAGTCTACCGTCCCGATACTGTAGCGGTCTGTTGCGGCCAGAAGTGGCTGAACAGCATCCACTGGTCCGGATGCTGCCTAACTATCTGCTCCAGGCTCGCCATGATCAGCTCCGTCAGCGCCTGTACGTCGCGCTTCTCGTCGCCGGTCGGCTCATAGCGGGCCCCGCGTGTGTCCAGCACGGGCCGCACGATAGAGTCGCTCTCCGGTCCGCGCAGGATCAGGCAGGGGATCACGTGCGCGCCCGTCATGAGCGCAATTCGCGCCGGTACAGCAGACACGGTCGTCGTCGCGCCCATGAAATCGACGTCGACCATCATTCCTGGGGACGGCGCGTCTATCAGCGTCGCAAGGACGTCACCGCGCTTCAGCGCACGGAGCGTGCTGGGGCCGACGCGCTCGCGTGGTATGACGTGGATGCCGAGCTTCGTGCGCGAGCTGTGGACCAGCTCATCCAGGCGTGGGTCGCGGAAGCTGTCCACGATGGCGTGAATGGGGTAGTCGTACGCGGCGAGCGCGGCCGCGCCCATGTCCCAGACGCCGCAGTGCATGGTCACGATGAGGACGCCGCGGCCCTCCGCAATCGCGTCGTCCAGCTCCGTCCACTGATCGAACTGCAGCCTCCGGCGTACCTCCTGCCGCGTCACGGCGGGGAAGTGGATGAAGTCGACGACGAACTTGCCGAAGTTGCGGTAGGCGCGACGGGCGACGACATCGACGGCGCGCGCGTCGCCGGAGCCGAGCACGCGCGCGAGGTTGGCGTTCAACGCGCGCCGCTGCGCATGGAAGAAGAAATAACAGATCTGGGCAACGCCGGCGCCGAGCTTGTACGCGAACCAAAGCGGCAGCGGCTTGGTGATGAGGATGGTGAGGCGGAACAGCCAGTAGATGACCAATTGCTATGTCCCTGGCACTACATCCAAGGCGTTGCATCCACGGCGCTACTTCCCGCGGATGAACCCCTCCACCATGTCGCGAGCCTGTTCATCCGTGTACTGCGTGGCCGGCGACTTCATGAAGTAGGCCGAAGGGCCTTCCAGCGAGCCGGAGAGACCGCGGTCCAGCGCCAGCTTGCAGCAGCGCACGGCATCGATGACGACGCCTGCGGAGTTCGGGCTGTCCCATACCTCCAGCTTCAGCTCCGCGTTGAGCGGCACATCGCCGAACGTGGTGCCTTCCAGGCGGATGTAGGCCCACTTGCGGTCCGAGAGCCACGGCACGTGGTCGCTCGGGCCGACGTGGACGTCGCCAGCCAGCATTTCGTTGTCGAGCTGCGAGGTAACCGCGTTCGTCTTGGAGATCTTCTTCGATTGCAGCCGTTCGCGCTCCAGCATGTTGAGGAAGTCCGTGTTGCCACCAAAGTTGAGCTGGTAGGTGTGGTCCAGCCGCACGCCGCGGTCCTGGAACAGCCGGGTGAGAATGCGATGCACGATCGTCGCGCCGACCTGCGACTTGATGTCGTCGCCGACTATCGGCAGGCCGCGCTCCGTGAAGCGCTGTTGCCAGTACTCTTCGCGAGCTATGAAGACCGGTATGCAGTTGACGAACGCGCAGCCGGCGGCCAGCACCTGCTCCACGTACCACTTTGTCGCCTCCTCGGAGCCGACGGGGAGGTAGCTAATGACGACGTCGGTCTCCGTCTCCTTGAGCGTGCGGACGATATCGACGGTCTGGCCCGGCGCCTTCTGGATCACTTCCTTGAGGTATTTGCCGAGGCCATCGTGCGTCATGCCGCGGGAGACCGTCACGCCCGTCGCCGGCACGTCTGCGAACTTGTAGGTGTTGTTGGGCGGCGTGTAGATCGCTTCGGCGATGTCCTTGCCCACCTTGTTGACGTCGATATCGAAGGCGGCGACGAAGTTAAGGTCGCGGACGTGATAGCCGCCCAGGTTGACGTGCATCAGACCGGGAACCGTGTCGTCGTCGCGGGCGTCTTTGTAGAACTCCACACCCTGAATCAGCGACGAGGCGCAGTTGCCAACGCCAATGATGGCGACGTTGATCTTGCCCCCGCTCTTCTTCGTCTTCGGCATCGTTCCCTCCCCTTGCGTCTGCTTCGCTCGCGGCGCGACGCCGTCCGCAGTATCGAACAGTTCGTTCTCCGGCATGACGAGTACGGCGGAGACCGCTTCCCGGAAACGCGCGCTGGGCGGTTTCGCGCCGGACTTCACCTGCGACAGGTACGTCTCGCTAAATGTTTGGCCGTGCTTCTCTAGCTGCGCCAGCAACCAACGCTGGGTGTGGCCGCGTTCCGCCATTACCTGAAAGAGCCGTGTTGTTGCCACCTGAGCCTCGGTGTCTACCGCGAAATTACATCGGCGAGTAAAGTTTTCGTTACTCGCTAAAAGTGTAAGTGAGAGCTCGGAGACTGTCAACAGTAAAGTTTACTTGCCGGGAGGACACCTCGCGGCCACCGCGCTGGTGGCGTGCTGAGACATCGCGCGGCCGAAACCGTCTGGGAGCCGCCAGACTGCAGAATAGCTGAGGCTCCACATCCTCATGGGATGTGGAGCCAATTGATCTGCGGGGCGATCTGGACAAACGGAGAGGGGTGGCCATCTGACCACCCCTCTGGTTGTGTGTTGTGAATGCTAGGGCCGGCTTAGCTCTTGCCGATGCGGTACATCTGCGTACCGCAGGTGGGGCAACTTCCCTTCGTGGCCGGCTTGCCATTCTTCATCGTTACCTTCTGCGGGTCCTTCATCTCCCGCTTGGTCCTGCACTTCAGACAATACGCTTCCATACCGTTGTTCCTTCCTTTCCTACCGTGCTGTGCGACAGTCGCCTTGTCGCGGGACCGAGTACAACTTCTACAACCGTGTGCCGACGCCCTCGCCTGCTAGATACCGCCCGCATCTGCCGCGTACGACCGGCCGTAGATACGCTAGGTAGAATCATATCCCTTTTCCGGCGGATGTCAAGGGTATCTGACGCGAAATTGCGGGGGATATTCTACTGTGCCGAAAAGACTTTGTCCGGCTGCCAGCGGTTTCCGCCGCGATACGTGAGGATGGCCAAGAACTCTCCGTCCTCTGAATATGCCCGGCATGGCGTCTCCAATTCGAGCCGCTCTGAGCGTGCGGGCCGCAGCTCAAGCAAGCGGCCCTGGCGGACATCGCGACTGTGGAGCTCGCCGAGGAGCGCGGCCCGCCACGACTCCAGCACGCAATCGACGGGCGCCAGCAACTCCTGCCACTCGCCGCGCTCTGCCGCCGCTTCCAACTCTTCAAGCTGGAGCGCATCGTCCAGGTGAAATGGGCCGCTGCTCACCCGCGTGAGACGCTCCATGTGCGCGTAGCAGCCCAACTGCTCTCCGACATCGTGCGCGACGGACCGCACGTAGGCGCCCTGGCCAACCTCCAGCTCGATCTCCGCGACGGGGTCCTCGAATCGCAGCACGTCAATGCGGTAGATGCGCACAGTACGCGCCTCGCGCGGTACGGTCTGGCCGGCCCGGGCGTAGTCATAGAGGGGTCGTCCCTGGTACTTCAGCGCGCTGTACATGGGCGGCATCTGGAGGATCTCGCCGACGAATCCCGCCAGCGCCGTTTCGACGGCCGTCCGCGTCAGCGCGCTCGTATCGCCCGTAACTACGGTCTCACCGTCGGCGTCGTAGGTGTCGGTGGCGCTGCCGAAGCGGACGGTGGCGCGGTAGAGCTTCGGCTGGCCGACGATGTAGTCGACGATGCGAGTCGCCCGGCCGAGGCAGATCGGCAGCACGCCATCGGCTATCGGGTCGAGCGTGCCGGCATGGCCGACCTTCTTCACGCCCGTCAGCCGCCGCACGCGCTTGACGATGGAGAACGACGTGACGCCCTGCGGCTTGTTGATGTTGAGGATGCCGGCCGTCACGGCTACGACTGTTCCGGCGGCTCGTGCGTCTCGTCCAGCAGCGTCAAGATACGGGCGCCCTCTTCCATCGATTCGTCCGGGACGAACGTGAGCTCCGGTGTCCGTCGCAGCGTGACCCTACGGCGCAGTTCGCGCTGGACGAAGCCGGCCGCGATGCGAAGCGCCTTGACCGTATCGCTCTTCTCCGCGTCGCTGCCCATCACGCTGACGAAGACCTTGGCCTGACGGAGGTCCGGAGAGACGTCGACCTCCGTAATCGAGAGCAGGCCGCCGACGCGCGGGTCCCTCACGTCGTGCCGCACGATCTCGCTGATCGCCTCTCGCAGCAGTTCGTTAATTCGTTCTGTTCTGCGGGTCATGGGAACGTTCGGCGCCACCGAGGCGGCCTAGTGGCCAGCGGTGGCCTCGTGCCCAGGGTGGCCTAGTTGTCTCGTTCGCGGTGGTAGATCTCTAGCAGGTCGCCCTGTTGAAAGTCGGTGAAGTCTTCGAGCACGACGCCGCACTCGAATCCTGTCTGAACCTCCCGGGCGTCCTCCTGGAAGCGGCGGAGGCTCGCGATCTTCGTCTCGGTGATCTGTTCCTCCTCACGGAACACGCGGACGAGGTCGTTGCGGGTGACCTCACCGTCGCGGACGTAGCAGCCGGCGACAGAGTTGCGGCGGCGCACCTGGAAGACCTCGCGAACTTCGACGTGGCCGGTGATGACTTCCTTGTACGTCGGCTCCAGCATGCCGTGAAGCGCCTTCTCCACGTCTTCCGTGATGTTGTAGATGACATCGTAGTGGCGAAGGTCGACGCTCTCCTGTTCGATTAGACGCTCCGCGCCGGGCTCCGGGCGCGTGTTGAACGCGATGATGATGCCGGACGAAGCCATCGCCAGCATCACGTCCTGCTCGTTAATAGAGCCGGTGCCGGAGTGGATAATCTTGATGCGCACCTGATCCGAGGTGAGCTGCAGCAGTGACTGGCGGATCGGCTCGATGCTGCCCTGCACGTCCGTCTTGAGGATCAGGTTCAGCTCCTTCATCTTGCCCGCGCTGATCTCGCCGAACAGCGTGTCCAGCGTCACGCGGGGCTGGGCGTGAAGCGAGGCCGCCTTCCTCTCCCGCAACCCCTGCACGACGATCTGCCGCGCTGACTTCTCGTCCTTGACGGCGGTGACAGTCTCGCCCGCCTGCGGAACGTCCTGGAGACCCATAATCACGGCTGGTTCGCCCG
The DNA here is from genome assembly GCA_029262675.1 of Chloroflexota bacterium. Classification (GTDB taxonomy): domain Bacteria; phylum Chloroflexota; class Dehalococcoidia; order DSTF01; family RBG-16-68-14; genus JADFKB01. The sequence continues at coordinate 158,227 of JAJCYW010000016.1, read as the reverse complement.
GGCCGGCCGCCTTCAAGCGCTTTCCGTCCTCATCTATCATCGCCTTGATGCGGCCCGACGTATCGCCGACGACGACCGTGTCGCCGACGTGCAGCGTGCCGGTCTGCACCAGCACCGTGGCGGTGGCGCCGCTCTTGCGGTCCATGCCGGCTTCAATGACTGTCCCTATCGCCGGACGATTCGGGTTGGCCTTAAGCTCCAGCACCTCCGACGCGACGAGGACGTTCTCCAACAGCTCTGGCACGCCTTCGCCGGTCTTTCCGGACACGAGGACGCAGATCGTATCGCCGCCGTACTCCTCAATGTTGATCTCGTTCTCGGCAAGCTGTTGCTTGACGCGGTCCGGCTGCGCGCCGGGCAGGTCGATCTTCGTAATCGCGACGACGATCGGGACGCCCGCCGCGTGGGCGTGGTCGATCGCTTCCTTTGTCTGCGGCATGACGCCGTCGTCGGCCGCGACGACAAGAACGGCGACGTCCGTGACGCGGGCGCCGCGGGCGCGCATGGCGGTGAAGGCGGCGTGGCCGGGTGTGTCCAGGAACGTGATCGGCTGGCCGTTTGCCGTGACCTGGTAGGCGCCGATGTGCTGCGTGATGCCGCCGGCCTCGCCCCCGATGACGTTCGCCTTGCGGACGGCGTCCAGCAGGCTGGTCTTGCCATGGTCGACGTGGCCGAGGACGGTGACAACGGGCGGTCGCTGCGTGAGCTCGATGCCCTCCGTTTCTTCGATGACGGCGCCCTGCTGTCCGGCTTCCGTGGCATCGTCGCCTTCTTCCGGAGCGGCTTCACTTGGCTCGAAGCCGAGGTCGTGCGCGACAATGGCGGCGGTCTCGAAGTCGATGCTCTGGTTGATCGCCGCCATCACGCCGTTCTTCATCAGTTCTTTGATGACGTCCGTCGGCGGGAGCTCCATCAGGTCGCCGAGCTCTTTGACGGTGAGGACGCGGGGAATGTCCAGCGGGCGTAGAACGACGTCTTCCGGCGCCACTTCGGTCGCGACGGCCTCGACCGTCGCCTCCTCTGCGGCGCTATCGACTGCGCCTTTGCGCTTCTTGCCGGGAGATCTGGGGCGCCTGGCAGGCGGCCTGCGTCGTCTAGGTGGCATTCGGCTAGGCCCCCACCGCCGCGGCGGTCTGCAGCGTGCGGGCGTATTCGCGCAGCCCGTCGCGGTCGGCCGTCGATACCGTCGTTCGCAGTGCCGCGCCGAGCGCGCCGCCCTTCAGCGCACGCTCCCAGCACGCAGCCTTGGCGCAGACGTAGGCGCCCCTGCCGTCTCGCTTACGGCTGGGGTCTACCTCGATTGCACCCTCCGGCGTCTTGACGAGCCGGACCAGATCGCGTTTGTCGCCGCTGATCCGGCAGGCGATGCAGGTGCGCTGTGGAATGTGGTTCTTGGTCACGCTGCGCTCCCGCTACTCTTCGTCCTTGTCGTCTTCTTCGAGCTTGTAGTCATCTTCGAGTTCGTAGTCGTCTTCTTCTTCCAGAACCACGCGGCGGGAGCGCTTCGTCGATTTCGCCTTCGCCGCTGGGTCGCGGGCGGGGGCTGAGCCCTTCTTACCGCGAACCCACGTCTTCGCCTTGGGCGGCGCTTCGGTCTGGTCGCGGTCGCCGACGATCAGCTCCTCGGCGAAGCGGATCTTGGCCCCCGCCGGCGCCTTGGCCGCCGCGGGCGCTTTGGCCGCAACTGCCGGCGCTTCTACCGGTGCGGCCTCTGCCTCAGTCGCCGACTCTTCGACTTCACCGGCGGCAGCCGCCTCGGTCGCGGGCTCAGCGGCGCCTTCTTCCAGCGCCACGGCGGCCGCGACCGGCTCCGCTTCAGCCGCAGCTTCCGCGACGGCCTCTTCCTCCGGCTCCGGCAGGCCGCCCATGATCTCCTCGTAGACCGACTGGCTCTTGATGTCGATGCGCCTACCGGTCAGCTTCGCGGCCAGTCGAGCGTTCTGCCCCTCCTTGCCGATGGCGAGCGAGAGCTGTCTATCTGGCACGACGACTTCAGCAGTGTTCGTCGCCTCGTCGATGCCAACGTGGACGACCTGGGCCGGGCTGAGCGCGTGGGCGACAAATCGGGTCGATTCCGGATCCCAGAGGATGACGTCAATGCGCTCGCCGTTCAACTCGTTGACGATGTTCTGGATGCGCAGGCCGCGCAGGCCGACGCAAGCGCCGACGGGGTCGACGCCTTCTTGCGCAGACCAGACCGCCACCTTGGTGCGGAACCCGGCCTCGCGCGCGATTGCTTTGACTTCGACAGTACCCTTTGCGATCTCCGGCACCTCGAGTTCGAAGAGGCGGCGGACGAGGTTCTTGTGCGTCCGTGAAACGACGACCTGCGGCCCCTTCGCGGCCTTGTAGACCTCCAGGATGTAGTACTTCAGCCGCTGGCCGGAGCGGTAGTGCTCAATGCGAATCTGTTCCGAGCCGGGGAGCAGCGCCTCCGCCTTGCCAAGGTCGATAATGACGTTACGGCCCTCCATCCGCACCATCTCGCCGGAGGAGATATCGCCTTCCTTGCCGGCGTACTCCTCGAACACCACCTCGCGCTCCGCCTCCCGCAGGCGCTGCAGGACGACCTGCTTCGCGGTCTGCGCCGCGACGCGGCCGGAGTACTGGGCGGCGACCTCCGTATCGATGCCCTCTTCGAGTTGAGCGGTAGGACTCAACTTACGCGCCTCATCGACGCTGATCTGCGTCTCTTCGTCTTCGACCTCTTCGACGACGGTGCGGCGCGTGAAGACGCGCGTCCCGCCGGTGTCCGGGTCGATCTTCACGACGACGTCGCTCGTCGCCAGCTCATCGCGTTTGTAGGCTGACGCCAGCGCAGCCTCCACCGCTTCGAACACCACCTCTTGCGGCAGGTTCTTCTCGGCGGCTAACTGCGTGATGGCGACCAGAAAGTCGCTCTTTGCCATGCGTGGTACCTCTTCTGAAGGGTAAAGCGCTAGACGAAGAAAAAAGTGGGCAGAACCCACTTTCTCATCTCATCCACCCTAGGTCATGATCAATATACCACGCGTCCCCCACCCCTGCAAGAAAACTCTGCGGCGTTGGCCGGCTTGGCAGGCCTTTGCTAACTCCTTGGCAACTCAACTAACGCAAGGTATGCTGGACGCCGTTACGGCCACGCGGACGCGCGGCTCGGGTCGCGCGTTCCGCGCGGCTCAGATTCGGAGGCGAGGGGATGGCAGAAATGATAGACGCGGCGAAGCTGGTCGACGCAAAAGAACGCGGCGCGCAGTATCTAGTGAGCCGCCAGCGCGAAGACGGCATGATCGGCGACCCCAGCGGCGGCCTGGGCTGCTACTACAAGGCGCCGTGGGCGCTGGCAGCCGCGGGCCGCGCGGCGGAGGGCGCGCGCGTCGTCGCCTGGATCCGCCGCAACATGCTGTCGTCGGAGGGCGACCTGCGGAGCAACGGCGAGGTGGGCCGCGGCCAGCAGTTCGACCGCGTCTACGCCTACCCCAACGCCTGGATCATCTGCGGCGCGCAGAAGCTGGGCCAGTTTGACGTGGCCGCGCGCGGCATCGAGTTTCTGACGATGCTGCAGCACAAGGACACCGGAGGCTTCCGTACACAACTGGACGAGCCGGAGAGCCCGCAGGACGTGATGTCCGCCTGCCAGGCCGGCACGGCGTCGCTGTACACGGGCAGGGTCGAAGTGGCGCGCGGCGTCGGGCGCTTCCTAAAGCGCGTGTGGGACGATCAGCCCGACCCGGAGAACGCACTCTACTTCATGCTGCGGCCGGACCGCGGCCTGATCACGGAGTTCCCCGAAGACCGCGCCCGCCGCGCCGTGGTGCGTGCGGACGGCGAGAAGCAGCTCTACTTCCAGATCGGCATCGCCGCCGCGTTTCTCACCAAGCTCTCGATGGCAACAGGCGAGCCGGAGCACCTCGACCTCGCCACCAACTTCCTCGGTCTGGCGTTCAACTGCCAGGATGAGATGTATACGACCGCGCAGGTGGGCAAGGTGGGCTGGGGCTCGGCGCTGGTCTATGGCGCAACCGGCGATGAGAAGATCGGGGGGCTGGCGTCCCGCGTCGGCGAGGCGTTGCTCGAGCAACAGAACGACGACGGATCCTGGTTCAACACGGGCGGCTACATCAACGACGCTGTGACCGACGAGGTCACCGCAGAGTTCGTCGCGTTACTGGACGAGATGATCCAGGGCCTCAGTTCCGCGTAAGCTCGCCACGATCCCGCGCTCGTAACGCGCGTCTGTGCATTGCGTCTTTCCGTTGCATCTTTCGTAAGTACCTGCTAACATAACCGCCATGGAACTCGCATTACGGGCGCTCGCGGAACCCCACCGCCGCAAGATCTTGCTGCTGGTGCAGGACACAGAACTACCGGCGGGAGAGATCGCCACGCACTTCAACGTGACCAGGCCGGCGATCTCGCAACACCTACGTGTGTTGAAGACGGCCGGGCTTCTCTCCGAGCGACGGCGAGGCACGCAGCGGCTCTATCGCGCGCGGCCGGAAGGGCTGGCGGAGGTCCGCAAGTTCCTAGACGAGTTCTGGGAAGGCCGGCTCCGCCAACTGGCCCTCGTCGCAGAAGAAGAGGAACGGAGGAAACGGGAATGACGACAGCAAGCGAGAGCGACGTGCTGGAACTGGAAATGCGCGTGAAGGCGAGCGCGGAGACCGTGTTCGGATTCCTGAGCGACGGGCCGGGCATGGCGCGTTGGTTCGGCAGGTCAGTCGAGATGGACGCCACGCCGGGCGGAACGATCCGCGTCGACATCAACGGCAACGACATCGCGCAGGGCGAGATAGTCGAGATCGTGCCGAACGAGCGCGTGGTCTTCACATTCGGATGGGAAGGCGAAGGCCACCCCGTCCCGCCGGGCGCCAGCACCGTCGAGATTTCGCTCGCCGAAGATGGCGATGAGACGATTGTCCGGCTGAAGCACACGGGCCTCAACGCCGACCAGGCGGGCGGCCACAAGGAGGGCTGGGAGCACTATCTGCCGCGTCTCGTGGAGCTGGCGGCAGGCGGTGACCCAGGGGTCGACCCCTGGAGCAAAGGAGAGATGTAGCGAACGGACACGAACAAACGCACGCTGCAAGAAAGAGGAGCTAGAACATGATCACTGGACTGCAATTCGCCTCCATATGGAGCGAAGACCTGAACAACCTGCTGCCGTTCTATCGCGATACGCTGGGCCTAGCGGTCGGCATGGAGTCACCCGACTTCGTCATCTTCGGCGACCCGAACGCGCCCAGTCTCGGCCTCGGCACGCACAGCGAGGTCAGCGGCAACGCAAAGGACCCGGCACGGCACATGGTCGGCCTTGGTACAGACGACATCGACGGCGACCACGAACGGCTCAAGGGCAAAGGCGTCGAGTTCATCGAAACGCCGACGGCGGGGGGCGAGGGCGGCCCACGCATGGCGACGCTGAAGGACCCGGAAGGCAACTACATCCAACTCTTCCAGTTCACGCAACCGATGTAGCTGCGACCACATCAGTAGGAAATCTGAGAGGGCTCGCAGTGCGAGCCCTCTCCTAGTCTTTCGAGTTTGTCGCGCTGCCGCTACCAGGTCTCCACGTGCCCGGCGAGCGCGGCTTTCACCTCGGCGTCGATCGCGGCGAGACCTTCCTCTGTCTTCGACTCGAATCGAACCGTGAGGTTGGGGCCGGTGTTGGAGGCGCGCACCAGCGCCCAGCCGTCGGGGAAGGTGGCGCGGATGCCGTCGATCTCCACGGCCGGGTAGCGCTCGCGCAGCGTGGCCGCTACGGCATCGACGACGTCCCACTTCCTGTCGTCCGCACAGGGCACGCGCAACTCCGGACTGGTGTACCAGCGCGGGATACCCTCCAGGTGGGCGCTCAACGGCTTGTCGCTTTTTGAGAGGAACGTCAGGAGCTGACAGGCGGCGTAGAGCGCATCGTCCGCATAATAGTTGTCTCGGTAGAAGATGTGGCCGCTCGCCTCTCCGGCCAGCGGCGTCTTTCGCTCCCTCATCTTGATCTTGATATTGGAGTGGCCGGTCTTCCAAACGACAGGCTCGCCGCCCCGCGCGGTGATGTCGTCGAGGACGGGCTGCGAGGTCTTAATATCGACGATGATGCTGGCGCCGGGCTCCGCGGTGAGCATGTCCCGTGCCAACAGCATCAGGACGTAGTCGGCCTCGTGTCGCACACCAAGTTCGTCGACGACGCCGAGACGGTCGCCGTCGCCATCGAAAGCGAGGCCGATGTCGACGCCGCTCTCGCCCACGAGCTCCTGCAGGTCGACCATGTTCTCCGGCATCTGCGGGTCCGGCAGGTGGTTCGGGTAGCTGCTGTCGAGCTCAGTGTAGAGTTCGGCGAGCTCGCAGCCGAGGCGCTTCAGCATCGGCGGCGCGAAGAGTCCGGCGACACCGTTGCCGGTATCGACGGCGATGCGGAAGGGCCGCGTTAGGTTGGCGGACTGTTCGATCTGGGCGAAGTAGTCCGGCTTATGGTCGAATTGCTCGATCCGACCCTCGCCCGTGCGGAAGTCGCCCGACTCGATGATGGCGAGCACAGCCTGGATCTCGTCGCCGGCGATCGGCCAGTTGCCAGCGCCGACGAGCTTGAAGCCGTTCTCGTCGGGTGGGTTGTGGCTGCCGGTAACGTTAACGCCGCCGGTGATACCGAGATTGCCGATCGTGTAGTAGAGCGCCGGCGAGGTCGTCATGCCAATATCGCGCACGACGGCGCCGGTCGACGCGATGCCCCGCATCAGCGCCGCCTTCAGGCCGTGGCCGGAATCGCGGTTGTCCTGGCCGACGACGACCTGCGCCTCGTAGCCCTCCGGCTCGTCGCGGGTGATGTACGTGCCGAATGCCTTACCGAGGAGCTCCGCCAGCTCTTCGCTGATGCCCGCGCCGACTTTGCCGCGGATGTCGTAGGCGCGAAAGACGCCCGGATCGATGGCCATGCATGGCTCCTTCCAGTTTCTGGCCGCAATCTGGGTGGATTATACTACGGTCACGCTATGAAAACGATAAGGGATCGCACCGGTTTTATCGGCCTCGGCATTATGGGCCGGCCGATGGCACGCAACCTGCTAGCCGCGGGCTACCCGCTCACCGTCTGGAATCGCAGCCAGCCCGGCATCGACGCGCTCGTCGCCGACGGCGCCGCGGCAGGCGAATCGGCCGCAGACGTCGCGGCGAAGTCCGACGTGGTCATTAGCATTGTCGGCGACTCGCCAGACGTCGAGCAGGTCGCCGCCGGCATCGCGGAGGGCGGCCGGCCGGGCCTGGTCCACATCGACATGACGACGATGTCTCCCGCCGTGACGCGGTCGATGGCTGAGCGTTACGCGGAGGCAGGCATCGAGATGTTGGACGCGCCGGTGAGCGGCGGCCAGCAGGGAGCGGTCAACGGCACGCTCTCGATCATGGCGGGAGGTGTGCAGGAAGTGTTCGAGCGCTGCCGCCCAATCTTCGACGTGCTCGGCAAGACGATCGTCTACTGCGGGCCGGGCGGCTCCGGCCAGGTGGTGAAGCTCTGCAACCAGGTCGTCGTCGGCCTCAACAACCTGGCGATGAGCGAAGCGCTCGTGCTGGCAGCCAAGGCCGGCGTCGCGCCTGCGACGATGATCGAGGCGGTGCGCTCCGGCGCAGGCTCGTCGTGGGCGTTGCAGAACCTGGCGCCGCTGGTGCTGGCCGGCGATTTCAGCCCCGGCTTCAAGATCGCGCACCAGCAGAAGGACCTACGCCTGGCGCTGGAGGTCGCGAACGAGAGCTCGACGCCGCTGCCCGGAACTGCGCTGGTGCACCAGCTCTTCGCGGCGCTGGAGGCGGACGGCCGGGGCGAAGACGGCACGCAGGCGCTGGTGCAGGTGCTGGAGAAGCTGGCGAACGCGCGGGTTGCGCCGTAGGCGCACTGGCCCTGTGGTAATCTGAACTCATGAGCGAATACGCGCCGGTGGATACGGATCCGCCTGCACCCGAGTCAATAGCGCGCACTCCGCCGGCAAACAGCCACGCCGCGCCTGCAGGCGGCCTGCGCATCCGCCGCGACGTCTGGTTCTTCGTCATTGCGGCGGCCGTCGTTGCGCTGGACCAGGCGACGAAGGCCGGCATCCGCGCCTGGCTCGACCGCGGGGAGGCCTGGCCCGAACACGACTGGTTCCTCAACATCGTCAACGTCAGCAACAGCGGCGCGGCGTTCGGGATGCTGCAGGGCCAGACGACGTTCCTGATCGTGACGTCGATGGTCGGCGTCGCGGCCATCGCCCTCTACTACCTCTACCCGCCCTTGGACCACGGCCTGCTGCGAGCGGCGCTGGCGCTGCAGCTCGGCGGCGCCGCCGGCAACCTGATCGACCGCGTGCGCTCCGGTGAGGTAACCGACTTCGTCAACTTCAACTTCTTCCCGGCGTTCAACGTCGCCGACGCATCGATCAGCATCGGCGTCTGCGGCATCCTGCTGTTCTTCCTGATGATGGAGGGCGACCACATCCGCAACCCCTCCGAAGCTGCCACAGATCCGCCCGATGCCCGCGCCACCGATGCCAACGAAAGGTGACACCCACAGGCTGACGGCCGACCGCGACGACGAGCGCTTGGACTCGTTCATCGCGCGGCGGGTGGCCGAACTGACGCGCTCCCGCGCCGGCAAGCTGATCGCTGCGGGCGCCGTCAGCGTCGGCGGTGCGACCGTGAGCAAGGCGTCGACGCGCCTCGCCGTCGACGATGACGTGCGCGTGGACGTGCCGCCGCCGGCGCCGTCGGCACTGACACCGGAGCCAATGCCGCTCAGCATCGTCTATGAGGACAGCGACCTGCTCGTCATCGACAAGCCCCCCGGGCTCGCCGTCCACCCCTCGCCCGGCCATGCCAGCCACACACTGGTCCACGGCGTCCTCGCCCACTGCAGCGACCTCTCCGGCATCGGCGGCGAGAAGCGGCCCGGCATCGTGCATAGGTTGGACAAGGACACGTCGGGCCTGATCATCGTCGCCAAGAACGACGCCGCTCACGTTTCGCTGTCGCGGCAGCTCAAGGAACACAAGGTGGAGAAGACCTACCTCGCGCTCGTCGAGGGTCAGATCGAACCCACGGAAGGCGTTATCGACGCGGCTATTGGGCGCGACCCGCACCACCGCACGCGGATGGCCGTCGTCGATGGCGGCCGCGAGGCGCGGACGCGCTACCGGCTGCTGCGCCACGCCGGCGGGCGGTCGCTGGTCGAGCTGCGACCGGAGACGGGCCGCACACACCAGCTACGCGTCCACCTGGCCGCCATGGGCTACTCGATCTCCGGCGACACGCTCTATGGCCGCCGCAAAGGAACGCCGGACGGCCTGACGCGGCAGTTCCTACACGCGCAGCGGCTGGCCTTCCGCCACCCGGCGACGGGAGAGCGCTTGGAGCTGGAGGCGCCGCTGGCCGACGACCTAGCGTCGGTGCTGGCGGAGTTGGAACGGTAGATGGGCTTAATCGAGCGCTCTTTCCTGTAGAAGGGCCGCTCTGCTAGACTCTCGGCGATACGTGAGCCGGAAACGTTGAGAGAGAGGCCTTTATGGAGCTATTCGTCACACTGGCAATCATCCTCGGCCTATTCATTGCCCCCGGACTGAGCAACTACTACGTGAATCGTTTTGTTGCGCCTGCCGGAGGCAACAGCGCGCCGGCGCTGGAGCTTGTCGCCGCCAGCCTGACTCTGACGTTTGCGATCCTGGTGCTGGACGTGTTGATGGTCCTGTTGACGGCCTTGATCTGGGATCAGTTGAAGGACCAAATCGCGGAATTCGTCCAGTTGGGCTTGGTGGACTATGCGCGCAACAGGCCGATCGCGCTGACAGGCGTGCTGTCCGCCTACTCCATGTCCTGCATGGTGGTGCTGACGCTGCTGGGCCTGCTGCGCGTTCCCAGCCGCTTCGTCCGCTAGCCACCGTGTGGCAACCGGCGACGGCGCTGGAGTCGGCTGAGACGTAGGCCACCAGCGCGGCGCACGGTGCCCTACACAGCCGTCACCTTCGCCGCGACACGCAGCATCGCCGCGAGGCTCCGCTCCACGTCCTCGGCCGTCGTCGCCCAGGAGCAAACGCTGATACGCATCGCTTTGCGCCCCTGCCACACGGTCCCCCCGCACCAGCAAGTACCGTCGGCCTGGATGCCCTCGATAACGCGGTTCGTCGTCTCGTCGTCGCCGAACGACACTAGCACCTGATTCAGCACGACATCGTTCAAGATCTCGTAGCCCGCCGCGCGCAGACCCTCGGCGAAACGCGTCGCATGGCGGCAGGTGCGCTCGATCAGGTCGGCCAGGCCGGAGCGGCCGAGCGATCGGAGCGCCGCCCAAACGTCTATACCGCGGGCGCGCCGCGAGAGCTCCGGCGTGTAGTGTGACGGCTCTCTAAGCTCGCTCACCGGCAGGTACGATGCCGTGAACGTCATCGCTGCGCGCAGTTGCTCCGGATCGCGAACGAAGGCGAGCCCGCTGTCGTAGGGAACGTTGAGCCACTTGTGCGCATCCGTCGCCCAGGAGTCCGCGTCCGCCACGCCCGCTACCAAATGTGCCCGCTCAGGCGCCGCCGCCGCCCACATGCCGAACGCGCCGTCCACGTGGACCCAGGCGCCCGCAGCGCGTGCCGCCGCGCAGATTTCGGCGGCTGGGTCGAATGCGCCGGTGTTCACGTTGCCGGCTTGGATACACACGATAGTGGGGCCGGAGAGCGGCGGCAGCGCATCTGCTTGCATACGCCCCTGTGCATCCACCGGAACGGTGGTTACCCGTTTCCGCCCGAATCCCAGCAAGCCCAGCGCCTTGATCAGTGTGGGGTGCGCCTCTTCGCCGACGACCACAGTCACCTCCGGCGCGCCGAACAGCCCGTCGGCCTCGACGTCCCACCCCGCCTCCATCAGCTTCGCATGGCGGGCAGCTGCCAGCGCAGTGAAGCTCGCCATCGTCGCGCCCGTAACGAACGCGCCGCCGCAGGAGTCCGGCAACGCCAACACGTCCAGGAGCCAGCGCAGCGAAATCTCCTCAAGAGCGGCGCCTATCGGTGTCGCGACGAAGAGGCCGCAATTCTGATCCCACGCGCCGGCCAACCAGTTCGCCGCCAGCGCGGCCGGGAGCGACCCGCCGATGACGAATGCGAAGTAGCGGCCACCAGCGTTACCGACCGTCGCGGGCGAACCGATTTCGTCGAGCAGGGCTAGGACCGCCGCGGCATCGGCCGACTCTTCCGGTAGCTCCACGTCCAACTCCGCCAGCCGGTCAACTGCCGACTGCGTCGCGCCAACGCTTCGCGCATCGAGTCCGTCCAGATACCGTATTCCGCGCTCTGCGGCGTCGCGTAAGAGATCCATCGTCGCTTCCTCCTGATTCGATCGCTCCAGGGGTCTGGCTTCTCCCGCGTGTCCGATAGCTGGAGACACTGCTACAATAGCGCTTGATGACCGCCCGCGTCCGCTACGCCCCTAGCCCCACCGGCATTCCGCACGTCGGGAACATCCGCACGGCGCTGTTCGACTGGCTCTTCGCCCGCCACTCCGGCGGTTCGTTCATCGTTCGAGTGGAGGACACAGACCAAGCCAGATTCGACCCCAACGCGCTGGAGGCGATCTACGCCAGCCTGCGCTGGCTGGGCCTCGATTGGGACGAAGGGCCTGAGGTGGGCGGCGATTACGGGCCCTACGTGCAATCGGAGCGGCTGGAGCACTACGCGAAGTTTGCGAAGCAGCTCATCGATCAGGACGACGCCTACGAATGCTTCTGCTCGACGGAGCGGCTCGCGGAACTCCGCGCTGAGCAGCAGAAACAAAAGCAACCTCCGCGTTACGACCGCCACTGCCGCGAACTGCCGGATGACGAACGCGCAGCGCGCGGCGCGGCGGGCGACAAACCAGTCGTGCGGTTCAAGACGCCGGACGAGGGAACCATATCGTTCGACGACGCCGTCCGCGGCCACGTCGAATTCGAGACCGCGACGATCGACGATTTCGTCGCGCTGAAGTCGGACGGCTTTCCGACGGCGCACCTGGCACACGTCGTCGACGACCACCTGATGGAGATCAGCCACGTCCTCCGCGGAGAGGAGTGGGTCTCCAGCACGCCTCGCCAGATCCTGCTCTACGAGGCGCTGGGCTGGACGCCGCCAACGTTCGTCCACATGTCCGTGATCCTTGGCCCTGACAGAGCGAAACTGAGCAAGCGCCACGGGGCCGTAAGCGTGCTGGACTATCGAGACCAGGGCTACCTGCCGGAGGCGATGTTCAACTTCTTGGGCCTGATCGGCTGGTCGCTGGATGACCACACGGTGCTGATGAGCCGCGAGCAGTTCATCGAACACTTCAGCCTGGAGCGGATGGGCAAGAACCCGGCCGTGTTCGACCTGGAGCGCCTGACCTGGATGAACGGCGCCTACCTGCGCGAGCTGCCAGAAGAACGCCTGACGGCGCTCTTCACGGAGCGGCTGGAGCGCGACCTGCCTGCAGACGCCGAGCGGCCCATCGACCGCGACGTGGTGCGCCGCCTGGTGCCCCTCGTCCGCGAGCGGGTGAAGAAACTGGATGAGCTGGCGGAGATGACGGCCGGCTTCTTCAGCGACGAACTGCCATACGGCCCGGACGAGCTGCTAGGGAAGAAGTTCCGCGACGACCGCGCCGGTGCGACCGCCGCACTCACGGCTGCGCACGGATCGGTAGAAGCGCTCGCCGGCTGGGACCACGCGGCGATCGAAGTGGCGATGCGCGCGCTGGCAGATGACCTGGACGTCAAGGCCGGAGCGCTCTTCATGCTGCTGCGCGTCGCGATGACCGGCCGGGCCGTCTCACCGCCGCTGTTCGAAAGCATGGAACTGCTCGGCCGGGAGCGCTGCATACTACGTCTGGCCAACGCAAGGGACACGATTAAGTAGGCAAACGACCGCTCCGCGATATGTGATCTCCCTACTTGCCGCAGCGAAAGCGGTACACTAGTATCGCAGAGGCGCACACGCGCCGAGGCGCAAAGGCGCACGTGCGCCGGGGGCGCAGGAGACCGATGCCAGACGACAAGATTCAGCGTGAGATTGAAGACATTCTCAGCCGGCTAGACGAATTCGTGCCGGAGGAGAGCGCGGCCAGCCGCATGCGGCGGCAGTCGTCGGGGGTTGCGGGGTCGGTCGTCCGCGCGCTGCTGGCGCCGCTGGCCGGGATCTCGATCCGGTCGGTGATGCTGACCGCCCTGATCGTCATCGTCGCCGGCTTCCTCGGCATGCGCATCCACCCGATCTTCGGCCGCTGGCTGCTCGTCGGCGGCGTGATCCTCTTCCTAACCTCGTTCGCGCTTTCGTTCCTCAACCGTGGGTCCGCTCCGGCCGTAGAGCAGCGCTGGCGCGGCGAGCCGATCGATCTGAGCGAGCCGTCGCTGGCGGTACGCATCCGCGACTGGATCAAGGCGCGTCTGCGCCCGCGCCGTTAACGTGCCCGCACCCATCGTCAGAGAACCACTAGCGTGACGGAGTTACTGCTCTGAACGCGCGCCTGCGGTTCCTCTTCCTCTTCGGCGTACTGCTTTCCGTTGCCGCAGCGTCGTGCATCGGCAGCAGCACCCCTGCCCCGTCGGCAACCGCCCTCCCACCAACGCCCGCGCGTACGGCGACACCGGTCGATCTCGGGCCGGCCGCGCCGGAGGCGGACCGCGTCCTCGACCACATCCAGGTGCTGTCGGTGGAGATCGGATCCCGCGTCGCCGGCTCGCCCGCGTTGGACGAGGCCGCTACGTACGCGGCGCAGCAGTTCGCAAGCTGGGGCTACGAGGTCGAGCTGCAGGAGTTCACGGCCGAAGGCTTCGGCACGCTGCGCTACTCCACCGTGATTGCGGAGGGGGCGCCTGCCGTCATCGACGCGGTGTCGTTCGGCGGTAGTGCGGCAGGCGCCGTCAGCGGGAGGCTGCTGGACGCGGGACCCGGAATGCCTGAAGACATCCCTACTGACGCCGGCGGTTCGATCCTGCTCTTCCAGCGCCAGGACGTACCGTTCGCAGACATGGCCGCCAGAGCGGAGGCGGCCGGGGCGGCCGGTATGATCGTCGCGAACAAGGAGCCGGAACTGTTCCCCGGCCAGATCGAACCGGCGACCACGCTACATGCGGTCGCAATCGACCAGGAGCAGGGCGAAGCGTTACGCGCCCGGCTGGCGGACGGCACGTTCGACGTGACGCTGGAGGTGCGAGAGAGCGTGACGGCGCAGAACGTCGTCGCACGTCCGGAATCGGGAAGCTGCCGCACGATCAGCGGCGGCCACTACGACAGCGTTTCCTGGGCGGCGGGCGCGTACGACAACGCCTCCGGCTCCGCGCTGGTGCTGGAGCTGGCGCGGACGGCGGCGGCGGCCGGGCTGACGGGCCACTGCTTCGTTCTGTTCAGCGCGGAGGAGCTGGGACTGGTGGGTAGCGCATTCATGGTGTCCGAGTTCAGCGCGGCCGAAGTCGAGTCGCTGGAAGCGATGTACAACTACGACGCGTCGGCAGGGTTCGCGCCGCCGTTCCTGATCGGTACCCCGGAGTTGACCGAGGAGGCGCGAACGCTGGCGAGCGACCTCAGCATTGAGGCGAGCATCACGACACTCCCCGAGAATGCCAGCAGCGACCACGCATCGTTTCTGGAAGCGGGCATCCCGGCGCTGATGCTGACTGCGGAAGACACCGGCCTGCTCCACACACCGCAGGACACGTTCGAGAATATGCTGCAGGAGTCGCTGGCACCGCTGCTGGAGCTCGGCTTCGGTCTGCTGCAGGCGCGGCCTTAGCCGCGAGCCGCAGTCGCGGCCGCCGGCGGCGCGCTCGCGTTAGCCGTCCGCGATTCGCTAGGATACGTTCGCCGTGAAACGCGCAACACAGCCGACCACGCATCCTTCCATCTGGCGCGCCATCTGGCCCGGCTGTCTGGCCGCCGGATTGCTCGTCTTCGCCGTCGCGATCGCGGCGGCCTGCGGCGGTGGCGACAGCGACACGCCCGTCGTGTTGGACGACGTGCCCACCGCGACGCCGCCGGACGTGCTGCCGGACGTGCTGATCGTCGGACAGGGGGACGCACCCAGCGCCAACGCCACGTACATCGTCGTCGACGGGGACAGCCTCTCCGCGATCGCCGAACGGTTCGGCACGACGGTCGAAGAGATCGTCGCGGCGAACGACCTCCCCGACGCGGCAGTCCTGTTCGTGGGCCAAGAGCTCACGATCCCTGGCGTCGATCCGGGCGATGACGTCCCCGAGCCGACGGACGAGCCGCTCGCGACGGACGAGCCGTTGCCCACCGACGAGCCGCCGACCGACACGCCCGTGCCGGTAGAGCCAGAGGAAACGCCGACGCCTTTCGACGGGGAGACGTACACGGTCCAGGAAGGCGACTACCCGAATACTATTGCAGAGCAGTTCGGCATCACCGCGGAAGCGCTGATGGAGGCCAACGGCATTACCGACCCCGCGTCGCTGCAGATCGGCCAGGTGCTGATCATCCCGCTGCCTGACAGCGGGCAGTAGAGCTCCGCTCTATGGCCTTCGGGTTTCGCTAGCCGCGAAACTCGTACGTCTCACAGCAAGCACCCGTAAGTCATTTGTAATCATCCCTGGGTATACTGAATCGGCGAGATACGCGACCGCGAGACGCCCACGCGCCCTTGTAAGGCGGAATACATACGGATGGCGCGATCTGGACGAGTCTAGTACTAGAGCGCGAGCGCGCACAGGCTCGTGCGCCGCGCGAGAGCGCATTAGGAGTGCGAACGGAACGGAAGCAGACATGGCAACAACACAGCCGGAAGTGATCGCTGGACCGCAAGGCGGCCGGCGTGGCATGTTGCCGCCGGCGCTGCGCTATGGGAAGTCGTTCGGCATCGGCGCAGCGTTCGCCGTCGGCTGGACGCCCTGCATCGGGCCGATCCTGGGCGCGATCCTGACGCTTGCGGCAGCCGAAGGCAACGGTGCGGCGGGCGCGAGCGCGGGGGCCTGGGGGTCTGTGCTGCACGGTGCGTTCCTGCTGACCGCCTGGTCGATTGGTCTCGGCGTGCCATTCCTGATCGCCGGACTGGCGCTGGGCACGGTGATGAGCGGGATGCGCAAGATCCGGCCTATCATGCCCGTGCTGGAGGTGGTCGGCGGAGTGCTGGTGATCTTCATCGGCGCGTTGATCTTCCTGGATGAGTTCACGATCTTCAACCAGTACTTCACCGGAGGCGTCGACAACGTCACCAGCGCCGAGGAGGGGCTGGGCGGCGTCAGCCTCACCGGCCCGTTCGGCTTCTCGATAGCCTTCGCCGCGGGCGTGATCGCGTTCCTTTCGCCGTGCGTGCTGCCGATGGTACCGGCGTATGTTCTACACCTGGCGGGTGTCTCCGGTGAGGCCGTCACGACGGACGGCGTCCAAGGCGGCACTCGAGGGCTCACGTTCCGTCACGCGGTGGCGTTCGTGTTCGGATTCTCGATGCTCTTCGTGGCGCTGGGCGCGGCGGCTGGGGCAGTCGGCTACGTCGTACGCGACAACATGGACATCATCCAGAAGGGGGCGGGGGTGCTGCTGATCGTGCTGGGGCTGAACCTGATCGGCGTGTTGCGCATACCGTGGCTCTACCGCACCTACCAGTTCGACGTGGGGAGCGGCACGGGACAGAGTTAGAGTCCCCACTCTCTTCCACACAACCCAGGTAGTGCAATCCTTGGTCAGAGAGCGTATGATGCGTACATGGATACGGCGGGTCCGCGGCTACGAATCATCGCGATACTGTTCGCCGTCTCGCTGGCGGAGCTGCTGGTAGCGGCGTGCGGCGATGGGGACACAGCAGCAACAAGGACACCGGCTCTCACCGATCCGAGCGGCATCGTCGAGGTCGACGAAATCGCGTTCGCTCTAGAGCAGCGCGATCTTCCTGCGCTGCTAGAGCGGGTGACATACCTGCAGGAACAGTGCAGCCTGAATCCAGAAGTCGATCCGGCGTCGTTGTACAGGCCTCCTCGTTGTCCGGAAGGTACGGATGACGGTGCGCCAGTTGACGTCATCATCACTGGGACCTGCGAAGTAGGGCCGACTTTACCCGAAGCTGTGGAGGGTGAGTTGCGCAACCGTGCCATCGAGCCCGCACGGCAGGTCTTCGCAGTTGTAGGGCCAAGCTCGGTCTTTCGATGGGAGATGGATTATGCGCTCATTCTGGCACCATTGGGCCAGCCGAATGCCCCATTCTCGAGCGTTATTGGGATAGCGGACGGCGGGATCATGTTGGCAGCTAGCTGGTGCGGTTCGGTATCTGAGGCAGCTCGATCACTCAGCCGCGACAGCGAAGTCGTCTACGTTCACCCGGATGTGAATCTGGCAACTCCGATTCCCTCCCAGCCTTAGCACTGTTGTTCCAAAGCGGCTGCATGCTACACTGAGGCTTCTGCCACTACTGACACGCTGTGGTCACACGCCGTAGCTATGCTGTAGCTACAAATCATCGGAGGAAACCAAGCTCGTGCCGTTAGACGCCATCATCGTTAAAGGCGCCCGCGAACACAACCTGAAGAACGTCGATCTGGAGATCCCGCGCGACAAGCTCGTCGTGCTCACGGGGCTCTCCGGCTCCGGCAAGAGTTCGCTCGCGTTCGACACGATCTACGCGGAGGGCCAGCGCCGCTACGTAGAGTCGCTGTCGGCCTACGCGCGGCAGTTCCTCGGCCAGATGGAGAAGCCCGACGTCGACTACATTGAGGGCCTCTCCCCGGCGATCGCCATCGACCAGAAGGGCGCCAGCCGCAACCCGCGCTCGACCGTCGGCACGCAGACCGAGATCTACGACTATCTGCGGCTGCTCTTCGCGCGCGCCGGGACGCCTCACTGCCCGCAGTGCGGCAAGGTGATCGAACGGCAAACAGTGCAGCAGATCGTCGACGCGATCCTGGCGTTGCCGGCGGGACGGCGGCTGATGATCCTGGCGCCGGTGATCAAGGACCGCAAGGGCGAGAGCACGCAGGTCTTCGACGACGCGCGCAAGTCGGGCTTCGTCCGCGTGCGAGTCGACGGCGAAGTGCGCGACCTCTCGGAAGAGTTCGACCTGGAGAAGAACAAGCGCCATACCATCGAGATCGTTATCGACCGGCTGGTGACCGAAGAACCGGGCGGCGACGGCTCGGCGGCGAGCGCGGCGCGGCTGGCGGACTCGGTGGAACTGGCGCTGAAGCTGGGTGGCGGCGTGGCCGTGGTATCCGTGGAGAGCACTGCCAAGGCGCCGGTGTGGGAAGACCACCTGTATTCGGAGGAGTTCGCCTGCGTCGACTGCAACATCAGCCTCGGCGAGATCGCGCCGCGAAACTTTAGCTTCAACAGCCCCCACGGCGCTTGCCCGGAGTGCACCGGCCTGGGCATGCGAAAAGTGGTCGACCCGGAGATGGTGATGCCCAACAGGTCGCTGAGCCTGATGGACGGCGCCGTCCAGCCGTGGCGTCGCAGCTCCTCCGTTAGCACCTGGTATATGCGCATCCTGGAGGCGTTGGCGGAGAAGTACGGCTTCTCGCTGACCGAACCGGTCGCGAAGCTGTCCAAGAAGCACCTGGACGTGGTCCTACATGGGGATTCGTCCCCGGTGACGCTGACGTACACCAGCGCGGGCGGCCACACCAACCAGTGGGACACCACGTTTGAAGGGGCAGTGCCGAACCTACAGCGCCGCTACAAGGAAACCGACTCCGACTACATCCGCAGCGAGATCGAGAAGTTCATGGCGAGCAACCCCTGCCCTGCCTGCGACGGCACGCGGCTGAAGCCGGAGACGCTGGCCGTAACTATCGACGGCCGCCACGTCATCGACGTCACGCGGATGAGCATCGTGGACTCGCAGCGCTGGGCCGCGCGCCTGGCCGGCCCGAAGACGCCGCTGGGCGAGCGGGAACAGACGATCGCCGGGCAGATCCTGAAGGAGATCCGGGCGCGCCTCGACTTCCTCGTTGAGGTCGGCCTCGACTACCTGACGCTGGACCGCGCGACTGGCACGCTCTCCGGTGGGGAGGCGCAGCGCATCCGCCTGGCGACGCAGATCGGCTCCGGCCTGATGGGCGTGCTCTACGTCTGCGACGAGCCGACGATCGGGCTCCATCCCGCCGACGACGACCGGCTGATCCGCACGCTGCAGCGCCTGCGTGACCTGGGCAACAGCGTACTGATCGTCGAGCACGACGAGGCGATGATGCGAGCGGCGGACTGGCTCGTCGATATGGGCCCCGGCGCGGGCGAGCACGGCGGCCACGTCGTCTTCGCGGGCACGCTGGCGAAGATGCTGAAGAGCAAGGACTCGCTGACGGGCCAGTACCTGAGCGGCCGCAAGCAGATCCCGCTGCCGGAGTCGCGGCGGCTGGGCAACGGCCGCGCGCTCACGATCCGGGGCGCGCGCGCGAACAACCTCAAGAATATCGATGTGCGGATCCCATTAGGCAAATTCGTCGGCGTGACGGGCGTGTCCGGCTCCGGCAAGAGTTCGCTCGTCTCGGAGATCCTCTACAAGAAGGCCTCACAACTGCTCTACAACAGCCGTGAACGGCCCGGCGACTGCGATGGGATCGACGGGTTGGAGCTGATCGACAAGGTGGTGAACATCGATCAGTCTGCTATCGGGCGCACGCCGCGGTCCAACCCGGCGACGTACACCGGCATGTTTACGCCCATCCGCGAGCTGTTCGCGTCGGTGCCAGAGTCACGCGTGCGCGGCTACAAGCCGGGCCGCTTTTCGTTCAATGTGAAGGGCGGCCGCTGCGAGGCCTGCTCCGGCGACGGCTACATCGAGATCGAGATGCACTTCCTGCCGGACGTGACGGTGCCGTGCGAGGCGTGCAAGGGCGAGCGGTACAACCGCGAGGCGCTGGAGATCCTCTTCCGCGGCAAGAACATCTCCGACGTGCTGAACATGACGGTAGAAGAAGCACTAGACTTCTTCTCCGCCTTCCCCAAGGTGCGCAACAAGATGCAGACGCTACACGAAGTCGGACTCGGTTACATGCGGCTCGGCCAGCCGGCGACGACGCTCTCCGGCGGCGAGGCGCAGCGCGTCAAGCTCTCCACGGAGCTCTCGCGCCGCTCCACGGGCCGGACGCTCTACATCCTGGACGAGCCGACAACGGGCCTGGCGTTCGAAGACACCTCCGCGTTGCTGCGCGTGCTGCAGCGGCTGGCGGACGGCGGCAACACGGTCGTCATCATCGAGCACCACATGGACGTGATCAAGAACGTCGACCACATCATCGACCTCGGCCCGCAGGGCGGCGGCCGCGGCGGCGATATCGTCGCGGAAGGGACGCCGGAGGAAGTGGCGAAGAGCAGGCGCAGCGCCACTGCCGGCTACCTGCGGCGAACGCTGGAGGCGGGCACGGCCGCGCGCGGACGCCGCAACGGGCGTGTACTCGCCGGACGCAGCGGCGGCGCCACGGCCGCGAAGATCCCGCGCAAGAAGACCAAGGCCCGCTCGGCGAAGTAGCGCAGCGTGACGAACGAAGAACTGCTGGCTGAAATACGGCAGGCGCGGGCCGACTTCGATGCCGTCGTAGCGGGCATCGCAGAAGGGCGGCGCACGGAGCCGATGTTCGAGGACGGTTGGTCCGTGAAGGACGTGCTGGTGCACATTGCCACGTGGGAGAAGATCGCCATGGGCGTCGTGCGAAATGACGGCTATCCCGGCGGGCCGCCTGGCGAATCGGGTACGGACGGCCCGGAAGGAGGCGACCAGGCAGACGCAATCAACGCGAAGGTCTACGCGGATAACCGCAACCGCGCGCTGGCCGACGTCGAGGCCGAGGCGGAGCGGACTCACACAGAGATGCGCGACTTCATCGCCGCGCTGCCTGAGGGACGGCTCGACGAGCGCCTGGCAGGCGACAATGACCTCCCACTCGTCGGTGAGATACTGAGCGGCAACAGCCACGGACACTACGCGGAGCACGCGGAGTGGATCCGTGACGCGCTCGCGGAGCAATGAGCGAACACACATCTGCCATCTTCTTCGACATGGACGGAACGATCCTCGACTGGCGGTCCGGGATGGAGGAGACGTGGCGGGCGATGTGCGAGAAGCACTGCGACGGCACGTACGACCCCGCCGCAATGTACGAAGCGATCCGCAGTCGCCGAGACTGGTTCTGGAGCGACGCAGAGCGCGGGAAGCGCGGTCGCATGGACCTGAACGAGACGAGCCGCGAGATCGTCCGCCGCGCCTTCGCGGATAGCGGCCTCACGGATTTCGATGTCGCACACAGCATTGCCGATGGCTACCGACAGGAGCGGATGTCGCTGCTGGCGCCGTACCCCGGCGCAATCGAGACGCTCGCTTCGTTACAATCGCGCGGCGTCCGCATGGCACTGCTGACGAACGGCGAGGCGGCGAACCAACGGCGCAGCGTGGTGCGCCACGACCTAGAGCGGTTCTTCGACTGCATCGTGATCGAAGGCGAGTTCGGCGTCGGAAAGCCGGACGAGCGCGTGTTCCGCCACGCGCTGGTGGCGCTCTCCGCCGACCCGGCGGCAACGTGGATGGTCGGCGACAGCCTCGAGTCCGACATTGCGCCCGCCATCGCGCTCGGGTTGCACAGCGTCTGGGTCGACGATGCGGGCGAGGGCCTGCCGGCGGACGGCGGCCTGGGGCAGGCCGCTCGCGTGCGGCCCCACCGCATCGTCCGCGCCATCAGCGAGCTGCTCTAGGCAGCTGGCATGCTGAGTGGGTCCGATTGGATGGCGCCTGTAGGCGAGGGTCTTCAGACCCTCGCGCCACTGTCGGGGTCAAAAGACCCCGACCTACGGACGACCTAACAGGAGATTACTATGAAGTACGGAATCGACCTGCCGAACATGCGCGAGTGCAGCGACCCCAAGCTGCTGGCCGAGATCGCCCGTGAGGCGGAAGATGCCGGCTGGGACGGCGTCTTCCTCTTCGATTCGCTGGCGATGGATTCGTGGGGCTCGGACGAAGTACCGCCGCACGCCGACCCGTGGATCGCGCTGGCCGCCATCGCCGCTGCGACGAACCGCGTGAAGTTCGGCCCAATGATCGCCCCGCTGTCGCGGCGGCGGCCGTGGAAGGTGGCGCGGGAGACCGTCACGCTGGACCACCTCTCGAACGGGCGGATGGTCCTGCCCGTCGGGCTGGGCACGCCGGAGGACGGCGGCTTCCAGGGCGTCGGCGAGGAGCTGAACAGGAAGACGCGCGCGGACCTGCTCGACGAGTCGCTCGCCATCATCGACGGCCTCTGGACCGGCGAGCCGTTCGCGCATGAGGGCACGCACTACAACCTAAAGGAGATGACGTTTCTGCCCAAGCCCGTGCAGCAGCCGCGGATACCGGTCTGGGTCGTCGGGGCCTGGCCAAGAATGAAGTCGATGCGCCGCACGGTGCGCTGGGACGGCGTGGTGCCGGTGATCATGCGTGGCGAAAGCGCCGAGCAGCCGGAGATGGAGCAAGTGGGCGACCGTGTGCGGGAGGACGGCGCCTACGTGGGCATAACGGTGGAGGACGTGGCGGAGATACGCGCCTACGCGGACGAGCAGCGGCCAGATGGCGCGCCGTTCGACATTGTGCTCGAAGGCTGGTCGTCGGCGTCGGACAAGGCAAAGGCAACGGCAGCGATCGCGGCGTACGAAGACGCGGGCGCGACGTGGTGGGTGGAGGCGGTCTGGTCGTGGCTCTACCTGCCGCCGCGCGATATTGAAGGGCTACGGGCACGTATACGGGAGGGCCCACCGCGGCTCACCTAGTGGCGGCGGCTGGATCGGCGACTATCCGGTTGCCTAACATCGTCGCGACCGCTATGATCCACAGTCGGCGGCTAACCTAGTCGACCATAACGGCGCGCTCAGTAGAAGGCATCGTAGGGACTGTATGGGAAACGTTATCAAGAAGCGGCGCAAGAAGATGAGCAAGCATAAGCACCGCAAGATGCTCAAGAAGACGCGCTGGCAGCGACGGCACAAGTAGCCAGCAACGCACATTCGATTTCGGCGGCCGCCCAGCGACGGGCGGCTGCTTGGCGTCTGGTGTTGCAGCTTTGGTTCCGGCGCTCTCTCTCTGCTACGCTGGCAGCGATTTCCCCATGACGACGATCCAGTTGCCCCACACCGACGCGAAGCTCGTGTACCTGGCCCTGCAGCTCCACCTGGAACGCCCGGGCTCGGAGCTGGACGCGGAGTCGGGCGGTCCGCGCCAGGACGGCCTCACCCACGTGGAGGAAGAGTTGAAGCCGCAGTTGCGGATGGCCGTCGCCAGCGTGGACGTCACAGCGGCGCAACAGGAACGCCTATCGGCGGCGCTGGCCGGCGCGATCAACCAGCTAAAGTCGCTGCCGCTGCTGGTCGCCGGTGGCCAGCGGCCTCCGCCTCGATTCGACGCCGTGCTGCGCGAGCTGTTCCCGGAGGTCGCGGAAGACCCGGAAAACGCGATGTCATTAGCCGGAGAAATGCTCCAGCTACGGCGTCGCATCGATAACGTCGCCGCGACCAGCGCACCGGCTGCATCGCCCACCACACGGCCCTGGTGGCGATTTTGGGGAGACGACTAGATGCGCCTGCCGGTGCCACCAGCATTAGTAATCTTCCTTGTCGCGACGGCCGCTGCGCTCTCGGCCTGCGGTTCCAGCGTGGACGCGCCCAACCAGCCGCCTCCTGCCACCGCGACGGAGGCCGGCGGCAAGCTCGAGACGTCACCCATCATGCCCGAGGACGCGACGCGCTGGGGCTACCACCCAGGCCGCCTCAGCGGCGGGCGCGACCCGTCGCCAACGTTTGTGGCGCTGCCGCCTGGCTACGTACTAGAGACCTTCGTCACGGGGCTGGAGCAGCCGACGTCACTGGCGTTTACGCCGGATGGCCGGCTGCTAATCGCGGAGCAGCGTGGCGCGATCCGCGTCGTCGAAGATGGCGCACTACAGCCCGAGCCATTCATCAGCATCGATGTGTTCTCGCCCGACGCTAGCGACAGTATCGTCGAGCTCGGCCTCGTCGGCATCGCGGTCGACCCTGCGTTCAGCGAGAGCGGGGCTGTGTTCGTCTACTACACGGCAGCCGCGCCGCAGCAGCGGACGGTGCTGGCGCGTCTGCGCGACGAAGGCGGGATGGGCGTGGACCTCACAGAGATCTTCAGTTTGGACGCGCAACCGGCGTGCTGCCACATCGCCGGGAGCCTGCGGTTCGCGCCGGACGGCACGTTGTTCGTCACTGTCGGCGACCACCAGATGGAGCCGGCATCGCAGGACCTATCGAACCCTTACGGCGCGATCCTGCGCATCAACGCCGACGGCAGCGCGCCAGCCGACAACCCGTTCGTCGGCAGCGCCGGTGTCGATCCGCGCATCTACGCATACGGTCTGCGGAACCCGTTCGACGTGGCCATCAACCCGGTCGACGGCCGCATCTTCGCGACCGAGAACGGCTTCCTCGGCCAGGACGCCATCATCGAAGTGTTCGCGGGAGGCAATTACGGCTGGCCAGGCTCGGACCTAGCGGTGCCGCTGGAGGAGATCGTCCAGCCGCTGCAGTTCTACCACCGCCCGCTGGGCCCCGCCGGCATCGAGCTATACAGCGGCGGCGGGCTGCCGGCATACGCCGGTAGCCTGCTGTTCTGCCAATTCCACGAGGGCGGCGCACTCCACGCGCTTACGTTCGCCGCGGACGGCGGTATCGCTTCGGACACGATCATCGCCTTGGGTTGCACGAGCGACCTACAGACAGCCCCGGACGGGGCCATCTACTTCCTGGACTACGTAAGCGGCACAGTGTATCGCCTCTCCGGGCCAGCCTAGCGCCCCGGGCGGACGCTGATTCTGCGCAGCTACGGAAAATCTGCGGAATTTCTTTCATTCGGCAACTAAATGCTTCGTTTATCTCTTCCCTCACAGAGTACGGGCAAGTAGAATGGGGCGATTTCGAGTTTAATTCGGCTAGGAGGGTCTGACCACAATGACGTACACGATCACCGAAACCTGTATCGGCGAAAAGGACCGCTCTTGCGTCGACGTCTGCCCCGTCGACTGCATCCATGACGATGTCCACAAGGACGGCGTGGACGAAGCAGCTAGCCAGGACAAGATCCTCTACATCGACCCGGACGAGTGCATCGACTGCGGCGCCTGCGAGCCGGCCTGCCCGTTCACGGCGATCTTCGCCGAGGACGATGTGCCGGACAATCTCACTGTTTACACGGAGATCAACGCGCTGTGGTTTAAGGACGCGGACGCCGCGCGCGCGAAGGTGCTGGAAGTAGCGCCTAAGTAGGCGCGCCGTTTACCCAGCGCGGCGCCGTTTACGCGTCGCTGCGCCAGTCGCAACGTGCGCTGCCGCTCGCGCCGCGTATTGTTTCACAAGCACTGAAGAGAACGTCCCCGGTAATCGGGGGCGTTCTTGCGTCTGCGGAAGCGTGGTCTAGTCGGGTTCGCTATCGCCGATTACGGGCACTGACTCCGGCAACGCGGCCTGTTGTGTGAGGTGTTCGGGCAGAGCGTCGGCAGTCTCTTCTGCGCCGTCGGGCGCAGCGAGTCGCAGCCCACCTTCGATCTTGCCCGACCAGCTGCCCAGGTCTTCATATTTTGTTTTGGCGTTGTTGATGTGCTTGCCCAACGTAACGAACTCTGCCTGGAAGCGTTCAAAGTCCTTTCGCACGTGAGCGACGTGGCCCATGAACTGCTCGACGTTCGCCTGCACCTGCATGCGCTGTAGCGTCCGCGCCAGCGTCTGCAGAAGCATGTAGAACGTGTTGGGCGAGACGATGTGCACTTGTCGCTCCAACGCAAAGGTTGTCGATTCGCTCAAGTTGGTGCCTGTCAGGAGTTCGTAAAATATCGATTCCGCGGGGATGTACATGAGTGCGAAGTCCATCGTGTCCTCGCCGGGATTGATGTACTTCGCTACCTCCTCGACGCGCTTTCTCACGTCGCGGACGAACTCGCGCCGCAGACGCTCGCGGTCGATGTCGTTTGCCGCGTCATGGAGGCGGCGATAGCTGTCGATCGGGAACTTTGAGTCGACGGGCACAAGGCCATCGGGTGTCCGGATCACGGCGTCAACGATGGTGCCGTCGTTGAAGCGGTGCTGCATCGTGTAGTTGGCGGCCGGGAGCACCTGGGCCAGGAGTTGCTCTAGCATCAACTCTCCGAAGATGCCGCGCAGCTTAGGCGGCTGGAGCACGTCGCGCAAAGACGAAACGTCCTGGCCCACGTCCTGAATGCGTTTCGCCGCTTCGCCGAGGCCGCCGAGTTGTACGCCAATCTTGCCGATCGTCTCCTGCGTCGACGAGAGCGACTTGCCAACGGTGGACTGGACGGAGGCGACCTGTTGGCTCATCTTGGCGTCCAGTGCATTGACCTGGCCAAGCACGGCCGTCTGGTTCTGGTTAAGAGTCTGTGCGAGTTCGCTACGCAGCGTGGCAAACTGCTGCGCTTGCCGCTCCTGCCGTTCCTGCTCCAGCCGCATTTGCTCCATCTGCTGGGCCTGCTGCGCTTCCGCGTCGGCTGCCTGCGGCTGACGATTCTGTAAGAGGAGAAAGACGACGACGCCCGCAACGGCGAGCACGGCCAGCAGCAGGGCAACGATCAGCGCTTCCATAGGGATACCTCCTGTGAACTACGCCGCGCCGGACTGAGCGCCTCCGCGAGGAGCGCGCCGGTCAGAACCGCCGCCGTGAGGAGCGCGTCCGTGCGAAACGCTGACGCCTAGCCGATTTCCGGCAGGCGCTCGCCAACGGCGTCCAGCAGGCCGGCGACGGGGACGCGCACCTGCTCCATGGTATCACGCTCGCGGATGGTGACCGCGTCGTCTTCCAGCGTGTCGAAGTCCACGGTGACGCAGAGGGGGGTGCCAATCTCATCCTGGCGCCGGTAGCGTCGGCCGATGCTCTGGGCGTCGTCGTACTGGAGCATGTAGTGCGGGCGCAGCAGATCTGCGACTTTCTGCGCGGTCGGCGCCAGGGTTTCCTTGCGGCTCAAGGGCAGCACTGCGACTTTGACGGGCGCCAGCGCCGGGTGGAACTTGAGGACGGTACGCTTCTCGTCTCGCACCTCTTCCTCTTCGTAGGCATCGAGGAGGAAGACGAGGATGGCGCGATCGACGCCGAGGGCAGGCTCGACGACGTATGGGACGATGTGTTCGCCGGATGGTTCGTCGAAATAGTCGAGACGCTTGCCGCTGGCGGCGGCGTGCTGCGTGAGGTCGTAATTGCCTCGCTTGGCGATGCCCTCCAGCTCGGACCAGCCCATGGGGAAGTAGTACTCGATGTCGGTCGTTCCAGTGGAGTAGTGAGAGAGCTCTTCGGCTTCGTGCTCACGGAAACGCAATCGCTCGCGGCGCGCGCCCAAGCGAACGAACCAGTCCAGCCGCTCCTGCCGCCAGTACTGGTACCACTCTTCGTCTTCGCCTGGCTTGACGAAGAACTCCATCTCCATCTGCTCGAACTCGCGAAGGCGGAAGATGAAGTTTCCGGTGGTGATCTCGTTCCGGAACGATTTGCCCTGCTGCGCGATGCCGAACGGCAGCTTCTTGCGAGTGCTGGTGAGCACGTTCTCGAAGTTGACGAAGATGCCCTGGGCTGTTTCGGGCCGCAGGTAGGCCGTCGCGGCTTCCTCTTCGATCGGGCCGACGAACGTCTTGAACATCGTGTTGAACTGGCGCGCGTCGCTCAGTTCGCCGCCGCATTCGGGGCAGGCGGCGCCGGCCTCCAGTTCGTCTTCGCGGAAACGCCTGCGGCAGCCCTTGCATTCGACGAGCGGGTCGTTGAAGTTCGCCGTGTGGCCGCTGGCCTCCCAGACCTTCGGCGACATCAGGATCGAGGCGTCGATACCGACGATGTCGTCGCGCTCGCGCACCATGGCCTGCCACCACGCCTGTTTCACGTTGCGTTTCAACTCGACGCCCAGCGGACCGTAGTCCCAGGTGCTCTCGAAACCGCCGTAGATCTCGCTGCTCTGGAAGACGAAGCCGCGCCGCTTGCAGAGAGAGGCGAGCGTGTCGAGACTGGGGCCGGCTGTGGGATTCTCGTCTGTCATCGTGGAGGCAACGTATCAGAAGCGCCCTAGTGGAGCAACGGAGACGCGATACGAGTCGAAGGGCGCGCCTGCGACCGCTCCAGACCAGCGACTTGCCGGTTTCATGCCGCAGCGCGCCTTGCTTGGAAATCTCTCTTCGGTCTGTATACTGGACAGCGTGCTGGTAGCCTAGCCGGGTACAGTATCTCCCCGCCGTTACATAACATGGCGAAGTCAACCATGTACGGCGCCGTAGCCAGTCTGCAGTAACCGCGTAATGTACTGCACGGTGCCGTAGTTTAGACAACGAAAGACTTCGGATAACGGAAGCGAGGGAGATGCAGACGAAACGGCACGGCGAGCAGCCGGCGAACATCGGCCCATCGGAAGCCTCAACCAAGCGCAGCCTGCCGTACCATCCGGCGTTAGATGGCCTGCGAGGGTTGGCAGTAGCCGCCGTGCTCGCGTACCACGCCGATTTCTCCCTGGCCAAGGGCGGCTTCCTGGGCGTGGACACTTTCTTCGTGCTGAGCGGCTATCTCATTACGAACATACTGCTCGCCGAGTGGCACGACACGGGCAATCTGAATCTTCCGGCCTTCTGGCTACGCCGCGCTCGCCGCCTGTTGCCAGCGATGTTCCTGATGCTGGCCGGCGTGGCGGTTTACGCGATCGCGTTCGCCGAGCCGGACGAACTCGACAAGATCCGGAGCGACAGCCTTGCCACCATCGCCTACTTCGTCAATTGGCACAACGTGTTCTCCGGCGCGTCCTACTTCGACCAGTTCTCGCTCCCCTCTCCGCTTCGCCATACGTGGTCACTGGCGATTGAGGAGCAGTTCTATCTCGCGTGGCCGATCGCGCTCTTGGTGTTGTTCCGCTACCTGCGAGGATCGCCCCGCACGCTCATCGTATGTTCACTCGTGCTCATCGCCGGATCGGTAGCGTTGATGGCGTGGCTCTACGACCCAGGCAGCGACCCTTCCCGCGTCTACTACGGCACCGACACCAGAGCGCATTCGCTGCTCGTCGGCGCCGTACTCGCGATGCTGTTGTTCTGGAATCGATTTCAACTCACGGACGCCGCACGGAGGATCCTGCAGTACGGGGCGGTCGCGTTGGCGATTACGATCGGATGGGTCTGGGTGAGCACGCCGGATGACAGCCCGTTTCTGTACCGCGGTGGCTACGCTCTCTTCGCCGCAGCGGTCGCGTGGGTGATTGCCGCTGTGGTTGTCCAGCAGCGCGGACTGCTGGCGAATGTGCTGTCGACAGCGCCGCTGCGCCTGCTCGGCCTCATCTCCTACGGGGTCTATCTGTGGCACTGGCCGATCTATCTGACGCTGACGGCAGAGAGGACAGGCCTGTCCGAAGCCCCGTTGTTCATCGTCCGGGTCGCGCTCACGCTGGCAATCGCTATCGCCTCGTACATTGTGCTGGAGACGCCGATCCGCCGTGGGGCGATTCGCTGGAATCGCATGGCCTGGATCGTTCCGCCGGCGACTGCAGCGGTGTTGGTGGTTCTGCTCGTCGTGGTTACGCGAGGAGGTACGCCCCCGTTCGCCGTTCCGGACAGAGCGTCAGCCGCACTGACGTCTCTCGCGCTCGATGACGATGCGACGCGAGCGTTGCTGATCGGCGACTCGATGGCGAAATCGATGTCGGTCGGCCTGTACGCTCAACAGGAAGAACTGGGCTTCGCGTTTCGAGACGCCTCTGCCAACGGCTGCGGTGTGATGCCAGGCGACGCAGCTCTGTTTCAACCCGTTGGCGATTCGTACTGCTCCTCGATACGACAACGTTGGCAGCCCCATGTAGATCTGTTCGATCCGGATGTGGTCGTCATTTTGACGTCAGCCTGGGACGGCGTAGACCACCAGATTGATGGACGTACGGTACAGAAGGGCTCGGCCGAGTGGGAGGAGCAGTATGCCGCGTCTCTCCGGGCGGCCGTCGAGGTGCTGTCGTCGCAGGGCGCGAAGGTCGCGATCGTAACGGCTCCGTACTCGAGCGCCCCTCAAATAGATGCAGCCATGGTCGACAGCTTGAACGCCGTTGGCCGACTCCTGGCCGAGGAGAGCGGTGACCTAGTGACGGTGATAGATTTGAACCGGTATCTCAGCCCCGACGGTACCTACAGCGATAGTATCGGAGACGTTAAGGTACGAAGCAGAGATAGCGTCCACTTCAGCGAGGAGGGATCTAACCTCATCGGCGCGTGGCTCGCTCCGCAAATTATCGAGATCGGACAGTTCCCGTCCGGCCCAACAGACGGCACGGCTGTCAGTGGCGACGGAACACTATCATCCAATCCAACAGGAAATGGGAACTACCTGCAAGACGCGGGCGTCGAAGGCTGGCAAGCCGTATCAAGCGAGCTTGAAAGATCTGGCGACACGTTCGTAGCTTCGTCGGAAGCCCTTGCCTACGGTGCATTCCAGACAACTGAAGGCTCGACGTTGGCTCCCACTCCGGGCGAAACGTACGCCGCGCTCGTATGGGTCCGAAGCGCCGACAACTCAGCGCGAGGCCAGATCCGGATCTTCGTGCGTGAGGATGGCTTGCAGGAGGGTGAATCGACCGACGGATATGGACTAACGGGAGACTGGCAGCCGATCATCGTTGAGCACACCGTGACGAACCGCGATCCTGCCTTTCTGAGCGTGTACGTGCTCCGCCATAATCCAGACGGCAACGCCGAGTCGCTCGAGTTTCGAGATGCGGAACTCCGTCTGATCTCTGAGTAGGCTATCGATGGGCGTCGCCCAGATTGTCGCCCGGTCGGGCAAAGCGGCGGCGTGCGAGTCGGCCACTACTGAGGCGGCTGCATGTCCTCCGGCGGCACGTCGCGGACGTGCGTGGCGAAGTTCCACTGGTGGCCTTCCAGGTCGTCCGCGGCGTAGCGGCGGTCGCCGTAGAAGAGGTCCTCCGGTTCGGCCGTGATCGTCGCGCCGGCCGCCTTGGCTCGTGCGTAGTGCGCGTCGACATCATCGACGAAGACGTAGATGAGCTGGTTGACGTGGCCGTGCTTGCTCGGGTTCTGGTACTGCGGGCCCGGATTGCCCAGCATGATCACGCCGTCGTCTAGCGTCATCTCCGCATGCAACACCGTGCCGCCAGGGCCTGGCATGCGCATGCGCTCTGCGAAGCCAAACGCCTTGCCGAGCCAGTCGAGCGCCGCCGCGACATCTTCGTAGAAGATATACGGCGTGATGCGCGTCATGTTCTCCGGCGGGCTCTTGGGCATCGGGCTGCTGCTTTCCGCGAGCGATTCTTGGCGTCTAGACGCCGTCCACGGGCTGAAACAACCCGAAGCCGATGCCCTGATCGTCCCGGCACTCCGAACTGGCGCCTTCCGTAAACTCGACCGGCTCTTCCGCCGTGCCGCCGAGTTCACGCACGCTGGCGGCAGCCACCTGGATATCATCGACGCGGAAGTAGACGTGGGCCGTTGAGCCCTCGCGGCCGCTAACGATGCCGCCGGGCGGGTTGGCATTGGTCACCTGGTAGCCCTCGCCGTCCGCCCGCGGCTGGAACTCCCAGCCCAGCACCGTGCCGTAGAAGGCCTTCGCCCGCTCCGCGTCCGCGATAGGAATGTTGAAGTAGTTCAGCTCACCAGCCATACATTGCTCCTTGTCGTTGAAGTGTGCCAGCGTGTCGACAGAGTCGAATCGTCGCTGTAGCTATAAGTATAGCAGGGGCGGCCAGCGGCTGTCGCCCGGATCGCATATGTGTTGCGGGGGCTATGCCAGCGTTGACACTCCGTTCCTCTGCCAGCGGCGAATTGCACGACGGTCGGTGACGCGACCTCCCGGCCATCCAAAGCACCCGTTGCTTGCCAGGCTGTCCTGCAGTCGCTATCGTATCCTCCGTACGATCCTTAGGTAGGCGGGAAGCTAAACAATGGGCGAACGACTCGTCATCGAAGGGGGCCGCCCGCTGCGCGGCCAGGTGCGCGTAAGCGGAAATAAGAACGCCGCCGACTACGCGATGGCGGCCGCGCTCCTCACGGCTGACGACTGTATTCTTGAGAACGTCCCCGAAATCGAGGACGTCAACTACATGAGCGCCATCCTGAAGGAGCTGGGCGCGGAGGTGGAGACGCTGGGGCCCTCCCGACTGCGGATCAACGCCGGAAAAGTACACACGTTCGAGCCACCCAGCGACCTCGTCGTCAACATGCGGGCGAGCTTCCTCGTGATGGGCTCGCTCTTGACCAGGTTCGGCCGGGCCGCCTGCTGCCCGCCCGGCGGCGACGTGATCGGTCTGCGGCCGCTGGACGTCCACCTCTCCGGCTTTCGGGCGCTGGGCGCGGAGGTCTACCGTCGCGGCGACCAATTCGTCGCGGAGGCGGAGCGTCTGCGCGGTGCGCGCGTGGTGCTGGACTACCCCAGCGTGATGGGCACGCTGAACGTGATCCTGGCGGCGACGCTGGCGAAAGGCGTGACAACGATCATTAACGCCGCTTCCGAGCCCGAGGTGGTGAGCCTGATCGAGATGCTGAACAGAATGGGCGCCAGGGTTCAGGGCGCGGGAGGCAACATCATCGAGATCGAGGGTGTCCGTGAGCTGCGCGGCACCACGCAGCGCATTCTGCCGGACCGGCTGGAGGCCGGAACGTTCGCGCTGGCCGTAGCGGCTACCCGCGGCGAGGCGGAGATCCTGGACGCCATGCCTGAGCATCTGGACGCGCTGATCTGGAAGATGCGTGAGGCCGGTGTCCGCATCCGGCCCGTTGAGGGCGGGCTGGCGGTGATGGGCACCGACAAGTACAGTTCCGTCGCGGCGCAGGCGGTGCCCTACCCGGGCCTGGCGACCGACCTCCATCCACCGCTGGCGGCGTTCCTGACGCAGGCTAAGGGCGTGAGTGTTATCCACGAGCGCGTGTACGATAATCGCATGCTCTATATCAGCGAACTACGGAAGATGGGCGCGGATGTGGTGACGGCCGGGCAAACGGCCATCGTCAGCGGGCCCACGCACCTCTACGGCACGCCCGTACGTTGCATGGACGTCCGGGCGGGCGCCGCGCTCGTCGTCGCCGCGCTGGTGGCGGAGGGCACGACAGAGATAAGCGACATCTATCACCTGGACCGGGGGTACGAAGCGCTGGACGAGAAGCTCCGCTCGCTGGGCGGCGCCGTCGAACGCGCTGCGTAGACGCCGCGACAAGCGCGGCGTGGGTGCCGCGCGAGCGCGGCGCCGGCCCTACGCCGGGAGGAGAACCGCATGCTACCGAAGCGGATCGGCATCG
The DNA here is from genome assembly GCA_029262675.1 of Chloroflexota bacterium. Lineage (GTDB taxonomy): Bacteria > Chloroflexota > Dehalococcoidia > DSTF01 > RBG-16-68-14 > JADFKB01. The sequence continues at coordinate 125,051 of JAJCYW010000016.1, read as the reverse complement.
ACTTGGGAACGGCGAACGTGCTGGTGTACGTGAAGGGCCGCGGCATCGTCGTCAACGAGCCAGCGGTCGTTGCCCTCGCAAACCGCGATAATACCGTGCTGGCCGTGGGCGCAGAGGCCCGCGATATGCTGGGCCGGACGCCGGACACGATCTCTGTCATCCGCCCGATGAAGGACGGCGTGATCGCCGACTACCTGATCACAGAGGCGATGCTGCGCTACTTCATCAACAAGGTCGTCGGGCGCTTCAACATTATCAAGCCGGAGATCATGATCTGCATCCCCGCGGGCGTCACCAGCGTTGAGCGCAGAGCCGTTGCCGACGCGGCGGAACAGGCGGGCGCGCGGCGGCCGGCGCGTCTTATCGAAGAACCGCTGGCGGCCGCCATCGGGGCGCGTATCCCCGTTAGCACGCCCAGCGGCAACATGATCGTCGATATCGGCGGAGGGCGCACGGAGGCGGCCGTCATCTCGATGTACGGACTCGTCGTCTCGGAGTCGGCGCGTGTGGGCGGCGACCGGATGAACGACGCGATCATCGCCTACGTGAAGCGGCGGCACAACCTGTTGATCGGTGAACGCAGCGCAGACGAACTGAAGATCGCCATCGGCAGCGCAATCCCCTTGGAAGAAGAGATGACGATGTCGGTTCGCGGCCGCGACCAGGTCACGGGGCTGCCCCGTCCCGTGACGCTCTCCAGCAACGAGGTCACACAGGCGCTGCAGGACGGCTTGGCGGCGATTGTGCAGACGGTGCGCGCCGTACTGGAGAAGACGCCACCGGAGCTTGCCGCAGACGTCATCGACCGCGGGCTGGTGCTGACAGGCGGCGGCGCGCTGCTACGGCACCTGGACGTGCTGCTTACGCAGGAGACGGGCGTGCCTTGCCACCTGGCAGACAATCCACTCGAATGCACGGCGATCGGTACGGGCGTGGCGCTGGAGCATCAAGACGTGATTATCCGCAGCCAGCCGACCGAAGAGGAGTCGCTGGTAGCCAGTGCCTGACGGCTGGCGCTTCGCGCCAGCATAGAGTGCGCGCAAGCGCGCACTCCCCTGCATTTCACCACCGCGCGGCGAAGTTCCTGACGGCCATGCGCCACGAGACGGCGCATAGATTGAAGTACGTGTGGTCGCGCACGCCCCCGCCCGTACTCTGGAGCGCATGTGCCATTGCGTAGCGAAGCGCTTTCCAATAAGTGCGGGTTGCAGGCGCCCGCCCGGACTCGAAGGGCGTCGTTCGACTGTGAGGCGTACAGCCGAATTCCAGCAGCCCACTGCCACAGAGCCTTCGCTACAGGCTAGCGGGTGTTGTGCGGGGGGCGACGCGCTGGCCGCGCGAAACATGACATCCCGATGCCATAAGCCGCCCGCCGTGCGAAACCCTGTTGAGCGTCACGCCGGCGCGCACTGCCCACGGTGCGAAGCACTGCAAGGCGTCGCTGGGCGACGCCCCTAATCCTGGTCCTTGATGTAGAAGGTCATGCTCTGGAGCGCGAGCACGGGGTCGATGTCCTTGATCCGCACGTGCGGCGGCGCCTGCGCAGCGATCGGAGCATAGTTCAATATCGCTTTGACGCCGCTCGCCACCATGCTATCGATCACGCCCTGGGCGGTCGCGCCCGGCACGGCGACGATACCGATCTCCGCGTGTCGTTCGAGCAGCGTCGCGGCCAATTCGTCGACGGACGTGATGAGGTGTCCATCGACCGTCGTGCCGATGATATTGGGGTCGTCGTCGAAGGCGGCGATGATGCGAAAGCCCTGCGGAGTGAAGCCGTCGTAGGCTAAGATCGCGCGGCCAAGCTGACCGACGCCGACGAGGACCATCGACCATTCCCGCGTGAGGCCCAGGATCTGGTTCAGCTCATCGAGTAGACGGGCGACGTTGTAGCCGCGGCCCTGCTTGCCGAAGCGGCCGAAGTAGCTAAGGTCCTTGCGAATTTGCGCCGGCGTGACGCCCAGCCGTTCGCCCAGCTCCTGCGAGTTAACGACCTCTCGGCCCTGTTGTTTCAACAGATCGAGCGCGCGCCCGTACACGGGCAGCCGATCGATGACAACTTCAGGAATTTCTAACGCCAAGCTGAACTCCTATCGACTTCCCGCCTCTGCTGTGATAGGCATTGGTTCGTGATTGCGCACGCGCGCACAATGTAGCATCGGCCCATACCATGGTCAACCGCATGCGGGGCGCCAGACTGACGTGATCTCGGTCTAGGCGACCCGCTCCGCCAGCGCACCCAACAGCGGCAATTTGTAGAGGTCGCCACGGGCCGCGCGATACATCGCGTAGAACCAAACGATCGCAAAGCCGAGGAAGAGCCAGGAACTGGCGGCGACGAATCCGGCCAGCAGCACGACCGATAGTATGGCGAACGCCACGCCGCTGAAGAGCATCGACTGGAGCGCGTGGAAGCGCACGAAGCGGCTCTCCCGTTCGACGCGCAGCAGGATGACGCCCGTGAGCACGCCAAGCATGTAGGACATGACGGCAGCCAGCCGCGGCTCCAGCCGGCGATTCCGTGTCGAGTGGTGATGCATCCCGCCTCCTCCACGCAGCGGTGGCGTACCGTGCCGGCGGCGTGCCGTGCCGGCGGCGTGCCGTGCCGGCACGTGTCTGGTGCGCTCTTCAACGCACCCGCGTAAGTATCGGCCGCGCAGGGCCGCACAACGAGAAACGAGTAGCAACAGGCCCGCCGGTGTGGCGGGCCTGTATCGTGTGCGTGCTAAGAGCCGCGGGCTAGCCGTCGGGATCGAACTGGATCGGCGTCTGCGCGCCGTAGGCCAGCCCAGGCTTGCCGGACTGCGGTTCCTTCTCATCACTCGGCTCATCATCGGCCGGCTTCGGCGTACCGTCCTCGGGCGGCCGCTTCGGCGTGGTCTCTACCACTGGCGTCGGCAGCGTGCCGACGGGCGAGTCGAGGAGCTTAGTCAGCTTTTCGCCATCCAGCGTCTCTTCCACCATGATGTGCGCGACGATTTCTTCCAGCTTCTCGCGGTTGTCTGTGAGCAACTGCTTCGCCGTCTCGTACGCTTTATCGATCAGACGGCGGACCTCTTCGTCGATCTCTTCCGCGACCTTCTCGCTGTAGTTACGCTGTTCGGAGATCTCACGCCCCAGGAAGACCATCTCTTGTTTGCGGCCGAACGCCCGCGGACCGAGGCGTTCGCTCATGCCCCACTGAGTGACCATCTGGCGGGCGATGGCCGTCGCTCGCTCAATGTCGCTCTGCGGCCCCGTTGTCATCTCGCCGATGGCGATCTCTTCGGCGACATGGCCGCCCATTGACGTGGCGAGCATAGCGCGGTACTGGGAGCGTGTCATCAGGTGGCGGTCCTCTTCCGGCAGGTAGCGTGTGAACCCACCCGCCAGGCCGCGTGCGACGATGCTGACCTTGTACGGCGGGTCGGAGTCTGGCAGCAGGTGGCCGACGAGCGCGTGGCCAGATTCGTGATAGGCGATGATGCGCTTCTCTCTATCGCTGATGACGCGACTCTTGCGCTCCGGGCCGGCGATGACGCGGTCAACGGCTTCATTGTATTCGTCCATGCCCGCCTTCTTCTTGTTCCGGCGGGCGGCGAGGATAGCCGCTTCGTTGACGAGGTTCGCAAGGTCGGCGCCAGAGAAGCCCGGCGTCTGCTTGGCCAGGACCATCAAGTCAACCTCATCCTTGAGCGGCTTGCCTTTGGAGTGAACCGCCAGAATCGCCTCACGCCCTCGAATGTCGGGGACGTCGAGAATTACTTGGCGGTCGAAGCGGCCCGGGCGCAGCAGCGCCGGGTCGAGGATGTCGGGACGGTTGGTGGCGGCGACGACGATGACGTTCGTGTTCGTATCGAACCCGTCCATCTCGACGAGGATCTGATTCAGCGTCTGCTCGCGCTCGTCGTGGCTGCCGCCCAGGCCGGCGCCGCGCTGCCTGCCTACGGCGTCGATCTCATCGACGAAGACGATACAGGGCGCGTTGCGCTTGGCTTGCTCGAAGAGGTCGCGGACGCGGGAGGCGCCGACGCCGACGAACATCTCGACGAACTCGGAGCCGCTGATCGAGAAGAAGGGTACGCCCGCCTCACCAGCGACGGCGCGCGAGAGCAGCGTCTTGCCGGTCCCCGGCGGGCCGAGGAGCAGGACGCCGCGCGGAATGCGCGCGCCCAGCGCGGCAAACTTCTCGGGATACTTCAAGAACTCGACGATCTCACCAAGCTCCTCTTTCGCTTCGTTGACGCCGGCGACGTCCTCAAAGGTAACCGTCGGCCTGTTGCCCGTGAACGTCTTGGCCTTGCTCTTGCCGAAGCTCATGGCCTGGGAGTTGGCGCCCTGCGCCTGGCGCATGAAGAAGATCAGGATGCCGCCGAAGAGCAACAGAGGGAGGAACGTGATCAGCGGAGTGATCCAGTTGCTCCAGCCGCCTCCGCTTTTCACCTGCACCTTGACGCAACTAGCGCAGTCGCCGACTTCGACGCCTTCCTCTCGAAGCAAGACGAGGACGCTGGTGTCGTCTTCCTTCTGCGCTTTGTAGAGGTCCTCGTTGTCCTTCTTTATGGTTAGTGTGTTGCCCTTGACGACGATCTCGTCGATCGTGCCTGGCACTCTGGCATCTGCGACGACCTGAGAAATCTCGAGCGTCTTCAGCCCTTCAGAGCGGTTGACGAACGACCAGACAATGGCGACGACGGCAACGAGGATGAGAAGATAGATGAAGCCGTTGCGGAGCCAACGGGAACCCATGGTATTCCTGCCTTCTTGGCGGGCCGTCCGCCCCACCCGGATAGCGGAGCGCGGCCCTGCAATTCAGTATAACAGACGCTACAACAACAAACGCCTTAGCCTTTGCAGTATTGCAGCGGCTGTCCACCCGTAGTATCGGCAGGGCACCTTCCCGCCGCAATCGGGGCCTAGCGGCCTGCGTAGGCATCGGCCGTGCGGCTCACCGCCCGCGCCGCTTACTCGTCGTCTTCTGAGGCCAGGCGGCCGGCCTGCGCCCAATCGTCCTTCGATACGTCCTGAAACACTATTGTTGTCTGTTCCGGCGTCGTGTGGGCGACGTTGCAGATGATGTCGGTAATCGCCCGCGCCAGCTCCTGCTTCTGGGCCACCGTCCGCCCGGGCCACATCTCGATCCGTACGATAGGCATTGCATCCCTCCTCTTACGTTCTCCGCGATATCGGAACCCATACTACGGCATCGGCGCTTACGGCGTCGGCGCCTACGGCGTTGACGCGGGTGGGATTCGCTGCGTAGCATCGAAGCGAGCCGAACGGATCACGCGCATTATAGGAGTTCACCTATGGCCCGGTATCGCGGCACGCCCACGCTGAGCGCAGAACTGGCGGGTTGGCGCGCGGGCCTGCGCCAGATCGCCGGGCTGGACGAAGTCGGCCGCGGGCCGATGGCGGGGCCCGTCGTCGCGGCGGCGGTCGTGCTCGACCCCGAGGCGCCGCAGCCCTGGTGGTCCCAGCTGCGCGACTCCAAGGCTCTCAGCCCGGGAAGAAGGACGGAGCTGGCACGCCTGCTGCGCGAGACGGCGGCGTTCGGCATCGGCAGCGCGAGCAGCGGCGAGATAGACGACGCGGGGCTGGTACCCGCGACCCGCCGAGCGATGCTGCGGGCGCTGGCCGACCTGCCGCTGCGACCGGACCTTCTGCTGATCGATGCGCTTACGCTGCCCGCGTCCGCCGGAGAGCAGCGCGCAATCATCCACGGCGACGCGCTCTGCCTCTCGATCGCGGCGGCGTCGATCGTTGCGAAGGTGGCGCGGGATGCGATGATGGAGGCGTACGATCGTAAGTTTCCGGCGTACGGTTTCCGTAGCCACCGCGGCTACGTCACGCCGCAGCATCTTGCGGCATTACAGGAGCACGGCGCCTGCCCTATCCACCGCAGATCGTTCGCGCCGGTGCAAAAGATAATTCAAGAGTCGTCCGGCGGGCCCGAACACTCGTCGGCCAGCACCTAGACCGGCAGGGTTGCCGGTAGGCACGAAGAGGCGCGCGCAGGCGGGGTGCGCGGGCCAGCGGGGCGATTGGCGGAAGGCTAGGCCGCGATCTCGGCCGGACGGATCAGCCCCGCCTCCAGTGCGGCGCGGATGCGCTCGATCGCTTCCGGCGTCGGCTGGCCGGCGACGTGGGCCCTGGTCTCCGCGAGCAACTCGTAGAGCCAATCGCTGTCGTGGAGCGTCTCAATTTGTGCTGCCTTGCGGCTCTTTTTCGCCATGGTTCCCTCTACCTCCATTACTACCATCGGCAGCGCCGGCGGATACTGACCAGGGGAAACCCCTACCTCTGACCCGCCGGCGAAACGGCGCAAGAGAGCCCCGCGCTGACATCTGTTGCTTGACTAGAGTAGTACATCTGTTCTATTCTCAGTCGCACACGGATACAGGGCACCGAAAGTACGAAGTGGAGGGTGGCGTGAACTTCGACGGACTTGTCGTCGGGCAAGACCTGGCGACTGCGACAAGCGGACTGTTCAACGGCGGCTACTTCGCGCATTACGTCTGGAGCGGCGATGGCCGGCACGGGCGTCGCGCTGGTGCGGCGGCGCTGGCACTGGTGAGCGGTGCCGCCGTGCTCGAGTCGATCTTCTCGCAGGCGCTCTTCTGGATTCAGCAGGACGTCGTGGCGATCCCGGAATTCTCGTCCGGAGTCTGGGCGCTGCTCCGCGTGCCACTTCTCATCGCCACGCTCGCGATCTCCGCCATCATTCTGCGAAGGATGGCGAGCTAGCCATGGCGACACACGCACTTGCACTCGCCATCGACCGCCGCGACTGGACGCTGGCCGCCGTCTGCCTGCTCTTGGGTGTCGCGGACGCGGCCTCGCGGCTGCCGCCGGAGACGTTCGAGAGCCTGCTGGAGTTGCTAGAAGGAGCGCCGCGTGCCCGCCGACGGCCGTAAGCGGACGCAGAAGCCCGCCCGCGCCAAGAAGCCGGCCGGATCGCGCTCCAAGGATCGCGGCGTGACGATAGCCGAGGACTTCTACGGCAGCGCGCTGAAGGCCGCGGAGCAGATCGATCTGAAGGAGGCCGCCGGTGTCGAGGGGCTGGACGAGGAGATCGCGGTGTTGCGGGTGAAGCTGCGTGGCGCGCTCGCGGAGCGGCCGGACGACCTGGCGCTGATGCTGCGCGGCATCGAACTGCTGGTGAAGGCGGTCTCGGCGCGCTACCGGCTCTCGAAGGATGAAGAGGACGAGATCACGAACAACATGGAGAACATGGTCAATTACCTCGGCCGTCTACTCATACCGGAGGTGTTCGAAGATGAATAACCGGGTGGCGAGGCGGCGGCCGCTAGCGCGGGCGCTGGCGCGGGCCCTAGCGCGGATGCGTCGACGCGCGCACCGTTTCGAAGCCGCGGCTCCTCCCGCTCTGACGCCTTCGGCCTTCCGCGCCGTGGTGGATGAACGGCTGCGCAGCCTGGAGCGGCAGTTGGACGAGGTGAAGGGGCGCGTGAACGGCCTCCTCTTCCTGCTAGCGGGCTCCGTGGCAGCGCAGATCGTTCTGGGGCTGGCGACGTAGGCCGTGGGAAGCGATAGGCGGGCCGCAGTCGCCGCCGGCGCCGGCCCCTGGCGGCAGCGGCTGCGTCCGTACCAGATCGAGCCCGGCCGCGCGATCCTGGACAGCGTGCTGCGGCGCAAAGGGCTGAGCTTCTCGGTCGAGATCGCGCGCCAGGGCGGCAAGAATGAGCTCTCCGTGCAGTTGGAGGCGTTGCTGCTGACGCTCAACCTGATGAAGAACGTCGACTCCGTGAAGTGCGCGCCTTCATTTGAGCCCCAGGCGCGCATCAGCCTACGCCGGCTCTGGACTCGCATCAACGAAGCCGGGCTGACCGCGATCGCCGGGATCGACGCCGGGCACGCGGTGCGCATCGGCCGCGCGCGCACGCTCTTCATGTCGGCGGACCCCGAATCGAACGTCGCCGGCCACACGGCGCAGCTCCTGCTGGAGGTCGACGAAGCGCAGGACGTGAACGAGGAGAAGTTCGACCGCGACTTCCGGCCGATGGCAGCCGCGACGAACGCGACGACGGTCTACTACGGCACCGCCTGGAACGAGACGACGCTGCTGGAGCGGGCCAAGCAGCGGCATCTGGAACTGGAGCGGCGCGACGGCGTGCAGCGCCATTTCGAGTACGACTGGGAGACCGTCGGCCGCTACAACCCGGCCTACCGCCGCTACGTGGAATCGGAGCGGGAGCGCCTCGGCGAGCGGCATCCGCTGTTTCGCACACAGTACTGCCTGCAACCGATTGCGGGCGCGGGACGGCTCTTCAGTCCGGCGCAGTTGGCGCAGCTCCAGGGCCACCACGAACGCCAGCGCGCTCCGATACGCGGCGAGACGTACATCGCCGGCCTCGACCTGGCCGGCGGCGCGGACGGCGGGCCGGCGGCCAGCCGGGCGCGCGACCGCGACGCGACAGTGCTGACGATCGCGCGGGCGGTCTACGCGCCACAGCACGCTCTGGTGCAGGAGCCGCGTCTGGAGGTGGTGGAGCAATACGCCTGGACCGGGGAGCCGCACGACAGGCTCTTCCCGCGCCTGGCGGACCTGCTAAGGGAGGTCTGGCAGGTACGGCGCGTCGCAGTCGACGCGACCGGCCTGGGCGAAACGATCGCGCGGCTGCTGACGGCGGCGCTCGGCTCGAACGTGGTGCGCGGGGTGCGCTTCACGTCGGAGTCGAAGTCACGCCTCGGCTACGGCCTGCTGGCGGCGGCCAACGGCGGGCGCCTGAAGCTGTACGCCGGCGACGGTTCGCTGGAGCACCGCCACTGCCGGGCGGAGCTGGAGCGGGCGCGAGCCGTCTACCGCGCCAACCAGACGATGAGCTTCTTCGTCGACAAGGCGGACGGCCACGACGACTACCTGGTGAGCCTGGCGCTGCTCGTCGAGGCCTCGGTAGACGCGACGCCGCGGACGGCAAGGGGCCGCGTACGGGACGGGTAGCGAGGTTTGTCACGACCGTCACACGCTATGGCGTGTGACGGCACAAGAAATGGAGGACAGGATGACAGTGGTGGCTGCTGCGGAACGACACGCCAACGGCCGCAAGATACGGAGCGATGCGCTGCCGGAGCATCTGGACTACGCGGACGCCGGCTGCGAGCTGGCCTCTTGCTGCCTGCGCTGCCCGCTCCTGCGCTGCCGCTACGACGAGCCCGGCGGCGCGCGCAAGTTGCAGCAGCTATCGCGCGATGTGGCGGTGCAGACGCGGCGACGGGAGGGCGCCGGCATCGACGCGCTGGCGGCGGAGTTCGGTATCTCGCGGCGGAGCGTCTTCCGCAGCCTGGCGCGCGGACGGGAGGGCTAGGGGCTCGCTGGCGAACGGACAGTCTGCGACGTGCCGGGGAGAGCGTAGCGTTCCGTCCTGGATATATTGACAGGGTCGTTCGCTTCGACTATGTTGACGCCCATGACTACTCTGGGCTCCTGGCGGAAGCGAGTAGCGCTGGCGGCAGTTGCCGCTGCCGTACTGATCGTCGCCTGTGGCGGCGGTTCGTCTGGCCCACCGGACGCTACTCCAGCAGGATTCCTACCTATTCCTACAGAACGAACGAGACCCCGGCCAACTCCAATTCCAACGCCGACGCCACACGCCCGAAGCGACATCTGCCCCAATCTGGAGCTCCGAGACTGCATCATCCCGGGCGACATCGTGAACATATACGACAGGTTCGCTCTCCGGGACGTCAACGGCCTGTTCGTGCTCCACCACGGCATCTCGGACAGTGTTTTGCACTCCAACGTTGGCCCAGCGCTGGAGCTCCTCGATGGTGACGTCGTCGTACGGGCGTGGGGCCGGCAGTTGCGGCAGACGTACATCGCCCTGCCAACGCGCTCGAGAGGATCGCTCCAGAGTGACTTTACGTTGGTGATCGACCCGGAGGCAGGCGTGATCGGTCTGCGGGGAGAACACACAGCCTTGCAGTGGGACATGCCGAAGGGGTTTCTGGATCTGTTCACCGAAGGCTTCTCGAACGCGACGGCGACACCTAGGCCGACGAGGCCTCCGCCACCGCCGACGATCTCAGCGTCGGAGTTCCCAACTCGCACGCCCCGTCCCACCGGAACTCCCGTTCCGCAGAGCGACATCTTCTTTGAGCATCCCGTCGGAGAACTGTTCTGGGACGGCCCCGACGACCGCGTGCGGAGCATCGGCCGCGCTCACTGCGAACCGCCGCGGGAGGTACGGGAGGCATACGGTGTTCCGGACCTGGTCGTGACTGAGCCTAGAGGCAGTTTCTGGTTTGGCGAGGTGACGGAGCGGGAGGAGGGGTGGCGTTGGACTGGCTACTACCACGGCAATTGGCAGATCTGGCAAGCGGACGACCCGCTCGTGCTCTATCTGATCCATGACGACGAAGAGGAGATCGCGTTCTTGTACAAGGTTAGGCCCTGCATCTAACGCGTCAGCGTCCGACAATTACCCCCGTGGCTCGCGGCGCATCGTCCACATGTAGGGCGCGCCGTTGGGGATATCGCCTTCCCAGACAACATCGAAACCGTGCTTCTTGTAGAAGGTGACGTTGATCTCCTTCATCGTCTCCAGGTAGCAGGGCAGCCCGGAGGCGTCGGCGCGCGAGACGACGGGCTCGATCAACGCGCCGCCGATGCCCTGGCCCTGACGCTCCGGCTCGACGCCGAGGATCATCAGGTACCAGTGCGCGGCCGGCATATCGCGGTGGTGGAGGTCGTCCGTGAAGTCCGTTAACGCCATGAATCGGCGGAACGCAGACATACCCACGCGGAACGGCGCCAGCGCCATGCCTGTGCGGAGCATTCGCAGCGGCGTCATATCGGTGTCGTCCGGCGGCAGCCAGACCGCCGCGCCGTCGACGCCAGCGGTGGTGTGCACCTCGCCGTAGCGCAGCCCGTACGCCGCGCCCTTCTCCATCAGCCACCTGTTCGGCCGTTCGCGAGTGGCCTCGTCCGGGAACATGTACTCCGTCATCGGGTCGTCGAAGAACGCCCGGCCCAGGACCTTGCCGGCACGCTTGACGTTGTCGGCAGTTAGCTGCGTAGCCTGCGTACCTGTGGTCATGACGCTACCTTCCTCCCCCTTTGCGTGAGACGTCCTCCGCTGGTGCGTGGGCGTGCTCCGCACGGCGACTGTAGCTCGCGGCGGACGAGGCGTCAACAGCAACGGTGTCTCGTCGTGCCACCTGGCGCTTGGCGAATGCGCGCGGCGGCCGTAGCGTGAGCGCTCATAGCGTCGGCCCAACTAACGCAGGCGCACGACACAACCTGAAACACGGAGGTTCGACCCATGGCCCGCACGTCAGCTCGATCATCGGCCCGCTCATCGCAACAGTCGACAATGACCCTGCCGCAGCAGATCGCGAAGATGGACGCAGCGCGCCTGCGCTCCTATGCAGAGCTGCTGTCCTTCTACCAGGGCGACCAGTGGCCGCGGCAGACCCGCAGGCGCGAGCGGCGGCTGATCTTCAACTACGCGAAGGCGTTCGTGGAGAAGACGACGTCGTACCTGATGTCCGGCATGCACTCCGTCGTCGACCCGACCGACGAGTCACCGGCGTCGGCGGACGCGGCCCGAGCTGGGGAGTACGCGCTGCGGGAGGTCGCGGAGCGGAACAACCTGGCACAGCTCGACTTCGATACGGAGATCGACGCGGCGACGTTGGGCGACGGCGCGTTCAAGGTGACGTGGGACGCGCTGGAGCGGCGCGTCCGCGTCTCGGCACCCGACGTCCAGGGGCTCTTCGTGTGGTGGCTGGGCGACGACGTGACGCGCGTCTGGCGCGTCGCCAGCCGCTACCACCTGTCGCCGGAGGAAGTGGAGCTATCGTTTGGCTTCCGGCCGCCGGCGAAGCGCGCGAGGCGCGCGGACCGCGTGGAGGTTGTCGAGGTCTGGACGGTGGAGACGTTCGCGCTCTGGGTCGACGGCACTTTGGTCGAGGAGAAGGCCAACCCGTACGGGCTGATCCCGTTCGTGATCTACCCCAACCTGCGCGAGCCGAAGCAGTTCTGGGGTGCGTCCGACATCCCGGCGCTGCGGGAATCGGCGCGAGAGCTGAATCGCGCGCTGTCGCAGCTCTCGACGATCCTCGAGCTGTCGGGCAACCCGATCGCCGTGCTGGAGAACGTGACGGAGGCCCAGGACATCGCCGTGCAGCCGGGCGCTGTCTGGGAGTTGCCGGAGCAGGCGCGCGCCTACCTGCTGGACCTGCTGCAGGGTGGCGGCGTGCAGCTCCACATCGAATACGTCAACCTGATCTACCGCACGCTGCACGACCTGGGCGAGACGCCGCGCACCGCGTTCGGCGAGAGCCGTGCGAACCTATCCGGCGTCGCGCTCAACCTGGAGCTCGACCCGCTGCTGAAGAAGGTGCACCGCAAGCGGCTGATCCGCACGGTCGCCTACCAGCAGCGCAACGAGCTGATCCTGAGGATCCTGGAGCAGCAGACGGGCGTGAGCTACGCGCCGTATCGCTCGCGCATCGTCTGGGGGCCAGTCGTTCCGCGCGACCGCAGCCGGCTGGTGAGCGACGAACGCGCGCTGGTGACGTCCGGCATCCACAGCCGCCGTCGCGCCGCGGACGAGCTGGGCGTCGCCGACCCCGACGCGGAGTTCGGCCGCTGGCTGGAGGAGCAGGAGCGGATCGAGAACCCAGCGGAGGCGCCCACGGCGAACGGGCGCGCGGCGGTCGGGCGGGAGGCGTAGGGGAAGCCGAGGAGCCCCGCAAATCGCGTGCTGTGCGCTATGGGCGGGGCTGGCGTGCGGCGAGAGACCCGCTCTAGCGCATAGGGAGAGACCCACTTGCGACGGCCCACCGCCAGACGCGATAATTTATTCCGATGCGTATCTCGAGCGCGATCGCGGTATTGAGCAGCGACCTGGACGAACGGCCAGCGCTGCGAGGCACTCTCCACCTGGCGGCCGCAGCAGCAGCGATAGCCGGCACGGTCTGGCTGCTACTGCTGGCCGACACGGCCTCCGACTACGTTGGAGCGGCGATCTTCGGGACGAGCCTGATTCTGCTCTACCTGACCAGCGCGACGTACCACCAGATCGCCTGGAACGACGGGTTACGCGGAATCGCCCAGCGGCTGGACCACGCGATGATCTTCGTGCTAATCGCGGGCACGTACACGCCGTTCTGCCTGGACATCAGCTCTGAGTGGGGCGTCCCGCTGCTGGTGGTGGTCTGGAGCTTTGCGAGCGTGGGCATCTTGGTCAGAGTCGTCTGGACAAAAGCGCCGCGCTGGGTCGCAGTCGCGATGTACTTCGGCCTCGGCTGGATCGGCGTCGTTGGCGCGTTTGAAGCCTTCTCCGAGTACGCCGGCGCACAGATTGCATTGCTCATCTCCGGCGCGGTCTTCTATACGCTGGGCGGCGTGATCTACGGCCTGCGGCGACCCAACCCGCTGCCGCGCTTCTTCGGCTTTCATGAGGTCTTCCACACGTTCGTCGTGGCGGGCAGCGCATCCCACTTCGCCGCCGTAGCGATCTACGTCCTCTAGCCTCACGTCGCAATAGCTAGCGGCGCGCGTCTCCCTGTGTCAGCCCACGCTTGACAGATGAGCACAGGTGTTCTAGTTTCCTTCTATCACCTACTGGATCCGCTCGTGACGGATCCGTTCGGCAAAAGGACAGATTGGAGGTTCTCGTGAGCGACAGTGAACTGACCGACACGCAGGAGGAGCTGGCGGCAACAAAGGCCGAGTTGGAACAACTCCAGGTCTCCACAGCCGACCGTGAGGCGAGGGCAGCGCACCTGGAATCGGAACTGGGCGACGCGCTGGCCGAGTTGGCGACCGCGCAGGACACGGCAAAGGCGCGCGACCTGGAGCTGGCCGGCCTTGGCGAGCGGGCGCAGACGCTGGAGCAACAGGTGCAGAGCGCCACGCAGCGCTATCGAGAGCAAGCGCTGCAACAGGCGCCCGAGTTGCCGGAGGAACTGGTCACCGGCGACACGGTGGAGGAGATCGACACGGCGCTACAGCGGGCGCGGGAGACCGTCTCCAACGTGCGCGGCCGCCTGGAGTCGGAGGCGCAGGCCGGGCGCGTCCCTGCCGGCGCGCCGCCACGCAGCGGGCCGGACCTCTCCGCGATGAGCGCGGACGAGAAGATCCGCTTCGGCCTACAGCAGCGCAGCGGCTGACTGCGGCGGCCCGCCAAGGCGGGGCCGAGGGTGCGAAGAGGCGGAGGTCAGGGACCCCCGCCTCTTCGCGTCCGGCAGTGTCAGGAAGCCCTTGGCGATGATGCACCGCCGGCGTATGGTGACCGGCGTCGGTTCATCAATCGCAGGTATCGCAGGTAAGGAGGAGACGGAACATGGCACTGACACTGACGGAGGCGGCGAAGCTCTCGAACGACGTGCTGCAGGCGGGCGTCATCGAGACGGTGGTGAAGGAGAGCCCGGTGCTGCAGGTACTGCCGTTCATCGACATCGTCGGGAACGGGCTGACCTACAACCGCGAGAACGCGGCGGCGTCCGCGGGATTCTTCGATGTCGGAGACACCTGGACGGAGGACACGCCGACGTTCACGCAGCAGACGGCGACGCTGAAGATCCTGGGCGGCGACGCGGACATCGACAACTTCCTGATCGCGACGCGCAGCAACGTCCAAGACCTGGAAGCGGCCGTGGTGCAGTTGAAGGCGAAGGCCGTGCAGCAGAAGTTTGACGACACGTTCGTCAACGGCGACGTAGCGTCCGACCCCAAGTCGTTCGACGGCATCGACGTGCTGACGGCAGCCGGCCAGACGATCAGCATGGGCGTCAACGGCGGCACGCTGACGCTGGACAAGCTGGACGAGCTGATCGACCTAGTCAAGACCGGCAAGCCGGACATGCTGCTGATGAGCAAGCGCACGCGCCGCACGCTGAACGGCCTAGCGCGCAGCAGCGGCAGCTTCTTGGAGGCCGACCGCAACGAGTTCGGGCAGATGGTGCAGTTCTTCGACGGCATCCCGATCGGCCTCAACGACCACATCGCCGACGACCAGACCGTCGGCACGAGCACTGACTGCTCGACGATCCACGCGGTGCAGTTCGGCGAAGGCGGCGTCGCCGGCCTGACGGCACCGGGCGGCCTGGAGATCGAGGACGTCGGCAGCCTGGAGCTGAAGGACGCCAAGCGCACGCGCGTGAAGTGGTATGTCTCGCTGGCTCTCTTCAATACGATCAAGCTGGCGAAGTTGATCGGCGTGCGCCCGTAGCCGCAGCCGGCGAACAGCGCCTGGAGAGCCCCCTTACCATGGCAGGGGGCTCTCGTGCTTGACGCCTGGCGTGAGACGCGCATAATACGAACTGAGGTGACTGAGTATTCGTCTACACGATTAGTGTATTATGAGATAGCACATGCCTATTCCTGATTCGCCTCGCGTCATTTACGGCAACAATCCACTGCGTGAGGTCATATGCCAGTTGCGATTCCCGACGATTCTCGCGATATCCGCTGACTCGCCGGTGGCGTTCCAAGAGGTTGTTAGGAGAGCCGGCTATCCAATTTATGAAACAGACGCAGCTGGAGAAGCAGAGATTCCTTCCGAAGTGACCCAACGGCTGCGGATTGAGTTTGTTCCGGTTGAACCTGACCACCGTTTCAGTTCGGAGGACGCGAAACGGATGATCGCGTTGTCGAAGGACTTTCTAGCTGTGACCGACAGGAATTACCGGGAATGGTCGGACTTCCGTGACGATCTCTTAGAGCTGGCACGACAGGCATTTGAGGCTCAATTCGAGCCGACCTACTACAGTCGCGTGGGTCTGCGATATCGAAATATCGTGAAGCGAGCTGAGCTAGGTTTGGAAGACGTGCCCTGGAGCGAGCTGGTTAACCCGTCCCTCGCCGGGATCCTCGGAGACAAACACGTGAGCGAGGATATCAGCACATTGCAGGCTACGGTCCTGCTCTCCCTGACCGATGAAGTCGAAGGAGGGCAGTTGCGCCTTCGCCATGGCCTGGTAACTGCGTCACCTGAGGAAGCACCGGCCTACCTCGTTGATGCCGATTTCTACGTTCAAGATAGGAGGAACCCAGATGACGTTCCGACGATTCTCGCCACCTTCAACGAACTTGCCGGACGCCTATTCCGGTGGGCCATTACGCCACGACTTCACGAGGTACTTGATCCCGCTTGACGTTGATGAGCTCCTAGCACCTGGCACGACCATTGGATACACGGAGGCAGAAGCATCACCGGAGGACGTGGAGGCGTTTGTAACTGAGGGGACAGCATTTTGGATTGAAGGGGACAGCAGGGTCGCACAGCAGCGCCGCGTCGGGTGTTGGATGATGTGTGTCATGCCACAACATGGATTGGACGAGGCGCTGACATGGCTGGCAGAGGCCTACGAATTCTACGTCACTGCGCCGGACCAGTTGCTTCTTGGGGCACCCAATACGAAGTTGAAGAGTGGCGAATACCTTCCAAAGAAGGAACGCGCTCCGCTCGCCATGGAAGACTAGGCACCAATCCAGTCTCGTGTCTCTCACATACCAGAGACCAGACCTCGGCGGCTCTCTACGGCAGGGCGAAATCCTAAAGGATGTATGGGAACTCAGGCCACGGGATCCCGCAGGAGAACCGGCCGAGGACAGCGTCCCGAAAATCGAACCGATCTATCATCCCTTAGCGATCATTGTGGCCGCGGCCTGTGATCTTGAGCAAGACTTCAAAGTTCGATTCCCAGCGGCTGCTGATGACCCTCCACGAACACCTGAGGCGCTAGAACTGCGCCATGAAACGATTCCGTACATCACAATTTGTACATTGTTCACCGAAGAAGAGATCCGGAAGGCGAGGAATCTGAACTACGAACGATTCAAGCTGGTGCGTCAGAACGATAATCCCCGCTACCACAAACTGCGACATGGCCGTATAGGAGTTTGGTCGAGCACGTCCATCGAGGAACCACTCTTCCTGGACTTCCGGAAAGCATTTGCGATCCCAACAGCAGGAATCTACGGTGCGATTGACACAGGCGACATTGTGCGCTTGGCCGTTCTACCTCCGTTATTCGCCCAAGACCTCGTCCAGCGATACCATTCGTATCTCTCGAGAGTGGGCCTCCCCGACGACGTGACGGCAACCACGCCGCAGGGCTAACGACTCCCCTGCGCCTAAGCGTCACGCCCCGCCGGACGAAGGCCTCTCGTTTACGCGAGGGGCCTTCGCTAATTAACACCGCTTAGGAATAGTACAGGCGTTGTAATCCGAGACCTCTGCACCGCCTCAGAAGTCTGGCGATGCGCATCGCTCGCATCTTTGTCCCTTGTGTGACCGGTCGCTGACCCTGTCCGGTGCCGTCAGGCTCCACGAGATCACGTGGTCGGACAGAACGATTCTGCAGTGGCGGCACCTCCGGCCGCTACAGTCGCTTGACCTTGTCGCTGTTCGATATTACGAGCCCTTCTTCAACGCCGCGCATGACGGCTTCAGTTCGGTTGTGCGCATCCATCTTGGTGAAGATGTTCTCGACATGCCTGTTCACGGTTCCCTTGGTCACTGACAAGACACCAGCAATCTCCTGATTGCGTCTGCCTGACGCCACAAGTTCCAAGACCTCGATCTCTCTCTTCGTGAGACCGAAGCGGTTGCCGTTCTCAGGCAGGACGTGCTCGCGTGTGCGTGCGGCCCCGATAACGCCCGCATCCTTGAGAAGTGCTTCCGCTTTCAGGTCCAGAGCCGCTGCCTTATTCGCATCCCCTCGGCGTCCACGAGCTCTGCGCATTTCGGCGTAGTCGCGATAACTCTGTGTGAGTTCCCAGTAGGCCTTGCCTTGAGCGAGCTGGCGGACGGCAGTATCAAAGTGAGCGAACGCCTCTGACCAGAGTCCTAGCCGGCTTGCGAGACGTCCTAGGACCCGTTGAACCGAAACAGGCGAGTACGCCATCACAACGGGAGAGGGCTCAAGCTCCAAGAGTCGGTAACAGGTGCGCCACAAGCCCGGCTCCTGGACAGACGAGGCCACATCTCCCAGGACGGCTCGCCCGGCGGCGGCTGTTGTTCGAGGATTCTTGACCAATGAAGGGAGAGACTCTCTGGCGATACTTACCGCGTCGTTCTCAGCACCCATTCGAACCTTCACGCGAGCAAGGTGCAGGGATGCGACGGACTGCATTGCTGCCAGTTCAGGGAGTGCGCGCCGCATCACGCCTTCAGCCGAAATCAGGTCTCCAAGTTCCATCTTCGCCTCGGCCCAATACATCCTCGCGGTAGCGTACTGGAACTTGCTCGACAAACGCACACCCGCCATCCACCGCTCGCACAGTTCAATGACCAGATCCCACCGGCCGCTGTACTCCAAGATTAAGGCGTCACCGACGTGTTGATTGATGAATGCGGTCGTATCGCCCACTACCGGCATTCGCTTGGCGAGGCGGGAGTGGGCTCTAGCTGATCGCGAGTCCAGGCCGCACAAGTCATAGGTAATCAGGCTTGCCGCTAACAGCGCCGCCGCGGCAGGAAGCCGTTGCCTTTGCGCCTCTCGCAGGCCTGTTCGCGCGACATCGTAGGCCTTCGAATGTTCGCCACCGACTCGGCGCCCAAAAGAGAGCCAGTAAGCTGCAACGGGGTCAAAGGCGGGCACCTGAATGAGACGGTCTGCTTCGTCAAGCAACTCGGAAGCGTCAGGTTCGCCGCGCAAGCGACGAATGCCGCCCAGTTGGGCCAGCGCTCTCCCAAGGTAGTGCTGTGTGGCCCGGCCGGTGCTAACGCCACGAGCTAGCCACTTCTCTGCGTCGTCAAGTTCGAGCCGCCAGCGATGCATGTCGCCCAGTGCGAGCGCTAGCTCGGCCTCATACGCGCCTTCCCCCGCAGAAGCAAAGAGATCGACTGCTTCCGTCCATTCTTCGGCTGCCTGGGACCATAGGCCGGCGGCCCACAAAGCCCAGCCGCGGCGCCGAAGAAGCCCTGCCCTCTGGCGCCCCGATTGCGGGCGCAGACACAGCAACCCAAGCTCCCAGAAGTGAGCCGCCATTTCGAACGCCAACAGGCGCTCTGCGTTTTCAGCGGCCGCTCGACAATACCCAAGGCCCTCACCGCCGCTCGAAGCCCCATAGCCCAGGGCATAATGACGAGCCAGATTGCCGGCGTCCAGCGCGATATTTCGGAGGCTGCCCAGCCGCGCGATCTTGCGGTGGAGCGCCTGGCGGTCTCGTGAGGGGAGCGTTTCGTAGATCCTCTTTGCGATCAACGGGTGAGCAAAGCTGAATCGTGCGCGACCTGCCAAACCGGTGGACCGCAGGATTGCCTTATCCGCAGCCAACTGGAGCTGCTCGCTCACGCTCGCTTCCGATGCGTCGATGATTCGAGCGATGGAGGCCGCCTCAAATTCCGTGCCAAGTGTCGCGCCTGCCTTGAGCGCGGGCAACGCTTCCGCTGGCAGTTCCTGCACATGGAGGTCAACGAAGTGCGTGAGATTGTCCGGCGTGCGCGATTGCGTGATGAGCTGGCGGATAGAATACCGATTCAAGACCGCTGACTCTCGCCAGTGAGTAAGCAACTCGCGGAGCAACAGGGGGTTCCCTTGAGTGAAGTCCGCAAGCGCGCGAACGTCGACGTCGGTCACACGGCGCACGTCAGCAATGGCACTAGCGAGGCGACCCACGTCGTCAACGCCTAACCCATGCACCGTGAGGATTCTACTTCTCTGCCTGATGCGAGCCAGCAAGTTTCGTGACTCGCCTTCGATGACTTCATGCGAGCGCAACGTATATGCAATGTGTAGGCCGGTTCGAGACAGGTCCAAGAGGCTGTCGAGAACTAACAGAGTGCCGACATCCGCCCACTGAATGTCGTCGATGGAAAGCAAGCTCGGCTCTCCCGCGGTCGCGTCGAGAATTACCCTGGCGAGCGAACGGAGAAAATGTGCCCGGCGTCCACGGACATCTTCGCTCAGCTGTGCCCATTCATGGAGCCCGCCGACGTCGCCGGTCAAGTCACGAAGGGTCTCGCCAGACGTACGCCCACTAGGATGCAGTTGATCGAGGATTTGACGGACGGGTGAGTAAGGCTCAGCTTCAGGCAGTTGGTAGCAGCTGCTTTGAAGCACTCTGACCCCTTCTGTGCGAGCGTGTGTCTGGAACTCCGACAGGAGCCTCGACTTTCCTATTCCAGCGGCGCCTTCGAGGAGTATGGACTGAGACTTGCCACCAGCGGGGGTCAGGAGTGCTACGAGTTCTGCAAGCTCTTGTTCTCGACCGACGAACGTATCGTTCAGGAGTCCATTCCCCTCGGCGCTGGGCGGATCTTCCATGACTGGGTCCTTTGTATTCAATTATGTGTACCTTTCTACATGCGCAACCACGAAGCCTCGTGCATGCTAGGGAGGCTCTGGCAACTTCGTGTCGGGAGTGTGCGGCGCCCACACGGAGGTCAGAGTATGGCTTCGCTATTACGCGAGCCAATACTAACATGCCAATCGCAATTTCGTCTGAGTAGCGGATTCCAACAGACTCAGGGGATACACGGCGTGGCGCGCGACAGTGCGAAGGGAGAGAAACATGGCACAGGTAGCATGCGTAGAAGCGATGGATTTGCTGAGCATGGTGTTCAGCTCGGGGATTATCGGAAACGACGGACACGAAATCCTGGCGAGGCTGCAGGTCGGGGATGACCCAGCTGAGATCATGGGCGATCTCGGCGACAAGTTCGACAGGACTGAGCAGGGCCGTGCCCTGCTAAAGGTAGCTCGCGACTGGCCGCCGCTTCACCTCGAAATGGTGGCGGGCGTGGTTCAGTGGGCATTGGGCAAGCTGGATACGGACGACCGCGTGATGATCGAATGGAAAGGTGACGCCGAGAATCTGGAGACTGTCACGAAGTTCGAACTTCGAGATCACACGCTCCATATCGAGTTCGCCCATCCGCCGCTAGGTGCCGATACGACGCAGGTGGCCTCGTAGCGCAGAATGCATCAAAGGTGGCCGCGCCGCGTCTCACTTCTTCGGCATGACGGCCTGAACGGAAGGGGTGGTACCCGCCAAGAGTATCGGCGCCCACTCACCTTTGCTGCGGCGTTGCTACGCCCAGTGATTGGCCGTTCAGCGACCCACTCGGCGTCGAGCTTGAATTTGAGCGCGGCTCGTTCGTCATCACCGACGTTCACTTTAGTGCCAATCTTCCGGGACTTCAGCGCGTGCTTCGCGAGCGTTACCTACACGGCGCGTACTGACAACGGGATCACAAATCTCGCTGACTGGGAAAGCGCACGCGCGCGAAGTGGTACGTTTCGCGGACGCTCTTCCACACGATCAAGCTGGCGAAGTTAATCGGCGTGCGCCCGTAGCCGCAGCTCTCACCTCGCCCCCGCCGGACGAAGGCCCTTCGCTTACGCTAGGAGCCTTCGCTCTTGCCACCGTTCCTGCCCGCGTGCGAGACTACGTAGGTTGCCCCGCGCATTCGTAGCTGAACAGACAGGACACAGGAGGAGATGTGACATGGCATCACAAGCGCTCGTACTCGGCGGCGGCGGCCCCGTCGGCATCGCCTGGGAAGCGGGCATGGTGAAGGGGCTGGCAGACGCCGGCGTCGACGTCACGGCGGCGGACGCAATCATCGGCACCTCGGCCGGCGCAGTCGTCGGCACACAGCTCGCACTGGGCAAGACGCCGGACGCGCTCTATCAGGAGCAGCTCGCGCCGCTAGAGACGAACGGCCGCTCGGCACCGGAGCCGGACATCGCAGCGCTGGTGAACATCGGGCAGAAGTGGATCGGCGGCTCCGGCACGGACCCGAAGGTCTGCGCAGAGATCGGCGCGATTGCGCTCTCAGCCAAGGTCTGGAGCGAAGAGGAGTGGCTGGCCGCGTTCAGATCGAACTCCGGCGGGCCTGACTGGCCGGCGCAACGCCTGATCGTTACGGGCGTCGACGTCGAATCGGGAGAGCAGGTGGCCTGGGATCGCGCCGCCGGTGTGCGGCTCGACCACGCGGTGTCCGCAAGTTGCGCGCTCCCCGGCATCTTGCCGCCCATCACGATCAACGGACGCCGCTACATGGACGGCGGCGTTCACTCCGTCAGCAGCGCGCTGCTTGCGAGGGGCCACGACCGCATCGTGATCCTGGCGCCAAGCGGCGGCGCGGACAATCTGTACGACAACAACACGCGGCAACAGCTAGAGGTCGAGGTGAAGGAGCTGCGCGCGGACGGCAGCACCGTGGAGTACGCGCTACCAGACGCAGGCTCCGTGGAGGCGTTCGGGCCCAGTCGCATGGATCCCGAGCGCCGCGGCCCGGCTGCGATGGCAGGACTGCGACAGGGCGCGGAGTTTGCCGAGCAGATCAAGGCGACTTGGGCGGCATCGGCGGTCTAGCAGCCATGGTCTAAGCGCTGGTCTACGCGAAGGAGCGAGAACATGGGCAAGCTGGACGGAAAGGTCGTCGTCATCACGGGTGCCAGCCGCGGAATCGGCGCGGAGATCGCCTCACTCTTCGCGGCGGAAGGCGGCCGCGTGGTCTGCGCCGCGCGCACGCTGAAGGAAGGCGAGCACCCGCTGGAAGGCTCGCTGGAGACGACGGTGAACGGCATCCGTGAGGTGGGCGGCGAGGCGACGGCGGTGGCGGTCAACATCTCCGAGGAATCGGAGTGTGAGAAGCTCGTCGAGGCCGCGCGCGACACGTACGGGCCCATCGATGTGCTCGTCAACAACGCCGCGCTGACCTACTTCGTCCCGGTGAAGGACTACCCGGTGAACAGGTGGATGCGCTCCTGGGCGGTGAACGTGCACGCGCCGTTCATCCTGAGCAAGCTGGCGCTGGCGGACATGGCGCCGCGCGGCAGCGGCAGCATCGTCAACATCTCTTCAGGCGCGGCCATCGGGCCGGGCAGCGGGCCATACCCGCAAAGCCAGATGCTGGGCGGCGGTACCTGCTACGGCGCGGAGAAGGCGGCGCTGGAGCGCTTCACGCAGGGTCTGGCAGCCGAGGTCTACGCCAACGGTGTTTCGGTCACGTGCGTTGCGCCGTCACAGGTCGTGCCGACGCCGGGGACGGTGCATCACAAGCTGGTCAGCGGCCTGGACGACCCGCGCGGCGAGTCGCCGGAGCTGATGGCGAAGGCCGCGCTGCTGCTGGCGACCGAACCGCTCGACAAGGTGACCGGCCGCGTGACGTACAGCCAACTGATCCTCAAGGAGTTCGGCTGGATCGACGAGGCCAAGGGCCATGGCACCGAAGGCGGCGGGCAGGGTACCGGCTACAGCCAGATCTAGCCGCTAGGGCGCGCCCGGAAGCACGTCCAGCAGTCCAGCGTCCAACTGAAGGATCAGAGCGGCGTCTATCGAGTTAGTTGCGCCGTCGCCGTTGACGTCCGCACTCTCAACGCAAAGAAGCGACGCAAGCAACCCGGCACCAAACTGAAGGATTAACGCGGCGTCGAAGAAGTCTACGGTGCCGTCGCAGCTGACGTCACCAGGAAGCGGGGCGGGCGGCGGCGTTTCTGTCGGCGTAATGGTGGGCGTGGGACACCCCTGGGGCAAGCACGGCGTCGGCGTCGGCGGCTTAGGAAGCAACAGGTCGAATACATATGCCGCGCCCGCATTGTGGATCCGTGCATCACCGTAGTTTGCCCCCACAACGGCGATGTCGCCGCTGATCGCAACGCTCATGCCGTAGTCGTCGCCTGCATCGACGTCGGAGGCTGTGAGCTTGTTCATTTCGCCCCAGTTGTTCGCACCGCCCTGGTCGCGTCGGAAGACATAAGCGGCGCCCGCGTCCATGCCTGCAGCATCCTGGCCATATGCCCCTACCACCGCCGCGTCGCCGCTGATCGTCACACTCTCGCCAAGGAAGGCGCCTGGCTCGGCGTCGGAGGCGGTAAGCTTCTGCACTTCGCCCCAGTTGTCCGCACTGCCATGGTCGCGTCGGAAGACATATGCCGCGCCTGCGGCGCTACCCCCGCTATCCTCGCAGCATGCCCCCACGACGGCGGAGTCGCCGCTGATCGCCACGCTGCCGCCGAAGAGGTCGCCCCTTTCAGCGTCAGAGGCAGTGAGCTTCTTCACCTCGCCCCAGTTGTCCACGCCGCCCTTGTCACGCTGGAAGACATACGCCGCGCCGGTAAAGCTGCCCCCGCTAACCGCATGGTGTGCGCCCACGATAATGGTGTCAACACTGATCGCCACGCTGCCGCCGAATCGGTCATTGGTCTGCGAATCCGATGCGATGAGCTTGGTCACCTCGCCCCAGTTGTCGGCACCGCCCTCGTCACGCTGGAACACATATACTGCGCCGGCATCTGCGCCCCCTGTGTCCTCGAGGACCGCCCCGACGACGGCAGTATCGCCACTAATCGCCACGCTGACGGCGAATCGGTCATTGGTCTGTGCATCGGAAGCAGTAAGCTTGATCACCTCGCCCCAGTTGTCCGCTCCGCCCTCGTCTCGCCGGAAGACGTAAGCGGCGCCAGCGTCAGTGCCGGCAGCATCCTCCCAGAACGAACCTACGATGGCTGTGTCGCCGCTGATCGCCACACGCCGACCGAAGCGGTCGCTTGCCTGAACGTCAGAGGCGGTGAGCTTGGTCACCTCACCCCAATTGCCCGTGCCGCCCTGGCTTTGCCGGAACACATAGGCCGCGCCGGCGTTGTTGCCCCCAGCGTCCTGCAGGTACGCTCCCACGACGGCGGTGTCACCGCTGACCGCCACGCTATAGCCAAAGAAGTCGATTCGCTGGGCATCGGAGGCGGTGAGCTTCTTGACTTCGCGGAAGGACGATGCGTCCGTGCCAGCTGGCACAGCTAGCGCTAACGCCAACGTCAGTCCGACTAGAGCAACTAACCTGCTCATGCGATTCACCGTCGGATTCTGCATCATCAACACCTCCCGCCCTGTTGGATGCACCAATTGTACGTCGCCTGGATGGAATGTCAAGACCCGGGCAGGCTGGATGAACAGGGCCAGGGGCCATGGCGCCGAAGACGGCGGGCAGGGCACCGGCTACAGCCAGATCTAGATCCTACTTGCCGCACGCACCAGCCCCGGTGCCACGTCTATGTTGGCGCTCCCGAAGGCATGCCCTAGCCTGAGCCTCCTGTAACGACGGCCTGCGGCGTCCGTTTGCCGCAGCCACACAACGGGAGCAGCGGGTGGACTCCGGAACAGACGCCAGCCGGCAGGAGCCGCCGACGCAGTCGCGGGTGCGGGCCTACACAGCGTCCGATAGGGCGGCGGCGCTCGACCTTGTGGGCGACCCGCGCGCGATCGACGATGCCAGCCACCGCATCCGAATGGCGCGCAACGGCGCGGGGCTGGCGATCTGGCTCCGTCCCGCAAACGGACTGCCGCTGCTCGGCCCCGTGCTGACAAAGACGCCCAACCGACGCCTCTTCTACGAGCTAGTGCAGTCGTGCGCTCAGGACGCCATCGCGCTCGGCCACCGGCGCGCCTGCTTCGTCCTGAAAGACAGACGGCTGCTGTCGCTGCTGGAGCGCGACTTCACTATCGACGCCCGCCCTTACGGCCACGATCCGGCGACTGGCACAGCGGTCGAGTGGCGCGTCGAGGTCGATCTCGCTGACGCGCTGCGCCAGCTCGGGGCGGCGCTGCGTGGCTGAGCTATCCGCGGCGGCCGTCATCGACGCGATGATAAGCCAACCGTCGCCGGACACGAACTACGGCGCCAACGGCACCTGCGAGCTCAACATCTTCTACCTGGGCCAGACCAAGACGGGCTGGACACGCGTCGTCGCCAATTTCGACGTGTCCGCGATCCCGGCCGGTTCCGTCATCAGCAGCGCGAAGCTCGTGCGCTACTTCAACTCCACATCGCCGGGCGGCAACGACGAGAAGATCTCGCGCTGCAAGCGGCCCGCCGACTGGGTGGAGGGCGAAGTGACGTGGAACGACTACAAGCTCTCCGCACCCTGGACGAACGGCGGCGGCGACTACGACGACGCATCGCCGGGCGTCCTCATCGCTGCGCTGCCGAGCGGCAGCGGCTCGCACGAGACGGCGGGCCTGGGGCCGTACGTGGAGGACGCACTGGCGAATCGCGGCGGCGTCGTGTCGCTCCACCACCGGCTGGCGGCCGAAGCGCCCGGCGCCTCCCGCTACTACATCTGGCGCTCCTCCGAGTTCGGCTCTGACGAGTGGCGTCTGGTCGTCGACTACGAACCGCCGGCCGCGCCGAGCGGCCATGAGAGCCGGCCCCGGCCTTCCGGCCGAAGCGGCGCCCGGCCCGCTCAGCCGGCCGGCGGCCGTCGCGCAGCCAACGCGACGCGGGCCTCGCGGCCGGCGACACCGCATCGAACGCAGACGAGGAGGTAGAGATGAGCAGCCTGGCGACGATACGAGCAAACGTCCGCATCGACCTGCAGGACGAAGACCCCGCCAGCGAACGTTGGGCGGACGCGACGCTGGACCGCCACATCCAACGCGCGCTGCTGGAGTACTCGCAGGTCAGCCCGCTGGAGGCGAAGACCACGATGGCGACGCAGGCAGACTCGCGCGACGTCGACGTCTCGACGCTGACGCCGCGCGTCCGCATCGTCGCCGCGGAGTACCCCACCGGCGAGTACCCGCCCGCTTACGTGCCGATTTCCGCCTGGGGCGACACGATCACGCTGGACCTAACCGGCGCGCCCAGCGGGACGCCGAACGTCAACGTCTACTGGCACAAGGCGCACGAGATCAACGGCGCGGCGACGTTCCCAGAGAGCCACGACGACATCATCGCCACCGGCGCCGCCGCCTACGCGGCGCTGGAGTGGGCATCCTTTGCGTCGAACCGGCTGAACGTGGGCGGCGACGACGCGTGGGGCCGCTACATGGAATTCGCCAGCGTCCGGCTGAGCGCGTTCCGGGAGCAGCTGCGCCGCCTGCCAGCGGCACGCCACGTTTCCGGCTCTCGCCTGTACCGCCCCGTCGATGTGCGCTTCACGTCGCAGGCGACCGACCCGGGGCCGGTGTAGCAGATGCGTTCGATCAGCCCCACGCTGGACGCCGCCCAAGAGTCGGCGAGCGCGCGGCCGTACGTCGACGTGCAGGTCAGCGACCGCATCGCGGACGTGGTCAGGCTGCGCTGGTCACGGCTGTACACTGGCAGCGAGACGGATGCGTACAACGCGGCGGCGATGCCGGGCGACGGCTCGCTGCTGCGCCTGCGCGTCGACCCGGCGGGGCCGTCGCTCCGGTACCAGCGCACGGCCAGCCCTGACGAACTGAGCGACTACAGCCCGTGGACGCAGGTCGCGTCGCCCATCGCGAACGCCGGAGTCGCGCTCGCGGCGAACGGCGCGAAGGTACTGCGGGCGCACGTGGCCTCGGGCGGCGGCAGCGTGCGTGTGGAAGAGAGCACGGACAACGGCGCGACGTTCGGCGCCGCGGTAACGGCGGCGACGCAGGGCGGCATCGTCTGGATCGCGCTCGCCGTGAAGAGCACGGGCGATGCGCTGCTGCTCTACTCAACTGCGACGACGGTCTACGGCGTGAAGCGCACGTCCGGCGCGTGGGGGACGCCGGGTGCCTGGCCGTACAGCGCGAACAGCATTACGGGCCTCGCCGTCTCCCACGCCGGCGATTACAACCTGGCGATCGCCGGGACGGACACGAGCGGCAATCCACGCCTCTGGCCCGCCATCTACGGCGATGGCTGGGACGTCGCCGTAGACGCCTGGCTGCTCCTTCCGCCCATCGCTGAGGCCGACAACGGCTCCGGCGTCAGCTTCAAGGCGCCCGCGCTGACGTTCCAGGGCAACGCCTGGCTCCTCTTCGTCGAGCAGTACACGGGGCCTGTCGCCTACGAGCGGCCGCAGTGGACGTGGTTCCCCGCAACGCAGTCGTACCAGTCGGCAGGCTGGCGCGAGCCGCTGCCGTTCGACCTCACGAGCGCGTTCGGCATCACGGTGACGGGCAGCGCGGCCCACGTCTGGCTCTCGACACCGGCCGGCGTCTGGCGCGCGCCGCGCACGTGGCAGCCGCTCGACGTGAGCGCCGACGTGCTGTCGCTGACGCTGGAGACGGAGCCGGCGGGCGGAGGGGCATCGATCACGCTGCGCAACGACGACGGCCGCTACAACGACCTTGCGAACGGGCCCTACAGTTCGATCCGCGCGGGCGCGCAGATCGAGATAGCCACCGGCTTCAGCACCAACGCCGGGACAGAACTGCCCGTGCCGGCGCTGAACTACTGGATCCAGGGCTGGGAGTACGCGTCTTCAGGCGGTGAGGCGACGCTGACGCTCCACGCGGGCAACGTCTGGTCGCTCGTCGCGGGGTGGCGGGCACGCAGGCAATACGTCTGGCCGGCGGGCGCCAGCGACGTTGCCACGATCCTCACGTTCGTGTTCGGGCGAGCCGGCGTCGAGCTGGTGACGGCGGGCACCAGCACCACGGCGACGACGCACAAACCGGCGTTCACCATCCACCCGGGAGAGGACGGCCCGCGCGCCGCGCGCCGCCTGCTGGCCATGGTCCCAGACGTCATCCTGCCAGTCGATTCGTTCGTCTACCTGACGGAGCCGCAGGTGACGGATAGCGCCGATTACGCATTCGGCACGGCGCACCCGATCGCTCGCGCACGCTACGCCACGGCCGGGCTGGCGGCGAACCGCGTCCAGGTCTTCGGCAACGGCGTCGTCGCGCAGGACTTCGATTGGCCGGACCTGACCGACCAGTTCGACCGGCTGCGCCAGGTGTTCGACCTGAACCTCGACACACAGGCCGATGCAGAGACGCGCGCCGCCATCGCGCTGCGTCAGGAGAGCCTCTCGCTGCCGCTGGGCGAGCTGGTCACGCCCGTCCACTGCGGACAGGACATCTACGACGTCGTCACCGTCACCGACCCCGGCGCCGGGCTGGACGCTGTCGACTATCGAGTCGCTGGCGTGCGCGTGCGCTACAGCCGCGAAGGCCGGACGCCGGTGTACGAGCAGCGCCTGCTGCTGAGCAAGGTCTGAGAGGTGCGGCAATGACGGTGAGACGAGGAGTGCTGAAGGCGTTTAACAGCGGCGCCTACACGGCGACGGTGCAGGTGGCCGGCAGCCTAGCCGTGTGGCTGACAGACGTGCCGGTGGCGCGCAACATTGCGAGCGCAGAGATGGTGGCCGGCAGGAGTTGCGCCATGATCTTCTTCGACGAGCCGAACCCGGAGGACGCCGTCGTCATCGCGGTGTACGTCTAGCCGTCTGGCCGACGAGACAGCTCCAGCGCGAAGACGAGTGGGAGCAGCAGCACAAGCCCCCACAGGTAGCCGCCTACCACGTCGCTCGGCCAGTGGACACCCAACCAGACGTTGGCCGGGCCGGCGGCAGCCAGTATAAGCGCCGACCAGCCCACCGCCACGACCCGCAACGCCAGCGGCGACCGCAATCGCCAGGCCGCGTAGAGCAGGAAACCGTAGAGATACGTTGGGCTCATCACGTGGCCGGCAGGAAAGCTCTCGCTCGAAAAGCCGGCGCGGACGACGACCAGCAACTCGTCCGGCCGCGGCCTATCGACGAGTTCCTTCAACCCGCCCTGCAGCAGCGGCAGCGCGATGAGCCCGCCGGCGAGGAGTATGGCCGCGGCACGGTGACCCAGCAACCAGAGCGCCACAACAGCACCCGCGCCCGTGACGAGCACAACTTCTGTGCCCGTCACCGCCCGCACCGCGTCGGAGAGGCGCTGGCCGGGGAACGCACGCGCTTGCGTCCATTCCATCAGCCGCACGTCGCCGGGCAGCGTGTCGTTAAAGCCGGCGAGCAGCGAGAATAGCAGCGCGACAGCCAGCGCCAGCAGCCACACGACTGCGACGACTGTTCGGGCGGACGGCGAAGCACGCATACGGCAATTGTAGACTGCATGGCGACGGAACGTCGCCCGCTCTCCTCTACCGCGCCGTGCTGGTACAATGGGCCGTGACGAAGGAGTCGCCATGACGGCTGAACGGATTGTGGCCGGCTCGGCCGACGCGGACGACGAGCCGTTCGAGACGTCGCTGCGGCCGCGGCGGCTGGGCGAGTACATCGGCCAAAACAAGGTCAAAGACAACCTCCAGATCGCCATCACCGCCGCGCAGCAGCGCAACGAACCGCTCGACCACGTGCTCCTCTACGGCCCGCCCGGTCTCGGCAAGACCACGCTGGCCAACATCATCGCGGCGGAGATGGGCGTCAGCGTGAGAACGACTTCTGGACCCGCCATCGAACGGCCCGGCGACCTCGCCGCCATACTTACCAACCTGCAGCAAGACGACGTGCTCTTCATCGACGAGGTGCACCGTCTGGCCCGGGCCGTGGAAGAGATCCTCTACCCGGCGATGGAAGACTGGGCGCTCGATCTGGTGCTCGGCAAAGGGCCGGGCGCGCGCAGCATGCGGCTGGCGCTGCCGCGCTTCACGCTGATCGGCGCGACGACGCGCTACGCGATGATGAGCCCGCCGCTACGCGACCGCTTCGGCTCGGTCTACCGCCTCGATTTCTACGACCAGGACGCGATCACCCAGATCGTCGAACGTTCGGCGCGGCTGCTGGAGGTGAGCGTGGACGAGGGTGGCACGACGGAGATCGCCCGGCGGTCGCGCGGCACGCCGCGCGTCGCCAATCGGCTGCTGAAGCGCGTGCGTGACTACGCGCAGGTGATGGCTGACGGAGCGGTCACAACGGAGATCGCAGGCGAGGCGTTGTCCCGCCTCGAGATCGACGCGCTCGGCCTCGACGAAGTCGACCACAAGGTGCTGACCACGATCATCGAGAAGTTCAACGGCGGACCTGTCGGGCTCGATACCATCGCGGCGGCCATCTCTGAAGAGGCCGACACGATCATGGACGTCTACGAGCCGTACCTGCTCCAGCTCGGCTTCCTGCATCGTACGCCGCGCGGCCGCGTCGCGACCAAAGCAGCCTACGAGCACCTGGGCATCGCGCCGCACGGTGGCGCATCGTCCGGACAACCATCGCTGTTTAACTGAAACGTTTCGCGCTGCGGCCGGTCTCAGTGACGCCGGAAACGTGGCGCGGGCGGCCCTCCGATGTGGCCCATCGGTTGGCCGCCCGCTGGCCGACCGGCGGCTTCGATGTCCCCGCCTAAAGTTTCACCGAAGCACTGCCCGGAAGAACCCTTCCTACCGAGCCCTCCTCTTCGACAACGAAGGATCACGCCCGTTCAACGGACCGCCGTCCTGCTGCGTCCGCAACTCGTCGCGAACAACAGATATATCTCCGGGCGCCTCTACGCCGAGCTTGATCCGGTGTCTGCCGATACTGAGGACCTTGACGAAGATGCGGTTATCGATCCAGAAGCCTTCGTGGATCTTGCGGTCGAGGACCAACATCCCTGCCTCCTCCCTTTCCTCACGTCCCCCACCCAATGCGGCCGGAGCGGTCCAACCATCCTCCACCCCGCCTCCGTGCGCCCCGTGGGCGCATTGCCCATCCTTCGGATGGTCAGGCCACCGTTCGGTTGGCCCGCTCCGGCCCGGAACCTGCTCTAGCCAACTACCCATACTTGACGGATGGCCTCGGGTAGTGTAGAACTTGGTTGCTAGATGCGTAACGCTGGATTACAGTTACCAACCATGCGCTACCGGATTCCTGATGCCAGTATCATACTTCGTAGATGTAGTCTTGTCAAGCGCTTAGCTGGGGAGTAGACGATGCCACGCTGGGGCTTCCTCACCAACCACGCACTGGTCCTGATCCACGTCGCGAACCACCCCCGCTCTACGCTGCGGGAAATCGCGGCGGCCGTCGGCATCACGGAGCGGGCGGCGCTCTCGATCCTGCGGCTAATGGAGGAGGACAGCATCATCACCAGAAAGAAGGAAGGCCGGCGCAACAAGTACTGGGTGGACTTCAACGCGCTGTTTGACCACCAGCTTTCCGGCCCCTACTCCGTACAGGAGCTGGTCGAAACGCTTACGGACATCGCGAATCGCGTGCGTTCGCTCAAGCCTAAGGGCAAGAAAGCCAAGGCCTAGGCACCCGGCCGGTCATCCCCTAACCTCTCGGAATTCTCAGCCCGCGCGTGGCCCTAGCGCTGATCTGCGCGGCACCTCACTAATGCCGGCGGCGAGGCGGCCGCCGCCCGGCCCGTCATCCTTAACCTCTCGATAACCCCAGCCCGCGCGTGGCGATGATGCTGCGCTGCACCTCGCTGGTGCCGGCGGCGATCGTGCTGGCGACAGAGACGAGATAGCTCCGCTCCAGCCGGCCTTGGAGCGGCGCGTACTTCGACCCCGGCTCCAGCCCGCCGTAGCTGCCCAACAGCTCGACGCCTGTCTGCGCCAGGCGCTGCGTGAGCTCCGAGCCGAAGAGCTTGCTGATCGACGCTTCGTAGTTGGGGATCATGCCCTGCGACTGCATCCACGGGATGCGGTACGCGATGTACGTCCCGGTCGCAACTTCCACCGCACGGTCGGCCAGACGCATGCGGAGCTGGGGGTTGCGCCGGACGGTGCCGTCGGGGTGCTGCTGGACGAACTCGATCAGCTTCTCGAGCGCGCGACGGCCGCCGGCGTAGGCCTGGATACCGGAGCGCTCGAAGTCGAGCGCGACGGCGACTTGGTACCAACCGCGGTTCAGCTCGCCGACGAGGTTGCTCTTGGGGATGCGGACGTTTTCGAAGAAGACCTCGCTGAAGCCGGACTGGCCGGCCATGTTGACTAACGGTCGCACAGTGACGCCAGGCGTGTCCATCTTGACCACGAAGGTGCTGATCCCTTTGTGCTTCGGCGCTTCCGGGTCCGTCCGTGCCGCCAGCCAGCCCAACTGCGATCGCTGCGCGTTGGACGTCCAGATCTTCTGGCCGTTGATGACGAAGTCGTCGCCGTCCTCCACGGCCTTCGTCTGCATCGCCGCCAGGTCCGACCCGGCCTCCGACTCGGAGTAGAGGGTACACCAGACGTCCTGGCCTGAGGTGATGCGCGGCAGGTAGGCCTGTTTCTGCTCGTCCGTGCCGTAGAGCATCATGGCCGGGCCGACCCACGCGACGCCCATGCTAAAGCCACCGGGCGCGGCCTGGTAAGCCATCTCTTCGTTGTAGATCAGTTGCTGCATGTGGGGCGCGGCCAGGCCGCCGTACTCCTCCGGCCAAGCCATGGCCAGCCACTTGCGTTCAGCCAGCTTCTTCATCATCCGCTGGCTGACTTCGGCGGCCTGCTCGCCGCCGCCTTCACCGTAAGCGCCGGCGCCCTCCCAGCCCGCGGGCAGCTCCTCGCGGAGGAACTGGCGCACCTGCTCTCGAAAATCATCTTGCTCCGGCGTGAACCTGAAGTCCATCTTCCCCTCCTTACGGCGAAAGCGCGGCGCTCTTCACCGCGTCGGCGCGCCGCTCCGTTATGGCTGCGCGGCGTGGCTTCTCATTTTGGCGCCCATGCGCTGGGCGATGTTCTGGAACACAGCGTAGTCCTGCGCGCCGACAAGCGGAAACCGCCGCTCGCCCGACTCGAAGACGTACGTCGGGGTGCCCGTGATGCCCTGCTGCCGCGACTCCTCAGTCAGCTCATTCACCAGCGCAGTGTAGCGACCCGACGCCAGCGCTTCTTCCATCGCCGCGGCGTCGAGGCCACCGTCCGTGGCAAGCTTGTCTAACACGCCAACGTCACCAATGTCTTCGCCGCGGCCGAAGTAGGCCTCGAAGAGCGCGCGGTGGAACGGCGCGTAGGCCCCGTGCTCGCGCGCGAACTCGGCTGCTTCCAGCGCCCGGTGCGAGTTCGGCGTGTGCCGCGACGGAGCGTAAGGCAGACCTTCCTCCTCCGCCAGCGCGCGGATCGGGCTGACGTAGCCCTCCGGCCGCGGCCGCCGCTCGCCGCGTTCAACGCCGCTCTCCGGGATCTCGGGGTGCAGTTCGAACGGCCGCCAGACGACATCGAGGTCGAATTCGCGCTCAAGCCGTTCGGCCCGCACGAGGCCGATGTAGCACCACGGTCAGATGTAATCCGATACGACGGTGACGCGGACACGCTCTTCGTTCATTGCGCGCCTATGATAGCAGCGCGCGTCAGACGCAGCTACCGCGGTCGCAGGCCCTGACCCGCCGCCGTCGCGCGCAACGGTGCCATGAGAGTGAGCTATGATGCATTCGCTATGAGATCGATACGCTTCGCACTTATCACGATCGCGGCATTGGCCATCTGTCTGGTTTCGTACACGCCTCACGCCGGGGCCGGATCGCAGGGCGACGGGGGCCCCCGCGGCGACGGGGCGGTTAGCGCGGGCGGCCGCCACACCTGCGTCCTGACGGAGGCCGGCGGCCTGCGCTGCTGGGGCGCGAACGGTAGCGGCCAGCTTGGCGACGGCACAACGGCCGACCGCGCTTCACCCGTGGATGTCGTGGGGCTGGAGAGCGGCGTCGTGGCCGTCAGCAGTGGCCTCCTCCACACCTGCGCGCTTATGGATGACGGCGCCGTGCTCTGCTGGGGCCAGGATGATGGCCGCCTCGGCATCGGCGCGCCCTCCAACGCCGCCGCGCCGACGCCGGCGACCGTCTGCGCTGATGTGACCTGCTCCGCTGCGCTGACGGGCGCGCTGGCCGTCGCGGCAGGAGGGTCGCACTCGTGCACGCTAATGGCCGGCGGCACCGTGCGCTGTTGGGGCGACAACGAGGACGGCCAGCTCGGCGATGGCACGCGGACGGCCACCGCCACACCGATCGCCGTCGTTGAGCTCACCAACGCCGTCGCGGTCGCCGCCGGGGAGTCGCACACGTGCGCGCTCACCGAGGCGGGCGCGATTCTCTGCTGGGGTTCGAACGGCGAGGGGCAGATCGGCGACGATCGCGCCTGCGGACGCCGCTGCAGCGAGCCGTCGCAGGTCGCCGGACTCGAATCGGGCGTCGCCGCCATCAGCGCCGGTGGCCTGCACAACTGCGCGCTGATGACGGACGCCACCGTACGCTGCTGGGGCCTCAACTTCGACGGCCAGTCCGGCGACGGCACCAGCGACAACATCCGCGTCACGCCGGTTGCCGTCTCCGGCCTGAGCGGCGTGACGGCGTTGAGTTCCAACGGCAGCTTTCGCGGCCACACTTGCGCCATCACGGCCGCCGGCGTGGCCTGTTGGGGCGACAACGCCAACGGTCAGCTAGGCGACGGGACGACGGCCGACCGTGCGCTGCCGGTCGATGTCGTTGGTCTCGGCGTGCCCGTCAGCGCGATCTCGAGCGGCGACGCGCACGTTTGCGCCATCGCAGAAATAGCTGATCGCGTGCTCTGCTGGGGCCACAACGGCGCCGGGCAACTCGGCGACGGGACGCAAGTCGAGCGCCACACGCCGGTCTTCGCGCTGGGCTTCGGCCGCCTGGCCGGAGACGCCAACTGCGACGGCGCCGTCACCAGCGTCGACGCCGCGCTAGCGCTCCAACTCGGCGCGGGCCTGACGCCATCGCTGCCGTGCGAAGCGAACGCCGACGTGAACGCCGACGGCGCGGTCACGAGCATCGACGCCGCGCTCATACTGCAGTTCGTCGCCGGGCTGCTGCCCGCGCTGCCGGCGTAGAGCCGCGCTAGACGACGCACGTGCGCGCGGGGGCGCCTAGGCCGGCCTTCCAGCCCCCGCCGGCTCGCCAGCCGCCGCCGATCCGGTCATGACCGATGCTCCGCGATGAAGGCGAGGACGCGCTTCCAGGCGTCGGCGCAGGCCTCGCCGTGCTCGATGAATGAGCGGTCGAAGAAGCTGTGCGGCGCCCCCGGGTAGACGATGAGCTCGTGCTCGATGCCGGCCGCCTCCAGCGCCGCGTCGTAGCCGTCCACCTCCTCCTGCGGGATGCCTTGGTCCGCTCCGCCCATCAGACCCAGTACCGGGCACCCGAAGTCGGCCGCGCGCTGAGCGGGGCCGGGCGAGCCGTCGCGGCCGGGGCCGGGCCGACCGTAGAAGCCGATCACGCCCGCCAGACCGTGCCCGCCGGTAGCCTGGAGCCACGAGTTCGATCCGCCGAAGCAGAAGCCGGCGGTGAAGACGGACGTACATCCGCCGCCTTCCGGCGAACGCAGGTGGGTGACGGCAGCACCGACATCGGCGACGATGTTGGCCGGCTTGGTCTGCGCGACGTGCTCCATGAACGGGAACTCGTCGTCGCGCTTGCCGACGCCGGCCGTGCGACCGAAGTAGTCGATGGCGACGCTGTGGATGCCCTGCTCCGCGAACCGCAGCGCCAGCTCCTCGTAGAAGTAGTAGAGGCCGCGTACGTCCGGCAGCACGACGATGCCGACGCCGCCCGCTTCCGCGGCTTTGGCGGAGAACGAGGCGAACGCGGTCCCGTCCGCCGACGTTAGCTCTACGTCGCTGGCATCGACGGCGGCGCCGGTGATGGGGGCGATCGGCGGCAGCGAGTTCAACTCGTGGCACATAGGCTTCTCTCCGTCAGAAACGTGCAGGTCTCCCCACGCACGATGGCTGGACCCTGAACAGATACGATACCAGGGAAGGAGCAGGCGTGGCTATGTGTTTGGGCGGGTTACGGCTGCAAGCGCTGAAAGCTCGGCGGACACATGAGGAGGATCCCGAGAACGAGCAGTATTACGGCGATGAGCGCCACCGGTGCCAAGGGCGTGCCGATTTCAGGGCGCACACGGCGGCCTTGCCCTACGAACCATCTTTCTTGATGAGTTCGTTGTAGTGGTTGGCGATTTCAGCAGAGTAGAAAACGGCAGGCGCCATGAAGATGATGAGAGTGGCCCCCATAACGATCATGAAGATACTCATGCCTATGACAAGATCGGAGACCTTGAAGCCCATCACAGCCAAATTGAGGCTAGTCCGAAGCTGAACGGCTCGGAAGGCTGTTTCGCGGTTGGGGTCGTCGCGATCGAGGTCGGCGTACGTCTTTCCACCTGTAATCTCCAAGTAGTGCATCTCGATGACGTCTGCCTCTGCCTTGGCTTTATCCGCGTTGTCGACGAGCACGTTCGGAATACGCGCGTCTTCTGAGGTGATGATGTTTTCGCTGACGACGGAATCCCGGACCTCTTCCTTGGCGCTTTGGCCTTCTGTCAGCATGTAGATGCCGCCGCCGATGAATACGAGTCCGAGAACCAAGGGTGCGATCCAGATGTAGTGCCTAACGATGTGTACGGCCTTCATGTCTCAACACCTCCAGTCTAATGGCGCCTCTGGCGCGGCTGCGCGAAGCTATTGCGCTGTTGCTTTGTCGGGTGAGGATATCCTTATATACCAGGTTTGTCAATAGTTAAGTGGGTAAAGGCCGGGGGTTACGGCCTTGTTAGAGAAGCGCAACGGCTGCGCGAGCCATTCTTGGCTTTCATTATGGCCGCGCCACAGGCATACTACAGCCGGAGACCATCATGGAAATCATCGACGGCGTGCATGCTATCGACACCCTCGGCGTCGGACGGGCCTACGTCTACGCGGAGGCCGACCGCCTGACGCTTATCGATACCGGCCTGGCCGGCAGCGCCGACCGCATCTTCGCGGAGATAGAGGCGATTGGCCGTAAGCCGGAGGACGTTGCGCAGGTGTTCGTCACGCACAGCCACAACGACCACGCCGGCTCCCTCGCGGACATAGTCGAACGGTGCGGCGCGCAGGTGCTGGCGCACAGTCTGGACGCGCACGTGATCCGTGGCGACGAGCCGCCCGCGCGCGCCAACCTGCGCGGCCCGATGCGCCTGCTGGCGCCGCTCGTCAACCGCGGCCTCCAACCGACCGCGCCGGTGGCAATCGACCGCGTAGTCGCGGACGGCGACGAGGTAGACATCGGCGGAGGCGCGCGGGTGCTCCACACGCCCGGACACACGCCCGGCAGCGTCGCGCTCTACCTACCGCAGCGGCGCATCCTCTTCTCCGGAGACGCCGCCGCCAACGCCATGGGCCTCGGCCCGCCGTCCGGGCCGTTCGGCATGTTCAACGCGGACAGGGAGCAGGCGCGGGAGTCGTTCCTGAAGCTGGCGGAACTCGACTTCGACGTCGCCTGCTTCGGCCACGGCAAGCCGCTGGACCGCGAGGCATCGCTGGCGTTCAAGCGAGCGGCCGAGAAACTCGGCTAGCTCAACGTCTGCCTACGGTGTGATCTCGTTCGCCAGCGTGACGCCCAGGAGCGTGCCTGCCGGGTCCGCTCGACCAAGAGTCTTCGCTGCAAACTCAACCCACTCAGGGTCCGCAGTCAGCCTTGTTGAGAAGTCCGCGAACGCCGCTAGATCGTCGTGCTCGATGACGTAGTTAACGATCCCCGTGTTCGGACCGGCAGCCACCGCTGTCCAGACCCGTACGCGGCCGCCGAGTCGGTCGTGTATCTTCTTGGCCGCAGCCACGTTGTTGGTGAACTCTTCGTTCTTCCCGGGTACTATCCGGAACTGAACTGCCTGCACAACAGCCATGATGGTCCTCCTGTCGGTACTCCGCCGCCTGCGGGATCATTGGGAGGATATAATACACTATAACTACTGAAATAACCATGGGTAGCATCTCAGTTCGACCGAGTGTGAGGAAATAATCGTCTCCGAGTTGGAGGACTTGGGCTTCCAACCTCCCGCACAGCACAATGGGCTATCGATTGGGGCCCCGCCGCCGGCTCCCAGCGCAAACCTAGGCCAACCCAGAAACACCCCTGCGACCCGCGTAGTGTGGGTCCGTCCTCAACACCTGTGCTAGCTAGCTAACCTTCGGTCGACGCGGACTCGGTCTGAGGCCGCTTCAGAATGAAGTAGCTGCTCTCTGGGCGCCCCAAGGGGAGGATGCCGGTCACTTCCCAGCCCTCTTTGCCAACGGCTTCGAGGTACTGGCGAACGAACCCGGTGCGATGCTCTCCGCTCTGGCGGATGAACTCCACCCCTTCAACGCTGATCCTGCCGCGAAAATCTACGTAACAAACCTTGTATTCCCATTCGCTCATGTGTGCCTCCTTATCGGCGGTGATGAACGGACGGGGGCCTAGACAGGCCTGGGTGTCACGCTGGAATCCCGGCGGCGGGACCCTGTGTTCAGGATAGCAGCCGGCACAAGGGCGACGTGTGGTTGACTTCACAATCAGCCACCGCTTAGATGAACGGCACCGCAGCGAAAGGAACGCAGATGAAGGCAGCAGTCTACCACGGCCCGCACCAGCCACTCGCGATCGAGGAAGTCGAGATCGACGCGCCGATGGCGCGCGAGATGATCGTCCGCACCGTCGCCAGCGGCGTCTGCCGCAGCGACGCGCATTACGTCGACGGGCTCTACGCCTGGCCCGCGCCGTCCGTCCTCGGCCACGAGGCGGCTGGCATCGTCGAAGAGGTTGGCGCGCTCGTCACGCAGTTCGCGCCCGGCGACCACGTGATCGCCAACCTCTCCGTGTTCTGCGGCGGCTGTGAGCGCTGCCTGACAGGCCACCCCAACCTCTGCGAGAGCCCGGAGACGCGCCGCGCGCCCGACGAGCCGCCGAAGCTGCGGCTCGCTTCGACAGGCGAGGCGCTACACGACTTCTTCGACCTCTCCAGCTTCGCGGAGCGGATGCTTCTGCACGAAAACGCGGCCGTGAAGATCCGCGAAGATATGCCGCTGGACGGCGCGGCGCTGATTAGCTGCGGCGTGATGACGGGCATGGGCGCGGCGCTGAACTGCGCCCGCGTGCGGCCTGGATCGACGACGGCCGTCTTCGGCACGGGCGGCGTCGGGCTGGCGGCGATCCAGGGCTGCCGCATCGCGGGCGCGCGGCGCATCATCGCCGTCGACGTCGTCGAGAGCAAGCTGGCGCTGGCGCAGCAGCTCGGCGCGACGGACGGCATCGATTCGTCGCAGGACGACCCCGTCGCCGCGATCCGCGGGCTGACGGACGGCGGCGTGGACTACGCGTTCGACGCGATCGGCCTGGCCGACGTGTCGCGACAGGCGTTCGACAGCCTCCGCGCCGGCGGCTTGGCGACGGTGATCGGCATGATCCCGGAGGGCGACAAAGTCTCGCTGGACGGCACGGCGTTCCTGCAGGAGAAGAAGATCCAGGGCACCGACATGGGCTCCAACCGCGCGCTGGTGGACATGCCGCGCTACGTCGACTTCTACCTGCAGGGGCTGCTCAAGCTGGACGAGATGGTGACGAAGCGCATTAGTCTGGAGGATGTGAATGAGGCCTTCCGCGCGATGAAGGCCGGCGAGGTGGCGCGACAGGTAATCATGTTCGAGTGAGGCTTTCGTTTCACGCGCGTTCCGGTTGACAAGCGAACGCGGCACCGCTTAGATCAAACGCACTACGTGTCCAGCGAACTGGTATTCACCAGCGGCTGGACTCCGACTACACCACACCCGAGAGGAGATCAGCATGAAAGCAGCAGTATTCCACGGCCCGCACCAGCCGCTGTCGGTTGAGGAAGTCGACATCGACAAGCCGCTGGCGCGCGAGGTCCTCGTCCGCACGGTCGCCAGCGGCGTCTGCCACAGCGACCTGCATTTCGTCGAGGGGCTCTACCCCTACCCGGCGCCAGCGGTGATGGGTCACGAGGCGTCCGGCATCGTCGAGGAGGTCGGCGAGCTGGTGACCAAGTTCGCGCCGGGCGACCACGTGATCGCCTGCCTCTCCGCGTTCTGCGGCAACTGCGAGCAGTGTCTGACCGGCAACCCGGCGCTCTGCGGCAGCCCGGAGACGCAGCGCACGATGGAGCAGCCGCCGAAGATGACGCTGGCCGGCAAGGACGACCGCGTCCACCAGTTCCTGAACGTCTCCGGCTACGCCGAGAAGATGCTGGTGCATGAGAACGCGATCGTCAAGATCCGCGACGACATGCCGCTGGCGCAGGCCGCGCTGATCGGCTGCGGCGTGTTGACGGGCGTCGGCGCGGCGCTGAACACGGCCAAGGTCGAGCCGGGCTCGACAACTGTAGTCTTCGGCGCGGGCGGCATCGGCCTGGCCGCGATCCAGGGCTGTCGCATCGCCGGCGCGCGGCAGATCATCGCCGTCGACATGGTCGAGAGCAAGCTTGGCCTCGCGAAGGAGCTAGGCGCGACGCACACCGTCGACGCCTCGCAGGGCGACGCCGTCGGCCAGATCCGCGAGATGACGGGCGGAGGCGCCGACTACACGTTCGAGGCGATCGGCAACAAGGTCGTCGCGGAGCAGGCCTTCGACAGCCTGCGCCCGGGCGGCACGGCGACGATCATCGGCATGATCCCGGTTGGCGACAAGGTGGAGCTGACGGGTTCGCAGTTCCTGATGGAGAAGAAGATACAGGGCTGCAACATGGGCTCCAACCGCTTCCCGGTCGACATGCCACGCTACATCGACTTCTACCTGCAGGGCACGCTGAAGCTGGACGAGATGATCACGAAGACGGACACGCTGGACAACGTGAACGAGGCCTTCCGCGCCATGAAGGACGGCGAGGTTGCCCGCACAGTCCTCACGTTTGAGTAGGGGGCGTAGGGCCTCACACGCCTACCAGTCGAAACGCACACACCGCCCCGGTCAGCCGGGGCGGTGTTGTGTCTACTTTGCAGAGGCCGCGGCGCGGCTTAGCTCGGCTCCACTCGCGTGATGCCCGGCACACGGTCGAAATCCCTGTCGAAGCTTGCGATCTCGGACATGCCGTACTGCTCCATCAAGGCCACGTGGCTAGCATCGCCGAACGACATGTTGCGATCAGCATAGAGTTCGAACGCGCGCCGCAACCGCTGCTTTCCAGGCAACAGTATGCCCGGTAGCTCGATAAGCGAAACAAGGGCATCGCGAATCACTGGCTTAGTCTCTCGATAATACCGCTCCAGCGTGAACACCGTCTCGAAGATGACGGTATCTGCGCTTCGCGCTCTAAGCTCGCCACGTTCAATTCGCGCTAGAAACGCCGTCGCTTTGGGCGAGTGGTCCGAGTGATCCTGCGTGAGGTGCCGGATGAAGACGTTTGCGTCGATGAAGACTTCCGCCATCTAGCGGTTCATTCCTTCGTACGCGTCATCGGCCATCGCTTGTTCGGCCACGTCCTTCAGTTCCCTGACGCTCGGCGTTCGACCGTCGCGTGCTCTGATCACGCCGGCCGTTCGCTCAACCACGCTCCCGATTCGAACGACGTGAATCTCTTCGCCCTCGCGTGTGACGACAACCTTATCGCCCTCCTTGAGATGAAGCGCACGCCGCATTTCGACAGGCAGTGTTATTTGCCCCTTCTTGCCAACAACTCTTCGCCGTTGCCTCATGTTTCCTACCTCCTCTTGTTGGTAATACAATATATCACAGTATTACCTCCATTTCCAGGTAGGACTGATAACTCGCCCTCCTACTTGCCGTACCGCACACGCGGACGCCCGCCGCGACGAGTGCGGTTGGAGGTCTCGCGGGCGCCGCCGGGGCGGGGCGCGCGGCCGCCGAGCGACCCGTAGGCCGTCTCCGCGAACTGGTGCAGCACATCGGCCTCGCTGACGAGCTGCTTGCGTAGCTCGTAGACCTGGTCTCGCAGCAGAGCGGCCTTCTCGAACTCGAGGTTCTTGGCCGCGGCCTTCATCTGCTTCTCCAGGTCCTTGACCATGCGCGCCAGCTCGTCCTTCGGCACGTCGCCGACGGTGTACTCCTCGCGCTCCTCGGCGGCCTTCTTCACGTGGTCGGTAATGTCGCGGATGGCCTTCTGGATGCCCTCCGGCGTGATGCCCTGCTGCGCGTTGTACGACTCCTGCACCTGGCGGCGGCGGTTCGTCTCGTCGATGGCCTGGCGCATGGAGTCGGTCACGCGATCGGCGTACATGATCACCGTGCCGTTGATGTGGCGGGCGGCGCGGCCCATCGTCTGCACCAGCGAGTCACGCGAGCGGAGGAAGCCCTCCTTATCGGCGTCCATGATGACGACCAGGCTGACCTCCGGCAGGTCGAGGCCCTCGCGCAGCAGGTTGATTCCGACGACGACGTCGTAGACGCCCTGGCGCAGGTCGCGCAGGATCTCGACGCGTTCTAACGTGTCGACCTCCGAGTGGAGGTAGTGCGTGCGGACGCCCATCTCCTGCAGGTAGTCGGCCAGGTCCTCCGCCATCTTCTTCGTCAGCGTCGTGACCAGCACGCGCTCCTTGCGCTCGACGCGTTCGTTGATCTGCTCCAGCAGGTCGTCGACCTGGTGCTGCGTCGGCTTGACCTCGATAACGGGGTCGAGCAGGCCCGTCGGCCGCACTAGCTGCTCTGCGACGACGGTGCTGTGGTCGTACTCGTAGCCGCCCGGCGTCGCCGACGTGAAGAGCACCTGGTTGATGTGCTCCTCGATCTCGCCGAAGTTGAGCGGCCGGTTGTCCATCGCCGAGGGCAGCCGGAAACCGTAGTCGACGAGCGTCTGCTTGCGCGACATGTCGCCGTGGTACATCCCGCGCGCCTGCGGCACGGCGATGTGCGACTCGTCGACGACGAGCAGCCAGTCGTCCGGGAAGTAGTCGAGCAGCGTCCAGGGCGTGCTGCCCGGCGCGCGGCGGGCCAGGTGGCGGGAGTAGTTCTCGATACCGGGGCAGTAGCCGGTCTCCCGCATCGTCTCCAGGTCGTAGTTCGTGCGCTCCTCCAGCCGCGCCGCCTCCAGAATCCGGTCCTGCGACTTCAGCTCCTGCACGCGGCCGGCCAGCTCCGCCTCGATGTCTGTGATAGCCAGCGTCAGCTTGTCCGCGGACGTCACGAAGTGCTTGGCCGGGTAGATGTCGACGCGCTCGCGCTCGGCCAGCATCTCGCCGGTCAGCGGGTCAACCTCGATGATGCGCTCCACTTCGTCGCCGAAGAAGTCGATGCGGACGGCCAACTCGTCGTACGAGGGCTGGAGCGTGAGGCTGTCGCCCCGCATGCGGAACTTGCCGCGCACCAAGTTCATATCGTTGCGCTCGTACTGCATGTCGACGAGGCGGCGCATGGCCGGGCCGCGGTCGAATCGCTCGCCCTTCTTGAACGTGAGGATGAACGACTCGTACTCCGCCGGCTCGCCGAGGCCGTAGATGCAGGACACCGACGCAACGATCAGCACGTCGCGCCGCTCGAACAGCGCGCGGGTGGCGGCGTGGCGCAGCTTATCGATCTCGTCGTTGATATCCGCGTCCTTCGCGATGTAGGTATCGGAGCGGGGGATGTAGGCCTCGGGCTGGTAGTAGTCGTAGTAGGAGACGAAGAACTCCACGGCGTTCTCCGG
This sequence comes from Chloroflexota bacterium, assembly GCA_029262675.1. Classification (GTDB taxonomy): domain Bacteria; phylum Chloroflexota; class Dehalococcoidia; order DSTF01; family RBG-16-68-14; genus JADFKB01. The sequence goes on along the minus strand of JAJCYW010000016.1, from coordinate 81,111 downwards.
GAAGAACTCCTTGTACTCCGAGCAGAGCTGCGCGGCCAGCGTGCGGTTGGGGGCGAGCACCAGCGTGGGGCGGTTGACCTGCTCGACGACGCTGGCGACGGCGAACGTCTTGCCGCTGCCGGTGACGCCCAGCAGCGTCTGGTAGCGCTGGCCGTCGTTCAGCCCCGCGACGAGCTTGTCGATCGCCTGCGGCTGGTCGCCGGTGGCCTTGAAGTCAGAGACGAGTTTGAAGTCGGGCATGGTCACGAAAAGGGTCGTCTTCTCACTCGGCCAGGCGACACGACAGTAATCGCCCCTTCGACCTGGCCAAACGCCACACTGTCAACGAAGTCCGAGACGATGTCCCGGATCCGGCTCCTGGTGAATGTACCTGGAACGCGGAGCAAGATAAGACCCGGCGGTCTTGGAATCTCCGGGAGCGGAAAGTCTAAATCCCTGGTCACGACGATGCGTCCCTCGCTTGCTCCTAATCTCCATAGTTCCTGATCTGAGGCGCCTCGGTGATTGCTCTCGGATATGTTGAGCACGTCGTGGTCGTCACGGCGCAGGACATCGGCCACGTCAGCCGGCAGATTCTCATCCACCAGGAAGCGCATGGAGCCGCTCCTCGCCAAGCACTCCAGCCGCGTATGTCAGCGCCGCCCGCACGTCCTCTTCGGTCACTTTATAACCCGAGCAAACGTCCTCTACCGTGTCCCCGCCTGCAAGCGCCCCTACGATCACCTGAACAGGCACTCGTGTGCCCTTGATGACAGGCTTGCCGCCCATAACGTCAGGGTCGATGGCGATGTGCTCTTCCCAACTCATAACGCATTCATCTTATCACGATGCCGGTGACGCCCAGCAGCGTCTGGTAGCGCTCGCCGGCCTTCAGCCCCGCGACGAGCTTATCGATTGCCTGCGGCTGGTCGCCGGTGGCCTGGAAGTCGGAGACGAGCTTGAAGTCGGGCATGGCCTCTTCATCATACCCAAGCGTGCTGACGGCGGGGTGTCAGGAGGGGTGATATACTGATCGCAGTATGGACACTTCGACAGTTATCGTGACCACCGCACTTGGTGTTGGGGGCATTATTGCATCACTCATTGCCCCACAAATTCCACCCTTTTTCAAGTGGTCAGAAAAAGAAAAAGCCTCTTAAAGTTAATTAAACAGACTCAACGTAGAGGACAGACGACCAGAAACCCTCGCGGTAACCAATTTCGTACGCCTTACTTAGACCGTCTCCGGTGAGTCGGTACACTGTACGATAGCGGCTGCAGCAATGGTGAGCCCATAGAGGTCGTGCGACTTCTTCTTCCTGAATGTAGAGCCGCCGAGACTTCAACTCCGCAGGTTCTGGACCCCGCCCTCGATCCGCGAACCACCGGCTAGGCCTAACACGGAACGTCTCAATGAAACCCTTGCTGGCCAAGCGCTGCATTGCCTTCGTGAACCTTACCTGGAGTGAGTTGTATTCTAGCCGCGGTATAACCTGCCGGACGTTTCGCCGTTGCCTACCGGTTAGGCCGTGGGTCTCTCGATAGTAGACCTGCAACGCACAGCTGCGGGCATGAAGCTCGTACCCTGGATACATCGTCTGCTGCCGTGGGCGAACCATGTAGACAAGAATGAACTTCTCGATCTTGCCGAGTCGTATGGTAGCCGCCATTAGGCAAGACTCCTGCGCAGGCTACGCCGTTCCCGGTTGGTCGCCGGTGGCCTCGAAGTCGGGCATTAAACGCTCTATTCAGGAAGCTGAAGCGCGAGCAACTTGACTTGTCCAACTCAGTCCCAGCACTACTTCCCCATCGACCTTGAGACCGAACTTGTACTCTTGCTTGAACGCGATGCCAGGATCGTCACAGGCTTCGGCTCCAGACCGCTCAGAGAAGAACTTGTAATCTGGTCGATCGTTAACCAGATTGAGTCCGCGAAGCTCCTCGTAAGCACTGGCGATTGCGCTGTCCAGATCCTGCCAGGACGCAAATTCGCCGGGTTCGTGCGCCAGCGGATTCCGACTCTTTCTAATGGAATCCGGCGCGTCGGGATCAATCAGGTCACTCTTGGCAAGATCGATCAGAGCAGCCAAATTGAGTCGCTTGGCCAGCGCCTTACCCTTGCTCTGTTCTAGGTGCAGTCTCAATCCGTCGTCGAGCAAAGAAGCTAGTTGGACGTATAGGAGCGTCGGTAGAATTGAATCAGCTATTGGGTCTCGAGGGAGGAATGGGCTCTCCAGCCGACTTAGGCCATTATGGTTCTTAGCAAGGACAACCGTCTGAAGAAAAGCTCTCCAGCTCCTGTCGAACTCTTTGAAGTTGGTTTCTGCATCAATCATGGTGATTCATCTTAGCATCCGCCACCTGACGGCGACCTGGCCCACACCCCAGCTTGACGCGCAGACCGCGCGGCCTGAAACTGAGGGAGTCGCCCGACCAGTAGCCACAGAGGCACTCTCCATGCACAACCCAGACCTCGCGACGCTGCGCGCTGCCTGCTCCCAGCCGTACGGCTTCTGGCTCGACAGCGCGATGGCCTGCGGCACGCTCGGACGGCGCTCCTTCTGGGGCGCCGAGCCGGCCGCCGTGCTGCGCTCGCGCGGGCGCTGCGTCGAGGTCGAGCGGACGGGCGGCGGGACGGCGCGCTTCGAGGGCGACCCCTTCGACGCGCTGCGGGAGCTGCTGGACGAATGGCGGCACAAGCCCCAGGGCGGCGCCGCCGGGTATTTAGGCTACGGCCTCAAGCGCCACATCGAGCGGCTGCCCGACACTGTGGACGACCCTCTACAGTTCCCCGAATGCCATCTCGCGTTCTACGACAGCATCCAATCGTTTGACGCACGGTCGCTCGCCCCGCCGCCGCCGTCGCCGGGGACGGCGGCTGAGTTCTGCGGCCTGCAGTCGAACCTTACGCGCGACGCCTACGAGGCGTCGGTGCGGCGCGCGCTCGAATACATCGAGGCGGGCGACGTCTACCAGGTCAACCTCTCGCAGAGCTTCCAGGCGGCTTGCCTCGCCGACCCGTTCGACGTCTATCTCGGCCTCCGCGCCCAGTCGCCGGCCCCGTTCGGCGCGTACCTGCGATACCCGGGCTACGACGTGCTGTCGTCGTCGCCGGAGCGCTTCCTTCGCTACGACCCACGCGACCGCACAATCGAAACGCGGCCGATCAAGGGCACGCGACCCCGCGGCGGCTGCCCCGAGACCGACGCCGCTCTCGCGCGGGAGCTGTTGGCAAGTGACAAGGACCGCGCCGAGAACGTCATGATCGTCGACCTGGAGCGAAACGACCTCGGCCGAGTGGCCGAGACCGGCAGCGTCACCGTGGACGGCCTCTGCGAGCTGGAGACGTACGCCACCGTCCACCACCTGACGTCGGCCGTGCGCGCCAGGCTGCGGCAGGACCGCGACGTGGTAGACCTGCTGCGGGCGGCCTTCCCCGGCGGTTCGATCACCGGCGCGCCCAAGATCCGCGCGATGGAGATCATCGATGAGCTGGAGCCCGCCGAGCGCGGCGTCTACACGGGCGCGATTGGCTACCTCGGATTCGGCGGCGCGATGGACCTGAACATCGCGATCCGGACCATGGTCGTCAAGGACGGCCAGGCCAGCTTCCAGGTCGGCGGCGGCATCGTCGCGGACTCGCAACCCGCTCTCGAGTACGAGGAGACGCTGCACAAGGGCGCCGCGATGGCCCGCGTGCTGCTGGGTGAAGGTGTGCCGGTGGGCGCCGGCGTGCCGGTAAGAGAATCAGCGCCGTGACCTGGGCCTACCAGGACGGCGGCTTCGTCCCTGCGGACGGGGCGCATGTCGCAGCGGACGACGCGGGCCTCCTCCACGGCCGCGGCCTGTTCGAGACGTTTCGCGCGCGACAGGGCCGCGTCTACCTGCTCGAACGCCACATCGGCCGGCTTCGGGCGGGAGCCGCCGCGCTCGACATCGAAGCGCCGGCGGAGCTGGACCGGCTGCCAACGACCGTGCAAGAGCTGGCGGAGCGCTGCGAGCTACCGGACGCACGAATGCGCCTCACGCTGACGGCGGGGCGACAGGCCGGCCGGCCGTCGCTGGTGTTGCACGCCCGGCCCGCGACGGACTATCCAAGCGACGCGTACACGAGCGGTGTCACGGCAGCGATCGCGACGACGCGCCGAAACGAGACATCTCCGCTGGCCCGCATCAAGTCCCTCAACTACCTCGACAACCTGCTGGTGCGAGAGGAAGCCCGCCGCGCCGGCGCGGACGACGCGCTGCTGCTCAACACGCGGAGCAGCCTCGCCGAGTCGGCTACAGCGAACCTGTTCATCGTCGGCGGCGGCGACGTGCTGACACCGCCCGTCGAGGACGGCGCGTTGCCGGGCGTGACGAGAAGCGCCGTGCTCGAGCTGGCCAACGCCGCGGGGATTCGCGCCGGGGAAGCGACGCTGACGATAGACGACCTGCAGCGCGCGGACGAGGCATTCCTGACCAACGCCGTTGCCGGCATGCTGCCGCTGGTGGCGGTGGATCGCCGAAACGTCGGGGCGGGGGAGCCGGGAGAGATTACGCGCCGCCTGCGGGCACGCTACGAAGAGGCGGCCGCAGCGCCCTAGGCCGTGCCCGGCTGGTCGCCGTCCGGCTGGCCGTTCTGCTGCGGCTCGCGCTGGACCACCTCCAGCGGCACGGCCGCCTTCGGCTCGCCGTTGACCAGGATCTCGATGCTGTACGCGCCCGGCGTGGGGAACGTCATGGCCATGGGCAGCACGTGGTTGATCTTCACCGAACGCCCCGATTGGTCCGTGCCGATCTTCATCTTGCCGCTGGCCGAGCCCAGCCGCTTGCCGTCCGCGTCCAGCGTGACGATCTCCAGGGACTTCTCGGAGCCGAACTCGGCAGCGGAGGCCTCGAAGCGGGTGACCAGCACCATCCGCGGCCACTTGAGCGGGAACGTGACGCCGTGAATGCGGTCGAAGGCGCCGAGCACGTTCAGCTTCCCTTCGCGAGAGACATTGGCGGCGTCGGCGAGCAGTGCGAATGCGATTTCCACGGCGAGCCTATCTTAGCACGGCGGCCCGCGCAGCGGGCGGCTTGGCGTTTGCTGCGCAAACGCCAGCCTATGCGTCGTAGCAACGTTGGAGCCACACGCTGTCGCGTGTGGCGGTTGTGAAATCGGGCACCAGCATGGTCTAGCCGATGTCTTGGTTTCGCAGCGTGAAGACGGCGCGAATGATATCCTCGGCCTCGCTCGGGCCGCCGTCGCCGGCCACCTGCTCCACCCACGCCTTCGCCTCCGCCGGCTTGTAGCCGAGGCGCGCCAGACCGTCGACGGCAAGCTGCTGCGTCTCCGACAGCGTCGGCGGCGCTTCTGGCGCGGGCTGCGCTGCGAACCCTTCATCGTTCAGCATCGCCTCTTCGTAGACCTTGCCCTTGAGCTGCGCGACGATCGTCTCCGCCGTGCGCGTGCCAATGCCGGGTAATCGCTTGATAGCCGCCGTGTCGCCCTGCTCGATCCATGCGGCGATGGTGGAGACGGAGAAGATCAGGGCCTTCGTCGCCGTCATCGCGCCGACCTTGGGGACATCGATGAACTTCTTGAAGAAGTCGCGCTCTATCTCCCGCGTGAAACCGATCAGCTTCGGCGTCGGCTGTCGCTCCGAGACGTAGTGGAACGTCTCGATGCTGACATCGCTGCCGATCTCGGTCGCCTCGAACGAGCGCCAGACGAAGTCGGGCAGCGTGACTTCGTACCAGATGCCGCCGACGTCGACTTCGATACTTAGGTCTTCTTCGTTCTTCTTCCTGAGCACCCCGTCGATGTGGGATATCATCGCGCGCGCTCGAGCCGCTTGTCGATGTGCCGCCGCAGGTGGTGGCAGACGGCGATCGCCAGCGCGTCGGCGGCGTCCGCGGGCTGTGGCGCTTCCGCCAGGCCCAGTTGCATGCGCACCATCTCCTGCACCTGCGTCTTATCGCTGCGGCCGTAGCCTGTCACTGCCAGTTTCACTTCCGCCGGCGCGTAGGGGCGCACGGGCAGGCCGGCCTGCGCCGCGGCCAGCAGACAGACGGCGCGCGCTTGGCCCACGGCGAACGCCGAGCGCACGTTCTCACCGACGAAGGGGTCTTCCACTGCGACCTCCGCCGGTCGCGCGCGGTCGATCACCTCGCACAGCTCCTGAAAGATGCGGTGAAGCCGCTGTTCTTGAGGTGACGTGCGTTTCGTCGCGACGGTGCCGCAGCCGAGCGACCGCAGCGAACCGGCCGCGCCCGCGACGAGCCCCCAGCCGGTAACCGTCAGGCCCGGGTCGACGCCCAGAACGACGAGCGATGTGTCTGCGGCAATAGCGCTGTGCGCGGCCTGCGGACGGGCGGCCACGTCAGCCCTGGTCGTCTGCGTACGACTCGATCACATCGTCGGGGAAGTCGGCGTTGGAGGAGACGCGCTGCACGTCTTCCAGTTCGTCGAGCGAGTCGAGCAGCCGCAGCACCTGCTTCGCCTTGCCGACGTCGAGCGCGACCGTCGATTTCGGGACCTTCGTCAGCTCGAAGGACGCCACGGGCGTGGACGAATCTAGGAGCGCCTTGCGAACGCTCTCCAGTTCGTCCGGCGCGGTGTACAGCTCGACTGAACCGTCTTCCATTCGCACGTCATCGGCGCCCGTGTCCATCGCAGAGAGGGCGAGCTCCTCAGCGTCGGCGCCTTCCGTGCTGAGCACGATCAGGCCGCGCGATTCGAACTGCCAAGCGACGCTGCCCGACTCGCCCAGGTTGCCGCCGGCACGCGAAAAGACGTTGCGGATGTCGGACACCGTCCGGTTGCGATTATCCGTCAGCGCTTCGACGAGGATCGCCGCGCCGCCGGGGCCGTACCCCTCGTAGACGATCTCCTGCAGGGCGTCGCCATCGCCGTCGCCGGTCGCGCGCTTGATCGCGCGGGAGATGTTGTCCTTCGGCATGTTGCAGTCACGCGCGCGCTCGATAGCCAGGCGCAGCCGCGAGTTGGCATCCGGGTCCGGCCCACCTTGACGCGCGGCGACGCTGATCTCCCGGCCCAGCTTGGTAAAGAGCTGGCCGCGCTTATCGTCCGCGACGCCCTTGGCGCGCTTGATGGTTGACCACTTGGAGTGTCCTGACATGGCGTGTATTCCTGAATCTGCGGCGGGTTGCTGACGTTTGTCGTTGACAATTGTAACACCGGCGACCGGCATCGGCGAGGGCCACTGCGTCCCAAGACACAGGACTTGACAATCGTGATACGATAGGCTTGTTCTACACAACGCTGAGTAGTGGCAGCTAACAGGAAGCAGCTTGTAGAAGACGGGCGGAGCCCCTGGCAGGAGGCTTAGGATGCGCAGACACAACCCCCTGAACTTAGTATCATATAGGTTAATCGTACTCTTTCTAGCGGTTATCGCCGTCTCCATCAGTGTGACAGGCACCGGCTCTCCGCCAGTTTCAGCTAACATTGCCACGGACATCGCAGCCGGCAGCGCCCACACGTGCGTTCTGACCAGCGCAGGCGGCGTAAAGTGTTGGGGAAGCAACTGGTCCGGCCAAATCGGGATTGGGACGGTTGGCGGCTTCGTGCCAAACGCGGTAACCCCTGTCGGCCTGCAGGAAGGTGTCGCTAGCATCGCCGCGGGCGGAAGTCATACATGCGTAATTGCTGTTTCTGGCGCTCTGAAGTGCTGGGGAAGCAATAGATTTGGCCAGCTGGGGGATGGCACGACGATTGACAGAGCGGAACCAACAGATGTGATAGGCCTTCAGGGCGGTGTGATCCAGGTAGCGCCTGGGGTTTTTCATACATGTGCTCTTCTGACGGATGACACTGTGAAGTGCTGGGGGCGGGATTCGTTCGGCCAATTGGGCGTCCGGCCAAATGAGGAATGCGATGGATTGCCAATAAAGATAGGACCACTAGAGATAGGAATAGCCAGCGCGACGAGCGGCCCCGAACCTTGCGCTCTCACGCCTCTAACAGTCAATGCGTTAGGGACTTCAATCGCGACGCTCTCCGGAGGGGGCAACAATACCTGCGCAGTCACAACAAGCGGCGGAGTCAAGTGTTGGGGGGGCGGTTCAGCAGGCGCTCTTGGCAGACCTGCGACAGAGAGCTGTTTTGATTGGGTCTGGCCTTCTCCTTGCGAAAGGTCTCCGGTTGACGTCTGCGTGGCCTTCGACGAAATCCAGAACGCATGCAGCGAGGCGCTGACGGGCGCGCAAGAGGTGGCGATGGGAGGAATCCACACTTGCGCGCTTATGAGTGACGGAACGGTGCGGTGTTGGGGCATCAATACAGGCGGAGAGCTTGGAGAAAGGGGGCAATGCATCGTCGATTGCCCGCCTAGCCCGGTCTGCCAAGAGTTCGATGCGAGTCGAGGAGAGTGCCGTCTTGTGCTCAACGAGATACAGGCGATAGGAGCCGGCAGTGGGCATTCATGCGCTCTCACGCGAGAGGGAGGCGTGAAGTGTTGGGGTGATAATCTGATCAACCTCCAACTGGGAGATGCGGGAGCATGCGGCCTCGAATGCCCTCTTCCAACGGATGTCTGTTCAACTAGTTCATGTGACGCGCCGTTGTCCGGCGCTGCCGCTCTCTCGGTAGGTGGCGGACATAGCTGCGCGGTCACGTTCGATGGCGGCGTGCAATGCTGGGGAGCAAACGGCAGTGGCCAACTGGGCGCAGATTGCTGCCGTGATCAGGGGGCTCCTGTGACGGTGGAGCGCCTTGGAGCAAAGCTGATCGGTGATGCTGATTGCGATGGCGAGACTACCAGCCTCGACGCCGCTCTCGTGCTTCAACTAACTGTGAACCTCGTTGACTCACTCCAGTGCCAAGAGCTCGCTGACATGAACGACGATGGACTGATCAACTCCGTAGACGCGCTGCTCATCCTCCAGATCGTGGCTGGCAAGACCTAGGGAAGAGAAGCCTCACCAGGAGCAACCTAACAAGTTGAGAGCGCTTGATCGCCATCACTCCCCAACGATTACCGCCCCTTGTACTCCGGCGGTCGCTTCTGCGCGAACGCAAGCGGCCCTTCGCGCGCGTCTTCCGTCATGACGACGCGCCGCTCAACGTTGAGCAGCTAGTAGAGGACATTCTACCTGCATCCCAACAAAAAGCTTGACAGCGGCCGGGCAAACCATTTACATAGTGGCCAACAGCATCGTTTACCGAGGTAGCCCGCCCGGTAGATGAGCCCGCCCGAAACTTGAGTTGGGAGACGGCCGCCATGAACGCTGCGCCAATGAAGCCCGCAGGCGGCATGAAGCCCGCCCGCAGCATCCTGCTACGAGTCGCCGTTGCAGGCGTCGCGGCGCTCACGCTGGTGCTCTCTTCCACCGGCGGCGCCGGCAGCACCGGCCCGTTCGATATGACAGGCGTCTCGCAGATCCAGTTCGTTGTGCCGCCCGTCGGCCCGATCCCGGAGATTCACACCAACTGCCTGGCGCGCGCGGAGCAGACGCCGGGGCCTCTCAACTTCGACACCCTCACTTTGCGGGCCTCTTGCTACACCGTCACCAAGACGGGGTCGGGCACGCCACCCGCGCCGCCGCCACCCCCACCGGCCTACCTGCCGCGAGACCACCGCATCCTGGCCGGTCTCGTGAACCTCACGACGGGCGAGGTGTCGCTAGCGTTCGACACCTGCATCCGACTCCTGGTCGAGGAGGTCTGGACCGACATCTCCGTGCAGCTCAGCGGCAGCGCGACCAAGAGCGGCTGGTCGGAGGTACCAGACAGCGGCTCGGTCACGCTAAATCTCGACCAAGACCTAATCCCCGAGGACTGCAACCCGGTGGGCAGCACGGAGATCACGAACAGCTTCACGCCGGTGAACCTGCCGCTGAACCACAACGCAGACATCGATTCGGTGGGCGCCGTCAACCCGGACGAGTGCACTACATGGGAGGAGCTGGGCACCGACCAAACGAAAGGCGGCCTGCGCGACCCCTGGAACCCGTACGACATCTTCGACGTCACGGGCCTGACCGGCCAGCCAGACGGCATCGTCGACCTGCTATACGACATCCTGGGCGTGATCCAGCACTATCAGCCTGCTTTCGGTGGCGAACCACCCTACGACGCGCAGTACGACCGCGGTGGGCAGCTAGGCCCGGCTTCCTGGAACAAGGACAGTCCCGACGGCATAATCGACCTGTTGAACGACATCCTGGGCACGATAACGCAGTACCTGCACGACTGCACTGGCGCGCCGAACTAGACACGTGCGCGGGCCGGACCCGTGCAGGACTAGGCGAACGCTTGCAGTTGGCTGCTGAATGCGGCGGCCTGGCCCGCCATCTCGCGAGTGTGCGCTTCGTGCGTAAGGGCCGTGTCCAGCGCACTGATCGAGACGTAACCGTCCAGCACCGCGCGGATGTCGGTACCGGGGTGGGCGTGGCGCGTATCGGCCACCAGCTCCCGCGCTAGCTTCTCATGTACGCCGTCTCCCGACTCCGAGAGGTGGACGTAGCCGCCGGGCGCGACCCGCGTCACCGCGACGCCTTCGACGTCAGCGACCACCCTCGCGGGCACGTTAACGTTGAGGAAACTGCCGGACGGGATCCGTTCGTCAGCGATGCCCTGTCCGAGCACGCGCGCCACAGCCTGGGAGGTTTCCCAGTGCGGTTCAGCATTCCGGTCTTCCGCCGGTACCAGATCCTGCGAGAGCGCGAACGACGTGATCTGGCGAAACGCCCCCATCAGCGCCGCGCCACAGGTACCGGACAGGAAGAAATCTGCGCCTAGATTCGCGCCGGGGTTGATGCCGGCGGCCAGCACGCTGATCCAGCCCTGCCGCAGCCGCCGCAACCCGATCAGCACGCAATCGGCGGGCGTGCCATCCACCATGTAGGCCGTGACGTTCGGCAGGCGCTCCGGCACCTGCTGCACCTGCAGCTCGCTGCGGTAGGTCACCATCGTCCCGGAGCCGGACGCCTCCGTAGCGGGCGCGACGACCAGCACGCGGCCGAACTCGGCCATCACCTCGGCCAGCTTCCACAGGCCGGGCGCCTCAATGCCGTCGTCGTTCGTGACCAGGATGTGGCGTTCGTCGCTCATGTCATCTCCCGGGATGCGTGTGGCGTAAGTATCGCGTTATCGATCAGCCTGACGGCGCCGATGCGCACCGCGAGCGATGCGAGCGCTGTCTCTCCGGCGCTGTCGGCCTCCCGCAGCGACGCGGGGTCGGCGACGCTCACGTAGTCTACCTGCGCCAGCGGTTCGCCGCCAAGCGCTTCGCGCATGACGCCGCGCAGGCGCTCTCCGTCTCGTTCTCCCGCCGAGAAGAGTTGCTGGGCGCGCTGCAGCGCCCGGTAGAGCCCGGCAGCGGCCCGGCGTTGCTCCGGCGAGAGCAGGGCGTTGCGGCTGCTCATCGCCAGTCCGTCCGGTTCGCGCACCGTCGGCATCGCGACGATCTCGATGTCGAAGTGGAGGTCGCGCACCAGCCTGCGGAGGACGGCGAGCTGCTGGGCGTCCTTCTGGCCGAAGTAGGCCCGGCGTGGCGCGACGATGTTGAAGAGCTTCGTTACGACCGTCGCAACGCCACGGAAGTGGCCGGGCCGGTGTTCGCCCTCCAACCCCTCCGTGACCTGCTCCACCTCCACGAATGTCGAATCGTCCGCGGCGTAGATCTCCGAAGCGGGCGGCAGGAACACAGCGTCGACGCCAGCCTCACGCAGCAGCTCTAGGTCGCGATCCGTGTCGCGGGGGTAACGGTCGAAGTCCGCCGGGTCGCCGAACTGCGTGGGGTTGACGAAGACACTGGCGACGGTGCGAGCGTTCTGCTCTACCGACGCGCGCACCAGCGAGAGGTGGCCTTCGTGCAACGCGCCCAGCGTCGGCACGAACCCGACGCCGCCCGTCAGCGACCGCCGGACGGCGCGCATTTCGGCGATTGTGCTAGCGACACGCATGCGGCGGCGAGCGGGAATGGGTAGGACGCCTAGCGCGGCGGGACGGAAGGGATCGATAGGTGCACCGGCACGCGGCGGCCGTTGGGCCGCGGTTCGGTGGCGTCATCGGCGTCATCGGTCGTCAGCAACTCGGCCAGCGCGCTCTCGTCCATCCCGAAGCTCTGCTCTTCCGTCGGGAAGCGGCCGGCCTCCACGTCGGCGCGGTATTGCGCGATGGCGCTGCGGATTACGTTTCCGACCTGCGCGTACTGGCGGGTGTGCTTCGGCACGAAATCGCCGTAGAGGCCCAGCAGGTCGTGGAAGACCTGCACCTGGCCGTCGCAGCCGGGCCCCGCACCGATGCCGATCGTCGGCACGCGCAGGCGCTTGCTGATCAGCGTGGCGAGCGGCGTTGGCACCAGCTCCAGCACGACGCTGAATGCGCCGGCCTGCTCGAGCGCCAGCGCGTCGTTCATAACGCGGACGGCGTCCCGCGGCCCCTTTCCCTGCACCTTCCAGCCGCCCACCTGGTGGACCGACTGCGGCGTAAGGCCGACGTGTCCCATGACGGGGATGCCGGCATCGACGATCTTGCGGACGGTTTCGGCGACGGTGACGCCGCCCTCCAGCTTGACGGCCTGAGCGCCGCCTTCTTGCATAAAGCGGCCAGCGTTGCGCAACGCCTCCTCTGGTCCCGACTGGTAGCTCATGAACGGCATATCCGCGACGACGAGCGTCTTTTCCGTGCCGCGCACGACTGCCTTCACGTGGTGGAGCATGTCGTCCATGGTCACCGGCAGCGTCGTGTCGTAGCCGAGGACGACCATGCCCAGCGTATCGCCGACGAGAATCATCGGGACTTCTGCGTCTTCGACGAGGCGTGCCGAAGGGTAGTCGTAGGCGGTGATCATCGTGATCGGTTCGCCCCGGCGCTTCATGGCCTTGATGTGGCTGATTGTGACCCGGCCCTTGCTGCTCATCGTTTCCTCCTCCGAACCTTCCGGCGTTCCGCGAACGCCGCGTTCCGCAAACGCGCCTAGGCCGGCGCGGCCGCCTTCGCTACCGCCGAGAGCGGCACTTCGCCGGCGGTATGCGTGATGTTGTTCTGTCCGTCGACGTAGACGAGCTTCGGCCGGTAGCGGCGCACCTCTTCGTCGGACATCATCTCGTAGCTGAGGATGATCAGCGTGTCGCCCTTGTGGATCAGGTGAGCGGCGGCGCCGTTGACGATCACCTGGCCGCGACCGCGCTCGCCCTCGATGACGTACGTCGAGAGGCGGTGGCCGTTATCGACGTCGAGCAGGTGCACCTGCTCGAACGGCAGCAGGTCGGCCGCCTCCATCAGCACGGGGTCGATTGTCACGCTGCCCTCGTAGTGGAGGTCGGCGTCTGTTACTGTCGCCCGGTGGATCTTGCTCTTGAGCATCGTTCGCATCTGTTGTTCTCCCATAACAAAACGCCCGTCCGTGCCGCTTGCGCGGCCGAAAGGGCGCGAGTCGTTCTGCGATTGCGCCGTCTCGGTCGCTAAGGATCCAAGCAGCGGATGTGCCGTTCCGTTGTTCACCCGCTCGGCGTCCGCCTCGGGCGGATCGCCGGCAGCCCTAGTGTAGCAAGGCGGGTAGGATTGTCAAGGGGAGCAGCCCTACCAGGGCCGACAGCGAAGAGCCACGTGAACCGCGGGCGAGCATGGAAGAGAAGGCAAGCAATCAACACTCCTCCTACATCTACGCTGGTTGACATCCCGGCTGCGTTCAAGCAACCATAGTCGCGTTCCCACAAGCCGACAACCGAGGAGGTCCTTCCCATGCTCTATGGCGCGACGATGTTCCCGACCGACTACGCGCTCCGTCCGGATGAGCTGGCGAAGATGATGGAGGAGCGCGGCTTCGAGTCGTACTGGGCGCCGGAGCACACGCACATCCCGGCCAGCCGCCGCACGCCGTGGCCCGGCGGCCCCGACCTGCCACAGGAGTACTGGCACACGCACGACCCCTTCGTCGCGCTGACGGCGGCGGCGATGGCGACGACGACGCTCATGGTCGCCACGGGCATCTGCCTGATCATTCAGCGCGACCCAATCACGACGGCCAAATCGGTCGCCAGCCTGGACTTCCTATCGAACGGGCGCTTCCTGTTCGGCATCGGCGGCGGCTGGAACGCGGAGGAGATGGAGAACCACGGCACGCCGTTCCGCCAGCGCTGGCGCATCATGCGCGAGCACATCCTTGCCATGAAGGAGATCTGGACGAAGGAAGAGGCCGAGTACCATGGCGAATTCGTCGACTTCGACGCTGTCTGGGCCTACCCGAAGCCGGTGCAGAAGCCACACCCGCCCGTGATCATGGGCGGCGACGGCCCGCGCACGATCGCCCGCGTGATCGAGTACGGCGACGGCTGGATGCCGATCCTCGGGCGGCCCTCGGGCGGCCCTGGGCTGCCGGAGAAGATCGCCGACCTGCGACATCGCGCCGAAGAGGCCGGCCGCGACCCATCCTCGATCTCGATATCGACGTTCGGCGCGCCGGCCGACCGCGAAGGCCTCGAGAAGCTGGAGGAGGCGGGCGTCGAACGCGCGGTCTTCTGGCTGCCGCCCGCCGAGCGCGACAAGGTGGAGCCGATTCTGGACAACTACGCGAAGCTGATGGCGTAAGTGCGGAAGTTGTTCCCGTCGGCGGGAAAAGCTCTGCAGGATGTACTACAGCGGCGCGTAATGTGGAGATTACGTAGTGCGAAGGAGCAATGTAGGGGCGATTCGCGAATCGCCCCTACGGCTTGCCACGTATTGACAGCCCGCGCGGAGGACTGGTAGGATCGCGGCACACTAGCAAGAAAGGAGGCCCGAGGAATGGCTCAAGTTGTTTTGACAGTTGCCAACGCATATCTGCGTACCCGGGCCTTCGTCGCGTAGGGAGCAGCCGCTCCTGTGCTGGACGACCAGGGTACGCCCGGTCGTTCATACGACCGGTTCCAGCCCGGTCGTTTTTGTTTGCCCCCGGCATCTTTTGAGAGGGGATCGCAGACACACTAGCGCGAGGAGTGCAATGTCAGAGAAGCTCACCAATCGTCAGGTCCGCTCCATCAAGAAGATGTTCGAGAACAAGGGCCGCCGCCAGCAATTGAAGCAACAGGGCGGAAAACGCCCAGATAGCACGTCCGACAGGTCGCGCGGGCCCAGGCGCAACGACTGGGACGAGGCCGACGAAGACTACTTCACCACGGAGAAGATCCGCAGGGCGGAGCGGGTGAAGCCGGCCCAACCCGCCTCACAGGCGGACACAGTAGCACCTGAGCCAGCCGAGACGGGCACTGTCATCGAAGTGCGCTCCGGCGATTCGCTCGTGATGTACCGCGGCCGCACGGTGCGCGCTCTGCTGCCTAAGGGCAGTCGAGCGGCCGACGGCACGCGCAGCCCGCTCGCTGTCGGCGACCGCGTGGAGCTGGAGGCGGTCGCGCGCAGCGACACGGCCCGCATCGCGTCGATCGCGCCCCGGCGCTCCGGCCTCAGCCGCGACGTGTACGAAGCTGGCCGTCATGAGGCATCTGCGGTCGCGCACGTGCTGGCGGCGAACATCGACCTCGTCGTTGTCGTCTGCTCGCCGGCCGAGCCGCCCTACCGGCCGCGGTTGCTCGACCGCTACCTCGTCGCCGCCTCCCGCGACGGGCTGGAGGCCGTGATCTGCCTCAACAAGACCGACCTCGGCGTGCCGGACGCCGTTGCGGCCAGCCTGGCGGGCTACGAGCGGCTCGGCACCCGCGTCCTGCGCACCAGTGCGGAGACCGGCGACGGCGTCGACGCCGCGCGCGAGTGCATCGCGGGCACTGTCTCGCTGTTCACGGGGCACTCGGGCGTGGGCAAGAGTTCGCTGCTGAACGCACTGGAGCCGGGCCTGTCGCTGCGCATCGGCGGCGTGACCGAGACGAAGGCCGGGCAGGGCAAGGGCCGCCATACGACGTCTTCGGCGAGGCTGCTACCGCTCTCGACGCCGGATACGTTCGTCGTCGACTCGCCCGGCATCCGCGCGTTCGGCGTGCGCGGCATGCCGCCGCGCGAGCTGGCGACGCACTTCCCGGACATCGACGCGCTCGCCGGCGGCTGTGCGTTCGGCGACTGCCGCCACCGCGCCGAGCCGGACTGCGCCGTTCGGGCGGCCGCGCACCTGGACCCCTTCCTGAAGGCGCGCGTGGCGTCGTATAAGGGGATGCTGGCGGAGCTGGAGCGGTAGGACGGTATAATGAGCCAGCATCCATACTCTGGCGAGAGGAGAGTCACGTTGAATAGACTCGCTGCCGCTATCGGAACGCTGTTGCTCGCCGCTATCGCCGCGCTGCTGGCCGCCGCGTGCTCGTCGGACTCGGTTGTGGTCGTATCGAACGATCCTCGAGACTTGGAGCCCGGCACGACCCTACATACCATCGAAGCGAAGTACCGCCGCTACGGGCCGGCGGCAGACATCTACGCTGAGCATTTTCCCGAGAACGGGCCTGAAACGAAGATAACGGAGGCGTGGATGGTGTTTGACGAGGACGGCAACCTGTCCAGCCTCGTTGGCGAAACCCGATCTGAAGACGGCGAACTCCTTTCAAGTGCTGAAATGGACGGAGTAGACGCCGTGTACCGAGACGCGGATGGAGTGGAGACGGACCGCTTGGCAGGGATGTTCGAGAATCCAACACTCAACTCATTCCGAGAGCGACTGGTTAGCGCGTACGATCTGATGCAGGAAGAGATAGATGAGCATCCAGACGCGCCCCTCGTCACCCTTGACGGTACCGAGTTCCTCCTCATAGAGGACCGCTCGCCGTTCAGTGGCCGAGCGAATCCGCCTGCTTCTCCGAGCTCGTTCTCAGCCCCCTACCTCTACGATCTCCAGCCTGTCGAGAAAATCCAGCGGCAGTACCTTGCACAGCCGATGCAGAGATACCGGTCAGAAGACTGGGTCGTAGACTCCGATGGCGTAGAAACGCTCATTGAGTACTCAGACAACATTCTCTGGGAGGTTCTGGAGAACTAACTCCCTTGCCGCCACCGCGCGGAGCCGGACTGTGCGGTTCGGGCTGCCTCACACCTCGATCCCTTCCTCAAGTCGCGCGTGGCATCGTACAAGCGGATGCTGGCGGAGTTGGAGCGGTAGGGAGTATGGATGAAAGAGGCCGCCCTTCGCGCCAAGGGCGGCCCCAGCTCTGCGCCTAGCCTTTTTACGTGTCCTGCTGTTCGACCGTGAACGAGTCCACCATGCCGAGGATGAAGTGCGGCGCGCCAGAATCCGGGTCACCGACGAAGCAGATCATCGCATAGTTCCCGGCCTCCAGGTCCACCGGCGTGAGCGCGGACTCGCCCGTGCTCATCGTAACCGCGGCGCCGATGAGTGCAAACGGCGGCGGGCCGGCGTCCGGCGGCGGCGGCTCCGTCGACAGCAGCAAGGCGACCAGGTCGTCGGCGGTGAAGCCCTCATCCAGCGCGGCGACGACCATCTCGTGTAACTGCGGTCCGTCGTTCACCACCTCGAACGTCGTCGGGCCGGCCGGCAAGGTGTCCGGCGCATCGAATGCGAAGTCGTTCAGCCGCACGGTGACGTCGGCCTTCGGCGGTTCCGGCTGCTCTGCGCGCGCCTCAGTCACCTCCAGCTCCTGCACCATGCCCAGCGCGAAGTGCGGCACGAACTCCGCGTCCGGCACGGTGCAGAGAACGGCGTAGCTCCCGGCCGCTAGGTCGATGACAACGTCGCTGGCACCGCCCGGGCCCGCGCCGGGCCCGCTGACGAGCGTGCCGATCCCCTCTAGGTCGGCTTCCGCCGCGACGTCGGCAAGCGCGCCCGTGAAGTCGCCGAACGTGACGCCGTCGTTCAGGCGGACGAACACGGCGTTGTGGTCTTCGCTGCCGCCATTCGACATCGACAGCTGCGTCAGCCCGCCAGCGATGCTGGCAGGCGCGTCGTACTCGTAATCTGTCGCGTTGAACGAAACGACGGGAATCTCCGCCGGTGTTGCGGTCGCGGTCGGTTCTCCGCCGTCGGCGCCGTCCTCGTCATCGTCACATGCCACCGCGGCAACGGCGAGCGCAGCGGCGAGCAGCGCGACGAATATAAACAGTAGTTTCTTAGAGTATGTTCGCAATTGTTCTCCCTCCCTGAATCCTTCTGGCTAATAGAGCACATCGTAGAGCGCAGCGCGTCTAGGGTCAATAGAAGCCGGGAACGGCGAATGCCGCCGCGTGACAGACTGCTGAACCCGGAAGCGACGGGCGCAGCCCGCTCGCTGCTATACTCCGACAAGGGAGGGCCCATGTCGAATCCAACATCGCCTGAACTCGAAGCCAAGTGGCGGAGCCTGCTCCTAGAGGGCCACACGCTTCGCTGGCTCCACGCCTTTTTCAGGCACATGCCCAGCGAGCCGCGGTGCAAGCTCTGCTACAACCCGTTCGGGGGTGTCGGCGGGAAGGTGGTCGGCTTGTTCGGCTTCAGCCCGTCGCCCAAGAACCCGAACGTTTGCAGCGCGTGCTGTGACCGATTGCCTCCCGGAGGAGCCGAGATAGACATCGCCGTGCTCTTCGCCGATGTTCGAGGCTCCACAAGGCTGGCGGAGCGGATGACCGCGAAGGAGTTTGCCGAGCTGATGAATCGCTTCTACCTGGCGGCGACGCGAGCGCTGGTCAAGCACGACGCCATTATCGACAAGCTCATCGGCGACGAGGTGATGGCGCTGTTCATACCTGGCATCGCCGGCAAGCAGTATCGCTGCCGAGCGGCGCGAGCAGCGACCGACCTGCTGGAAGCGTTCGGTTACGGTTCCGAGAGCGAACCCTGGCTAGACGTAGGGGTCGGTGTGCATGCGGGACCGGCCTATGTTGGCAATGTGGGCGCCGATGGCATGGTCGACCTGACAGCGCTTGGTGACGCGGTGAACACAGCAGCACGACTGCAGGGCCTGGCGAAGGGCGGCGAGGCGGTCCTTGGCGAGTCGGTCTACGCAGAGGTCCGAGATCGTCACCCTGACCTGCCACGCCAGGAAGTCACCGTAACGGGCAAAACCGAACCGCTCGCCATCCGCACGCTGCGCCTCACGTAACGCAGCTATCTTTGCCAAGGATGCCCGCGCAGGCAGCGTCCCGGGGTCGGCTGGCCGTGGTACAATACACCAACGCCCGTACTCTGGCGAGAGGAGAGCCACGTTGAACAGACTCGCCGCCGCTATCGGAACGCTGCTGCTACTAGCAGCCGCCGCGCTGCTGGCCGCCGCGTGCGGTGGGGGTGGTGAATCTACATCGACCGTAATTCCAACTAATGCGGTATTTTTTGAAACCACACCGACTGGACTGACTGAGGCCGATCCGATGTCACCGCTCGGTGTAAAGGGGCGGGACCGGTTTCGCGCCTGTGTGGAGGTTCTGAACTTTAGCCTCAGTGTCGAGGATTCCAGGACAATCATTGATGAAGCGTTGCTGGCCGCAGCAGAAGAACCAGGCTGGAACATCCATTTCAAGACGCCGTCGACAGACGTTGGTTGCCCACTGCCCCCAGCAGCGCTGGCTTCCGATCCCGAGCCATTTTGCCACAGCGACGTCAGCCCGTACATTGCCTACGTATTCGTGGGCGTGGAAAGTCTGTTCGCGGAGAGCTTCCCGGCCGAGCGCCTGGCTAATTCCTTCCCCGTACCCGGGATTCGCAGATTCCACCAGGAGTATCTCTCTGAAGGTGAACAGCCGTGCGCCCATCAGGTAGCCGAGAGTTGGTACATCACGCCAGAAGAGTTGCGGGACAGCGAGTTGCTGCGGCAGTACATCTTGGGCATCTACCCGATGGCAGACATCTGCTGTTGAGGGGGCCTTAGCCACGCACACTGCACGTGATCCGCGCTTCCCCAGAACGGAATAGCCAAATCCTAGTCCCCTTGCTACCTCCGAGCGCCGCGTGCCACCATGCGCGGGTACTGACCGGCGATCAGCCTGCGAGGTGCACCATGCGCTCCAAGAAGACCGATCCCGAGCTACCGCTCCTGCTAGCATCCGCTCATCCACCTATACACCTAGACCGTATCCGGCGCAGGCTGCTATAGTAAGCCGATGCGCCCTCACGCACATTGGCACCTGAACCACGGCCGTAACAAGAATCGCTGGTGGGCGGCCGCCGTCGTCGCGGCGCTGGTGCTGGTCGCGGTGGTGGCTCTCCAGGTTCGCGCGTTCGCCGGCGGCGGCGGGCCAGGCGACGCGTTAGACGCGTCCAACCGCTGCGGCACGCCGCTGGAGTGCGCGCAGCAGGCCCAGGGCCCGACGTTCGGCGCGGAGCCGGCGGCGAGCGAAGCCAGCGGCCGCGCGGTCGCCGTCGTCGAAGCGTCGTGCGGCGCGCTGCTCTACGGCCAGCGCGAAGACGTGCGGCTGAAGCCGGCCAGCCTGACGAAGATCGCGACCGCGCTCGTCGCCTACGAACGCAGCGATCTCGAGGCCTCCGTCAATGTGCGCGTCAACAGCGGCCTGCTCGTCGCGTCGACCGGCTCCACTGTGATGGGCCTCAAGCCCGGCGTGGAGCTGACGATGCGCGACCTAATGCACGGCCTGCTCCTCGTCTCCGGTAACGACGCGGCAATCGCGATCGCGGAGGAGGTGGCCGGCACGACGTCGCGCTTCGTCGAGCTGATGAACGCGAAGGCCGCCGAGCTGGGCCTCAGCGACACCCACTTCACCAACCCGCACGGCCTGGACGAAGCCGGACTGTACACGACGGCCTACGAAGTCGCGCTACTGGGCCGCGCGCTGCTGGCCGAACCGGAGCTGGCGGGCATCGTCAGCGCCACGAGCTACCAGGCGACGTGGGAAGGCCCGCTACTGTACAACGGCAACGCGCTGCTGGAGCGCTACCCCGGCGCTGTCGGCGTCAAGATCGGCTACACGGAGGGCGCGGGCCAGACCATCGTCGCGGCGGCGGAGCGCGACGGCCGGAGGCTGATCGTGACCGTGCTGGGCAGCCTCGACCGCTACGCGGACGCTATCGCGCTCTTCGACTGGGCGTTCGAGAACACGCAGCCGTCCTGCTAGCAGGACGCGGCCTGCGAGCAAGACGCATGCTTTCGCACGCGCCCGCCTACCTGCTGACGGAGACGCGCCCGCGCGTGTCTTCCAGCGTACTGATGTAGAGATCGAATCGATTCAGTTCGTCGTTCCAGACGACGGCACCGAACTCTCCATCGCCCTGCCATCGAACCTCGCCCTCCGTCAGGTCTAGCTGCCGGTTGTCTCTGGCGATGATGCTGATCGCCTCGCCGTAGACGACCGCAAACTCCACGTAGTCGAACTCCGTGTCGAAGTCGAGGCGAATATGGAGCAGTACGGGCGGCGCCGCGGCAGCTTCCTCCTGCTCTTCTACGTAAACGGCCATCCAGCCTGAGCCCCAACCGGCCGCGGCGGCCGCCGCCAGCGGTTCGTCGTCGAGGACGGTCGCCAGGTAGTTGTAGACATCGAACTCACCGAACGGCGCCAGGTCGAGCCGCGACCAGCCGTCGCCCAGCCGCGGCGTCAGGTCCGCCGGGGCGGCGCTGCGCGACGCCTCGCCCGTGCCGTACTTCTCGGGGTGGAGGATCTGCTCCGTCGTGGACGGCGGCGATGCGTAGGCGGCGTCGACGCCCTCCCAACCGCCGAGGGCGTGGAGCGTGGAGACGAACCGCGTACACTCGCGGTAGTCGAAGTTGTAGTAGCGTTGCAGGCCTGGTGGTGTCGTCTCTTCGTCGGGCTCGGACCCAGGCGGTTCTTCCGCGTCTGCCGGGTCGTCTAGCTGAGCGCGCCAGTCGTCGCCGTAGGTCTCCTCCATGTAGCGCACCATGCTCAGCGAAGCATCGCCTTCTCTTAGGCAGCTCATGGTGGTGCCGTACTCAGTGGCGGAACCTTCTTCCTCAGCATCGATCAGTTCACTCCAGTAGTCCGAATCCCACGCGGCGTACTGGAAGCTGTGGACGTACTCGTGCGCGAGCACCATCTCGTCCCTCGCACCGATAGCGGCCGTTACATCGCCGACAAGCGCCAGGCTGTTGTTGCGTGGAAAGTAGACGCCCGCGATGCCAGTCGCATGGTAGTTGGTGTCGATCTCCCGGATGTCGTCGTCCGGCCCGATCAGGTGGAGCAGCCGCAGCGCAACGTTGAACGCCTCCAACTCGCGCTCGTCGTCTTCGTCCAATTCTTCGTAGAACTCGCCGGCGAAGTCTCGGAGCTGGTCGTTGGTGACCCAGCCTTCTTCCGTCTCCTCGTTGATCGCCAGGCCGCGCTCGTCCGACATACGGGCACGGATAGCGTGCAACTGCTCTGCCAACTCCGGCGAGAACGGCGCTAACAGCGGCGTGTTGTCTTCTTCACCACCCGCGCAGACCGCGGCGAAGAGCAGGGGCGTTGTAGCCAGGACCACGAGCCACGCGACAGTGCCGCGCAGTCCGGGGCCGGATCTTGTTGTTCGTTGCTGCATTTCAAGCCGTCACTTTCGGGACGCCGCAGTCCGCCTTCGACCGGTTGTCTATGTTAAGTATCGTCAGCTACGGCGATGCGCCGCAGGACGGCGCCCGCCTGGAGCGCGGCTGACCGGGTACTGACCCCTTAGTACACCCCGCCCAGCTTGCGGTGGTTCCAGGAGACCGCCTTCTGGGGCCGCACGCGGATGCCGGTGCGCTTCGCCGCCTGCGCGCGCAGGCCGGCCTGCTCCGCCTCGGTGAGCGCTGTCGCGGACGCTTCGCCGCCGCCTTGGCTGATGGCATTCAGGATCGCGATCACGTCGTCCGTGTCCGGCACCAGCTCCGCCTCGCCCGTGAACAGAACGCCCCGCAGCTCCGCGTAGAGCTCACCGTCTTCGGCCAGCAGCGCGACGCGGGGGTCGCGCTTCAGGTTCTGGATTTTCTGGCTCTTCGTGAACGTCGACATCACGATCGCGCCGTCCGCCTCCACCGCGAACCACATCGGCACGGGGTGCGGCACGCCGTCCCGGCCGATGCTGGTGATGACGATCGTCTGCTTGTCGCGCAGGTAGGCGGCGATCTCGTCTTCCGTCATCACAATCTGCTCGCGTCTCGACATCGCACTCTCCCTTCTTACGTTCGCCGTCTGCGACGGCCCTTCGCCGCCCACTCGGCCGCCGAAGGCACACCGGCAAGGCCCGTCGCCTCGCGAACGGCGCGCAGGATGGCCTGTTCGACGGCGCGGACGGCCAGCGACTCCAGTGCGCGATAAGCGTGGCCGGCCAGCGCGCCGACGTCGACTTCACCCGTAGCGCCAACGAATACGATGTCGCCGTCGCTCATGCCGTGGGCGGGGCGGATGGCACGCGCGAAGCCGTCGTGGCAGACCGATGCGAGGCGGTTCGCCTGCTCCTTCGACAGCGCGGCGTTCGTCGCGACGACGGCCAGCGTCGTGCTCCCTTCCGCGGGCCTGGCACCGGCGCGCAGCAGCGCCTCGCCGTCCTGGAAGCGGCCGGCCTTCCCGCGCGGCCCGGCGACACGCCGGCCGTTCGTGGGATCGACGATGTCGCCGATGGCGTTGACCGCGAGGAGCGCGCCGACGGTGAAGCCATGCTCACCGCCTTCGGCGGCCGGGCCGCCGTCATCTGCAGAAAGTGTGAGCCGCTCGCTGGCCGTGCCCAGGCCACCCTTCAGGCTGCGCTCCGCACCGGCAGCTTTCGCTACCGTCGCGCCCGTACCCGCGCCGACGCTGCCCTGCGCGACGCGGCCGCCTTTCGCGGCGCGAGCGGCGCGATAGCCGGAGATCGCCGTCGGTCGCCTGTCGGCGCGGCCGATGTCGAGATCGAAGAGGATGGCCGCAGGCACGACCGGTATCGTGTGGCCGCCGAACCTGAGGCCGATACCGCACTCATCCAGGTACTGCGTCACGCCGGAGGCCGCATCCAGCCCAAACACGGAGCCCCCGGCCAGGAGCACGGCGTTCATACGCTGCACGAGCCGACCGGGCTGCAGCAGGTCGGTCTCGCGAGTTCCGGGCGCGCCTCCGCGCACAGCGACGCCACCGACGGCGCCGTCGTCTGGCATGAGCACGGCCGTGCAGCCTGTGGCCGCGCGCCGGTTCGTCCAGTGGCCAACCCTGACGCCGGGCACGTCCGTTATCGCGTCGAGCGGGCCGCTCGTCATGCCGGCTTCTCCACGACGAGGAAGAGGTGGGCGCCGCCGAGCGGATCGGGCTCGATCCGCGCGTCGAGGGTGCGGAAGCCGATCTCCTCAACCATACGCTCGTTCGTCTCCCTGTCGAAGTGGCTCCAGAACATCTCGACTCCGGGCGCCAGCCAGTCGTCCTCGGTGCCTTCCCAGGCCTGCTGTCCGGTGACGAGCAGCAGCCGCGCGCCGGGGCGCAGCAGCGCATGCAGCGAGCGCAGGATGCCTTCGTGCTCTTCTTTGGGAACGTGGATGATGGAGTAGAGTACGTAGGCCGCGTCGAACGCGCCAGCCCGCAGCGGCAACGACGCCATGTCGGCGCGGATGAACGCTGCGCGCGGCGCGAGGTCACGGGCGAACGCCAGTTGCCCCGCCGAGATATCGACGCCGATGACGTCGAATCGCTCGCTCAGCATCGCGGCATACGGCGCGCCGCTGCCGCAGCCGAGATCGAGCACGCGCGCGCCATGCGGCAGGCCTTCGGTCACGCGGTCGAGGTAGCCGGTGATGGGTTGCTTCGCCGTGCGTTCTCGCCACTGGGTGTACGCCTGCGCAACGCGGTCGTATCCCTCAGCGACCATCCGTTTCGGGTTGTCAGTAAACGTTATCGATTCCACGTCGCTCGCGATCTCCCGTAGCTCCCGTGCGGTCACCATCAGCCGGCGCAGCATCGTCACCATGCGGGCGCCCAACCAGATGCCAACGAGCGTCCCCGCAGTGAGGATACCGAACAGCACCGCGAAGACCATCAGCACGTCGCTGCGCGGCCCGGCCTCGACGCGGCAGTCCCAGCAGGTCGCGGCCCAGATTCCTATGGACGCCGTCGCGGCGCCGTACGCTCCCGCAACGAGGACCGCGGCGATAAGCGGCGCGCGCGGGAACTTCACCCGCGACAGGCCAATAACCACGGCCAGCAGCGGGATGACGGCGAAAAGCGCACCGATGTTCACGACACAGGCTTTCCGTTCAGCGCGGTTCTGCTGTCCACAGCGTGCAGCGGCGTGGGAAGAATGTCAATGGCGCCCACGCGCGGCAGGGCGCCTACGCACGGGCGCACTTGGCCTTGCGCGCCGTCTTCTTGCCCGCGCGTTTGCGCAAGCGCTTGAGCGGCTGGCAGGAGGGACAGAAGTGCGCGCTGCGCTGCGCGATCTTCGCCCGCACGATCGCCGTGCCGCACGTCCGGCAGGGGCGTCCCTCACGGCCGTAGGCGACGAGGTACTCCTGGTTGCCGCCGGCGTTGCCGTTCAGATTGACGTGGTCGCGCAGGCTGACCTCCTCCTTGCCAGCGTTGCCGACGCTGCTGCCGAGGTTCGCCAGCCCCTGCTCCAGCGCGGCGACGATGCCGCCGTGCAGCCGCTCGACTTCGTCCTGCGTGAGACTCGCCGCAGGCCGCTTCGGATGAATCGCCGCGTAGTGCAGCGCCTCGTCGGCGTAGAGGTTGCCGATGCCGGCGATCGCCGCCTGGTCCAGCAGGACAGCCTTGACCGGCGCGCTGCGCTTCGCCAGCGTTGCCGCCAGCACGGCGGGCGTGAAGGCGGCGTCCAGCGGCTCCGGGCCTAGCGAAGCGATGATGGGCTGCGGGTCGTCCGTCAGCCACATCGTCCCGAACTTGCGCAGGTCGATGAAGCGCAGCTCGCTGCCGCCGTCCAGGGAGAAGCGGGCGCGCAGGTAGGGCTCATCTGGGACGGGCTTCTGCCGGAGCAGGATGTTGCCGGACATGCGTCGGTGGATCACCCACCAGAATCCTTGATCCAGCTCGACCAACAGGTACTTTCCCCGACGCGACGTGCCCTCGATGCGCCGCCCGCGCAACGCCTCGCAGAAGAGATCGACGGGCATCTCCTGCACCAGCCGCGGCGCGTCCGCCGAGACCCAAGCGTCCGTAATTGTTTTCCCGCGGACGGTCGCGCGGAGGTCGCGGGCCAGCGTCTCTACTTCGGGGAGTTCGGGCATAGTGAATATGGTTACTGCTTCTTGAGATCAGCTGCCTTTATGGATTTGATGTGAAGGTGGTCTTGGATTTTTTGTAAGAAAGGCGACATCGCCTCGTTTCTCAGACGACGGTGATTGCTTGAATCATAGCTCTCAAAGAAGACTAGTATTACATCTCGCTTCGCCCGAGTTAATGCAACATAGAATACCCGTTCTTCCTCCAATTCATCACGACCTGGCACAGGCATTACGCTGGCGTTCATCCACGGTATGAATACAATCTCAGCTTCTAACCCTTTAGATGCGTACATCGTCGATACGAGCACCCTATCTTCCTCGTCGGCGCTGTCTAGCCCAGGTTCGTCTCTTTCAAGCAATCCGTAGGCTTCGTTGATGTGTGTCACAATTCGACCCGAGAATGGCAGATAAGGAAGCGAATCGTCGACAACCTTCGATAGAGCCTCGTCCAGAATCAGCCCAGGAGTGGCCCGCAGCGCAGTTTGAAACTCGGCAGTTACTAGCTGCGCAGCACGCAAGCGCTCAAGTGCCTTGAGGAAGTCTGTGACGACAATACCGCCATACTGTTCACACCATTCAAATAGCGCTACATCTTTACCTTGTGCCTTGCGCCGCATCTCTTGAACATCGGTGGGCGCGATGTCGATTAAGTCAAGCCATTGTCTCAGTGCTAAATTGTCGCGGCCAGATAACATGCGCATCAACAGGACGAAACGCCATACTGAATCCGGCATCGTTTCCTTCTTGGCAGTACGTACGGGTATCCCCATTTCCGTTAGGGAGGTCGAAACGTTCGATACTTGGTTCGCCGTCGGGCATAAGACCATGAAATCCTTCAGACACAACGCACCTCCCAGCGCGTTCTGCGAGTCTTCGCGCATGCGCCTGATCTGAGCTGCGATTGCTTTCGCTTGAAGCTGCGCCGTAGTGCATCTCAAGACCGTTATTAGGGCCCCATCACCGGGCGGAAGATTAGATGGCGCGCCGAGATAATCTCGATCCGCGACTAGAGTGTGTGCAGCTAGCAGGATGTGTCGCGGCAACCGGTGTGAGACCGTGAGCGCCATTTGTGTCCACTCTTTCGACTGCCATAGCGTCCGAATCCCTTCGGGATTCGCGTCCCGAAATCCGTAAATGCTCTGTGTATCATCCCCCACAACCACGACTTCACTAGAAGGGTTGCTGCTCGCAAGATGGACAAGCTCTTGGTCAGCCGGGTTGAGGTCCTGGTACTCGTCAACCTGCAAATGAACTGGAGGCAGCGCCTGTGCATTGTTGGACAGAATGATGCATGCCTTGCTTACGAGTCCTGCCATATCGACCGCGTCATAAAACGCAGCCAGTTCCTCAAACTTTGAGATTACTGCAGTTGACTCAGAGGTCGAGAGTTTGGAATCGTCGGGCCACTCCGCATTGGCGCGAAAAGATGACAAGCCAGTTTCCAGCGTCTCAGTGCTCACTGCAATGCCGAGATCTTCAATGACTTCAGCGAGAATAAGCGCGGTCTCCCCCATGCGTTCATTCAGCACTATGAAATCGGGGGTCAAGCCCACAGCATCTGCGAACCGATGAACCAGCCTCTTCGCGAACGTGTGCAAAGTAGAGACACGAGGAACGCTCGAAGGAGCTTGCTCTACTGTTGTCTTTCCTAGCGCGCTCTTGAGCTTGTTTTCTGTGTCCAACCGGCTTGTTCGAGTGAACGTAAACAGCGAAACCACCCGATTCGAGTCTTCCTCAAGGATTCTCTGCATGCGCTCGACGATCGTTGCGGTCTTTCCTGCGCCAGGTCCAGCGACCACAACCAATGGACTCCCACGGTGGTCAATGATCTCCTGTTGTTCTTGCGAAGGGAATTTACTCATGCAGCGTAGCGGCTAGCCCGCGTCCACCTCTTCCAGCTCGCCCCAGTTGGCGCCGGCCTTGATGTCGACGTTGAGCGGCACGTCCAGCTCCAGCGATTGCGGCATGATGCGCAGCACCAGCTCCTTTACGTCGTCGTGTTCCGTCTGCGGGCCTTCGAAGATCAGCTCGTCGTGGACCTGGAGGATCATCTTCGTCGTCAGCTTCCGATCGCGCAGCTCCGCGTCGATCTTGTTCATGGCGATCTTGATGATGTCGGACGCCGCGCCCTGCACCGGCATGTTGACGGCCATGCGCTCGGCGGCGGCGCGCGCCTGGAAGTTGGACGATGCGATCTCCGGGATGCGCCGCCGGCGCCCGGCAAGCGTCTCCGCGTAGCCGCGCTCGCGGCAGGACTCGATGACGGTGTCGCGCCACTCCTTCACCTTGGGGTACTTCTGGAAGTACGTCTCGATAAACGTCGCCGCCTCCTCTCGCGAGATGCCTTCGCGAGTCGATAGGCCGTACTCGCCGAGGCCGTAGAGCACGCCGAAGTTGAAGACCTTCGCGCGGCGGCGCTGCTCTGGCGTCACCTCGTCCAAAGACACGCCGAACACCTGCGACGCCGTCGCGGCGTGGACGTCCTCGTCGTTTCGGAACGAGGCGAGCAGTCCGGGGTCCTGCGAGAGGTGGGCGAGGATGCGCAGCTCGATCTGCGAGTAGTCCGCAGCCAGCAGCAGCGGCTCCGGGCCGAAGTCGCGCGCGATGAAGCAGCGGCGGATGTCGTTGCCCAGCTCCGTGCGCACAGGAATGTTCTGCAGGTTGGGGTCCTGCGACGAAAGCCGGCCCGTGGCAGCGACCGTCTGATTGAAGTTGGAGTGGATGCGGCCCGTCTTCGGATGGACCAGCGCCGGCAGCGCGTCGATGTAGGTCGACTTCAGCTTCGTGAGCTGCCGCCACTCCAGCAGGACGTCGATCACGGCGTGCGCGCCGCGCAGGCCCTCCAGCGCCGTCGCGTCGGTCGTGTGGCCCTGCTTCGTGCGGCGCGTCTTGGGCAGGCCCAGCTCCTCGAAGAAGAGCTGCGAAAGCTGCTGCGGCGAACCGAGGTTGAACTCGTGCCCGACGCACTCGTAGGCGTCCTTCTCCAGCGCCTCCACCTGCTCGCCCAGTCGCTGTGACATCTCCCGCAGGGCGACGGAGTCGACGGCGACGCCGGCCTGCTCCATGCGCATCAGCACGGGCACCAGCGGCATCTCCATCTCCGTGTAGAGCGGCCAGAGGTCCTGCTCCTTGAGCTCCCGCTCCAGGAGCGGCTGCAGCCGTCCTGTCACATCAGCGTCCGCGCTGGCGTAGGGAGCGGCCTGCTCCACGGCGACCTCTGCCATCGTCACCTGCTTCGCGCCCTTGCCGATCAGATCGACGATGGGCGTCATCTCGATACCGAGGCGCTTCGACGCCAGCCGCTTCAGGCCGAGGCCGCTCCCGGCCCGCATACCCTCGGCGCCGCCCTCGCCCAGCAGGTAGCCCGCGATCATCGTGTCGGACGTGACGCCGCGCACGTCGATGCCGCAGCCGCCGAGCACCTCCATGTCGAACTTGGCGTTGTGGGCGACCTTCGCGATCTTCTCGTTCCCGAACAGCGGCCCCAGCTTCTCCAGCACGACGTCGAGCGGGAGCTGCGTCTTGTCGCCGAGTTGCGGCCGGTGACCGACCGGCACGTAGGCCGCCTTGCCCTCCGCCCAGGCGACGGAGATGCCGACAAGCGTGGTGTTGAGCGCGTGAACGCTCGTCGTCTCGGTATCGAACGCGAACGCCTTAGCGGCCTTGAGCTGCTTGACGAGCGCGTTCAGTTCCGCCGTTGTGTAGATAGTTTGATAGTCGCTGTCTTCCACCGTCGCGCCGGCCGACTCGGCTTCCGCCTCCGCCAGCTCTTCGGCGCCGGGCAGGCGGGGCAACAGCGACTTGAACTCCAGCTCTTTGAAGAGAGCATTCGTCGCGGCCGTGTCGAACTGGTCCATCGAGCAGGCGGCGAGGTCGAGCTCGACCGGCACCTTGGTGTCGATCGTCACCATGTCTTTGCTATGGCGCGCCGAGTCCTCGTTCTCGCGCAGCTTCTCGCGCAGCTTCTCCGGCGTCACGTCATCCAAGCTGGCGTAGATGTTCTCGATGCTGCCGAACTCGCTGACGAGCTTCCGCGCCGTCTTCTCGCCGACGCCGGGCACGCCCGGGATGTTGTCGGAGGCGTCGCCCATGAGGCCCTTGAGATCGGCCATCTGCTCGGGGTCGATGCCGTAGCGCTCGCGGACGGCGTCAGCGTCGTAGACGACGGTGTCGCGCTGGTAGGGGCGGATCATAAAGACCTTCACCTGGCCGCTGACGAGCTGGACGATGTCGCTGTCGAGCGTGACGAGGTAGGTCTCCACACCGGCCTCGTCCGCCTGACGCGCCAGCGTGCCGAGCACGTCATCGGCTTCGAAGCCATCCTCCATGTAGATGGGGATGTTGAAGGTCTCGATCATGCCCCGCACGCGGGGGATCTGCTCAACGAGGTCGTCCGGCGCCTTCTCGCGGTGGGCCTTATACGTCTCGTCCTTCTCGTGCCGGAAGGTGGGGCCGGGCGGATCGAGCGCGATGGCGACGTGCGTCGGCTTCAGCTCGTTCAGCACGGAGAGCAGCGTATTGGCAAAGCCAAACGCTACCGTCGTTGTCTCGGTGACCCGTTCGCCGTCTACCACTCGTGTAACGCTGAGCGGCTCCGGCATGGCGTGGTAGCTGCGGAAGATGATGCCGTGGCCGTCAATCACCACCAGCCGCTGGCCGGACTTGGCCGCACGCTTCTTGGCAGATTTCGGCTCGGCGACCTCGGGCTTAAGAGCCTCCGCCTTGGCCTTCGCCTCCGTGCCTTTGGCCGGTTTCGTCGCCTTCTTCGCGCTCACAATCGGGAGTATAGCATCGCAAGCCCGGAGAACCGGGCCGCCTGGCGCTCCGCGCGCGGCTCTACGACGGCGACAGCAACCGGTCGCGGACGGCGTCGTCCTGCGCGATGTCGATCGCGGTCCAGGCCATCGCCAGCGCGCCGTCATAAACCGCCTGGTCTGCGACGGCCGAGGCGCAGTGCTCTGCGAACTCCGGCTGGTGGTTGACCGCGGGCAGCGAGTTAATGCCGATCGTCGGGTGGATGGACGGGACGGCGAGCGAGACGTTGCCCATGTCGGTCGACGCCGCCGACCGGTCGCCGGAGCCGAGGTCGGGGAACACGCGGCCCAGCGCCGATGCGTTGGCGAGATAGGCGGCGGAGATGTCGGCGTCGTGCACCATCTGCGCGTACGGCTCGCCTTCCGTCACCGTCAGCTCCGAACCCGTCGCCAGCGCGCCCGCCTCGAAGCAGCGCTGGATCTTAGCCCGCACGTCGCCCAGGTGGTCCAGCGTGCGCGCGCGGACGGCGTAGCGGGCGCTGGTGTGGGCCGGGATCACGTTCACGGCGTCGCCGCCCTTCGTCGTGATGCCGTGCACGCGGTCGGTCGAGCGCAGGTGCTGGCGCGTCAGGCCGATAGCCACCTGCGCCACCGTCAGCGCGTCGGCGGCGTTGACGCCCTGCTGCGGAGACGCGGAGGCATGCGCCTCCTTGCCCGTGTACGTCACTTCCAGTTGCTGGACCGCGATCATCATCGGCTGCAGCGCGTCGAAGGGAGCGGGATGGACCATCATCGCGGCGTGCTCGTTCTCAAACGCGCCGTGGTTAAGCATCAGGATCTTGCCGCCGCCGCCCTCCTCCGCGGGCGTGCCGAAGACGGACACCGTCAGCCCGCCGTCGTCGGCCACCGCCGCGGCCGCGATGCCCGCGCCGACGGCGGCGGCGGCGATGATGTTGTGGCCGCAGGCGTGGCCAATAGCCGGCAAACAATCATATTCCGCGCAGATCGCGACGTGGAGGGGGCCGTTGCCCGCGCGCGCGATGAGGGCCGTCGGCATCTCGCAAACGCCGCGTTCCACAGCGAACCCGTGGCTCTCTAGCAGATCCGCCACCCACGCCGATGCCTTCTCTTCCTTGAAGCGCAGCTCCGGGTTGGCGTGGATCCTGTGGCTAAGCTCCAGCATCTCGCCGTACACCGATTCGAGCCGCTGCTTGGCCGCGTCCTTCAGCACCTGCGTCATGTCGTCCTCCCGCTTCTCTTCCAGATACGGCCGTATGATATACGGCGGGAGTATAGCAGTCGCGCTGTGGCCCCGCCCGTGCGGCCCGCCAGCGCAACCCGCCGGCAAAGATCGATTACACTCTCCTTGCCATGCCGCCACGCCGAAAGCCCCGCCCCCGTCGCCGCCGCAGCACCGCAGAGAGCCGCGAGAGCGAAGCGCGACCCTGGTACATCCCACTGCTGACCGGGTTACAGGACTTTGCCGTCAGGTTCCTGCGCCGCCGCAGCACGAAGTGGCTGGCCGCGGCCATCATCACGCTGGCGATCGGCATCGGCCTCGGGCTGCTGGCGGACGGTGATGGCGGCGACGACGAGTCGCCGGCGCCGACGCCGACGGTGGCGCGGACGGCGGCGGCCGAAGGCTACGGAATCGGCGAGTTGAGCTGGAAGATCTGAACGCTGTTGTGGTACTGGAGCAGGTAATGCTCGGGCGTGTCGGTGAACCAGGCAAGTTGGTTAACGTCGCCGGCCACGATCTCGACACGCCAGGCGTCGAAGGTGCCGGCGGGTACCGTGATCGTCTCTATGCTATCGACGCGTAGGCGTACCTCGCGCTGCGCACCGCCCTGGTTCGCCAAGACGGTATTGTATTCGGTTTCGTACCCGGCTTCAAATCGCAGGGTCCGCCAGAGGAAGAGCGACATCTCGTTGTCGAAGTAGACGTCGTCGTCCAGGCGGCGCGGGACCTCCCGCCGCTTGTCATTGATTATCTCCACGACGCGGATCACTTTCTCGGCGTCGTCGTATTCGGCCTCGACGATCTCGGACTCGCCGTCGATGAGCCGCTCGCGGCGCACGGACTCGGGCTGAAGCGTTTGGGCGTCAACGACGATGGTCGAGACGTCGCTGTCATCGCCAGCCGTGAACGCCAGCGACAGCGTGAACTGGCCGCCGTCGCGCGCGACCGACAGGGTGCCCTCGCCGCAAACTTCGGCGGTCTTGTCGTCCAGCCACACGTAGTCAGCCGTCTCGTCGTCCGCCCAAGGAATGGCGGAGACGATGCCGCCTTCCTGCGCGCAGGCCTCGTCTTGGTCCAGGCAGGCCACGGCGAGAGCCACCATGCCGATGCTCAAGAAGGCGGCTGCAAGTACGGAGCGCATTCCTATGCCGCCTGTCCGGCCTGACCAATCGCGCTCTGCGCGCAGGCCAGCGCCCGCTCGATGTGCTGCCTTGTGATGCCATAGTGGGTAACCATGCGCAGCCGCTCCGGCCCGAACGCCGAGATCAGCACGCCGCCGTCCCGCATCCGCCGCTGGAACGACGCGCCGTCTGTGACGTCGACGACGACGATGTTGCTCTGCACGCGCGCGGGGTCGATACTCAGGCCGGGGATCTGGGCCAGGCCTTCCGCGAGCAGCGCGGCGTTCTCGTGGTCCTCGGCGAGGCGATCGACCATCGTCTCGAGGGCAACGATGCCGGGCGCAGCGATGATGCCCGCCTGGCGCATGGCGCCGCCCGCCATCTTCCGCGCGCGGCGCACCTCGGCGATGAATTCCTTAGTCCCGCAAACAATGGAGCCGACGGGCGCGGAGAGGCCTTTCGAGAGGCAGAAGGTGACCGAGTCGACGTGCCGCGTCAGCTCCGTGACACGCACACCGAGCGCGACAGCGGCGTTGAAGATGCGCGCCCCGTCGAGGTGCACGGGGATCTCGTGCTTGCCAGCGAGTGAAGCGACAGCCGCCATCTGCTCCACGGTGATGACGCCGCCGCTGCAGCGGTTGTGCGTGTTCTCCAGGCATATCACGGCCGTGCGCGGGAAGTGGACGTTCCGGCCACGGATCGCGGCCGCGAGCGCGTCGAGATCGAGCATGCCGTGCTCGTCGTTCGGCACGGCGCGGAGCTGGACGGCGCCCAGCGCCGGGACGCCGCCGGCCTCATAGTGGAGGACGTGCGCCTCGTCTCCTACGATCGCCTCGTCGCCGCGGCCGCAGTGCGCCAGCAGCGACGTCAGGTTGCCCATGGAGCCGCTGGTGACGAGGACGGCGGCTTCTTTGCCCATCCGCTCCGCGGCGATCTCCTCCAGGCGGTTGACCGTCGGGTCCTCGCCGTAGACGTCGTCGCCCAACTCGGCGTTCGCCATCGCCTCACGCATCGCGCGCGTGGGCTGGGTGACCGTGTCGCTCCGCAGATCGATTATGTCTTGTGTGCTCATATCGCCTAGGCAGTGTATGGAGCCGGCAGGCAGCGGGCAAGGCGCAGCACTTGGAGGCCCATGCCTCCGGCATGAGGTTGCCCAGACGTGGTCCCGGCGGCTGGAACGGGTTGCCACTACCTCGTTTAACGAAGGGCTTGACAAGTGTGGCATAATAGGGGCGGTGGCAAAATCTCTGCCGGCGCAGAACGACCTGGATCAATCAAATCGGCAACGAGCATTCAGCCCAGTTTCTTCTGCTTAGCCCCGACAGCGCGCTGCTGAAGGTCGCTGAGTACTACGTGCAGTCGCTCGGCCACAACGTCCTGACGGCGCGCAGGCTGAACGACGCGCAGCGCACTATGTCGCGCGTCCACATCGACGTTGTCTGCCTCGACAGCGTCCTGCCCGACGATGAGCTGGACGGCTTCTGGCGCTGGCTGGGACGGGACGGCGTGCAGGACATGCCGTCCGTCATCTTCCTGGCCCCGCCTTCGGCCAGCATGGTATCGGCCGGCCTCCCGCCCTTCTACCGCAAGGGCGACCACGGCCTCGTCGAGAAGCCGCTGGACGGGTCCGCGCTGGGCCGCGAGATCTCCCGGCTGCTGTCGTCCCGCCCGCGGCAGGTCGCTGAGAGCGAAGTGATGCGGCTGGGCACGCTGGCGCTGGACTGTGCGACGCGGCGGCTGCTCTTCGAGACGGGCGGCTCGCTCACCGTGACACCGACCGAGTGCCGCCTGCTGCGCTGCCTGATGGAGCAACCAGGTGAATTTGTCTCACCGGAGGTGCTCCTGCAGGACGTCTGGGGCTACCCGCCGGACACCGGCGGCGCCGAGGTCGTGCGCGCGCACGTCAGCAACCTCCGCCGCAAACTGCGGTCGATGGGCGAAGATCCGCAGTTGTTGCGCACCATCCCCTACCAGGGCTACGCCATTATCGTGAAGGACGCCGCGCAGGCCGCCGCGATGACCGTGGATACGTCCGCGTAAGCCCGCACCTGCAACTCCTGCCAAACCTGCGCCAATATCGTGAAGGAACCGTGCAGGACGCCGCGATGACCGTGGATACCTCCGTCTAACGCCCCACCCGCAGCTCCTGCGCAGATTGCCCGACAGGCTCTACCAGACTTGCGCCGGTATCGTGCAGGCCGCCGCGCTGGCCGTGGATGCCTCCGCGTAACGCGGCACCCGCAGGTCCTGCGATCCGCGCGAACGGCGCGAACGGCGCTCCGCGTCCAATCCTAGGGCATTCCCCTATGCCGGGCGGGGTGCTGCGCGCGGAACAATGACACTGCCGTTCAGGACCGCAAGGAGGCGCGCCTATCTCTACGATCCAAGCGCCGCTGGCGGGCTATGCCCGCCCGACTGCGCCATCCACACGTCTACTCCAGGGCGCGGCGATCGCGGCCGCTATCGCCATCCTGGTCGCCCTCGCCGTTCCGCTGCTTGCCGCCGACGGCGGCGCGCTGACGCCGGACGAATCGCTCTACGTCTCGGAAGCGCTCAACTTGGAGCAGGGTAAGGGGTTCACCTACTCCACCGGCGAGCGCGTCCATCACCGCGGCCCCATATTCCCCGCGCTGCTGGCCGCCGACTTCAGCGTCGCCGGCTACTCGCTCGATAGCGCGCGCTGGGTGACCAAGCTTTTCGCGCTCGGCAGCGCAGCGCTGCTGCTAGCTATCGGTTGGCGGCTCTTCGGCCGGGAAGCGGGATTGCTCGCCGCCGTGGCAGTGCTGTCGTCGGCGCTGCTGACGGGCATCGGCTCCAGCCTCGACGTGGACACCGTCCAGACGTTCTTCCTGCTACTCACGTTGCTCTGTCTCTATCCCGCCGTGATGGGCGGCAAGCCGGGGTGGGCGGCCGTCTCCGGCGGCGCGCTGGGTCTGGCGATGCTGACGAAGGAATCGGCGCTGCTCTGGCTGCCGCTGCCCTTCCTGCTGGTGCTGCTGCTGGGTCCGGCCGTGAGCAGGCCGAGAACGCTGCTGGGTTCGTACAGCGCCGGTTTCCTGGCCATCGCCGGTTGGTGGTGGCCGTACACCTACGCCGTGACGGGCGACATCTATCTGCTCGGCGAGCCGTCCGGCGCCGCCGCCTGGCTCGCTGCGGGTACCGCTTGCTTGCTCGCTGGGCTCGTCGCCGCGATCTTCTTGGCACGGCGCGGCGGCGGCCGATCTCCGGCTCTCCGCACCCGCTGGACAGCGACAGCTGCGCTGC
This sequence comes from Chloroflexota bacterium, assembly GCA_029262675.1. Lineage (GTDB taxonomy): Bacteria > Chloroflexota > Dehalococcoidia > DSTF01 > RBG-16-68-14 > JADFKB01. The sequence goes on along the minus strand of JAJCYW010000016.1, from coordinate 44,800 downwards.
TGCTGGCTTGGGGCGGCCTACTCGTGATTGGCTTGGAGCAACACGCCGCCTGGTCGTTCTCCGCGAACTACGTCCAGAACGTGCCGGACTACACCACGGGCGCGCTGTCATCGTGGATACAACCGCTGCCGCTGATCGGCGTCGCCTGGGCCTACGTCGCCTACCGCGCGGCGCGCGGGTCATTCGGCGACCGCCTGCTACTGCTGGGGCTGCTTCTGTTCCTGCCATTCGCGCTGTTCGTCGCGAACCGCGGGCTGCACCTGCGCGACCTTCTGCCCGTCATCTACCTCTCCTACCTGGCACTGGCCCGCGCCGCGATCGACTTCGCGCGCTGGCTAGCCGAGCTCGCCGCGGAGCACGACTCTGGCGCGCTCGGCGGCGCGGTCGCCGCGGGGCTGCTGCTGGCCGGATTCGGCGCGTTCGCGCTGAGCGAGACGCAACGTTTCGCCGACAGGCAGGATGCGTTCGACGCGACCGTGGTGACACAGGCGCACTGGGATAACCCGTTAGCGAATGAAGCGGCCGCGTGGGTCGCGGAGAACGTGCCGCCGGGGACGACGATCATGTCCGGCCGGCTCTACGCCACACACCTCTACACGCTGACGGAGGGCCGCTACCCCTGGTGGCAGCTGCCAACGACGCGCGTCGACTTCGAGGGCAGCCCGCTATCCGCCACACGCCGCAGCACGCTCTTCCGCTGGGAAGACCACCAGATGCCGGACACGGCCGCGGAGCCCTGGCTCTACCTGCGCCGCCACGAGGTACAGGGGTATTACGTCGGCCTTTCGGAGCGCGACCTGATCACGGATCTCAACGAGAACCGCATCGGCTACGTGATGCTGACTGGCGACGACGCGGGCTTCAGCTCGCTCAGCCTGCTGCCCTTCTTCGAGAGCCACCCCTACTTCCGGAATGCGGAATCGTTTTCGAGCGGGCCGAAGGACGCCGTGCATATCTTCCGGGTGCTGCCAGGTTACGAGGAGCCGGTTGCGCCGCCGACACTGGTCAACGGCGCGACGGACGAGGCGCTGCGCGAGAGATTCGGCCAACAGCGCGCCCAAGAGCTGTTGGAGAGCCTTAGCCCCGGCGGCTACGCTATCAGCGCCGCCTACGCCGCCGTACGGCCGCCCCTGAGCGAACCAACCGAAAACGAAGAGTAGGCCGCTGCAGGCACGGCCAGAGGCCAAGAGATAGCAGCGGACCCTTTACAGCGGGCGGTGGATATCACGGGGCCAGAGGCCAAGAGCCGATGGCCGAGCCTATAATCCGCTGGCCAGACTAGATGCGCAAGTTGCCCAGGCCCCGCCTGACGAGCGCGTCAAGATCCCCACTCTGTTCTCTCAACTAGCTGCTTGACAAGCGCTGATCTCGGTGTACAATTGCGGTGACTGGTGGCCGCTTAAACCAGACATCTGCTTTGCATCCCCGCATAGGCTTGGCGGCCCGGGGGAGTTGCGCTATGCCTCACTCGTTAAGCATGGCCCGAAGACGGTGGGTTCTGGTTGTCATCGTCGCTGCGGGGATAGCTTGTGCGCTAGACATAGCAGATAGCCGCCCTGCCTCCGCTGCCACAATCGCAGTCACTACCACAGCGGACGAACTGAACTCTGACGGCGACTGCTCGCTGCGGGAGGCGATTCAGGCTGCCAATACAGACGCAATCGTTGATGCCTGCCCGGCTGGCAGCGGCGCCGATACCATTCAGTTGGCGATTGCCACATACAGCCTCGCCATCGCCGGACCGGGCGAAGACGCGAATGTGACGGGTGATCTGGACGTCACCGAAGACTTGACCATTAGCGGTCTCGTTGACCATGGCACGGGAGAAAGCACCACAATTGACGGTGCCGGCCTCGACAGAGTGTTCGACATTGACCCCGGAGGGGTTGGGGTTACCGCTCACCTCTCTGGCCTGGATATTAGGAACGGAATGGTAGGCGATTCCGGTGGTGGCCTCTTCAACCGGTCGTCCGCGTTCACGTCGCTAAGCTTTACCGCCGTCACGGGGAACTCGGCCGCCATGAAGGGCGGCGGAATCTTCAACGCAGGCGTCCTCACATCCTTCGCCAGTCGAATCCACCAGAACTCGGCGAGTGAGGGTGGCGGCATCATGAACGGCGCTGGAGGAAACGTCACGCTGGGTGGATTTGACTCTGTGGCCTTCAACACCGCGGAGTCTTCTGGTGGTGGTATCTACAACGGCTCCAGCGCCACTATGAACGTGAACGACAGCGGTTTCCACGACAACTCTGCTGGCTCTCTCGGCGGGGGCATATTCAACTCGGGCGTCTTGACGGGAGACGGCAGCTACGTGAGCGACAACTCTGCGCGTGAAGGTGGCGGCATCATGAACTTCGGCACGGCCACGCTTTCCGGCGCCGGCGTCACAAACAACACGGCCCAGACGGTTGGTGGTGGCGCAGCCAACGCCCTTGGTAAGACGCTCAAACTCACAAGCAGCATCATTGCGGGGAACTCAAGTAGTGACGGAGGCGGCATCGCCAACTTCGGCACGCTTACGTTGGCAGACAGTGCGATCTCAGACAATGGTGCTTTGTTCCTCGGTGGTGGAATCAGCAACGCAAACACAGCATCGTTCACCCTCGAAGGCAGTATCGTTGCCCGCAACACGGCCGGCCAGTCAACCAGCGGCGGCATTAGCAACAATGGCACGACCGCCAAAGTGAATGTCACTAACAGCACCGTGAGTGGAAATTCTGGCGGTATTAGCAACCATGGTCCTGGCGGCTCTATCACGCTAACCAACGTCACGGTCAACGATTCGCTCTATGCCTTCGCAGGGTCTGTTGGCCTTCAAAACACCATAATCACCAACCCAGTTGGCCCCGACTGCGACTTTGCGAACACGACCATCATCTCCGGCGGATATAACATGGTCAGCGACGGCACTTGCGCGCTGGGCGGAACCGGAGACTCCAATGACACCAATCCGCTCATTGGCCTCCTCCTGGACAACGGCGGTCTCACGCGCACTCACGCACTGCTACTCGGCAGCTCTGCAACGGACGTCGTTCCACTATCAAACTGCGTTCTTAGCGCAGATCAGCGCGGGGTTTCTCGGCCGCAAGGGGCCAAGTGCGACATAGGCGCCTACGAAGGCTCCGTTGAGGAGCCGCCTCCAGAGATGATCTTGAACGTAGCTGGCGGCAATTGTGATGAAGTGACCAGGCCCACCACGTGTGACGTTCCTGTGGGTGAGAAGTTCACGCTGGCAGTGGAGATTCTCGTAGCCCCTCCCCAGGGATACTTCATAGCCCAGAGCTTCATCCATTATGGAGACGATCTCATCTACAATCCCGCGGCACAGGCAGCGGACGAGATCGCGTGGCCAGATTGCGATCCGGCCAGCGCCGTGCGGGCACAGTTTGACAACACCAACCTCGGCCTCGATCCGACAGGCTACACCGTCAATCACGGTTGCCTTACGGAGACTGAGAAGCCGTTGCCGGTCAGCACCTACGTCGGCGACTTCGTGCAGATCAGCATGACGTGCTCAGGCGCGGAATCTTCCACCGATGTGGTGCAGTTACCGTACGACGCAAGCACGCTCCCGCCCTCGCCGTCCCCGCCCCTCCTCGCGACGGTCCAGGTCACCAGCGGCTCGGTATTTGCGTTCTACAGCGGCTTCGTCCGGATAGACGTTGTGCCGAACCTCAGCGACCTGACGATCAACTGCGTCGCGCCGCCACCAAATCCCCGCATGCAGAAGAGCCCTTCGTTGCAGAACGTGTGGCTGACCCGCCAGGGCTCCAAGGTCCCGCCGACCGACTGCCTGGCAGGAACCGATATTGGCACGCTCACGGAGCAACTCAACCAGGCGATCACGTCACAGGATCCCAAAGACCCCAGTGCCGTGCAACAGATCGCCGCGTTTGAGTTCGAGGTCCTGTACAACAACAAGAAGGTCTGTGTTGACCTGACCACGGGCGCCGACTGGGTGACTGCGGGTGCAATCTGCATCATCGAGGACTCGGCGAGCAAGCCGCAGCTCGAGGGCGTTGCCCGCATCGGTTGTGTCACGCAGAAGGGCGCACCGGCCATCGATAACCTGGCCGCGCTGGCACGCATCGACGTCTACCCGCAGCCGGAACTCTACTCGCAGATGAAGCCTAACCAGGACAACGGCGTTGTGGTTCAGATCAACAACGTGAACTGCGACCTCGGCGACGAGCAGGGTCACGCCATCCCGATCTTCGCTTGCGACGACGCGGATATTACGTTCCGTTACCTTGAGGGCGACGTTGAGCCCGACTGCTCGGTCGACGCAGTCGATGCCCAGGCGATCGCGTTCCGTTGGGGCGTGGAGAAGGGCAGCCTGATCTACAACGACTTCATGAACCTGGAGCCGTCCGGGGCGCAGCAGGACGAAGACATCGACATCAACGACCTGCAGTTCGTCTTCGGCCGCTTCGGCAGCACCTGCGCCGGCCCGAACCCGCCACAGCCGCCGGTGAACCCGAAGGCCTAGCCAGGGCTACTTCACGGAACATCGCGGGCGGCCGAAAGATCGGTCCCCGGTGCGTATCCAGAGGCCAAGAGCCGATGGCCGAGCCAAAATTGCGCCGGCTCCTAATTCACCAGCAGGTTGCCGTCGTCCAGCTCTTCCGCCACGTCTTCCTCGGTCTCTTCCGAATAGACGCCGGCGTGGCGGCCGATCCAGACGGTCACGACGAAATCCTCCCGGAACGGGTTCGCCGACATCACCAGCCGTTCATCTACCTCGCCGATGAGGTCCTGAATGTCTCCCTCAGCAAAATCCTCCGGGACACAGACAGTCGCGTTGCAGACGTCGTCGCCGAAATGGACGTCTACGCGGCCGACCGCCTTGTCTTCGTTCAGAACAATGAGCGACTCGGAGCTCGGCGTGCGAGACTCACGTTCGAATTGGAAGCGGGGCATGGTGGACTCCTCCTCACGTCGCGCGACAGATGGCCTGCCTCGCGCGACCTACCGCCATTGTGCCGAAACGTACGCTGAGAGTCGAGTGTGGGTCGTGTGCCTGGTGCCGGCTACTTGCGCCCGCCGAACATGCCTTTGATGTTATCCCAAACGCCCCGGTTGCCCACGCGGCCGAGGAACTGGCCCCAGGCCTCTTCGGCGGACTCGGATCGGGCCAGACCTTGGACGCGCTCTTCCATGATGTCGTGAACGCGGCCCTCTTCACCGGCGTCCAGCCAGAAGCCGTGCTCGTCCTCGCAGGTGTCGATCTCGAGATTGTAGGCACGGTAGTTGAAGGCGCGCATCTGCTTCTCGCAGACCGGACAGTGCAGGTCGCTGGGCCGCTTGGCGTATTCGACCATCGCCCGGCGGGCGTCGTCGTCAGGGGCGGCCAGCGCCTCCAGGTGGTCCAGTTCGTGGTGGTCCAGCCAACGGCCGTTGCACGTAGGGCAGTGGTCGACCTCGATGCCCTTGTGGTGTTCGATGATGAGTTCGGTCTGGTCACGCGGACACTTCATGCGGCCTCCGTCCCAAATGTAAGCGTTGCCGTTCTCGGTGCGAACGCGTTCGCGATGCGAACGGCGTAGCTGCCGCGAAGCGGCAGCCGGGCACCTTCAGCATGGGTGTAGCATAGCAGAGTCAGGCCAGGACGCACGTGAGGGCCGCTACAGCCTGCCACCGCTCACGGCGAGAGGCTGTCCGGCGGCCTGACCGCCAACTGCAATATGAGGAAAGAGTCTATGGCGTTGACGCTCCCATCCTGGTTTACATCGGCCGCATCCTCGCACGGCAGTTCGCTGACCATCGCTGCACTCAGCTGCAGAATGAGCGCCGCATCAATGCTGTTGGTCGCCAGATCGCAGTTGGCATCACCTGGAAGCGGCGCCACGGTGAGGGTGCGCGTCGTAGTGTGCGTGTAGTAGTGCGTGTCGCAGGGGTAGCACCACGACTGCTTGTACGTCAGGCTGATTTCGATCGTTGCCTCGCCGGGCCGGATACGCCGCAGATTCCACTCGGCGCCGTCAGCGACATCCGCGGGCGCGACGACGGGCAGCGACCGGAGTTCAACCACAGGATCGGTGTCAGTGATAGTCAGCGCGTACCAAGGGTCGTGATACGGGCCTGTTCCTACGAAGCTCGGCTCGGTGAGAATCGCCTCAGCGCGGATGTGCCCCGTGCCGCCGGGGTGTAGGTTCTCCGGCAACTGAATGTCCCACTCCACGTCGTAGCGTGCGGGCGTGGGCGAGGTTGCCGCCGCGCGACCTTCGCCGGAGTGCAGGTTCACGGCCAGAACGACCAGCCCAGCCATCGCGACAAGAAGAAGCGCGCCGGCTCCCGGCAGTCTAACTCCAGCTCCCTTTTCGCCCGCCTGCGACATACCGTGCCTCCACTAGGCCGGCCGGATCTGCCCCGTTCCTTGCACCACCCACTTGTAGGTGGTGATCTCCTGCAAACCAACAGGGCCTGCGCGGGCGCGCGCTTACGGCTGCCTAATCTGCCCCGTGCCTTCTACAATCCACTTGTAGGTGGTGATCTCCTGCAATCCGACGGGCCCGCGCGCGTGCAGCTTCTGCGTGGAGTCGATGATCTCCGCGCCCAGGCCGAACTGCGCGCCGTCCGTGAACTGCGTCGAGGCGTTGACGTAGACGACGGCGGTGTCCACCTCCTGCACGAAGCGCTGGGCGGCCGTGTAGTCCTCCGTAACGATGCAGTCGGAGTGGCCGGTGCTATAGCGATACACAAGGTCGAGCGCGGCGTCGAACGAGTCGACGACCGTCACCGTCGCGACGAGCGCCAGGTGCTCCTTGCCGAAGTCGTCGTCAGCGGCCGGGCTGCTCTTGAGCCCCGGCACGTCAGCGACGATCTTCAGCGCCTCGGGGTCGCACTTCATCTCGACGCCGGACTCGGCCCAGACCGCGCCCAACTTCGGCAGGTAGTCGGCGGCGACGTCGCGGTGGACGATCAGCGTGTCTAATGCATTGCAGATCGAAGGGCGGCGCGTCTTCGCGTTGTCGGCGATGGCGACGGCCTTGTCGACATCCGCCGCGCTGTCGACGTAGGTGTGGCAGACGCCGACGCCGCCGATCAGCACCGGCACCTTGGCGTTCTCGAGCACGAAGTCGATCAGCCCGCCGCCGCGCGGTACGACGAGGTCAATGTAGTCGCGCATCCCAAGCAGCTCCTTCACCAGCGCGCGGTCGGTCGACTCTACGAACTGGATCGCGCCTTCGGGCAGGCCGGCTTCGGTCGCCGCGCGCGAAATGATGCGCGCGATAGTGCTGTTGGAGTGGAAGGCCTCCTTGCCGCCGCGCAGCACGGTGGCGTTGCCGGCCTTGAGGCAGAGCGACGCGATGTCCGCCGTAACGTTGGGCCGCGCCTCGTAGATGCAAGCGACGACGCCCAGGGGCACGCGCACCTTGCTCACCACCAGGCCGTTGGCCATTGTGCGGCGGTCGAGGCCTTGGCCGACCGGGTCCGGCAGCGCGGCTACGTTGCGGATGTCGCCGGCGTACTGCTCCAGGCGCTCGGCCGTCAGCGCCAGCCTATCGAGAATGTAGCCGGTGACGCCGGCGTCGTGGGCGGCCTGCATGTCCTGCTGATTGGCGCGCAGGATCTCGTCCTTATGCGCGGCCAGCGCGTCGGCCATGGCGGACAGCGCGGCGTTCTTGACGTCGGTGCTAGTCGAGGCGAGGCGTCGCGCGGCGTCCTTCGCCGTGCGGCCTATCTGCTGCATATCGACTCGTTCTGTGGTTGTCATGGTGGAGATAGTGTACCGAATGGCTGAACCCTTTGGGTTCAGCGTTGCAGAAGCTCCGCTTCTGCTGTCGCGTTCCTTGTCCATCCGGCGGACGGGTAGCGCAGTCAACAGCACCGGCTTGAGTGCTATAGTGACCTTGACAGGCGGAGCGAATGATAAAGCCAACGACGTTTCTGCTGATGATCTTGGCTCCCGTGCTGCTCGTTGCCGCATGCGGTGGCGGCGCCGGTGGTGCAAACGATGCGGCAAACCAGGCTGCAGGCGTGTGCGGTCGCGAGTACGTCCTCTACCTGGCAACCGACGTGGCTCGGCGCGATTTCCCGGAGACGCCAGGGCCGACGTTCAGCCCAAGCCATGCATCCTGCAAGACTCTAGTCTATTCACAGTTCAGAACTCCAAGCCCGACGCAGCCGAAGCCTATCCTCACAGAGGGGGTGGGCTTCTACACGCTCGAAGACATGGGATATGAGGACATCATCCTCCACTCCTGGGAACCCAGGATTCTACGGCTGCTTCCCGGCTCAGCGCCCGCCCGTTCGGCAAGGCCCCGCGCGGAGTACCTGCTCCCTGATGACGCGGCGCAGGGTCCGAGAATGTGGTACGTCCTGCACTTCCATTTCGAGATCGAGTTCGCCGATGGCGTCGATGATGGTAGAGCCATCGTCTACGCCCATCCGAACTCCTACTCGACAGTAGCCATGAGCAGCTTCCGGCCCCGAATCGACGGCGACGATCTTGTTATCGAATCCTCTGGCGTCACTCGGGCAGAACAGAGCGGAAACAAGGTAGAGGCCTGGTTCACGAACTACCTCCCAAACGCAGGCGTTCGGCCCGGCCTGAATACCCTCTCGTTCGCGGTGAGGGACCAGGACGGCGCTGTTGTCCAGACGCTGCGCGTCTTCTCTGACAGCGCGATTGAACTAACGGAGCTGTCACCAGCGCAGGCGCAAGCAACGGCCTTCCCGCCGCCAGACTACAGCAACGTCACACCGCCCTGTGACCGAGAAGACCCGCAGTGTCTCATTGAGCAGTTTGAAGAGAGCCGCGACGAGGTCGAGTTCTGCGCGGTCTTTGGTTTGGACTTCCCTGACTGCATCGATCTAATCAACGCAGCGATAGCCGCCGGGCGTCCCACGCCACTGCCCGTGCTTCCAGTGCTTCCGATCTACGTAGAGATCTTGTTCCGCGATGATGCCATCAGCGCCATGGTTGGAGATGGCGTGCGCGATCAGGACTACTGGCTGCGCCTGACACCAGCCACCAACCCAGGACATGGTGATAGACCAGGCGAAGCGGCCAGCGTAGAGCTCGTGTTTGAGAAGCCAGTATCCTGGACCGGCATAGTAAACACAGCCTCGCAGCCGTGTAGGGGCCACGGCAATGAAGGCCACCTGGAACCGAACGATCCTTGTCTCTCGATCGAACGGGTGTTTGGCACCGTGTTCCGGTCTTACACGGATGTACGTGTCATCAGCGGCACGGTGTACGTGCGACAGGAGCTGGTCGCGAACGTCTTCGGCTCCTCTCCTTCTCCGGAGATTATTGAGGGCTCGATAAACGACATCCTCACCTACCCTGACAGCCATCGCAATTGAGACGATAAATCGCCACCCCCACCGTGACACCCTCGCTCCCTCGCCCTAGCCCTACGCACGCGTTAGGGCAGCTAGCGGTCCCTGGTGATGTGCTCCGGCGGAGTCTCCGCCACCAGCGGCCCGGACTCGCCTGGCGGCCAGTCGGCGTCAGGTTCCTCTATTTGGTGCTTGCCCTTGAGATAATCCTTCAGGTTTTGCGGCTTGTAGACCGGTGAGTCCGCGTCATACCTGGTCTTGGCGGCGCGATGTACTGCTTCTATCAGCGGCCACGTCACGCCAAGGACCCGCACGAACGTGCCGATGCGTCCGTAGAAGCCTTTCCTTGAGTCGTAGGCTGGACCATCGTGCTTCGGAACAATCTCGGCGTCAATATACGCCTTGCTAAACGCCAAACCAATTGGCGCCGCCTTCTGAATCATCCACTTCAGGGTAACATCGGAGAGGCCGGCATTCTTGGTGCCGCCGCCAACGCCGGAGTGATAACCGACGAACCAAACTTGTTTGACAACCTGGCCGGGCTTCGCTGTCGCCGTTGCGAGCCACTCCTCATCCGTTATACGGCCGTTGCCGCCGTCCTCTTCGTCATCCTTCTTCCTCGCGGGTTTCCATATCGACGGTTCAAACGGCGCGCGGCGCTCGTCGATCGCGAGCGCCTGATAGCCGTTCTTCACAGAGCCGCTCAACTCGACGTCATGGAACTTGTGCTGTCGATTTACGAACCTCCCTAGAGCGCCTATGAACCGCCCTAGCCCGAGAGGCGGAATACCGAGAGCGCCGACAGTGTCCCACACGCCGAGGAACTTGATGTCAACCTCGTGCGAATAGGCATTCCTGAAACTTGTGGCCACTTCTGAGTCCGGGGGCGCGTCTTCACGGCGGTAGAGGTCGAAGGCGGCGGATAGCAGCTCCTTGTTGCTCTTGCGCAACAGTCCGCAGTTTCGCAGCATGCCGGCGAGGCTTCTCACGGTATATGCGCCGCGGCTGAACCCGAAGAGATAAATCTCGTCGCCTGGTTCATAGCTGTTCATGAGGGACTGGTACATGTCCTGAATGTTCTTGCGAAGACCGGCGCCTGAAATGCCTCCTAGCATTCGCCACAGCCAACCGCCCTCAGTGCCAACGCCTTCATCGTAGAACTTCACTTGCTGGATATCGCCCGGAGCCATGTTCTCGATCGCCCGCCACATCTTGACCACGTTGGAAGGGCGAAACTCGCCACCTCTGCGCTGATCCGGCGTGTTCCACGTACCGTCTGAGCAGACGATGAGTCGCTTTGTCATTGATCCGCCTCCTGCTAAGCCCGCCATTGGGCGATTGTCGGGAGCTTAGGCTAGCACTGAGCCTGGAGGTTGTCAATAGCGGCGAGTGGCCAATGCCTTGCGGGCGCAGTGGTGGTAAACTAGCAAACAATAGGCGGAGCTAATGATGAAGCCTTACGCGTTCTTGCTCGTGATCCTGGTGCCGCTGCTGCTGGTCGCCGCGTGCGGTGGTGGTTCTGATGATGGATCGGATCCCGTGGCTGAGTTCTGCGAACCCGAAGCCGCGGGCTGCCTCGCAGATTTGCTTGGTGATCCAGAGAATCTCTGTGATGTCGTCGAGCAGTCCTGCATCGACAGAATCCTTGCCGCGCGCGTGAATTTCCTTGAGCAACCAAATACGTACTGCGATCAGTCGAACCCGGACTGCAGGGCCGCCTACGACACGCAACAAGTAGCCATTGGCATTCCTACGCCTAGACCGGAGGATGGCAGGATTCGCTCTGTCATTCTGAATGATCTGGTAGTTCAGGCGCTTGTCGGTGGGGGTGAAGAAGGGCAGACTTTCTGGTTGGATATCAGCCAGTCGTCCCGGATCACGCACGGAGGGGACGGTGGCTCCTTCATCCTATTATTCGCAGAGGGTGTCTCATACGAAGGAGAAGTCCTCGATGCATCAGACCCCTGCAAGGGAGAGTATGGCCTAGATGAGCGGATCGCAGAGGACCATCCATGCCTTGATGCGGAGCGCAAATTCACGACCGGCATGAGAACGTTCCAGAACACTCGAGCAGTGCGCGCTAAGGTCAATCCCGAGCTAGGGCTCGTATTTAATATGTTCAGCATGGAACTGGATCCTTCGTACTTCACGCACGTCGTTGAAGAGTACGTGGCGGAGAACACCCTCGCCACACCCACCCTGGCACCTTCCGCCCCATCTCCGTAGCCTCACTCCCACATCAGAGCCTGGCCCCATTTGCTACAGTATGGCCGTGGGCTGCCGGTGCCCGGCAGCTATGTCGTTCGCAGAGCGAACGCGTTTGCTCGGCAAACTGCTCGCCGCGATTGAGCAGCGGTGGTAAGAGACGCGACAGGGCGACCTGCACGTACTCGGAGGTGAGGAGCACCAGATGAAGTTCGGCATCTTTTACGAAATGCAGCTCCCCAAGCCCTGGGGGCCGACGAGCGAGCTGGACATCTTCCAGCAATCGCTGGAGCAGGTGGCGCTCGCCGATGAGCTAGGCTACGACTACGTCTGGGTCGTGGAGCACCACTTCCTGGAGGAGTACTCCCACTCCTCCGCGCCCGAGATCTTCCTCGCCGCCGCCAGCCAGCGCACCGAGAACATCCGCCTCGGCCACGGCATCGTGCTGATGCCCCCGGGCTACAACCACCCGGCGCGGACGTCGGAGCGCATCGCCACGCTCGACCTGATCTCGCACGGCCGCGTCGACTTCGGCACCGGCGAGTCGTCGTCCGACATGGAGCTCGGCGGCTTCGGCGTCGAACGCGCGGAGAAGCGCGCGATGTGGGAGGAGTCGCTGCGCTGCCTCGTCGGCATGTTCCGCGACAAGCCCTGGGAGTTCCACGGCAAGTACGTCGACTTCCCCGAGCGCAACGTGATCCCCAAGCCGCTGCAGAAGCCGCACCCGCCGCTCTGGATGGCCTGCTCCAACCCGGACGCCATCTACACAGCCGCGAAGCACGGCCTGGGCACGCTGGGCTTCGACTTTGCCCACGCCGCCGAACTGAAGGTGCGGCGCGAGGAGTACTACCGCATCATCCGCGACGAGTGCGAGCCGATCGGCGACGCCGTCAACGCGCAGTACGCCGTCGTCTCCGGCTTCATGTGTTGCCCCCAGGACGCCGACGCCGCGGAGAAGGGCATGCCCGGCATGCGCTTCTTCGGCTACGCGCTCTCGCACTACTACGGCGGCAACCAGCACCAGCCAGGCGCGACCGACATCATGCGCTCGTTCAACGAGGCGCCGGCCGGCGCCGAGACCGGCCCGTTTGGCTGCATCGGCTCGCCGAGGACGATCCGCGAGCGGCTGCTGGCCTACGAGGAGGCCGGCGTCGACCAGGTGATCTTGGTCGCCCAGGCCGGCGCGACGCGCCACCATGACATCATGAGTTCGCTGCGGCTCTTCGCCCGCGAGCTGCTGCCGGAGTTCAAGGAGCGCGACGCCGCGCACCAGCGCCGCCGCGACACGTGGCTCGGCCAGCCGGCCACGGTGGTGTAGGAGGGGTTAGCATCCTATGTGCGGCGGCGCGGTGACCTCGACCAAGGCCTGGCACATACCCAGCGTTCGGAGCGCGCAGCAGCATTGACCGGGAGGCAGCCATGGGCGGCAAGATATTCTTAGTACGTGGCAAGAAGTTGGTCGAGATGAACGAGCAGAAGTACAAGTCTGAAGCTCGCTTGCAGGATCTCCTCACAGAGTATCCAGATCTCCTTGCCGGCGATCAGATGCTCAGTGATAGCCCACGGCGATTCGTCCTCATCAAGCCTGAGGCCGGGGTGCCCTCCGAGGAGGAAGGCTCAGATCGCTGGTCCGTCGATCATCTATTTGTCGACCAAGACGGCATTCCGACACTGGTCGAAGTGAAGCGCAGCACAGACTCCCGAATTCGCCGCGAGGTAGTTGGTCAGATGCTGGATTACGCGGCCAACAGCGTCGTGTACTGGCCAATAGAGGAGATTAGGGCTCGCTTCTATGCACACTGGGACGATCCTACCGAAGAACTGATTGGGCTCCTTGGCAGCGACTTCGATGAGAACGAGTTTTGGGATAAGGTCGCCACGAATTTGAAGGCTGGCAAGGTTCGGCTTGTATTCCTCGCCGATGCGATTCCTGCCGAGCTCCGACGAATCGTCGAGTTCCTTGGTGAACAGATGACGCCCGCAGAAGTATTCGCTGTTGAGGTGAAACAGTTCCTGTCTGAGGACGGACTGCAGACACTGGTACCGCAAGTCGTAGCCCAAACGTCCAAACCAAGAAACCAAATCGGGCCCAGCAAGAGTTGGGATGAGGATTCCTTCTTCGACGTGCTTAAGTCAGAGGCGCCTGAGTCCGTAGAGTCCGCTAGGAATATCATGGCCTGGGCTGCTGAAAGACGGTTGGAGATTTCGTGGGGCAAGGGACGTCAGACCGGCTCGTTCACACCGACACTTTCGCATGACGGAGCCGCCCATCGCGTCTTCTCGGTCTGGACGAGCGGTCACCTACAGATGCATTTCGGAGATCTAAAGAAACGCCCTCCCTTCGAAAGCCAGGATGCTCGTGTCGAGCTTCTAATTAAGGTCAACGAGGCTTCGGGAGCTCAACTGCCAGAGGACGCGAGCAAGTACCCTAGCTTCCTTGTTTCCGAAGTGTCGGACATGACGGGTCTGTTGTCGGCCTTCGATTGGGCACTTGCAGAGATTGAATCCGTGTAGGCCGCTGCTAAAGCAGCGCCCCTACTCCACGTCCAGCATCGGCAACCTCTCGCTAACAGGCGGCAGCGCGGGGAACGCAGCGTGCGGCTCCGTCTGGTACCAGTAGGCCGTTGATGCTGTATAGTCTGAGAAGACTTAGGCGGTGTCCGACTATGACAGATCGCTCCGGAATCCTGCTATTGGTACTTATGCCCGTGCTACTGCTTGCGAGCTGTGCTGATAGCTCGCCTTCAGCTGCACCGACAGCGACGGCCGACCCGGCGCTGGCTGACCTCGTCATCACGATGACGCGCGGGACGTATCCCGCCAATACTACGGATGACTCCTGTCGCCGCCCGTGCCCCGAATACAGCCTGACGATTCGCGGCGACGGCAGCGTGGTGTACGAGGGATTTCAGAACGTCGACACTATCGGAACACGAAGCGATCAGATCCCGCTAGAGGACGTTAGCCTTCTGGTACGCCGCTTCGAAGAGAGCGGCTTCTTCGAGCTTCCAACGGACTTTCACTGTCAGATAACGGGCGTGGACGCAACGGTCACGTCGGTGCGGCGGGGAGATCGGGAACACAGGATCGAGCGCTGCCATGTCCCCGATGAGCTAGGACGCCTGACGGAACTGGAGAAGATCGAAACGCTAATTGATGAACTGACGGACTCGATCCGCTGGACGGGGCGAGCCGGCCCCCCGCAGCAGTAGCTGCGGGATTCATCCTGCAGAGTCCCGCTCTTGAGCCCAAACCTCTTACTGAATCTTGCGCCGGGTGGTCAACCGTCCTACACCGACAACTGCACCCCCGAGGACGATGACCGCGGCGACGTAGAACGGCCACAGGACCTGGCCGCTCTCGGGCGGAGCGCCGCCGGCATCCGGCAGTCGAGGCGTTCGGGTGGAGGCCGGCTGAGGAGCTTCGATGACGTTTCCGACCACGATCTCGCCTTCGAGGATCACGGTGCTTACGCGCGCCATGTCGCTGATGTCGTTCAGCGGGTTGCCATCAACAACGATCACGTCGGCCAGCTTGCCTGGCTCGAGCGTTCCTAGGTCGCTCTCGCGTCCCACAGCGGCCGCACTGTCCCTCGTCGCTGCGATCAGGACCTGCTCCGGCGTCAGGCCGCCGCTGATAAGCAACTGCATCTCCTGAACCGGCATCTGCGAACCGACTTGGAACGGGAAGTCTGTGCCGAGCGCCACGCGGCCTCCAAGCTCCGTGTAACGCCTCAGGTTGTCGGGAACGGCTTCGCCGCGCTGCGAGCCCCAGATGTTTGCGGTGCTCACGAAGATCATGCCGGCGCCGGCCGCCCGTTGGAGGACCTCGTCGGACAGCGGCTCGAGCGGCGTATGCGCCGCGACATCGAACCCAGCGTCGAGCGCCGCCCCCAGCTCGCCTTCCTGCGTCACGTGAGCCCGCGCCGTAAGACCGCGCTCGTGCGTAGCTTCTACGATCGCTGTCAGCGTCTCCATGTCCAGGACAGGCCAGCCGGCGTCGCCGTAGTCGCTGTCGAACCCGACCTCGATCGCCACCTTGATGAAGTCGACGCCCTGCTCGTCGATGAGCCTGGCCACGCGGCTTCCCGCGTCCGCCGGCCCGTCGATGAACTGAGCGGCCTGTTCTGAGTACGGCTCGCGACGCGTGGCGGGATATCCGGCCGGCGCCGTAAGAATGGGGCCAGATACTAGCATCCGCGGCGGCCGCTCGCTGAGCCCTTCTACGGTGATCCTGAGGAACGCTACGCCGTCTTCGATGACAATGCCGTCTCCAACAACGCCTCCGTCCCGCAGGCCCCCGTTGCTGACCAGCGTCGTCACGCCAGCCTTCAGCCACGGCGTAAGATAGTCCTCCCAGACCAGACGTCCGCCGCCCTCCAAGTGCATGTGGTTGTCGATGACGCCGGGCATGATCAGCCCGCCATTGGCATCGATTCTGGCAGCACCATCTGGGACGATGACATCTGCTGCTGCGCCAGCCGCGACGATCCTTGTGCCCTCGATGAGCACAACGCCATCTTCGATCACCGGCGCCCCGGTGCCATCAAAGAGCCGTCCACTATGGATCGCGAGTGTCTGCGTCTGTGAGAAGGCGACGGGCGCGCGCCCCGATAGCCCCGCCGTAGAAGCGGCGAGCACCGCGAGAACTGTGAAAACAACTAGCCGCCTCATGTCTGCCTCTCGCGCCAAGCCTACACGATCGCCAGCGCTAACGCGAAGCCGCTGCGACAGCAGCGGCCCTACTCCACGTCCGGCCGCGGCAGCCGCGCCGCGACGGGCGGCAGTGCGGGGAACGCGGCGTGCGGCTCCGTCTGGTACCAGTAGGCGGTCGATGAGTAGTCGTTGCTGAGGTTGTTGGCGTGGCCGTGCTCGATGGTCACGCGGATCGACTTCTGGAAGTAGACCGGGTCCTCGATGTGGAAGCGGTACATGGAGTGCTTGCCCTTGTAAGGCCAGTCTTCCGTGCCCGACGTCAGCGGCAGGCCGTGGTACGGCGCTGAGAACTCCTGGCGCGGGCTCCAGGCCGTGTTGAAGTAGTCTTCCGTGCCCGTGCCGTGCAGCGTGGGTGACACGTCGCCATCGATGTAGATCATGTCGTCGCCCTCGCCGTACCAGTCGTTCTTGGCGCGACGGAAGCAGTCGACGTTGAGGTTGCAGCCGACGTAGTGCCCCCGGCCCTCCGCCTCCAGCAGCACGTAGTTGCCCGCGCCGTCCAGGTTCGGCGTGGCCCAGACCTCGGTGCGATACTCCGCGTCGTCCGGGAAACGGCGCGCGTCGTCGCCCCAGCCGTCGGTTGGGTTCTCGCGATGCCACTGGGCGTGGAAGCGGCCGACGGCCGGCTGCGGCGCGTCGTACTCCTCGTAGTCGACGTAGAAGAACGCGATCAGGCGACGCTCACCGTCGTTCGTCAGCGTCAGTCGCGCGCCCGTGGCGAACGGCATCGGGAAGAAGCAGTTGAAGGCACGCCCGGCTTGCGGGCTCATCGAGAGCGGGATCGACGCGAACTCCTTCATCAGCCCGTGGCCGATGCCGAAGAAGTCGCCCGTCGGTACCTCGACACACGGCGTCTCCGCGCCGTCCCAGTACATCCGCAGCACGCTGCGGCGCGGATGGGCGTTCTCCCGCGACATCAGCGTCACCCAGATGTGCTTCACGCAGCCGGGGCCAGCGACGTCCGCCAGCGTGCGCGTCTCGCCCGGCTGGAGCAGCCAGTAGTCGGCATTGCCGCCGGTCGTGTCGTACGACGAGGCGCGGCGGCGGCGAGCGTCGCGCAGGCGGGGCAGATCAGCGAGGGATGAGAGGCCGGGCATACGATTCTTCGGCTACGCGAATAGCCAGAAGTTCGATTCTCGAACTTCAAGCCGCACCGCGGCCTTAGTCAACGGCGACGAGGACGTCGCCGTTCTCTTCCTTGATGTCGTAGGTGGGGAGGCTGCGCTTCATGAAGGCGGGCAGCGCCGCGTCGTAGAGCAGCTTCAGCGCCGCCGGTTCCTGCACCCACTTGGCCACACAGCCGTCGGCGACGTCGAACTCTGCCTTGTGCCAGGGGCACGAAAGCAGCGTGCCGTTCAGCTCGCCGTTGCCCATCCGCGCCCGCAGGTGCGTACAGCGCCCGCCGACGGCGAACAACTGCCCGCCGACGAGCCGGCCGACGGCTAGCTCCTTGCCGCGCGCCTTCAGCTGGCGGACGTCGCCATCCGCCAGCTCATCCGAGCGGCAGACGGTGACGAATGTGTAGGCGGCAGAATCGCCGCCCCTCGGCGCTTCCGTCTTCTTCTTATCGACGGCCACGGCAGACTCCTGTTGAATCTGGACTTGTCAGGTGCCCAGACAGTAGCAGACGTACGAGATGCTGACAAGGAGAATGGTGTAGACTAGCCCTGCTATGGAGCCGCGCATCCAGTACGCGAAGACCGAGGACGGCGTCAGCGTCGCCTACTACACGCTGGGTCAGGGCTCGCCCGAAGTAATGACGCCACTAGGGGCGGCCACGCCGGCCCAAGTCCTCCTACGGAACGAGGACGCTCGTGCGTTCTACGAACAGCGGGCGCAGACGAGGCAGGTGATCCTCTATGACGCCAGGGGACTCGGTCTGTCACAGGGCGGCGTATCGGACCTGTCACTTGATGCCCATGTTCTTGATCTGGAGGCCGTCGTGGCTCAGTGTGAGCTGGAGGAGTTCACGCTAGTAGGCAGCTACTTCTTCGGGCCGGTTGCCATAGCCTACGCGGCTCGCCACCCGGGTCACGTAAGTCACCTTGTTCTCTGGTGCTCAGCCGCGCGCGGGCTAGACCTGTATCACCCTGACTTCGAAGCTCACAAGGCGTTCGCAGGGGCGAACTGGGAGCTCTTAAGCCAGGCGATGGTCAGTAGTACCGCTGACTTGGGGGACGCGGCTGCGAAGGAGTCGGCGAAAAGATTCCGCGATGAATACACTTCGGAACGCTGGGTCAGTTACGTGGAGGACCTTCGCCACCTTGACGCGTCGGCCTTGGTTGGACAGGTGGGGTGTCCCACGCTTGTGCTACACCGGCGCGACATGAGCTATCCGAATATGGAGGCCGCCGGCCAATTGGCTGCTGGAGTACGCGGCGCCCGACTCGTTGTTCTCGAGGGGTCATACCTCATGCCGGCTGTGGGCGACCGTATGGCGGTCCAACGGGTGATCGACGACTTTCTCGGAGTGGCCAGTCATCCCGTAATCAAACACTCCAATCACCCACAGGGCACCGCGGTCATCCTCTTCCTCGACATCGCGGACTCGACGGCGCTCACCACCAAGCTCGGTGACGCCGCCTACCGCGAGCAGGAGCGCGAGCTGGACGCGTCGTTGCGCGGCGCGATCAGCGATGCAGGCGGCACGCCGGTCGAGGGCAAGGTGCTGGGCGATGGCGTGATGGCCGTGTTCACGTCGGCGCGCCAAGCAATCGATGCCGCCCAGCGCTGCCGCGACCTGGGCAACGAGGCCGGCCTGCCACTCCACCTCGGCATCCACGCCGGCGACGTCGTGCGCGAAGGCAACAACGTCCACGGTGGCGCGGTGCAGGTGGCGGCGCGGGTACAAGGGGCCTCCGGCCCTGGGGAGATCCTGGTCTCGGCAACCGTGCGCGACCTCGCCCGCACCTCGGCGGGCGTCGAGTTCGAGGACCGCGGCGAGCACGAACTGAAGGGCATCGCCGAGCCGCAGCGGCTTTTCGTGGTGCAGGCCGAGGAACGAAGCTGACGATGGAGCCGCGCATCCAGTACGCGAAGGCGGAACACGGCTCACGCCAGGAATAAGAGCGAGGCATGTTTGACCTAGCCTGGAAGAACATGTGGCAGCACAAGCTGCGGACAATCTTGACGCTGATCGGTATCGCCGTCGGGCTTGAACTTGTCATCTTGCTTACGGCCATCCTGGACTTCACGGAACGGAGCATGGATGACGAACTGGCCAAGTACTCCGGCGCGGGCCAATTCTTCGTGACATCAAAGCCGCTCTCAGGCTCCTCCGGGCAGGAATTCCCACCCATCAACAACACCCTTAGAGAGGATGATGCAGACCGCATCGTCGTCGCGGTTCGAGATCGAGTGGATGAATCAAGAACAACGCCAGTACTATTCCGAGAGCTGGCCGGGCCTCCTTTCCCCAACGCGCCATCCGAAGCCCTGGCCGTCGGCCTACACCACGACAAGGTGCGAGCATTTGTCGGCGATGAAGCGCGTCTTGATCCCGATGGCTACCCCGCAGGCGACGCTCGGCTGGAGCACGGCCTGCCGGAGTTCTCCGGACCGGAGGCGAAGGAGGTGATCCTGGGCGACGTGGCGGCCGGCGTATTTGATGATCCCAACGTGGGAAGCCAGATAACTGTGGCGGGTCAGATGTTGCTGGTCGTGGGCCGGATTCGAGGGGAAGATGAGTTCGACCGAGTTGCTTCTAATCCAATCCTGATGCCTCTTCGGACTGCCCAGGAGATCTTTCAGCAGCCTGCTTCGGTGTCGGCCTTGCTGGTTACCGCGAGGCAGCCTGGGGCCGTCTCGCAACTCGCGGAGGAGATCCGGGCGCAAGTCTCGGACGTAGCCGTCATCACCGAAGCAGAGATCGCGCAGAGTCTGAACGATGCACTGGGCGGCCAGCGGACGTTCTTCAACATCATCAACTGGACTGTCTATGCTGTCGCCGCGATAGTGGTCGCCATCGTCATGATCATGGCGGTGGCGGAGCGCACTCGGGAGATCGGCACCCTGCGCGCAATCGGCGCCAGCCAGGCGCTTGTTTTGGGAACCATCGTTGCCGAGGCGGTCATCATTGGCCTTCTCGGCGGCCTGATCTCCATTCCGGTGGCGTTCCTGCTGGACAGTTTGGTCGGCTTCGGATTAAGAGAGGTGGTGGAGGTCGCCAGCCTGGCACAGGTAGTGCTCTTGGCGACCTTCCTTTCGGGTGCGGCCGCGTTCTTGCCGGCTTGGCGAGCTACCAAGATTACTCCTGTGGAGGCTCTCCGCTATGAGTAGCATGGTAGAAGGCACTGACCTATGGAAGATCTACAAGCTCGACGAGGTCGAGGTACCGGCACTGCGAGGCGTTACGTTGGCGCTTGACCGAGGCGACTTCATGGCGCTAACGGGCCCGTCTGGGTGCGGCAAGTCCACCCTCCTGCACCTCCTGGGCTGCCTGGATAAACCAACCCGGGGGAATGTCCGGTTCGAAGGGCAAGATGTGTCTCGCCTTGGAGACCGAAAGCTCACACAAATCAGGGCCGAGGCTGTTGGTTTTATCTTTCAGACTTTTCATCTTCTGCCTGCCCTCACAGTAAGAGATAATGTTGTCCTTCAGCTACGACTTGCAGGCATCGGCAGGAGCGAGCGGTCAAGAATGGCAGAGGAGGCGTTGGGGACCGTTGGTCTGGAACACCGCTTACGCCACAGGCCGCAGCAGCTATCCGGCGGGGAGCGCCAACGCGTTGCCATTGCCCGGGCTATTGCCAAGAAGCCGAAGTTGCTGCTGGCCGATGAACCCACCGGCAATCTCGACTCCAAAATGGGGGCGGAAGTAGCCGAGATTCTGAAACGCCTGCACCGTGACGGCCAGACCATCCTGATGGTCACGCATGACCCGGGCCTTGCTTCTCAGGCGGCTTCAGTCGTGAAACTGCGAGACGGTCTGATCGATGGGGCCAAGCCGAGTCCGTGATAGCTCGCATGCTGAACACGGGCCAATGCTGTGACCTGCAGGGCCGGAGATGTCATCCGTGCGAGAGCAACAACGTCCGCTGTGGCGAGCGCGAGCTGGCGGGCATCGCGGAGCCGCAGCGCCTCTTCGCGGTACAGGAGCGCGGGACTGACGGAGCCACGTATCCAGTACACAAAGACCGAAGATGGCGTGAGTTAGGCCGCGTGGCGAAGACGCGGCTCACATAGGAGTCACTGGAAGGAGAATCGATGCCACCTACGCTCACGACCGTGCTCCCGGAACAGGCCGATGTAGTCGGCACCATGGTGTACGAATCGTTCCGCGAGATTGCGGAGCGGCACAACTTCGCACCCGGGTTTGCGACGCCACAGTTTGCCCAGCTCGTCGTGCGGCTCCTCGCCCAGACGGAAGGCAACGAATCGTATCTGCTCGTGGAGGACGGACGGCCTCTCGCGTGCAGCTTCGGCGACGAGCGGGACGAGGTCGTCGGCATCGGGCCGGTCGCGGTCGCTGTCGGCCAGCAGGGGCGCGGCCTCGGCCGGCAGGTGATGGAGGCGCTCGTGGAACATGCGGAGCGGGACGGATTCAGGTCCCTCCGCCTGCTGCAAGCCGCCTACAACGTACAGTCCTTTGCTCTCTATCACAGGCTGGGCTTCGACGTGCGATCGATGCTCGCTCTCGTGAAGGGCCGCCCTCCCGCGGACGAGCAGCCCGTGGATGACGTACGCGATTACACACTCGCTGATCTAGACGCCTGCGATGCGCTTCACCGCGATGTGATGGGCTACGGACGCCGGAACGATCTGGAGATCTTCGCCACCTTCGCGCCGCCGGTTGTGGTGGAGCGCGACGGCCAAGTAGCGGGCTATCTGACGCGCTTCCTCGGCGGGGAAACGTTCGTCATGCACGGCATCGCTCGAGACGAACGCGCCCTGCGGGACCTAATCATTGGGACGGGCGGAGCGTCGGAGGGCGACCTAGTCGTCCAGATCCCCTGCGGCCAAGCGGAGACGCTCCGTTGGGCAATGGCAAGCGGCTTTCGCCTCATGGAACTGGGTAGTTACATGGTGCGCGGCGACTACCAGCAGCCGCTGGGCGCCTGGATACCCTCAGGTTTCTACTAGCTTCTACAGGTCGGCGTGGCCGCCGTCGATCACGCGAACACGCAGCGGCTGTTCGCGGTGCGAGCCACGCTCTAGTCACAGGCCAACGCGCACCACGCGGACAAGAAGGAGGGTGTAGAATAGACCCACTGCGAAGCCACGGCGGAAAGGAGCATTCGCGATGAAATCTACCGCTATCGTTCTTCTATCGACCGCGCTGCTGGCGTTGCTGGTCACCGCCTGCGGCGACGGTGACGATGTGCCCACAGGCCTAGAGATCGTCGACACCGTGCTCGCCGCGATCGAATCCGGCGACCGCGCTGCACTGACGCCCCTATGGCGGTTGGAGGAGACGCCATGCCACCGAGGCGACCGGGCAGGCCTCCTGCCTCAATGTGAGGATGGCCAGGAGACTGGCGCCTTGGTTCGCATCTTCCCAGCGAACGAATGCGTAGGCCTAGCGCGCAACCAGGCAAACGCAGAATCCCTCTCAGACCTCATTGTCAACAGAGAGCTCGGCGCCCTCTACGCGGTGTTCGCCGCTCCCGAAGACCATCATCTCGGCGCGAAATACGTTCTGATCTTCGAGGAACAGTACCCGGGGCAGCCTTCCGGCGTTGTCAGAGGGTACGGCGTGTTCTTGAACGATGAACAGATCGTCAGTACTCACGCCGATTGCGGCTATTCGCCTGAACAGACCGCGGAACGGATGGGGCTTACAGAGCGGATACCAGCAGACGAGTAGACACGCGCCAACTCCGGCCGCCTGAGCCGCTACTCCCGGTCTCGCGAGTGCCAGCTCCCGGTCTCCGGCGCGTCTCCGGAGCGCTCCAGGTCGAACGCTCCCAGTATTGCCTCCGCCCGCGTCAGGTCGCTCTGTTTGACGTAGAGGTCGTGGCTGTTCTCGAACGGCAGCGCCGCGCTCCCCCACATGTGGCTGAGGAAGCTCCTGTTCTTCATCATCGTGACGATGCCCTCTTCGGTGAGCAACCCGCGACGCAGTTCGAGCTCCGGCTCCGTCAGCGCGCCGATGAGCTTGACCACCGGGTCGTCGCTATAGAAGAAGCGGCGGAGCCAGCGCAGTAGGCCCATTAGAGCAGCACCAGGTTGTTGCGGTGCACCAACTCTTCGCCGTACTCGTGGCCGAGCACTTCCGCGATGCGGTCGGAGCGCATGCCGCAGATGCGCTCCGCGTCCCCGCGGCCGTAGTTCGTGATGCCAATGGCGAAGCGGTGCCCGTCCTGGTCGTAGATCGGCACGGTATCACCGCGATCGAAGCTGCCGGAGACCTCGCGCACGCCGGCCGGCAGCAGGCTCTTCCCACGGGCCGTCAGCGCCTCCGCCGCCCCGGCGTCGACGACGATCTTCCCACGCGCCGCCAGGCCGGCCAGCATCCAGCGTTTGCGGCTCTCGACGCGGTCCGCGCTCGAACGGAAGAGTGTGCCTGCCGGTTCGCCCCCGACAAGCCTCTCCAGCAGGTTGCCCTCATGGCCGCCGGCGATGACGACATCGGCGCCGCCCGCGATTGCCAACTTGGCCGCCTGGAGTTTCGTGATCATGCCACCCACGCCGTGCGGCGTCGAGGCGTCGTCGGCCAAGGCTTCGACCTCGGGCGTGATCGCCTCGACGAGCGAGATCAGTTCGGCGTCCGGCTCGCGGCGGGGGTCGGCGGTGTGGAGGCCGCCGGTGTCGGTCAGGATCGCCAGCAAGTCGGCGTCGATGAGGTTGGTGACGAGCGCCGAGAGGTTGTCGTTGTCGCCGATGCGGACGTCCTCGATCTCGTCCAGCGCGACGGCATCGTTTTCGTTGACGACGGGCACCGCGCCGAGGTCGAGCAGCGCCAGCAGCGTGTTGCGTGCGTTCAGGTAGCCAACGCGGTCGGCCAGGTCGCGCCGGGTGAGCAAGGTCTGCGCCGCGACGAGGTCGTGCGCGGCGAAGAGGCCGTCGTAGATGTGCATCAGGTGGCTCTGGCCGACCGACGCGAGTACTTGTCGCGATGTCTCGTACTTGCTGCCGGCGAGCCGGTGACGCCCGGCGGCTATCGAGCCGGAAGTGACGACGATGACGTCGACGCCGCGTTCGCGCAGCGCGGCGACCTGCCGCACCAGCTCCGTCATCGTCTCGATGTCGAGCTGGTCCGTCCCGGCCGTCAGCAGGTTCGTGCCGAACTTGGCGACTACGCGGCCGTAGGCGCGCCGATTGGCTCCGCCGTCTGCGCCCGTCTTCTTTTCCGTCATGGCAAAAGTATACCAGCGCCTCGGAAAGAGGGAGCGGTTAGACCGGCAGCGAGCCGATCAGCCCAGCGACGAACTGCAGCACCAGCGCCGCGTCGACGGCGTCGACGGCGCCGCTGCGGTTCACGTCGGCGTTGGCGGGGCAGGAGAGGCCGCTGACAAGCCCGGCGCCCAACTGGAGCAACAGTGCTGCGTCGATGGCATTGACCCCGCCGCTGCAGTCCACGTCGCCGACGCGGTCATTCGGATCGGGCGTCGGTGTGCAGGGCAGCGGAAGCGTGGGCACAGGCGGGAACTCCACACGGGCGTTGTTGTCCTCGTTCAACTCCACGACTTGGAAGGCAGCATCCACCAGGGCTGTGTTCTGGCCGACCCGGAAGCCGTTGAACCAAAGTGTGGTGGAGCTGCCGCGCGCCAGCCCCGGGCTCACGGTCTCCGCGTCGCCGTTGACGGCCACGACGAACGGCCCGGCGTCCGCTGAGCCAACGTTGCTCACCACCACCGTGACGCCGAGCTTCTGGGACGTGAAGGCGCAACTGGGACCGGTTTCCAACTCGATGCGTAACGACTTCACGGTCAGGTCAGGCGCGTCCGGCGGAGGCGGAGGCTCCCCGCAGACGATCTGCCAGGCGTCCGCGACGTCGACAAGCTCGGGCGGAGTCTCGGAGTTGCTGTCCAGTTCCAGGGCGCGCTGGCCGCTGATCGGTACGGGCACCGTCTCACCGAGTTCTCCCCCGGCGGCGAGCGCGCGGATCGCCGCTCCCAGCGGCCGCTCCGCGGCGACGTAGGGGAGCAGCGCCACGTCGAACGTAGCGTCTTCAGTCGTGCAGGTCAGCGTGATCGATACGATCTCGCCGACGTGGCTGCTGGCCGGCAGCTCCGGCCCGGTTCCGGTGACGCCGCCGTGTTCGACGAAGCGCTCGGCGCCGCTAGGGTTCGCGGGGGAGCGCACGGTCAAGGCGGAGTCGGGCCAGAGGATTTCGTCGCCTATCGCCGCCGGCTTGTAGATCAGCCCATCGTAGAAGAGCTGGGTCTGCAGCCCGGCGTAGCCTGCCGGCGTCCCCGCGCCGTCCTCCGGCAACGCGTCAAGCGATACGCTGACGGTGAACTCGCTGCCAGGCGCGGCGTGACAGCGGGAGGCGGTCGTGTCACACGTAGCGTCAGCGCCGGTGATCGTGAGCGACATCGACCCCGGCGGCTTGCCGGGGCCGGACGCGGCGCCAGCGGCCAACTGCCAGGCCAACAGACCGGCGAGGGCAGCGAGCGCGAATGTCACGGCCAGCGTGACGCGGGGAGCGGATCGAATCGGCATAGAGCGCTTCTCGCAAGTGCCGCCCTGCGGCACCCGACTGCCTATGGTACCCAGTTCTGAACCCAGTGAATACCCTCTCGATCCGCGCGTCCGGAATCTTGTACGCTGGTACCAATGCGCATACTACTGGTGAACGGCCCGAACCTGAACAAACTGGGCGAACGCGAGCCGGAGATCTACGGGAAGCAGACGCTGGCCGAGATCGAGGCAGAGGTCGCGGCGCGCGCCGCGGAGCTCGGCGCGGAGATCACCGCGTTCCAATCGAACCACGAAGGCGCGATCGTCGACCATATCCAGAAGGAGGCCGCGGCCAGCGACGGCATCATCATCAACCCGGGCGCGTTCAGCCACTACAGCATCGCCCTGCGCGATGCGCTGGCCGCTACCGGGAAGCCCGTGATCGAGGTGCACATCTCCAACATCCACGCGCGGGAGCAGTTCCGCCGCCGCTCCGTGACGGCAGGCGCCGCGCGAGGCGTGATCACGGGCCTCGGCACGTTCGGCTACATCGCCGCGCTAGAGGCGCTCGTGGCACAGCCAGGAGCGAAGAGCTAGCAGCAAGGGGGCCGGCGGCGCTGCCACAGCGCCCAGGGCGCCGGCATCGCTATCGCCATCGCCATTGTTGAAGGAAGCATGACGAAACAACGACTCGACCGCCTGCGCGCGAAGCTAGAAGAACACAAGCTGGACGCGCTCTTCATCGCCAGCCCGGAGACGGCCAGCCCGGTCAACCGGCGATACCTCTCCGGATTCACGGGCACGTCCGCCTACCTGCTCGTCACTCGCGACGAGGCGGTGTTGGCCACCGACTTCCGTTACTGGGAGCAGGCCGGTCGGCAGGCACCCGACTGCCGGGTGTTCCAGGCGGTCGGCGGGCTGGAGAAGTGGCTGCCGGACGTCTTCACTAGCCTGGGCGGCAAACGCGTCGCGTTCGAGGCAGCCCACATCACGTATCAGGGCCACCGCACCCTGCGGAAGGCGATCCAGAACCTGCCGGAGCCCGACCGGCCGAAGCTCGTCGCGACGATGAACCTCGTCGAGGGGCTGCGCGTGGTGAAGGAACCGGAAGAACTGGCCGCGATCCAGGCCGCGATCGACATCGGCGACGCGGCGTTCGAAGACGTCGCCGGGCGCGTCGAGCCGGGCTGGACGGAGAAGCAGGTGGCCTGGGAGATCGAGAAGTACATCCGCGAACACGGCGGCGACGGCCTCTCGTTCCCAACGATCGTCGGCGGCGGGCCGTGGGGCGCGATGGCCCACTGCTTCCCCCGCGACCACGCACTGAAGAACGGCGAGGGCATCGTCATCGACATGGGCGTCGCGTTGGACGGCTACGTTTCCGACCTGACCCGCACGATCTTCCTCGGCGAACCGGACGACACGTTCAAGAAGATCTACGACATCGTGCTCGCCGCGCAGCTCACGGCGACGGAGCTGGTCGAAGTAGGAATGACGGGCGAGCAAGCGCACATGCTGGCCCACAACGTTATCAGCGAGGCCGGCCACGGCGAGCGCTTCGGCCACGGCCTCGGCCACGGCGTCGGGCTGCAGGTCCACGAGCTGCCGCGCGTCGCCAAGACATCGAACGACAAGCTAACGGACGGCATGGTCTTCACCATCGAGCCCGGCATATACCTGCCGGACTGGGGCGGCGTCCGCATCGAAGACATGGTCGTCATGGAGAACGGGAAGGCGCGCGTGCTTAGCCACGCGCCGAAATTGAGCACGGCCGCCCTTTAGGGCGCCTTTGAACGGAGACAACGATATATGATCAACGTGACCGATATGCGAAAGGGCGTCACCGTCGAGATGGACGGCAACCTCTACCAGGTGTTGGACTACGCGCACATCAAGAACGCGCGCGGCTCCGCGCAGGTGAAGGTGAAGCTGCGCGACGTGCGCGGCGGCCACATCATCGATAAGTCGTTCCAGGCCACGGCCAAGTTGCCGCGCGCCCGCTTGGAGCGACAGCAGGTGCAGTTCCTCTACCAGGACGGCGACCTGTTCTACTTCATGAACAACGAGACGTACGACCAGACGCCTGTCAACGTCAACCAGGTCGCCGAAGCGGCGCAGTACCTGGCGGAGAACGCCACCTGCGACCTGCTCACGTACGGCGACGAGGCGATCGGCATCGAAGTGTCCGCCTCCGTGGTGCTGGTGGTCGCCGATACGGAGCCCGGCGTGAAGGGCGACACGGCCTCCGGCGCGACGAAGCCGGCGAAGATGGAGAGCGGCCTGATCGTCAACGTGCCGCTGTTCATCAACCCCGGCGACAAGCTCAAGATCGACACCCGCTCCGGCGAGTACACGGAGCGCGCGTAGGGGCTGTAGACTCCCTGCGGGATCAATCCCGCAGCTATTCCATTCGGAATCTCTAGCTGAGGGTTTCAACCCTCGGGCAGGGTTTTGACCCTCAGAGCGAACTTTGCAAAGGCCGTGGAACATGCCTAACCGGATGACCAAGAGCGAACGCGAGCGATTCCTCCGAGGCCGCCGCGTCGCGGTGCTGATCACCACCGACGCCGAAGGCCGCTCCGTCCCGACGCCGATCTGGTACATGTACCGCGGCGGGCTGCTCTACTTCCGCACAGAGGACGCCTCGTTGAAAGCCGCCAACGTGCGGCGCGATCCGCGCGTCTCGGTCTGCGTGCAGGACGAGCGGCCGCCGTACAAGGCCGTCATCGTGTACGGCAGCGCCGAGATCCAGCCCGACCCAGAATGGCTCCGTGACGAGATCCCGGGCCACTACCTTGGCTTCGTCGGCGCGATCGGCTACCGCCAGGCCGCCCAGGCCGCGATAGAAGGTGGCCCCTCCATAGCTCTCGTCGTCACGCCGGAGCGCTACGTCACGTTCGACTTCACCCAAGACACGCCCTTGTACGGCCGCCTCTGGCTACAGGCCAAGCGTCTGCTACCGCCCTGGCTGTAGGGGATTTCGCTAGGATCGTGTATGCTTGCCGCAATGAGCGAACCTTCAAACGTGCGGTGGCACTGACGGGAGCGCAATGGCTCTAAGTAACGACAAGCTCCGCGAAATCGTCCACGAGTTACTGACTCGGCCTGGCCACGAAAAGGTCAGGTCGCTTTTGTATGTGCTGCTGACGGACGGCCTGGACGTACCGAGTTCCGACATCGACTACGAGAAGGCTCTGCCCGAGGTACATGGACGCGCGGACGCATTGCTCGGACGCACCGTGATCGAATTTAAGAGCGACCTTCGCCGTGAACGTGACGCTGCGGAGGAGGAACTCACGCGTTACTTATCACAGCGCGAGGCGGAAACTCGAGACCGGTTTGTGGGTATCGCCACGGATGGGTCAGCATTCCAAACTTTCGAGTTGCGTGGCCAAGACCTGCAACAACTCGGCGACTCGTACGTGCCATCTAGAGACGACCCAAGGGAACTCCTTGTTTGGCTGACGGCTGCAGTCGCCGTGGGGGAAGACCTCCAGCCAGATCCGGGAATTGTGGAGCGGGAGCTTGGAAAAGGCAGCCTAGCGTACCACCGAGCAAGGCTGCGCCTGGCGGAACTTTGGCAGGACGTAAGCAGTCATCCAGACGTAATCTTGAAGCGGCAGCTTTGGTCACAGCTCTTGCAGCGCGTCTACGGCACCGCTGTCGGAGCGGAGGATGAGCTGTTCCTTCAACACACGTACTTGACGATTGTCGCGAAGGCCATGGCAGCGCAGACGATGGGCGTGGCAACCAACGAATGGAGTGCGTTGCTATCAGGCGAGCCATTTCGTGATGCAGGAATCGATGGAGCGGTAGAGTCCGACTTTTTCGATTGGATTCTTGAGGCGGCCGGTGCCAACGATTTAATTGCCAGGATTGTGAGGCAAGTTGGACGCTTTCGGCTTGCCGAGATCGAAAACGACGTGTTGAAGGTGCTGTACGAGTCCTTGATCGATCCTGAGCAGCGTCACGACCTAGGAGAGTACTACACGCCAGACTGGCTGGCGAAGCGTATGTGCGATCATGTGATCGAAGACCCATTAGAACAACGCGTGCTTGATCCGGCTTGCGGATCCGGCACGTTCATTTTTCATGCTGTGCGGCGGCTCCTCCATGCGGCAGATGCTGCTGGCTACAGCAATCGGAAGGCACTCGAACGTTGCTGCGCCAAGGTAATCGGCATCGACGTACACCCAGTCGCAGTCCTCATCGCACGAGTAACGTATCTGCTCGCGATCGGCGAGGCGCGGCTAACCGCGCGCGGCAGGCCACCGATCAGTATTCCTGTCTACCTCGGCGACTCGTTGCAATGGAACACGTACGGGATGATGGACAAGCGCGAGGTCCAGATCGAGGTCCCAGACGGACCGACTTTGAATTTCCCAGGCAGTGTAGCCGTCGATCCGAGTGTCTTCGACCAGGTGATCTCGCGAATGCTTCAACTAAGCGAGCGCCGAGCCGGAAACGATGCGCTCAACAAATGGCTTGAGCGGGATATGGCCATCGCAGAGGCGGATCGGAAAGTGCTCGTGAAAACGTACGAGCATCTAACCGAACTGAAAGAGGCTGGCCGGAACCACATTTGGGGATACGTTGCGCGGAATTTAGTTCGCCCGGTTTGGCTGTCATCAGCCGACCAGAGGCCCGATGTCGTAATCGGGAATCCCCCGTGGCTAGCATTTCGCTACATGTCACAGGAAAATCAAAAAGTCTTTAAAGATGAGTGTCAGCGGCGCGACATCTGGGCAGGAGGAAAGGTAGCGACACACCAGGATCTCTCAGGGTACTTTTTCGCGCGCTGCGCTGAATTGTATTTGAATGGCGGTGGCCAGGTGGCGTTTTTGATGCCGTATGCCGCGCTCAACCGCAAGCAGTTCGAGAACTTCCGGAGAGGATACTACGGCGGATCACCGCGCAAGGGCGGCCAGGTTCTGGCGACCATACGGTTCACTGGCGCATGGACATTCGATGAACGCGTACAACCGCTATTCCCTGTTCCCTCCTGCGCAATGTTCGCAACTCGAACAGACACTGGAGCACTGCCACCAACCGTGGAAGCGGCGTCCGGGCGACTACCGCGAAGAGACGCGACACTGCAAGAAGCAACGGCTGCTCTAAAGTGGTCTGAGGAGCCTTGGCCAACAGCCGGGCGCCTGGAAGGAGGATCAGCGTACCGCGCGCACTTCCACCAGGGCGCAACGGTAGTTCCGCGAATGCTCTCCGTGGTAGAAAAGACAGGCGGCGGTCGGCTGGGTACGAACCGCAAGGCCCCGGCCGTCCAAAGTCTGCGTAGCAGCCAGGAGAAGGAGCCGTGGAAATCACGCCGGACGCTGCGTGGAAACGTCGAAGCGAAGTTCCTTCGCCCGTTGTATTTGGGCGGTTCGGTTGCTCCCTATCGCCTCTTAGAACCTGCGCTGGCGGTAGTACCGTGGGATGGCAAGGCCCTGTTGGATGCTGGACAAGCGGATGCACAGGGTTATGCGGAACTAGCGGAATGGATGACCCGAGCCGAAAGGCTTTGGAACAAACACAAACGCGGATCAATGAGCCTGATCGAGCAATTGGATTACTACGGGAAACTAACCGCGCAGTTTCCGATTGCCGAAGTACGTGTCCTATATGCTGCATCCGGCACGCTGCCAGCCGCCGCGGTCCTGATGGAATCGACCGCAATAATCGAGCACGGCCTGTACTATGGTGCGGTCGAGAGTCTGGCGGAAGGACATTTCCTGATGAGCGTACTGAATAGTGACGCGGCACGAGGCCGCGTCGCACACATGCAGGCACGAGGCCAATGGGGAGCCCGCCACTTTGACAAGCTGCTGTTCGAGTTGCCGATCCCTCGGTTCGACTCCAAGGATGCACTCCACAAGGACCTTGCGAAGGCTGGCAAGCGGGCGGAAGCCACAGCGGCGACAGTAGTGCTACCTGCAGATGGTCACTTCGTGAAAGCACGCAAGCTTATCCGTGAAGCACTGGCGGCCGACGGTGTGGGTGAGGAGGTCGAACAGTTGGTGGGGGTCCTTCTAGGTACGAACTGAGAGCCGCCGAGATCAGTCTACCCTCCCCTTGCACCCCTGACCCTATCGGCGCGATACTGGAGCCGATGGAGGTCTACGCCGTCCGACAGGTCGCCACCCACCTGCGCGAGCTGGTGGAAAGCGACCTCTTCCTGAGCGACCTCTGGATCTCCGGC
This sequence comes from Chloroflexota bacterium, assembly GCA_029262675.1. Lineage (GTDB taxonomy): Bacteria > Chloroflexota > Dehalococcoidia > DSTF01 > RBG-16-68-14 > JADFKB01. Next base: position 12,832 of record JAJCYW010000016.1, on the reverse strand, counting down.
GAGGTCTCCAACCTGCGCCGCTACCCCTCCGGCCACGTCTACTTCAGCCTCAAAGAGGCCGACGCCGCGCTCAGTTGCGTGCTCTTCAAACGCGCGAACAAGGGCTTCGAGTTCGCGGACGGCGATGCCGTCGTCGCGCACGGCAACGTCTCGTTCTACGAAGTGCGCGGCGACCTCCAGTTCATCGTCGATTTCGTGCAGCCGGAGGGCGTCGGCGCGCTCCAGGCCGAGTTCGAGCGGCTGAAGGCGCAACTGCAGGAGGAAGGCCTCTTCGACCAGGCGCGCAAGCGGCCGCTGCCGCGCTTCCCGCGGCGCGTCGGCGTCGCCACGTCGGAGGCGGGCGCCGTCTTCCACGACATCTGCCGTGTGCTCGAGCGGCGCTGGCCGCTGGCGGAAGTCGTGCTGCGACCGGCCTCCGTCCAGGGCCCCAACGCGGTGGGGGACATCGTCGCCGCCATCGAGGCGCTGAACCGCGCGCCGGCCATCGACGTCATCATCGTCGCGCGGGGCGGCGGCTCGCTGGAGGACCTCTGGTCGTTCAACGACGAGCAGGTCGCGCGCGCCATCTTCGCCAGCGAGAAGCCCATCGTCTCCGGCGTCGGGCACGAGACCGACACGACGATCGCCGACTTCGTCGCCGACCTGCGCGCTCCGACGCCGTCCGCGGCCGCGGAGCTCGTCGCGCCGGAGCGGACCGAAGTCGCCGTGCGGCTCAGCATCGCGGCGGCCACGCTGCTATCCGCTGTTAAACGGCAAACGGAAGACGGCGGCGACGGCGTGGCACTCGCCGTCTCCCGCATGGACCGCACCGTCCCCGACATCAACCGCGAACGCCAGCGCACGGACGACCGAACGCGCAGCGGCCAGGCGGCAATCGATACGCTGATGGGCGGATTCGTGAAGGGCCTCCACGGCTACGGCCTGGCGCTCCGCTCGCTCGACCCCTACGCCACGCTGCAGCGCGGCTATGCGCTGGTGCAGCGCAACGGCCACGTCGTCGAGACCGTCGCCGACGCCACGGTAGGCGAGCGGCTCAACGTTCGCGTCAGCGACGGCGACTTCCCCGTGCGCGTCGATTCAGACAGCCCCGTGCGCGACACGAAGCGCCGCAAGCGCACCAAGGTGGCGAAAGAACAAGCCGCGCTGTTTCACCTGCCCTAGAGCGTGAACGCGACGTAGTCGCAGGAGGATCCATGTCAGCCAAGAAGAAGGAGCCGCCGTTCGAGGAGCTGTACGGCAAGCTGGAACAGACCGTCGACAAGCTGGAGCAGGGCGGTCTGCCGCTGGAGCAGTCGATCGCGCTCTACGAAGAAGGCATGGCGCTGGCCAAGCAGTGCCAGGCGATCCTGGACGGCGCGGAGCAACGCATCACCAAACTCCGCGACTCATTCAACCAGGCCGCCGAACCTGACGACGGTGAGCCAGCCGACAAGGCGGACGACGGCGGCGACGGGCTGCTGGTCGACGACGGCGATGACGCCTAACGCCGCCGAGGAGCTCGTCACGACGAACGGCATCTAAGAATCCATGAAAGCTGACCTCCACGCCCACACCCACTTTTCGCGCGACGCGGTGACGTCCGTCGAGACGTTCGCCCGGCGCTACGCCGAGGCCGGCATCGACTGCGTCGCCGTCAGCGACCACAACAACGTCGATGGCGCGCTCGCCGTGCGGGAGATCGCCGGCTTCCGCGTCATCATCGCCGAAGAAATCAAATCAACCGAAGGCGAGGTCATCGGACTCTTCCTGCAGGAGACGATCCGCAAGGGGCTGACGCCGGAAGACACCGTGAAGGCGATCCGCGAGCAGGGCGGGTTGGTGCTGATTCCGCACCCGTTCGATAGGTTGCGCAGATCGCCGCTGCGCGAGGAAGCCATCCTGCGCATCATGCCGCAGATCGACGTCATCGAGGTGTTCAACGCCCGCACGACGTTCAAGGCCGACGACGCGCGCGGCCGCAGGCTAGCCGAGGAGCACGGCAAGCCGATGAGCGCGGCGTCGGACGCCCACTCGCCGTGGGAGATCGGCCTGGCGTACACGGAGCTGCCGGATTTCGACGGCCCGGACGAGTTCCTGGCGTCGATCGCGCACGCGGAGGTCCACGGCCGGCGCTCGTTCTTCGGCGTGCATCTGATCAGCACCTGGGCCAAGATCAAATGGCGGCTGCGACTCGGCCGGCGCGTGGCGCAATAGCGTGACGCTCCGCATCGGTTGGTTCTCGACAGGACGCGGCGAAGGTTCGCGCCGCCTGCTGACGGCGACCGTCGACGCGATTCGCGCCGGCCGGCTCGACTGTGAGATCGCCTTCCTCTTCTGCAATCGCGAGCGCGGAGAAGCCGAAGCGACGGACGGCTTCCTCGCCCTCGCCGAGTCGTACAGCATCCCCGTGATCACCCTCTCTTCGCGCCGCTTCCGCCGCGATCGTGGGGGCGAGCTATCGCAGCCGGACCGCCCGCTCCCCGCCTGGCGCGGCGAGTACGACCGCGAGGTCGCCGCGCTCGCGGGCCGCTACGACTTCGATCTCTGTCTGCTGGCCGGCTACATGCTGATCTTCACGCCGGAGATGGCCGGCCGCTACGACTTCCTCAACCTTCACCCCGCCGAGCCCGACGGCCCCACGGGCACCTGGCAGAACGTTATCTGGCAACTCATCGGCGAACGGGCGGACCGCAGCGGCGTGATGATCCACATCGCGACGGACGAGCTGGACCGCGGCCCTCCCGTCGCGTCGTGCAGCTACCCGATCCGCGGACCGGCGTTCGATGCGCTCTGGGAAGCGGCGGTAGACGCGCAGATGGACGAGTTAAGGGAGCAGCCGGGCGAGGAGCTGCCGCTCTTCCGGGAGATCCGCCGCCATGGCGCGGCCCGCGAGCATCCGCTGATCATCGCCACGCTGCAGGCGTTGGCCGAGGGCCGCGTCGCCATCGAGAACCGGCAAGGCGACCGCCGCATCGTCGACGGCGCGGGCCGGGCACTGCCGCGTTGCCTGGACCTGACGGACGAAGTCGACGCCGCGCTATCGCAGACCCACCCTCTGGCCTGAAGTCGAACGAAATCGCAGTCCCGCACCGTATCTGGGCAAAACTGGGTGCGAGGAGCCCGTGTCAGGGGCTGGTGGCGAGGAAACCTGACACGGGCAATTGCAGGTGAGATGCTCGGTAGGAGGTCCCTTCCATGAGATCTGCATCCTGCGGGTTCTATCCTAAAGGACATTCGCGCAATGGGCAAGGGCTGATACTGATTAGCGGTTGCCAACGTTACGTAAACTGCTATACTAGGGCCGCTGTGAGCATGGATGTCTCAGCTGAAGCGCTCAATGCAGTCGTCTGCGGCGGCTGTGATGGCCCCTGCGACCCTCAAGACAATTTCTGCCGCTACTGCGGCTTCTCGCTCGTGGAGAAAACCCAACTGCCGTCATTCCAGCGAGCGCGGCTGCTGCCGGCCATTCGCACACCTTCCGTACCAGCCACCGTGGCCAAGGGCGCCGCGTTTGTCGCCGCTGGCAAGATCGCGGAGATAGTCGTGCGACGCGTCGCCCGCAACGTCCTGGGCGGCGGCTCCAACGGCGCGAAGAAGGGCGAACTCGTCCCCGCGAAGACAGAGCGGAAGCCCGAGACGCTCCAGAGCACCGAAGTGGTGAGCGAAACGGTGCTCGTCCGACAGACCCGCATTAGACGATAAGTACAGGCCTCGCCGCGCGGGTGGCTGTCCGCGCGACGGACCGTTACGGAACCAGTCCAGGATGCACGCCGGCGCGGGGGCTTGCGGGATCTCCGTGGCGGAAGCGGCGCGGGCCACTGTAGCCTGCTCCCATCGCTCGCGCGGCGGAACGGTACCTTCCTATCCGCCCATGCGCCGGATCCCGCCACGAATCGCAGGGGCAGGCGGTGCGCAGACTACTCATTCTCGGCTGGCTGGCCGTCACGGGGCTGGTACTGGCACTCGCCGTCCAGAGCAACCTCACCGCGGACAATGCGGGGCTGCTCTGGGACTTCGAAGGCACGGCCCCGCTCGACGGCTGGGAGCCGCGCAACGCATCGCTTTCCGTTGCCGCAGGACCGGACCCGGGCGGTACGCAGGCGCTGGCCGTAACGGGCCCGGAGCAGCCGAACCTGTCCTCATTTGCGGTGCGGCGCCAGATCGAGATCGTCCCCGGCGGCGCGTATCGGCTCACCGGCCAACTCGTCTCCAAGAGCGACTGGATCGAGTGGGTCGAACTCGTGGTCGCGATGCGAAACGCAGAAGGCCAGACGTTCGGCTTCAGCAATCCAAGCTTCTCCCGGCTGTTCGCGCCCGGCACCTGGGATGAAATGTTCACGGTGGACTGCGATGCCGCGTCGATCTACTTGGACGTGCATATTCTAGGGTCCGTCATCGGCACGGCATACGTCGACGATCTGCAGCTCAAGGGTCCGAAAGGCGCGGAGGCCTGCCCCACCCCCGTTCCGTCACCGACAGTGTCGCCCACACTGACGCCCAGCCCGACGCCGCCTGCCACCGACACGCCTACCACGACGCCGCCGACGCCGACGCCGCCTCCGGCTGCAACCGCCACATCGACGGCGACGGCCGCGCCGGCCGCCAACACCGCGACCGCCGTACCCACATCGACGCCGGTGCCGCCCACGAACACGCCGACGCGGACGCCAACACGAACGCCGACGAACACGCCGCACGTGATCCCGGCACGGCTGGAGAACCCAGGGTTCGAAGCGGCAGAAGACGGCAGGCCGCTGGCCTGGCGCACGCAGGGCGGGCTCCTGATGCAGTCCGGCGAGCCGTCCCGCAGCGGGAGCTGGTCGGGCGGCTTCCTTAGCACGACGGCCAGCACAAAGTGGGTGCACCAGACGCTGACGGTCCAGCCCACCGTCTGGTACACGTTCTCCGCCTACGTCCACCACGACGCCGCCTGGGTGGACAACGTGCTGCTGCGACTCGCCTGGTACACCAGCGGCGACGGCAGCGGCAGCGCCATTGCGTCGGTCGACTCGACGGAGACGCTGGCGTCGCCGCAGCCCGGCTGGCGGCAGCTCACGACCGGGCCGGTGCAAGCGCCGCCCGGCATCCACTCTGCCAACGCGCGCATCGTTCTTCGTCCGCGGGACGCTACGAGCGCGCTGATCTACGTCGACGATGCCGCGTTCGACATCGTGAGCGCGCCGGAACCGCCCGCGGCGCCATCTCCCACCGAGGCGGCCACAGACACGGGGACACCACAGCCGTCGACATCCACGCCGCCGCCGACCGCGACGAACGTTCCGCCGACAGCCACAGCCACCTCGCAGCCTCGCGCAACGGCGACCGCCACCGCTACGCCTGCATCCACGCTTCCGCCCGCCCCGACGGACACACCGCCGCCGACCGCGCCCGTACCGCCGACAGCCACACCCGTGCCCGCTGCCGCCGGTCCTTTGGAGTCACTCGCCAACGGCGGTTTCGAATCGGTCCAGGACGGCAGGCCGCTGGCGTGGCGCACGCACGGCGGCTCGCTCTTCTCCCGCGAGACGCCCACACGCGGCGGCAACTTTTCAGCGGCGTTCGTCAGCAGCACGGCCAGCACGAAGTGGCTCTACCAGACCGTGACGGTCGAACCCGGGGCCTGGTACCGGCTGAGGGCATTCGTGTTTCACAACGACCCGCTCGTCGCGGCCGTCCTGCTGCGCGTCTCGTGGTACGCCAGCGCCGACGGCAGCGGCGCGGCAATCGCCTCGGTCGATTCAACAGAAGCTCTGTCGCTGCTGCAGGCGGGCTGGCGCGGCCTCGCCACGGCGTCCGTTCAAGCGCCGACGGAGGCGCGCTCGGCCAACCTGCGCGTCCTGCTACGGCCTCGCGCCGCCGCGCAGGCGACGATCTACATCGATGACGTAACGTGGGACCGCGCCGCTCCCGCCGCTGCAGCCGACGACCCTACCGCTGCGACCACTCCCGCGCCGGCCGGCGGCTCGTCATCCAGCGCGCCCGTGTCGTCGGTCCTTCCAGCCAGCGAGCCGCCCACCCCGACCGCTGTCGAAAACCCAACGCCGATGCCCGCGCCCGTCATCCGCCGACAGCCACTGTTGGAACCGGAACCCGCCTCGGCTCCATCATCTCAGCGCGGCGACAACCTCTGGCCCTGGGCACTCGCGGGCGCTGTGCTCGGCGTCGCGGCTGTCGGCTGGGGCGCGTACCTGGCGGAGCGGGCGTCGCACGGCGGGGGTGGCGGGTAGGGAGGTCCGCTTCATCGCCTTGTTAGGCGTCATTCGTGGTCTCCTATGTCTGCTTTCGACAAAGCGGGCACTAATATCTCGCGGTTCTTAAGGCGACACCTAGTTGGCATTTCCGAGAATTGCGTCGACGACGCGTGAGAGGGGTGCCGTGGCGTCGATCATGATTGCGTTCTTTGGAATGTCTTCTTTTGTCGCATGCAATCGCGCAATGAATTCCCGTTCGCTTGCTCGTCCGTGATCTCCAACAACGTGATCGCCCCACTCGTCTTCAGGTCGGGCGGCAAGACGCCGGTTTAACGTGTCCAGATCGACCTCAAGAACGAAAACTCCATCGAATAGATCGATGAAACGGTCGAAATTCCTGGAACCGCCGCAAAAGAACGATGCCGCATGACTTTGGTCGGCCACCAAAGCTCTGACCTTATCGACGTCCCAGATCCAATGCTCGTAGGCTGAGCTGTCCAAGGGCTCACGAGTCTTGGGATCGCCCCAATAGGCCAACTCCACGTCGCCATCGATGGAGTGGTAGCCGCGCCGTCGCAGCTCGTCGCAGACCGAGGTTTTGCCGGTGCAGGAAACGCCTTCGATTAGGTAGTTTTTTACGCCCATGTCCGTTCCCAATAAAAGACATGCGGCTGTGGAGTTCTTCCCGCGTTTCGAATGGCTCCGCACCCGCCGCCTAGGCTCCCGCTTCCGGTTCCGCTTCGGGTCGAAAGCGGACATTCCCGAATGATGTTTCGATGACGCCTAACGGATCGGCGTTCAGCGGCGTGCGGCGATCTGCCGAGCGGCCTCTTCACACCTCCGGCTTTCGCGATTCTACCATGATCATAGCCGCGCAGCATGAGCACGTCCGCTGCAACGGCTTGTTGGGCGGCGACAACCTCTGGCCCTCGGCACTCGCGGGCGCTGTGCTGGGCGTCGCGGCTGTCGTCTGGGGCGCGTACCTGGCGGAGCGGGCGGCCCACGGCGGGGGAGGGTGGCTAGGGGGCAGTCGATAGCTGGCCTCGAACAGCCACGAACCTGCCTGAGAACGCCTGACTGTCTTCCCAGCTTCCCACCAATTGCACTGCTGAGACGGCTTCTGCCACGATCTCTATCGTCGACTCCTGAAACTGCGCCGACATGCCGACAGCGTCGCGTTTGAACGACACGAACCCCGTCACGTCCGCTGAACGGCCTAGCACAGGACAGTCGAGCTCACCTTCGATTGCCGTGCCGATCTGGTCGAACACACCGCTGCAGTAGTACGATTTGCCGATCGAGTCCGACACTGGCCCGCTATGGACGACGAGGCCGATCTGCCAGAACCCCGAAACGTAATCCTCTTCTGAGTTGCCTGAGCGAACCGCTAACACAGAGATCAGTCCGGCAACGAGCACACCACCCCCCATGCCGAGCGCTGCCACCAGCCACCAGCCGTTCGGGATGTTCACGCCACGAGCCGAATCCAGCCAACGTCTCATCATGCCCCCATGATATGCTACCAGCGTCGTACGCGGACTGCGGCAGTCTAACCGCTAGGGATTGAGACGGGACTTGGTTGGACAGCGCTAGGCGTAACACTACACTCATTAGTCTCCTACTGGCGCTCGCGTTGGCGGCGTACGGTCAATCTGTCATCGGCAACGCTGATCACTGGTCGGATGACGTTCCGCTCCTTTCCTCCCTGGACGGCAAGTTGACGGAGCTGTACCGAGGCGGCGGATACGATGGCGAGCAATCCGTCGCGATAGCGATCCCAATCTTCGCCGTGGCGATGGGACTGTTCGCGTGGTCAGCTTGGTCCCTGAGGGGCAAGTCAGAACCATCGGACAGTGACCAGGATGTGGTTCCCGAGACACTGTCACCAGTTGCGCCCCAACGATGGCATGGGTTTGCTATCGCTGCGGGGGCCGCCGTCTCACTAGCGGGTTGGAGCTATCTGATCGCGAGACTCGCTACCGACAGCTACGAAGGCTGGTACGTGGCCCTCTTCTTCTGCCTACTGGCGCTCACGGCACTGCTATTCGGCCTGTATGATCGCCTTCGCGGCACCGGCAGGCCTCCACGGCTGGCTGTTCACTACTGGGAAGGTCTAGTGGTGCTGGGCTTGATGGGTCTGTTCGCCGGACTGGTCGCCACTGACCTCACGAACTGGCGTTATGCGACCCTTGGTGACGACGGAACGTTCTTCATATTTGCCCGGGATATCGTCAACGGCGAAAGCCATCTCAACCTGTTCAGTCAGGCGGGACCTTCCGGAACCCATCCGATCCTCAGCTCCGCGTATCAGGCGGCGGTCATGGACGTAGCTGGCGTGAACATCTTCGGTTGGAAGCTGGCTACGCTGCTCATTTTGCTGGCCACGATACCTGTGTTCTATCTGCTGATTCGGGCACTGACTAACGCGCGAACCGCGGCATTCGCCACTGCGATACTCTCCTCCGCCCACTACTTGCTCGGTTACGCTCACACCGGCTACGACAACGTCTTCCCCCTACTTCCGACCGTTCTTTCGTTTGGGCTGTTCGTGGCAGGGAGACGCAGATCCAGCCTCGTTCTCCTATTCTGTGCCGGAGCGGTCGCGGGGCTAGGCTTCTATACGTTTTACTCGGGAAGGGGCGCAATCGTCGTTATGGCGTTCGCGTTGCTGTTCCTGGGCAGGAAACACTGGCGACCGGCAACGGTGTTGCCAATCACTGCCGGCTTTGCGCTGGCGGTAGCCCCGCTCTTCGCCGTCGAAGGATGGAACGTGATCAGCGAAATGCTGGGTGAGTCTCAATCGTCGGGTAGGTCGCCTATCGAGGTCATTTCCGATCTGGCAGCGAGCGCTCCACGCGTGTTCTTCGCCTTCAACTTCAACCCGTACCCGAAACACTTCGTATCTGGCTCGTTGCTCGATGACATCTCGGCGCCACTGGCGCTTCTGGGCCTCGCGTATGCCACGACCCGTGTACGCGATAAGCGATACCGGTTTCTCCTCATCTGGTTCCTCGTCGCGATTGTCGTGACAGGCCTGTTTCACCCACGCCAGGAGGAGATCAACAGCCGCCTACACTACGTACTGCCTCCCATGGCCGCGTTTGCAGGTCTGGCTCTGGACCGCATTGTGACTCTCTTCTCGCGGGCGATACCGAAGCCAGGCGTCCAACCCGCACTAGTACTATTGTGCGCCGTTGGTGTCCTTCCGGCGATCCTCGGCCTCAATCTCTATCGGCACTGGGAGGTTAGTCCCGCTGAGCTTCCGGCGCCCAATGCCGCGTTGGTGTTGCGGGAGGCCCAGCGGTCGGCCTGTGATGTGGAAGGCAAAAGGTCAGCGGTCTTCGCGCCGCGGCCGTTTCCGCTGATGCCCCTGGTGTTCGAATTCTACGACTGGGAGGGCAAAGAACCGCTCTTCTTTCGCTTCGACGACCCTCCCGACCTGTACAGATCGGCCATCGCCTCTGGCGGCATAGGCTGCGTCCTTGTCGCCGATCCGCACGCAGCCAGAGCGCAGGTAGCCGTCGACTACGTCAACGAGCTAGCCCGCCAGCCCGGCGCGACGATTCAGGATACGTCTGACGCGTCGGGTGCCACGGCGGTTCTGGTTCTAGTCATGCCGTAGCCGCGCCGCGCGGACGGAGAGCACGGGGGAGGGATGGCCCACCCCTCCCCCGCTTATCCTCCCTCGCCTGCCCGCGCGCTATAATCCCGTAGCGGGAGGAACGCGGTACGAGCAGCCAGACGCAGTCCGGCACGGGTGACACGCAACCGGCAAACAGCGCGCCGGCGTATATCGCCATCGATGGGCCGGTGGCGTCCGGTAAGAGCGCCGTCGGCGGACGCGTGGCGGGGCGGCTGGGCTACCGCTTCATCGATACCGGCATGATGTACCGTGCCATCACCTGCGCCGCGATCGCCCACGACGTCGACTTCGAGGACCACGCCGCGGTCGCCCGCCTCCCCGGCGCGGTGACGATCACCATGGAACCCGGCCCGCCCGACGCGCCCCACGGCGCCACCGTGCTCGTCGATGGCGAGGACGTGACGCGCCGACTGCGCTCGCCGGAAGTCGGCGAAGCGGTGTCGTTCGTCTCCAGAGTGCCCGAAGTCCGTGTCGCGATGGTCGAACTCCAGCGCGCGATGGCCGCTGAGGGCGGCATCGTGATGGTAGGCCGCGACATCGGCACCGTCGTGCTGCCGGACGCGCCGCTCAAGGTCTACCTGGACGCCTCCGCGGAGGAGCGCGCGCGCCGCCGGCACGAAGAGCTGCGCCTCGCCGGCCGCGTGGAGACGCTGGACGACGTGCGAAACGAGCTGGCGCTGCGGGACGAGATCGACAGCGGCCGCGCGATGTCGCCGCTGCGGCCCGCCGTCGACGCGCTCGTCATCGACACGGACGAACTGACGCTCGACGAGGTTGTCGAGCGAATTCTGGAAGCCGGCCCGTGTCGCTCCTGAGAGCCTACCGGCGCGGCTTCGTCCTCTTGGCCAAGCTCTGTTTCGCCGTCTACGTCCGTAGATTCGAAGTGATCGGCAAGGAGAACGTACCTCGCAAAGGGCCGTTGATCCTCGTCAGCAACCACATCAACAACGCCGACCCGCCCGCGATCATAGCGGCGATCCCGCGTAATCCCATGTTCATGGCGAAGAGGGAGATGATCGGCTGGCCCATCCTGGGCCCCGCGTTCCGTGTTTTCGGCGCGTTCCCCGTCCGCCGCGGCACCGCCGACCTCTCCGCCCTCCACGCCGCGAGCGAAGTCGTGGAGCGCGGCGACATGCTGGTCATGTTCCCCGAAGGCACCCGCAGTCGCACAGGGGGCCTCACCAAAGCCCACCCGGGCACGGCGATTGTCGCGCTTCAAACCGGGGCGCCTATCGTGCCCGTCGCCATCACCGGCACCGAGTCGATCCTCTGGCCGTGGCTCTTCATCAAGCCCCTGGCCATAAAACACGTGAAGATGGTCATTGGCGAGCCGTTCCACCTGCCGCCCGTCGAGCGCGTAGACGCCGATGCGGCGGCCGCGGCGATGGATATCATCATGCGCCGCATCGCCGCCCTGCTGCCGGAGCAGAACCGGGGCGTCTACGCAGACACGGAGAGCGCAGCGCCGGCTTCCTAGCGACTCGCGGCATCCTGCCACGGTATACTAGTAGGGCTATGCAGATCGTCCTCGCTGGTGAGATGGGCTTTTGTTACGGCGTCGACCGCGCCGTGAAGATGATGGAGGATGCCACGGAGCGCACGGGGGAGATCGATAGCCTCGGCTCCGTCGTCCACAACCCGCAGGTCGTCTCCCAGCTCAAGGAAAAGGGGCTGGGCGTTATCGCCTCCCTGGAGCAGGTGGGCGAGAGGCCCGTCGCCATCACGGCCCACGGCGTCGGCGAAGCGACCGTCAAGGAGCTGGCCAGCCGCTGCGTTTCCGTCCTCGATACCACCTGCCCCATCGTCACGCGCGCCCAGCAATGGGCCAAGCGGCTCACGGAGGACGGGCTGGCCGTCATCGTCTTCGGCGATCCCGAACACAAGGAGACGCGCGGTGTGCTTGGCTGGGCGGAGGGTAACGCCTACGCGATTCGGACGATCGACGAGATCGACACGCTACCGGACGACCTGCCGACGCGGTTGGGGGTGCTCTCCCAGACGACCGAAACCGAAGGCCACTTTGCGGAGTTCGTCCGGTCGCTATTGGAGCGCCGCATGGACCGCATCACGGAGCTGCGCGTGATCAATACGCTCTGCAACGCGACGACGACGCAGCAGGCCGCGGCCCAAGAGCTGGCGCACAAGACCGACGTGATGTTCGTCATCGGCGGCCGGGAGAGCGCCAACACGCGGCACCTGGCAGAGGTAGCGCGGGAAGAAGGCGTGGAGGCGCACCAGGTCGAGTCAGCGGACGAGATCCGCGTGGAGTGGCTGCGGGGCCGCGACCGCGTCGGCGTCACCGCCGGCGCCTCGACGCCGGACAGCGTAATTAACGCCGTGATCGCAAGACTGCACGAACTCGATCCGGAAGGAGGTGGTGTGCGCACCGCCGCGGCACAAGTTACCGAATAGAAGCGCCAGGTCCTTCCTGCACACACAGCGTGCGGACACGGAAGGATGACGAGGAGGAGGTCAATCGAATCATTCGGCGGATGGCCTCCCGGCTGTACAGTCGTCATGGGCGGTACAAACCAGGGTCGCAAGTCCCTGACAAAGTCCGTCCAATGTACCGGGGGAACGTTCCCCCGTCCCCAACCACTTCGCGGCAGCATTCCAACACCGACGACGATTCGACCGCGGCGGGGCATTCCGGTCCCTGCGGGCACAGGAATGCCCGTTCGCCGCGGATGCGTGTCACGCTCCGCGTGACACGAGCGAAAGGAGCGCTGCATGTGCGGCATCATCGGCTACGTTGGCACGCGGGAGGCCGCCCCCCTGCTGATAGAGGGGCTGCAACGACTGGAGTACCGCGGCTACGATAGCGCCGGCATCGCCGTCTGCGACAGCGACGGCAACCTGCACCTGAAGAAGCACGAAGGCAAGCTGGCCAACCTGATCGCCAGCCTGGAAGGAGCCTGCCCGGCGGGCAGCGTCGGCGTCGCCCACACCCGCGGGGCGACGCCCGGCCCGCCGGCGGGCGATAAAGCCCACCCCCCACAGGACAGCACGGGCGATGTAG